>NZ_LIFX01000020.1 GCF_001297775.1 Trabulsiella odontotermitis | reverse complement strand
AGGCAGGTTCTTTCAGGTAAGGAGGTGATCCAACCGCAGGTTCCCCTACGGTTACCTTGTTACGACTTCACCCCAGTCATGAATCACAAAGTGGTAAGCGCCCTCCCGAAGGTTAAGCTACCTACTTCTTTTGCAACCCACTCCCATGGTGTGACGGGCGGTGTGTACAAGGCCCGGGAACGTATTCACCGTGGCATTCTGATCCACGATTACTAGCGATTCCGACTTCGTGGAGTCGAGTTGCAGACTCCAGTCCGGACTACGACATACTTTATGAGGTCCGCTTGCTCTCGCGAGGTCGCTTCTCTTTGTATATGCCATTGTAGCACGTGTGTAGCCCTGGTCGTAAGGGCCATGATGACTTGACGTCATCCCCACCTTCCTCCAGTTTATCACTGGCAGTCTCCTTTGAGTTCCCGGCCGGACCGCTGGCAACAAAGGATAAGGGTTGCGCTCGTTGCGGGACTTAACCCAACATTTCACAACACGAGCTGACGACAGCCATGCAGCACCTGTCTCACGGTTCCCGAAGGCACATTCTCATCTCTGAAAACTTCCGTGGATGTCAAGACCAGGTAAGGTTCTTCGCGTTGCATCGAATTAAACCACATGCTCCACCGCTTGTGCGGGCCCCCGTCAATTCATTTGAGTTTTAACCTTGCGGCCGTACTCCCCAGGCGGTCGACTTAACGCGTTAGCTCCGGAAGCCACGCCTCAAGGGCACAACCTCCAAGTCGACATCGTTTACGGCGTGGACTACCAGGGTATCTAATCCTGTTTGCTCCCCACGCTTTCGCACCTGAGCGTCAGTCTTTGTCCAGGGGGCCGCCTTCGCCACCGGTATTCCTCCAGATCTCTACGCATTTCACCGCTACACCTGGAATTCTACCCCCCTCTACAAGACTCAAGCCTGCCAGTTTCGGATGCAGTTCCCGGGTTGAGCCCGGGGATTTCACATCCGACTTGACAGACCGCCTGCGTGCGCTTTACGCCCAGTAATTCCGATTAACGCTTGCACCCTCCGTATTACCGCGGCTGCTGGCACGGAGTTAGCCGGTGCTTCTTCTGCGGGTAACGTCAATTGCTGCGGTTATTAACCACAACACCTTCCTCCCCGCTGAAAGTACTTTACAACCCGAAGGCCTTCTTCATACACGCGGCATGGCTGCATCAGGCTTGCGCCCATTGTGCAATATTCCCCACTGCTGCCTCCCGTAGGAGTCTGGACCGTGTCTCAGTTCCAGTGTGGCTGGTCATCCTCTCAGACCAGCTAGGGATCGTCGCCTAGGTGAGCCGTTACCCCACCTACTAGCTAATCCCATCTGGGCACATCTGATGGCATGAGGCCCGAAGGTCCCCCACTTTGGTCCGAAGACGTTATGCGGTATTAGCTACCGTTTCCAGTAGTTATCCCCCTCCATCAGGCAGTTTCCCAGACATTACTCACCCGTCCGCCGCTCGCCGGCGGGAAAGCAAGCTTTCCCCCGCTGCCGCTCGACTTGCATGTGTTAGGCCTGCCGCCAGCGTTCAATCTGAGCCATGATCAAACTCTTCAATTCAAGTTTGATGCTCTAAGAATTAAACTTCGTAATGAATTACGTGTTCACTCTTTGAGACTTGGTATTCATTTTTCGTCCGAAGACGTTAAGAATCCATGTCACTCCGAGTGCCCACACAGATTGTCTGATAAATTGTTAAAGAGCAGTTGCGACGCGGCTTACAGCGCACTGTCGCGAGGTGGCGTATATTACGCTTTCCTCTTTCAGAGTCAACCCTGAATTTCAGCGTTTTTCTCTTCCGACGTCTCGTCGCTGTGTGATGTTGTTCACAAGCGCCGTGTCGATGGAGGCGCATTATAGGGAGTTCTCTGCAGCCCGCAACAGAAAAATGACACAAAAATGACTGATTGCTGCATTCCCCAGCAAAACCCCGGGTTATACCTGTTTACACACAAACTTATCCACAACGCCGAGAAAAAATGAAAATTCGCGAGCGTCGCGCAAACGTTTTCGTTACAATGCCGCGCTAAACGAAAGATGCCTGGTCAGGCGCGTTAGTTGAGTTTTTTTATGGAAAATTCACCTAACGCTCTCTGTAATGTTCAAATCCTGGGGATTTATACCATGCAACAACGTCGTCCAGTCCGCCGCGCTCTGCTCAGTGTTTCTGACAAGGCCGGTATCGTCGAATTCGCACAGGCACTTTCCACTCGTGGTGTGGAGCTACTGTCCACCGGCGGCACCGCGCGCCTGCTGGCAGAGAAAGGCCTACCGGTGACTGAAGTCTCTGACTACACCGGTTTTCCGGAAATGATGGATGGACGCGTTAAAACCCTGCACCCGAAAGTTCATGGTGGCATCCTGGGTCGTCGCGGTCAGGATGACGACATCATGGCGCAGCACGCCATTTCTCCGATTGATATGGTCGTCGTTAACCTTTACCCCTTCGCCCAGACCGTCGCGCGTGAAGGCTGTACGCTGGAAGACGCGGTGGAGAATATCGATATCGGCGGCCCGACGATGGTGCGCTCCGCGGCCAAAAACCATAAAGATGTCGCCATCGTGGTGAAAAGCAGCGACTACAGCGCCATTATTAAAGAGATGGATGCCAACGAAGGTTCTCTCACCCTCGCGACCCGTTTCGACCTGGCGATTAAAGCCTTCGAGCACACTGCCGCTTACGACAGCATGATCGCCAACTACTTCGGCAGCCTGGTGCCGGCTTACCACGGCGACACCGACGCCCCGTCCGGCCGCTTCCCGCGTACCCTCAATCTGAACTTCATTAAGAAGCAGGATATGCGCTATGGCGAGAACAGCCATCAGCAGGCCGCCTTCTATATAGAAGAGAATGTGAAAGAAGCGTCTGTGGCGACAGCGCAACAGTTGCAGGGCAAAGCGCTCTCGTATAACAACATCGCCGACACGGATGCCGCGCTGGAATGTGTGAAAGCGTTCAGCGAACCGGCGTGTGTGATTGTGAAACATGCAAACCCGTGCGGTGTCGCCGTCAGTGATTCCATTCTGGACGCCTACGATCGTGCCTATAAAACCGACCCGACCTCAGCGTTTGGCGGCATCATTGCGTTCAACCGCGAGCTGGATGCGGAAACCGCGCAGGCCATTATCTCCCGTCAGTTCGTCGAAGTGATAATCGCTCCAACGGCCTCTCTGGAAGCCCTTAAAATCACCGCCGCAAAACAGAACGTCCGCGTCCTGACCTGCGGTGAGTGGGCAGCGCGCGAGGCGGGTCTGGATTTCAAACGCGTCAACGGCGGTTTGCTGGTTCAGGACCGGGATCTGGGCATGGTAACCGAAGCCGACCTGCGCGTGGTGACCAAACGTCAGCCGACCGCCCAGGAGCTGCGTGATGCGCTGTTCTGCTGGAAAGTAGCGAAATTCGTTAAATCTAACGCCATCGTCTATGCGAAAGAGAATATGACTATCGGCATTGGCGCGGGCCAGATGAGCCGCGTTTATTCAGCTAAAATTGCAGGCATTAAAGCCGGAGACGAAGGGCTGGAAGTGAAAGGGTCAGCGATGGCGTCGGATGCATTCTTCCCGTTCCGTGATGGTATTGATGCCGCAGCGGCTGTCGGCATCACCTGCGTTATCCAGCCGGGCGGTTCCATTCGTGATGACGAAGTGATCGCCGCCGCCGATGAACATGGTATCGCGATGATCTTCACCGACATGCGCCACTTCCGCCATTAATCCACGGAGCAGAGAATGAAAGTATTAATCATCGGAAACGGCGGGCGCGAACACGCGCTGGCGTGGAAAGCCGCGCAGTCGCCTCTGGTTGACACCGTGTATGTCGCCCCGGGCAATGCAGGCACCGCACTGGAGCCTGCGCTGCAAAACGTCGCCATCAGCGCGACGGATATCCCGGCGCTGCTGAGCTTTGCGCAGAACGAAAAAATCGGCCTGACCATCGTCGGCCCGGAAGCGCCACTGGTGATTGGTGTGGTGGATGCGTTTCGCGCCGCTGGTCTGACGATTTTTGGCCCGACCGAAGGCGCCGCGCAACTGGAAGGCTCAAAAGCGTTCACGAAGGATTTCCTCGCTCGTCATAATATCCCCACGGCGGAATACCAGAACTTCACGGAAGTGGAGCCTGCACTGGCTTACCTGCGTGAAAAAGGCGCGCCAATCGTCATCAAAGCAGACGGTCTGGCAGCGGGCAAAGGGGTGATCGTGGCGATGACGCTGGAAGAGGCGGAAGCCGCAGTCAACGATATGCTGGCAGGCAATGCGTTTGGCGACGCCGGGCACCGCATCGTTATCGAAGAATTCCTCGATGGCGAAGAAGCCAGCTTCATTGTGATGGTGGACGGTGAGAATGTGCTGCCGATGGCCACCAGCCAGGATCACAAACGCGTGGGTAACGGCGATACCGGACCGAATACCGGCGGTATGGGCGCTTACTCGCCTGCGCCAGTGGTGACCGACGAGGTCCACCAGCGCACGATGGAGCGCATCATATGGCCAACCGTGCGCGGCATGGCGGCGGAAGGCAATACTTACACCGGTTTTCTCTATGCGGGTCTGATGATCGACAAGCAGGGCAACCCGAAGGTGATTGAATTCAACTGCCGTTTCGGCGACCCGGAAACTCAGCCAATCATGCTGCGTCTGCAATCTGATCTGGTAGAACTGTGTCTGGCAGCGTGTGACGGCAAACTGGATACGAAAACCTCACGCTGGGATCCGCGCGCCTCGCTTGGCGTGGTGGTCGCTGCCGGTGGTTATCCGGGCAGCTATCGCACGGGCGACATCATTCACGGCCTGCCGCTGGAAGAGGTTGCTGACGGTAAAGTCTTCCACGCGGGCACCCGCCTCTCTGATGACGATCAGGTGCTGACCAGTGGCGGACGCGTACTGTGCGTGACGGCACTCGGCGAGACGGTAGCGCAGGCGCAGAAAAGAGCTTATGAATTACTGCACGATATCCACTGGGACGGCAGTTTCTACCGTAACGACATCGGCTATCGTGCCATTGCACGCGAGAAGAACTAGCGGCTTAGTTTTGCCAGCAGCGTTTTACGCGTGATCCCCAACTGACGGGCGGCTTCAGTTTTGTTGCCGCCCGTTTTTTCCAGCGCCGCCAGAATCACCTCTTTTTCCACTTCCACCAGCGGTTGAATCGCGGTTTCTTCGGTGTCATCGGCCTCCGGCACGACGGTGCTGGCAATCGACAGCGGCAGTTCTCTTTCTGAAATATACTCGCCGGTTAATAACACCACCGCACGCTCAACGGCGTTTTCCAGTTCACGAATGTTTCCCGGCCAGGAATAGTGGATCAGCAAATCCATTGCCTGCGGCGTAAAACCTTTGACTGTTTTACGGTTTCGCTCGCCGTAGCGTTGCAGGAAGTGTTCGGCCAGCAGCGGGATATCTTCCCGGCGCTGGCGCAGCGGAGGCATCTCAATGGTCACAACGTTCAGGCGATAGTAAAGATCCTGGCGGAAACGCCCCGCGGCCACCTCTTCCGCCAGATTGCGGTGCGTTGCGGCAATCAGCCTGGCGTCGATGGCGATCGTTTTGTTACTGCCGACGCGCTGCACTTCGCGCTCCTGAATGGCCCGTAGCAGCCGGACCTGCATTAACGGGGAGATATCGCCGATTTCATCCAGAAACAGGGTGCCGCCCTGCGCTTCCTCAAAACGGCCTTCACGACGTTTATCCGCGCCGGTAAACGCGCCCTTCTCGTGACCGAACAGTTCTGATTCCAGTAATGATTCATTCAGCGCGGCGCAGTTAAAGATCACCAGTGGCTTATCCCGGCGCCCGCTGCTGGCGTGTAAGGCTCTGGCGACCAGTTCTTTACCGGTACCGGATTCGCCGCAAATCAGCACTGTGGCATCCGAAGGCGCCACCAGCGCGATCTCATTTAACAGCGTCTGCATCGCCGGGCTCTGCCCTACCATGCCAGATTGCACGGCGGAAACCGGTGACGACGTGACCGACGGTTGATGCGTATGGGCCAGCGCACCGGCGATGGTCTCCTCCAGGCGGTCGAAATCCAGCGGTTTCGTCAGATAATCCAGCGCGCCGGACTTAATCGCTTCCACGGCAGTTTCAACGCTGGAGAAGGCGGTCATGATCAGGATCGGAATCGCAGGATTGTAGGCTTTGATCTCTTTTAACGTTTCAATTCCATCCATTTCCGCCATCCGAATATCGCACAGCACAAGATCGAAAATACGCTCCCGCACCTGTTCCAGCGCCTGCCGCCCGTTGTACGACAGCACAACGTCGTACCCCCATCCCCGGAGCAGCGCCTGTAATATCGTGCAGTGGCTGATGTCATCATCAACAACGAGAATACTGACCTTCGTACGAGTCATCCTTGCCTGTCCTTCTGTGATGCGTTCATCGGCAGAAACAGCGTAAAGACGGCGCCTTCACCTGCGATGCTTTCAACCTGAACCGTCCCGCCGTGCTGTTCAATAATGTTTTGTACCACCGCCAGCCCAAGCCCGGTACCGTCGGCTTTGGTGGTGAAATAGGGAGTAAAAATCGCCTCCAGCTGTTCCGGCGCGATCCCTTTCCCGCTGTCGCTGACCGTGATTTTCAGCCGCTGGCCATCGCTCTCGCTGGCATCAATGGAAAGGGTGCCGTCGCGACCGATCGCCTGAATCGCATTCAGATACAGATTCAGCAGCACTTGCGTCAGCCTGTCCGGATCGGCCTGAATCGGCCGCAGTTCGGGGCGGGCGTGAAATTGTAGCTCAATGTCCCGGCTCTTCGCGTCCTGACTCACCAGTTGCAGCGAATGGGTGATCAGCGCATTGACGTCAACCGCTTGCAGGGAAAGATGCGGCGGACGCACCAGCTCCAGCAGCTCGCTCACCACCCGGTTCAGCCTGTCGGCCTCTTTCGCCATCACCTGCGCCAGCGCGTGAGATTCGCTGTCTGACGGCGCGCGTTCGGCAAAATATTTCGCTATGCCCTTAATGGATGAGAGCGGATTACGGATCTCATGCGCGACGCCCGCCGCGAGATGCCCCAGCGCCGTCAGTTTCTCTTTGCGTTTGTTCGCCTCCTGCAACAGCAGCCATGAGCGCTGATAACGTCGAAACCAGAACAGCGCGGAGACCGTGGCGAACAGCACCACGCCTGCGGCGCAGAGCATGATGATCATGTTTCGCCGCTCTCTCGCCAGCGTCGCGTCCAGTTCGCTGGTGTCCAGGGCAATGAAAATCACCTGTGGCCCGCGGGCAACAACATCACTCATGCCGTGTCGGGACATCATGCGCATGTGGTGCCTGCCCGCGGGATTCTGCGGGCGAAACTGCCGATAAATCTCCAGCGCCGGTTCAGGTGTGGTGATCCGCCGCCAGCGCTCCTGCTCACCGATACTCAGTTCGCGCATCGTGGCGGCGGAATACAGCGTTTTACCGACCTGTTGCGGATCGCTGTGCGCGGTGATCCGCCCCGCATCGTCCGTCACCGCAAACCACAATACGCCGGGCTGCCAGGCCATCTCTTCCAGCAGCGCCTGTAGCTGCATTTGATGCATTCGCATGCCCATGCCGACGCGCGTCCCTGACTCCAGCGCGCGGATTAATACGCTCCCTTTTTCCTCCAGGTTCTGCCGTGCGGCGGTATTTTCCCGCGCATAGTCGCGAACAATCAGCACTGAGAACAGGCCAATCAGCAGCAGCGTCAGGCCCGCCAGCAATCCGCTTAACCAGCTGGCGGCCGATCCTTTCGGTAAACGCATCAGGCTCATGAATACTTCCTTTACATTGATGTTCTCCCCTGTGCAGCAGAAACCATGCCACTTTTGCTGGCGGATAACTTTGTCTTCAGGCATATCCCGGCCCTTTTGCCGGGTAAAAATGACCCGCCTGCGATGCCCTGGCGAGTCATTTTTACTCGTTGCGTCTGTCTTCTCCCTTGAACGCCCCTGTCTCTGCGGGGTTTTTGCGCCTGGCATGGAAGATGCAAATAAGGAGATGAATGGTTCAATAAGGAGAAAAGACGATGAAACGAAATAAAGGATTCACCCTCGCACTGATCGCTATCGCCACGCTGACGATTGGCAGCAGCGCAGCACTGGCCCAACCCGGCTACGGCATGGGCGGTCAGGGTTACAACCAGCTGACGCCAGAGCAGCAAACCACGCTGCAGAAATTGCATAACGATTACTACACGCAGACCAGCCAGTTACGTCAGCAATTGATGTCAAAACGCTATGAGTATAATGCACTGATCACCGCCAGCTCGCCGGACAGCGCGAAAATCGAGTCCGTAGCGAACGAGATGGCAACGCTGAATCAGCAGCTCGACCAGCAGCGCGTGAAGTTTGATATTGCGTTAGCGGAATCCGGCGTGCCGCGCGGTGCCGGAATGGGTTACGGCGGTTGTGGCGGCGGAATGCATCGTGGCGGCGGTCACATGGGCATGGGTATGGGCATGGGCCGCTGGTAATCTCAGAAGGTTTTTTCCTGCGGCTGCCAGGTACAGAAGTCTTCGTTTGCCACTAACAGCAACTGAGACCCTTCCGGCGCCTCAAGCCAGGCGACGCTCACTTCCAGAGAAGAGTGGTTCTGGCGGCGCTGAATGCGCGATAACGCCCATGCTTCAAGGTCAGGCTTCACCGTCTGGCCTTCACAGGTAGTGACCGTTTGATCGGCATGCCAGCGACCCTGGCGCAGCACCACACGCCCGTGACGCAGCGCGTCACTGGTCAGACGGAGTTGCTCTGCCCGGAATTTGTACAAGGCGATTTGATCGCTGGAAAGCTGCTGTTTCTGCCCGTCCACTTCACGTTGCATAAAGCTGAGTTCGCCGTGATCGTCGAAACGGGCGCGAATGTGTTCGGGCGTCTTGCTGTAGATGTTGAGTTCAATCAGCGTCAGCGTATCGCCCTGCCAGCGGTATTCGCTGGTTGAGGTGTTTCCGCTTCGCCAGGGGCTGAAAGCGGCAAGGAGATGGGTCTCGCCGTCGGCATCTTTACGCCACAGGCGTACCGCGCCCTGATCATCCGCGTAACCACTGGCGGTAAACGGCGGAAGCGAGGAGTCATGACTACAGGCTGACAGCAACAGTACGCCCGTCAGCGTCAGCACACGACGCCAGAGGGACAAAAGGGGCGAAACCGCCCCTTCGATAAAACTGTTCACTGCCACGCTGTCTTACTTAACTGCGTCTTTCAGTGCTTTACCAGAAACAAATGCCGGTACGTTAGCTGCGGCGATTTTGATTTCTTTACCGGTCTGCGGGTTGCGGCCAGTGCGCTCAGCGCGGTGGTTCACTTTGAAGGTACCGAAACCAACCAGTTGTACAGCATCACCTTCTTTCAGAGACTCAGTAATAGCAGCCAGGGTGGATTCCAGAGCAGATTTTGCCTGTGCCTTTGACAGATCAGCCTTGTCCGCAATTACATCAATCAGTTGAGTCTTGTTCATAAGTTATCCTTACAATGTGTTTATCGCTTGCTAAGCATCGAGTGCGACGGATATGCCTTAAGAGCACTCTCCTGCATATACGCACCGATAGCCACTTTTTTTCGCCCTCCAAATGTAGACCAGACGGGGGGCAGATGTGAAGCCTTCAGGCACGACAAATCACGCGGTAAATCACGTTTTGTCGTCTCATTGCTTAAAATTTATACCAATATTGCTCTCGCCAGCTTCGCGGAGGTCTGCACGGAGCCCTTTTATCAGTTCCAGGTCGCGTTCTTCGCAGTCCGCAAGCAGACGAAAAATTTCCCATTGGATATCCCATTCCTGTTCTACCGCCGGGTTTTCTTTCAGTTCTTCGTCGGTCATTTCACGACCGGCCTGGGTCATTTCCAGCATCGCTACTGTGGTGATGGACGTTTTACTGACTTCGACCGCATGCTCCAGCGTTTCACCACTTAAACGCGAGTGCACCAGTTCGCTTAACGCCACACAGGCATCGATAGCCGGATAGACACCATACATATCGTAGTCGTCCGCCGCCGGAATCGCCTCTTCCAGCTTCTCAAGCTGGCTGTCGAAGTTCACCTTCGCCTCTTTTACCGTCAGCGTTTCCCAGATTAAATCGAGAATACGGCGGTAAAGATGCGGATCGCCAAACTCCGTCTCCTTGCAGAACATCGCGTAGTTCGGATACATGCGTTCGCACAGGCAGGCCATAAACGTCGTGTGCTGCCAGCTTTCCAGCTTCTCCAGACGCAGATGAATGGGGTTTTGTAACATGATGTCATCCCGGATTCGAAAATTAGCGGCAGTGTACCTGAATCATCACTGAATTTCCTGCCAACGAACAAACGCCGGGCGGCCCGACGCAACGGCGTCAGCCCAGCGTGTCGGTTCCGGCAGACGGTAACCGCGCATGCAGCGTTGCACCCATTCCAGCGCGCTGTCGATGCTGACGCGGTGGCCGGTTGACACAAAGAGCGGATTACAGCGGATCTTGCTGCGCCACACCCACGCCAGTTGCTCGCCTTTATCCATCAACGGCGCCAGCGCACCGGGCTCTGGCGACAGCGGTTCAAATTTACCGCACAGGCGTTTTTTCGCCACGCCAATGGTCGGCACATCCACCAGCAGGCCAAAATGGCTGGCAACGCCAAGGCGACGCGGATGCGAGATACCGTGACCATCCACAAACAGCAGATCCGGTTTTTGCGAAAGCTGCGCCCAGGCCGCGCTCAGCGCCGGGGTTTCACGGAAGGAGAGAAAGCCAGGAATGTAAGGCATGGTGGTGGCGACGCGCGCCACCTGATGTTCGATAAGCTCAAGCGAAGGATACTTCAGCAGGATGATGGCCGCGCGAGTGACTTCGCCGCCCTGCTCAAACCCCACGTCAGCACCCGCGATCAACGTCGGAGGATCCTTATCTAAACGATCCTCGTGGATCACGGATGAGGCCAGTTCACGTTGTTGCGCGCGTAGTGACGCGAGATCCATAACGGCTCCTTACTGATGATACGGCTCAGAAAGTCGATGCACCGCCTCCACAAACACGCCAGCGTGCTCTGGCGGAACATCCTGATGAATGCCATGGCCGAGGTTGAACACATGCCCTTCGCCATGCCCGAAGCCCGCGAGGATCGTGGCAACCTCTTCCTCAATGCGCACCGCCGGGGCGTACAGCATTGACGGGTCCATATTGCCCTGCAGCGCGACTTTATCGCCCACGCGACGGCGCGCGTCTGCAATATCGGTCGTCCAGTCCAGCCCGAGCGCGTCACAGCCAGTTTCGGCCATCGCTTCCAGCCACTGACCGCCGCCTTTGGTGAACAGCGTCACCGGCACGCGCTGCCCGTCGTTTTCACGCAGCAGGCCATCAACGATTTTGTGCATGTAGTAGAGCGAGAACTGCTGATAGTCGCGACCAGTCAGCACGCCGCCCCAGGTATCGAAAATCATCACCGCCTGCGCGCCCGCTTTAATTTGCGCATTCAGATAAAGGGTGACACTTTTTGCCAGCTTATCAAGCAGCGCATGCAACGCCGCGGGATCGGCGTACATCATTTTTTTGATAACGGTAAAGGCTTTGCTGCTGCCGCCTTCCACCATGTAGGTCGCCAGCGTCCACGGACTCCCGGAGAAACCGATCAGCGGCACCTGGCCTTTCAGCTCGCGGCGAATGGTGCGCACAGCGTTCATGACATACCCCAGTTCCTGCTCAGGATCAGGAATCGGTAATTTGTCGACATCCGCTTTGCTCTTCACCGGTGAGGTAAAACGCGGCCCTTCGCCCGCTTCGAAATAGAGCCCGAGGCCCATCGCGTCCGGCACGGTGAGGATGTCCGAAAAGAGGATCGCCGCATCCAGCGGATAACGACGCAGCGGCTGAAGCGTCACTTCGCAGGCCAGTTCGGCGTTCTTGCATAACGACATAAAATCGCCCGCTTGCGCGCGAGTGGCTTTGTATTCCGGCAGATAACGGCCCGCCTGTCTCATCATCCATACCGGGGTGACATCAACGGGCTGGCGCAGCAGCGCACGCAGATAACGATCGTTTTTCAGTTCGGTCATTTTGCAGTTCCTTTATGCGTCAGGCGCTCAGTGTAACACGTCAGTAATCATCATCCCGGCACAATGCCACGGTATCTTCAATCAGGCGGCGGGCAACGGTTCCCGGTGGCGGCAACAGTGGCAAATTGTCATAGCGATACCAGTTCGCTTCGAGCAGCTCTTTGGGATCGATAACGATGTCGCCACTCTCATACTCCGCCATAAACGCGGTCATTAACGACTGCGGGAACGGCCAGGGCTGCGAGGTCACATAACGCAGGTTTTTGACTTTTATCCCGCTCTCTTCCATGACTTCTCGCGCCACCGCCTGCTCCAGCGTTTCCCCCACCTCAACAAATCCCGCCAGCACGGTATGAATGCCGCCGCGGTGACGGGTGTGCTGCGCCAGAAGGATGGAATCGTCACGGCGAATGGCGACGATGATGCAGGGGGCAATTTGCGGATAATAGCGTTCCCGGCAATGGCTGCACAGCATCGCCCATTCGGTTTTGCTGGGGTGCATCGTGTGCCCGCAGTAACCACAGAATTTATGCGAGCGGTAAAATTCAGCCAGTTGTACGCCGCGCCCGGCCAGTTGAAATAGCCCGACATCCTGATCAATCACCTGACGTACCGATCCCATATCATAGCGGCGATTTTGCTGCACCAGCCAGACGGGATCGTCCTGCCATTCCCCGATCTGCATCGCGGTCTGCCCGACCAGATCGTATTTTTCCGCCTCGCCGTAAGGCAATTCTCCCGCGGGGAGCCATAATTTCTGTTCATGGCTGATGATCCACCAGCCACGATCTAATTTTTCAATTATACGATCCATATCTATTGCACTACCTTGGCTTCACTGGCAATTTGATAACATAGTTTTTACATTTCCCGGGTGAGCAGTTTTTTTACTTTTAAACTTGCGGAGTCAAACATGCTAAACCAGCTAGAAAGCCTGACGGAACGCGTTGGCGGAAGTAATCAGTTTATCGATCAATGGCTGCACGTACGTAAGCATCTGCTCGTTGCTTACTATAATCTGGTTGGCATCAAGCCTGGCAAAGAATCGTATATGCGGTTGAACGAAAAAGCGCTCGATGATTTCTGTCAGAGCCTGGTGGACTACCTCTCCGCCGGACATTTTAAAATTTATGAACGTATTATCCGTGAACTGGAAGCAAATAGCCCACATTTAGAGGCAACAAAACTCTATTCGCGGCTGGAAGCCAACACTCAGCAGATCATGGATTATTACGACTCCAGCCTCGAAAATGCCATCGATAACGACAACTATCTGGAATTCCAGCAATCGTTGTCCGGCATTGGCGAAGCGCTGGCCGCGCGGTTTATGCTGGAAGATAACCTGATTGTGCTGGCGCAGAACAATCAGCAAAATCCTGTTGCCAGTGACGCCAGCAATGTCGAAAGCCCTCGCTTGAGTTCTTAAGCATTAACGAGTAGTTTACATAATGATCCCCTCTTCAGTGAGGGGTGCTTCTTGTCGGAGTGCCCAGTGTTGAAAATGAAAAACACGGGCTGAGACCGTTTATTCGGGATCCGCGGAACCTGATCAGGCTAAAACCTGCGAAGGGAACAAGAGTAATTCGCCACAGGCGGTCGCCCTTTCGGGCAATAATCACCATTACTCCCTCCGTCGTCTGACAAGCCACGTCCTCTTTTCTGGAATGAGCTATGTCTACTACAAAACTGACCCGTCGCGAGCAACGCGAACACGCCCAACACTTTATCGACACGCTGGAAGGCACCGCTTTCCCTAATTCTGCCCGTATTTACATTCAGGGTTCACAGCCGGACATCCGCGTTCCGATGCGCGAGATCCAGCTCAGCCCGACGCTTATCGGCGGCAGCAAAGACAATCCGCAGTACGAAGACAATGAAGCGGTGCCGGTGTATGACACTTCCGGCCCCTATGGCGATCCGGCGGTTGCCATCGACGTGCAGCAGGGGCTGGCAAAACTGCGCCAGCCGTGGATCGACGCGCGTGGCGACAGCGAGCCGCTGGCCGAACGCAGCTCGGCGTACACCAAAGCCCGTCTTGCCGATGACGGCCTTGACGATCTGCGCTTCAACGGATTACTGACGCCAAAGCGCGCCAGAGCTGGCAAACGCGTCACCCAACTGCACTACGCCCGTCAGGGGATCGTCACGCCGGAAATGGAGTTTATCGCCATTCGCGAAAACATGGGCCGCGAGCGGATCCGCAGTGAAGTGCTGCGCCAGCAGCATCCCGGTGAAGGGTTCGGCGCGCGCCTGCCAGAAAACATCACCCCGGAATTTGTCCGTGACGAAGTGGCTGCAGGCCGGGCGATTATCCCGGCGAACATCAACCACCCGGAATCAGAGCCGATGATCATCGGCCGCAATTTCCTGGTGAAAGTGAATGCCAATATCGGCAACTCCGCAGTGACCTCTTCCATCGAAGAAGAGGTGGAGAAACTGGTGTGGTCGACCCGCTGGGGCGCCGACACAGTGATGGACCTGTCAACCGGACGTTATATTCATGAAACCCGCGAGTGGATCCTGCGCAACAGCCCGGTACCGATCGGCACCGTACCGATCTACCAGGCACTGGAGAAGGTCAACGGGATCGCCGAAGATCTGACGTGGGAAGCGTTCCGCGACACACTGCTGGAGCAGGCGGAACAGGGTGTCGACTACTTCACCATTCACGCCGGGGTGTTGCTGCGCTACGTGCCGATGACCGCCAAACGCCTGACCGGCATCGTCTCCCGCGGCGGCTCGATTATGGCGAAATGGTGCCTGTCGCATCACAAAGAGAATTTCCTCTATGAGCGCTTCCGCGACATCTGCGAGATCTGCGCCGCCTATGACGTCTCGCTGTCGCTGGGTGACGGATTGCGTCCGGGGTCGATTCAGGACGCCAACGATGAAGCACAATTCGCCGAACTGCACACGCTGGGCGAACTGACGAAAATCGCCTGGGAGTATGACGTTCAGGTGATGATCGAAGGTCCGGGGCATGTGCCGATGCAGATGATCCGCCGCAACATGACTGAAGAGCTGGAACACTGCCAAGAAGCGCCGTTCTACACTCTCGGCCCGTTGACCACCGATATTGCACCGGGCTATGACCATTTCACTTCTGGTATTGGCGCCGCGATGATCGGCTGGTTCGGCTGTGCGATGCTGTGCTACGTGACGCCGAAAGAACACCTCGGCCTGCCGAATAAAGAGGATGTTAAACAGGGGCTTATCACTTACAAAATCGCCGCTCACGCCGCTGACCTGGCGAAAGGCCATCCGGGTGCGCAAATCCGCGACAATGCCATGTCAAAAGCGCGCTTTGAATTCCGCTGGGAAGATCAGTTTAACCTCGCGCTCGACCCGTTCACCGCCCGCGCGTATCACGATGAAACCCTGCCGCAGGAATCCGGCAAAGTGGCGCATTTCTGCTCCATGTGCGGCCCGAAATTCTGCTCGATGAAAATCACGCAGGAAGTGCGTGATTACGCCGCGAAGCAGGCCATCGAAGCCGGTATGGCGGATATGTCGAACAGCTTCCGCGCCAAAGGAGGCGAAATCTATCTGAAGCAGGAGGAAGCGTAATGTATCAGCCTGATTTTCCCCCCGTTCCCTTCCGCCTCGGACTGTATCCGGTGGTCGACAGCGTGGAATGGATCGAGCGTCTGCTGGAGGCGGGCGTACGGACCATCCAGTTGAGAATTAAAGATCTGCCTGACGATGAGGTCGAAGCGGATGTGATCCACGCGATCCAGTTGGGCCGCCGTTACCGCGCCCGGCTGTTCATCAACGACTACTGGCGGCTGGCGATCAAACATCAGGCGTATGGCGTGCATCTTGGCCAGGAAGATCTGGAAACCACTGATGTGCAGGCCATCCGCGATGCCGGGCTGCGGCTTGGCGTATCGACACATGACGATATGGAAATCGACGTCGCGCTGGCGGTTAAGCCGTCGTACATCGCCCTGGGGCATGTGTTCCCGACGCAAACCAAGCAGATGCCGTCCGCCCCGCAGGGGCTGGCGCAGCTGGCGTCGCACATCCAGCGGCTTAATGATTACCCCACCGTCGCCATCGGCGGTATCAGCCTCGATCGCGCGCCATCGGTACTGGCCACCGGCGTTGGCAGCATTGCCGTCGTCAGTGCGATTACCCAGGCCCCGGACTGGCAGATGGCAACGGCGCAATTGCTTGAAATGGCAGGAGCTGGCGATGAATGACCATGATTTCATGCGTTACAGCCGCCAGTTGCTGCTTGAGGATATCGCGGTCGATGGCCAGCAAAAACTGCTCACCAGCCGGGTACTGATTGTCGGGCTTGGCGGTCTGGGATCGCCCGCCGCGCTGTATCTGGCCGGGGCAGGCGTCGGGACGCTGGTGTTAGCCGACGACGACGAGGTGCACCTCAGCAACCTGCAGCGGCAAATCCTGTATACCAGCGATGATATCGCGCAGCCAAAAGCCCAGGTGGCGCAGCAACGTCTTCATCAGCTTAATCCGCAAATCGAGCTGATTGCGCTCCGGCAACGACTGACCGGTGAGGCGTTACGGCAGGAAGTGGCGAAAGCGGATGTGGTGCTGGACTGCACCGATAACATGGCGACGCGGCAGGCAATCAACGCCGCCTGCGTGGCGCTCAATACGCCGCTGATTACCGCCAGCGCCGTCGGGTTTGGCGGTCAGTTGATGGTACTGACGCCACCGTGGACGCAGGGCTGCTATCGCTGCCTGTGGCCGGACGAACACGAGCCGGAACGCAACTGCCGTAACGCCGGTATTGTCGGGCCGGTGGTGGGTGTGATGGGTACATTACAGGCGCTCGAAGCCATCAAATTACTGAGCGGCATGGATACCGTCCGCAACGAGCTACGGTTGTTCGATGCCCGTACCAGCGGCTGGCGGACGCTGGCGCTGAACCGCTCCTTGTGCTGCCCGGTATGCGGAGGACGACATGCAGATCCAGTTTAACGACGAACCGGTCCAGTGCGCCGGGGGATCTACCGTGGCGGATCTGCTCGAACAACTGGGGCAGCACAAACCCGGTATCGCGCTGGCGCTGAATCAACAGGTGCTGCCGCGCGAACAATGGGCAGTTCACCCTCTGCAGGACGGCGACAACATCCTGCTTTTTCAGGTCATTGCAGGAGGTTGATATGTTACGCATCGCAGACAAAACATTCGAATCACATCTCTTTACCGGCACCGGCAAGTTTGCCTCGCCGCAACTGATGGTGGAGGCCATTCGCGCGTCCGGTAGCCAGCTGGTCACGCTGGCGATGAAGCGCGTCAATGTGCACGAGCATAACGACGCCATTCTTGCGCCACTGCTTGATGCAGGCGTGACGCTACTGCCCAACACCTCCGGCGCTAAAACGGCGGAAGAGGCCATCTTTGCCGCACAGCTGGCGCGGGAAGCACTTGGCACGCACTGGCTGAAGCTGGAGATCCACCCGGATGCCCGCTGGTTACTGCCGGACCCGATCGAAACCCTGAAAGCAGCGGAAAAACTGGTACAGCAGGGATTTGTGGTGTTGCCGTATTGCGGAGCCGATCCCGTATTGTGCAAACGCCTGGAAGAGGTCGGTTGTGCCGCTGTCATGCCGCTGGGCGCACCGATTGGCTCCAACCAGGGGCTGGAAACCCGCGCGATGCTGGAGATCATCATCGAACAGGCCACCGTGCCGGTGGTGGTGGATGCCGGTATTGGTGTACCCAGCCATGCCGCGCAGGCGCTGGAAATGGGTGCTGACGCGGTGCTCGTTAACACGGCCATCGCCGTGGCAGATGACCCGGTGAAAATGGCGCGGGCGTTTCGTCTGGCTGTCGACGCCGGGTTACTGGCACGCGACGCCGTGCCAGGCACGCGCAGTGTTCAGGCACAGGCCACCAGCCCGCTGACCGGTTTTCTGGAGGCGCTGTCATGAGCACCTTCACCGAACGCTGGCGCCAGCTCGACTGGGACGACATTCGCCTGCGCATTAACAGCAAAACGCCCGCCGACGTTGAGCGGGCAATTGCCGCCCGTCAGTTAACGCGGGATGACATGATGGCGTTGCTGTCGCCTGCTGCCAGCGCGTATCTCGAACCTCTGGCGCAACGTGCGCAGCGGCTGACACGCCAGCGCTTCGGCAATACCGTCAGCTTCTATGTGCCGCTGTACCTTTCCAATCTCTGCGCTAACGACTGCACCTATTGCGGTTTTTCAATGAGCAACCGCATTAAACGTAAGACGCTTGATGCCGAGGAGATTGATCGCGAATGCACCGCTATCCGCGAGCTGGGCTTTGAGCATCTGCTGCTGGTCACTGGCGAGCATCAGAAAAAAGTGGGAATGGACTATTTTCGCCAGCATCTGCCTGCGATCCGCCGTCGTTTTGCCTCACTGCAAATGGAAGTGCAGCCGATGTCACAAGCGGACTATGCCGAGCTGAAAACGCTCGGCCTGGACGGTGTGATGGTCTACCAGGAAACCTACCACGAAGTGATGTATGCACAGCATCATCTTAAGGGCAATAAACAGGATTTCGTCTGGCGGCTGGAAACCCCGGACCGGCTGGGGAAAGCCGGTATCGACAAGATTGGTCTTGGCGCGTTAATCGGCCTGTCCGATAGCTGGCGGGTGGATTGCTACATGGTGGCCGAGCATCTGCTGTGGATGCAGCATCACTACTGGAAGAGCCGCTATTCGATCTCTTTCCCGCGTCTGCGCCCTTGTACAGGCGGCATTGAACCGGCATCTATTATGGATGAGCGCCAACTGGTGCAGGTGATTTGCGCGTTTCGCCTGCTGGCGCCGGAAGTTGAGCTGTCGCTTTCGACTCGTGAATCCCCCTGGTTCCGCGACCGCGTGATCCCCTTAGCCATCAATAACGTCAGCGCGTTCTCTAAAACCCAGCCCGGTGGTTATGCTGATGATCACCCTGAACTGGAGCAGTTCGCACCGCATGATGGCCGCCGCCCGGGAGAGGTCGCAAGCGCGTTAATCGCCCAGGGATTACAGCCGGTATGGAAAGACTGGGACAGCTGGTTGGGACGCGCCTCGCAATAATCGCGCAACGTCTTGTCGCGCAGAGGAAAGTCGCTGATAACACATCGCAAAGCCAGAACCGGGAAATTGAGCATGCTTTCCCGGTTCGCTACTCTGCTTTCCGTCAGCAGTGGACGTTGACCAGGGCGGACACCTTCTTCCTCTGTCCGCCCTGCCCTCGATGGCTTGTTTTTTATGCCAGAAAACAAGACTGTAACCGGTTTCATTTTTTGTGATGACTTACACACAATCACCGCAAAGCAGTTGTTCTCCGGTTCTGCACGGGATAAAGAATATCTATCGACAACCACGAGGGGGAGTTATGAAGAACATTGTTTTATGCTGTGCCGCAGGGATGTCCACCAGCATGCTGGTTCAACGTATGAAAGATGCGGCCCAGAAAAAAGGCGTGGAAGTCTCCATCAAGGCCGTGCCAGTGGCCGAGTTTAAGGACAATCTCGCCACGGCAGATATCGTCCTGCTGGGCCCGCAGGTCAAATACGAGCTGGCAAAACTCCAGGCGCAGGCCGAGCCGCTGGGTAAGAAAGTCGCGGTGATCGACATGATGGATTACGGCATGATGAAAGGCGACGCCGTGCTTGATAAAGCGCTCAAACTGATGGAGTAAACATGGAAGATTTAGAAACCACGATCATGGAGTTGCTGGTTAATGCAGGCGCCGCCCGCAGTTCTGCCCTCACCGCATTACAAATGGCGCGCCGGGGTGAGTTTGCTGATGCGGAAAAAGCGATGGAAGAGTCGCGCGAATTTGTTAAGCACGCCCATACCATCCAGACGAAACTGATTGGGCTCGACGAAGGCACCGGAAAACTGCCGGTGAATCTGATTACCGTTCATTCGCAGGATCACCTGATGAACGCCATGGTGATTCAGGATCTGGCTGGCGACATGATTGAACTGTACCGCCGTCTGCCGCCCGCGCAGTAATAACAACAATACGCAGTCACATATAAAAAAACCCGCCGAAGCGGGTTTTTTTTCAGGTCAGCAACGATTAGTCGTTATCAGAACCGCCCAGGCCTGCGTTCAGCAGCTCTGCCAGGCTGGCAGACGCGTCTTCAGCAGTCACCTGCGGTGCAGCCGGGAGTTCACCCGCAGCACGACGGCGCATGCGATCCTGGTGGTACGCATAACCGGTACCGGCCGGGATCAGACGACCCACGATAACGTTCTCTTTCAGACCGCGCAGTTCGTCGCGTTTACCCGCAACAGCTGCTTCGGTCAGAACGCGAGTCGTTTCCTGGAACGACGCCGCAGAGATGAAGGACTCGGTTGCCAGAGACGCTTTGGTGATACCCAGCAGGTCACGTGCGAAGGTCGCACCAACTTTGCCGTTCGCTTCCAGATCGCGGTTAGCGATCTTAACGCGAGAGTATTCAACCTGCTCACCTTCGAGGAACTCGGAGCTGCCCGCGTTCACGATGGTGGCTTTACGCAGCATCTGACGAACGATAACTTCAATGTGTTTATCGTTGATCTTAACGCCCTGCAGACGGTAAACGTCCTGCACTTCGTTGACGATGTAACGCGTTACCGCGTGAACGCCACGCAGACGCAGAATGTCGTGCGGCGCTTCCGGACCGTCGGAAACCACGTCACCACGTTCTACACGTTCACCTTCAAACACGTTGAGCTGACGCCATTTCGGGATCATCTCTTCGTACGGATCGCTGCCATCAACCGGCGTGATCACCAGGCGGCGTTTGCCTTTGGTTTCTTTACCGAAGGAAATGATACCGCTGATTTCTGCCAGAATTGCCGGCTCTTTCGGACGACGGGCTTCGAACAGATCCGCAACGCGCGGCAGACCACCGGTAATATCCTTGGTACCGCCGGATTCCTGCGGAATACGCGCCAGGGTGTCACCAGAACTGATCTGAACGCCATCTTCCAGCTGAACAATCGCTTTACCCGGCAGGAAGTACTGCGCAGGCATATCGGTGCCAGGGATCAGAACGTCATTGCCCTGAGCATCAACGATTTTTAGTGCCGGACGCAGGTCTTTACCACCCGTGGTACGTTCTGCGGAATCCAGAACCACCAGTGAAGAGAGACCGGTCAGTTCGTCGGTCTGACGGGTAATCGTCTGGCCGTCGATCATATCGGTGAAGCGGATGAAACCCGCCACTTCGGTGATAACCGGCATGGTGTGCGGATCCCAGTTTGCAACGGTTTCACCGCCAGCAACCTGCTCGCCATCACCTTTCGCCATCACCGCGCCGTAAGGCACTTTATAGCTCTCTTTGGTACGACCGAATTCGTCGATCAGTTTCAGCTCGGTGTTACGGGAGGTCACTACCAGTTTACCGGCAGAGTTCACAACCGATTTCGCGTTGCTGAGCTTGATGCTACCTTTGTTTTTCACCTGGATGCTGGATTCAGCAGCCGCACGAGATGCCGCACCACCGATGTGGAACGTACGCATCGTCAGCTGTGTACCCGGCTCACCGATGGACTGTGCCGCGATAACGCCGATAGCTTCACCTTTGTTGATGATGTGGCCACGCGCCAGGTCACGACCGTAGCAGTGCGCACATACACCAAAGTCGGTGTCACAGGATACAACGGAACGCACTTTGACAGAGTCAACGGAGTTCACTTCCAGCAGGTCACACCACTGTTCGTTGAGCAGCGTGTTACGCGGAACCAGAATATCGGCAGTACCCGGCTTCAGAACGTCTTCCGCGGTCACACGACCCAGAACGCGATCACGCAGCGGCTCTTTAACATCACCACCCTCGATAACCGGGGTCATGGTGATGCCTTCCAGCGTGCCACAGTCGTCTTCGGTCACGACCAGATCCTGCGCAACGTCAACCAGACGACGCGTCAGATAACCGGAGTTCGCCGTTTTCAGTGCGGTATCCGCCAGACCTTTACGCGCACCGTGGGTGGAGATGAAGTACTGGAGTACGTTCAGACCTTCACGGAAGTTCGCGGTGATCGGCGTTTCGATGATGGAGCCATCCGGCTTCGCCATCAGACCACGCATACCCGCCAGCTGACGAATCTGTGCCGCAGAACCACGCGCACCGGAGTCGGCCATCATGTAGATGCTGTTGAAAGAAACCTGCTGCTCTTCTTTACCTTCACGGTTAATGACGGTTTCAGTTTGCAGGTTATCCATCATCGCTTTGGATACACGATCGTTCGCCGCAGCCCAGATATCGATAACTTTGTTGTAGCGTTCGCCCGCGGTTACCAGACCAGACTGGAACTGCTCCTGAATCTCAGCAACTTCCGCTTCCGCTTCGCTGATGATTTCGTGTTTTTTCGCCGGGATGACCATGTCATCGATACCAACAGATGCACCTGAACGCGCTGCATAAGCAAAGCCGGTGTACATCGTCTGGTCAGCAAAAATAACGGTCGGTTTCAGGCCCAGAATGCGATAACAGGTATTCAGCATTTTGGAGATAGCTTTCTTGCCCAGCGCCTGGTTGACGATGGAGAAAGGCAGACCTTTCGGTACGATCATCCACAGAATAGAACGACCGATAGTCGTGTCTTTCAGGCTGGTTTTCGCTACGAATTCGCCGTTGGCATCTTTTTCGTATTCAGTGATACGCACTTTAACGCGCGCATGCAGAGAGGCCAGGCCAGCGCGATAAATACGCTCAGCTTCTTTCGGGCCAGTCAGCACCATGCCTTCGCCTTTGGCGTTAACACAGTCACGGGTCATGTAGTACAGACCCAGTACAACGTCCTGAGACGGAACGATGATAGGTTCGCCGTTCGCCGGGGACAGGATGTTGTTGGTAGACATCATCAGCGCACGCGCTTCGAGCTGGGCTTCCAGCGTCAGCGGTACGTGAACAGCCATCTGGTCACCATCGAAGTCGGCGTTGTATGCCGCACAAACCAGCGGGTGCAGCTGGATAGCTTTAC
Organism: Trabulsiella odontotermitis; assembly: GCF_001297775.1. Lineage (GTDB taxonomy): Bacteria > Pseudomonadota > Gammaproteobacteria > Enterobacterales > Enterobacteriaceae > Trabulsiella > Trabulsiella odontotermitis. The sequence continues at coordinate 10,525 of NZ_LIFX01000020.1, read as the reverse complement.
CTTCGATCAGAACCGGTTCAAACGCCTGGATACCCAGACGGTGAAGGGTTGGTGCACGGTTCAGCAGTACCGGGTGCTCACGGATAACTTCATCCAGGATATCCCATACGACCGCTTCTTCACGCTCAACCATCTTCTTAGCGGCTTTGATGGTGGTGGCGAGGCCACGCAGTTCCAGCTTGCCGTAGATGAACGGTTTGAACAGTTCCAGCGCCATTTTCTTCGGCAGACCGCACTGATGCAGACGCAGGTATGGACCTACGGTGATAACAGAACGACCGGAGTAGTCAACACGCTTACCGAGCAGGTTCTGGCGGAAACGACCCTGCTTACCTTTGATCATGTCAGCCAGAGATTTCAGCGGACGCTTGTTGGAACCGGTGATCGCACGACCGCGACGACCGTTATCCAGCAGGGCATCTACCGCTTCCTGCAGCATACGTTTTTCGTTACGTACGATGATATCCGGCGCAGCCAGATCCAGCAGACGTTTCAGACGGTTGTTACGGTTGATCACGCGACGATACAGATCGTTCAGATCCGACGTTGCGAAACGACCGCCATCCAGCGGAACCAGCGGACGCAGATCTGGCGGCAGAACCGGCAGAACGGTCAGGATCATCCACTCCGGCTTGTTGCCGGACTGTACGAACGCTTCCAGCAGCTTGATGCGCTTGGTCAGCTTTTTACGCTTGGTTTCGGAGTTGGTTTCGTTCAGCTCTTCGCGCAGAGTTTCACACTCTTGCTCCAGATCCATGCTCTTCAGCAGGGCCTGGATAGCTTCCGCACCCATCTTCGCGTCGAATTCGTCACCGAACTCTTCCAGCGCGTCCAGATACTGCTCTTCCGTCAGGATCTGGTTGCGTTCCAGGTTGGTCATACCGCCTTCGATAACCACATAAGATTCGAAGTACAGTACGCGTTCGATATCGCGCAGCGGCATATCGAGCAGCAGACCGATACGGGACGGCAGTGATTTCAGGAACCAGATGTGGGCAGTCGGAGACGCCAGCTCGATGTGGCCCATGCGCTCACGACGCACTTTGGTCTGGGTCACTTCAACGCCGCACTTCTCACAGATCACGCCACGGTGTTTCAGGCGCTTGTACTTACCGCACAGGCACTCATAGTCTTTGACTGGCCCGAAGATACGAGCACAGAACAGACCGTCACGCTCAGGTTTGAACGTACGGTAGTTAATGGTTTCCGGCTTTTTAACTTCACCGAAAGACCATGAACGGATCATGTCTGGCGAAGCCAGAGCAATTTTGATCGCATCAAACTCTTCGGTTTTAGTTTGCGCTTTCAGAAACTTTAATAAGTCTTTCACGGATTTGCTCCCGTCGGAGTTAGCACACTCTGCTGCCGGGTTTTACCCCGACAGCAGTGACCTGTTTGAGCGAGAATTACTCGTCTTCCAGTTCGATGTTGATACCCAGCGAACGAATCTCTTTCAACAGTACGTTGAAGGACTCTGGCATGCCCGGTTCCATCTGATGGTTGCCGTCCACGATGTTTTTATACATCTTGGTACGACCGTTCACGTCATCAGACTTAACGGTGAGCATTTCCTGCAGGGTGTAGGCGGCGCCATACGCTTCCAGCGCCCACACTTCCATCTCCCCGAAGCGCTGACCACCGAACTGCGCCTTACCACCCAGCGGCTGCTGAGTAACCAGGCTGTAAGAACCGGTAGAACGCGCATGCATTTTGTCATCAACCAGGTGGTTCAGTTTCAGCATGTACATGTAGCCAACGGTCACCTGGCGCTCGAATTGCTCACCGGTACGACCGTCGAACAGGGTGATCTGACCGGAAGTCGGCAGGCCACCCAGCTGTAACAGTTCCTTGATTTCTGACTCTTTCGCACCGTCGAAGACCGGCGTTGCGATCGGCATGCCTTTACGCAGGTTTTCTGCCAGACGCAGAACTTCTTCATCGCTGAAGGTGCTCAGGTCGACTTTCTGACGAACGTCAGCGCCCAGATCATACGCACGCTGGATGAATTCGCGCAGTTTCGCGACTTCCTGCTGCTGTTTCAGCATGGCGTTGATCTTATCGCCGATACCTTTCGCAGCCATACCCAGGTGGGTTTCGAGGATCTGACCGATGTTCATACGAGACGGTACGCCCAGCGGGTTCAGTACGATGTCTACCGGCGTGCCGTTTTCATCGTAAGGCATATCCTCGATCGGGTTGATCTTGGAGATAACACCCTTGTTACCGTGACGACCCGCCATTTTATCACCCGGCTGGATCTGACGCTTAACGGCCAGATACACCTTAACAATCTTCAGCACGCCCGGTGCCAGATCATCGCCCTGAGTGATTTTGCGGCGCTTCGCTTCGAGTTTCTTCTCGAACTCGTGCTTCAGTTCGTCATACTGCTCAGCCAGTTGTTCCAGCTGATTTTGTTTCTCTTCGTCGGTCAGGCCCAGTTCCAGCCAGCGATCACGCGGCAGTTTGTCGAGCTTCTCAGCTTCAACACCACCGGAGACCAGCACCGCGTAGATACGACCAAACAGACCAGCTTCGAGGATCTGCAGTTCTTCAGACAGGTCTTTCTTCGCCTGTTTGAGCTGCATTTCTTCGATTTCCAGCGCACGTTTGTCTTTCTCTACGCCATCGCGGGTAAAGACCTGAACGTCGATAACAGTACCCGATACGCCGTTCGGTACGCGCAGAGAAGAGTCTTTAACGTCAGACGCTTTCTCACCGAAGATCGCGCGCAGCAGCTTCTCTTCCGGAGTCAGCTGGGTTTCACCTTTCGGCGTTACCTTACCAACCAGGATGTCGCCGCCGGTGACTTCTGCACCGATGTAAACGATACCGGATTCATCCAGTTTGGAGAGCGCAGCTTCACCCACGTTCGGGATGTCAGCGGTGATCTCTTCTGGCCCCAGCTTGGTGTCACGGGACACACACGCCAGTTCCTGGATGTGAATAGTGGTGAAACGATCTTCCTGAACCACACGCTCAGAGACGAGGATGGAGTCTTCGAAGTTGTAGCCGTTCCACGGCATGAATGCGACACGCATGTTCTGACCGAGCGCCAGTTCACCGAGGTCGGTGGACGGACCGTCAGCCAGCACGTCGCCGCGCTCAACCGGCTCACCCAGAGACACACACGGCATCTGGTTGATGCAGGTGTTCTGGTTAGAACGGGTGTACTTGGTCAGGTTATAGATGTCGATACCTGCTTCGCCCGGGTACATCTCGTCTTCGTTAACTTTGATAACGATACGGGACGCATCCACGTACTGAACCAGACCGCCACGCTTAGCCACCGCAGTAACACCGGAGTCAACGGCAACAGCACGTTCCATACCGGTACCGACCAGCGGCTTATCAGAGCGCAGTGTCGGAACCGCCTGACGTTGCATGTTCGCACCCATCAATGCACGGTTGGCGTCATCGTGTTCCAGGAACGGGATCAGGGACGCACCGACGGAAACCACCTGCTGGGTGGAAACGTCCATGTAGTCAACCTGGTCTGCGCTGAACAGGCTGGATTCGCCTTTGCTGCGGCAGGTAACCAGATCGTCTACGAAACGACCTTCTTCCGTCAGGTTGGTGTTCGCCTGAGCGATAACGTAGTTACCTTCCTCAATCGCGGACAGGTAATGAATTTCGTCAGTCACCACGCCGTCAGTCACTTTACGATACGGGGTTTCAAGGAAACCGTATTCGTTAGTCTGCGCATAAACGGACAGGGAGTTGATCAGACCGATGTTCGGACCTTCAGGCGTTTCGATTGGACATACGCGACCGTAGTGGGTCGGGTGTACGTCTCGCACTTCGAAGCCTGCGCGTTCACGGGTCAGACCGCCTGGGCCAAGTGCAGAGATACGACGCTTGTGCGTGATCTCAGACAGCGGGTTGTTCTGGTCCATAAACTGAGACAGCTGGCTGGAACCAAAGAACTCTTTCACTGCGGCGGAAATCGGCTTGGCGTTGATCATATCCTGCGGCATCAGGGTGTCGAGATCGCCCAGAGACAGACGCTCTTTCACCGCACGCTCTACACGCACCAGGCCAACGCGGAACTGGTTTTCCGCCATTTCGCCTACGGAACGGATACGACGGTTGCCGAGGTGGTCGATATCGTCCACTTCGCCCTTGCCGTTACGGATATCGATGAGCTTTTTCATGACATCAATGATGTCTTCTTTGCTCAGGATACCGGAACCTTCGATTTCGTCGCGCAGCAGAGAACGGTTGAACTTCATGCGACCAACCGCGGACAGATCATAGCGGTCTTCGGAGAAGAACAGGTTCTCAAACAGGCTTTCAGCCGCTTCGCGAGTCGGCGGCTCACCCGGGCGCATCATGCGGTAGATTTCTACCAGCGCGCTCAGACGATCATTGGTCGGGTCGATGCGTACCGTCTCAGACATGTACGGACCGTGGTCCAGATCGTTGGTGAACAGCGTTTCGATACGTTTGTGGCCAGACTGGCTCAGCTTCGCCAGCAGATCCAGGCTCAGCTCCATGTTCGCAGAGCAGATCAGCTCACCCGTTGATTCGTCAACGTAGTCTTTTGCAGACACTTTGCCAGCGATGTACTCAACCGGAACTTCGATATGTTTGATATCGTCTTTTTCCAGCTGGCGGATGTGGCGCGCAGTAATGCGGCGGCCTTTTTCCACATACACTTTGCCGTCAGCTTCGATGTCAAAGGAGGCGGTTTCACCACGCAGGCGTTCCGGCACCAGTTCCATCTGCAGCTTGTTGTCGCGAATTTCGAAAACCACTTTTTCGAAGAACAGATCAAGGATCTGCTCAGTGGTGTAATTCAGCGCACGCAGAATGATGGTCGCAGGCAGTTTACGACGACGGTCGATACGAACGAACAGGTTGTCTTTCGGATCGAACTCGAAGTCCAGCCAGGAACCACGGTAAGGGATGATTCGCGCGTTATACAGCACTTTACCGGAAGAGTGGGTCTTACCTTTGTCACTGTCAAAGAAGACGCCAGGGCTACGGTGCAGCTGAGAAACGATAACACGCTCGGTACCGTTGATAACGAAGGTACCGTTGTCCGTCATGAGTGGAATTTCACCCATGTAGACTTCTTGTTCTTTGATGTCTTTAACGGTGCCTTCCGGCGCTTCGCGCTCGTAGATCACCAGACGCAGTTTAACGCGCAGTGGGGCGGAATAGGTCACGCCGCGGATCTGACATTCCTGAACGTCAAACACCGGTTCGCCAAGGCGGTAGCTGACGTATTGCAGCTCTGAATTACCGCTATAGCTCTGAATCGGGAACACGGAGCGGAAAGCAGCTTCCAGACCGTACTGCCCTTCAGGATCTTGCTCGATAAACTTCTGGAACGAGTCAAGCTGGATAGAAAGGAGATATGGCACATCCAGAACTTGTGGACGTTTACCAAAATCCTTACGAATACGTTTTTTCTCGGTATAGGAGTAAACCATAGGGTTCCTCAGCTCGCTGACAAGTCGACCCATCTGCCCATCGTGGGGCAGTTTGTGCAACACCATTTTGTTGACCGGAAAATGGAACATTTTCCGCAATGCTTGTTGCTATCACGCTTAAATCATTTCATTGCGATTTACACAGAGCGAGCACCCTGTCGCAGTATATTAAGTCGTCGATAGAAACAAGCATTGTCAGGACAACCAGTAGTCAAACAGTGTGAAATGCTACTGGCGCCTTACAGCGCAAAAAGGCTGGTGACCAAAAAGTCACCAGCCATCAGCCTGATTTCTCAGGCTGCAACCGGAAGGGTTGGCTTATTTAACTTCAACTTCAGCGCCAGCTTCTTCCAGAGATTTTTTCAGAGCTTCTGCGTCATCTTTGCTCACGCCTTCTTTCAGAGCGGCCGGAGCAGATTCTACCAGGTCTTTAGCTTCTTTCAGACCCAGGCCAGTAGCGCCACGTACTGCTTTGATTACAGCAACTTTGTTAGCACCAGCAGCTTTCAGAATTACGTCGAATTCAGTTTTCTCTTCAGCAGCTTCAGTTGCAGCGCCAGCGCCAGCAACAGCTACAGCAGCAGCAGCAGAAACACCGAATTTTTCTTCCATTGCAGAAATCAGTTCTACAACGTCCATTACGGACATAGCGGCAACTGCTTCAATGATTTGATCTTTAGTGATAGACATTTAAATTGTTCCTGAATATCAGAATAAGTTTATACGTAAGCGAATGCGTTACATAGATAACTGCGATTACGCAGCTTCTTTCGCATCGCGAACAGCAGCCAGAGTGCGAACCAGTTTGCCAGCAGCGGCTTCTTTCATGGTTGCCATCAGGCGTGCAATTGCTTCTTCGTAGGTCGGCAGGGTTGCCAGGCGATCGATCTGGGATGCCGGGATCAACTCACCTTCAAAGGCTGCAGCTTTGACCTCAAATTTTGCATTCGCTTTCGCGAACTCTTTGAACAGACGAGCAGCAGCGCCCGGGTGTTCCATAGAGTATGCAATCAGGGTCGGACCGACAAACGTGTCTTTCAGGCACTCAAACTGAGTACCTTCAACAACGCGACGCAGCAGGGTGTTACGAACAACACGCATGTATACGCCAGCTTCACGACCTGCTTTACGCAGTTCAGTCATTTTATCTACAGTGACGCCACGGGAATCCGCAACTACTGCAGACAGCGCGCCTTTGGCTACTTCGCTGACTTCAGCAACAATCGCTTGTTTGTCTTGAAGATTTAAAGCCATTAGCTTTGCTCCTGGATGTTTGCCAGAGAAAATCTCTGGAACTCACTTCACTCTTTCCAACGAAAAGAGCGTCTAAACACGGTGAGCAGAAACAAGCCAAAAGTATAAAAAATAATCTTAGCGTTCTGTCACCGTCTACGCAGGGGATTAAGTTTCTTGCGAAACACCTGCGGTCTTCGACGGAGGCCTGGATAGGCCAGGCTCCAACGAACAAATCTTTAGCCGCTAACCTTAGTTAGCAAACGTGGGGGGTAAGATTGTAGACAAATCCACCGCCCACGTAAAGGCATTAGTTTGCAGCAGTCGTGGTCAGGCCAGCCTGATCGACGGCAACACCAGCACCCATGGTGGTGGAGATGCTAACTTTCTTGATGTACACGCCTTTCGCCTGAGTCGGTTTTGCTTTTTTCAGCGCAACCAGCAGAGCTTCCAGGTTTTCTTTCAGTTTGTCAGCGTCAAAGTCCACTTTACCGATGGTGGTGTGGATGATGCCGTTTTTGTCGTTACGGTAACGAACCTGACCTGCTTTCGCGTTTTTAACCGCTTCAGCAACGTTCGGAGTTACAGTACCCACTTTCGGGTTCGGCATCAGGCCACGCGGACCCAGTACCTGGCCCAGCTGGCCAACAACGCGCATTGCATCCGGGGAAGCAATAACAACGTCGAAGTTCATTTCGCCTTTCTTGATCTGGTCAGCCAGATCTTCCATACCTACCAGCTCAGCGCCAGCTGCTTTAGCAGCTTCAGCGTTCGGGCCCTGGGTAAATACAGCTACGCGAACGGAACGGCCAGTACCGTGCGGCAGTACAGTTGCACCACGTACGTTCTGGTCAGATTTACGAGCATCGATACCGAGGTTGATAGCAACGTCAACGCTTTCGGTAAATTTAGCGGTGGCCAGCTCTTTCAGCAGAGTGATGGCTTCGTTGATGTCATACTGTTTGGTCGCATCAACTTTCTCACGGATCACGCGCATACGCTTGGTCAGTTTAGCCATTTCTTAATCCTCCACTACCAGGCCCATGGAACGCGCAGTACCTTCGATTGAGCGAGTCATCGCTTCAATGTCAGCACCGGTCATGTCGGCAGCTTTAGTCTGCGCGATTTCCTGCAGCTGAGCGCGAGTCAGTGTACCCACTTTCTCTTTGTTCGGCTTACCGGAACCAGACTTGATGCCTGCAGCTTTCTTCAGCAGAACGGCAGCCGGCGGAGTCTTGGTGATGAACGTGAAGGAACGGTCAGCGTAAACAGTGATAACTACCGGAATCGGCAGACCTTTTTCGATGGAATCCGTTTTCGCGTTGAATGCTTTACAGAATTCCATGATGTTTACGCCCTGCTGACCCAGAGCCGGACCAACTGGCGGACTCGGGTTAGCCATACCAGCTGCAACCTGCAGCTTGACATAGGCTTGTACTTTCTTAGCCATTTAAGTTTCCTCTAGTGGGTATAGCGCCTCAATGAGGCTCCCCGTGATAAATACGTGATTTATGTGCGCAAGGCCCATAAATACAAAAGGCGCGAAATTGTATGCCAATCTCGCGCCTTGTGCAACGTTTGATCGCTGCTTATTTATGCTTTTTCAACCTGGCTGAAGTCCAGTTCTACCGGGGTCGCACGACCGAAGATAGAAACGGATACTTTCAGACGGGACTTCTCGTAGTCCACTTCTTCCACCACGCCGTTGAAGTCAGCAAACGGACCGTCGTTAACGCGAACCATTTCACCCGGTTCAAACAGCGTTTTCGGACGCGGCTTATCACCCACCTGCTGCAGGCGGTTCATAATCGCATCAACTTCTTTATCGCTGATAGGAGCCGGACGATCGGAAGTACCACCGATGAAGCCCATTACGCGCGGAACGCTACGCACCAGGTGCCAGCTGGCATCGTTCATGACCATCTGAACCAGCACGTAACCCGGGAAGAATTTGCGCTCGCTCTTGCGACGCTGGCCGCCACGGATTTCGACCACTTCTTCGGTCGGAACCATGACTTCACCAAACAACTCTTCCATATTGTGTAATTTGATATGCTCGCGCAGCGACGTTGCTACGCGGCCTTCAAAACCGGAAAACGCCTGAACGACGTACCAGCGCTTTTTAGGAGCTTCAGACATCTCAGAACCTCAGGCCAGTGATTAAGGATACCAGGCGAACCAGAATACCATCCAGTCCCCACAGGATCAGTGACATTACAGCGGTAACTGCGGCCACAATCAGCGTGGTGTGCAATGTTTCCTGGCGAGTCGGCCAAATCACCTTACGGACTTCGGTTCTCGCTTCACGAGCAAAGGCGACAGTCGCCTTACCTTTCGTCGTCAACAGCGCGACACCACCCGCTGCAGCAATCAGAATAACCACTGCCAGCGCACGTAGCGGCAGCATCATGTCACGATAAAGGTAATTGCCAACGATAGCTACAATCAGCAGGACAGCAACAACCAGCCACTTTATCGCTTCCAGGCCGCGCCCGCTTCCTTGAGCTTCGGTATTCGCACTCATAAACCAACCTGTCACAAGAATTCGACAAACATTTTCGCCCCGCGTAATGCGAGGCAACCAAACCGAAATGCTCTGCTGCGTTTCGGGTCAAACGCCCCCTTCAGAGCCTGTCTCAGCAATGATTATGACAAATAAAATCACTGATGAGCCAGGTTCTGGTTCGAAAGCGTACAAAAAGGGCATCAAATGATGCCCTTTTATTGCGCATTACGTCAAATGTTATCAGCGATTAGCTGAGAACTTTAGCAACAACGCCTGCGCCAACGGTACGACCGCCTTCACGGATTGCGAAACGCAGACCGTCGTCCATCGCGATCGGGTGGATCAGGGTAACAACCATTTTGATGTTGTCGCCCGGCATTACCATCTCAACGCCTTCCGGCAGTTCGATGGTGCCAGTCACGTCAGTTGTACGGAAGTAGAACTGCGGACGGTAGCCTTTGAAGAACGGAGTATGACGGCCGCCTTCGTCTTTGGACAGAATGTACACTTCAGATTCGAACTTGGTGTGCGGGTTGATGGTGCCCGGCTTCGCCAGTACCTGACCACGTTCGATTTCTTCGCGTTTGATACCACGCAGCAGAACACCTACGTTCTCACCAGCACGGCCTTCGTCCAGCAGTTTGCGGAACATTTCTACGCCAGTACAGGTTGACTTCGCAGTCTCTTTGATACCAACGATTTCAACTTCTTCACCTACTTTGATGATACCGCGCTCTACACGACCGGTAACAACGGTACCACGACCGGAGATGGAGAATACGTCTTCGATCGGCAGCAGGAACGGCTTGTCAATCGCACGCTCTGGTTCCGGAATGTAAGTATCCAGGAAGCCAGCCAGTTCGATGATTTTCGCTTCCCACTCTGCGTCGCCTTCCAGCGCTTTCAGAGCAGAACCACGAATGATCGGCGTGTCGTCGCCCGGGAAATCGTACTGAGACAGCAGTTCACGAACTTCCATCTCTACCAGTTCCAGCAGCTCTTCGTCATCAACCATGTCGCATTTGTTCAGGAACACGATGATGTACGGAACGCCTACCTGACGACCCAGCAGGATGTGCTCACGAGTCTGCGGCATCGGGCCGTCAGTCGCAGCAACTACCAGGATTGCGCCGTCCATCTGTGCCGCACCAGTGATCATGTTTTTAACATAGTCGGCGTGGCCCGGGCAGTCTACGTGTGCGTAGTGGCGAGTCGGGGTATCGTATTCAACGTGAGAGGTGTTGATGGTGATACCACGAGCTTTTTCTTCCGGCGCGTTATCGATCTGATCGAATGCGCGAGCAGCACCACCGTAGGTTTTAGCCAGTACGGTAGTGATTGCAGCGGTCAG
>NZ_LIFX01000002.1 GCF_001297775.1 Trabulsiella odontotermitis | reverse complement strand
AGGCAGGTTCTTTCAGGTAAGGAGGTGATCCAACCGCAGGTTCCCCTACGGTTACCTTGTTACGACTTCACCCCAGTCATGAATCACAAAGTGGTAAGCGCCCTCCCGAAGGTTAAGCTACCTACTTCTTTTGCAACCCACTCCCATGGTGTGACGGGCGGTGTGTACAAGGCCCGGGAACGTATTCACCGTGGCATTCTGATCCACGATTACTAGCGATTCCGACTTCGTGGAGTCGAGTTGCAGACTCCAGTCCGGACTACGACATACTTTATGAGGTCCGCTTGCTCTCGCGAGGTCGCTTCTCTTTGTATATGCCATTGTAGCACGTGTGTAGCCCTGGTCGTAAGGGCCATGATGACTTGACGTCATCCCCACCTTCCTCCAGTTTATCACTGGCAGTCTCCTTTGAGTTCCCGGCCGGACCGCTGGCAACAAAGGATAAGGGTTGCGCTCGTTGCGGGACTTAACCCAACATTTCACAACACGAGCTGACGACAGCCATGCAGCACCTGTCTCACGGTTCCCGAAGGCACATTCTCATCTCTGAAAACTTCCGTGGATGTCAAGACCAGGTAAGGTTCTTCGCGTTGCATCGAATTAAACCACATGCTCCACCGCTTGTGCGGGCCCCCGTCAATTCATTTGAGTTTTAACCTTGCGGCCGTACTCCCCAGGCGGTCGACTTAACGCGTTAGCTCCGGAAGCCACGCCTCAAGGGCACAACCTCCAAGTCGACATCGTTTACGGCGTGGACTACCAGGGTATCTAATCCTGTTTGCTCCCCACGCTTTCGCACCTGAGCGTCAGTCTTTGTCCAGGGGGCCGCCTTCGCCACCGGTATTCCTCCAGATCTCTACGCATTTCACCGCTACACCTGGAATTCTACCCCCCTCTACAAGACTCAAGCCTGCCAGTTTCGGATGCAGTTCCCGGGTTGAGCCCGGGGATTTCACATCCGACTTGACAGACCGCCTGCGTGCGCTTTACGCCCAGTAATTCCGATTAACGCTTGCACCCTCCGTATTACCGCGGCTGCTGGCACGGAGTTAGCCGGTGCTTCTTCTGCGGGTAACGTCAATTGCTGCGGTTATTAACCACAACACCTTCCTCCCCGCTGAAAGTACTTTACAACCCGAAGGCCTTCTTCATACACGCGGCATGGCTGCATCAGGCTTGCGCCCATTGTGCAATATTCCCCACTGCTGCCTCCCGTAGGAGTCTGGACCGTGTCTCAGTTCCAGTGTGGCTGGTCATCCTCTCAGACCAGCTAGGGATCGTCGCCTAGGTGAGCCGTTACCCCACCTACTAGCTAATCCCATCTGGGCACATCTGATGGCATGAGGCCCGAAGGTCCCCCACTTTGGTCCGAAGACGTTATGCGGTATTAGCTACCGTTTCCAGTAGTTATCCCCCTCCATCAGGCAGTTTCCCAGACATTACTCACCCGTCCGCCGCTCGCCGGCGGGAAAGCAAGCTTTCCCCCGCTGCCGCTCGACTTGCATGTGTTAGGCCTGCCGCCAGCGTTCAATCTGAGCCATGATCAAACTCTTCAATTCAAGTTTGATGCTCTAAGAATTAAACTTCGTAATGAATTACGTGTTCACTCTTTGAGACTTGGTATTCATTTTTCGTCCGAAGACGTTAAGAATCCATGTCACTCCGAGTGCCCACACAGATTGTCTGATAAATTGTTAAAGAGCAGTTGCGACGCGGCTTACAGCGCACTGTCGCGAGGTGGCGTATATTACGCTTTCCTCTTTCAGAGTCAACCCTAATTTCTCAGGATTTTTACTCTTCCGACTCACCGTCGCTGTGTGATGTTTGTCATCAGCGCCGTGTCGATGGAGGCGCATTATAGGGGGCCTGCGAGGAATGACAAGCGGAAAAATTCATTTTTATTTCAACCGCTCATCTTTTCGTCATAACGTTGATTATTTCTGCTTTTTGATAGCCGTTGGCAGATCGGCAAGACTATTAATCACCCAATCGGCTGCTTTTTCAGCCTCTTCCGTCACTGGCTTACCGGTACGCACCAGCACTTTAGTGCCGACTTCTGCCGCGGTCGCCGCCTGCATATCTTCCAGCTTGTCGCCCACCATGTAAGACGCCGCCATATCAATGTGCAGATAATCACGCGCAGAGATCAGCATTCCCGGATGCGGTTTACGGCAATCACACACCTGGCGGAACTCCTCTACACTGCCTTGCGGATGATGCGGACAATAGTAGATACCATCCAGATCCACACCGCGGTCAGCCAGTGACCAGTCCATCCACTCGGTCAGTGTTTCAAACTGCGCTTCGGTAAATTTGCCGCGCGCAATCCCGGACTGGTTGGTCACCAGTACCAGAGCAAAACCCATCTCTTTGAGTTCACGCATGGCATCAATGACGCCATCAATAAACTCAAAATCATCGATTTCATGCACATAGCCGTGATCAATATTTATCGTGCCATCACGATCGAGAAAAACTGCGGGTACTGACTTTGCCACGATGAGCTCCTGAATATAGCCTGTGCCGCTAGTATCGCATGTTTCGTCACGCAAGAAAGTGCTCATTATTGAAAGTCGGATTGATTTAGACGTCTGGATGCCTTAACATCCATTTCATTGACGGCCTTCGTGCTCGTCCGGCAGTAAAAAATGCCACGGCTACCATTTAAACGATAATAAATATCTAATGATTAAACTTTCGAATATCACCAAAGTGTTCCAGCAGGGAAACCGTACTATTCAGGCTCTCAATGATGTCAGCCTGCATGTACCTGCCGGGCAAATCTATGGCGTCATTGGCGCCTCCGGTGCGGGTAAAAGTACACTGATTCGTTGTGTGAATCTGCTGGAGCGCCCGACTCAGGGCAGCGTACTGGTTGACGGCCAGGAGCTGACGACGCTCTCAGAATCTGCACTGACCAAAGCACGTCGCCAGATCGGCATGATTTTCCAGCACTTTAACCTGCTCGCGTCCCGCACCGTTTTTGGTAACGTCGCGTTGCCACTGGAACTCGATAACACCCCGAAAGAAGAAATAAAGCGTCGCGTGACTGAGCTGCTGGATCTCGTCGGCCTGAGCGATAAACACGACAGCTATCCGGCAAACCTGTCGGGCGGTCAAAAGCAGCGCGTCGCCATTGCGCGTGCGCTGGCCAGCAACCCCAAAGTGCTGCTGTGTGATGAAGCCACCAGCGCGCTCGACCCGGCCACCACGCGCTCCATTCTGGAATTGCTGAAAGACATCAATCGTCGTCTGGGCCTGACCATTCTGTTGATTACACATGAGATGGATGTAGTGAAACGCATCTGCGATTGTGTTGCGGTCATTAGCAACGGTCAGTTGATTGAGCAGGATACGGTGAGCGAAGTGTTCTCCCATCCGAAAACCCCGCTGGCGCAGCAGTTCATTCAGTCGACGCTGCATCTGGATATCCCGGAAGATTACCTGGCGCGTCTGAAAGACTTCCCGCAGTCAGGCAGTGTTCCCATGCTACGCATGGAATTTACGGGTCAGTCCGTAGACGCCCCGCTGCTCTCCGAAACCGCGCGTCGCTTTAACGTGAATAACAATATCATCAGCGCGCAGATGGATTACGCCGGTGGCGTTAAGTTCGGCATCATGCTGACCGAAATGCACGGAACACAACAAGATACGCAAGCCGCCATTGCCTGGCTGCAGGAACGCCACGTAAAAGTAGAGGTACTGGGTTATGTCTGAGCCAATGATGTGGTTACTGGCCCGCGGCGTCTGGGAGACGCTGGCGATGACCTTCGTCTCCGGCCTGTTCGGTTTTGTCCTCGGCCTGCCCGTGGGTGTTCTGCTGTATGTTACCCGTCCGGGGCAGATCGTGGAAAATGCGAAGCTCTACCGCACCGTTTCGGCGCTGGTGAATATCTTCCGTTCGATTCCTTTTATTATTCTGCTGGTGTGGATGATCCCGTTCACCCGACTGATGGTCGGTACGTCCATCGGTTTGCAGGCGGCGATTGTCCCGCTGACGGTCGGGGCGGCGCCGTTTATCGCCCGTATGGTGGAAAATGCATTACTGGAAATTCCTACCGGGCTGATTGAAGCGTCCCGCGCCATGGGCGCCACGCCGATGCAGATCGTCCGCAAAGTGCTTCTGCCGGAAGCGCTGCCAGGCCTGGTGAATGCGGCTACGATTACCCTTATCACGCTGGTGGGTTATTCAGCGATGGGGGGTGCCGTCGGCGCCGGTGGTCTCGGCCAGATTGGCTATCAGTACGGGTATATCGGCTATAACGCGACAGTAATGAATACGGTACTGGTTTTACTCGTAGTTTTAGTTTATTTAATTCAATTCTGCGGCGATCGTATCGTCCGGACTGTGACTCACAAATAACGTAATACACAACATACAAAGGAAATAACATGGCGTTCAATTTGAAGACTTTTGCGGCCGTGGGTGCCCTGCTTGGTTCTCTGGCTCTCGTGGGTTGCGGTCAGGATGAAAAAGATCCGAACCACATTAAAGTAGGTATCATTGTTGGCGCTGAGCAACAGGTTGCTGAAGTCGCGCAGAAAGTGGCGAAAGAGAAATACGGTCTGGACGTTGAACTGGTAACCTTTAATGATTACGTTCTGCCAAACGAAGCGCTGAGCAAAGGCGATATCGATGCGAACGCTTTCCAGCACAAACCGTACCTCGATCAGCAGATCAAAGATCGTGGCTACAAACTGGTGCCAGTCGGAAACACCTTCGTGTACCCGATCGCCGGTTACTCCAAAAAAATCAAAACGCTGGATGAGCTGCAGCCGGAATCACAGGTTGCGGTTCCGAACGATCCGACCAACCTTGGCCGTTCCCTGCTGCTGCTGCAGAAAGTGGGTCTGATCAAACTGAAAGATGGCGTGGGCCTGCTGCCAACCGTGCTGGATATCGAGCAGAACCCGAAAAACCTGAAAATTGTTGAACTGGAAGCGCCGCAGTTGCCGCGCTCTCTGGACGACGCGCAGATTGCGCTGGCTGTCATCAACACCACGTACGCCAGCCAGATCAACCTGACACCGGCGAAAGACGGCATCTTTGTTGAAGATAAAGAGTCTCCGTACGTTAACCTGATCGTTTCCCGCGAAGATAACAAAGACGCCGAAAACGTGAAGAAATTCGTTGAAGCGTATCAGTCTGACGAAGTGGCTGCTGCGGCCGACAAAATCTTTAACGGCGGTGCGGTGAAAGGCTGGTAATCTCTTTCCCCAGTTAATATCATTCAGGACGGGCTTATGCCCGTCTTGTCATTTTGACCAGCACCTGATTCAATAACCGCCTGGTTTACCATTCATTGAGGAAATATTATGCGTGCTTTACCGATCTGTTTACTGGCACTCATGTTAAGCGGCTGTTCCATGCTAAGCAGATCTCCTGTCGAACCCGTACAAAGCACCGCAACGCCGCCCAAAACGGAAACCGTCAAACCCAAAGCACCGCGCCCTGTTCCGGTAAAAATTTACACCAAAGCAGAAGATCTGCTCGGTAAACCTTTCCGCGAACTCGGTGAAGTCTCCGGCGATTCCTGCCAGGCGTCCAATCAGGACTCTCCGCCAAACATTCCAACCGCGCGGAAACGTATGCAGATCAACGCCTCTAAAATGAAGGCGAACGCGGTTCTGCTGCACAGTTGCGAAGTGACCAGCGGTACGCCGGGTTGCTATCGTCAGGCGGTATGTATCGGTTCGGCCCTCAACGTTTCGGCGAAATGAGTGCGTTTCAGTTTGAGCAAATAGGCGTCATTCGCTCTCCCTATAAAGAGAAGTTTGCCGTTCCCCGCCAGCCGGGGCTGGTGAAAAGCCAGGGCGGCGAACTTCATTTGCTTCCCCCCTACAATCAGGCCGAGGCCGTTCGTGGTCTTGAAGGCTTCAGCCATTTGTGGGTGTTGTTTGTTTTTCATCAGACGATGGACGGCGGCTGGCGCCCTACTGTCAGGCCGCCGCGTCTTGGCGGTAATGCCCGCATGGGCGTTTTTGCCACACGTTCCACCTTCCGTCCGAATCCGATCGGCATGTCGCTGGTTGAACTGAAGGGCATCCGCTGTCAGAAAGATCAGGTGATCCTGCAACTGGGCAGTCTGGATCTGGTGGACGGCACGCCGGTCATCGACATTAAACCTTACCTGCCGTTTGCCGAAGCGCTGCCGGACGCTACCGCCAGCTACGCGCAACAGGCACCGCCAGCCAGCATGTCCGTCAGCTTTACCGACGACGTTGAAACACAGTTATTACAGCTGGAAAAACGGTATCCGCAGTTGAAAACGTTCATTTGTGACGTTCTGGCTCAGGATCCGCGTCCGGCGTATCGAAAAGAGGAAGAAAGCGGGAAAACCTATGCTGTCTGGCTGCTGGATTTCAACGTTCGCTGGCGCGTAAACGGTAACGGATTCGAAGTCTTTGCGCTGGAACCGCGCTAATTTTATTTTTCCTCTCTTTTGGCATCTTTGCCACACTGGTAAACTAAACCACTTTTTTTGAATCAGGCTCGCCCTGAGCCTGTTCCAATCGTCCAAATGGAATCGTAACAACATGCGTACTAGCCAATATCTGCTCTCCACTCTGAAGGAGACACCTGCCGACGCCGAAGTCATCAGTCATCAGCTGATGCTGCGCGCCGGGATGATCCGCAAGCTGGCCTCCGGGTTATACACCTGGCTGCCAACCGGCCTGCGCGTCCTGAAAAAAGTCGAAAACATCGTGCGTGAAGAGATGAACAACGCCGGTGCGATTGAGGTGTCTATGCCAGTGGTTCAGCCCGCTGACCTATGGCAGGAGAGTGGTCGTTGGGAGCAGTATGGCCCGGAGCTGCTGCGCTTTGTTGATCGTGGCGATCGTCCGTTCGTCCTCGGCCCGACCCACGAAGAGGTGATCACCGATCTGATCCGTAACGAGCTGAACTCTTACAAACAGCTGCCGCTGAACTTCTTCCAGATCCAGACCAAGTTCCGTGATGAAGTGCGCCCGCGCTTTGGTGTCATGCGTTCCCGCGAATTCCTGATGAAGGATGCGTACTCTTTCCATACCTCACAGGAATCCTTACAGGAAACCTACGATGCGATGTATGCCGCTTACAGCAAAATCTTCTCCCGCATGGGTCTGGATTTCCGCGCGGTGCAGGCCGACACCGGCTCTATCGGCGGTAGCGCCTCTCATGAATTCCAGGTGCTGGCGCAGAGCGGCGAAGATGACGTGATCTTCTCCGACAGCTCCGATTTCGCCGCTAACATTGAATTTGCAGAAGCGCTTGCGCCAAAAACGCCGCGCGCGGCTGCAACACAGGAAATGACGCTGGTTGATACGCCGAACGCGAAAACCATCGCCGAGCTGGTTGAGCAGTTCAATCTGCCGATTGAGAAAACCGTCAAAACCCTGCTGGTGAAAACGGTGGAAGGCAGCGAATATCCGCTGATTGCGCTGCTGGTCCGTGGCGATCACGAACTGAACGAAGTGAAAGCAGAGAAGCTGCCGCAAGTGGCAAGCCCGCTGACCTTCGCCACCGAAGCGGAAATCCGCGCTGTGGTCAATGCCGGTCCGGGTTCCCTTGGCCCGGTGAATATGCCGGTACCGGTGGTGATCGACCGCACTGTGGCGGCGATGAGCGATTTCGGCGCTGGCGCGAACATCGATGGTAAACACTACTTTGGTATCAACTGGGATCGCGACGTCGCGACGCCAGAAGTGGCTGACATCCGTAACGTGGTTGCTGGCGATCCGAGCCCGGACGGTCAGGGTACGCTGGTTATCAAACGCGGTATCGAAGTAGGTCACATCTTCCAGCTTGGCACCAAGTATTCTCAGGCGATGAATGCCGCCGTGCAGGGTGAAGATGGTCGTAACCAGATCCTGACGATGGGCTGTTACGGTATCGGCGTGACACGTGTGGTTGCCGCCGCGATCGAACAGAACAACGATGAGCGCGGTATCGTCTGGCCGGACGCTATTGCGCCGTTCCAGGTCGCGATCCTGCCGATGAACATGCACAAATCCTACCGCGTACAGGAACTGGCGGAAAAACTGTACAACGAACTGCGCGCGCAGGGAATTGACGTGCTGATGGATGACCGTAAAGAGCGTCCGGGCGTGATGTTCGCCGATATGGAACTGATTGGTATCCCTCACACCATCGTGATTGGCGACCGTAACCTTGATAACGACGATATCGAATATAAATACCGTCGTTCAGGTGAGAAGCAGCTGATTAAAACCGGCGATATTCTCAATTACCTGGTCACTGCCATTAAGGGCTAAGCCGACAAAAAAGCCTCGCGATTGCGAGGCTTTTTTTATCACTCATTACAGTCTTTGCCGGGGATAAATTTTGATCCTTTATCCGCCATCAGCGTTTTGGTCATTTCACCGGTATCCGGATTTGGCTCAAGGGTGAAATGCCCTTCGACCACCAGCAAAATAGGTTTTGTTTCGGTACCACGCGCAACGGCATAATCACGTTCCAGTTGGGCGTTATTAGCTACCGCGACGCGCTGACCCGTTGCACAATCAGTAAAGATGGCGGCGTCAGCCATATAAAAATACATTCCACGCATCGCCATCGGCGTCGTCGGCAGGCTTGCCTTTACCGGTTCAAGCGAATAATTCAATGTCGATTCAATCGGGTTACCGTCGCGATCGAGCATTTCCAGTTTATTGCCCTTCGCACGATAGTAAGACTTCTCGCCACCGCTGTCGGTCAGCACCAGCTTATCCGCCGTGCGCGCCCAGGTACCATACGATGCAAACGAAGACGGTTCGTGTTGCACGCCCTGATAGCGTTCGTTCATCACCCAGGTGCCGTCTTTTTCCAGGAATAATGACGTCTCAATACCTTCGCAATCCGCACAAGGTAAAACACCACGCCAGCTTTGCTGCATCGGGGTTAATTCTTCCGACTGCGGCGCCAGCACCGTATCCACTTCAGCACGGTTATTACAGCCGATGAGTGCAAAGAGTGTGCAGGCTGCAGCCACGGTTAATATCGCTTTCTTCACCTTGAATTCCTTATTCTCAATGATTTTTCTTCGTCACGATGAGGAATGACGAACTTTACCGCGCAGCGCTTTTACCGAGGATTTCTGAGCCTTTGAGGCCAGTCTGCGTTCTTTCGACGCTTTTGTGGGTCGGGTTGATTTACGATGCTTCTGCACGGCGGTTAATTCTTTTATGACGCTCACCAGGCGAGCCAGTGCGGCTTCCCGATTCATCTCCTGGCTGCGATATTCCTGCGCCTTTATCACGATCACGCCATCTTCAGTAATTAAATGATGGCTGGCGGCCAGCAGGCGTTCCTTGTAGTACTCTGGCAGGCTTGAGGCCCGAATGTCAAAGCGCAAATGTATGGCCGTTGAGGCTTTATTAACATGCTGCCCGCCCGCGCCCTGCGCACGGATCGCCGTAATCACCACTTCATCGTCAGCCAGGGAGACATTTCGCGAAAGGGTGATCATGCCTGCTGTTGCCAGGGGGTTAAATGAATTTCCAGATTATTCTGATCGTCCGACAGCCAGATGGCGCCATCCTGTAACGTTGCCTGCAACGTCATGGTGCGGGCGGCAAAGGCGCTCAACGTTGCTAATTGCGCATCGTCGAGATACCAGATCGACAGATTATCAAACGACGCCATCTTCGCCTGATTCTGCTGCCACCAGACTTCCGCCGCGCGGCTGTTATAGGTAAACAGCGCCACCGCCTGCGAACGGGAGCAGGCTTTTTTGATCCGGCGCTCGTCCGGCAGCCCCAGTTCAATCCATAAATCAATCGCTAAGTGATCGTTTAACAGCCACAGCTCGGGTTCATCATCCGCACTTAATCCGCGCGTAAACTGCAACCGCTCATCGGCATATTTGAGCCATGCCAGCAAACGCAGCATCATTCGCTCTTCGGTTTCCGAAGGGTGACGCGCCAGTGTCAGGTTAGCATCCAGAAACTGATTGCGGTCGAGGTCGGCAACGTTCACTGTCGCCTTATATATTGTCGCTTTCAGCGCCATGAGGTCACTCCTGCAAAAATTGGCGGTTATTGTAACGAAATCCGTGACAAAAGGCTGTCACGAATTCGCGGAGTTAACGCTCATCCTGCTGATATTGCTTTGATGGGTATGGTATAGTCACCTTGCTAAACAGAGTTTATCTTCGTAGGCTTAAACTTGCATCCCACGGTTAAGTCAGAACGCTGACAGGAGGGCATGTGGAAAAGTATTGTGAGTTAATACGCGCGAGATATGCGGAAATTGCCAGCGGAGATTTAGGGTATATCCCGGATGCGCTGGGTTGTGTGCTGAAGGCATTGAACGATGTTGCATCTGATCATGCCGTTTCAGAGTCGGTCAGGGAAAAAGCAGCCTATGCCGCTGCGAACTTACTGGTGAGCGATTATGTCAATGAATGATACTTATCAACCCATCAATTGTGATGACTATGACAATCTCGAACTCGCCTGCCAGCATCATCTGATCCTGACGCTGGAGCTGAAAGATGGTGAAGTCCTGAAAGCGAAGGCCAATGACCTGCTGTCACGCAAAAACGTGGAGTATCTGGTCGTCGACGTCTCCGGTGAAACCCGGGAGCTACGTCTTGATAAAATCGCCAGCTTCAGTCATCCGGAAATCGGCACCGTAGTGGTCAGCGAGTCGTAATTTATGAACGGGCAGGCAACTGCCCGTTTTTTATCCATTCCAGTTGTACGCCATTCCCCTCTTCTGCCAGACCGTCCTGCGTCACGAACTGACCCGCCGCTGCAATCAACGTCTCACCATAAAACAGCAGCGGCGTCGTGTCCCGTAGCCAGGGCGCGACGCCCAGTTCCTGCCAGATTTTTTTCAGCTTACGGCTCCCGTTGCGCCCCACAATGCGCAGCATACCCGGTGCTTTAAACCGCACACTGACGACATCATCGTCCGTCGGTGCGCGAACCAGCCCGCCCGGTGTCAGTCGTAGCTGACCGAGATTATCCGGCAGTGTGAGCACGGTCGAAGGCGACGACCAGGCAATCACGCACTCCGCCTGGCTGGCGTGTGTTTTTAGCCACCACAGCCGGTGCTGAAAACGACGGATTTCAAACTCGCCAAAACGCAGACAGGGGTTCGCATCCTCACGGGCCTGCGCCACTTCGTCCCAGAGTCGCTGAAGACTTTCCCGGGAAGGCATCGGCGCCTGTTGTTGCGCCAGCCAGCGTCGCAGCAGCGCGGCACGGCGCACCTCACTGACCCGCTCCAGCGGCGCGATGGCCAGCGCCCCTTCGCTGTCCGTCAGCGTTGCCAGCTCATCGGTCAGCAGCTCATCCAGCAGTTTTTCCTGCTCACCACACAGTTGCGCACTGCGTGCCACTGCATCAGCAAAATGCGGCCAGCGGTCGGTAAGCGCAGGCACCACGCGCAGGCGCAGAAAATTACGATCGTAGGTATCGTCCTGATTGGATTCGTCTTCAATCCAGCTCAGCGCATGATCCCGTGCCCACTGCAACAGCGATGCGCGGGACGTATTCAGTAACGGGCGCAGAAGTTTCGTCCCCGCGAAATCCGCCTGAGCAGGCATCGCCGACAATCCCGCCGGTCCGCTGCCACGCTTTAACGCCAGCAAAAAGGTTTCGCACTGATCGTTCAGATGCTGTGCCGTGACCAGCACATCGCCAGGCGTCAGCGCCTCACGAAAAGCGGTATAACGCGCCAGCCGCGCATGTGCTTCCGTTCCCTTGCCTTCATCCACCAGCGTGACACGGACAACCTCCAGCGGGATTTCCCACTGCGCACAACGCTGCTGGCAATGCACCACCCAGTCATCAGCGTTAGCGCTGAGGCCGTGATGAATGTGAATCGCACGCAGTTGAATGTCCGGGTTCTCCTGCCGCCAGCACATCAACTGGTGCAGCAACACGGTCGAGTCAAGCCCGCCGCTAAACGCGACCAGGAAACGACGCCAGGGAGAGAGAAATTGAGCGATTGCCGGGGTTGTCATGATGGTATTGCATTAAAGAAGCCTAACCCGGCACGTTACCGGGCTAAGTCTGTGATGACAAGTGTTATTGCTGATAGAGTTCCAGCGGCAGACCGTCAGGATCGTTAAAAAAGGTAAAACGCTTATCGGTGAAAGGATCGACGCGAATCGCTTCGCAGCGTACGCCTTTGCCTTCGAGGTGAGCGACGGCCTGGTCGATATCCTCTACGCTGAATGCCAGATGGCGCAATCCGCAGGCTTCCGGGCGACTCGGGCGCTCAGGCGGAAACGGAAAGGAGAACAGTTCAATCACATATTGCCCGTTCAGCGCCAGATCGCCTTTCCAGGAGTCACGCGCCTCGCGATACGCTTCACTCTGCAGCGTAAAACCGAGAATGTCGCAGTAGAATGCTTTGCTCTTCGCGTAATCCGACGCAATGATGGCAATGTGGTGAACCTGTTTTAAACCCAGCATGGAAATCCTCCTTTAAATATTCCAGCACGTTACCCGCCCGCGACCGATGCGCGCAACCCTTCAGTCATTTTTTAAGACTCGTACCCTATAGATGCCATCCTCACCGCGCCGCGCACCGTGGATGTCGGTTTCGAAGCCGGGATAATGGTGCCCGATAGAGCACAGCATCAGCAGGAAATCGAGCACTGACCGGCTCTCTTTGGTGATCATTTCACCCGGCATCAACAGCGGTACACCCGGCGGATAAGGCAGGATCATATTCGCCGAAACGCGTCCCACCAGGTGTTCGAGCTCGATGGTTTCCACTTCGCCTTTAATCTGCCGTTGCCATGCCTGATGCGGTGTCATGACCATCTCCGGAAGCACATCAAATGCGCGCAGCATCAGGTGCGAAAGCTGGTGCTGGCGAATCAGTTTGTGGATCCCCTGCGCCAGATCCTGAATGCGCATGTTGCGGTAGAAGTCAGGATCTTCGGCATAGAGATCAGGTAGCATATTTTTGACGCGCAAATTGAGATCATAAGCGCGTTTAAACTCCGTCAGCCCACGCAGAAGCCCCATTGCCCGGGTTTTATCAATGCCGATGCTGAACAAAAACAGCAGATTGTAAGGACCGGTTTTTTCCACCACCACGCCGCGTTCGTCGAGGAATTTGGCCACCAGCGCCGCCGGGATCCCTTCATCGCTCATGTTGCCCTGCTCATCCATGCCTGGCGTCAGAATGGTCACTTTTACCGGATCGAGAAACATATGATCCGCGTCGGCATCGGCGAAACCGTGCCAGTCTTCACCTGGCGCGACCGGCCAGCATTCCGCGTCGTCTACCGCTTCCGGCTGCCAGATATCAAAGAACCAGCCTTCCGACTCTTCCCGCAACCGTTGTACTTCTTTACGGAAATGCAGCGCGCGCTCGACCGAGCGATGAATCAGCCGCTTGCCCGGGTTCCCCCGTAGCATCGCCGCCGCGGTTTCAATTGAGGCGACGATGGGATAACTCGGCGAGGTTGAGGTATGCATCATGAACGCTTCGTTAAATGCCTCTTCGTCGTAATCCCCTTTGATATGGATCAGCGACGCCTGCGACAGGGCCGCGAGCATCTTATGCGTTGACTGCGTCTCATAAATCACTTTGCCCGGCACCCGGTCGCCGCTCATCCCGCTTTTTCCCTGATAAATCGGATGAAAATGCGTATAGGGCACCCAGGCGGAATCAAAATGAATGGAGGGAACGTCCAGCGTCTGTTTAATCCAGGTGGTGTTATACAGCAGACCATCGTAGGTCGAATTGGTGATCACCGCATGCACCGGCCACTGCGCCTGCGGCGTGGTCGCCACTTTTTGCGCGAGGCTGTCGCGGGTGAATTCGCGTCGCGGAATGCCGCCCAGGATCCCCAGTGCGTTGCGCGTCGGCTTTAACCATAACGGCACCACATCGCTCATCATCAGCAGATGCGCGAGCGATTTGTGGCAGTTACGGTCGATAAGCAACGTACTGCCCGCAGGCGCGGCATACATACCGATGATTTTGTTCGAAGTGGAGGTGCCGTTAGTCACCATGTAACTCTGCTCGGCGCCAAAGGTGCGGGCGATATACTCTTCCGCTTCGAGATGTGGGCCAGTGTGATCGAGCAGCGAGCCCAGTTCCGTTACCGAAATCGACACGTCCGCTTTCAGCGTATTCCCGCCGAAAAAATCATAAAACAGGCACCCCACCGGACTTTTCTGGTAGGCCGTACCGCCCATGTGCCCTGGTGTGCAGAAGGTATATTTCCCCTCTTTCACGTACGTGAACAGCGCACGGGTAAATGGTGGGGTGATGTTATCCAGATACTCGCCGGTGTACTGCCGGATGCGGGAGGCGATGTCTTCCGCCTGCCCCAGCGCATACTCAAAGAACCACAGCGCCATGCGCATGTCGTGAACCGAGACGTCCATCGTCGAGTGAGTATCGATAAAAGCGTAGAGCGGGAGATATTCATTCAGCTGGTTTATCTCACTGCACAGATCGACGCTGTATTCGTCCCAGTCGAAAATCACGCCGCAAATGCGTGGATTATGCTCAATGAATTTGATCAGGTCGGCGCTGTTTTGCGGCCAGATAGTTTTGAATCCCTGTTGTGCCAGCGCCGCTTCCAGTTCCTTGATCGGCTCGTCTTTGTGGTAGACCCCGTGAGGCCCCATGATGGCAATAATATTCACGTGTTCCTCCAGGAAAACCTTTAGCTAATCATAGCCTGGCTACATCTCAGACATAAAAAAGCCGCACAGAAGCGCGGCTTTTCAGAAGGATCTGTTAGTTATGCGTAGCCGTAACTCATCAGACGCTGATAGCGGCGATTGAGCAAGTCTTCTTTGCTCAGCACGTCGAGATCGGCGAGATCAGCCAGCAGTTGCGCTTTCAGGCTTGCGGCGATCGCTTCCGGGTTACGGTGTGCGCCACCCAGCGGTTCCGGGATAATGGAATCAATAAGCTTCAGCTCTTTCAGGCGCGGGGCGATAATGCCCATCGCTTCTGCGGCCAGCGGCGCTTTATCGGCGCTTTTCCACAGAATTGACGCGCAGCCTTCCGGCGAGATCACCGAATAGGTGCTGTACTGCAGCATGTTGACTTTGTCGCCCACGCCGATGGCCAGCGCACCGCCGGAACCACCTTCACCGATCACGGTGCAGATAGTTGGCACTTTCAGGCGTGACATTTCACGCAGGTTGCGGGCGATCGCTTCAGACTGACCACGCTCTTCCGCGCCCACGCCAGGGTATGCGCCCGGGGTGTCGATGAAGGTGATGATCGGCAGGTTGAAGCGTTCTGCCATTTCCATCAGGCGCAGCGCTTTGCGGTAGCCTTCCGGCGCTGGCATACCAAAGTTACGACGAATTTTCTCTTTGGTTTCACGGCCTTTCTGATGACCAATGATCATCACCGGACGCCCGTCCAGACGCGCAATCCCGCCGACAATCGCTTTGTCGTCAGCGTAAGCGCGGTCACCGGCCAGCTCGTCGAATTCGTCGAACGCCAGGCGGACATAATCCAGGGTATATGGGCGTTGTGGATGGCGCGCCAGCTGGGCTACCTGCCATGCACCAAGATCGGCGAAGATTTTGCGCGTCAGTTCTACGCTTTTTTCACGCAGACGATGCACTTCTTCATCGATGTTAATATCCAGTTTCTCATCCTGACGGCTTACTGCTGTCAGGGAATCGATTTTCGCTTCCAGCTCGGCGATCGGCTGTTCGAAATCAAGGAAATTCAGACTCATAGTATTCCTGTATTAGTCAAACTCCAGTTCCACCTGCTCCGGGCCGATGAGGCCACGCAAATCGTTGAGTAAACGATCGCTCGGAGAGACACGCCAGGTCGCGCCAAAACGCAACCGCGCGCGTGCATCCGCTCTCTGATAGTAGAGATGCACTGGAATGGTCCCCGAACGGTGGGGTTCCAGAGACTGGCGGAGACGGTTTAAAAGCTGGTCATCAATTTGCCTGTCCGTCAGCGAGATAGCAAGCCCGCGTGCATATTTTTCCCGGGCTTCGTCAATGTCCATCACTTCGCGGGCGGTCATTTTAAGCCCCCCGCTGAAGTCATCAAAGCTGACCTGTCCGCTGACGATAAGTATGCGGTCTTTTTCCAGCAATTGCTGGTATTTATCCAGAGCGTCCGTGAACAACATCACTTCAAGCCGCCCGGAACGGTCATCCAGCGTACAGATGCCGATACGATTGCCGCGTTTGGTGACCATAACCCGCGCGGCAATCACGAGCCCCGCCGCCGTGGTGACTTTACCACGTTCGGTCGGATGCATGTCTTTCAGCCGGTAGCCTCCGACATAGCGCTCAATTTCTTTCAGATACTGGGTGATCGGGTGCCCCGTCAGGTACAACCCTAACGTTTCACGCTCGCCATCTAGTACGATTTGTTCCGGCCAGGGCTGGCAACTGGCATAGGATTGTTCAATCTGTTCCGGCTCTTCCGCCAGCACGCCAAACATATCCGCCTGGCCGATCGCTTCGGCTTTGGCATGTTGATCGGCGGCTTTCAGCGCATCGCTGAGCGAATTCATCAGCGCCGCGCGGTGCGGGCCAAGCCGGTCAAACGCCCCGGACATGATCAGTTTTTCCAGCACCCGGCGATTGAGTTTTTTGGTGTCGGTGCGGGCGCAAAGATCAAACAGCTCGCGGAAGTAACCGCCCTCGTTACGCGCTTCGAGGATCGCTTCGATCGGGCCTTCGCCGACGCCTTTGATCGCCCCAATGCCGTAGACGATTTCACCGTCGTCATTGACGTGGAAATGGTACAGACCGGAGTTGATATCCGGCGGCAGGATCTTAAGCCCCATGCGCCAGCACTCATCCACCAGCCCCACCACTTTCTCGGTGTTGTCCATATCGGCGGTCATTACCGCCGCCATAAACTCAGCCGGATAGTGCGCCTTCAGCCATAGCGTCTGGTAGGAAACCAGCGCATAGGCGGCGGAGTGAGATTTGTTAAATCCGTAACCGGCGAATTTCTCCACCAGGTCGAAGATTTTCATCGCCAGTTCGCCATCAACGCCGTTTTTCTTCGCCCCTTCTTCAAAGGTGCCGCGCTGCTTGGCCATCTCTTCTGGCTTCTTCTTACCCATCGCACGACGCAGCATATCCGCGCCACCCAGCGTATAGCCGGAAAGCACCTGGGCAATCTGCATTACCTGTTCCTGATACAGGATAATGCCATAGGTCGGCTCCAGCACCGGTTTCAGGCTCTCGTGCTGCCACTCAACATCCGGGTAGGAAATCTCTTCGCGTCCGTGCTTACGGTCGATAAAGTTATCTACCATCCCCGACTGCAACGGCCCCGGACGGAACAGGGCCACCAGCGCGATCATATCTTCGAAGCAGTCAGGTTGCAGACGCTTAATCAGGTCTTTCATGCCGCGCGATTCAAGCTGGAATACCGCGGTGGTTTCCGAGCGCTGCAACATGTCGAAACTTTTCTTGTCATCCAGCGGGATGGCGGCGATATCCAGCGGTGGCTCGCCGTGTTTCTCTCGGCGGGCGTTGATCATCTCCAGCGCCCAGTTGATGATGGTGAGCGTGCGCAGACCGAGGAAGTCGAATTTGACCAGCCCGGCGTATTCCACGTCGTTTTTATCAAACTGGGTGACCGGGTGCTGACCCGCTTCATCGCAGTACAACGGGGCGAAATCGGTGATTTTGGTCGGCGCGATCACCACGCCACCGGCGTGTTTACCGGCGTTACGCGTGACGCCTTCCAGTTTACGCGCCATGTCGATCAGCGCTTTCACCTCTTCGTCTGCCTCGTAGATTTCCGGCAGTTGCGGCTCGGCTTCAAACGCTTTCGCCAGCGTCATACCCGGATCTGGCGGCACCAGTTTAGAGATACGATCGACGAAGCCATACGGGTGCCCCAGCACGCGCCCCACGTCGCGGATAACCGCTTTCGCCGCCATCGTACCGAAGGTGATAATCTGGGAAACCGCGTCGCGGCCGTACATGTCCGCCACGTGCTCAATCACCTGGTCACGTTTCTCCATGCAGAAGTCGACGTCAAAGTCAGGCATAGAGACGCGTTCCGGGTTAAGGAAACGTTCGAACAGCAGATCGAATTCGAGAGGATCGAGATCGGTAATTTTCAGCGCGTAGGCCACCAGCGACCCCGCACCGGAGCCTCGCCCGGGGCCTACCGGCACGCCGTTATCCTTCGACCACTGGATAAACTCCATCACGATGAGGAAGTAGCCGGGGAAGCCCATCTGGTTGATCACCTGGAGTTCAATATCCAGGCGCTCATCATATTCCGGGCGGCGTTTTACGCGCTCTTCCGGGTCAGGGAACAGGAATTCAAGACGCTCCTCCAGACCCTCTTTCGATTTGGCGACCAGGAAGTCTTCTGTGGTCATCTCCCCGGTCGGGAACTGCGGCAGGAAGTATTCGCCTAAACGCACAGTCACGTTGCAGCGTTTGGCAATCTCAACCGTGTTTTCCAGCGCTTCAGGGATATCCGCGAACAGCTCGCACATCTCGTCTTCAGTACGCATGTACTGTTGTGCGGAGTAGTTGCGGGGGCGCTTGGGATCGTCCAGCGTGAAACCGTCGTGGATCGCGACGCGAATTTCATGGGCGTCAAAATCACCGGCGTCGATAAACCGCACGTCATTGGTCGCAACCACCGGCAGCCCGCGCTCTTCGGCCAGGCTTACCGCCGCGTGAAGATAATTTTCTTCATCTGCACGACCGGTACGAATCAGTTCGAGGTAGTAACGGTCAGGGAAATGTTCTTCATAAAACGACACGCACTGATCGACCAGCGCCATGTTGCCGCGCAGCAGGCTGCGACCCACGTCGCCCATCCGCGCGCCTGACAGCAAAATCAACCCGTCGTTGTGTTCGACCAGCCAGTCGCGGTCGATCCATGGCCCCAGCGCACCGTAACCGCGCTGGTAAGCCCGGGAAATCAACAGCGTCAGGTTCTGGTAACCGGTATTGTTGGCGGCAAGCACTGTCAGCTCGGTGAGTTCCTCGCCCAGTAAATCGCTCTGGACGTGAAAATCAGCGCCGACGATCGGCTTCATGCCAGCACCGTGTCCCGCTCCGTAAAACTTCACCAGCCCGCACAGGTTGGTGAAATCGGTGATCGCCAGCGCAGGCATACCGAGCGCGGCCGCCTTTTTCACCAGCGGCCCGGTCTTCGCCAGCCCATCGATCATGGAGTAGTCACTGTGCACCCGCAGGTGTACGAAACGTGGTTCAGCCATCTTCAGATTCCGCGTTGCTTAATAGCGCCCGGTCAGGACACCAGACCCAGCGCACGTTTTACCGGGGCAAAACTGCGTCGATGGTGCTCGGTCGCACCGTGTTCGGCCAGCTTCTCCAGGTGGAAAGCGGTAGGATACCCTTTATGCTGCGCAAAGCCATACTGGGGAAAGTTGAGATCCAGCGCCGTCATTTCCGCATCACGCGTCACTTTCGCCAGAATCGACGCGGCGCTGATTTCCTTCACCCGACTGTCGCCTTTGACCACCGCCAGAGATGGCATGGGCAGCGCCGGGCAGCGGTTACCGTCAATCAGCACATATTCCGGTATGATCGTTAACCCGGCGACAGCGCGCTGCATCGCCAGCATCGTGGCATGCAAAATATTCAGTTCATCGATTTCATGCGGCTCTGCGCGGCCGAGGCTCCAGCACAGGGCTTTCTCAGTGATTTCGTCAAACAGCGCGAGACGGCGCTTTTCAGAGAGTTTTTTAGAGTCGTTGAGGCCCATGATCGGGCGCGCGGGATCGAGGATCACCGCCGCTGTTACGACCGCGCCTACCAGCGGACCACGACCGACTTCATCCACACCCGCCACCAGGTGCGTGTGCGGATAGATAAATTCCATCATTGTGCTAACTCCAGTACCGCATCGGCGGCCTGCTCATCCGCATTGCAGCGGATTTGCTGATGCAGTTCTCGGAAAGTGTCATGCATTTCATGGCTGGTTTTGCCGTTAGCCAGCAACGGCATCAGCGCGTCGGCCAGCGCCTGCGGCTGGCAGTCATCCTGCAGCAGCTCTTTCACCAGCTCACGCCCGGCGAGCAAATTCGGCAGCGAAACGTAGTCCGTTTTCACTAACCGCTTTGCCAGCCAGAATGTAAAAGGCTTCATGCGATAGCCCACGACCATCGGGCATTTCGCCAGCATACACTCCAGCGCCGCCGTCCCGGAAGCGAGCAATGCCGCATCGCTGGCGATCATCGCCTCGCGCCCTTTGCCGTCAAGCAAATGCACGCGGAGATCAGGAGCGACCTCGGCTTTAATCCGTTCAAACTGTTCGCGGCGCTTCGCGTTAACCAACGGCACCACGACGTTAAGATCGGGATAATGATTACGCAGGATCTGCGCCGTTTTCAGGAAATCCGCGCTAAGCATTTCCACTTCCGCGCCGCGGCTACCAGGCAGTAACGCGAGACAGTGAGCGTCATGCGCTATACCCAGTGCGTCGCGCGCCGCGTTTTTATCGGGTTCCAGCGGCATGGCATCGGCCATGGTGTGACCGATAAACCGGCACGGCACGTTGAAACGGTCATAAAACGCTTTTTCGAAAGGCAGGAAAGCGAGCACCAGATTGGTGGATCTGCCGATTTTGAAAACGCGTTTTTGTCGCCAGGCCCAGACGGACGGGCTGACGTAATGAATGGTTTTGATCCCCTGCTTTTTCAGATTCCCCTCGAGGGTAATGTTAAAGTCAGGCGCATCAATACCCACGAAAACATCGGGCTTGAGTTCGGTAAAGCGCTGAGTGAGATCAGCACGAATGTGCAGCAAACGACGCAGACGCCCCAGCACCTCGACAATGCCCATCACCGCCAGTTCTTCCATTTCATACCAGGCTTCACAACCTTCCGCCTGCATTAATGGACCCGCCACACCGACAAAGCGGGCATTGGGTACCCGCGCTTTCAGTGCGCGGATGAGACCTGCGCCAAGGATATCGCCGGAGGTTTCTCCGGCGACCAGGGCAATTGTCAGAGGACGCTGTTCCGCCATTAACGAATCAGTCCGCGCGTCGAACGTTCGAAGAACTCGGTGAACGCTTTGACTTCCGGATACTGTTCGGCCAGGGCTTCAATCTCTGGTTTGGCTTCTTCCAGCGTTTTACCGCTACGGTACAGCTGTTTGTACGCGTTACGGATTGCCGTAATCGCCTCACGGCTAAAGCCGCGACGCTTCAGCCCTTCGATGTTGACACCGAAAGGCGTGGCGTGGTTGCCCTGCGCAATCACGTACGGCGGTACGTCCTGGGCTACGCCAGAACAGCCGCCCACCATCACGTGTGCACCAATGATGCAGAACTGATGGATGGCCGTCATACCGCCGATAATCGCGAAGTCATCAATCGATACGTGCCCCGCCAGCGTGGCGTTGTTGGCGAGGATGCAGCGGTTGCCGATGGTGCAGTCATGCGCCACATGAGCATTGACCATCAGCAGGTTATCGCTGCCCACCTTCGTCAATCCGCCGCCCTGTACTGTGCCGCGATGAATGGTCACGCTTTCGCGGATACGGTTACGGTCGCCGATTTCCACCTGCGTCGGTTCACCAGCATATTTCAGATCCTGGTTAACTTCCCCAATGGAAGCGAACTGATAGATCACATTGTCAGCGCCGATCTTAGTATGACCGTTAATGACGACATGAGATTTCAGTACGGTGCCCTCGCCGATTTCAACATTCGGGCCAACAATACAAAACGGACCAATATGGGCATTGGCGCCAATGACGGCACCCTCTTCCACAATGGCGGTTGGATGAATAAAGGCGGTTTTATCAATCACGTATCAGGCCTCCCGGCTACGCGCACACATCATAGTCGCTTCGCAGACCACTTTACCGTCAACCAGGGCAACGCCCTTGAAACGGGTCAGGCCACGACGGGTTTTTTCAAAGGTCACTTCCATGATCATCTGATCGCCAGGCACTACCGGGCGTTTAAAGCGTGCTTCATCGATCCCGGCGAAATAGTACAGTTCGCCAGGTTCCAGTTTACCTACGCTTTTGAATGCCAGAATGCCGGTGGCCTGCGCCATCGCTTCCAGGATCAGAACGCCTGGAAAAATCGGCTTACCAGGGAAATGTCCCTGGAAAAACGGTTCGTTTACAGAAACATTTTTCACTGCGCGCAGAAAACGACCTTCTTCAAAATCCAGCACACGATCGACCAGTAGGAACGGGTAGCGGTGTGGCAGAAGTTCTAAAATCTCTTCAATGTGCAGAGTATGAGTGTCAGTAGTCAAAATACTCTTCCTGTCAAAATATACTGAATGGCAATAATAACACGGCCTGCCGCAATCAAAGGAATGCCGACAGGCCGGGAAATGCAGGGCTGAATGATGAATTTTTAGTCTTGTTGATTGACCTTGCGCTCAATGCTCTTAAGACGCTTATTCATATCATCAATGTTCATCACCAGGGCTGCCGTTTTGCGCCACACTTTGTTCGGTTGCAGCGGAATACCGGAGGAATAGATGCCAGGTTCGGTGATCGGACGCATCACCATGCCCATACCGGTTACCGTAACCTTGTCGCAAATTTCCATGTGCCCGTTAATCACGCTCGCACCGCCAATCATGCAGTAACGGCCGATTTTCAGGCTTCCCGCCATGATAACGCCACCTGCAACCGCGGTATTGTCGCCAATAACCACGTTGTGTGCAATCTGGCACTGGTTATCAATGATAACACCGTTGCCGATCACCGTGTCGTCCAGCGCCCCACGATCGATTGTGGTACAGGCGCCAATTTCAACGCGATCGCCAATAATAACGCGACCGAGCTGCGGGATCTTAACCCAGTTACCACGATCGTTGGCATAGCCAAAACCGTCTGCACCGATCACGGTGCTGGACTGGATCAGGCAATTTTCGCCGATTTCAATCTCGTGGTAAACGGTAACGTTGGCCCACAAACGGGAACCCGCACCGATTTTTGTGTTTTTACCCACGAAGCAGCCTGCGCCGATAACGACGTTATCGCCCAGAACGACGCCGGATTCGATCACCGCGTTCGCCCCGACAGAGACGTTGTTGCCGAGCGTCGCAGTCGCGTCGATCACCGCACTGGGTGCGATATTCTGTGCAGGTTGCGGCGTGGTATCAAGAATTTGTGCCATACGAGCATAGGTCAGGTAGGGGTTCTTCACCACCAGAGCCGCGCTTTTGGCAAAAGGAAGATCGTCCTGCGTCATCACGATCGCAGAGGCCTGGCAAAGCGCCAGGTGTTCACGGTATTTAGGATTCACCATGAACGAAATGTGACCTGCTTTAGCAGATTGCATGGACGCAACGCCGGTGATGACGAGCTCGCCATCACCGTGTAATTCTGCATCCAACTGCTGAGCTAAATCAGCCAGTCGAATTGAAGGCATTACTTATTTAACCTGTTTCAGTACATCAGCGGTGATATCTTTGATATCGCTGCTGTTGTAAGCGACGGTGTTCGCGTCAACAACCAGGTCGATGCTTTGATCGTCAGCCACTTTCTTCACGGCAGTCTGGATACGGGTGACCAGTTTACCGCGCTCTTCGTTAGAGCGACGCGCACGATCCTGCTCAAAAGCCTGCGCTTTCTGAGAGAAGGTCTGACGCTGAGACATGATGTCTTTTTCCAGTTTGCTACGGTCGCTGGCTTTCATGGTAGAACCATCGCGCTGCAAACGCTGCATTTTAGATTGCAGATCGGATTCCTGACGCTGCAGTTCGCCGGCACGGCCTTTGAACTCGTTTTCCAGCGTTGCAGAAACGCCTGTTTTCTGTGCAACCTGCTGGAACAGACTACCCATATTAACAATCGCAATTTTGTCCGCTGCCTGAGCAGAAGTTGCCATTGCTAAACCGAGACCTGCAGCTAATAACCACTTTTTCACAATTAACTCCTTACCATCCCATATGTACCCTGAGGTACCGTCTTTTGCGTGGCCTGGCGACCACCGAAGTGTTCGCCTGAGTCATCGCTACACTGCGAATGCATTCCTTTGCACCGAACAATTACCAGGTTTTACCAATGTTAAACTGGAACTGCTCTGCTTTGTCTCCGTCGTATTTCTTAAACGGCTGGGCGTAGGAGAAGACCAACGGCCCCAATGGAGACATCCATTGTAATGCGATACCGGCTGACATACGGATATTACTCGGATCGCTGTAATCCGGAATACCTGCTGCACGCGTTGCCGCTGTGTTTTCCCAATGGGTATCCCACACCGAACCCGCATCCCAGAAGAAGGAGGTACGAATCGAGTTCGCGTACTTATCGCTAACGAACGGCGTCGGAACAATCAGTTCCATACTGGCGACGCCCATGGCGTTACCACCGACCGCATCATCAGACTTACAAATACCTGAGCTCTGATCACATTCATCCAGCCCCGGTGCACCGTAGTAAGCTGCTTTCGGGCCGATGTTATTCGACTGGAAGCCACGAACCGTGCTGGAACCACCGGCATAGAAGTTTTCATAGAACGGCATCTCTTTGCCGCCCAGACCATCACCATAACCCCAACGAGTACGACCCAGCACCACCCACTTGTGATCGTCATCGATCGGGAAGTAGGACGCGGTATCCAGCGTCATTTTGTAGAACTCGTTATCGGAGCCCGGGACGGTCACTTTACCGTTCAGGTTGACGCGGTTACCTTTCGTCGGGAAGAACCCGCGGTCGAGGTTGTTGTACGTCCAACCGTAGTTAAAGGTGAAGTCATCTGCCGAGAAACCGTTGTCATCCTGCGTGGTGCTGGCAGTCTGGCCGATAGAGGTCAGATAACGGTTCATCGCCACCTGCGGTTCCATGTTAGACAGGTCGTTATGGACGTAGCCTAAACCGGCGCGCAGCGTGTTGTATTCGTTAATCGGGAAGCCAAGCGTTCCGTCTACACCGTAGCTCTTGTTGGTGTATGAGGAGAGGTCAGCATCATCCGCTTTAAAATCATTGTAGAAGATACGACCACCGAGGCTCACACCATCAACCGTAAAATACGGGTTGGTCACAGAAAATTCGGAATAGGTCTGATAGTCGTTCTTGGTGCCATTGATGCCAACAGAGTAACCGGTACCTAACCAGTTATCCTGCTGAACGCCGACCTGGAAGCTGACGCCGCTTTCTGTACCGTAACCGACGCCGAAGTTGAAGCTACCGGTGTTACGCTCTTTGACCTTGTAAACCACATCAACCTGATCCGGGTTACCCGATACGCGCTGGGTATCCACATCTACAGTTTCGAAGTAGCCAAGACGGTTCAGACGCTCTTTACCCTGGTCAACGAGATCGCTGCCCAGCCATGCGCCTTCCATCTGGCGCATTTCGCGACGCAGAACGGCATCTTTGGAGGTATCGTTACCTTCAAAGCGGATTTTACGCACGTAGTAACGGTTGCCGGCATCGACGTTCACATGCAGCTTAACGGTTTTGTCAGCGTCATTGATTTCAGGCTGAGACTGCACGCGCGGATAGGCGTAACCATAGCGACCCAGAAGCTTTTTGATGTCATCTTCCATTTTGGTCACTTTGGTACCGTTGTACAGCTCACCCGGCTCCACTTTGGTCAGGCCTTCGATTTCTGCGGAGTGCCCCGCCAGGTTACCGCTCACCTCAACGCCAGACAGCTTGTACTGGTCGCCTTCGGTGATGTTGACGGTAATATAGATGCCTTTTTTGTCCGGCGTCAGGCTGACCTGCGTCGAATCAATGTTGAAGCGTGCGTAACCGCGATCCAGATAGTAGCTGCGCAGGGTTTCAAGGTCGCCCGCCAGTTTCTGTTTCTGATATTTGCGATCGCCCACCACGTTCCACCACGGCACTTCATCACGCAGCTGGAAGCTGGAGATCAGTTCGTCAGTGGTAAACGCGTGGTTACCCACGATGTTAATCTGTTGGATGGTGGCTGAGACGCCTTCCTGGAAGACCAGCTTGAGGTCAACGCGGTTGCGCGGCAGTGGCGTTACCACCGCTTTCACGCTGGCGCTGTATTTCCCTACGCTATAGTAAAAGTCTTCCAGCCCCTTCTCGATATCGGAAAGGGTTGTGCGGTCGAGGGATTCGCCAACGCGAACACCGGAGGCTTCCAGGTTCTGCTTCAGCATGTCATCTTTCACCGACTTGTTGCCGGAGAAAGTGATGCTGGCAATAGTGGGACGCTCTTTCACCTGAACCAGCAGCGTATCACCATCACGCAGAACGCGTACGTCCTCAAAGTTTCCGGTCGCGAACAGGGCGCGAATGGTGTTACTGATGTCGTCATCAGTCACCGTATCGCCCGGTCGCACTGGCATACTCAGAAGGGCCGCACCAACGGCGACTCGCTGCAAGCCTTCGAAATGAATGTCCTTCACTACGAACCCGTCAGCACCGTATACGGTCGCGCTGCTAAACAGCAGCGACGCTATAAGCAACTTTTTCATCGCCATCGTTATTATGCGTTCTTCCTAACCATCTCTCTTAGAGCCGAGAGAAATCATTGAAAAGTGCAAGCCCCATTAACAGCACCAGCAGAATTGAGCCAATGCGATAACTAAAGTCTTGAACTCGCTCGGATACCGGTCCGCCTTTCAGCTTTTCGATCGCTAAAAAGAGCAGATGACCCCCATCGAGTACGGGCAGCGGGAACAGGTTGATAATGCCGAGATTCACACTGATGAGCGCAAGAAACATCAGGTAGTAAATCAACCCAAACTCCGCTGACATCCCAGCCCCCTGAGCGATAGAAATCGGCCCACTGAGGTTGTTCAGTTTTACGTCACCGGTTATCAATTTTCCTAACATACGAACCGTTAGCGTCATCAACTGCCAGGTTTTATCCGTGGCCTGAAGGATCGCGTCAAACGGTCCATATTGCCGAACTGTCTTAAACTCATCGGGCAGCGGCGTGACTTTTGGCACCACCCCTGCAAACCCCTGAGCCACATCACTACCGCGTTTTGTATCGGGTATCAATGTTAATGACAAGGCGCTGCCCTGCCGTTCAATCTCAAGTGCCAGTGGCTTACCAGGGTTGTCACGCACCAGCGTAACAAACGTTAACCAACGCGTCAGCGGCTGACCACCGACTTTAACGATCCTGTCGCCCGCTTGCAAACCTGCCTTACTTGCGGCGGAATCTGGCTGAACTTCCGCCAGAACGGTCTCAATTTGCGCACTTCGGGGATGAATACCCAACGCAGTGACCGGATCCTCTTTGTCTGGCTCAAAATCCCAGTGCCGAAGATCAAGGATTTTATCCTGGCGTTGGGGACTTCCGAAAGGGGCAACCGTGATTGTCGTCTGAGAATCACCAATTTTTGCGACCAGCGCCAGACGCACCGCATCCCAATCAGGCGTTTCGATACCGTCAACGGCTTTAAGTTCCGTGCCAGGTGCAATTTGTGCTTCCGCGGCGATCGAATTGGGCGTTATTTCACCAACCACGGGCCGAATACCCGGCACGCCGATGATGAACACCAGCCAGTAAGCGAAAATAGCAAAGAGGAAATTCGCCACCGGACCGGCGGCGATAACAGCGGCGCGTTGCCCCACTGTTTTATTATTGAACGCGTAATGGCGCATCTCCGGCGTGACCGGTTCAACGCGCTCATCGAGCATTTTGACGTAACCGCCAAGGGGGATCATGGCGATCACAAATTCGGTGCCACGCTTATCGGTACGACGCCACAGCGCTTTACCAAAACCGATGGAAAAGCGCTCAACACGAATACCGCAGCGGCGAGCAACCCAGAAATGGCCAAACTCATGCACGGTGATCAGCACACCCAGCGCAATGATAAACGCAGCCAAATTCCAGAGAATGCTCAGCATAAAACCTTCCGTTAAATCGTCCTGAAAACTAACAATAACAGACAGGCGAAGACCGGAACAGCCGCCGTCAGGCTGTCAATACGATCCAGAATACCGCCGTGCCCTGGAATCAAATGACCGCTGTCTTTGATTCCTGCTTCCCGCTTGAACATACTCTCGGTGAGGTCGCCGAGGACGGACGCTAACGCCGCCACAACGGAACAGAGTAACAGAGTGACCGGAGCCACTTCCAGATTGGCCCACATCCCGTACGCCCAGGAGATAATCGCCGCGGTGAATAACCCGCCGATAAACCCTTGCCACGTTTTGCCCGGCGAGACTTTCGGCGCCAGCTTATGCTTGCCGAACAGCTTTCCGAACATGTAAGCACCGGAATCCGCACCCCAGACCAGCACCATAATATAGAGGAGCCACAGCGCGCCGCTGTAGTGATTCACCTCGTAGTGCCAGGCGCGCAACGCCACCATGCCCCAAAAAAACGGCACGATGGTCAGTAAACCAAAAATCAGACGCAGCGTTTTCGAGTTGCGCCACAGCGCCGCAGAGCCGGGGTAAGACAACACCAGCAGAAGCGCCACAATCCACCACCCGAACGAGGCCCAGAGCGAACCTTCAATCAATGGCTGATGGATATTTTGATGATATTCCGGCAGCGAAAACAGCATAACCACCAGCAACAGGCCGCAAAGCACCGCCAGCCAGACTCGCTGTGTGCGAGACGTGAAACCGCTTAACTGACCCCATTCCCACGCTGCCAGCATACAGACAACCAGCGTGATAATGGCAAACCCCAACGGCGGCAAAAGAAACAACGCCGCGATGACAACGGGAATTAAAACGAAAGCAGAAATCAGGCGATACTTCAGCAAAAGCGACCCCCATCAGGCATTTTCGCCACCAGGTTCGGTGCCGCCGAAACGACGCTCACGGTTGGCAAAGGCATGCAACGCCCCTTCAAAGTCTTGTTCATCGAAATCAGGCCAAAGAACATCGGTAAAATAAAGTTCCGCGTAGGCGATTTGCCAGAGCAGAAAGTTACTGATGCGATGTTCTCCCCCTGTCCTAATAACTAAATCTACGGGAGCCAGCTCGTGCATGCAGATTTGCTGACTCAGCAAATCTTCAGTGATTTGATCGGGGCGGAGTGCGCCTTCCTGAACCTGTTCAGCCAGGTGCTGAACTCCCTGAATAATATCCCAACGACCGCCGTAATTTGCCGCAATATTGAGTGTTAACCCTGTATTATTCTGCGTCAATGCTTCGGCTTTACGAATTCGCTCCTGCAAACGCGCATTGAAACGGCTGGTATCGCCAATAATACGTAAACGTACATTGTGGCGATTCAGACTTTTCACTTCGCTATCCAGCGCCCAGACGAACAGCTCCATCAGCGCGCTGACTTCCTGCGCCGGTCGGTTCCAGTTTTCGCTACTGAATGCGTAAAGCGTTAATGCGCTGATACCATGATTTGCAGCAAAAGAGACTGCACGACGAACGGATTTCGCCCCCGCTTTATGACCAAAGGCTCGTATCTTCCCTTGTCTCTTCGCCCAGCGCCCATTGCCGTCCATAATTATCGCCACATGATGACAGCCATGTGCGGGCAATTTTTCGCTTATTGGTTGATTCGCAGACAACATAACGCGTTAATGATCCATGAAAAGGAATTAGCGGTACTACGGAATACCCGCCCCTGACAGCCCATCACTGCGCCGCTGGCTTCGCGTCGACCCAGGGTCAACCACGGGATACAGTCTAAAGCTTTACGCAAAAAAAGCCGTGGAAAATCACGGCTCACCTGCGCGCAGACGATCAAATCGCTACGACAGGGTGGCGCAGACTATATCACCGAAGCCCTGCGCTAACAAATGCCGCGACTCAACACAGGCGGATTATCATCAGCTTGCGAAACGCATCACTTGTTTTTGCGCTATTTCACGCGCGCCTGCATCCACCGCCAGCACTTCATCAATACTTTGCGGTTCTGCCATCGACATTATCTCCAGTACCGATAAATTTAATGCGGCGATATCGGTAAAGCGAATGCGTCCGGCAAGGAACGCGGCGACGGTAACTTCATTCGCCGCATTCAGCGTCGTGGTGGCCGCCTGCCCGTTCTCAAACGCGTCCATCGCCAGTTTCAGGCACGGATAGCGGTGATAATCCGGCGCGGCAAAACTTAATGTCCCCAGCGAGCAGAAGTCGAGCGGTTTGGCGCCGGAGACCACACGCGCGGGCCACCCCATCGTATGGGCGATTGGCGTACGCATATCCGGCTCGCCTAACTGCGCCAGCACGCTGCCATCCAGATAACGCACCATCGAGTGAATCACCGATTGCGGATGCAGCAGGACTTCCATCTGCGCGGCAGAAGCATTAAACAGCCAGCGGGCTTCGATGTATTCCAGACCTTTGTTCATCATGGTGGCCGAATCGACGGAGATTTTACGCCCCATCGACCAGTTCGGATGTTTACACGCCTGATCCGGCGTCATTGCCGCCAGCTCAGACAACGCGGTTTCACGAAACGGGCCACCAGACCCGGTAAGCAGGATCGACGAGACGCCATTCTGCTCCAGGTCAGCGTATCCCAGGTTCTGCTGAATTGTTTCCGGCAAACTCTGAAAAATCGCGTTATGTTCGCTGTCCACGGGCAATAGCTGTGCACCACTGCGCTTTACGGCGTCCATAAATAAACGTCCGCAGGTGACCAGCGCTTCTTTATTTGCCAGCAGCACCGTTTTCCCGGCGTGGATCGCCGCAAGCGTTGGCACCAGCCCTGCCGCGCCGACAATCGCCGCCATCACCAGGTCGACATCATCCAGCGCTGCGACGTCGCTGGCGGCCTGCTGTCCGCTCATGACTTCCGTTCGGCTACCATGCTGCTGCAATGCCATTTTCAGCGCTTTCGCACTCTGGTCATCGTCCATCACGGCAACGCGCGGCGTAAACTCCAGGCATTGCTCGACCATCCGGTCAACGTTTTTCCCGGCGACCAGCGCGGTAACGGTGAAACGGTCGCGGTTATGACGCACCACATCCAGTGTGTTACAGCCAATGGAGCCGGTAGAGCCAAGAACGGTTAATTGCTTCATGAAAGATCCGGAAGAATTTTAAAGGGGTATAAAAAGCAAAACGCCGCCAGCAAAGCTATAAGCCTCCTGTACGGCGTTGTCGGCTATCCGCGCAAATCAGAACTGCATCAGTTCTGCTTCTTTTTCTGCCAGCGCGGTATCAATTTTCTTGATAGCCACGTCAGTCAGTTTCTGCACGTCATCCTGAGAACGGCGATCGTCATCTTCGCTGATCTCTTTGTCTTTCAGCAGCGCTTTTACCTTGTCGTTCGCATCACGGCGCACGTTACGCACAGCCACACGACCCTGCTCTGCTTCGCCACGCACGACTTTGATCAGATCTTTACGACGTTCTTCCGTCAGCGGCGGCAGTGGAACACGAATGTCGCTGCCCGCAGAACTCGGGTTCAGGCCCAGATCGGACGCCATGATGGCTTTCTCAACCGCTGGCCCCATAGAACGATCGAACACGTTGATTTTCAGCGTGCGGGTATCTTCTACCGTGACGCTGGCCAGCTGACGCAGCGGCGT
Source organism: Trabulsiella odontotermitis (assembly GCF_001297775.1). Taxonomy (GTDB): domain Bacteria; phylum Pseudomonadota; class Gammaproteobacteria; order Enterobacterales; family Enterobacteriaceae; genus Trabulsiella; species Trabulsiella odontotermitis. The sequence continues at coordinate 355,332 of NZ_LIFX01000002.1, read as the reverse complement.
CGGCGTACCGTAATATTCGACGACAATGCCATCCAGCAGGCTGGGAGAAGCACGGCCCGTGCGAATTTTGCTGATTTGGTTTTTGAACGCTTCTACGCATTTATCCATGCGCACTTCAGCATCTTTTCTGATATCGCTAATCACGTTACGAATCCTTGAAAACTTGTCTCAGTCAGACCAGACCGTCACACCGCGGAGAATAAAGTGTGCTAAGTATAGTCTCGTTTAAATCATGCCACCGGGTAAATCACCCGCCAATGTTAAAGCAGAATCTTACCCGTATTTGGCCGCGACGGAAATTATTCCGTAATCAAAGTGCCTTCTTTTTCGCCCATCACCACGCGACGCAGTGCGCCTGGCTTGTTCATGTTGAAAACACGAATCGGCAAGTTGTGGTCACGAGCCAGCGTAAAGGCGGCCAGATCCATGACTTTTAATTCTTTTTCCAGCACATCCTGATAGGTGAGCTGCTCATACAGCGTCGCAGTCGGGTCTTTCATCGGGTCTGCGGAAAAGACGCCGTCCACTTTGGTGGCTTTCAGCACCACGTCTGCTTCTATTTCGATACCGCGCAGGCAGGCAGCGGAATCAGTGGTGAAGAACGGGTTGCCGGTCCCTGCGGAGAGGATCACCACCCGGTTGTTGCGCAGCAGGCTGATCGCTTCCGCCCAGCTGTAGTTATCACACACGCCATTCAGCGGAATCGCTGACATCAGACGAGCATTCACATAGGCGCGATGCAGTGCGTCACGCATTGCCAGACCGTTCATCACAGTCGCCAGCATCCCCATGTGATCGCCCACCACGCGGTTCATCCCCGCTTTCGCCAGGCCTGCGCCGCGGAATAAGTTACCGCCACCAATCACCACTCCGACCTGGATCCCCAGTTCAACCAGTTCCTTAATTTCCTGCGCCATACGGTCGAGAATGCTTGCATCAATGCCGAAGCCTTCTGAGCCCTGCAGCGCTTCGCCACTTAGCTTAAGCAGAATACGTTTGTAGACGGGTTTTGCGTTGGTAGCCATGTTTCTTTCCTGAGACTGTCACGAATGGGATGGTTTTAATCTGGCGACATCATGCGTTGCTTCACAGTCGTACCCAATCGGAGCTGACTGAATTTAACATGATGGGTACAAAGAAGAGCCGCCCTCAGGCGGCTCCTTTTACTGCGATTAAGACTGCTTAGACATTGCAGCAACTTCGGCTGCGAAGTCAGTCTCAACTTTCTCGATGCCTTCGCCCACTTCAAAGCGGATGAAGCCAGTCACGTCAGCGTTGTGCTCTTTCAGCAGTTGACCAACGGTTTTGCTCGGATCCATAACGAAAGGCTGACCGGTCAGAGACACTTCGCCGGTGAATTTCTTCATGCGGCCTTCAACCATTTTCTCTGCGATTTCTTTCGGCTTACCAGACTGCATGGCGATGTCCAGCTGAACCTGGTACTCTTTTTCTACCACGTCAGCAGATACGTCTTCCGGCTTAACGAATTCCGGCTTGCTTGCAGCAACGTGCATTGCCAGCTGTTTAACCAGTTCTTCGTCAGCGCCAGTTGCAGCAACCAGAACGCCGATACGCGCGCCGTGCAGGTAGCTGCCCAGCACGTTGCCTTCCAGGGAAGATACGCGACGGATGTTGATGTTCTCACCGATTTTCGCAACCAGGGCAACACGTTCTTCTTTGAACTGTGCTTTCAGAACTTCAACGTCAGTGATTTTGCCTGCTGCTGCCGCGTCCAGAACTTTGTTCGCAAATGCCTGGAAGCCACCATCTTTAGCAACGAAGTCAGTCTGGCAGTTAACTTCCAGAATCACACCGTAGTTGCCGACGATTTTGGTGAGGATCACGCCGTCAGCAGCCACGTTGCCTGCTTTTTTCGCCGCTTTGATAGCGCCGGATTTACGCATGTTCTCAATTGCCAGCTCGATGTCGCCGTTAGCTTCAACCAGTGCTTTTTTACATTCCATCATGCCTGCGCCAGTACGTTCGCGCAGCTCTTTTACCAGGGAAGCGGTAATTTCAGCCATTCTAAAATCCTCGGGAGATTGAGACCTGCCTGGCTCCCGGCCAAACAGATATAAAAGTGAAAAAGGGGCCATAAAGAGGCCCCTAACCAAACTCAGTACTACCTGGTTAAATAAGGGCTTGAACCTTATTATTCAGCTTCTACGAAGCTTTCTTCCGCCTGAGAAGCCAGATCCTGAGAACGGCCTTCACGAATGGTCGCAGCGACTGCGCCCAGGTACAAGTTGACAGCACGGATAGCATCGTCGTTACCCGGGATAACGAAATCAACGCCGTCCGGATCAGAGTTAGTATCAACGATAGCAAATACCGGAATACCCAGGTTGTTTGCTTCTTTGATAGCGATGTGCTCGTGGTCAGCGTCGATAACGAACAGTGCGTCCGGCAGGCCGCCCATGTCTTTGATACCGCCCAGGCTGTTTTCCAGCTTGTCCAGCTCACGAGTACGCATCAGCGCTTCTTTCTTGGTCAGCTTTTCGAAAGTACCGTCCTGAGACTGAGTTTCCAGATCTTTCAAACGTTTGATGGACTGACGAACGGTTTTCCAGTTAGTCAGCATACCGCCCAGCCAGCGATGGTTCACGAAGAACTGGTCGCAGCTGTTAGCAGCTTCTTTCACCGCTTCGCTTGCAGCGCGTTTGGTACCAACGAAAAGGATTTTACCTTTGCGAGAAGAAATCTTGCCCAACTCAGCCAGTGCCTCGTTGAACATCGGTACAGTTTTCTCAAGGTTGATGATGTAAACTTTGTTACGCGCACCGAAGATGAACGGCTTCATTTTCGGGTTCCAGTAACGGGTCTGGTGACCGAAGTGAACACCAGCCTTGAGCATGTCGCGCATGGAAACAGTTGCCATGTTTAAAACCTCTATATAAAAGTTGGGGTTATGCCTCCACGTATCCCATGTTACCGACCCCAAAGGGCACCCCGGAATATGTGCCGATACGTGTGTGTTGTTACACAAAGTGAGATTTAGCGCCTCCGTCCAGCCTGTGTATCTGAGATGGATCGGAAGTCCGGCGCGCTTTATACCATAAATCGCCGTCGGAAACCAATAAATGTTGGCGCTACGTGCTGAACTGGATTCTCAATTTGGCAGGAAGTACGCCGGGCTGATACCATTGCAACACATAGACTAGTATTGCCGAAAAATCGGCCCTGATGGACAGAATTCATGGCTATCTCAATCAAGACCCCTGAAGAAATCGAAAAAATGCGCGTCGCGGGCAAACTGGCCGCAGATGTGCTGGAAATGATCGAACCGTATATTAAACCGGGCGTGAGCACTGGCGAACTGGATCGCATCTGCAACGACTACATCGTGAATGAACAGCACGCGATCTCCGCCTGCCTCGGTTATCACGGCTTCCCGAAATCCGTGTGCATCTCTATTAATGAAGTGGTGTGCCACGGCATCCCGGATGACGAAAAACTGCTGAAAGATGGCGATATCGTTAACATCGACGTGACCGTTATTAAAGACGAGTACCACGGCGACACCTCAAAAATGTTTATTGTCGGGAAACCGACCATTCTGGGTGAGCGCCTGTGCCGCGTCACTCAGGAGAGCCTGTATATCGCGCTGAAAATGGTGAAACCGGGCATTCGCCTGCGTTCCCTCGGCGCCGCTATCCAGAAATTTGTTGAAGCGGAAGGTTTCTCCGTGGTGCGTGAATACTGTGGTCACGGTATTGGCCGCGGGTTCCACGAAGAGCCGCAGGTGCTGCACTATGACGCAGACGATGGCGGCGTGGTACTGAAACAGGGCATGACCTTCACCATTGAACCGATGGTCAACGCTGGCGATTACCGCATCCGCACGATGAAAGATGGCTGGACGGTGAAAACCAAAGACAGAAGCTTGTCTGCGCAATACGAGCATACTATTGTGGTAACAGACAACGGCTGCGAAATTCTGACACTACGCAGGGATGACACCATCCCGGCGATAATCTCGCACAACGAATGATGAAAAGCCGGCGAAAGCCGGTTTTTTTATGGGTGATAGCTTTCTCTTATGGGTGGCGCGATGAATACTTCTTTACCTGACACCACACTGCCTGTTTTGCCCGATCAACCCGCGAACCCGGTCTCGTGGCCCGAAACATTCCTGGACTGCGCGACGATCAAAGCGCAACTGGAGACATTCCAGCGCTGGCTGGGTGACGCTTTCGACAGCGGGATTTCCGCTGAACAACTGATTGATGCCCGCACCGTGTTTATCGATCAGCTGCTGCAACGCCTGTGGCTGCATTACGGTTTTGGTGAGATGAGCGACGTGGCGCTGGTGGCCGTAGGCGGCTACGGGCGCGGTGAACTGCACCCGCTGTCAGATATCGATCTGCTAATACTCAGCCGTAAAAAGCTACCGGACGACGCGGCGCAAAAAATCGGCGAACTGCTGACGCTGTTGTGGGACGTCAAGCTGGAAGTCGGTCACAGCGTCCGTACGCTGGAAGAGTGCCTGCTGGAAGGGCTTTCTGACCTCACTGTCGCCACCAACCTGATTGAAACCCGTCTGCTCATCGGCGACGTCGCGCTTTTTCTTGAACTGCAAAAGTACATTTTCAGCGACGGATTCTGGCCTTCAGAGAAATTCTTTGCCGCCAAAGTGGAAGAGCAGAATGATCGCCACCAGCGTTATCACGGCACCAGCTATAACCTGGAGCCGGATATCAAAAGCAGCCCTGGCGGCTTACGGGACATCCACACCCTGCAATGGGTCGCACGCCGTCACTTCGGCGCCACCTCGCTCGACGAAATGGTCGGTTTCGGCTTTCTGACCGAAGCCGAGCGTAACGAACTGAACGAGTGTCTGCATCTGCTGTGGCGCATCCGTTTTGCGCTCCATCTGGAACTTAATCGCTACGATAACCGTCTGCTGTTTGATCGCCAGTTAAGCGTCGCACAACGGCTCAACTACCACGGCGAAGGCAATGAGCCGGTTGAGCACATGATGAAGGATTTTTATCGTGTCACCCGCCGCGTCGGCGAGCTGAACCAGATGCTGCTCCAGTTGTTTGACGAAGCCATTCTGGCGCTGACCGAAGACGAAAAACCACGTCCGCTGGATGATGATTTCCAGTTACGCGGCACGCTCATTGATCTGCGCGACGAGACACTGTTCATGCGCGAGCCACAGGCGATCCTGCGCATGTTTTACATGATGGTGCGTAACAGCACCATCACCGGGATCTACTCCACCACGCTGCGCCATTTACGCCATGCCCGCCGTCATCTGGCGCAGCCGTTGTGTTACATTCCGGAGGCGCGGTCGATTTTCCTCAGCATGCTGCGTCACCCCGGCGCGGTACGCCGCGGTCTGCTGCCCATGCACCGCCACAGCGTGTTGTGGGCCTATATGCCGCAGTGGTCGCACATTGTCGGGCAAATGCAGTTCGATCTGTTCCACGCCTACACCGTGGATGAGCACACCATCCGCGTCCTGCTGAAACTGGAAAGTTTTGCCCGCGAAGAGACCCGCTCGCAGCACCCGCTGTGCGTTGAGCTCTGGCCGCGGCTGAATCATCCGGAACTGATCCTCATCGCCGCCCTGTTTCACGATATCGCCAAAGGGCGCGGCGGCGACCACTCCGTACTCGGCGCACAGGACGTGCTGAAATTTGCGGAGTTGCACGGCCTTAATTCCCGCGAAACGCAGCTTGTCGCCTGGCTGGTACGCCATCATCTGCTGATGTCGGTGACCGCGCAGCGCCGCGATATTCAGGATCCTGAAGTCATCAAGCAGTTTGCCGAAGCCGTGCAGACCGAGAACCGCCTGCGTTTCCTGGTCTGCCTGACCGTCGCCGACATCTGCGCCACCAACGAAACGCTGTGGAACAGCTGGAAACAAAGCCTGCTGCGCGAACTCTATTTCGCGACAGAGAAACAGCTGCGCCGCGGCATCCAGAGCATGCCGGATATGCGCGAACGCGTGCGTCATCATCAGTTGCAGGCACTGGCGCTGCTGCGGATGGACAACATCGACGAAGAGGCGCTGCATCAGATTTGGGCGCGCTGCCGCGCCAACTACTTTGTCCGCCACACGCCAAACCAGCTCGCCTGGCATGCGCGTCATCTGCTGCAGCATGATCTCAAACAGCCGCTGATCCTGTTAAGCCCACAGGCGACGCGCGGCGGCACGGAGATTTTCATCTGGAGCCCTGACCGCCCTTACCTCTTCGCCGCTGTCTGTGCGGAACTCGACAGACGTAACCTCAGTGTTCACGATGCGCAGATTTTCACCACCCGTGATGGCATGGCGATGGACACCTTTATCGTGCTGGAGCCCGATGGCAGCCCGCTGTCCGCGGATCGCCATGAGGCGATTCGTCACGGTCTGGAGCAGGCCATCACTCAGCGCGCCTGGCAGCCGCCAACGCCGCGACGGAAACCGGCAAAATTGCGCCATTTCACCGTCGATACCGAAGTCAATTTCCTGCCGACGCATACCGACAGAAAATCCTTCCTTGAGCTGATCGCCCTCGATCAACCCGGCCTGCTGGCGCGCGTCGGCCAGGTGTTTGCCGACCTTGGTATTTCGCTCCACGGAGCCAGGATCACCACGATTGGCGAGCGAGTAGAAGATTTATTTATAATCGCCACCGCCGACCGGCGTGCCCTTAATAATGTGCTGCAACAAGAAGTGCAACAGCGGTTGACAGCGGCCCTCAATCCAAACGATAAAGGGTAACGTTATTTTTTTTGTGAATTGAATGGAAAGAGAAACAATGCAGCAGTTACAGAACGTTATTGAATCCGCTTTTGAACGCCGCGCCGAAATCACTCCGGCAAACGTGGATACCGTCACCCGTGAAGCGGTTAACCAGGTCATTTCCCTGCTGGATTCCGGCGCACTGCGTGTGGCCGAAAAAATCGAGGGTCAATGGGTGACCCATCAGTGGCTGAAGAAAGCGGTGCTGCTCTCTTTCCGTATTAACGATAATCAGGTTATCGATGGTGCGGAAAGCCGCTACTTCGATAAAGTGCCGATGAAATTCGCCGATTACGATCAGGCGCGTTTCCAGAAAGAAGGTTTCCGCGTTGTGCCGCCCGCCGCGGTGCGTCAGGGTGCGTTCATCGCCCGCAATACCGTGCTGATGCCTTCTTACGTGAACATCGGCGCATACGTTGATGAAGGTTCGATGGTGGATACCTGGGCGACTGTCGGCTCCTGCGCGCAGATTGGTAAAAACGTTCACCTGTCCGGCGGCGTTGGCATCGGCGGCGTTCTGGAACCGCTGCAGGCTAACCCGACCATCATCGAAGATAACTGCTTCATCGGCGCGCGTTCTGAAATCGTCGAAGGCGTTATCGTTGAAGAAGGCGCGGTGATCTCGATGGGCGTGTACATCGGCCAGAGCACCAAAATTTACGATCGTGAAACCGGTGAAGTCCATTACGGCCGCGTCCCGGCGGGCTCCGTTGTGGTTTCCGGCAACCTGCCGTCAAAAGACGGCAAATACAGCCTGTACTGTGCAGTTATTGTCAAAAAAGTCGACGCCAAAACGCGCGGCAAAGTCGGTATTAACGAGCTGCTACGCACCATCGATTAATATCGGGATTGAAAAGCGGGCGTGTCCCGCTTTTTTTACATGTCGCGCTGGCGGAAATGGATTTTTTCATTAATTATTCAATAGTTATATTGAAATTAGGGGTACCGCTATGTACGACAATCTGAAAAGTCTGGGCATTACCAATCCTGATGAAATCGATCGTTATAGCCTCCGGCAGGAAGCCAATAACGATATCCTGAAAATCTATTTCCAGAAGGATAAAGGCGAGTTTTTCGCAAAGAGCGTGAAATTCAAATATCCGCGCCAGCGCAAGACCGTCGTGGCGGATGGCGTTGGACAGGGCTACAAAGAAGTGCAGGAAATCAGCCCGAATCTGCGCTATGTGATTGATGAATTAGATCAAATCTGCCTGCGCGACCGTACTGAAGTCGACCTGAAGCGTAAGATCCTCGACGACCTTCGTCATCTGGAAAGCGTGGTCACCAACAAGATCAATGAAATCGAAGCGGATCTTGAAAAACTGACCCGTACCAAATAAGTGGTTTATTGCCGGGTGGCGGTTTCGCCTTACCCGGCAATCACTTCACCGTTGTTCATCCAGTTGCAGCGCAATATAAAGCAGCAGCCGATCGTCAAAATTCCCCAAATCCAGCCCGGTCAGTTCTGAAATGCGGTTCAGGCGATACTCCAGCGTGTTGCGGTGAATAAACAGCGCCTTTGAGGTCGACAGCGGCTGGACGTTGTGGCGAAACCAGGCCTGTAACGTACGGCGCAGCAGCCCGTTGTTATCCATCGCTTTCAGTCGCACCAGCGGGCGGGCAAGTTCGTTCGCCTGCCAGCCGCCGCGCAGGCTGTCGAGCAGTACGGGCAACATCAAATCCTGATAAAAATAGCTGCGACTGTCGGGCATCCGTTGTTTACCGACCATCATCGTTGTTCGCGCAGTACGCCAGGAACGCGCGATGCTGCCCGGCCCGGTAAAGTAGTTCCCCAGCGCCACGCGAAAACGCAACTGACCGTTCTCTTTCATGCGGGAGATCAACTGCTCCACGCGGCGACGGTGATCGTCCGCATCCCAGCGACCAAAGGCGTTGAGCGCCGGTTTCAGCACCACCATTTCGGTCAGCGACACAATCGCGATCAGGTTATTGCGTTCTGGCGTCGTCAGCGCCGTCTGCAACTGTTGCAGTTCCGCCATCGCGCTGTCGACGCCGAGCTGCCCGCTGTCGACTTCCACCACCGCCGCAACGCGCGGCTGGTTGAGATCGATACCCAGTCGCTGCGCCCATTCCGTCAGCGCCGGGGTGTTCTCTTCCGCCTGAATCAGGTTCATCACCAGCTCTTCACGCAGGCGGCTGTCCTGGGCCAGCAGATGCATCAGACGGGATTGTTCCAGCATCATTTCGGCGGTCATACACACCAGTTCGCCGTATTTACGCAGGGATTCCGGTTCACCGGTCAGGCCGATAACGCCGACAATCTCGCCCTCAAGACGCAATGGCAGGTTGATCCCTTCACGGACGCCGTGCAGATGGCGGGCGACAGCGTGATCGATATCCACGACCCGCCCCTGTGACAGTACCAGCAGCGCGCCTTCGTGCAATTCCCCAATGCGCTCACGATCACCGCTACCGATGATCCGCCCGCGGGCATCCATCACGTTGATATTGGTATCGATGATGCGCATGGTTCGCGCCACGATATCCTGCGCCATTTTGGTATCAAGATGCCAGCCAGCCATATCCCCTCCTGTCAGCAGAGCAACAGATTAGTGAAGATACTACGCTATCACATTGTGCAGATGCACAAACCAGCAGTGAGATCTATGGAGATGTGGGAATAATCACAGATTGGAAAGAAAGCGGCCCCTCCCGGACGGGAGAGGCCTTGAGGATTACTGCATCAGCAGGTAAATCGTGCTGTCGCCGCGCTGGATATTCAGCGCCAGAACAGACGGTTTGCTGTCGAGGATCTTACGCAGATCCGCGATGTTCTTCACCGGCTGCTGGTTCGCGCCAACGATAATATCGCCTTTCTTCAGGCCAATCTGCGCGGCCGGAGAAGCGGCTTTCACGGTATTCACCACCACGCCTTTGTCCTGTCCTTTGTTGCTCATTTCAGCGCCTTCAATGCCGTTGAAAATGGAGCTGGATTCGACCTGCGTCTGGCTGCTCTGCTGCAATTCCAGCGATACCGTCACCGGTTTGCCGTCACGCAACAGACCCAGGCTGACTTTGCTGCCGACCGGCATTGAGCCTACCTGCGCACGCAGCGCCGCGAAACTGCTGATCGGTTTGCCGTCCAGCGAGGTGATGACGTCACCGGCTTTAATGCCCGCTTTCGCCGCGGAAGAATTCGGCATGACCTGGCTGACGAAAGCCCCGCGCTGCGCGTCGACTTTCATCGCTTTCGCCAGCTCAGAGTTCAGTTCGGTCCCCATAATGCCCAACTCGCCGCGTTTCACCTGGCCAAACTTGACCATCTGCTCGGTCAGGTTTTTCACCATATTGCTCGGAATCGCAAAGCCGATGCCGATGTTGCCGCCGTCCGGCGCGAGGATCGCGGTGTTGATACCAATCAGTTCGCCATTCAGGTTAACCAGCGCACCGCCGGAGTTCCCGCGGTTGATCGCCGCATCCGTCTGGATAAAGTTTTCATAGTTTTCCACGTTCAGGCCGCTACGGCCCAGCGCGGAGACAATCCCGGAGGTGACGGTTTCACCGAGACCAAACGGGTTACCGATTGCCACGGTATAGTCACCGACACGCAACGCATCGGAGTCAGCGAGTTTAATCGCCGTCAGGTTTTTCGGATCCTGAACCTGGATCAGGGCGATGTCGGAGCGAGGATCTTTACCGACGACTTTAGCGTCTAATTTACGGCCATCGCTCAACTGGACTTTAATGGACGTCGCGTTATCGACAACGTGGTTGTTAGTCACCACATAGCCTTTCGCGGCATCAATGATCACGCCGGAACCCAGCGCCATGAATTTCTGCTGCTGACCGCCGCCGTTACCGCCACCAGCGCCCGGGCCGCCCTGACAGAACGGGGAGCTCTGGAATGGTGAGCCGTCCTGGCAGAACGGGGAATCATCACCAAAGAATTGCTGGAAGTTGCGCGGCATCCGCGGTGTATTAACGGTGGTACTACCCTCAACGTTAATACTAACCACTGAAGGCATGACTTTTTCAAGCATCGGCGCCAGGCTCGGCATCTGCTGCGCTGTGGTTGCCGTTGAGGCCGTTTCCGCCGCCGTCGCTGACAGAGGCGATAACGCTAAACTTAAACTCAGAGCCAGTGCACTCATTGCTAACGTGGTTTTTTTCATGTTTCTCAATCTCAATTCCAATTTTCAAATAGGGCGAAACGCTGTGTACGTCACTATCAGATTCACTTTATAGCGGGAAGTTCCGGAATTAAGTTTATGGAAAAAGTAAAAAAATATTGTCCGTCTTTACAAAACTCACCGCTTATTCCACCGCCATCAGACGGCGGTATTCATCCCAGGCGTAGAGATCGGTCATCCCGCTGATATAATCCTGGATCAGGCGGCAACGGTAATAATATTCCATCACCACGAACGTCGCCGGATCGCGTGGAATTTTATTTACCGCTTCGATATAAGCCAGCCGATGGCGGGTCGACAGTTTCTGAAAAAGCCGCGATTCAATCGGCAGATGACGCAGCCGTTCTTTGGCAACCAGCTCGCTGAAATCGTGTTCGGATAATTCCAGCAATGGCTTGTAGATCTCCAGCAGGCCGCTAATGACGCGGTATCCCTGCAACTCCAGCTGTTCTACATCCGGGTGACAGAACACATGTTTCATTGCCACCTTTTTATAAAGATCAAGCAGTTGACTAAAGTCGCTGTCATCTTCCAGCAACGCATGATTAAAGTCGCCGTCAAAAATCTGCGCAATATTGTCAATAAAGCGCTGGGCCGCGTAAGGCACCAGTTTATTCAGCGTGTTGACCCGCAAATACATAAAGAACTGATCTTCTGTACTGCGCATCAGGGAATTAGAACGCGATTTATCCCACGCATTTTCGACAACCTGAGAAAACAGCGATCCTTTTTCATGATGCCCCCAGGCGTCATGCAAATGCTGATACAACTGCTCAACACTGAATATGTGTTTTTCTACCGCATCTTCAAGGTCTGCCACGCAATAAGAGATATCGTCCGCGGCTTCCATTATCCAGGTCAGCGGGAAACGACTGTAAGGCGCCAGTGAAAGTTCTTTACGCAGCATCGCAATGTAGGGCTCTTCCGACAGGTAATAACCCGGTTTTTTCATCAGATAACTGTGCGTTGTCGGCGGCGGTCCCACCCACCATGCCGGGCGGGTGTACTTCAGAATACAGCCCACCTGCGCCCAGGTGAGATTCATGCGCATCAGCGTCTGCACCAGGCGAATACCCTGCGCATTGCCTTCAAACTGACACAGATCCTGACGCACCTTGCGGCGCAGTTCGTTCAGCGTCTCTTCGCCTTCCCGCAGCGGTAATCCTGGCACCATGCAGCGATCATCGCTCAGCGGCTGGCTGGCGGCATCGCCCGGGAACAGGCGCTGGCGAAACCAGTCGTTGATCGCCGCTTCGCCAAAGTGACCAAATGGCGGGTTGCCGATGTCGTGCATCAGGCAGGCCATTTCGACAATGCTCTCAAACGGCCCGGTGAGTTCATCCAGCCCATAGGTCGCCAGCAACTTTTGCTCTTTCAGGCGCGTCAGCACCTCTTTGGCGATATAACGCCCGACCTGCTGCACTTCCAGTGAATGGGTAAGACGCGTGCGCACAGCGGCATTGCGCTCAAGCGGAAAGACCTGGGTTTTTTGCTGCAACCGACGAATCGCTGGCGAGTTAATGATGCGCCCGCGGTCGCTTTCGAAAATGCGCAGGATCTCATGTTCGGTTTTCTCGCCCTGTGGAGAACGATAACGCCGACGCCAGTTTATTTTGTTGCGAAAGTCGATCTTAGCCATACCCGCTCCCGGTCCGGAAATGCGCATCTTCTGAGCGCATGGTAAACTATGCCTCTAATTATGACTTATCGCGAGTAAATCTATGAAAATCGGCATTATTGGTGCAATGGAAGAAGAAGTTACGCTGCTGCGTGACAAAATCGAGAACCGCAAAACGCTCACCCTGGGCGGAAGCGAAATTTACACCGGTACGCTGAATGGCACAGAGATCGCATTGCTCAAATCCGGCATTGGTAAAGTGGCGGCAGCGATGGGCGCGACCCTGCTGCTCGAGCATTGCAAACCCGATGTCATTATTAACACCGGCTCCGCAGGCGGCCTGGCCCCGACGCTGAACGTGGGCGATATCGTGGTGTCTGACGAAGCGCGTTATCACGACGCCGACGTCACCGCCTTCGGTTACGAATATGGTCAGTTACCGGGCTGCCCGGCGGGTTTTAAAGCGGATGAAAAACTGATCGCCGCCGCAGAAAGCTGCATCACTGCGCTGAACCTGCACGCGGTGCGCGGGCTCATCGTCAGCGGCGACGCCTTTATCAACGGCTCTGTCGGCCTGGCACGAATTCGCCACAACTTCCCACACGCGATTGCCGTAGAGATGGAAGCCACTGCCATTGCGCATGTCTGCCACAGCTTTGGCGTACCGTTTGTGGTGGTCCGCGCCATCTCTGACGTGGCTGACCAGCAGTCGCACCTCAGCTTTGACGAGTTCCTCGCCGTGGCGGCGAAGCAGTCTACCCTGATGGTAGAAACGCTGGTGCAGAAGCTGGCGCGTGGCTAACGCCTTTTTCAGGGCCATTGTTGCCCTGCTCCTGCTTACCCCGGCGTGGCTGCTCGCCGCGCCGCGGGTCATTTCACTCTCTCCGTCTAATACCGAACTGGCTTTCGCCGCCGGGATCACCCCAGTCGGCGTGAGCGCGTTTTCTGATTATCCGCCTGAAGCCGCCGCCATTGAGCAGGTGGCGAGCTGGCAGGGCATCAATCTTGAACGCATCGTGGCGCTCAAACCGGACCTGGTGCTGGCATGGAAAGAGGGCAATGCCGAACGGCAGATCAACCAGTTGAGCGCGCTGGGCATTCACGTGCTGTGGATTGAAACCGATTCTGTCGCCAGCATCATTGACGCGCTGCAACAACTGGCCGCCTGGAGCCCGCAGCCTGAAAAAGCGAAACAGGCCGCCCGCGCGTTACAGCAGGACTATGCGGCGCTGAAATCCCGCTACGCCAGCACATCTAAAACGCGCGTTTTTTTGCAGTTCGGCACGAATCCCCTCTTTACCAGCGGAAAGCACTCCATTCAGAACGAAATCCTTGAGCTGTGCGGTGGAGAAAACATTTTTGCCGCCAGCCGGGTTCCCTGGCCGCAGGTCAGCCGCGAGCAAGTGCTGTCGCGTCATCCTCAGGCCATTGTCTTCGGGGGAAAAGAGAGAGAAGTTCCGAAAATTGCAGCTTACTGGCATACCCAGCTCAAAATTCCGGTTATTGCTCTCAATAGTGACTGGTTTGAACGCGCGAGCCCGCGTATTATCCTCGCCGCAAAACAACTCTGTTCTGCGCTTGCGCAGGTGAATCAGGCAGGAAAATAACGATGCTCGTGTATTGGCTGGATATCGTAGGTACAGCCGTTTTTGCTATCTCCGGCGTTCTGCTCGCCGGAAAACTCCGCATGGATCCGTTTGGCGTACTGGTGCTCGGCGTGGTCACCGCCGTCGGTGGCGGTACGATTCGTGATATGGCGCTGGCCAATGGCCCGGTATTCTGGGTGAAAGATCCCACCGATCTGGTCGTCGCGATGGTCACCAGCATGCTGACGATTTTGCTGGTGCGTCAGCCGCGCCGGTTGCCGAAATGGATTTTGCCGGTACTGGATGCCGTCGGGCTGGCGGTGTTCGTCGGGATTGGCGTCAACAAAGCGTTTCTGGCTGACAGCGGCCCGTTAGTCGCCATCTGTATGGGCGTAGTAACCGGCGTCGGCGGCGGGATCATCCGTGACGTGCTGGCGCGTGAAGTCCCCATGATTTTGCGCACCGAAATCTACGCCACCGCCTGTATTGTCGGCGGTATTGTGCATGCGACGGCGCATCACACGTTCGCAATGTCTCTTGAAAATTCAGCGATGCTGGGGATGTTAGTGACGCTGGTGATTCGCCTGGCGGCGATACGCTGGCATCTGAAACTGCCGACGTTTGCGCTGGATGAAAACGGACGGTAATGCGGAATATCGGCCCGGTCAGCACCGGGCCAACGGCATCAGATACTGAACGAGGAACCACACCCGCAGGTGCTGGTGGCGTTCGGGTTGGAGACGATAAAGCGAGACCCTTCCAGGCCTTCCGTGTAATCCACAGAACCGCCCACCAGATACTGCAGGCTCATCGGATCCACAACCAGACCGACACCCTGTTTCTCAATGGTCATATCGCCTTCGTTGATTTGATCGTCAAAGGTAAAACCGTACTGGAACCCGCTGCAACCACCGCCAGTGATGTACACACGCAGTTTCAGGTTCGGGTTGTCTTCATCCGCAATCAGGCTTTTTACCTTGTTCGCTGCGGCATCAGTAAACTGCAGCGGCAGTGCTGCTACGTCATCACTCATTTCTTACTCCCGGTTATACTGCAGTCAGGTTAAATTATAACCTGAGCTTTTGAGCCATTATCTAATACCCGAGTATTTCGTTCAAGTATTCTCCCCACTCACCTGCTGTGTATTGCGCTCTTGTTCTGCCTGCTGTTTTGCCAGTGTACGCGCGAGGATAGTGGAGTATAGCGGCTTACCGCCCAAAAATTGTGCCAGTAGTGTTGCGCCAAGACAGGTAATAATCATTGGCAAAATGAGCTGATAATTGTCAGTCATTTCCAGAACCAGCACGATCCCAGTGAGTGGCGCGCGCAGTGACGCCGCCAGCAGCGCCCCCATTCCGGCAATCGCAAAGGTGCCTGCGTCCAGCTGATAGGCCGGAAAACTGACTGCCGCCGCCATGCCAAACGCGGTACCGAGCAGCGTCCCCAGCGCCAGCATCGGCGCAAAAATCCCGCCCGGTGCGCCGGAAGAGAAACAGAGCAGCGTCGTCACCACGCGGGCGATGAAGATAAACAGCAACACGCCGATGGTGTAATTGCCCGCCGCCGCAATGGGGATGAGGTAAAAACCGCCGCCCGCCGCAGCCGGTTGGATCAGCCCCAGCACGCCGCACGCCCCGCCAATGACGCCGCCGATCAACACCCATTTTTTGATTTCCCCGCCGTGCAGGCGTTGAAACATATCCTGTGTGCGCAGTACCAGCGCGTTAAACAGCGGGCCAACGCAGCCGAAAATCATCCCCAGAATCAGGTACAGCCACAGCGTGTTGACGGGCGCGTTTGACAGATGTCCCACATCGATAATCGCCACTTCGCCGTTGAAGACACGAAACACGATGCTCGACATGATAACGCCGGTAAACACCGCTTTGATGGAGATGAGGTTATAGCGAAACTGCGGACGCATCTCTTCGATGATAAACAGGATCCCGGCCAGCGGTGCATTAAACGCCGCCGATAACCCCGCCGCAGCGCCGGTCGCCAGCAGCGTATGACGCGCTTCCGGGCTGCGCATGCGGAACAGATCCAGCACCATGCGGCCAATGTTGCCGCCGATCTGCACCGTTGGCCCTTCGCGGCCCAGCACCATGCCCGCGCCCAGCGTTCCCATCCCGCCGATGAATTTCACCGGCAGCACCCGCCACCAGCGCACTGGCCGCAGTTCTTCCAGCGCGCCTTCGATTTCCGGGATCCCCGAACCGCCAGCTTCCGGCGCAAAACGGCGCACCAGAAAATAGCCCACCATCGCCAGCAGCGCCGAGAGAATAAATGCCAGCGGCCAGAGCAGAAAACCGTGATCCGCCACCTGCGTCAGCGTCCCGATACGCCAGTTTTGCACCCCGGTGACGGCTTTTTCAAAAGCAACACCAGCCAGCCCGGTAATCGTGCCCACCACGGCGGCCATCAGCAAAATCGCCAGCGGCGTTTTGTCGCGGTTCAACAGACGCCGCATCGCATCGCGACGGCGTAAACGAAGAAATTGCTGTGATTCAAAAGAGGACGTTTCTGCTTTCATGCCATTCTTGTTCATTGGTCATACAAATTGCGCGGCGTATTGTACTCATCCCGCCGCACTGCTGTCGCCTGAAAATTCCCGGCCCTGCTCTCGTTTTGATTTGGGCAACACTTTCATAACCTTCGCGGAATACCTTAGAATAGTCCTCATTTCGCTTTCTACGAATCAGGAACAGGCTATGAGCAAATCAGAAAACCTCTTCAGCGCCGCGCGCGAACTCATCCCCGGCGGTGTGAACTCACCGGTACGCGCCTTCAGCGGCGTGGGCGGTACGCCGCTGTTTATCGAACGTGCCGATGGCGCTTACCTGTACGATGTAGACGGCAAAGCGTATGTCGATTACGTTGGCTCGTGGGGGCCGATGGTGCTGGGGCACAACCATCCTGCCATTCGCAATGCGGTGATTGAAGCGGCGGAACGCGGCCTGAGCTTCGGCGCGCCAACCGAAATGGAAGTGAAAATGGCGGCGCTGGTGACCGAACTGGTGCCGACGATGGATATGGTGCGCATGGTGAACTCCGGGACTGAAGCCACCATGAGTGCAATCCGTCTGGCGCGCGGTTTTACCGGTCGCGACAAAATCATCAAATTTGAAGGCTGCTATCACGGCCACGCCGACTGCCTGCTGGTGAAAGCCGGTTCCGGCGCGCTGACCCTCGGCCAGCCGAACTCGCCGGGCGTACCAGCAGACTTCGCGAAGCATACCCTGACCTGCACCTATAACGATCTGGCCTCTGTCCGCGCCGCGTTCGAACAGTATCCACAGGATATCGCCTGTATCATCGTTGAGCCGGTCGCGGGCAACATGAACTGCATTCCACCGCAGCCGGATTTCCTGCCGGGTCTGCGCGCGCTGTGCGACGAATTTGGCGCGCTGCTGATCATCGACGAAGTGATGACCGGTTTCCGCGTGGCGCTGGCGGGGGCACAGTCGTATTACGATGTGGTACCGGATCTGACCTGCCTTGGCAAAATTATCGGCGGCGGCATGCCTGTCGGTGCGTTTGGCGGTCGTCGCGACGTGATGGACGCGCTGGCGCCGACCGGCCCGGTTTACCAGGCCGGTACGCTGTCCGGTAACCCGATTGCCATGGCCGCCGGTTTCGCCTGCTTAACGGAAGTCTCTCAGCCGGGCGTGCATTCCACGCTGACCGCGCTGACAACGCAACTGGCGAACGGTTTGCGGGAAGCGGCAAAAGAGGCGGGGATCCCGCTGGTGGTGAACCACGTTGGCGGCATGTTCGGGATTTTCTTTACCGATGCGGAAACCGTGACCTGCTATCAGGATGTGGTGAAATGCGATGTAGAGCGTTTTAAACGCTTCTTCCACCTGATGCTGGACGAAGGCGTTTACCTGGCGCCGTCAGCATTTGAAGCGGGCTTTATGTCGGTTGCCCACAGCGAAGAAGATATCGATAACACCATCGACGCCGCCCGCAGAGTGTTTGCGCAGCTGTAAGTTTTACAGGCCGGGTACGCATGAGCGCTTCCCGGCCTGGATTTATCGGCTCTGCTTCCTCAGCAGGTAGATAAAGTACGGCGCGCCAATAAACGTCGACAGCAGCCCTGCCGGGATCTGGTAAGGGAACAGCACCATCCGGCCACACCAGTCAGCAAACACCAGCAGCAGCCCGCCAATGAGCGCCGACAGCACGATGTGCGGCATCGTCCGGCGGAATCCCATCATGCGCGCCATATGTGGCGCCATCAGACCAATAAAACTGAGTGGCCCGATGGTCATCGTGGCGGTGGCCGTCAGACATGCGGCCAGCAACAGCAGCCCAATGCGCGATGGCGTCAGCGCGATTCCTACCGCGCGGGCTGTCTCACCGCCCAGCGGCAAAATGGTCAGCCAGCGACGGCAAAACGGCACCAGTGCCAGCAGCACGATCATCATCAGTCCGGTGCGAATCACCTGCGGATATGACGCGTTGTAAGTCGACCCGGAAATCCATGTCAGGATCTGCGCCATACGCGGATCACCACTGGCCTGCAGCATCATCAACAGCATGGTGAATGCCGTGCTGAGTGCCATCCCCGCCAGCAGCATGCGGTGCGGCGAAAAACCACCACGTCCGGCGGCGATCAGAATAATCATCAGCGTTGCCGCCGCACCCAGACTACCGGCGGGCATCAACCAGCCAAAGGCATTGCCCGGTACGAAGAACAACATCACCACCACGCCAAACGCCGCGCCGGAGGAGATCCCCAGCACTTCCGGGCTGGCCATCGGGTTGCCGGTGAGACGCTGAATAATACAGCCTGCCACCGCCAGCATCATCCCGGCGATCAACGCAGCCAGAATGCGCGGCGCGCGCCATTCCATCAGTTGATTCAGCAGCTCACTGCCCGCCCACTGCCAGCCCTGAGAATCACGGCCAAACGAAAGCGAGACCAGCATCACCAGTAGCAACACCGCCAGTCCTGCCAATGACCAGGCCAGCACGCGCTGGCGTTCTGCGGCGACGCGATCCCCGGCATCCATCGCTGGTGCGCTGATGCTGCGCAGTCGCGGCAACAGCCAGAGCAGCAGCGGCGCGCCAATCAGCGCGGTCACGGAACCGGTTGAGACTTCCATCCAGACGCGGGAAAGCCAGAGGATGATTTGATCGGACAGCCAGAGGATCAGCGCGCCAATCAGTGGCGCCAGCATCAGGCGGGAAAGCAGTCGGCGGGCGCCAAGCATTTTCGCCAGCAATGGCGCAAACAGGCCGATAAAGCCGATGATCCCTACCGCATTCACCAGCAGGGCACTGATGACAATTGCCAGCACCAGCGCTGCCAGACGCGCCAGCGACAGCGCCAGCCCGAGATTACGCGCGACGCCATCATCCAGCCCCATCAGCGTCAGCGGGCGCAACAGCAGTAACGTCAGCATTACGCCGCCAAGCAGTTGCGGCCACAGCTGTTTCACCACGCTCCAGTCGGTTTGCGTCAGCGTCCCGGTACCCCACAGGAACACGCTCTGCAGTTGATCGTGATGGAAAATCGCCAGCAACTGATTGATTGCGCCGCAGTACATGCTGACCACCAGACCAGCGAGGATCAACGTCACCGGTGACAGGCGTTTGCCCCAGGAGACGCCAAACACCAGCGCGCCAACGATGCAGGCGCCCGCCAGCGCCGCGAACTGCGCCGTCAACGCACCGGGCAGGGCCCACAGCGCGGTGACGGTGATCCCCAGTTGCGCGCCGGTCGCAACGCCAAGCGTCGTCGGTTCCGCCAGCGGGTTACGCAGCACCTGCTGGAACAGTACGCCCACTAAACCCAGCCCGGCGCCCACCAGCAGTGAAACCACCACCCGCGGCAACAAACTGTAGTGGAACAGCATCTGCGCGATGCTGTCGATATCCGGCTGCCAGAACGCCTCGCCCCACTGCGCGCGCGGCAACGCGAGGTTGAAATTCACCCAGCTCAGCGCCGCGGCGGCAATAAACAACGCGAGTAACAGTGCTGCCGGGAAAGATGCGATTCGCGATCTCATGCTTTCCCTCCCAGCGCGTTATCCAGTACGCGAACAAAATTCATTACCGACAGCGTGGCACCGTAAAACCACACCGCGGGCACGCGCTGAAAGCGCTGCTGGCGGACAAACGGCATCGCCTGCCACAGCGGCGTCGCCATCAGTTTTTGCATTTCGCGGTCGTTGCCATGATCAAAGCACAGCACGTCCACATCCTTAAATTCGCCGAGTCGGTCGATCCCCACCACTTCGCTTCCCCAGAAATTGGGGTTGCCCTGCCAGGCGTTGACGATGCCATACGCGTCAAGGATCGGCTGGAACAGGCAGTTAGGGCCAAAGGCAAGCATATGGCGGGCGTCGAGTAAAGTGAGCATCAACAGCGGGCGCTGGCCTCGCTGCGCGAAGCGTGGTTTGTACTGCGCGACAAACTGATCGAAGTGGTCAAGATGCTGGCGGGCCGCCGTTTCCAGCCCGAGCAGTTGTGCCATTTCCCCCAGCGATTTACGCGCCATCGCCAGCGGATTTTTACCGTCGCTGAAGTTAAAGCCACGGCCAGGCGCGATTTTCGCCAGCGTCTCCGGCGACGGGCCATAGCCAGCTGACCAGACCATATATGACGGTTTCATTTCGGTCAGCAGTTCAAGATTGGGCTCGGTGCGTAGTCCAACGTCAATCACCGAGTCAGGCAACGCGGGCTCATTCACCCACAGCTTGTAATTGGGAATATCAGCAATGCCGTAAGGCGTAACGCCGAGCGCCAGCAGCAACTCCACCGGCAGCCATTCCAGCGCCACGATACGATGCGGATCGACTGTCGCCGCGCGGGCGCCATTCATCTTCAGTAGCAGTGGCGACAGCGCCATGGCGGTCAGCAGACGTCGGCGGCTAATTAACATTGAACTGTTCATCAATAGACAAAACTTACCGGCGCAGCGCCCGCCGGATGCGGCAGAATGCCCATCGGAATGCCGTAGATCTGTTCCAGCGTTTCACCGCGCATCAACGTTTCCGGCGTCCCCTGGGCAATCATTTCCCCGCCGCGCAGCGCCACCAGAAAATCGCAGTACCGCGCTGCCATGTTGATGTCATGCAGCACGGCGATCACCGTCAGCCCGCGCTGCTGGCTCAGGCGATGCACCAGCGCCAGCACGTCCACCTGATGCGCGATATCCAGCGCGGACGTTGGTTCGTCGAGCAACAGGCAACGGCTGTCCTGCGCCACCAGCATGGCGATCCACGCGCGCTGACGTTCGCCGCCGGAGAGGCTGTCCACCAGCCGGTGCGCCAGCGGTTTTAAGCCAACCAGACTGATCGCCTCTTCCACTTTTTCTCTGTCCGCCACACCAAAGCGCCCTAACGCGCCGTGCCACGGGTAACGTCCAATCGCCACCAGTTCGCGCACCGTCATCCCTTCCGCCTGAGGCAGTTGCTGCGGCAGATAGGCGACCTTACGGGCGAACGACTTGCTGTTCCAGCTCTCCACAGGTTGACCGTCGAGCAGGATCTCCCCTTCCGACGGCGGCTGATGGCGGCCGAGCATTTTCAGCAATGTCGATTTGCCCGAGCCGTTATGACCGATCAGTCCGGTCACTTTGCCCACGGGAAACGTCAGAGAGAGAGGATGCAGCAGCGTACGGCCCGGTACGCGAAAAGAGACGTTGCTAAGCGAAAAGGTAGTTTCGGAAAGAGAAGTTTTTTCCTGCATAGCGACCAACGTGTGAAAAAGGCGCGGCAAGCCGCGCCTGAAAAGGATTTAGAAACGGAACGTTGCGGTGGCAACCACCTGACGCTCTGCGCCCCAGAAACAACCATAGGTTTCGAAGCAGCTGGATACATATTCCCGGTCAAATACGTTATTCACGTTCACTGCCAGACTGGAGCCTGCCATACCGAAACGTGCCAGATCGTATTTCACAACTGCATCCATGACAGCCGCACTGCCGACCTTGAAGGTATTTGCCGGATCGCCATAGCTGGAACCAATAAAGCGTCCACCGGTACCCAGCGTCAGGCCTGACAGAGCGCCTTCATTGAAGGTGTAATCGCCCCACAGTGAAGCCATATGTTTAGGCACCTGTACCACGGTATTGCCTTTCAGATCAGTATCTTTCGTGTATTGCGCATCCGTGTAGGTATAAGACGCAGTCACATTGATATTGGCATTTACCGCTGCTTTGGCTTCAAGCTCTGCACCGCGAGAACGGATCTCACCCGCGGGCACCTGATTCAGGGCGTTGTTCGGGTCCGCCATGAGGGTATCCGATTTGGTCAGCTGATAGAGCGCACCAGTCACCACGATCGGCATATCTTTCGGCACATACTTCACACCCGCTTCATACTGTTCACCTTTAGAAGGTGCATAAGCGACGCGAGGAGTGCTGTAAAGACTGAAGGCGTTCGGTTCGAAAGACTGGCTATAGCTAACGTATGGTGAAATACCATTATCGAACAGATAGTTAACGCCACCACGCCAGGTAAATTTATGATCGTTGCGATCGATGTAGCCGTTATCGCTGCGAACGGTGGTTGCCTGCTTCGACCAGTCATAGCGACCGCCCAGCGTCACCACCCATTTGTCCCACTCAGCTTGATCCTGAACGTAAATGCCCGTTTGCTTGCTTTCGTTCATCTGGTAAGGAACGGCATCACCAAAATCAACATCATTCATTGACGGCAGATTGTTGAGATCCAATGCTGGCGCGTTACCAAACAGGGCATTGATATCATTGCGCATACGCATGTAATCAACCCCTGTCAGCAGCGTATGATCGATACTGCCGGTCGCAAATTTGCTTTGCAGTTGAGTATCAACGCTAAAGTTTTGCAGGCGTTCATTGTCCACGACTGTGCCACGCCCCAGATAATGTGCCTGTTGCTCTGGCGTCAATGCCTGACAGTAAACGTTGAAGGCGTTCATGCTGTTGTTACACAGACCGGTACCGTAAGCACTCTTTTGGGCAACCTTCATTTCAGAGAAACGCAAATTCTGGCGCACGGTAAACGTGTCGTTGAAACCGTGTTCGAAGCTGTAACCCACCATTTTCTGATTACGGGAATAGGTGTTGTTACTGGCTCCTTCGTTGAAACTGGTCGGCAGATGACCACCATTTGGCAACGGTTGAACAGTCCCTTCTTTCGGTAACCAGCCGTAGTAGCCAGTTTCCGGTTCATTCTGGAAGTAAGACAGGAAGGTGAAATTGGTTTTGTCATCCGGGCGCCAGGAGAAAGACGGCGCAATCGCATAGCGTTGCTGCTCCGCATTTTCCTGCTGCTCATTACTGGAACGCGCCACACCGGTCAGGCGATAGGAGAATTCACCGTTGTCATCCAGTGCATCGCTGAAGTCAAAACCGGTCTGGAACAGATTATCTGTTCCCATTTTGAATTGCACTTCATGCAGCGGCTCAGTGGTCGGGCGCTTGCTGACCATAGAGATGATACCGCCAGGGTTGCTTTTACCATACAGCACCGATACCGGGCCGCGCATCAGCTCAACTCGCTCCAGCATGTAGGGATCGATAACCGCATCGTTATAGAAATCACCCTGCAACTTCATGCCATCCAGATAGTTATTCTGGCTCAGGCCGACAGAAGAAAAACCGCGGATAATGACAAAATCATAGGTATTCGAAGCACCACGGCTGCTGACCGTCACGCCTGGCGTGTAACCCAACGCTTCCTTGACGGACTGGAACTGATGCATTTGCATCTCTTCGTTCGTCACCACGGAAATCGACTGCGGCGTTTTTTCGATCGGGGTATCGGTTTTCGTTGCCGTCGCGGTACGTTTCGCGGCGATTGTTGGTGCCGGGCCCCAGGCGCTTTCCTGGCTGGCCGGTGCGGCGGTAACGGTGATGGTTTCTTCTTTCGGTTGTTCAGCCGCCTGTGCGTATACAGACATGCCGCTAACCGCTGTGGCTACTACCACTGCGATTTTACGCAATGTGGCAGGCTTTGGCTGAGCAGTTTTTGGACGCGCCATTTCGTTTCTCTGATGAAATAGTGAATGATAACGTAAACGATAATTATTATTATGACGGCAGCATAATAGGCGAAACGCCGCAGCCATAGCAAGTGGAATGCGACCCTGAGGGTTCTAAGGGAATAAAAAATAACCGGAGCGTTGTTAGGGAGTTAGCGGAAGGTTAATTCACCGATCATGAAACGCCCTCTCCCCGATGGAGAGAGGGCACACAGATGGCGTTAGTTGCTGCCAAACATGTCTTTGATCCAGCCTGCGACGCCGTCGCTTTTCTCCTGCTGCTGCGGCTGTTGCTGCTGCTGTTGCTGCTGCTGTTGCGGCTGCTGTTGAGGCTGCTGCTGCGACTGGTTAAACGGGTTACCCGGCTGTTGTTCCTGCTGCGCCTGGCTCTGCTGGCACAGCGCATCCGGGTTTGTCGTCCAGACCGGCAGGGTACGCATACCGCCGCCACCGCAGACAAAGTAGCCGTTATCATCTACGCCCATATCGACGATATCTTCGGGTGGTGTCAGATTCAGCGGGATCGGCGACTGATTTGCCAGATAACGCTGGTAAATCGACATCGCACCGCTGGCACCGTACAGCTTCGTCGGCTGGTTGTTGTCGCGGCCAACCCAGGTGATCACCACTTCACGTCCGTCGATACCCGCAAACCAGGTGTCTACGTTGTTGTTGGTGGTCCCCGTTTTCCCCGCCAGGTGCAGGCCCGGATATTTCGCGCCCAGTTGACGACCGGTACCGCGCTGCACCACCTGCTGCATGGTCCACAGCGTCATGTATGCTGCCTGTGCCGGTACCGCGCGTTCAGCCTGCGGATAGCTCTGATAGAGCACGGTGCCATCTTCAGCAATCACCGAGCGCAACGCGGAAAGGCTGGCGCGGTTACCGCCGCTGGCGATGGTCTGGAACGCCTGCGCCACTTCGATCGGCGTCAGGTTCAGCGCCCCCAGCAACATTGCCGGTACCGCGTTCAGTTGATCTTTCGGCGCACCCAGTTTCAGCCACGTATCTGTCACCGCAGGCAGGCCCAGCGCCATCCCGAGGTTGACCGTCGGCACGTTCATGGAACGGGTCAGCGCATCCACCAGCATCACCTGGCCGCTGTAGCGATGGTCATCGTTCTGCGGTGACCAGGTCTGGCCGTTCGACAGGCGAATAGACACCGGCGCATCGGCAATCCAGGTATTCAGACGGTAGAGATTCGGCTGGCTCAGCGCGGTCAGATAGGTCGCTGGTTTCGCCAGAGAACCAATCGAACGGCGCGCCTGCATCGCGCGGTTGTAGCCCGCAAATTGCGGTTCCGCCCCGCCGACCATCGCCCGGACTTCGCCGCTGAAACGGTCGACCACCACCATCGCGGTTTCCAGATCGCTCAGCTTGCGCTGTTTCTTCAGCTCAGGGATCCCGTCAGTGGCCGCTTTTTCAGCCGCATCCTGCGCGACCGGGTCAAAGGTGGTGAAAATCTTCACGCCGGAGAGATCTTTCACCTTATCGCCCAGCTTCGCCTGCAGCTCCTGACGCACCATCTGCATAAACGCAGGTTGTGGTGAAATCACGCCGCCGCGTGGCTGAACCCCCAACGGACGGGCGCTCAGCATGTCGTACAGCTCCTGGTCGATCACGTTCTGCTGTTGCAGCAGACGCAGCACCAGGTTACGACGCTCCAGCGCCAGTTTCGGGTTACGCCACGGGTTGTAAATCGACGCCCCTTTCACCATCCCCACCAGCAATGCCTGCTGATCGAGACTCAGTTCTTCCACCGGACGGCCGAAGTAGTACAGGCTCGCCAGCGGGAAGCCGCGGATTTCATTGTCGCCGCTCTGACCGAGATAGACTTCGTTCATGTACAGCTCAAGGATACGATCCTTGCTGTAACGCGCGTCCATGATCAGCGCCATGTAGGCTTCGTTCGCCTTACGCCAGTAAGAACGCTCGCTGGAGAGGAACAGGTTTTTCACCAGCTGTTGCGTCAGCGTACTGGCGCCCTGCACTGTCCGCCCGGCAGTCAGGTTAGCTAGCACCGCACGACCAATGGAATACAGGCTGATGCCGTCATGCTCGTAGAAATGGCGGTCTTCGGTGGCCAGCAACGTATCGACCAGCAGATCCGGGAAGCCGCTGCGCGGCACAAACAGGCGCTGTTCGCCATTGGGCGAAGAGAGCATGGTGATAAGTCGCGGATCAAGACGGAAGAAACCGAACTGACGATTGTTGTCGATGTTGGTGATGGTCGAGAGGTGATCGCCCTCGAAGGTCAGACGCGCGCGCACCTGCCCCTCTTTGCTGTCCGGGAAGTCAAACGGACGGCGGATCATCTCAATGCTGTTGGCCTGCACGGTAAACTCGCCAGGGCGCGTCATCGCCGTCACCTGACGGTACTGCGTGGCCGTCAGAAGTCGCACCATCTCGTTTTTACTGACCGGCATGTCAGGTTCAAGGTTGACCATCCGGCCATACACTGCCGCCGGAAGCTGCCAGACTTTACCGTCGATACGGCTACGAATTTTTTGATCAAGATAGACGCCATAAATGGCGACCAGCACCGCAAGGACGATGCAAATCTTCACCAGCAGCCAGAACCAGCCGCGTTTACCACGAGGCTTACGCCCTCTGCCTTTCCCCTTACGCGGCATCGGCTCTTCATCCTCATCGTCGTAGTCATCGTACTCGTCGTCATACTCCTCTTCCCGAAGTCGACGACGACTTATCTTTTCTTTTGCCGGACGCGCGGGTCTCCCCTTTCGTCCTATCGGCTCGCGGTCATTCCCCGCCATGCTTTCTCTCCGCATTTTTCAGGCGTAATGGCCTGATTCTCTTGTCTTTCACCCGCAGGTGAAAGAAGAAATCTCTCAATTTTTGCTCTGTGAATATTTCTTCGTTCGCCGGGTAGGCACCGCATTCGCAGGGTCGTCTGGCCATACGTGCTTTGGATAGCGCCCTTTCATCTCTTTTTGCACATCACGATACGCTCCCTGCCAGAACGCGCTGAGATCACGCGTGATCTGCAACGGTCGCTGCGCAGGCGACAGAAGCTCAAGCACCAGCGCGACGCGCCCCTGAGCAATCGTCGGCGTTGTCGCTTCACCGAACATTTCCTGCATCCGCACCGCCAGCGCCGGGGGATTTTCGTCGTGATAGCGGATGGCAATCCGGCTTCCGGTCGGCACAGTGTAATGCGCTGGCAGCTCACTATCCAGTTGTTGACGTAATGACCATGGCAACAGGTTTTGTAACGCCGTGTGAAGATTGATGGCTTTCAGCGCGCGCAGCGAGTGTACGCCCTGCATTTGCGGCAGCAGCCAGCTTTCCAGCGACGACAGCAACGACGCGTCATCGACCGCCGGCCACGGCTGTTCCGGCAGCCATTTTGCCGCACAGTGCAGCCGCAACCGAAGCTGTTCCGCCTCCGGAGTCCAGTTCAGGACTGCCAGGCCTTTATCACGAATGCCGTTCAGCATGGCCTGATGCAGTTCTTCTTCAGACGGCTTCGCCAGCGGCTGGACTTTGACCACCAGTTCGCCGATGCGCTGACGACGCCAGGCTTTCAGCGTGCCCTGCGCGTCATCCCACTCGATGGTGTCTGACTGCTGTAACAGCCACGGACAACGGGCGATCAGCCGGTCGATATCCAGCGGCAGCGCCTGCAGGATGCGCGCGTCCGGCGACTGGCTGCCCTGCAACAACAGCGGCGCAATCAGCCATTCATGACGGCTCAACGCGTCATCTGCATCCAGCATCGCGCCCATCCCGTTCGCCAGCTGGTATCGTCCTTCCTGACCGCGTCGGCGGGCAATTCTGTCGGCAAAAGCGCGTGCCAGGAGCGGTGCTAGCGCGTCAATGTCAGCATCACCACCTGTCGTCCCCAGCCGCTGGCTGAGCTGCCGGGCGCGCTGTTGCCAGTTGGGCTGCTGACGTGAAAACGCATGGCTGAGATCGCTGCCGCTGTTGCGCGGCGGCTCTTCCAGGATCGCCGCGGCTTTCGCCGCCGTCGCCACCTCATCACGCCCGTCTGCCGCCACCAGCATCGCCGCCAGCCGGGGATCATTCCCCAGCGCAGCCATGCGTTGCCCGCGCGGCGTTAACCGTTCGCCCTCCAGCGCCTGTAACCCGGTGAGTAACCGCCGTGCGGCAGCCAGGTTGCTGGCAGGCGGAAGGTCGAGCCAGCGAAGTTCTGCTGGATCAGCACAACCCCACAGCAGGAGATCCAGCAACAGGGCGGAAAGATCGCTTTGCAGGATCTCCGGTTCACTTTGCGCCGCCGCGCGTTCCGCCTGTTCCTTGCCGAGCAGATGCAGGCAGAGGCCCGGTTCCAGGCGCCCGGCGCGTCCGGCGCGCTGGGTCATTGAGGCCTGGCTGACGCGCTGCGTGATGAGCCGCGTTAAGCCCGTCCGGGCATCAAACCGCGCAACCCGCTCCTGCGCGCAGTCGACCACCAGGCGGATCCCTTCGATGGTCAGACTGGTTTCGGCAATGTTGGTCGCCAGTACTACTTTACGTTTGCCCGCCGGAGCTGGAAGGATCGCTTTTCGTTGCTCGCTCAGCGGCAGCGCGCCATATAACGGGCACAGCAGCGTATCCCCGGCGACGCGCGAAGCCAGCTGTTCCTGAACGCGCTGAATTTCACCGACGCCCGGCAGAAACAGCAGCAGCGAGCCAGATTCCGCGCGCAGCAAGTCAGCGGTGGCGACAGCAACCGCTTCATCAAAACGTTGATGCGCCGCCAGCGCCTGATAGCGCCGCTCCACCGGGAACGCGCGCCCTTCAGAAACAATCACCGGCGCATCCGGCAACAACTGTTGCAGCCGTGCGTTATCCAGCGTCGCGGACATGATCAATAATTTGAGGTCATCGCGCAGCCCCTGCTGGACATCCAGCAGCAGCGCCAGCGCCAGATCCGCCTGCAGGCTGCGCTCGTGAAATTCATCGAGGATCACCAGCCCCACGCCGCTGAGCTCGGGATCGTGCTGAATCATCCGTGTGAGGATCCCTTCGGTGACCACTTCCAGCCGCGTCGTGGGCCCGACGCAGGTTTCAGCGCGCATCCGGTAGCCCACCGTTCCGCCTGGTTGCTCGCCCAGCAGTTCCGCGAGCCGCTGAGCGACATTGCGCGCCGCCAGTCGTCGCGGCTCCAGCAGAAGGATTTTGCCCGTCATCGCCCCCTGTTCCAGCAGTTGCAACGGCAGCCAGGTGGATTTGCCTGCACCGGTCGGCGCATTGAGTAAGACTTGCGGCGCATGGTTCAGCGCCTGAAGGAGTTCGGGAATGACAGCGGCAACCGGCAATGAGGACACAAAAGCTCCGAAGGGTTAACATTCAGGGTCATGCATTGTAGCATCGCGGTAAATCATTACCGAGTACCCATCATGTCTGAGCCGAAAAGGCTGTTTTTTGCCCTTGAATTACCGGGCGATATTCAGCAGCAGATAGTCCACTGGCGGGCGACGCAATTTGCGCCGGAAGCCGGACGGCCGGTCGCGGCGGCAAACCTGCACCTGACGCTGGCGTTTCTCGGCGACGTCAGCGCAGAAAAACAGCGCGCACTGACGGCGATGGCCGGGCGCATTCGTCAGCCGGGGTTTACTTTGCATCTGGACGACGCCGGGCAGTGGCTGCGTTCACGGGTGGTCTGGCTCGGCACTCGCCAGCCGCCACGGGGACTGTTGCAGCTAGCCAGCCTGCTGCGCTCGCAGGCCGCGCGGCGCGGCTGTTATCAGAGTCCGCAGCCCTTTCACCCGCACATTACATTGCTGCGTGACGCCAGCCATGCGGTGAAGATCCCGCCGCCAGGGTTCCACTGGCCGGTGCCGGTGAGCGAATTTGTGCTGTACGAGTCGACATTTTCGCAGGGACGAACGCGTTATACTGCGCTGGAGCGTTGGGCGTTAACAGAATAATCAGGAAACAAAGATGCAGTTTATTCCTAAATTACAATCCGCCACGTTGATAAAACGCTATAAACGTTTTCTGGCGGATGTGATCACCGCTGAGGGAACCGTCATCACGCTCCATTGCCCCAATACCGGCGCAATGACAGGATGTGCCACACCGGGCGATACCGTGTGGTATTCCACTTCGGAGAATATTAAACGGAAATACGCCCATACCTGGGAATTAACACAAACTCAGCAGGGCGCTTTTATTTGCGTCAATACATTACGAGCGAACGCGCTGGTGAAAGAAGCGATTCAATCCGAAATTATTCCTGCGCTTCGCGGATATACTGCGTTGAAAGGCGAAGTGAAATATGGCGCAGAGCGCAGCCGTATTGATTTTATGTTACAAGCAGAGAATAGACGAAACTGCTATATTGAAGTGAAATCGGTTACGTTGGCGGAAAATGAGAACGGTTTTTTCCCGGATGCCGTGACGGAAAGGGGTCAAAAGCATCTTCGGGAACTGATGAGCGTGGTGTCAGAAGGCGATCGTGCCGTCATTTTTTTTGCGGTACTTCACTCAGCCATCACCTGTTTTTCACCCGCGCGCCACATCGATGCTAAATACGCGCAACTATTGAATGAGGCACAAAGCAAAGGGGTGGAAATTCTGGCTTATAAAGCGGAACTTTCTGCCGATATTATGACTCTGAGTGAGCCGGTACCCGTGGTGTTATAGCGTGGTAAACCGCTGAACAATAAGTGTGCTGGTCGCGTGCGCAAATACGCTTTTCCTCACAGGGTTGTCAAGTGTAACGTTTAGATAATTGCTATCCGGAAAAGCATCTGCTATTTATAGCGGCCTGATTTTTCCCCCAACATGGGGATCGATAGTGCGTGTTAAGGAGAAGCAACATGCAAGAAGGGCAAAACCGTAAAACATCGTCCCTGAGTATTCTCGCCATCGCTGGGGTGGAGCCGTATCAAGAGAAACCGGGCGAAGAGTATATGAACGAAGCCCAGCTGGCGCACTTCAAGCGCATCCTTGAAGCATGGCGTAATCAACTCAGGGATGAAGTCGATCGTACTGTTACACACATGCAGGATGAAGCTGCTAACTTCCCGGATCCGGTCGATCGTGCCGCGCAGGAAGAAGAGTTCAGCCTCGAACTGCGTAACCGTGACCGCGAACGCAAGCTGATCAAAAAGATCGAAAAAACGCTGAAGAAAGTCGAAGACGAAGATTTTGGCTACTGCGAATCCTGCGGTGTTGAAATCGGTATTCGTCGTCTGGAAGCGCGCCCGACAGCCGATCTGTGCATCGATTGCAAAACCCTGGCTGAAATCCGCGAAAAACAGATGGCCGGTTAATTCCAGCACTGTATACCATCCAAAGGCGGGAGTTTCTCCCGCCTTGTAATGACTGATATGCCTGAATCACACTATATTGGGCGCTTCGCGCCATCTCCCTCCGGTGAATTACACTTCGGCTCATTAATTGCCGCTCTTGGCAGCTACCTGCAGGCCCGCGCTAATCACGGTACCTGGCGGGTGCGCATTGAAGATATCGATCCCCCGCGTGAAGTTCCCGGTGCCGCAGAGACCATCCTGCGCCAGCTGGAACATTACGGTCTGCACTGGGATGGCGAGGTGTTATGGCAGTCACAGCGTCACGACGCCTACCGCGCCGCGCTGGACTGGCTTGCACAGCAAGGGCTCAGTTATTACTGCACCTGCACCCGCGCCCAAATCCACAGCATGGGCGGGATCTACAATGGCCATTGCCGCGATTTGCACCTCGGCCCGCAAAACGCCGCGCTGCGTCTGCGCCAGCAACAACCGGTACTCCGGTTTTACGATAAACTTCGGGGAGAGATCGTCGCTGACGAGGCGCTGGCGCGGGAAGATTTTATTATTCATCGCCGTGACGGGCTTTTCGCCTACAACCTGGCGGTGGTGGTCGACGACCATTTTCAGGGCGTCACGGAAATCGTGCGCGGGGCTGATCTGATTGAGCCCACCGTACGGCAGATCTCGCTCTACCGCCATTTTGGCTGGCAGGCGCCGGACTACATTCATCTGCCGCTGGCACTGAATAGCGACGGCAATAAGCTGTCTAAACAGAACCATGCGCCCGCACTGCCGGAGGGCGATCCACGTCCTGAATTAATCAACGCTTTACAGTTTCTTAATCAGGATATAGCAAAAGGATGGCAGGATTTGAGCGTTGAGGATCTGCTAAAAAATGCAGTGACTAACTGGAAGCTTTCGACAGTACCGGAAATCCAGCATTCTCAAACGCGTTTGGCTGAGCTATGATTAGCCGCTATTTTTTGTCCGGAATCTTATTTTTTCGTTTATCGATACTACACAACCGAGGTGCAATATTTTTACCCGAGTCGCTAATTTTTGCCGTAAGGTGCTAAGCCGTGAGGAGAGCGAGGCAGAAATCGTCGTCGCCAGACCTAAAATGACGGTTATCCCGCGTGAGCAGCATGCTATTTCCCGCAAAGATATCAGTGAAAATGCCCTCAAAGTTCTCTATCGACTGAACAAAGCGGGCTATGAAGCCTATCTGGTCGGCGGCGGTGTACGTGATTTGCTGCTGGGCAAAAAGCCCAAAGACTTCGACGTCACGACCAGTGCGACGCCCGACCAGGTGCGCAAACTGTTCCGTAACTGCCGCCTCGTGGGCCGCCGTTTCCGTCTTGCGCACGTGATGTTTGGCCCTGAAATCATCGAAGTCGCCACCTTCCGTGGTCACCACGACGGCAGTCCGATCGACCGCACCACCTCGCAGCGCGGCCAGAACGGCATGCTGCTACGCGATAACATCTTCGGCTCCATCGAAGAAGATGCCCAGCGCCGCGACTTCACCATCAACAGCCTGTATTACAGCGTGGCGGATTTCACAGTGCGTGATTACGTCGGCGGCATGCAGGACCTCAACGATGGCGTGATCCGCCTGATTGGCAACCCGGAAACCCGTTATCGCGAAGATCCGGTGCGCATGCTGCGTGCTGTGCGTTTTGCCGCGAAACTGGGCATGAGCATCAGCCCGGAAACTGCTGAGCCCATCCCGCGTCTTGCCACACTGATTAACGATGTGCCGCCCGCGCGCCTGTTTGAAGAGTGTCTGAAACTCCTGCAGGCAGGTTATGGATTCGAAACCTGGCGTTTACTGCGTGAATACAGTCTGTTTCAACCGCTGTTTCCGACTATTACCCGTTACTTTACCGAAAACGGTGATAGCCCAATGGAACGAATCATCACCCAGGTTCTGAAAAATACCGATAACCGCATTCATAACGAGATGCGCGTGAATCCGGCGTTCCTGTTCGCGGCGATGTTCTGGTATCCGTTGCTGGAAATGGCGCAGAAAATTGCACAGGAAAGCGGTCTGGCCTACTACGACGCCTTCGCGCTGGCCACTAATGACGTGCTCGACGAAGCCTGCCGTTCCATCGCCATTCCGAAACGCATTACCACGCTGGTGCGCGATATCTGGCAGTTGCAGTTGCGTATGTCGCGTCGTCAGGGCAAACGCGCCTGGAAGCTGATGGAGCATCCGAAATTCCGCGCCGCTTATGATCTGCTGGCGCTGCGTGCGGAAGCAGAAAACAGCGCCGAACTGCAGCGTCTGACGCAGTGGTGGGGCGAATTCCAGGTGGCCGCGCCGCCTGAACAGAAAGACATGCTGACCGATTTAGGTGATGAACCCGCCCGCCGACGCCATCGTCGCCCGCGCAAGCGTGCACCGCGTCCGGAGAGCAACGCGTGACCACGGTCTGGATCGCCATTGGCAGTAATCTGGCGTCACCGTTGGATCAGGTTAATGCGGCGATTGCCGCGATCGGAGAGATCCCCGACAGCCGCATCGTCGCCCTCTCCTCTTTCTACCGCACTCCGCCGCTAGGACCGCAGGATCAACCCGATTACCTGAACGCCGCTGTCGCGCTGGAAACCGCGTTGTCCCCGGAAACACTGCTCGACCACACGCAACGCATTGAGCTGCAGCAAGGCCGCGTGCGTAAGGAAGAGCGCTGGGGGCCGCGTACGCTCGATCTCGATATCATGCTGTTCGGCGATCGTGTCATTCAGACCGACCGTCTCACCGTTCCCCATTACGACATGAAAAACCGCGGTTTTATGCTGTGGCCGCTGTTTGAAATCGCCCCTGATCTCACTTTTCCTGATGGCACACCGCTTGCCGTTGCGCTGAAATCACTCAATAGCGCACAACCTGCCCACTGGTAAACTTGTCCCCCTGATGGTTGCTGTTACAATGCCGCAAGAATCGGCTTTTGCTATCAGGAAACGCAATGAAACCAACCACCATTTCCCTGTTGCAGAAATGCAAGCAGGACAAGAAACGCTTCGCGACCATCACCGCGTATGACTACAGTTTCGCGAAACTGTTTGCCGACGAGGGCATTAACGTCATGCTGGTCGGCGACTCGCTGGGAATGACGGTCCAGGGACATGACTCCACATTGCCGGTGACGGTGGAAGATGTCGCGTATCACACCCGTGCGGTGCGTCGTGGCGCGCCGCACTGCCTGCTGCTCACCGACCTGCCATTTATGGCTTACGCCACCCCGGAACAGGCGTTTGAAAACGCTGCGACGGTGATGCGTGCCGGGGCGAATATGGTCAAAATTGAAGGCGGCGCCTGGCTGGTAGAAACGGTAAAAATGCTCACCGAACGCGCTGTACCGGTGTGCGGGCACCTCGGCCTGACACCGCAGTCGGTCAACATCTTCGGCGGCTATAAAGTGCAGGGCCGCGGCGATGCGGCGCAGGTACTGTTCGATGACGCACTGGCGCTGGAAGCGGCCGGGGCGCAATTGCTGGTGCTGGAATGCGTACCGGTGGAACTGGCGAAACGCATCACCGAAGCATTGCAAATCCCGGTGATCGGCATCGGCGCGGGCAATGTCACCGACGGGCAAATTCTGGTGATGCACGATGCATTTGGCATTACTGGCGGGCATATTCCGAAATTTGCCAAAAATTTCCTTTCTGAAGCGGGCGACATGCGCGCCGCGGTACGGCAGTATATTGCTGACGTTGAGTCCGGCGTGTATCCGGGCGAAGAACACAGTTTCCATTAAGGAGTTTTGTTGTGGTGATAATCGAAACACTCCCGCTGCTGCGTCAGCATATCCGCAGACTGCGCCTGGAAGGCAAACGTATTGCGCTGGTTCCGACGATGGGCAACCTGCACGATGGTCATATGAAGCTGGTGGACGAAGCGAAAGCGCGTGCGGACGTGGTCGTCGTCAGTATCTTTGTTAACCCGATGCAGTTTGACCGACCGGACGACCTGGTGCGCTATCCGCGCACGTTGCAGGAAGACAGCGAAAAGCTGAACAAGCGCAAAGTCGATTTGATTTTCGCCCCGGCGCCTGCCGATATCTACCCGCACGGTACCGACACGCAGACTTACGTCGATGTCCCCGGTCTTTCCACCATGCTGGAAGGCGCCAGCCGTCCGGGCCATTTCCGTGGCGTCTCCACGATTGTCAGCAAGCTCTTTAATCTCATACAGCCCGACGTGGCCTGCTTTGGTGAGAAAGATTTCCAGCAACTGGCGCTGATCCGCAAAATGGTGGCCGACATGGGCTACGACATCGAGATTGTCGGCGTGCCGATCGTTCGTGCCAAAGATGGTCTGGCGCTGAGTTCCCGCAACGGTTACCTCACCGCCGCCGAGCGTAAAATCGCGCCGGGACTGAGCCAGGTGATGAACGGCATTGCGAAAAAACTGCAGGCCGGTGAGCGTGATCTCGACGAGATGATCGCCCTTGGCGAGCAGGAACTGAATGAAAAAGGGTTCCGCAGCGACGAAGTACAAATCCGCGATGCCGATACGCTGCTGGAGCTGACCGAAACCAGTAAACGGGCAGTAATTCTGGTTGCCGCCTGGCTTGGGCAGGCGCGTCTTATTGATAATAAACAGGTTGAGCTGGCGCAGTAGACACCGACTAAAAATCGGGCAATACTGCGCGCATACAGGCTCCGGGAATAACTCCCTTCACCCTGCTCTCTCTGCGGGAGAGGGTAATGCATGATGATTAAAGGTAGACGTAATGATTCGCAAAATGCTGCAAGGTAAGCTTCACCGTGTGACAGTGACTCAGGCCGACCTGCACTATGAAGGTTCCTGCGCCATTGACCAGGATTTTCTCGATGCGGCAGGAATTCTTGAAAACGAAGCGATTGATATCTGGAACGTGAACAATGGCAAACGTTTCTCCACCTATGCCATTGCGGCCGAGCGCGGTTCCAAAATTATCTCCGTCAACGGCGCGGCAGCGCACTGCGCAGACGTGGGCGACATTGTGATTATCGCCAGCTTTGTCATGATGTCCGACGAAGAAGCCCGCCGCTGGCAGCCGAAAGTGGCCTATTTCGATGCGGGCAACGAAATGAAGCGTACGGCAAAAGCCATTCCGGTTCAGGTGGCTTAGTTGTCTCACCCTTGCGGCTGATTACTGATCAGCCGCGACATCGTCTCTAAAGAATCCGTTCTTAAAATATATAAGCGCTTCAGTAAGAACGGGTTATCTCCTGGCTTCACCTTCCCTTTCACCGTTGTCACCGCCATATGAAAACCCGCGTCATTCGCCGCCTTAATCGCGTTGTTGTTGTAGCCGCCAAAGGGATAAGAAAGATACAACACATGCGGGTTAAACTGCGCCAGCGAGCGGCGGGAACGGGCAAAATCAAACAGGATGTTGTGATAGCTGCGGCTCAGCAAAATCGGGTGACGATGGCTGTCAACACGGTGCAGAAAATGGGTGTGTGACTGCACATCAAAGACGTCTTCAATATGACGCAACTCTGACACGCTCATAAACTGCAGCGATTTGGGGTCCCATTTCTGTGGCTGACGCTTGATGCGCGACGAGATAATAAACGCCGTGGCTTTAAAGCCGTAAGGCTTAAGCACCGGGTAGGCGTAACGGCTGACCGATTTCAGGCCATCGTCGAAAGTGATCACTACCGAGCGCGCCGGCAGGTTCATCTTGTTGCGGACATAGCCTTCTAACTGATACATCGTCAGCGTGGTGTAACCCTGATCGCGCAGCCAGGTCATCTGGTTACTGAACGCGCGCACCGAGGTGGTGGTTGAGGTGTGGCGAAAGCGCGTATTTTCTTCATCACGCAAAATGTGGTGATAGGTGAGCACCGGAATGCCGTTATCTTCCTGCGCATCCAGGCTGCTGATCCACGCCAGCCGGTTACCAATGCGGATCTGATACCAGGTCTGATTCAGGCGGTCTTTCAGTTTGCTGATGATCGGATATCGCAGGTTGTCCGTCAGTACGCCGAACGGGGCGCTACCGGTACCCGGCGCGTTATACACCGGCGTATCCCGCCAGGTGAGCAGATTCTGATTACTGAGCGGTTTATTGAGATCGCCGAGGGTATCTTCGACACGCTGATGCCCCTGTACCGGCTCCAGATGGGCTTTATCGATAAACCCGGTGCCAAAGCCAAAGCTGAATTCGTAGTAGTCGGCAGCGCCCGGCACCACCGCGAGAATTTGCCCGGCCCGCACGTGACCGACCGTCACCACGTTATTGCCGATCTGCGCCCAGATGGTGGCATCTTCGGTGGTTTGCATATATCTGGCGGGCAGCCGCTGTTGATTGATGAGGCTGGCGGAGGCACTGCTGGTGATGAGCAGCAGCAAGATGAGAAAAACGCGAGTGAGCATGCGTGACAACCGGAGCAAGGAAACTGTTGTTATTGTAACAAAAGCCTAATCAATACCAATGGTTAATTGTCATACAGGTCGTGAAGCAAAACGAAAGGCGGATTTTTTTGCTGCTGGTGCCAGAGGCTGCTGACCTCCGCACCGCCACTGCTCACAATGGCTTCCCGGAAGGCTTCGCTGCCCAGCGTTTCGCGCAGAGGATACATCCGTTCCAGCAATGAATAGCTGATGCCGGAAATGACTTCACAGTGATTATGTTTGTGGCTCATTAACGCGGCGACGCGGTAAGGCGCGGCACCGGGGATATCGGTGAGAAAAATAACACCGTCGCCGGAGTCAGCACTGTGCAACGCATCGCACATCATCCGGCTGAGCATATTGGCGCTCAGTCCCCGCCAGTAGTTGACGGCCTGACACTGCACCAGCGGGCCGAACTTTTTTTCCAGCCGCTCCCGCATATCCTCTGCCTGGTCGTCATGGCAGGCAATGACCCAACCTAACATTACTTTCCCCTTAAGAGACGCGCCCGGCGGGCATCAGCACCGCCGGGCGTGGGATCAACTGCGCAACCCACGGCCACGCTGAATCAGATACCAGCACAGCAGGTAGAATGCCACGATAAAGATCACCAGTACACCGACCGTGGTAAACAGCGGTACATCGGTAATGCCGAGGAAACCAAAGCGGAAACCACTGATCATATAGACGATCGGGTTCAGGTGCGACAACGCCTGCCAGAACGGCGGCAGCAGCGTCAGCGAGTAGAACACCCCGCCAAGATAGGTCAGCGGCGTCAGTACAAAAGTCGGGATCAGGCTGATGTCGTCAAAGGTTTTGGCAAACACCGCGTTCAGCAGCCCCGCCAGCGAAAAGAGGATCGCCGTCAGCAGCAGCGTCAGCGCGACAAACACCCATGAATGCACCTGAAAAGGCACGAAGAACAGCGACACCGCGGTGACCAGGATCCCCACGCACAGACCGCGCGCCACGCCGCCGCCGACATAACCGGCGATGATAACGTGGGTCGGCACTGGCGCCACCAGCAGCTCTTCAATGTTGCGCTGGAACTTCGCGCTGAAGAACGACGAGGCCACGTTGGCATAGGCGTTGGTGATCACCGCCATCATGATCAACCCCGGCACGATAAACTGCATGTAGGTGAAGCCATGCATTTCACCAATCCGGGAACCGATCAGATTACCAAAGATGATGAAATACAGCGTCATGGTGATCACCGGCGGCACCAGCGTCTGTATCCAGATGCGCATAAAGCGCTGAATTTCTTTCGTCCAGATGCTTTTCAGCGCAACCCAATAAAGCTGCATCATACCTGTTCTCCCTGTTTTTCATTCACCAGCGAGACAAACAGCTCTTCCAGACGGTTCGCTTTGTTACGCATACTTAATACCTGAATCCCCTGCGCGCTCAACTGGCTGAACACGCTGTTAACGCCCTGCTCACGCAACACTTCCACTTCCAGCGTGGAAGTATCCACCAGCCGGTACTGATACCCTTCCAGCACCGGAAGCGGACTTTTCGGTGCCAGATCGAGAATAAACGTTTCTGATTTCAGTTTTGACAGCAGCGCTTTCATCGAGGTGTTTTCCACCAGCACGCCATGCTGAATGATGCCGATGTTGCGGCACAGCATTTCGGCCTCTTCCAGATAGTGCGTCGTCAAAATGATCGTCGTGCCTTTGTCGTTGAGATCTTTCAGAAAGCCCCACATCGAGCGGCGCAGTTCGATGTCGACCCCGGCAGTCGGTTCATCGAGAATCAATAACTTTGGCTCATGCATCAGCGCGCGGGCGATCATCAGGCGGCGTTTCATCCCGCCGGATAACATCCGTGCCCGTTCGTTGCGTTTTTCCCACAAATCGAGCTGTTTCAGGTATTTTTCGCTGCGGATAACCGCTTCTTTGCGTTCAACGCCATAGTAGCCCGCCTGGTTGACGACGATCTGCTGAACGGTTTCGAACGGGTTGAAGTTAAATTCCTGCGGCACCAGCCCCAGCTGGCGTTTCGCGTTGACGACGTCTTTGTCGAGATCGTAGCCAAAGACGCTCACTTCACCGGCGCTTTTGTTCACCAGCGAACTGATGATGCCGATGGTGGTGGATTTCCCCGCGCCATTCGGCCCCAGAAGCGCGTAGAAATCGCCAGCGGTGACGGTAAGATCGATCCCCCGCAGCGCCTGGACGCCGCCCGGATAGGTCTTTTTAAGCTGCTTAAGTTCCAGTGCAATGGTCATTAAATATCTCTTATCAAGTTGTGACACTCGATGCATGGTTTTAAAAAGTCAGGAGTTGACCTATATTAGCGCAACGCACTTACTCGGTTACAGGTCGTTAACCTCCATGAAAGATATAGATACACTCATCAGCAATAATGCACTATGGTCAAAAATGCTGGTGGAAGAGGACCCCGGTTTTTTTGAGAAACTGGCGCAAGCGCAGAAACCGCGCTTTCTATGGATTGGATGTTCCGATAGCCGCGTTCCCGCTGAACGCCTGACAGGGCTTGAGCCAGGTGAACTTTTTGTTCATCGTAACGTTGCCAACCTTGTTATCCACACCGACCTTAACTGCCTCTCCGTCGTCCAGTACGCGGTGGATGTTCTGGAAGTCGAGCATATCATCATTTGTGGTCACTACGGCTGCGGCGGTGTACAGGCCGCGGTAGAAAACCCGGAACTGGGGCTTATCAATAACTGGCTGCTGCACATCCGCGATATCTGGTTTAAACACAGCTCGCTGCTCGGTGAAATGCCGCAGGAGCGCCGTCTGGATACCCTGTGTGAGCTTAATGTGATGGAGCAGGTGTATAACCTGGGTCACTCCACCATCATGCAGTCCGCCTGGAAACGCGGCCAGAAAGTCACGATTCACGGCTGGGCTTACGGTATTCACGATGGCCTGCTGCGCGATCTGGACGTCACGGCCACCAACCGTGAAACCCTTGAGCAGCGTTACCGCCACGGGATTTCCAACCTCCAGCAGAAACACCACAACCACAAATAACAAAAGGCCCCTCGGGGCCTTTGTTTTATTCGTCCAGCAGCACCACTTTGCCGACATAGGGCAGATGGCGATAATGCTGCGCGTAGTCAATACCGTAACCAACCACAAACTCATCCGGGATCGAGAAGCCGATAAATTCCACCGGCACGTCCACTTCACGACGCGACGGTTTGTCGAGCAGCGTGCAGATCGCCAGCGATTTCGGTTCACGCAGGCTCAGGATCTCACGCACTTTCGACAAGGTATTGCCGGAGTCGATAATATCTTCAACGATCAGCACGTCCTTGCCACGGATATCTTCATCCAGATCTTTCAGGATTTTCACGTCGCGGGTAGACGACATGCCGCTGCCGTAGCTCGACGCTGTCATAAAATCGACTTCATGTGATACCTGCACTTCGCGGCACAGGTCAGCCATGAACATAAATGAACCGCGTAACAGCCCCACCAGCACCATGTCGCTGCCGCTATTTTTATAACGCTCGGTGATCTGACGACCCAGTTCGGCAATACGCGCTTTGATCTCCGCTTCCGGGATCATCACTTCAACAGTATGTTTCATAAAACTAACCATCTGATTTTGATAGTAAATCACTCAATACCGCTACCTTAAGCACCGACATTGATCAGCAAGGCACGCAGTATACCAGCAAATCGATTTATACGGTGTATGCGATCGCAAAGCGCAATTTGTGATTCCGATCACACTTGTTAACTCCTATAATTAATTGCTACTAAAAAATTAACGATTTAGCAGGTGTCTTTTTATGGCTGAAACAAAATATCAACAATCACGGCTCCTCGTGAGGCTCACGGCGCTCTTCGCGGCGTTTTGCGGTCTGTATCTCCTTATCGGCGGGATATGGTTAGCGGCGATCGGTGGGTCGTGGTACTACCCGGTTGCTGGTCTGGTGATGCTCGGCGTGACGGTAATGCTGTGGCGTCGCCAGCGCTCGGCGCTGTGGCTGTATGCTGCATTGCTGCTCGCGACCCTGATCTGGGGCGTATGGGAAGTCGGTTTCGATTTCTGGGCGCTGACGCCGCGCAGCGATGTGCTGGTCTTCTTCGGCATCTGGCTGATCCTGCCGTTTGTCTGGCGTCGGCTGATTATCCCTTCCGGCGGTGCCGTGGCGGCGCTGGTCGTCGCGCTGCTGATTAGCGGCGGGATACTGACCTGGGCGGGCTTTCACGATCCGCAGGAAATCAACGGTACGCTAAGCACCGACGTCACCCCTGCCGCACCGATTTCGCAGGTAGCCGATCAGGACTGGCCCGCGTACGGACGTAATCAGGAAGGAC
The DNA here is from genome assembly GCF_001297775.1 of Trabulsiella odontotermitis. Taxonomy (GTDB): domain Bacteria; phylum Pseudomonadota; class Gammaproteobacteria; order Enterobacterales; family Enterobacteriaceae; genus Trabulsiella; species Trabulsiella odontotermitis. Next base: position 313,345 of record NZ_LIFX01000002.1, on the reverse strand, counting down.
AGCGCTATTCGCCGCTGAAACAGATTAACGCCGACAACGTTAAGCAACTGAAAGAGGCCTGGGTATTCCGCACCGGCGATCTGAAGCAACCGAACGATCCGGGTGAAATCACCAACGAAGTCACGCCGATTAAAGTCGGCGACACCCTGTTTCTCTGTACTGCTCACCAGCGTCTGTTTGCGCTGGATGCGGCGACCGGGAAAGAGAAGTGGCACTTTGATCCGCAGTTAAATACCAACCCGACCTTCCAGCACGTGACCTGTCGTGGTGTGTCGTATCACGAAGCCACGCCAGCGAACGCGCCGGCGGATGTGGTGGCTAACTGCCCGCGCCGGATCATTCTGCCAGTGAATGATGGCCGCCTGTTTGCCATTAACGCTGAAACCGGCAAGCTGTGCGAATCCTTTGCCAACAAAGGGATCCTCAACCTGCAGACCAACATGCCGGTCACCACGCCAGGCATGTATGAACCGACATCTCCGCCAATCGTGACCGATAAAACCATCGTGATCGCCGGTGCGGTAACGGATAACTTCTCGACGCGCGAACCGTCGGGCGTGATCCGCGGCTTCGACATCAACACCGGTGACCTGCTGTGGGCCTTCGACCCGGGCGCGAAAGACGCCAACGCCATTCCGGCTGATGAGCACCATTTCTCGCTCAACTCGCCGAACTCCTGGGCGCCTGCCGCCTATGATGCGAAGCTGGATCTCGTTTACCTGCCGATGGGCGTGACCACGCCGGATATCTGGGGCGGTAACCGTACGCCGGAACAGGAGCGTTACGCCAGTTCCATTGTGGCGCTGAATGCGACCACCGGTAAGCTCGCCTGGAGTTACCAGACCGTACACCACGACCTGTGGGATATGGACATGCCGTCCCAGCCGACACTGGCGGATATCACCGTTAACGGCAAAACCGTGCCGGTGATTTATGCCCCAGCGAAAACCGGGAATATCTTTGTTCTCGACCGTCGTAACGGTGAGCTGGTCGTTCCGGCACCGGAAAAACCGGTTCCGCAGGGTGCGGCAAAAGGCGACTACGTAACCAAAACACAACCGTTCTCTGAGCTGAGCTTCCGTCCGAAGAAAGATCTGACCGATAAGGACATGTGGGGCGCCACCATGTTCGATCAGCTGGTGTGCCGCGTGATTTTCCACCAGATGCGCTATGAAGGCATCTTCACACCACCGTCTGAACAGGGCACGCTGGTTTTCCCGGGCAACCTCGGCATGTTTGAGTGGGGCGGGATTTCCGTTGATCCGAACCGCCAGGTGGCGATTGCGAACCCGATGGCGCTGCCGTTTGTGTCGAAGCTCATCCCGCGCGGCCCGGGTAATCCAATGGAACAGCCGAAAGATGCGCAGGGTACCGGTTCTGAATCCGGCATTCAGCCGCAGTATGGCGTACCGTATGGCGTCACGCTGAACCCGTTCCTGTCGCCGTTTGGTCTGCCGTGTAAACAACCGGCCTGGGGTTACATTTCCGCTCTGGATCTGAAAACCAACCAGGTGGCATGGAAAAAACGCATTGGTACCCCGCAGGACAGCATGCCGTTCCCGATGCCGGTTCCGGTCCCGTTCAACATGGGGATGCCGATGCTGGGCGGTCCGATTTCCACCGCCGGTAATGTGCTGTTTATTGCCGCCACCGCCGACAACTATCTCCGTGCGTACAACATGACCAACGGGGAAAAACTGTGGCAGGCGCGTCTGCCTGCGGGTGGACAAGCTACGCCGATGACCTATGAAGTGAATGGCAAGCAGTACGTTGTCATCTCCGCAGGCGGTCATGGTTCGTTCGGGACGAAGATGGGCGATTATATCGTCGCGTATGCGTTGCCGGACGACGTGAAGTAATGTGATGCCCGGTAAGCGCCGCTGCTTACCGGGCTTTTTTTATACCGTGAACCCCAGCATCATTCCGGTGTCTTCGTGTTCCAGCAGATGACAATGTGCCATATAAGCAAATTCCTTTGGCGCGTCATGGTCAAATTTCACCAGCACTTCACTGACATCCCCTTCGACATGCACGATATCCTTCCAGCCGGAGCGATGCGCCGCAGGCGCGTTACCGTTCTCAGACAGAATGCGGAACTGCGTGCCGTGGATGTGGAACGGGTGCAGCATCATGTCGCCTTTGCCGGAGATCAGCCAGCGCTCGTACTGCCCTTTCGCCGCGGAAAACATCGGCTTATCCATCTCAAAAGCCACACCGTTAATTTTATTGGCGTTATGGAAATCAAAACCGTTGCCGCCGTGATCCATCGACCCCCTATGGCCCATCATGTCGAGCATCGGATCCATAGACAGTTGCAGGGTGCGTTGCGTCAGCCCGTCCAGCGACGGTAGCGCAGGCATGCGGGTTAACGTATCCGGCAAGGTACCGGAAGCCGGAATGGCCAGCGGCTGGATGCGCATCACCGGGTACGCGTTATCAAACGGCGCACCCTCCATCCCCATCTGCCTGACCGGCAGCGTAACCAGATCAAACGCTTTGCTGTCGCTGATATCCACCAGCACTTCAAAACGTTCCCCCGGCAGCACCGGCAACGCCGTCACTTTCACCGGCTCCGGCAGTAACCCTCCGTCGCTGGCGATGACGTACAGCGGTCGGTTATCGCTGGTGGCGAAATTCAGCATCCGCGCGTTGCAGCCGTTGAGCAGACGCAACCGCAGCCAGCCTTTAGGCGCGGAATGCTGCGGATAGATAACACCGTTGGTCAGCAAGGTATCACCGAACCAGCCGACAGCCGCGCTCATGACGTCGAGCTGATAATCAATTTGCCCGTCGGCGGTGAATTTCTTGTCCTGCACGATCACTGGCACATCATCAATGCCCCACTGTTTCGGCAGCAGCAGGTTGTGCAGTTCGTTATCTTCTATCAGCACCAGTCCGGCGAGCCCCATCGCCACCTGACGCCCGGTTTTGCCATGTTGATGCGGATGAAACCAGCAGGTCGCCGCGCGCTGCGTCGGCGTAAAGGTAACCGTGCGCGTTTCGCCAGGTTTGATGATCCCCTGCGGGCCGCCATCGACGTCGCCCGGCACTTCCAGCCCGTGCCAGTGCAGCGTAGTCTCTTCGCTGAGCTGATTATGAATATCCACCGTCACCGCTTTTCCCTGACGCAGTTGCAGCGCCGGGCCCAACAGATTCCCGTTGTAGCCCCAGGTGGTGGCTACATGTGAGCCAAACGTCGTTTTACCGGCCTGCACGTTGATGGCGATGCGGCTGGTGGCGTCGGTGGTCAGCAGTTCGGGGATCGGCAGCGCGGGGGGATCGGCGGCAAACGCCAGGCGGCTCCATCCCGGTAATGCACTGGCGACGCCTACGGCGGCGGTGAGTTTTATAAAGTCACGGCGATGCATTTTTTTACTTCCTTTTATTTTTATGGCGAATAATTAAGCTTACCCCTTTCCCTTGCGGCAGGGTCAAGCAGAAAGATAGCAAGAAACAGCGGCGAGGCCCCATGAAGTGTGCTAACGTTGAACTTCCACGAATTAAGGTAGAACCCATGAAGATGTTTTTCAGAACACTGGTGCTTGGCAGCCTGCTTGCCCTCTCCTGCAACAGTTACGCATTAAGCGAATCCGAAGCAGAAGATATGGCTGACCTGACCGCTGTCTTTGTGTTCCTGAAAAATGATTGCGGTTACCAGAACTTACCGAATGGTCAGATCCGCCGTGCGCTGGTGTTTTTCGCCCAGCAAAACCAGTGGGATTTGAGCAACTACGACACCTACAATATGAAAGCCCTCGGTGAAGACAGCTATCGCGATCTGAGCGGCATCAGCATTCCTACCGCCAAAAAATGTAAAGCGCTGGCGCGGGATTCATTAAGTCTTCTCGCCTACGTGAAATAATCCTCTGATGAAATAATGACCGTGCATCCACGGTTATTGTTGGCTATCATGTTGCGCCCATTTTGAGGGGGTGTTAACAAAGGAGGTATCCGTCGATGACCGATAAAAACCGGTGGCACGAAACCCTGCACGACCAGTTTGGTCAATACTTTGCCGTTGATAACGTCTTGTATCACGAGAAGACCGACCACCAGGATCTGATCATTTTCGAAAACGCGGCGTTTGGCCGGGTGATGGCGCTGGACGGCGTGGTGCAGACCACCGAGCGCGACGAATTTATCTATCACGAAATGATGACCCACGTTCCGCTGTTGGCTCACGGCCAGGCAAAACATGTGCTGATCATCGGCGGTGGCGACGGCGCAATGCTGCGCGAAGTCTCCCGCCACAAAACCGTTGAAACCATCACCATGGTGGAAATCGACGCGGGTGTGGTCTCGTTCTGCCGCCAGTATCTGCCGAACCATAACGCCGGGAGCTATGACGATCCGCGTTATACGCTGGTGATCGACGATGGCGTCAATTTCGTCAACCAGACCCGTCAGACGTTCGATGTGATTATCTCTGACTGTACAGATCCCATCGGTCCTGGCGAAAGCCTGTTCACCTCGGATTTCTACGAAGGCTGCAAGCGCTGCCTGAACCCTGGCGGGATTTTCGTCGCCCAGAACGGCGTGAGTTTTCTGCAGCAGGATGAGGCCATCGGCAGCCATCGTAAACTGAGCCATTACTTCCGCGACGTGAGTTTTTACCAGGCGGCGATCCCGACCTATTACGGCGGCATCATGACTTTTGCCTGGGCGACGGACAACGGTGCGCTGCGCCATCTTTCCACCGAAATCATTCAGGCGCGCTTTCACAGCTCCGGTCTGAAATGCCGCTATTACAATCCCGGCGTGCATACGGCCGCCTTCGCACTGCCCCAATACCTGCAAGACGCACTCTGCTTCTAAGGAGATGATAAAAATTGAAAAAGCTTAAACTGCATGGCTTTAACAACCTGACCAAAAGCCTGAGTTTTTGTATTTACGATATCTGCTATGCCAAAACAGCGGAAGAGCGCGATGGTTATATCGCCTATATCGACGAACTCTATAACGCCAACCGTCTGACCGAAATCCTGTCAGAAACCTGCTCGATTATCGGTGCCAATATTCTCAACATTGCGCGCCAGGACTATGAACCTCAGGGCGCGAGCGTCACTATTCTGGTGAGCGAAGAACCGGTCGATCCGATGCTTATCGACACCACAGAACACCCGGGACCGCTGCCCGAAACGGTGGTTGCTCATCTCGATAAAAGCCATATCTGCGTGCATACCTACCCGGAAAGCCACCCAGAAGGCGGTCTGTGCACCTTCCGCGCGGATATTGAAGTGTCCACCTGTGGGGTGATTTCGCCGCTGAAGGCGCTGAATTACCTGATCCACCAGCTGGAATCAGACATTGTGACCATCGATTACCGCGTGCGGGGGTTTACCCGTGACATCAACGGTAAGAAGCACTTTATCGATCACAAAATTAATTCGATTCAGAACTTTATGTCCGACGACATGAAAGCGCTGTACGACATGGTGGATGTGAACGTTTACCAGGAAAACATCTTCCATACCAAGATGTTGCTTAAAGAGTTCGACCTTAAGCACTACATGTTTCACACCAAACCGGAAGAGTTATCTGCAGAAGAGCGCAAGGTCATTACCGACCTGCTGTGGAAAGAAATGCGCGAAATCTACTACGGGCGCAATATCCCGAGCGTATAAGAACAACCCTCAGGAGCTCTGCAGAGCTCCTGAGCGAAATCAGGATTTATTCATTTCCCCATCGATTCAGGAATTCAGCGATATCATCGATGCGTTGCGCGTCAATGTTGGCTTCACGAGCCATCTCTTGCTGCGCCTCTTCGCTGATCTCTTCATTATTGCTTAAACGGGTGATCAGCAGCTGGAAATAGCGTGCCAGAGCGTCACGCTCCGGGGCGTTAACAGGCTCTGCGGACTCCGTCGAATACTCATCCACGATGTCATAAAATTTCAGGGGTATTTCATTACCCATCACTCATCTCCAGGTTTATCCCAACGTCTGCTATCCGGTTATTCAGGTTGAACCAGCGTCAGGGCGACGGATTGCGCTTTCAGTTCGGCCTGCACGGCCTGCGGTAAATTAACATCGGTGATGACGTCGGTAAAGCGGCTGAGAGCGACGACATTAAACAGAGAATGCGCGCCATATTTGCTGCTGTCGGCCAGCAACACCTTACGCTGGGCGTTAGCGATAACTTCTTGTTTCAGCCCCGCTTTGTCTTCCGTCGGCGTGGTCACCCCTTTCTCCAGGCTCCAGGTGTTACAGCTCATGAAGGCGATATCGGGGTAGACGCTGCGCAGCATCTTGCGGCCATATTCACCGATGCACGACTGGCTGCTGTCATCAATCCGACCGCCGACAATGGTCACTTCTATCTGGCGAAACTCCGATAAAAACAGGGCGATGTGCAGATCAACGGTAATAACGCGTAAAGGCAGATGCGTCAGACATTTTGCCAGCTCCAGCATCGTGGTACCAGCATCAAGCACAACCGCATCACCCGCATGCACCATGGAGGCGGCATAACGCGCGATCGCCCGTTTTTCAGCGGGGGATCGCAGTTGTTTCTCATTCGTGGTCGGTTGCGCAGGTTCAAAGCGTCGTAACGCAACACCGCCGTGGCTGCGGCTGATCACTCCCTGTTCATCCAGTTTGATCAGATCGCGCCGGATCGTCGCCGGGGAGGCGTCGACCGCGTCCACCAGTTGTTCCACGGTCACCAGCGTATGATTTTTCAAATACGCCACAATCTGATCCAGACGGTGTTGTCCTTTCATAACAGGAAATTACGCCAGTTGCATTGCCAGTTTAATCGATATGGCCATGCTCTCAGATTTTGCTTTTCCCGTCCAGGCGATATCAAATGCCGTCCCGTGATCGGCAGAGGTGCGGATAAATGGCAGACCGGCAGTGATGTTGACGCCATCGTAAAAACCGAGCAGCTTCAATGGAATATGTCCCTGATCGTGGTACATCGCCACCACCATGTCATAGTGACCTTCATACGCCTGTAAAAACACCGTGTCCGGCGGGCACGGGCCGTAAACATCGATCCCCTTCGCCTTCATGTTCTCAATCGCGGGTCCGACAATCCGGATCTCTTCATCGCCAAACAGCCCGTTTTCACCGGCATGGGGGTTCACACCAGCCACCGCAATGCGCGGATTCGCAAATCCCACGCGTTTCAGGAAGGTATCAGCGATGCCGATCACCGTTTCCACGCGCTGAGCATTGAGGGTATCGAGGAACTTACGCAGAGCGATGTGGGTGGAAACATGAATCACTTTTAGTTTATCGGTGTAGAGCACCATCGCGTAGTCGCGGCTTTCGGTCAACGTTGCCAGCAGCTCTGTATGGCCCGGGAAGTTGTGTCCGGCAAGATGCAGCGCTTCTTTGTTCAACGGGGCCGTGGCGATGGCATGGACGTCGCCTTTCATCGCCAGCTCCGTCGCGCGTTTTACGCAACGAAAAGCCAGATCGCCCGCCTGCGCCTGCACTTTACCCGGCTCCAGCGCCTCCGGCTGTGCCAGCGGTTCATCGATCACATGAATCACGCCCGGTGTGAAGTGGGCATCCGCGACCTGGGTGATCGCGCGGAACGTTACGCCTTCCGCCAGCCCTCTGGACTGCAACCGCTTCAGGGTTTGCAGGCATCCCACCACCACCAGCGGTACGCCAGTCAGTTCATCCTGGCTGAGCGCTTTAACAATAATTTCCGGACCGATCCCCGCAGGATCTCCCATCGTAATCGCGATTGTTTTAGTTACCACTGTACATCTCCTCAATAAAATAAAGCGCATCACAAAGGGTACTGTCTGAGCCGAATCCTCCTGCTTTGGTGATAACCGGCAGATCGTCAATCTCGCTGTTCACAAAGGTGCCGCACGGAATGCAGGGGGCGACTTCGCTTTGAATGCGATACCCTTCCGCACCCAGCGCGCTGGCTACTGCGGTGGCGATATCCCCTCCGGTGAGGAACAGGCCACCGATGCGCGCCTGCTCAATAATGCGTAACGTGATGACCCCAAGCCGCTGACTCAACAGTTCGCCGAGTTGCTGGCGACTCATCCCCACGGAGCGACACAACGTGTCGATCATCTCCCGATCTTCCGCACGCCGACTGGTGCGTAAAATCGTATGATGCCGACGGCTCAACAGCGTACAGGCCTGCTCCACAATCGAGGCGATCTCTTGTTCGAAATGCGCTGAGACCAGCCGTGAGGCATCAATATCAACGATCTTCGCTCTCTCCTGACATAGCGCTTTTTCGACCTGACGTCGCGTGGCTTCGCTCATCGAGCCCGCGACCACCAGTACTGGCAGCTCTTGTTTCTCCTGCATAAACATTCTGACCGGCAGGGCATTGGCGAGTCCGGCCGCGCCGACCAACAGCGGCAGCTGTTTTTGTTCACAAATGGCCTGCGCAATCAGCGACAGATCGCGATCTTCCACCGCGTCCGCCACAACCATGCATTCACCTTCTGCAGCGAAGGTGCTCAACAGCGCGCTCAGGCGGCCGCGACGGACGTCTTCAAGCGAGACTTCGCGCACCGGAATGTCACTCTGCAACGCGACCAGCTCCGCAATGCGCGAAGAGACAATCGGCGTTTTGGGATCGCTGGCAAATTCTGTCTCCAGTAAAGGGGTTCCGTTGACCAGGCACAGCCCATCACGGGTGGTGCGTCCGGCGGCGGGGATCGCCGCGGCAATGACCGCCAGCGGCCGATGAGTCGCCCGCATCGCCGCGCTGACTTCGGCCCCCACGTTGCCGCGAAAGGTCGAGTCGATTTTTTTATACACCAGCGGCAGGCTGCTCCCTTCGCACCACGGCGCTAATGCCTGTTGTACGGCCTGTTCAGCTTTCGCCGCAGAGATTGCCCGACTTTCGGTATTGATGACCAGCACATCGGCACGGCGCGAAGGCTTCTGCGCCGGGGTGAGCATCACCTCCGTGCGCGCGCCTTTCTTCGCTAGCTGCACGCCAGTATCGTTAGAGCCCGTAAAGTCATCGGCGATAACGATCATTTTCATGCTTTATTCTCCTGAGCCACCTGCCGCGCCTGCCGTTTTGCCACCCATGAAGTGAGGATGGGCGTCAGGATCGCAGTGGTGATCACCGACGCGGCAACCAGCGGCGCGGCGGCGGCGGCGACTTGCGCCAGTGAAGGGTCAGCCTGCGCAATTGCCAGTGGCGTCGCGACAGCGTTACCCGCCGTACTGGACGCGGCGGCGCCAGCAATGCCACTCCCGCCAACCAGCCGGTCTGCGCGGATGTTAAAGAAACCGCCAACGAAAGTGGTCAACACGCCAAGCAGGATGCCCGCCAGACCGCCCTGCAGCAGCATCTCAAGGTTAATGCCAGCGCCCAGCGCAAAGGCAAAGAAGGGAATCAGCAACGGGCCACCTTTGGTCAGGAAGTCGCGCATGTTGTGATCGAGGTTACCGAGGATCATCCCCACCACCAGTGGGACCAGCACCGCCACCAGCGCCATGATCGGAATGTTTGCCATTCCCGCCGCGCCCAGGGCGATCATCGTAAAGAACGGACCGTCATTAAGAGACAGAATGGAGATCGCGCCGACATCACGTTCGTTGCCGAATTCGCCAACCAGCGCCGCATACAGCCCGCCATTCGAATTGCTCATTGCCGCAATAATCGCCAGGCCGCTTAAGCCAAAGATCCCTTCCGTACCAAATAGTTGCTCAACGCCAAGGCCGATCGCAATGGCGATCAACAGTTTTGTCAGGGTGATCGTCCCCCCCTGCAACAATGCCTGAGGCGCCGCCTTCACGCTGATCCCGGCGCCCATACACAGCAGGAATGCGCCAATTAGCGGGGCCGCGCCATTTTTAAACAGCGCGGTGGTAAACCCGCCTATCTCCAGCGCCTGCGGGGCAAAGGTATTGATAATGGCACCGATAACCAATGGCACGACCATCATGCCGCCGGGTACGCGTTCTATTGCCTTTTTGATGTTCATGGTCTTCCCGCCTGTTGTTGTGTTGTGATTAAATAAAATCATAAAGATTATATTTAATCAAATTTAGTTCACAAACGCGCCAGATCACAGTTTTAAGATGATTAATAAAAATCAAACAATCATTTTTCAGCAAAAAAAAGCCGGACGCAAATGTCCGGCTGCTTTGATGATTGAAATCACTCAGGATTGATGAAGAAATTCCCGGTATGCTTTCACCACCTGAAGAAAATCTTCCACGCCGCACAGCGACAAACTCTCCTCATCGTAGTAATTCATCCCTTCTTCCATTTCGTCACCGGTAAACTCCAGTTGGTTGGCGCGGATTATCGCCTCTTCGCCATCCATCCAGAGCGTATATTCATGCCCCACCCGTTGCCAGGAACGTTCGCTGCCTTTCACCGTGTGCGCCGCCTGTTCCACTTCGTCCAGCAGGGCCAGGTTTTCTTTCACTTCTTCATTAAACCAGTGCCCGACCACTTCGTGACCCATGGACATGCGCACTTTTACTACTCCGGTAACATCGCGCAGAAATTCGTAATCCATAATGTGTTCCTCTGCAAAACCCTTACCGTAATTATCGCAGCAGAGCAGAAGAAAAAAAGCGGTACGAAGGGAAGGTTTGAAATAAAAAACCCTTCTCCGGGGAGAAGGGTTTGTCGGATCGGTAAACGAAAAACTTACACGGCGGTCTGGAAAATCACGCCGTCCGCTTTTTCGGTGTACTGATTGAGCTGATCGAAGTTCAGATAGCGGTAAGTATCCACGGCGGTTTTATCCACCTTCGCAACGAAGGTCTGATACTCTTCCGGCGTCGGCAGTTTGCCGATCAACGCCGCAACCGCTGCCAGTTCCGCAGACGCCAGGTAGACGTTTGCACCGGTACCTAAACGGTTCGGGAAGTTACGGGTTGACGTGGAAACCACTGTCGCACCGTCCGCCACGCGCGCCTGGTTACCCATGCACAGCGAGCAACCCGGGATTTCAATACGCGCGCCACTCTTACCGAACACGCTGTAATAGCCCTCTTCGGTCAGTTGCGCCGCATCCATACGGGTTGGCGGCGCCACCCACAGACGGGTCGGCAACTGGCCTTTGTGGGTATCCAGCAGTTTACCTGCCGCACGGAAGTGACCGATGTTGGTCATGCAGGAACCGATAAACACTTCGTCGATCTTGTCGCCCTGCACGTCAGACAGCAGACGCGCATCGTCCGGATCGTTCGGCGCGCACAGGATCGGCTCTTTGATATCCGCCAGATCGATGTCAATCACCGCCGCGTATTCCGCGTCGGCATCAGCTTCGAGCAACTGCGGATCCGCCAGCCATTTTTCCATGCCCTGCACGCGACGCTCCAGCGTACGACGGTCGCCGTAGCCTTCCGCGATCATCCACTTCAGCAGCACGATGTTCGAGTTCAGATACTCGATGATCGGCTCTTTGTTGAGCTTGATGGTGCAACCGGCGGCAGAACGCTCAGCCGAGGCATCGGTCAGTTCGAACGCCTGCTCAACTTTCAGATCCGGCAGACCTTCGATTTCCAGAATGCGGCCAGAGAAGATGTTCTTCTTACCTTTCTTCTCAACGGTCAGCAGGCCCTGTTTGATGGCGTACAGCGGGATCGCATGCACCAGATCACGCAGGGTGATGCCCGGCTGCATTTTGCCTTTGAAGCGCACCAGAACGGATTCCGGCATATCCAGCGGCATCACGCCCGTCGCGGCAGCAAACGCCACCAGACCAGAACCGGCCGGGAAAGAGATGCCGATCGGGAAACGGGTGTGCGAGTCACCGCCAGTACCTACGGTGTCCGGCAGCAGCATGCGGTTCAGCCACGAGTGGATAACGCCGTCGCCAGGACGCAGCGAGACGCCGCCACGGTTCATGATGAAGTCCGGCAGCGTGTGGTGCGTGGTCACGTCGACCGGCTTCGGATAGGCCGCGGTATGGCAGAAGGACTGCATCACCAGATCAGACGAGAAGCCCAGGCATGCCAGGTCTTTCAGCTCATCACGGGTCATCGGGCCGGTGGTGTCCTGAGAGCCAACGGAGGTCATCTTCGGCTCGCAGTAAGCGCCCGGACGAACACCGGCAACGCCACAGGCGCGGCCCACCATTTTCTGTGCCAGCGAGAAGCCACGACTGCTTTCTGCCACGTCTTTCGCTTTGCGGAATACGTCGCTGTGCGGCAGGCCCAGCGCTTCACGCGCTTTGGTGGTCAGGCCCCGACCGATGATCAGCGGAATACGGCCACCGGCACGCACTTCGTCGATCAGCACGTCCGTTTTCAGTTCAAAGCTTGCCAGCAGTTCGTTGGTTTCGTGGTTACGCACTTCACCTTTAAACGGGTATACGTCAATCACGTCGCCCATATTCAGGTTGCTCACGTCCACTTCAATGGGCAGCGCACCGGCATCTTCCATGGTGTTGAAGAAGATAGGCGCAATTTTACCGCCGAGGCACAGACCGCCGCCGCGTTTGTTCGGCACGTGCGGAATGTCATCGCCCATGAACCACAGAACGGAGTTGGTCGCGGACTTACGGGAAGAACCGGTACCGACCACGTCACCGACGTAGGCCAGCGGGAAGCCTTTTTTCTGCAGTGCTTCGATTTGTTTGATGGGGCCGACGACGCCCGGCTGATCCGGCTCAATCCCTTCGCGGGCGTTTTTCAGCATCGCCAGCGCATGAAGCGGGATATCCGGACGTGACCAGGCATCCGGCGCCGGAGACAGGTCATCGGTGTTGGTTTCGCCCGTCACTTTAAAGACGGTGACAGTAATTTTTTCCGCGAGCTGAGGACGGTTCAGGAACCATTCTGCGTCAGCCCAGGACTGCATCACCTGTTTCGCGTAAATGTTACCCGCTTTGGCTTTCTCTTCTACGTCGTAGAAGTTGTCAAACATCAGCAGAGTTTGTGACAGCGCTTTGGCAGCGATCGGCGCCAGTTTTTCGTTATCCAGCGCGTCAATCAGCGGATGAATGTTATATCCGCCCTGCATGGTACCAAGCAGTTCAATCGCTTTTTCAGGGGTAACCAGAGGGGATTTCGCTTCGCCTTTGGCGACAGCGGCAAGGAATCCTGCTTTAACGTAGGCGGCTTCATCAACGCCAGGCGGGACACGGTTGGTTAACAGATCTAACAGGAAGTCTTCTTCGCCAGCAGGCGGATTTTTCAGCAGTTCCACCAGCGCGGCCATTTGGGTTGCATCTAAGGGTTTAGCAACAATCCCTTCGGCGGCACGCTCAGCTACGTGCTCACGGTATTCTTTTAGCACGACGGTTCTCCTCGCTCTCATTGTCATGTGCGGCAGGCGATTCTCTTCACGCTCCTGTGAGACAGCAGTTTGTAGGGTAAATGCCGGATACCGCGTCGGGCAGCATAGCAGGATTTTGGCAGTGTGTTAATCCGTTTACAAAAAAGCAACATTAAATAATTTGCTGAATCGTTGCGCTGAATATATTGCAGGCCAAACGGGGTTTCTCAGACACAAAAAAACCGCAATGAAGCGGTTAGTTTGTTGCTTCAGGGTGGTAGCAGGCACCGTTGAAGCAGGGTTTGTGGCAATTACCAGGCAAGGACGATTTTGCACAGAACCTGACCTGTTTGCAATGGTCAGTTTCGGTTTTGCGTAGCGCATTCCCGTTTTAACAAAATGTCAGGAAACAAATGATGCTTTGCTATCGCTTTTCGAAAAAGTGGCGATATAGTCGCCCCTGGCCTGCTTCGCTGGCGTAGCAGCCAGTCACCGGGCCTGGAAGCAGTTCCAGTACTCCGCGTGGCAATTACCTGGTTTGCCCGGTTCTGCCTTTCCCGGTGAAGAAGGAATCAACGTGGCCCTTAAAGGGAAAACGTGCAATGGAGATGCGTTATCTGTATGCGCTCATCATTGTGACAGGTTTAGTGCTGGCATCGCTGCATGGTGGTTGGAATATTTCCGACATCACAGTGATGTTCGTTCTTAACCTGGGCAAGTAAGCTAGTGGTCGCCCGCAAGGGCGACCGTCTATATCGCGGAAAAACGCATTATCAACCCTGATGCGGCATCAAGCCGGGATGACCCACCACCGCCGGTTTGTTGCTGGAGAGCGCGGCTTCATCGGCGCTGATGCTGCCCGAATTTGCCGCCCAGACGCCTTCGTGCGTTTTGGTGACCGCCTGATGCTGCGCGTTCAAATTCTCGCCCATGGCAGCGATGTGGGTACTTTCGGTACCGCCGCTGTTGTCAGCCCATGGAATCACGGGATCGGCGGCAAATGCCAGGCCAGATACCAGCGTTGCGGTTAATGCTGCTGTAGCCAGTAACGTTTTCATAGTGCACCTCTGAATTAATTAGCACACTAAGAGTTTACCTGGAAATTATTTTAAAAAGCGCTTCAGGTTGTACTGAGGTATTACCGGAGAAATAGTTTTTCAAACTTTCGCTGTCGGGCGGAAAAAGAAAAAGCGGCTGAATCAGCCGCTTTTTGTCATTGAGGCAGAAGAATTATTTCTTCTTCGCTTTCGCGTTTGGCAGGTCGGTGATGCTGCCTTCAAACACTTCGGCGGCCAGACCCACAGATTCGTGCAGGGTCGGGTGCGCGTGGATGGTCAGCGCGATATCTTCGGCGTCACAACCCATTTCGATCGCCAGACCGATTTCACCCAGCAGCTCGCCGCCGTTGGTACCGACAATGGCGCCACCGATCACACGGTGAGTCTCTTTGTCGAAAATCAGTTTGGTCATACCGTCTGCGCAGTCAGAAGCGATAGCACGGCCAGATGCTGCCCATGGGAAGGTGGCGGTTTCGTAGCTAATACCCTTCTCTTTCGCTTCTTTCTCGGTCAGACCTACCCATGCCACTTCTGGCTCGGTGTAAGCGATAGACGGGATCACTTTCGGATCGAAGTAGTGTTTCTGGCCGGCGATAACTTCAGCGGCAACGTGACCTTCGTGAACCCCTTTGTGCGCCAGCATCGGCTGACCGACGATATCGCCGATAGCAAAGATGTGCGGCACGTTGGTGCGCAGTTGCTTGTCAACGCGGATGAAGCCGCGATCGTCAACTTCAACACCGGCCTGGCCCGCGTCGAGGTTTTTACCGTTCGGCACACGACCGATAGCCACCAGCACCGCGTCGTAACGCTGCGGTTCCGCCGGGGCTTTTTTGCCTTCCATGGAAACGTAAATACCGTCTTTCTTCGCTTCAACGGCAGTCACTTTGGTTTCCAGCATCAGGTTGAATTTCTTGCTGATGCGCTTGGTGAAGACTTTAACGATGTCTTTGTCTGCCGCCGGGATCACCTGGTCGAACATTTCAACCACGTCAATCTCTGAACCCAGCGCGTGGTATACGGTACCCATTTCCAGACCGATGATACCGCCACCCATCACCAGCATACGCTTCGGTACGGATTTCAGTTCCAGTGCGTCGGTGGAATCCCAGACACGCGGGTCGTCATGCGGAATGAACGGCAGTTGAATCGGACGGGAACCCGCCGCGATGATCGCGTTGTCGAAGTTGATCACGGTTTTACCGTTTTCGCCTTCCACTTCCAGGGTGTTGGCCCCGGTAAATTTACCCAGACCAGTTACCACTTTCACTTTACGGCCTTTCGCCATGCCAGCCAGACCGCCAGTCAGCTGAGTGATAACTTTTTCTTTCCAGGTACGAATTTTGTCGATATCGGTTTTCGGCTCACCGAAGACGATACCGTGTTCAGCCAGCGCTTTGGCTTCTTCGATAACTTTCGCAACGTGCAGCAGCGCTTTAGAAGGGATACAGCCGACGTTCAGACAAACACCACCGAGGGTGCTGTAGCGTTCTACGATTACGGTTTCCAGACCTAAATCAGCGCAACGGAAGGCAGCAGAGTAGCCTGCCGGGCCTGCCCCAAGTACCACGACCTGAGTTTTGATTTCAGTACTCATCATGACCTCTTAATTGATATCCGGCGATCCCTGGTCTTCTCGCCCATCGTCCACCGGGTCGTTCTGTCCGCCCGTATTTTACAAAATTGTTAACAATTTTGATACAACAAAACGGCAACGATTTATCTTTTGGCACTAATAACCCCACAGTACGCCATGAGATTACCAGAAAAAAGCCGGCCGTCAGGCCGGCTTTTCGATTACATCACCAGGCGGCGAATGTCGCTCAGCATGTTGTTGATGATGGTAATGAAGCGCGCACCATCAGCACCGTCAATCACGCGGTGGTCGAAGGACAGAGAGATTGGCATCATCAGACGCGGCACAAACTCTTTCCCATTCCACACCGGCTCCATCGCAGACTTGGACACACCGAGGATAGCCACTTCCGGCGCGTTGACGATCGGCGCGAAGTGGGTGGTGCCCAGGCCGCCAATGCTGGAAATGGTGAAGCAACCGCCCTGCATTTCGCCCGCGGTCAGTTTACCATCACGCGCTTTTTTGGAGATGGTGGTCAGTTCACGGGACAGCTCAGTCACGCTCTTCTTGTTCACGTCTTTAAATACCGGAACCACCAGACCGTTTGGCGTATCCACCGCCACACCGATGTTGATGTATTTCTTCAGCGTCAGACGCTGACCGTCTTCAGACAGCGAGCTGTTGAAGCGCGGCATCTGCTCAAGTGCAGCAGCTACAGCTTTCATGATGAAGACCACCGGGGTGAATTTCACGTCCAGTTTACGTTTCTCAGCTTCGGCGTTCTGCTGTTTACGGAACGCTTCCAGATCGGTGATATCAGTCTTATCGAAGTGGGTAACGTGCGGGATCATCACCCAGTTACGGCTCAGGTTAGCACCAGAGATTTTCTGGATGCGGCCCAGTTCGACTTCCTCGATTTCACCAAACTTGCTGAAGTCCACTTTCGGCCACGGCAGCATGCCAGGGATACCGCCGCCGGTGGCAGCAGGAGCAGACTCAGCGCGTTTGACCGCGTCTTTCACGTACGCCTGAACGTCTTCGCGCAGGATACGGCCTTTACGACCGGTGCCTTTCACTTTCGCCAGGTTCACGCCGAATTCGCGCGCCAGACGGCGGATCAGCGGCGTTGCATGGACGTACGCATCGTTTTCAGCAAACTCAGATTTACCTTCGGCTTTCGCCGCCGGAGCCGCAGCGGGTTTTTCTGCCTGTGCTGCCGGAGCAGCGGCCGCAGGTGCAGCAGCCGGAGCCGCGGCAGGCGCAGCGCCTTCCACTTCGAAGACCATGATCAGCGAGCCGGTGGAGACTTTGTCGCCCACATTGACTTTCAGTTCTTTCACGGTACCCGCGAACGGTGCCGGGACTTCCATCGACGCTTTATCGCCTTCGACGGTGATGAGCGACTGCTCAGCGGTGACTTTGTCACCCACTTTCACCATCACTTCGGTGACTTCAACTTCGTCGCCGCCGATGTCCGGGACGTTAACATCTTTCGCACCGCCAGCGGCAGCCGGTGCCGCTGTTGCCGGAGCGGCATCCGCTTTAGCCGGAGCCGCCGCAGGCGCAGCGCCCGCGACTTCAAAGATCATGATAAGAGAACCGGTGGAGACTTTGTCGCCGGTGTTCACTTTGATCTCTTTGACGGTACCCGCGAACGGCGCAGGCACTTCCATAGAGGCTTTGTCGCCTTCGACGGTGATAAGCGACTGTTCCGCGGTCACGGTGTCGCCCACTTTCACCAGGATCTCGGTGACTTCAACTTCATCACCGCCGATGTCCGGAACGTTAACCTCTTTTGCCGCTGCCGCAGCAGGTGCCGCCGCCGGAGCCGCTTCTTTCTTCTCTTCTGCCTTGGCAGGTGCTGCAGCTGCAGCACCGTCGGCGGAATCGAAAATCATGATCAATTTGCCGGTCTCGGTTTTATCGCCGACAGAGACTTTGATCTCTTTCACGATGCCAGCCTGCGGAGACGGGACTTCCATAGAGGCTTTATCGCCTTCTACGGTGATCAGCGACTGCTCGGCTTCAACCTTGTCGCCCACTTTGACCAGGATCTCGGTGATTTCAACTTCATCAGCCCCGATGTCCGGTACATTGATTTCGATAGCCATTATTCTTTTACCTCTTACGCCAGACGCGGGTTAACTTTATCTGCATCGATGTTGAATTTGGTGATCGCTTCCGCCACCACTTTCTTATCGATTTCGCCACGTTTAGCCAGTTCGCCCAGCGCCGCAACCACCACGTAAGAAGCGTCGACTTCGAAGTGATGACGCAGGTTTTCGCGGCTGTCAGAGCGACCGAAACCGTCAGTACCCAGTACGCGGTAATCGCTTGCCGGGATGAAGTTACGGATCTGCTCAGCGAACAGTTTCATATAGTCAGTCGATGCTACTGCCGGTGCATCGCTCAGAATCTGCGCAACGTACGGTACGCGCGGCGCTTCGGTCGGGTGCAGCATGTTCCAGCGCTCACAATCCTGGCCGTCACGCGCCAGTTCAGTGAAGGAGGTCACGCTGTAGACGTCAGAGCCCACGCCGTAGTCTTTCGCCAGGATCTGCGCGGCTTCACGGACGTGACGCAGGATAGAGCCTGAACCCATCAGCTGAACTTTGCCTTTGCTGCCTTCGAGGGTTTCGAGTTTGTAGATACCTTTACGGATACCTTCCTCGGCGCCTTCCGGCATCGCTGGCATGTGGTAGTTTTCGTTCAGCGTGGTGATGTAGTAGTAAACGTTCTCTTGTTTCTCACCGTACATGCGCTCCAGACCGTCGTGCATGATCACCGCAACTTCGTACGCGTAAGCCGGATCGTAAGAGATACAGTTCGGAATAGTCAGAGACTGAATGTGGCTGTGACCATCTTCGTGCTGCAGACCTTCGCCGTTCAGGGTCGTACGACCAGAAGTACCACCGACCAGGAAGCCACGCGCCTGTTGGTCGCCCGCCTGCCAGCACAGGTCGCCGATACGCTGGAACCCGAACATGGAGTAGTAGATGTAGAACGGGATCATCGGCAGATCGTTGGTGCTGTAAGAGGTCGCCGCCGCCAGCCAGGATGCGCCTGCGCCCAGCTCGTTGATGCCTTCCTGCAGGATCTGACCTTTTTCGTCTTCTTTGTAGTAAGCAACCTGCTCACGGTCCTGCGGGGTGTACTGCTGGCCGTTCGGGCTGTAAATACCAATCTGGCGGAACAGACCTTCCATACCAAAGGTACGCGCTTCGTCGGCGATGATCGGCACCAGACGATCTTTGATCGACTTGTTCTTCAGCATCACGTTCAGGGCGCGAACGAAAGCGATGGTGGTGGAGATCTCTTTGTTCTGCTCTTCCAGCAACTGAGAGAAGTCAGCAAGCTGAGGCAGTTCCAGCTTCTCAGTGAATTTCGGCTGACGAGACGGCAGGTAGCCTTTCAGCGCCTGACGACGTTCGTGCAGGTATTTGTACTCTTCAGAACCTTCCGGGAAGGTCAGGTAAGACAGGTTTTCAACCTGCTCGTCAGTGACAGGCACATTGAAACGGTCGCGGATATAACGCACGCCGTCCATGTTCATTTTCTTCACCTGGTGAGCGATGTTTTTACCTTCCGCGGTATCGCCCATGCCGTAACCTTTGATGGTGTGGGCCAGGATGACTGTCGCTTTACCTTTGGTTTCCTGCGCTTTTTTCAGTGCCGCATAGACTTTCTTCGGATCGTGACCACCACGGTTCAGTGCCCAGATCTGATCGTCAGTCCAGTCAGCCACCAGCGCGGCAGTTTCCGGATATTTACCGAAGAAGTGCTCACGGACGTACGCGCCATCTTTGGATTTGAAGGTCTGGTAGTCGCCGTCAACGGTTTCGTTCATCAGTTGAATCAGCTTACCGCTGGTGTCTTTGCGCAGCAGTTCGTCCCAACGGCTGCCCCACATCACCTTGATCACGTTCCAGCCAGCACCGCTGAAGATGCCTTCCAGTTCGTTAACGATTTTGCCGTTACCGGTGACCGGGCCATCCAGACGCTGGAGGTTACAGTTGATGACGAACACCAGGTTATCGAGTTTTTCGCGGGTGGCGATGGTGATAGCACCTTTCGATTCCGGCTCGTCCATCTCGCCGTCGCCCAGGAAGGCGTAAACGGTCTGTTCAGAGGTATCTTTCAGACCACGGTGTTCCAGATATTTCAGGAACTTCGCCTGGTAGATAGCGCCGATCGGGCCGAGGCCCATGGAGACGGTCGGGAACTGCCAGAATTCCGGCATCAGTTTCGGGTGCGGGTAAGAAGAAAGACCGTTACCGTGAACTTCCTGACGGAAGTTGTTCATCTGCTCTTCAGTCAGACGGCCTTCGAGGAAAGCACGTGCATAGATGCCCGGGGAAATGTGGCCCTGGAAGTACACCAGGTCGCCGCCGTCTTTCTCGTTACGGGCACGGAAGAAGTGGTTAAAGCACACTTCATAAACGGTTGCGGAAGACTGGAAAGACGCCATGTGGCCGCCCAGTTCCAGATCTTTTTTGGAGGCGCGCAGAACGGTCATAATCGCGTTCCAGCGGATAGCTGAACGAATACGGCGCTCCAGATCCAGATTACCCGGATATTCCGGTTCGTCTTCAACGGCAATCGTGTTTACGTAGTTGCTAGCCCCTGCACCAGCAGCCACTTTCACGCCGCCTTTGCGCGCTTCTGAAAGGAGCTGGTCAATCAGATACTGAGCACGCTCAACACCTTCTTCACGGATGACCGATTCGATCGCCTGTAGCCAGTCGCGAGTTTCGATCGGATCCACGTCATTTTGGAAACGTTCTGACATGGGGGGTATTCCTTATCTTTAATTCGTTGATTTGTCTGGAACCTGTCCCATTGCGTTCTTTGTTCTTCATATTTCAGGTTATCTCTTTGTTGGCTGCGCTTTCTCACCCCGGTCACATAGTTCACTATGCTTCCGGGGATTCGCGCACTTGCCGCCGCGATATAACCCGAACTATTTTGAACAACTAAAAACGCAATAAGACAGGTTCTACGTTTAGTTGCCGCGCTCTAAAAAAACCGGCGCTTAATCCTTTCGTTGCTGTAGGCGGCGAAGTGAACGTTCTCTACGACTTTGTTCACGGCTGCGGTCCAGCAAGATCTCCTCAATGAAAGCCAGATGTCGGTGCGACGCTTCACGCGCATGCTCCGGCTCTCTGGCCATAATCGCCTCGAAAATTCGGGTGCGATGGTTGCTGACCAGCGGAAGCATTTCCCGGCGGGCATACAACAATTCAAAATTCTGGCGAACGTTTTGAGCCAGCATGGGTTCCATGCAGCGTAGCAGATGAAGCAAAACTACGTTGTGTGCTGCCTCGGTGACGGCAATCTGGTACTGGACGACGGCGCTGGACTCGGCGTCAAGGTCGCCTGACTGCTGTGCCCGCTCGATGGCCTGATGAAGTTCGCGAATGCGTTCACGGTCTTCATCAGTGCTGCGCAGGGCTGCGTAATACGCCGCAATGCCCTCAAGCGCGTGACGGGTTTCCAGCAGATCAAACTGAGATTCAGGGTGGTCGGACAGGAGCTCTACCAGCGGGTCGCTGAAGCTCTGCCACAGGCTGCTCTGCACAAAGGTACCGCCGCCCTGGCGACGAAGCAGAAGGCCCTTGGCTTCGAGACGTTGAATCGCCTCACGCAGCGAGGGGCGGGAAACGTCGAACTGTTTAGCCAGTTCGCGTTCAGGTGGAAGTTTTTCGCCGGGGCGCAGTGTCCCCTCCAGAATCAAAAACTCCAGCTGCTGCTCTATCACATCAGAAAGTTTTGGTTGGCGGATCTTGCTGTAGGCCATTATTCCCTGTCTCTGCCATTAGCCCGGAGTCAATTGGTCTTACCAATTGCAAGTTCTTAGCGCTAAAGTAACAAAGTATTCACCTAATGTCCATACAGGTTTTGATTGAAATCACGAAACCACGCACATTTTAACAACAGTACAGAATTAACGTTTCAAACATGTAACTTTGCACAAATACTGCGTTTACTCACAAAGTGGGAGATTTAACCTGCATGAAACGCGATTTTGTGCATTACGAACCGATTCACCAAGTCGTTAAATGAATAAAAATGCACCTAAATTGAATATTGAATGAGAAACGTGCGCAGCGAAAAACTCCTGCTACGCTGTACACATGCTTTCTTTTTATGCAATCCGTCACTACCCCTTCATAAAGCAGGTGCATTACGCCGCGCTTACCACTATTCTTCCTCTTGCGAAAGAGGTGAGAGGAACTTTCCCGTTGTTAATACGTAAAAAAATAAGTACAGGAAATGGAATTTCATAATTACACACGCAATACAAGCGTATAAAAATACAACCACACACGAGGTTTTCATGATGGAAGGTCAACAGCACGGCGATCAGCTAAGGCGCGGACTCAAAAACCGCCATATTCAGCTCATTGCGCTGGGCGGCGCTATCGGTACAGGCCTGTTTCTTGGTAGCGCATCTGTAATTCAATCTGCCGGTCCGGGGATTATTCTGGGGTATGCGATAGCCGGTTTCATCGCCTTCCTGATCATGCGTCAGTTGGGGGAAATGGTGGTGGAAGAGCCGGTTGCCGGTTCCTTCAGCCACTTTGCCTATAAATACTGGGGGAGCTTCGCCGGCTTTGCCTCAGGCTGGAACTACTGGGTGCTGTACGTGCTGGTTGCCATGGCGGAACTGACCGCCGTCGGGAAATATATCCAGTTCTGGTGGCCGGAAATCCCGACGTGGGTGTCTGCCGCCGCGTTCTTTGTGATCATCAACGCCATTAACCTGACCAACGTGAAAGTCTTTGGCGAAATGGAATTCTGGTTCGCCATTATCAAAGTGGTCGCTGTGGTCGGTATGATCCTGTTTGGCGGCTGGCTGCTGTTCAGCGGCAACGGCGGCCCGCAGGCGACCGTGCGTAACCTGTGGGAGCAAGGGGGCTTCTTACCTAACGGCATGACCGGCCTGGTCATGATGATGGCGATTATCATGTTCTCCTTCGGCGGACTGGAGCTGGTTGGGATCACCGCGGCGGAAGCTGACAATCCGGAACACAGCATCCCGAAAGCCACTAACCAGGTCATCTACCGCATCCTGATCTTCTATGTGGGCTCGCTGGCGGTTCTGCTGTCGCTGTTACCGTGGACGCGTGTCACTGCTGACACCAGCCCGTTTGTGCTGATTTTCCATGAGCTGGGCGATACCTTCGTGGCGAACGCTCTGAACATCGTGGTGCTGACGGCGGCGCTGTCGGTCTATAACAGCTGTGTTTACTGCAACAGCCGTATGCTGTTTGGTCTGGCGCAACAGGGCAACGCGCCGAAAGCGCTGCTGAAACTCGACCGTCGCGGCGTGCCGGTCACCACTATTCTGGTTTCCGCTGTGTTCACCGCGCTCTGCGTGCTGATTAACTATCTGGCACCGGAATCGGCATTCGGTCTGCTGATGGCGCTGGTGGTCTCCGCGCTGGTCATCAACTGGGCGATGATTAGCCTCGCGCACATCAAATTCCGCCGTGCGAAGCAACAGCAGGGCGTCACCCCGCGCTTCCCTGCCCTGTTCTACCCGCTGGGTAACTGGCTTTGCCTGCTGTTCATGGCGGGCGTGCTGGTGATCATGCTGATCACCCCAGGCATGGCGATCTCCGTGTGGCTGATCCCGGTCTGGCTGGTGATCCTCGGCATCGGTTATCTGTGCAAACAGAAAAACGAAAAAACCGTTAAAGCACATTGATCCTTAATGCCTCTGCGCCTGTTTTCAGGTGCAGAGGCGTTGTTAACTTCCTCACACTTTCCCGTTAACAGCTCGTTCGTCCATATCACCGCCCCTATCCTGCTACGCAAATATTGCTTTGCGTGCAAATAATTCTCTCCATATCTCATTATGGAGTGATGTCGATGGGCAACAATAAACTGTCTGTGAAAGAAAAAATCGGCTATGGCATGGGCGATGCAGGATGCAATATCATCTTCGGCGCCATCCTGTTGTTTGTTAACTATTTTTATACCGATATCTTCGGTCTGGCACCGGCGCTGGTTGGCGTATTGTTGTTATCGGTTCGTGTTATTGATGCCGTTACCGACCCGATTATGGGCGCGCTGGCCGACCGTACGCGCAGTAAATGGGGCCGGTTTCGTCCATGGCTTTTATGGATTGCTTTCCCCTACGCCCTGTTCAGCGTGCTGATGTTTACCACACCAGAATGGAGCTACAGCAGCAAAGTTATCTATGCGTTCGTCACTTATTTCCTGCTTTCCATTACCTATACCGCGATCAATATCCCCTACTGCTCGCTGGGCAGCGTGATCACCAATGACCCACAAGAGCGTGTCGCCTGCCAGTCGTACCGCTTTGTGATGGTGGGGATCGCCACGCTGCTGCTGTCGCTGACACTGCTGCCGATGGTCGACTGGTTCGGCGGCGGTAACAAAGCCAAAGGCTATCAGCTGGCGATGACCGTGCTGGCATTCATCGGTATGTGCATGTTCCTGTTCTGCTTCTCCACCGTGCGTGAGCGCATTCGCCCGGCGGTGCAAACCAACGACGAACTGAAACAGGATCTCAAAGACGTATGGAAAAACGACCAGTGGGTGCGCATTCTCCTGCTGACGCTGTGTAACGTCTGCCCTGGGTTCATCCGTATGGCGGCGACCATGTACTACGTCACCTGGGTGATGCAACAAAGCACCCACTTCGCCACCCTGTTTATCAGCCTCGGCGTGGTCGGAATGATGATTGGCATCATGCTGGCGAAAGTGCTGACCGACCGCTGGTGTAAGCTGAAAGTCTTTTTCTGGACCAACATCGCACTGGCGATTTTCTCCTGCGCGTTTTACTTCTTTGATCCGCACGCCACGATGATGATTCTGGTGCTCTATTTCCTGCTCAACATCCTGCATCAAATCCCCTCGCCGCTGCACTGGTCGCTGATGGCAGATGTTGACGACTACGGCGAATGGAAAACCGGTAAGCGCATCACCGGGATCAGCTTCTCCGGCAACCTCTTTTTCCTCAAGGTAGGGCTGGCGATCGCCGGGGCGATGGTTGGTTTCCTTCTCTCCTGGTACGGCTATGACGCCGGGGCGAAAGCGCAGAGCGCCACCGCAATCAACGGCATCGTCATGCTGTTTACGGTGATTCCGGGTATCGGCTATCTCATCACCGCGGGTGTGGTTCGCCTGCTGAAAGTCGATCGCGATTTTATGCAACAGATCCAGACTGACCTGGAAAAACGCCGTCATAACTATCGCGAGCTGAACGAGTATCAGGAACAGATCGAACAGGTAAGGAAAGCATAATGAACGTATGGCCAAATCCCTTTATTGAGCAGCGCGCCGACCCGTTTATCCTTCATCATGAAGGGCAATACTATTTTATTGCCTCGGTGCCGGAGTATGACCGGCTGGAGATCCGCCGGGCGGCAACGCTTGAGGGTTTACGCACCGCGCAGGCGGTGGTCGTCTGGCGCAAACCCTCCACCGGCCCGATGAGCAAACTCATCTGGGCGCCGGAACTGCACAATATCGACGGCGTGTGGGTGATCTACTTTGCTGCCACGCACACTGAAGCGCTGGACGCGCTCGGCATGTTTCAGCACCGCATGTTTACACTCATCTGCAACGACGCTGATCCACTGACCGGCCGGTGGGAAGAAAAAGGTCAGGTCAAAACACCGTTTGATACTTTCGCGCTGGATGCCACCACCTTCCGCCATCAGGGAAAACAGTGGTATCTGTGGGCGCAAAAAGCGCCCGATATCGCCGGTAACTCCAACCTTTATCTGGCTGAACTGGAAAACCCGTGGACGCTTCGCGGCGAACCGGTGATGCTCAGCAGACCAGAGTTCGACTGGGAATGCCGGGGTTTTCTGGTCAACGAAGGCCCGGCGGTGATCGTGCATGGCAGCCGGTTGTTCGTCAGCTATTCTGCCAGCGCGACGGACGAAAACTACTGCATGGGGCTGCTGTGGATCGATCTTAACGCTGACCCGTTGCAGGCCGACAACTGGCACAAATCCCCGCGACCGGTGTTCACGACAAGTTATGAGCATCGTCAGTACGGGCCGGGGCACAACAGCTTTACGCAGACGTCAGAGGGAGAGGATGTGCTGGTGTATCACGCCCGTAACTACACAGAGATTGAAGGCGACCCGCTGTACGATCCCAATCGTCATACGCGGTTGAAGCTGATTCGCTGGCAGGAAAACGGGATGCCTGACTTCGGCATCCCGCCTGCGGATACGGACGCTTAAATCAGCGTGCCGTAGATGGTCAGAAGTGCGGTGATCACCACCACGACAAGCGAGGTCTTTTTCGCCATGGATACCGCCGCCTTTGGCGTCTCAACGGTATCCATGTGCGGTTCGCGGGCCAGTGAAAACTGCGCCAGTTGCGTCAGCACCTGATACTGCGAGGTATGGCGATCGCCCAGCGAGGCAAACCATGCGGGCAGCGCTTTCTCACCGTGGCCCAGCAGGGCATAGACCACGCCCACCAGTCGCACCGGCACCCAGTCGAGCACATGCAGAATACCGTCGATTCCCGACTGCAAACGGTGGTGCGGCGTCTGATAACGCGCCAGCCAGGTCTGCCAGGCGCGGAGAAAGGCGTAACCGGTGAGTGTCACCGGGCCGAGCGGTCCACCGACCACAAACCAGAACAACGGCGCGAGGTAGAAACGGAAGTTAATCCACAACAGGGCGTTTTGCAGCTCGCGAAGGTATTCCCGCTCGTCACACCCCGGCGGCACACCGTGGATCAGCGTCAGCTCGCTCGCCATCGAATCGCAGGCATGACTGTCTTTGCGCGCCGCGGCTTTCAGATAAGCGTGATAATGCATCCGCGTTTTTCCTGCGCCGATACACAGCAGGCCGAGCAAAATCCACATGATCAACAGCGGCACGTTAAACAGCAGACCGTACAACGCGCGCTGCACCAGATACACCACCGCCATCGCGACAATCGCCATCAGCAGCGTGTGGAAGAGGGAATAACGCTTAACACGGCGGAACAGGACTTCCAGTCGGTGATCGAGCTGCCAGTGCTCGCCCAGCTTGAACAATCGCTCGGCGATCAGCACCAGCAACGTAGTAAACAGCGTCATGTCATCTCCTTATCTGACGAAGGGGTGACCAGTGCACGAAACCGCGCCCAGTCAAACGCCGGACCGGGATCGGTTTTGCGTCCTGGCGCAATATCACTATGGCCTGTCATATTATCGGCGAGCGCCGGGTAAACATGGATTAATAATTTCGTGACCGCCGCCAGTTGCTGATACTGCGCCGGGGTAAACGCCAGCGTATCTGTCCCTTCCAGCTCGATGCCAATCGAAAAATCATTACAGCGCTCACGGCCTTTATAACTCGACACGCCAGCATGCCAGGCACGCTTGTCAAAAGGGACGTACTGCACAATTTCGCCATCACGGCGGATCAGGCAGTGTGCGGACACCCGCAGGTGAGCGATTTCGGCAAAAAAGGGATGCGCGGCAGGATCTATCGTTCCGGTGAATAGTGCGTCAATCCACGGCCCGCCAAACTCACCCGGCGGCAGGCTGATATTGTGCACCACCAGCAACGACGGAGCTTCATCGTCAGGACGGCAATCCTGGTGTGGCGACGGCACACGTCGCGCGCCCACCAGCCATCCTTCTTCTAACTGCATGCAAAAATCTCCTCATTCATACACAACATCATTCAGGATGCGTCGGGGCGATGTGAAGGATGAAGTCTGTATGGTACTGATACCCGGTTCAGAGTAGCATGTTTCAATCTTATGATTCGTTACCATTTTGGAGTTTTATCATGCCGCCTCGCCGCTATAACCCCGAGCAACGACGTGACGCGCTGCTCGAACGCATCAATCGTGATATTCCCGCCGCTGTCGCCCTGGCCCTGCGTGAAGATTTAGGGGGAGAGGTGGATGCCAGTAACGATATTACCGCGCAGTTATTGCCGGAAAACACGCCTGCGCATGCGGTGGTGATCACCCGTGAAGAGGGCATTTTCTGCGGCAAGCGCTGGGTGGAAGAGGTCTTTCTCCAGCTTGCTGGCGATGAGGTCTCCATTACCTGGCATGTGGCGGATGGCGATCATATCACCGTCAACCAGCCGCTGTTTGAGTTGCAGGGCCCGGCGCGCGTCCTGCTGACCGGTGAACGTACATCGCTCAATTTTGTGCAAACCCTCTCCGGCGTTGCCAGCGAGGTTCGCCGCTATGTCACCCTGCTGGAAGGTACCAGAACGCAGTTGCTCGACACGCGAAAAACATTGCCTGGGCTGCGTACCGCACTGAAATATGCCGTGCTGTGCGGCGGTGGTGCCAACCACCGTCTGGGGCTGTCAGATGCCTTCCTGATCAAAGAAAACCACATCATCGCCTCGGGCTCTGTTCGTCAGGCTATCGAGAAAGCCTTCTGGCTGCACCCGGATGTGCCGGTGGAAGTGGAAGTCGAAACGCTGGATGAACTAAGCGATGCGCTGAAAGCGGGCGCGGATATCATCATGCTGGATAACTTCACCACCGAACAGATGCGAGCCGCGGTGAAGCTGACCAACGGCCAGGCGCGCCTGGAAGTCTCCGGCAATGTGACTTTCGAAACGTTGCGTGAATTTGCTGAAACCGGCGTGGATTACATCTCCGTCGGCGCGCTGACCAAACACATCCGCGCGCTCGATCTCTCCATGCGGTTTAAATAATCCCGCCATCGCGTCCCCTCTCCACCAGGGAGGGGATGCCCGCTCCGTTCTTCGATCCTCCTCGTATTTTTTCGCAACCCCACTGCACACCCGAAAAAAACGCGGAATCCGCTGTCCTGTTTTTTATTTTGCCCGTCGCACCGGTGCGCTGTTGCTGACAGAGTGGCGACGACAAAAAACAGGAGCAGCGTATGAGCAGACAACATGGATTCACGTTAATTGAACTGATGGTGGTGATTGGCATTATTGCCATTCTCAGCGCCATCGGTATTCCGGCGTATCAGAACTACCTGCGCAAGGCGGCATTGACCGACATGCTGCAGGTGTTTATCCCCTATCGCACCGCCATCGAGCTTTGCGCGCTGGATCACGGTGGCATTTCCGGCTGCGACGGCAGTACAAACGGTATTCCCTCGCCCGCTACCAGCCGCTATGTCTCTGCCATGAGCGTTGCGCAGGGCGTCGTCACGCTCAGCGGACAGGAGAGTCTTAACGGCCTCACCGTGGTGATGACCCCGCGCTGGGATAACGCCAATGGTATTACTGGCTGGCAACGTGTCTGCGATGTACAGAACGACGGTGCGTTGCAGCAGGCGTGTGAAGATGTCTTCCGCTTTGACGCGCAGTAAAAGGAGTTGCCATGAAACAGGAACAGCTGGACGCGCTGTGCAAACGTCACGAAGCGGTGCTGCTGGGCAGCAACGAGCGAATGCTCAGCATCGCCGTGGTAGAAAACCCCTCGCCGGAACTGGTCGAAGCCCTGCGGTTCGCCACACAAAAGCGGGTCGATATTGAATGCTGGAGCCAGGAGCAGATGGATAAGCATCTGCAGATGGCCTCGCAAACCCGGCTTCCGGCGGTCACCGACGAAGGCGGCAATGCCGTTGAACTGATCAATCAAACGCTGGAGCAGGCGCTGATACAACGGGCCTCTGATATTCACTTTGAGCCGGACGACGACCACCTGCGCATTCGCCTGCGGGTCGATGGCGTACTGCATACGCTCCCGCGCGTTCCCGCCTCACTGGCGCCGACGCTCATTGCGCGCCTGAAAGTGCTGGGAAATCTGGACATCGCTGAGCGGCGTTTACCGCAGGACGGGCAGTTCACTGTGACGCTGTCCGGAAAAGCGCTCGCTTTTCGCATCGCGACGCTACCCTGTCGCAGTGGCGAAAAAATCGTGCTGCGTTTGCTGCATCGCCAGGAGCAGGCACTGGATCTTCAGGCCTCTGGGATGTCGCCCGCGCAGTTGACGATGTTCACGCAGGCGCTGGAGAACCCGCAGGGGTTAATCCTGGTGACCGGCCCCACGGGGAGCGGTAAAACCGTGACGCTGTACAGCGCGTTGCAGCAGCGCAATACCCCGGACGTGAATATTTGTAGCGTCGAAGATCCCGTGGAAATTCCCATTGCCGGGCTGAACCAGACCCAGATCAACCCGCGCGCGGGCCTCACGTTTCAGAGTGTGCTGCGCGCCCTGCTCCGCCAGGATCCGGATATCGTCATGGTGGGGGAAATTCGCGATGGCGAAACCGCGGAGATTGCCATTAACGCCGCGCAAACCGGGCATCTGGTGCTGTCGACGCTGCATACCAACTCCACCAGCGAAACCCTGATCCGTCTGCAACAGATGGGCATTGCGCCGTGGATGATCTCATCAGCCCTGTTGCTGGTCGTGGCGCAACGACTGGTGCGCAAGCTATGCCCGTACTGCCGCACGCCAGCGCCCGACACCATCACGCTGCCCGCAACGCTCTGGCCTCGACCGCTCCCTCACTGGCAGGCTCCGGGCTGCGAACGCTGCTACCACGGCTACTATGGCCGGATGGCGCTGTTCGAGCTGTTGCCTGCCAGCCCTGAAATGCGCCAGTTGATTGCAACCGGCGCAACAACCTCTGACATTGAACAACAGGCACGCCACGCTGGAATGACCACCCTGTGGGAGAGCGGCTGTCAGGCGGTTGAGCAGGGATTAACCTCCATGGAGGAACTGCTACGCGTGCTGGGCATGCCACATGCAGAATAACCCGCTCTGGCGCTGGCGTGGCCTCAATGCCGAGGGTGAAAGCGCCAGCGGCACGCTATGGGCGGCACATCGCACAGCGGTGTTGTTTGAGCTACAGGCGAGGCAAATCACGCCACTGGATGTCACGCGCTGTCGCGTGAACACTGCGCACTGGAACACCCAACGCAGCACGGAAATCGTCGCACAACTGGCAACGCTGTTGCAGGCAGGGCTGTCGCTGTCCGAAGGACTGACATTACTGGCAGAACAGCACCCCAGCGCGCAGTGGCAGGCGTTGTTGTTCGCCCTGGCTGAGGAATTACGCCAGGGCATCGCTTTCTCAGAGGCATTAAAACAGTGGTCAGCCGTCTTCCCTCCGCTGTTTGTGTCGATGATCCATACCGGTGAGCTGACCGGAAAACTGGATGTGTGCTGCCTGCATCTCGCCGCGCAACAGAATGCGCAGCATCAGCTGGCACTGAAGGTCAAAAAAGCGCTGCGTTACCCGCTGATTGTGCTGTCGGTGGCGTTGCTGGTGGTGATGGCGATGCTGTGGTTTGTGCTACCTGAATTTGCTGCTATTTACCAGACGTTTAATACGCCGCTCCCTGCGCTGACGCGCGGCGTCATGGCGACGGCGAATCTGCTGCATCAGGGATTACTCCCACTGCTGGTTTGCCTGTTCATCCTCTTTTTTCTGGCAAAGCGATATCGCCACCATGCCCGCTGGCAGCGTTTTCGCCAGAAACAATTGCTGCGTATCCCGGTGGCGGGTGCGCTGGTGCGAGGGCAAAAACTCAGTCAGATTTTCACTGTGCTGTCGCTGACGCAAAACGCCGGTATTGCGTTTTTGCAGGGGCTGGAGAGCGTCGAGGAAACGCTGGAAAACGGCTGGTGGCGGGAGATCCTTCAGGATGCACGGCTGGCGATTACACACGGTAATCCCATCTGGCAGGCGCTCGAAAAAACGTCCGCGTTTACGCCGCTGTGCCTGCAACTGGTCAGAACCGGTGAAGCCTCGGGTTC
Organism: Trabulsiella odontotermitis; assembly: GCF_001297775.1. GTDB lineage: Bacteria > Pseudomonadota > Gammaproteobacteria > Enterobacterales > Enterobacteriaceae > Trabulsiella > Trabulsiella odontotermitis. The sequence goes on along the minus strand of NZ_LIFX01000002.1, from coordinate 281,826 downwards.
GCTGGATCGCATGCTCGATAATCTTTCTCGCTATCATCGCCAAAAAACAGAACAACTGGCGGATGACCTGGCAATGTTACTGGAGCCGGTGATGCTGTTAGTGACAGGGATAATTATCGGGACGCTGGTGATCGCCATGTATTTGCCCGTCTTCCACCTGGGGGATGCGATTAGCGGAATGGGCTAGAGAAAGGCTGGCGCAGAACACGCCAGCCATTGTGCTTACAGACTGTTGAACACGCGGTTCTCTTGTTCCTGAACGCGGATAAAGGTGGTGCGTTTGGTCAGCTCTTTCAGGCGTGAAGCCCCGACGTAAGTACAGGCGGAACGCAGACCGCCGAGAATGTCGCGCGCGGTGTTTTCTACCGGGCCACGCAGCGGCAATTTCACGGTTTTACCTTCTGCGGCACGGTACCCTGCCACGCCACCAACATGACGCTTCATCGCGGACTCAGAACTCATGCCGTAGAACAGCATGAATTTCTCGCCATTTTCTTCGACGATGCTGCCGCCGCTCTCTTCATGACCAGCCAGCATGCCGCCGAGCATGACGAAGTCCGCACCGCCGCCGAAGGCTTTCGCCACGTCACCTGGCATAGTACAACCGCCATCGCTGACGATCATGCCGCCCAGACCGTGCGCCGCATCAGCACATTCGATCACCGCAGAAAGCTGCGGATAACCCACGCCGGTTTTGACACGCGTGGTACAGACCGAGCCCGGGCCGATGCCGACTTTCACAATATCAGCGCCGGAAAGGATCAGCTCTTCACACATTTCGCCGGTCACCACGTTGCCCGCGCAAATGGTTTTTGTCGGCCACGCCTGACGCGCTTTCGACACAAACTGCACGAAATGCTCGGAATAACCATTGGCGACATCAATACAAACGAAATTCAGTTGTGGGTTCTGATCGAGAATCTGTTGGGTCTTCTCGAAATCAGCATCGGAAGTGCCGGTGGAAACCATGACGTGTTTCAGCACCTTCTCTGAGGTTTCCTGAACAAACGCGTTCCACTCATCGACGCTGTAGTGCTTATGCACCGCGGTGAGAATATCGAACTCCGCCAGCGCGGCCGCCATGGAAAAAGTGCCCACGGAATCCATGTTCGCTGCGATGATTGGCACGCCAGACCAGCGCTGACCGGAATGCTTAAAGGTAAATTCGCGTTCCAGCTCAACATCGGAACGGCTTTTGAGGGTAGAACGTTTCGGGCGGATAAGAACGTCTTTAAAACCCAATTTCAGATCTTCTTCAATACGCATGTGCGGATTCCTGGGGTTAGAGGCAAAAATGAACTAAGCACAACTCCAGTGACGTTATCATACGCAGTAATCAGGGCTTCGCAAGACTGCGATTTTCACTTTTTTTACGCTACAATCCTATAAATTTACCTGGCGAAAGGTGTTGTTAACACTCGCCATCTGAGGTGAAGGCGGCATTCTTTTTAACCAATTGATTTGTGTGGCTTATTAATCCAGCAAAAGGGTCTTATGAAGTATACGGTAGCGTTAACCGGCGGCATCGGCAGTGGCAAGAGTACGGTGGCAGAGGCGTTTTCTCGCCTCGGGGTTAACGTTATTGATGCAGATATTATCGCCCGCCAGGTGGTGGAGCCCGGAACACCCGCGCTGAAAGCCATCGCAGAACACTTTGGTTCACACATGTTGACCGCCGACGGTGTTCTGGATCGTCGTGCGTTACGCGAGCGCGTGTTTGCGCACCCGGACGATAAACGCTGGCTTAATGCACTGCTGCACCCGCTGATCCAGCAGGAAACCCAGCGTCAGCGGGAAAAAGCCACCTCGCCGTATGTGCTCTGGGTTGTTCCTCTCTTTGTTGAAAACCGGCTTTTTGATAAAGCCGACCGTGTTCTGGTGGTGGATGTCACGCCTGAGACACAGATTTTCCGCACCATGCAGCGCGATAATGTTACGCGAGAGCATGCGGAGCATATTCTTGCCGCTCAGGCCTCGCGTGAAGCGCGACTCGCCGCGGCCGACGATATTATTGATAACAATGGCGCACCAGATGCGATTGCATCGGATGTTGCCCGTCTGCATGCGCACTATTTACAGTATGCGCGTCAGGCTGTTTTACAGGAAAAATCGTAATGCACACCCACGTCCTTTTTGAACATCCTCTTAACGAAAAGATGCGTACCTGGCTGCGTATAGAATTTTTAATTCAGCAACTGGAAAGCTCGCTGCACATTGACGATCACGCCAGTGCGCTGCATTTTTTCCGCAATGCCGGTGATCTGCTGGACGTATTTGAGCGTGGCGACGTCCGTACGGACCTGCTGAAAGAGCTGGAGCGACAGCAGCGAAAACTGCAGGCGTGGGTGGAAGTGCCTGGTGTGGATCAAAACCGCATTGAGGCGTTGCGTCAGCAACTGAAAGGCTGCGGCGCCATTTTAATGTCCGCCCCGCGCATGGGGCAGATACTGCGTGAAGACCGGCTGATTGGCCTCGTCCGCCAGCGCCTGAGCATTCCCGGCGGCTGTTGTAGTTTCGATCTCCCGACGCTGCATATCTGGCTGCATACCTCGCAACAACAACGCGACGCCCAGGTGCAACGCTGGATGGACAGCCTGCAACCGCTGAATCAGGCGCTGACGCTCATTCTTGATCTCATCCGCAACTCCGCCCCGTTTCGCAAGCAAACCAGCCTGAATGGTTTCTTTCAGGATAACGGCGACGATGCCGATCTTTTACGGTTGCAACTGGCGCTGGATGATCAGCTTTATCCGCAAATTTCCGGCCACAAGAGCCGTTTTGCGATTCGTTTTTTACCACTGGACAGTGAAAATGGCCTCGTGCCTGAGCGTCTGGATTTTGAACTGGCCTGTTGCTAAGGAGCGTGCATGTCTGAAGAAACTATTGTTGATTGCCCGACCTGCGGCAAAGCTGTTATCTGGAATGAACAGAGCACATTCCGCCCCTTCTGTTCCAAACGTTGTCAGTTAATTGATTTAGGCGAGTGGGCCGCGGAAGAGAAAAGGATCCCCAGCAGCGGGGACCTGTCTGAAAGTGATGACTGGAGCGAGCAGCAGAACTAAGCCTGCGCAATCAGTTTTGCGATAACCGGTTCGTTGGCAGGCGGAAACGCGTCTGCCAGCAACGCTTTCTGCGCCACCCAGCGACCGGGTTGCCCCTCTTTTCCCCAGGGTTCGCCCTGCCAGCTTTCCACCAGCCAGAACCACAGCGTGATGTGTCTGTCAGGGAACTGATATTCCAGCTTATCGAAGAGCACCGGCATCGCGGCGTCAATGCCGACTTCTTCCGCCAGTTCGCGTACGACCGCCTGTTCCGGCGTTTCGCCCTCCTCAATTTTACCGCCGGGAAACTCCCATTTATTGGCCATGTGAGCATCCGCGGCACGCTGAGTAATAAATATTTCGCCCTGCGGATTGCGAATGATCCCCACGGCAATTTGCAGTTTTTTCATATCGTCTTTCCATAAAAAAGGCGCAGATGTCTGCGCCTTTGTGCTTTTATCAGAAACCTTAGCTCAGACGGCCATGGCACTGTTTGTATTTTTTACCAGAGCCACACGGGCAGGGATCGTTACGACCCACTTTGCGATCACCTGTTTGCGCAGCGATCGCCGCGGCGGCGGCGGTGTCGTCATTCTGATGGCTCAGTTGCTGCATCTGCGCCAGACGCTCGGCTTCTTCACGACGCTGTTGCTCCATCGCTTCGACTTCTTCCGGCATGCGCACCTGCACTTTACACAGGGTGCTGATCACTTCGTATTTCAGTGATTCCAGCATCGCCGCAAACATGGAGAAGGATTCACGCTTGTATTCCTGCTTCGGATCTTTCTGCGCGTAACCACGCAGGTGAATGCCCTGACGCAGGTAATCCATCGCCGCCAGGTGTTCTTTCCACAGGGAATCCAGCGTCTGTAGCATCACGCCTTTTTCAAAGTGACGCATCATCTCAGCGCCTACCACTTCTTCTTTACGCTGATAAACGTCGATGGCGCTTTGCAAAATACGCTCGCGCAGCGTTTCTTCGTGCAGTTCCGGCTCTTTGTCCAGCCAGTCGGAGATCGGCAGGTCGAGATCGAAGTCGTTTTTCAGGCGTTCCTGCAGGCCAGGAACATCCCACATTTCTTCCAGCGACTGCGGCGGAATATGCGCGTCGATAGTGGCTTTGAAGACATCTTCGCGAATGCTGTTGATAGTTTCGCTAACGTCGCTCACGTCCAGCAGTTCGTTACGCTGAGTGTAAATCGCGCGACGCTGGTCGTTCGCCACATCATCATATTCCAGCAGTTGTTTACGGATGTCGAAGTTGCGGCTTTCCACTTTACGCTGTGCGTTGGCGATGGCCTTCGTCACCCACGGGTGTTCGATAGCTTCGCCCGGTTTCATCCCCAGTTTACGCATCATGCCGGAAACACGGTCAGAGGCGAAAATACGCATCAGCGCATCTTCCATGGAGAGATAGAAACGCGAAGAACCAGCATCGCCCTGACGACCGGAACGACCGCGCAGCTGGTTGTCGATACGACGGGATTCGTGACGCTCGGTCCCGATGATATGCAGACCACCCGCTTTCAGCACCGCTTCATGGCGAACCTGCCAGTCCGCTTTAACCTGTTCAATCTGTTCCGGCGTTGGATCTTCCAGCGCGGCCAGTTCTGCCTGCAGGCTACCACCCAGCACGATATCGGTACCACGCCCCGCCATGTTGGTGGCGATGGTGACGGTTGCCGGGAAGCCCGCCTGCGCGACAATTTCTGCCTCGCTGGCGTGGAATTTGGCGTTCAGGACGTTGTGCTTGATGCCTGCTTTATCGAGTTCTCGCGATACCAGCTCCGATTTTTCAATCGAGATGGTACCCACCAGAACCGGCTGACCGCTGGCGGTACGCTCTTTGATATCTTCAATGATTGCCTGAATTTTTTCCGCTTCGGTCATATAGACCAGATCCGCCATATCTTTACGGATCATCGGGCGGTTGGTCGGCACGACGACAGTATCCAGCTTATAAATGGAGCTGAATTCAAACGCTTCGGTGTCTGCGGTACCGGTCATCCCCGCCAGTTTTTCATACAGACGGAAGTAGTTCTGGAAAGTGATGGAGGCCAGCGTCTGGTTTTCGTTCTGGATCTCCACGCCTTCTTTGGCTTCAACCGCCTGGTGTAAACCATCGGACCAGCGACGACCCTGCATAGTACGACCGGTGTGCTCGTCGACGATGATGACTTCGCCGTCTTTAACGATGTAATCCACGTCGCGGGTGAACAGCGCATGGGCGCGCAGTGCGGCGGTAACGTGATGCATCAGCATGATGTTGCCCGGCGAATACAGGGATTCACCTTCATCCATGATGCCTTCGTTCACCAGCAGTTCTTCGATCAGCACCAGACCACGTTCGGTCAGGTTAACCTGGCGCGCTTTCTCATCCACAGAGTAGTGGCCGTCGCCCTGGAAGGTGTCGGAGTCTTCTTTCTCCTGACGAACCAGGTGCGGAATGATTTTGTTCACTTTACGGTACAGCTCAGAGCTGTCTTCCGCCGGGCCAGAGATGATCAGCGGCGTACGCGCTTCATCGATGAGAATGGAGTCCACCTCATCCACCAGCGCATAGTGAAGTTTACGTTGTACACGCTCTTCCGGGCTGAACGCCATGTTGTCGCGCAGGTAGTCGAACCCGTATTCATTGTTGGTACCGTAGGTGATGTCTGCCGCGTAAGCTTCGCGTTTTGCCGGGGCTGGCATACCTGGCAGGTTGATGCCAACGGTCATGCCGAGGAATTCAAACAGCGGACGGTTGTTTTCGGCGTCACGTTGCGCCAGATAGTCGTTGACGGTCACCACGTGAACGCCTTTGCCGGACAGCGCGTTGAGGTACGCAGGCAGCGTCGCGGTCAGGGTTTTACCTTCACCGGTACGCATTTCCGCGATGCAACGATCGTTCAGCACCATGCCGCCCAGCAGCTGGACGTCGAAGTGACGCATGCCAAACACGCGCTTACTGGCTTCACGTACCACGGCAAAGGCTTCAGGGATCAGGCTTTCAACGCTTTCGCCTTTCTCCAGACGGGCACGGAATTCAGCCGTTTTGCCTTTCAGTTCGTCGTCGGAAAGTTTTTCGAATTCCGGCTCCATCGCGTTGATTTGAATCACCGCTTTGCGCATGCGGCGCAGAGTACGGTCGTTACGACTGCCGAAAACTTTAGTCAATAATTTGATTAGCATAATAAAATCTCAAACGCCCCGCGCTGCGGAGCCAAAAAAATGTCGTTAAGGTATCCGTTTTTTAGCTGAGGCGTTGAGGTCCGGCGCGGATGCCCTGTACCTGGCTTATCCAGGCGGCAACGTAGAATGCGGAAGGGAAAGCGTGAGTATTACGGGCAACCTGCTTAACAATAACCGGCGGTTTGCGCTCCTGCGTCAGCATCGCGCTGAGCGTGTCGAGCAACGCCAGATGTTGCGCCTGCTGAAGCGGAGATGCCTCTTCAGCGCTGGGTAAAACCTGAGGCGCCATCGCAAAAGAGAGATGGCGGATCACCGTCCGGATGGCGTGCTGGTGCCAGTAGTCGACGGTAAATGTCGGGCGACGGTTCGCTTCCAGCAACGCGAGCTGGGTGAAATTGACCGTTGCCGAAGCGTTATGGTTGCTGGCGGAGGTGTTTGCGGGCGCAGTGGTTTCTGCATTCGCACTGAGCGCAGGCAGGCCGAAACTCGCCGCGACCATCCCCAACAGGAGATGCGGCCAGAAATATCGTCTACCCAACTGTCGCCAGCGCGTCAGTATTCCGCTCACTTACGTCGTCACCTTTGATGTAAACCAACACCATGAAAATTTTTGCGCATAAATCTTACCATTATTAGACGAGCACAGCAGCAGGAATGAAAGATAACGCGCTGTTAAAATGGTTAAGAAACCAGCGAACGCATCAAATCAGCGGGTTAGCGAAGTGAGTTTTTCGCGAAAGCGACGAAACAGGAATTGCAGAAATAAAAAACGACTGGTTTCCTGACCGGAGAGAGTGCCAGGTTGCCAGTCGAATTTTTGTATGGTCAGGCTTACGCCAGAACCATTGAAGGTGCTTTGAATGCCAGCGGCAGTTCAGCTTCGTCTTCGTAGGTCACATATTCCCAGGCTTCCTGTTTTGCCAGGACGGCCTGCAGAAGTTTGTTGTTCAGTGCGTGACCTGATTTGTACGCCGTGAATGCACCGATGATATTGTGACCACACATGAACAGGTCGCCAATCGCATCCAGCATTTTGTGACGGACAAATTCATCTTCGAAGCGAAGACCGTCTTCGTTCAGTACGCGATAATCGTCAACAACGATGGCACAATCGAAGCTGCCGCCCAGGGCAAGGCCGCGGGACTGCAGATATTCGATATCACGCATGAAACCGAAGGTACGTGCACGGCTAATCTGGCGCATGAACGCATCCGCAGAGAAGTTCATGACATAACGCTGGTTGCTGGCATCAATCGCCGGATGGTTAAAATCGATGGTAAAGTCCAGCGAAAAACCATTGAACGGTTTGAATTCAGCCCATTTGTCGCCATCTTCAACGCGAACGGTTTCTTTAATACGCACAAATTTCTTGGCGCAGTTCAGTTCATCGATGCCGGCATCCAGCAGCAGATAAACGAACGGTGCAGCACTGCCGTCCATGATCGGGATTTCCGGCGCATCAACTTCAACAATGATGTTGTCGATGCCCAGACCCGCCAGCGCGGCATTCAGGTGCTCAACCGTAGAAATCCGTACGTCATGCTCATTAACCAGGCAAGTACAGAGCATGGTATCACGCACAGATTTGGCATCAGCCGGAAAATCTACCGGTGGATTCAAGTCAGTGCGACGATAGATGACCCCGGTATTTGCCGGCGCAGGGCGTAACGTCAGCGAGACTTTCTTGCCGGTATGTAAACCGACGCCAGTCGCCTGAACGATACGTTTAAGTGTCCTTTGTTTGATCATCGTTTAATCTCGCCAAATTAACTATCCAACCGAAGTGTACACCACATTCGGCAGGGCAGTTTAGCACAAAGAGCGCAGATTCCCAAATTCCAGCCGATTCTTAGTCAGCTTGCTTGCGCAGGAACGCCGGGATATCCAAATAGTCCGGTTCTTTAGTGGTTTGCGGCGTATTGTCGTTCACCACTTTTGCGGCCGGTTTCTGCTCTTGCGTCAACGGTGACATACCGTGCTGCTGGTAGCGATCCATCACCGGCTGCTGTGACTGTTTGTTCGTCACCAGCGTAATTTCCGGACGCTTGTCCATACCGATACCGGTCGCCACCACAGTCACGCGCAGTTCGTCGTTCATGTCCGGATCCAGAGAGGTACCGATAACCACGGTCGCGTTATCCGAGGCAAACGCACGGATAGTGTTACCCACGGTTTCGAACTCATCCAGACGCAGGTCGAAGCCCGCCGTGATGTTGACCAGAACGCCACGTGCGCCAGACAGATCGATATCTTCCAGCAGCGGAGAAGAGATAGCCATTTCAGCCGCTTCTTCCGCACGGTCTTCACCGCTCGCCACGCCGGAGCCCATCATCGCGTAGCCCATTTCGGACATCACGGTGCGGACGTCTGCGAAGTCGACGTTCATCAGACCCGGACGGGTAATCAGCTCGGCGATACCCTGCACCGCGCCTTTCAGCACGTCGTTCGCCGCGCCAAACGCGTCAAGCAGGGAGATACCGCGACCCAGCACTTTCAGCAGTTTGTCGTTCGGGATGGTGATCAGCGAGTCCACGTGTTTGGACAGCTCGGTGATACCCTGCTCCGCGAATGCCATGCGCTTTTTGCCTTCAAAATTGAACGGCTTGGTCACCACAGCAACGGTCAGAATACCCAAATCTTTCGCCACTTCGGCGACAACCGGTGCAGCACCCGTACCGGTACCACCGCCCATACCTGCAGCGATGAACACCATGTCGGCGCCTTCCAGTGCCGTACGTAACGCTTCACGATCTTCTTCAGCCGCATTGCGACCGACTTCCGGGTTAGCCCCGGCGCCCAGACCTTTAGTGATGCCACCACCGATCTGAATCGTCTGGCCTACCGCGGTTTTACGCAGTGCCTGCGCGTCAGTGTTGACTGCAAAGAATTCAACACCTTCAATGCGCTCGCGCACCATGTGTTCGACAGCATTACCGCCGCCGCCACCGACGCCGATGACTTTAATCACCGCGTCGTTGGTCAGTTCCATAGGTTCAAACATAGTTTCTCTCCGTCTTATACACTGCCTCTTTCAGGCAACCTGAAAGACTGGTGTATTGTGCCTGTTGTCGCCTGAGACCGCTAATTTTCTGCGCTCTCTTTAAAAAAATTAAAACTCTTTGCGCAGCCACGAGTTCAGTCGTTTGATCCACGACCCCACCGTGACGCGTTTTTCCACTTCCGCTTCACCACTGAGATGAGACTCCTTCCCGTAGTGCAGCAGGCCCACCGCCGTTGAGTAATACGGCTCCTGAGCGTAATCCGTTAAGCCGGTGATGTTCAGCGGCGCGCCGATACGCACCTGGGTGTGAAACACCCGCTGAGCACAAGCGGCAAGACCTTCAATCTGCGCCGCGCCACCGGTAAGGACAATCCCCGCCGCCAGGTGATGTTTTACCCCTTGCTGGCGAAGCTGTTCCTGTAACTGCAAAATTTCTTCGTTCACCAGGTTCAACAACTCGGTGTAACGCGGTTCGATAACCTCTGCCAGCGTCTGACGCTGCAGGCTGCGCGGCGGGCGTCCGCCCACGCTCGGCACTTCGACGCTTTCGTCTTTGCCGACAATCGACCCCAGCGCGCAACCATGGCGCACTTTAATTGCTTCTGCGTCGCTCGGCGGCGTACCAAACGCATACGCGATATCGCTGGTCACCACGTTCCCTGCGTAGGGAATCACTTTGGTGTGACGCAGCGCGCCGCCAGTATATACGGCAATGTCCATAGTACCACCGCCGATATCGACCACGCAGACCCCTAATTCACGCTCATCTTCCGTCAGGACGGAGTAGCTTGAGGCAAGGCCTGCAAAAATAAGTTGGTCAACTTTCAGACCACAACGTTCCACAGCTTTGACAATGTTTTTCGCCATATCGTTGTGACATGTGATCAGGTGCACTTTTGCCTGCATGCGCACGCCTGATAAGCCAACCGGGTTTTTAATCCCTTCCTGATAGTCGATCGCGTATTCCTGCGGAATCACGTGGAGCACACGGTGCTCATCACGAACACGCACGGATTTCGCGGTGTGGACGACGTTTTCCACGTCTTCCTGCGTCACTTCCTCTTCGGAAATCGGCACCATCCCGATTTCATTCTGACAGCTTATATGCTTACCCGAAAGCGCCAGATAGACGGAGGAAATCTGGCAATCCGCCATCAGTTCAGCCTGGTCAATGGCGCGCTGTACGCACTTCACCACGGATTCCAGGTCATTTACCCCGCCTTTATCCATACCGCGGGAAGGACAACTGCCCACCCCAATGATATTAACCATACCGTCGGGCAGAACTTCCCCTACTAAAGCGGCAACTTTCGCGGTGCCAATCTCCAGTCCAACTACCAGTTTTCTGTCCGTCGCCTTGATCATTGTTGTTCTGCCTGTGCCTGTGCCTGATTCTGTGGTTGATTCGCATCCTCAACGGGAGCAGGTTCCCAACCCACCGCCGCGCCCGAGTCATAACGCAAATCAACGTAGCTTATCCGTTTTCCATCGGTCTGCGCCTGCTGTTGTAATACCGGATAAAGTTCCACAAAGCGCTGAAGACGTTTCATTGTGTCGCCTCGTCCCAGGTTGAGCCGAATATCGTTACTCAGCGTCAACTGCCAGGAGCGGCGCGCGGTCATCGCCGCCATCTTGAGAACGAACTTCTCCTTCGCCAGCACTTGTCCCATATCACGGTATCCCTGAAGCACTTCGCTTTCGCTGCCCTCAGGGCCATACAACATCGGCAAATTTTGTTTACTGGTACGATCTGCCGGTACGCTGAAAGAGTTCCCTTCTGCGTCGACCATATGTTGATCATTCCAACGTGCAATTGGCACATATTCAACCAGATGAATCTTCAATTCGTCCGGCCACTGCTTTCTGACGCTTGCCTGCTTGATCCACGGCAGGCGTTCAATCTGGCTCTGGATGATATTCACGTCCTGCGTCATAAAGGTGCCAGGTGAGCCCAGCGCCAGAATCGACTGGCGAATATCATCATTGCGCGTGTAGTGACGATCGCCTGTCACCACCAGCTTCGACAACGGTAACCGTTGCGCATCGTCCATCCAGCCCAGCACCATCCAGCCGCTCACTAACACGGTACACAACACCGTCAGCAGGAAGATAATCCCTGCAAGACGCGTTCCATTATTGCGTCGTGAAGAGGGTTCCTCTTCCCGGTTCCGCGTATTCAGCGCAGCCTGCGACATATCACCCCGCCAGGTCCAGTATCCGTACAACTAACTGCGAGAAGCTCATTCCTGCCTGACGTGCAGCCATCGGCACAAGACTATGGCTGGTCATTCCTGGCGAGGTATTGGCTTCCAGCAGGTAAAACTGGCCGTCATTATCCTGCATGACGTCAATTCGCCCCCAACCACGACAGCCGAGGACATCCCAGGCTTTCGCGACCAGTGACTGCATTTCCGTCTCCTGCGCCGGATCTTCTACACCAGGGCAGAAATATTTTGTCTCATCAGAGAGATACTTCGCCTCATAATCATAGAAGGTTCCTGCTGGCTGGATGCGAATTGACGGTAAAATTTCATCACCAAGCACCGCAACGGTAAATTCCGGTCCGCTTAGCCATTTTTCGATCAATACTTCGTCATCGTGCTGAAAAGCCAGCGCTAATGCCTCATGCAATTTATCGCTTTCGTTGACTTTCGACATGCCGACGCTGGAGCCTTCACGGCTCGGTTTAACAATCAGTGGCAGACCGAGCGCAGTAATTTGCTGTTTGACGTCATCCGCTAATCCATTCGCAAATTCACTGCGGGTCAGCGCCACCCACGGCGGCACCGGTAAACCCGCGCCCTGCCACAACAGTTTGCTGCGCAGCTTATCCATCGAGATAGCGGAAGCCATCACGCCGCTGCCGGTATAAGGCATGCCAATAAGTTCCAGCAAGCCCTGTAATGTTCCATCTTCGCCGCCGCGCCCGTGCAGCGCAATAAACACTTTCTGAAACCCCATATTTTTCAGCAGGGTAACATCCACCTCTCGCGGATCGACCGGGTGCGCATCAATACCCGCTTCGCGAAGTCCGGCGAGCACGGCAGCGCCGGAGTTGAGCGAAACCTCACGTTCCGCCGAGGCGCCGCCCAGCAGGACTGCGATCTTATCAGTCATGATGCGCTTCCTCCCGTGTTTGCGGCTGCAGTTTGATTTCAGCTAAGTTACGCGCGATTTTGCCGACATTTCCCGCACCCTGCACCAGAATCAGGTCGTTGCCCGTCAGTACCGGTGCTAACATTTCGGCGACCAGCGCCGGGTCTGAGACCAGGATCGGGTCAACTTTACCGCGACCACGGATCGTACGGCACAGCGAGCGGCTGTCCGCTCCCGGAATCGGCGCTTCGCCCGCCGGGTAAACGTCGAGCATCAGCAGCGCGTCAACCTGCGTCAGCACGTTGGCGAAATCGTCATACAGATCGCGCGTACGCGTGAAACGGTGCGGCTGAAACAGCATCACCAGATTTTTATCCGGCCAGCCCGCGCGGGCGGCTTTGATCGTTGCATCGACTTCCGTCGGGTGATGACCGTAATCATCCACCAGCATTGCCGTGCCACTCTTACCGTTCACTTCCGCGAGCGGGAATTCGCCGAGGAAATCAAAGCGACGCCCGGTGCCCTGGAAACTGGCCATGGCGCGCAAAATCGCGTCATCGTCGATCCCTTCTTCCGTCGCCACCGCGACCGCCGCCGCCGCGTTCAGCGCGTTATGGCGGCCCGGCGCATTCAGCATGACGCGCAGATTGTCTTTTTCGTGACGCACCAGGGTGAAATGCACCTGCGCGCCAATCTGCTGATAATCTTCCACACGCACATCGGCGTCTTCGCTGAACCCGTAGGTGGTGACCTGACGGCCAACACGCGGTTGCAGTTCGCGGATCACCGGATCATCAACACACATCACCGCACGGCCATAAAACGGCAGGTTGTGCAGGAAGTTGATAAACGTCTGCTTCAGGTTTTCGAAGTCACCCTGGTAGGTATCCATGTGGTCGGCTTCGATGTTGGTCACAATGGCGACCATCGGTTGCAGATGCAGGAACGACGCATCACTCTCATCCGCTTCCGCAATCAGATAACGGCTGCTGCCCAGGCGCGCATGCACGCCTGCCGCTTTCACCAGCCCGCCGTTGACAAATGTCGGATCGAGCCCGGCTTCGGCATAAATACTGGCCACCATCGCGGTGGTGGTGGTTTTACCGTGGGTACCGGCAATCGCGATACCGTGACGAAAACGCATCAGTTCCGCCAGCATCTCAGCACGACGGATCACCGGGATGCGGGCTTCGTGCGCCGCCACAATCTCCGGGTTATCGGCAGCAATCGCCGTAGAAACCACCACTACGCTCGCATCACGCACGTTTTCCGGGCGATGGTTGAAATAAATCGTGGCGCCTAACGCCGCCAACTGTTGCGTAACCGGGTTTGGCGCCAGATCAGAACCGCTGATCTGATAACCTTCATTGGCCAACACTTCGGCAATACCACCCATGCCAGCACCGCCGATGCCAACGAAGTGGATATGCCGGACGCGACGCATCTCGGGCACAATGGAACGCAGTTTCGCCAGTTGTTGTGTATTCATTCTTTAAACGCCATCAACTACTCAAAAATTCGTGCAGCGCAACACGCGCTGCGAGGGTTAAGCCTGAGCAACCAGGCTCACTTCTTTCGCCACCCGTTCGGTGGCATCCGGGATCGCTGCCGCGCGTGCGCGTTCAGCCATCACCAGTAATGTTTTTCTGTCCCAGCCTGCGAGAGTGGTCGCAACCGCGTCCACCGTAAACTGCGGCTGTTCGAAAATCTTCGCGGCACCCGCTTTTTCCAGCGGCAACGCATTCCAGTACTGCTGCCGGTCTTTGTGCTGGAAAGGCACAAACAGCGCCGGGAGACCTGCAGCCGCGATTTCGCTGACGGTCAGCGCACCGGAACGGCAAACCACGACGTCCGCCCAGGCATACGCCGCTGCCATATCATCGATAAATTCAGTCACTTTATGCTGTGGCTGCCCGGCATCGACATAAGCCTGCTCAACAGTCTGCTGCGCGCCTTTGCCGCTCTGGTGCCAGACGGTAATGCTGTCGCCGAGTTTCGCCGCCACCTGTGGCATCGTCTGGTTAAGCACACGCGCGCCCTGAGAGCCGCCGACTACAAGCACACGAATCGGGCCATCACGCCCCGGCAGACGCTGTTCCGGCAACGGTAGCGCCAGCACATCGACACGCACCGGGTTGCCGACAACATCAGCATTCGGGAAAGCGCCAGGAAACGCCTGCATCACTTTCTTCGCGATTTTCGCCAGCCATTTGTTCGTCAGGCCAGCAATGCCGTTTTGTTCGTGCAGGACGACAGGAATGCCCAGCGACCACGCCGCCAGACCGCCCGGGCCAGAGACATAACCGCCCATACCCAGCACCACGTCGGGTTTGAAGCGTTTCATGATCGCCCGCGCCTGTCGCCAGGCATTGAAAATGCGGACCGGAGCCAGTAACTGCGCTTTAACGCCTTTACCGCGCAGGCCAGTAATGCGGATAAAATCGATCCCGATACCGTGTTTAGGCACTAAATCCGCTTCCATACGGTCAGCGGTTCCCAGCCAGCGCACCTGCCAGCCCTGATCCATTAAATGGTGCGCGACCGCCAGCCCCGGGAACACGTGTCCGCCGGTACCGCCCGCCATCACCATCAACCGCTTTGCCTGACCACTCATCGAACACCCCGCGTAAACGCCTGAGCCTTTTCCAGACGCGTTTCATAATCAATGCGCAGCAAAAACATGATTGCTGTCGACATAATCAACAAACTCGAACCACCGTAACTGATCAGCGGCAGCGTCAGACCTTTGGTCGGCAACATCCCCGCTGCCGCACCGACGTTCACTAACGCCTGAAAACTGAACCAGATACCGATAGAACAGGCGAGGAAACCCGCAAAACGTTGGTTAATCTCCAGTGCTTTTCGCCCGATGGACATCGCACGAAAAGCGACGAAGAATACCATTAAAAGTGCAAGTACCACACCGATATAACCTAATTCCTCGCCGATAATGGCGAAGATGAAGTCAGTATGCGCTTCCGGCAGATACTCCAGTTTCTGTACGGAGTTCCCCAGCCCCTGCCCCCACATTTCGCCACGGCCAAACGCCATCAGCGACTGGGTGAGCTGATAACCGCTGCCGAACGGATCTTCCCACGGGTTCCAGAAGGAGGTCACGCGGCGGATACGGTACGGCTCGGCGAGGATCAGCAGCACTACCGCCGAAAGCCCCATGCCGATAATGGCAATGAACTGCCACAGCTTGGCGCCCGCCAGGAACAGCATCGCCAACGTGGTGACGAACAGCACCACCACGGTACCGAGGTCCGGCTGGGCCAGCAGCAGGATCGCCAGCACAAAAATCACCCCCATCGGTTTTAAGAAGCCGCGAAGGTTGTTACGTACTTCGTCAGCCTTACGCACCAGATAGTTGGCGATATAACAAAACAGCGACAGCTTGGTAAATTCCGCAGGCTGAATGCGCAGCGGGCCAATCGCTATCCAGCGTGACGCCCCGTTAACCGAACTCCCGACAACCAGTACGATAAGCAGCATCACAATAGACAGAATGAGCATGGTGGTGCTGTGACGCTGCCAGAACTCCATCGGCAGGCGCAGAGTAATCAGCCCCAGGCACAGCGCCAGAATCAGGTACAGGCCATCACGTTTGGCGAACAGGAACGGATCGTTCGCCAGACGCTGCCCCACCGGCATCGACGCCGAAGTCACCATGATAAAGCCGATAGCCCCGAGCCCCAGCGTCAGCCACAGCAGCGTGCGGTCGTACATGACCAGACTGTCGGTGTCTTTATCGCGCGAGCCCATCACCCAGCCTTTTAACGCGTTGAACACCCAGACCAGAATTCCTGATCCAGGCAGTCGCGGCATTCTCAGGCGAGGGAGAGATAAGCGCATCAGCCTAACTCCTTCGCCAGGCGCGTAAATTCATCGCCACGCTGCTCAAAATTTTTGAACTGATCGAGACTGGCGCAGGCCGGAGACAGAAGCACCATGTCACCCGCCTTAACCTGCGGTGCTATCAGACGCATCGCCTGTTCCATGGTATCGGTCTGCGTCGCAATCTCAGGACGCAGCGCTGCCAGCTCGCCGCCATCACGGCCAAAGCAATACAGGCGAACGTTATCGCCGCCGAGGTACTGTTTCAGCGCGCTGAAATCAGCGGATTTACCATCGCCGCCCAGCAGCAGATGCAGCGTACCGTCAACATGCAGGCCATTCAGCGCCGCTTCGGTACTGCCGACATTGGTCGCTTTGGAGTCGTTAATCCAGCGCACACCGTTATGTTCCAGCGCCACCTGGAAACGGTGTGGCAGACCGGTGAACGTCGTCAGTGCTTTCAGACTGCTGGCGCGCGGTAAGCCGACGGCATCCGCCAGCGCCAGCGCTGCCAGCGCATTGCTGTAGTTATGCTGCCCGGAGAGTTTCATCTCTTTCACGTTCAGCACTTTTTCACCTTTCACCCGCAGCCAGGTTTCGCCCTGCTGACGGTTCAGGTGATAGTCACCCATATTGACGCCAAAGCTGACGCAACGCTCATCGGCGCCGCGTATCGGCATGGTTAGCGCGTCGTCGGCGTTCACCACGCACACGCTGGCATTTTCATAGACACGCAATTTCGCCGCGCGATACTGCTGCAGACCAAACGGATAGCGATCCATATGATCTTCTGTGACGTTCAGAATGGTTGCCGCGGCTGCCTGCAGACTGGTGGTGGTTTCCAGCTGGAAACTGGACAGCTCCAGCACGTACAGTTCACGGGTGACATCCAGCAGCATCAGGGCCGGAAGACCAATGTTACCGCCCACGCCAACGTTCACGCCCGCTGCTTTCGCCATTTCACCGACCAGCGTCGTAACGGTGCTCTTGCCGTTCGATCCGGTGATCGCCACGATCGGCGCCTGCGCTTCGCGGCAGAACAGTTCGATATCACCGACGATCTCCACGCCCGCTTCCGCCGCGGCGATCAGAGATGGATGCGCCAGCGCGATCCCGGGACTTGCCACGATCAGATCGGCGTCCATCAGCCAGTTGTCGTTCAGGCTGCCGGTATGATGTTCAATCTCTTCCGGCAGTTTATCGAGACCAGGCGGCGTCATACGGGTATCCATGACGCGTGGCGTAACGCCCTGCGAGAGGAAAAAATCGACGCAGGAAAGTCCGGTCAATCCGAGACCGATAATGACGACTTTTTTGCCCTGGTAATCTGCCATGATTAACGTACCTTCAGCGTTGCCAGACCAATCAGGACCAGCATCAGCGAAATCACCCAGAAGCGCACGATCACGCGCGGTTCTGGCCAGCCTTTCAGTTCATAGTGGTGGTGAATCGGCGCCATCCGGAAGATGCGCTGGCCGCGCAGCTTAAAGGAGCCCACCTGCAGGATGACCGACAGGGTTTCCACCACGAACACACCACCCATAATGACCAGCAGGAACTCCTGACGCAGCAGCACGGCGATAATGCCCAGCGCGCCGCCCAGTGCCAGAGAACCAACATCGCCCATGAAAACCTGGGCCGGGTAGGTGTTAAACCACAAAAATCCTAAACCTGCGCCGACAATCGCCGTGCAGACAATCACCAGTTCACCCGCATGGCGTAAATACGGAATATGCAGGTAGCTGGCGAAGTTCATGTTACCGGTCGCCCACGCCACCAGCGCAAAACCGCCTGCGACAAATACCGTCGGCATGATCGCCAGCCCGTCGAGGCCATCGGTCAGGTTAACGGCGTTGCCGGTACCCACGATGACAAAGTACGCCAGCAGCACGTAAAACAGCCCCAGTTGCGGCATGACGTCTTTAAAGAACGGCACCACCAGTTCGGTGGCGGGCGTGTCTTTTCCGGCGAGGTACAGCGCGAACGCCACACCCAGCGCAATCACCGACATCCAGAAATATTTCCAGCGCGCGATAAGCCCTTTGGTGTCTTTGCGCACCACTTTGCGGTAGTCATCGACAAAGCCGATGATGCCGTAGCCGACCAACACCACCAGCACGCACCAGACGTACGGGTTGGACGGGTAAGCCCACAGCAGCACAGACACCACAATCGCGGTGAGGATCATAATCCCGCCCATCGTTGGCGTACCGCGCTTGCTGAAGTGCGATTCCGGACCGTCGTTACGAACCACCTGGCCAAACGACAGTTTTTGCAGACGGGCAATCATGCGCGGGCCCATCCACAATGAGATGAACAGCGCAGTCAGCAGGCTGACAATGGCGCGAAACGTCAGATAGGAAAAGACGTTAAAGCCGGAATAATATTTGACCAAATGTTCGGCCAGCCACACTAACATGTCCCATTCTCCTGTAATGCGCGTACTACCTCTTCCATGGCGGCACTACGTGAACCCTTCACTAAAATAGTTATCATTTGTTTTTCTTCTACAATGCCGCGAAGACGGGCAATCAACGCCGCTTTATCGGCAAAATGTTCGCCCACACCGCTGGCATTGCTGATCGCCTGGCTCAGTTTGCCTACGCTCAGCACACGGTCGAGACCGGCGGTTTTTGCCGCTTCACCGACCTGAACATGGCAGGCTTCGCTTTCAGCGCCCAGCTCCGCCATATCGCCAACCACCAGCACGCGGTAGCCCGGCATTTCCGACAACACCTGCACCGCCGCCGTCATGGAGCCGACGTTCGCGTTATAGGAGTCGTCCAGCAGCAGCTTGTTCTCCGCCAGCGGGATCGGGAACAGACGCCCCGGCACCGACGTTAAACTTGCCAGCCCCGTTTTTACCGCCTGGAGATCAGCACCGACCGCCATCGCCAGCGAGGTTGCCGCCAGCGCGTTAGCGATATTGTGACGACCCGGCAGCGGCAACAGCACATCCATACTGCCGTTCGGCGTTTGCAGTGTGAACTCCGTACCGTGGCTGGTCACATGAATGTTGGTGGCGGTAAAATCGCTGTTCGCCGCATTCGGGGAAAAACGCCAGACTTTACGGTTACCAATCACACTCTGCCAGTTCAGCCAGTCATTGTTATCAGCATTCATAATGGCGATGCCGTTTTCTGACAGACCGGTATAAATCTCACCTTTGGCTTTTGCCACGCCCGCCAGCGAACCAAACCCTTCCAGATGCGCTGCCGCCAGGTTATTCACCAGCGCCGCTTCCGGACGCGTCAGACTCACCGTCCAGGCGATTTCGCCCTGGTGGTTGGCACCCAGTTCAATCACCGCAAACTGATGGGCTTTCGTCAGGCGCAACAAGGTCATCGGCACGCCGATGTCATTATTGAGGTTTCCGGCGGTATACAGCGTATTTCCGCACTGATTGAGAATCGCCGCCGTCATCTCTTTCACAGAGGTTTTGCCGGATGAACCGGTCAGCGCAACCACGCGTGCCGGAACGTTCTGACGCACCCAGGCGCCCAGTTCGCCAAACGCCAGGCGGGTATCTTTCACCACGACCTGCGGCAAATCACAGTCCAGTTTACGGCTCACCAGCAACGCACCAGCACCACCCGCTTTCGCCTGGTCGGCAAAATCGTGGGCGTCGAATCGCTCGCCTTTCAGCGCCACAAACAGGCAGCCCGCCGTCAGCTGGCGCGTATCGGTGGTCACGGCGTCAATCGTCAGATCCTGCCCGTGCAGTTCGCCGCACAGAATGTCGGCCAGCTGACGTAGCGTTACGCTAATCATGCGATCACTCCCAGCAGACGCGCCGCAGTCACACGGTCGGAGTAATCCAGACGACGGCTACCCACGATTTGATAATCTTCATGGCCTTTACCGGCAACCAGCACCACATCGTTCTCTTTGGCCTGCATGATGGCGTTGGTCACCGCTTCCGCGCGCCCTTCTTTGACCATCGCGCGCCCGGCATCGACCATGCCCGCCAGAATATCGTTGATGATCGCCCGCGGCTCTTCGGTACGCGGATTGTCATCAGTAACCACCACGATATCCGCAAACTGTTCAGCAATCGCCCCCATTAACGGACGTTTGCCTTTGTCGCGATCGCCGCCGCAACCAAAGACGCACCACAGCTTGCCCGCGCAGTGCAGACGCGCCGCTTCCAGCGCTTTTTCCAGCGCATCCGGCGTGTGGGCGTAATCCACCACCACCGCGGGTTTCCCCGGCGCGGTAAACACTTCCATACGCCCGCAAACCGGCTGCAGACGCGCCGCCGTTTTCAGCAGCGTCGCCAGCGGGTAACCCAGAGCCAGCAGCGTGGCCAGCGCCAGCAGCAGATTGCTGACGTTAAACGCGCCCATCAGCCGACTTTCAATTTCACCGTGGCCCCAGCTGGAATCAAACTGAATGGTGGCGCCGCTGTCGTGATAATTCACGGCGGTCGCCTTCAGCCAGCGGCCATGGCAGTTCGGGTTAATATGATCTTCCATCGACACCGCAACGGCATCCGGCAGTTTTGCCAGCCAGCGGCGACCCACGTCGTCATCGGCGTTGATAATTGCCTGACCACAGTGGTGAGTGGAATAAAGCAGCCATTTCGCCGCTTCGTAATGTTCCATGTCGCCGTGATAATCAAGATGGTCGCGGCTCAGGTTGGTAAACACCGACGCAGCGAATTTCAGCGCCGCCACGCGATGCTGCACCAGCCCGTGAGAAGAGACTTCCATCGCGGCGAAGGTGGCCCCCTGCCCTGCCAGACCTGACAGCACGTGCTGCACATCAACGGCAGAACCCGTGGTATTTTCCGTTGGCGCCACTTTGCCCAGCAGACCGTTACCGACAGTCCCCATCACGGCGCTGGTTTCACCGAGCAGTTGCGCCCATTGCGCCAGCAGTTGCGTGGTGGTGGTTTTTCCGTTGGTGCCGGTCACGCCCACCAGACGCAGAAGGTCGGAAGGCTCGTGATAAAAACGACCGGCAAGTGCGGATAAGCGCTCGTTTAACTGGCTGAGGTAGATCACCGGAACACCGTGCATTTCACGGATTTCGCCATCGGCGGCTTCATCTTTTGCCTCAGCAATAATGGCAGCAACACCTTGCGCAATCGCCTGCGGGATATATCGACGCCCGTCCGCCTGATGACCCAACACCGCAACAAAGAGATCGCCCGACGCCGCCACACGGCTGTCGAGTGTCATCTCTCGCAGTGCTCGCTCCGGTGCGTTCGGCACCCACGGAGCAAGAAGGTCGCGCAAATTACGATCTGCCACCTGTTCCCTCGCCTTGATTAATCACAAATTCACTTTTCTCGCCCGTTGCCAGCGCATCCGGTTCAATGTTCATGGTGCGTAATACGCCGCCCATGATGGCACCAAACACCGGCGCGGAAACGGCGCCACCGTAGTATTTACCTGCCTGTGGATCGTTGATGACCACGACCAGCGCAAAACGCGGCTGGCTCGCTGGCGCAACGCCCGCGGTGTAAGCAATATATTTGTTGATGTAGCGGCCATCAGGCCCTACTTTTTTCGCCGTACCGGTTTTAATCGCGATGCGATAGCCTTTGATCGCTGCTTTCACGCCACCGCCGCCAGGCAGTGCCACGCTTTCCATCATGTGGACGACGGTACGAACGAGCGGTTCCGGGAAGACACGCTCACCCGGAACCGGAGGATCAACCTTGGTAATCGACAGCGGGCGATAAATGCCATAGCTGCCGATGGTTGCGTAGACTCGCGCTAACTGTAACGGGGTTACCATTAGCCCGTAGCCGAAAGAGAAGGTGGCCCTCTCTATGTCAGACCACCGTTGTTTTTGAGGATATAAGCCACTGCGTTCTCCGACCAACCCCAAATTGGTCGCCTTTCCCAGCCCAAAACGTGAGTAAGTATCTACTAACGCTGAGGACGGCATCGCTAACGCCAGTTTGGAGACACCGACGTTACTCGACTTCTGTAATACCCCAGTCAGGGTTAATTCGCTGTAGCGCGCCACGTCTTTGATTTCGTGGCCGTTAATTCGGTATGGAATGGTATTCAGGACGCTGTTTTCGTTGACGATCCCACGCTGCAACGCCGTCATGACGACCATCGGTTTCACCGTCGAGCCCGGTTCAAACACGTCGGTGATCGCCCGGTTACGCATCGCGTCTTTCGCCGTCCCGGTGAAGTTGTTCGGGTTGTACGACGGGCTGTTCGCCATCGCCAACACTTCGCCGGTGTTCACGTCCACCAGCACCGCACTGCCGGATTCGGCTTTGTTGAACGCCACGGCGTTGTTCAGTTCCCGGTACACCAGCGCCTGCAGGCGCTCATCAATGCTCAATGCCAGGTTGTGCGCGGCCTGGCTGTCGGTTGAGGAGATATCTTCAATGACGCGACCATAGCGGTCTTTACGCACGATGCGCTCACCCGGCTGGCCGGTCAGCCACTTATCAAAACTCTTCTCAACGCCTTCAATCCCCTGGCTGTCGACGTTAGTGAAGCCGATGAGGTGAGCGGTCACTTCGCCTGACGGATAATAGCGACGAGACTCTTCACGCAGATGAATCCCCGGCAGCTTCAGTTTTTTGATGTAATCCGCCATGTCCGGGTTGACCTGACGCGCCAGGTAGATAAAGCGCCCTTTCGGATTCGCATTCACCCGCGACGCCAGTTGATCCAGCGGCATTTTCAGCGCATCGGAAAGCGCCTTCCAGCGGTTATCAAGGGTGATTCCGCCTGCGTCATGTAATTCTTTGGGATCGGCCCAGATCGCTTTCACCGGCACACTGACCGCCAGCGGGCGACCGGAGCGGTCAGTGATCATGCCGCGGGAGGTGGACACTTCCTGGACGCGCAGGGAGCGCATATCGCCCTGGCGTACCAGCATGTCAGGGTTAACGATCTGCAACCAGGCCACGCGGCCCAGCAGGAAAGCCAGCGCCAGCAGGATACAACCACAAAGCAACGCAAAACGCCAACTGATAAAGTTGGCCTGTTCTTCCTGACGTTTCGGTTTTAGCGTCTTTACCGCTGCTTTCATGCGTCGCCGTAATCCTTATTTCTGTACCACGATGTTCTCTTGTGACGGATCGACATGCTGCATTTGCAGCTTTTCTGTCGCGATCCGCTCAACCCGGCTGTGATCGCCGAGCGCGTTCTCTTCGAGGATCAGGTTGCGCCACTCGATATCCAGAGCGTCGCGTTCCAGAACCATTTGTTCGCGTTGCGCGGTCAACAGGCGCGTATGGTGCGCCGTGGTCACGACTGTCACCGCGGTAACAATGATGCAAATGAACAAGCAGAGTGGCAGTTTCCCGAATCGCAAAAGATCGTCACCGATCACGCCAGGCAAGGCATGGCGCTCGTTGCTTCCAATCGATCCTTTTACTTTGCTTAAGGCCTCTGACACTCTGCTGATCATGCGTTCGTCCTTTCTGCGATACGCAGCACTGAACTACGAGCGCGTGGATTCTCTGCCACTTCATCTTCGCCCGGCAACATCTTGCCTAATGCCCGAAAATGACGGCCACCCAGCTTCCTGAGTTGCTCTTCTGTCATCGGAAGCCCTGCCGGAACCTGCGGACCGCGGCTTTGCTCACGCATAAAGCGTTTCACAATGCGGTCTTCCAGCGAGTGGAAACTGATGATGGAGAGCCGCCCACCCGGGGCCAGCACGTCGATCGAGCTTTTTAGCGCCTGCTCTATCTCCTCCAGTTCACTGTTTACCCAGATGCGCACCGCCTGGAAGGTACGGGTCGCGGGATGTTTGAATTTGTCCTTCACCGGTGTGGCCGCAGCGACCACTTCAGCCAGTTCTTTGGTGCGGGTCATCGGCTGTTCGCGGTTTCGCTCCACAATGGCGCGGGCAATGCGCTTGCCGAAACGCTCTTCGCCAAAGGTTTTGATCACCCAGGCGATGTCGGCTTCGTCAGCGTTCAGCAGCCATTCAGCGGCAGATTGCCCACGTGTCGGATCCATGCGCATGTCCAGCGGGCCGTCGCGCATAAAGGAGAAACCGCGCTCAGCGTCATCAAGCTGCGGTGAAGAGACACCAAGATCGAGAAGAATGCCGTCGATCCTGCCAGTAAGCTCGCGTTCGGCAACGTAGTCGCCCAGCGCGGAAAAAGGACCATGTACGATGGAAAAGCGAGGATCGTCAATGCGCTGTGCTTCGGCGATCGCATGCGGATCCCGATCGATAGCCAGCAGTCGTCCTTCCGCGCCCAGTTGCGAAAGAATCAGTCGCGAATGACCGCCGCGACCAAATGTGCCATCGATGTAGGTACCATCAGGACGAATATTCAGGCCATTTACGGCCTCATCCAGCAGTACCGTCGTATGTTTAAAGTTTTCCATCATTTATAAGGACAAATCCTGCAGCCGATCCGACAACTCTCCGGATGCGGACTGCTCAGCGTCTATATCTTCCTTGACCCGTTGATACCAGGTCGTTTCGTCCCACAGCTCAAATTTGTTGAACTGGCCGACCAGCATCACTTCTTTGGTCAGTCCGGCGTGTTGCCGTAAAACCGGTGCAATCAGTAAACGACCGGCGTTGTCCATCTGACATTCGCTTGCATGTCCAAGCAGCAAACGCTGTACGCGGCGCTCGGCCTGATTCATGCTCGACAGGCGCGACAGTTTTTGCTCGATAATTTCCCATTCGGGAAGTGGGTAAAGCAGCAGGCACGGGTGATGGATGTCAATGGTGCAAACCATTAAACCGGAAGCGTTTTCGACCAGCCGATCGCGATACCGCGTAGGTATCGATAAACGACCCTTGCTGTCGAGATTGACTAACGTTGCCCCACGGAACATGCCAGCCTCACCCCTTTTCTCCACTTTCACCCACAAATTCCCACCTAAAAGAGTTTACGGAGCGGAGGAAAAGCTTGTCAAGCCAGCACTGACGCTAACAGAGTTAAAAAACCCAATAATGGCGGCAGATATTCGCCCTGTTTAATTTATGTCCACCAAACGAGGCAAATTAACGCTATGAATAGTTGCAAGAAAAAAAACAAATCTGTTCATGCTCGTTAAAAGAAACTCAATATCATCGAGCGAAAATATAAAGTGTCAGTTTGCGACGTGCGCGGCATTTTAGGACATTCCCCGACACGATAACAGCCCTTCTGAGCATGGTGAGCCGCCATTTTTCCGCGGGAAGGCGTGTGAGGCGATGGGTTTTTCGATGAAGTGTTTGTTAATTGGACAAATCCACGGCGGGTGTAACAAAATAATACATCGATATTCTTTTCTGGTCAGTTAGTGGTCCGTTTCTGGTGAGATTAAACGCGATTTGAATTAGATCCCTGGAAAAAGTAAGGAATTATCTGAATATCAAATAATCCCTTACTTTTTTATCATTACCGCATCGTTTATTCGCTTAACGACGACTCAGACTGCCGCGACGATAAAGATTTCGACGAATGCGGCTCAGCCCCGGCTTCGGTTTACGCGGTTCATCGAGGCTCGCCAGCACAATTTCTAACACGCGCTCTGCGACATCGCGGTGACGCTGGGCAACCGCCAGCACCGGGCATTGCAGGAAATCCAGCAGTTCGTGATCACCAAAGGTGGCGATGGCCAGATCCGGCGGCAGCTTGCCTTCCCGGCGTAGCGTTACGTCCATCACACCCTGCAACAGCGCAAACGACGTGGTGAACAACGCCTGCGGCATCGGGTTCGTTTCCAGCCATTTATCGAACAGTTGCGCGGCAGCTTCGCGCTCGTAGCTGTTGGCGTACAGATAATCCACTTTACGCGGATCATCTTTCCAGGCGGTGCGGAATCCCTGTTCGCGCAGGAAGCTGACGGAGAGTTCCGGCAACGCGCCAAGATAGAGGATATTTTCCGCCGGGAATTTGCGCAGTTCAGAGGCCAGCATTTCGGCATCGTCCTGATCGGCGCCGACAACGCTGGTGAAGTGTTCGCGATCGAGCGCGCGATCCAGCGCCACAATCGGGAAATTGTCGTTCGCCCAGCGCTGATAGAAGGGATGCTCTGGCGGCAAAGACGTTGAAACGATAATCGCATCCACCTGCCGCTGTAACAGATGCTCGATACAGCGCATTTCGTTATCCGGCTGATCTTCCGAGCAGGCAATCAGCAACTGATAGCCGCGCTGGCGCGCCTGACGCTCCAGGTAATTTGCAATGCGGGTATAACTGGTGTTTTCCAGATCAGGGATCACCAGACCAATAGAACGAGTGCGTCCTGCACGGAGCCCGGCAGCCACCGCGTTCGGATGGTAGTTATGCTCACGCACCACGGCCATCACTTTTTCGACGGTTTTATCACTAACGCGATACTGCTTAGCTTTACCGTTAATCACATAGCTCGCCGTCGTCCGGGAGACACCGGCAAGCCGGGCGATTTCATCCAGTTTCACAATTGCCCCTTGCTTAACTTGTACAATCCATAACCTTCGCGAAGGTATGGGTAAAATTTATTAACATCTAAGCGCAGAATGATAACTGCGGCAACCGCTTTTATTGACTCTTCCCACTGGATTCGCAAAAAAAAAGCCTGACCGGTGGTGTCAGGCTTCATTTTAATTCATCAGCAGGACTTATCGCATGATCTTCTCACCACGGGAGAGACCCACCACGCCAGAACGCGCCACTTCAACAATGCGCGCCACATCGCGCAATGTGGCAAGGAACGCATCCAGTTTGTCGCTGGTACCGGCCAGTTGAACGGTATAGATGGACGGCGTGACGTCGATAATCTGCCCACGGAAGATTTCGGTGTTGCGTTTCACCTCTTCGCGCCCGTATCCGCTGGCCTGCACTTTGACCAGCATGATTTCGCGCTCAACGTGCGACCCCTGCCCCAGTTCGCTGACCCGCAACACATCCACCAGTTTGTGCAGCTGTTTTTCGATCTGTTCGATGACCTGCTCGTCACCAACGGTTTGGATCGTCATGCGGGAGAGCGTCGGATCGTCCGTTGGCGCAACGGTCAGACTCTCAATGTTATAGCCTCGCTGCGAAAAGAGGCCAATGACGCGCGACAGAGCGCCCGATTCGTTTTCCAGTAATACTGATAATATCCGGCGCATAGTCAGGTTCTCTCCGTTTTGCTCAGCCACATTTCATCCATTCCGCCACCGCGAATTTGCATCGGATAAACGTGTTCACTTCCATCGACAGTGACATCGACAAACACCAGCCGCTGGTTACGCACCATGTCCAGCGCTTCCGCCAGCTTCGCTTCCAGTTCATCGGGCTGGTTGATCTGAATGCCGACGTGACCATAGGCCTGTGCCAGCGCCACAAAGTCCGGCAAGGACTTCATATAGGATTGCGAATGGCGGCCCGAGTAGATCATGTCCTGCCACTGTTTCACCATGCCGAGATAGCGGTTGTTCAGGTTGACGACCAGCACCGGCAGTTCATACTGCAGCGCCGTCGACAGCTCCTGAATGTTCATCTGAATACTGCCATCGCCGGTCACGCAGATCACCGTTTCGTCAGGCAATGCCATCTTCACGCCCAGCGCGGCTGGCAGGCCGAAGCCCATGGTGCCGAGACCGCCGGAGTTGATCCAGCGACGTGGTTTATCAAACGGGTAATAGAGCGCGGCAAACATCTGATGCTGACCGACATCGGAGGTAACGTAAGCGTCACCTTTGGTCAGCCGCCAGAGGGTTTCAATGACCGCCTGCGGTTTAATCGCCGGGCTCTGCGTGTCATATTTCAGGCTGTGTCGGCCGCGCCACTGCTCGATTCGCTGCCACCAGTCGCGGATATCATCCAGCGGCTGGGCGGCCTCTTCCTGCTCCAGTAGCTCAAGCATCTGCTCCAGTACCAGCCGGGCGTCGCCGACAATCGGGATATCCGCCGGTACGGTTTTGGAAATCGACGTCGGATCGATATCAATGTGCAACACGGTGGCATCCGGGCAATATTTCGCCAGATTGTTGGTCGTGCGATCGTCAAAGCGCACGCCCACCGCAAAAATCACATCAGAATGATGCATCGTCATGTTCGCTTCGTACGTCCCGTGCATGCCCAGCATGCCCAGTGAATGACGATGCGTACCAGGAAACGCCCCCAGCCCCATTAATGAAGAAGCTACCGGCAGATTGAGTTTCTCAATCAGCGTTTTGAGCTGCTCACTACATTCTGCGTTGATCGCCCCGCCGCCGACGTAGACTACCGGTCTTTTCGCGGCAACCAGCGTTTGCAACGCGCGTTTAATCTGCCCTTTATGTCCGGTTGTCGTCGGGTTGTAGGAGCGCATGCTCACCGTTTCCGGCCAGACGTATGGCAGCTTGTTTTGCGGGTTAAGGATATCTTTTGGCAGATCGACCACCACTGGCCCAGGACGACCGCTGGCCGCCAGCCAGAACGCCTTTTTCAGCACGCCGGGGATATCTTCGGTTTGTTTAACCAGAAAGCTGTGTTTCACCACCGGGCGGGAAATCCCCACCATGTCGCACTCCTGGAAGGCATCGTAGCCAATCAGCGAGGTTGCGACCTGCCCGGACAGCACCACCAGCGGGACTGAATCCATATAGGCCGTCGCAATGCCGGTGATCGCATTGGTAGCACCTGGGCCTGAAGTGACCAGCACCACGCCCACTTCCCCCGTTGCACGCGCCAGTCCATCGGCCATATGCACCGCTGCCTGCTCGTGCCGTACCAGCACATGTTCGATACCGCCGAGGGTATGTAACGCATCGTAGATATCAAGGACAGCCCCACCGGGGTAGCCGAACACTTGCTTCACGCCCTGATCGACAAGCGATCGGACAACCATCTCGGCTCCAGACAACATCTCCATGACTTGCCTCCAGGCTCTGTTTGGCGATGCGGAATTCATTTCCACACGCGCGTCTGACGAGACGATAACGCTCGTCGATAATCATATTCAATTAACATAACCGCTCACTTTCAGGCAGGCAATTCGCCCCGGCGCAGATAACGCCTGGCGAAAAAGAAGAAATACCAGGCAAGCGTTAAGAAAATGGTGAAAAGCTTCAGTGATAAGAAAAGAGGATAGTCATTACTCGGGATAACGGGAAAAGAACAGGAAATGATCCATTTTTTGTCGGGAGCCGGGGATAACCCTCAGTAAGAAACAGAATAAAATGCTGGTTATTCTCTTACACACAAAACAAACAGAGCGAACGTGCGCTCTGTTTGTTGTCACGATAATTAGCGCAGACAAATAGACGCCAGCAGCTCTTCCATCCACTGATGGCCTTTATCGCGACCCGCCGCCTCATGCCAGGAAAGATAACAGGTCCGGCTATTAAGTTTTAACGGTAACGGTAATAACTGAAGATCCAGTGAATCAGAAAACTCCTCTGCCAGCCAGCGCGGTGCGACGGCCACCATTTGTGTTTGCGACACCACATTCAGCACGCTGGTTAATGCCATTCCCTGATAAGCGATGCAGGCTTGTTTATCTGCGGTGTCATACCATGGCTGGCTAAAAGAAGCGTAGCGATCGAGAGAAACGACGGCATGTTCTTCTTTATAGACATCACTTTCTTTAAGCGGGCCGCTCAGACGCGGGTGTTTACGACTGGCGACTAATACCATTTCATCTTTAAACAGCGGTGTGCAGGAAAACTCCGGGCGGCGAAACTCTTCATATCCCAGAACAAATTCGATTTCCTGATAGCGGAGCTGATGTTCGGTATTCTTATTTAAGGATGACTTAAATACCAGATGGATATTTGGCGCAATTTCTCTGACCCGATTAAAAATAAGCGAGGTCAAAAAGTTATCCAGCGGACTGCAGACACAGAGATTAAAAACGCGCTCGCTACTGATAGGTTCGAATTCGGACCCCGGTAACTCATTTTGCACCAGTTGTAATGCCTGGCGCACAGAGCCAAACAGCTGATACGCCCTCGCCGTTGGCTGAATACCGCGACCATAGCGCACAAACAGCTCATCGTTGAACATGACCTTGAGTCGCGCGACAGCGTTGCTCACCGCGGGCTGCGACATCCCCAACATATGCGCCGCACGGGTAATATTTTGCTCTTGCATGACCGCATCAAACACAGTCAATAAATTTAAATCCACCATGCGCAGCTGTGGTTTTGTCATCTCCACCTGTCTCGCCTGGCGCTCAATTTTTTCCACGGGCATTTCTAACTCCACAGTCACACTAAACTCCCTTTGCATTAATGCAATAATAAATTCTGACAATATGATTTACCATGCATATAAAATCTACAAAAGAGAAATAATAAAAATTAGGAAAACATAAAGAAACATCACTGCCAATAGACCGGGGCACGCGAAATACTGCCATGTCGACACTAAAAACTATAACTCCGCTCAATGAGCAAAGTTTACTCATAAACGGCATTAATAATCAACGGACATAAAACGCATTTAATGTTTAGCAAAATTAAAATGTATATTTAGTAAAACACTTTCTAATTAACAACTATTTATCAAATTAATTAAAGTCTTTTTTGAGACTTATTGTTTCCACAAATAAATTTAAATGAATCATATAGATATAATTATTACTTGCGCGATATTTCCCGTCCACAAATGCAAGCGAATCTATAAAAATGATTCAAAATATGAAAAGTGTCTCGAAAAAACATTGGCGTTATTCTGCGCGCAGCAGGCGCATCAGCACAATAAGCTAAAACAGCGCCCTGAATGCCGTCATTTGTCAGGTTGGTTTTCACGACCGGGGCTTGACATCAAACGGCGTATCCAGTACCACTAAAAGCATATCGATTTCATCTGGAGTATGACATTAATGAATCGCACGTCACGTTTCACCAGCCTACTACTACTAAACGCCTCTTTTGCGCGCGGTAGTCTGGTGGGCGACGTTTTGCGATAAGTCATCTTCCGGTAACGAATTAAACCCGCGCCATGCGCGGGTTTTTTTATGCTCGTAGCAAGGCGCCAAAGACAATCAAGGACCTAAATCATGAGCCAGCAAGTCGTTATTTTTGATACTACCTTACGTGACGGTGAACAGGCATTACAGGCGAGCCTGAGCGTAAAAGAGAAGCTGCAGATTGCTTTGGCCCTCGAACGTATGGGCGTGGACGTAATGGAAGTCGGGTTTCCGGTCTCTTCACCGGGCGATTTTGAATCGGTGCAAACCATTGCCCGCCAGGTGAAAAACAGCCGCGTTTGTGCGCTGGCGCGCTGTGTCGAAAAAGATATCGACGTCGCGGCGGAATCATTAAAAGTCGCCGAAGCGTTCCGCATTCATACCTTTATTGCCACCTCACCCATGCATATCGCCACCAAGCTGCGCAGCACGCTGGACGAGGTCATTGAGCGCGCCATTTATATGGTAACGCGCGCGCGCAATTACACCGATGACGTGGAATTTTCGTGTGAAGACGCGGGCCGTACGCCGATTGAGGATCTGGCGCGGGTGGTTGAAGCGGCGATTAACGCCGGGGCACGAACCATTAATATTCCGGACACCGTCGGCTACACCATG
Source organism: Trabulsiella odontotermitis (assembly GCF_001297775.1). Classification (GTDB taxonomy): domain Bacteria; phylum Pseudomonadota; class Gammaproteobacteria; order Enterobacterales; family Enterobacteriaceae; genus Trabulsiella; species Trabulsiella odontotermitis. Next base: position 250,261 of record NZ_LIFX01000002.1, on the reverse strand, counting down.
CCGTTTGAGTTCGCCAACATTATTACCGGCCTGTACGAGCGCGTGCCTAATATCGATAAAGCGATCATCTCGGTGCATACCCATGACGATTTAGGCCTGGCGGTCGGTAACGCCATTGCTGCGGTGCATGCAGGCGCACGTCAGGTTGAAGGGGCGATGAACGGCATCGGCGAGCGCGCGGGTAACTGCTCGCTGGAAGAAGTGATCATGGCCATCAAAGTGCGCAAAGATATCATGAACGTGCACACCAACATCAATCACCATGAAATCTGGCGTACCAGCCAGACCGTCAGCCAGATCTGCAACATGCCGGTTCCGGCCAACAAAGCGATTGTCGGCACCGGCGCGTTTGCTCACTCCTCCGGTATCCATCAGGACGGCGTGCTGAAAAATCGTGAAAACTACGAAATCATGACGCCGGAATCGATCGGTCTGAATCAGATGCAACTGAACCTGACCTCCCGCTCTGGTCGTGCGGCGGTGAAACATCGCATGGAAGAGATGGGCTATAAAGAGACCGATTACAACATGGACCATCTGTACGATGCGTTCCTGAAACTGGCGGATAAAAAAGGCCAGGTCTTTGATTACGATCTGGAAGCGCTGGCGTTCATTAATAAGCAGCAGGAAGAGCCAGAGCATTTCCGTCTGGACTACTTCAGCGTTCAGTCCGGCTCCAGCGATATTGCCACCGCCTCCGTCAAACTGGCCTGCGGTGATGAGATTAAAGCCGAAGCGGCGAACGGTAACGGTCCGGTTGATGCTATCTATCAGGCCATTAACCGCATCACTAACTACAACATCGAACTGGTCAAATATGGCCTGAGCGCCAAAGGCCAGGGGAAAGACGCCCTGGGTCAGGTCGATATCGTAGCGAATTACAACGGCCGTCGTTTCCACGGGGTGGGTCTGGCGACCGACATCGTGGAATCTTCCGCCAAAGCGATGGTTCATGTCCTGAACAGCATCTGGCGCGCCGCTGAAGTCGAAAAAGAGCTGCAACGCAAAGCTCAGAATAATGAGAACAACAAGGAAACCGTGTGATGTCGAAGAATTACCATATTGCCGTTTTGCCGGGTGACGGTATTGGCCCGGAAGTGATGGCGCAAGCCCTGAAGGTACTGGATGCCGTTCGCCAGCGTTTTACGATGCGGATCACCACCAGCCATTATGACGTCGGTGGCATCGCCATCGACAAACAAGGCACGCCGCTGCCGCAGGCCACCATTGAAGGCTGTGAAAATGCCGATGCGGTGCTGTTTGGCTCCGTGGGTGGCCCGAAATGGGAGCATCTGCCGCCTGCCGAACAGCCTGAGCGCGGCGCGCTGCTGCCGTTGCGTAAGCACTTTAAGCTGTTCAGCAATTTGCGTCCGGCCAGACTGTATCAGGGTCTGGAAGAGTTCTGCCCACTGCGCGCTGATATCGCCGCGCAGGGCTTCGATATTCTGTGTGTCCGCGAACTGACAGGCGGAATTTACTTCGGTCAGCCGAAAGGCCGTGAAGGCAGCGGTCAGTATGAAAAAGCTTTCGATACCGAGGTGTATCACCGTTTTGAAATCGAACGCATCGCCCGTATCGCCTTTGAATCTGCCCGCAAGCGTCGCCGCAAAGTCACATCTATCGATAAAGCCAACGTACTGCAATCGTCCATTTTGTGGCGTGAGATCGTCAACGAAATCGCCCGCGAGTATCCGGATGTTGAACTGGCGCATATGTACATCGATAACGCCACCATGCAGCTGATTAAAGATCCGTCGCAGTTTGATGTGCTGCTGTGTTCCAACCTGTTCGGCGACATCCTGTCAGACGAGTGCGCGATGATCACCGGTTCGATGGGCATGCTGCCGTCAGCCAGTCTGAATGAACAGGGTTTTGGTCTGTACGAACCCGCGGGTGGCTCCGCGCCGGATATCGCCGGGAAGAATATTGCCAACCCGATTGCGCAGATCCTGTCGCTGGCGTTGCTGCTGCGTTACAGCCTGGGCGCAGACGACGCGGCAGTGGCCATTGAAAATGCCATTAATCGCGCATTAGAAGAAGGTGTCCGTACCGGCGATCTGGCGCGCGGTGGCGCGGCAGTCAGTACCGATGAAATGGGTGACATTATTGCCCGCTATGTCGCTGAAGGGGTGTAATCATGGCGAAAACGTTATACGAAAAAGTGTTTGATGCTCACGTGGTTTATGAGGCGACAAACGAAACCCCGTTGCTGTACATCGACCGTCATCTGGTGCATGAAGTGACCTCACCGCAGGCGTTCGATGGTCTGCGTGCGCATAACCGTCCTGTGCGTCAGCCAGCAAAAACCTTTGCGACGATGGACCATAACGTCTCCACGCAGACCAAAGACATCAACGCCTCCGGCGAGATGGCCCGCATTCAGATGCAGGAGTTGATTAAAAACTGCAACGAATTCGGCGTTGAACTGTATGACCTGAATCACCCGTATCAGGGGATCGTCCACGTCATGGGGCCGGAACAGGGCATTACCCTGCCAGGCATGACCATCGTGTGCGGCGACTCCCACACCGCCACCCACGGTGCGTTTGGCGCGCTGGCGTTCGGTATCGGCACCTCTGAAGTGGAACATGTTCTGGCGACGCAGACCCTGAAACAGGGCCGCGCGAAGACGATGAAGATCGAAGTGAAAGGGAAAGCTGCGCCGGGGATCACCGCGAAAGATATCGTGCTGGCGATCATCGGTAAAACCGGCAGCGCAGGCGGTACCGGGCACGTGGTGGAATTCTGCGGCGAGGCAATCCGGGCATTGAGCATGGAAGGTCGCATGACCCTGTGCAATATGGCTATCGAAATGGGTGCCAAAGCCGGTCTGGTAGCACCTGATGAGACCACCTTCAATTATGTGAAGGGACGTCTGCATGCGCCAAAAGGTAAAGATTTTGACGATGCCGTGGCGTACTGGAAGACCCTGAAAACCGACGATGACGCGCAGTTTGATACCGTCGTGACGCTGCAGGCGGAAGAGATTGCGCCGCAGGTGACCTGGGGCACCAACCCCGGTCAGGTAATTTCCGTCACCGACGCTGTTCCCGATCCAGCCTCTTTTGCCGATCCGGTTGAACGTGCATCAGCCGAAAAAGCGCTGGCCTATATGGGCCTCAAACCCGGCATTCCGCTGACGGAAGTGGCGATCGATAAGGTCTTTATCGGTTCCTGCACCAACTCGCGCATCGAAGATTTGCGTGCCGCCGCCGAGGTTGCCAAAGGGCGCAAAGTCGCGCCGGGCGTACAGGCTCTGGTAGTACCGGGATCTGGTCCGGTAAAAGCCCAGGCGGAAGCGGAAGGGCTGGATAAGATCTTCATCGAGGCGGGTTTTGAGTGGCGGTTACCGGGCTGTTCGATGTGCCTGGCGATGAACAACGATCGTCTGAATCCGGGCGAGCGCTGTGCCTCCACCAGCAACCGTAACTTTGAAGGTCGCCAGGGCCGTGGTGGTCGCACCCATCTGGTGAGCCCGGCAATGGCGGCAGCCGCTGCCGTCTCCGGCCATTTCGCCGACATCCGCAGCATCAAATAAGGAGCTTCCACATGGCAGAGAAATTTACCCAACATACGGGCCTGGTGGTTCCTTTAGATGCCGCCAACGTTGATACCGACGCGATCATTCCCAAGCAATTTTTGCAGAAGGTGACGCGCACCGGCTTTGGCGCTCACCTGTTCAACGACTGGCGTTTTCTGGACGATAAAGGCCAGCAGCCGAATCCTGAGTTCGTGCTCAATTTCCCGCAATATAAAGGCGCCTCCATTTTACTGGCGCGGGAAAACTTCGGCTGTGGCTCGTCACGCGAGCATGCGCCGTGGGCGTTAACCGATTACGGTTTTAAAGTGGTCATCGCCCCGAGCTTCGCGGATATTTTCTATGGCAACAGCTTCAACAACCAGTTGCTGCCGGTCACGCTGAGCGATGCGCAGGTCGATGAGCTGTTCGCGCTGGTGAAGGCGAATCCGGGCATTACGTTTGAAGTGGACCTGGAAGCACAGGTGGTCAAAGCGGGCGATAAGTCCTACAGCTTTAAGATTGACGACTTCCGCCGTCACTGCATGCTGAACGGCCTCGACAGCATCGGCCTGACGCTGCAACATGAAGATGCCATCGCCGCTTACGAGCACAAACAACCTGCGTTTATGGGGTGATGAGATGACTGGCCCGTCACAGCGGGCCAGTAAATGCCAGGAGTCACACATCCTTCACGCGAGCGGTGAGAAACAGCGTCACCAGCGAAATCGCGGCAATCGCCCAGTACACGCGGCCATGCCCGTAGCTTTGCGCCAGCGCCCCCTGGATCACCCCGGCGAGGATCACCCCAGTGGAGATACTGCTGGTAAACAATGTCGTTGCTGAACCGGCTCGCCCGGGCATCAGATCCTGAAACCACAGCATGCCGATACCGGCGATAATGCCGATGAAGATGGCGTTAAATCCCTGCAACAGCAGCAGCGCCGTATGGCTGTGAAACAAAATCAGTCCGATATAAAACAAAACCCCGGCCATCACCGCGGTGATCATCATCCGCCGTTTGCCGAAGTGTTTGACGTAATACCCGGCAAGGATCATCGCCGGAATTTCCAGCCCCGCCGCGGTGCCCATTAATATGCCCGCAAGGCGGTCAGGCAGCCCTAATTCGCTGCTGATCCACAGCGGCATATCAATGATATACATGGTGTTGCAGGTCCACATCAGCGTGGAAGCGATAAACAGCATGCGGACGTTTTTGTCGTTCCAGCCGCTGATTTGCGTCACGGCGACGTCGGCTGGTTGTTCCACTCTCGCCACCGACGGTAGTACCACGGCTACCAGCACCAGGCTCAGCGCGAAAATAGCGGCAGCGATGGAAAACATGATGGCGAAGCCGTAATTCAGCGCCAGCATGAATGCCAGCGGCGGGCCAATCACCCATGCCAGTGACAGCTGGGCGCGCATCACTGAACTGAACATCACCACCTCACGCGCCGAGTTATCCGCGTATTCCCGCGCCAGCGCGAACAGCTGCGGCATCGCGGTATTCGCCAGCGACGCCAGCAACACACCGCAGGTGATCAGCGTCAGATAATGACGATTAAACGCGAACAACAGCGCGTTTGCGACGGCCATCAGGCAGCAAAACAGGATTAATTTGCGGCGGTCGCCGTGGCTGTCGGAACGTTTTGCCAGCCACAGGCTGACCAGGATCCCGGCGATGGCGTTAACGGTATAAAACAGACCGACCCAGAATGGTTGCGCGCCCACTTCGCGGCTCAGAAAAAGACTCAGCGTCGGTGCCTGCAATGCCCCCGCAACGCCCATCATAAATGCCACCAGCATGAAAGCGGCATAGACGCCGTTGAGGCGTCGCCCCATCGTCAATAACCACAGCATGGATCATCCTTAACCGAAAAAGGGGTACGAAAAAAGCCAGCAGAATACATCTGCTGGCGTGGCAATGTAGCACCAATACTCAGTCACACATGATAAGGGCAAGTCAATGAGAATCAGAAGTCGGTTTTGTAACTTCCCACTGCATCAGCTCTTCGAGCATTTTCAACCGCGCTCCTGCTACCTGGCGGGCCAGCCATGACGCTCCCTGCGTCGCCAAAAAATACTGGCGATAAAACTGGCGTGTGGATGACTCCTGCATAATCACCTCCTCGCTTCATCGAAGACCATTATTGGCTTAATATAGGGATTAATAAATTGCTGAGTTTTTGTCAGGAGTTCCCCTTTTATGTCTTCTGCTCGCTTGCAACAACAGTTCATTCGCTTATGGCAGTGCTGCGACGGTAAATCGCAGGAAACCACGCTTAATGAACTGGCTGAATTACTCAGTTGTTCGCGCCGTCACATGCGCACACTACTGAACACTATGGAAGAACGCGGCTGGCTGACGTGGGAAGCGGAAGCCGGGCGCGGCAAACGCTCACGACTGACGTTCCTCTATACCGGGCTGGCCTTACAGCAGCAGCGGGCAGAAGATCTGCTGGAGCAGGATCGCATCGATCAGCTCGTGCAACTGGTCGGAGATAAAGCCACTGTCCGCCAGATGCTGGTGTCACACCTCGGGCGCAGTTTTCGTCAGGGCAGGCATATTCTGCGCGTCCTGTACTACCGCCCCATGCGCAATTTACTGCCCGGCACACCGCTGCGCCGCTCGGAAACCCATATCGCGAGGCAGATTTTCAGCGCCCTGACGCGCATAAATGAGGAAAACGGGGAACTGGAAGCGGATATCGCGCACCACTGGCAACAGCTTTCGCCGTTGCACTGGCGTTTCTTTCTGCGTCCCGGCATCCATTTTCATCATGGACGCGAACTGGACATCGACGACGTTATTACCTCGCTTCAGCGCATCAACACGCTGCCGCTCTATTCCCATATCACGCAGATTGTCTCCCCCACCGCCTGGACGCTGGACATTCATCTGTCACAGCCTGACCGCTGGCTTCCCTGGCTACTGGGGCATATCCCGGCGATGGTTTTGCCGAAAGAGTGGGAGTCGCTGCCCCATTTCTCCTCAATTCCGGTTGGTACTGGCCCCTACGCCGTCGCCCGCAACAACCAGAACCAGCTTAAGATCCATGCTTTTGATGATTACTTTGGCTACCGGGCGTTGATCGACGAAGTTAACGTCTGGGTGTTGCCGGAAATCAGCGAAGAGCTGACCTGCGGGTTGACGCTGGAAGGGCCGACCGAGGGCGAAAAAGCCGTCGAAAGCCGTCTGGAAGAAGGGTGTTACTACATGCTGTTTGATGCGCGGTCGCGAAAAGGCGCGCGTCAGGATGTACGGCAATGGATAAGCCAGATCCTCTCTCCCGCCAGCCTGGTTTATCACGCTGACGAACAATATCAGGGCTACTGGTTTCCGGCGTACGGCATGCTGCCCCGCTGGCATCACGCCCGCCCTGCCAAAGGCGAAAAACCGGCCGGGCTTGAAGTGCTGACGCTCAGCTATTACCGCGAACATATTGAGCATCACTACATCGCCAATATCATGGCGCACCTGCTGGCGCAGCATCAGGTCAGGCTTGAGATTCAGGAGCTGGATTACGAAGAGTGGCACCGTGGCGAGGTGGTGAGCGACATGTGGCTCAACAGCGCAAACTTCACGCTGCCGCTGGATTTCTCCCTGTTCGCCCATCTTTTTGAAGTGCCGCTGTTTCAGAACTGTATTCCCGCCGAATGGGACAAAGAAGCCGCGCGCTGGCGCGCAGGGGAAATGAATCAGGCGCACTGGAGCCAGCAACTGGTGCAACAGCGGGCCATTATCCCATTGATTCATCACTGGTTAATGATTCAGGGCCAGCGCAGTATGCGCGGAGTACGCATGAACACGCTGGGCTGGTTCGACTTTAAATCGGCCTGGTTTGCGCCACCGGAGCCCTGATACTTTCAGAATACTTACAAAATCATTACACTAAGGCGTTCTCAACGGGGTGCTGAAACAGGCTGAGAAAATACCCGTCGAACCTGATCCGGATAACGCCGGCGAAGGGATTTGAGGCTCTGCTCAAAATCCTTTGCCACTCTTTCTTTGAGGTGCAAAGTGTTAAAAAAATGTCTGCCATTGCTGGCGCTGCTTGCCGCGCCCGTTTTCGCCAAACCCGTACTGACCGTTTATACCTACGACTCTTTCTCCGCTGACTGGGGCCCCGGCCCGGCGGTCAAAAAAGCCTTTGAAGCCGACTGCAACTGCGAACTGAAATACGTCACGCTGGAAGATGGCGTCTCCTTGCTTAACCGCCTGCGGATGGAAGGAAAAAACAGCAAAGCGGATGTGGTGCTGGGCCTTGATAACAACCTGCTGGCCGCGGCGACGCAAACCGGACTGTTCGCGAAAAGCGGCGTTCCGGCACAAAGCGTGAAAGTGCCGGGCGGCTGGCATGATGACACTTTCGTGCCATTCGATTATGGCTACTTCGCGTTTGTTTATGACAAAAACAAGCTGAAAAACCCGCCGAAAAGCCTGAAAGAACTGGTCGAAAGCAGTCAGAAATGGCGCGTGATCTACCAGGATCCGCGCACCAGCACCCCGGGGCTGGGGTTGCTGCTGTGGATGCAAAAAGTCTACGGTGATAAAGCGCTGGACGCCTGGCAGAAACTGGCGGCGAAAACCGTCACGGTGACCAAAGGCTGGAGTGAGGCCTACGGCCTGTTCCTGAAAGGCGAAAGCGATCTGGTACTGAGTTACACCACCTCTCCGGCGTATCACATTATCGAAGAGAAAAAAGACAACTACGCCGCAGCAGCATTTACGGAAGGCCACTATCTGCAGGTGGAAGTGGCGGCGCGCACCGCTTCCGGCAAACAGCCGCAACTGGCAGAACAGTTCCTGAAATTTATGGTGTCGCCGGGCTTCCAGAAGGCGATCCCGACCGGCAACTGGATGTATCCGGTCACGGATGTCACGCTGCCCGCCGGTTTTGACCAACTGGTGAAACCGCAGACCACGCTGCAATTCACGCCGCAACAGGTCGCAACTGAGCGTCAACAGTGGATCAGCGCATGGCAACGCGCCGTCAGCCAGTAATTCCCGGCTGGTTACTTCCAGGGCTCACGGCGGCGTTTATTATGGTCGCCGTGGCGCTGGCGGCCTTTTTTGCGCTATGGCTGAATGCGCCCGCTGCCTCCTGGTTACAATTGCTGCAGGATAGCTATCTGTGGCACGTGGTGCGTTTTTCGTTCTGGCAGGCGTTTCTGTCTGCTGTGCTGTCCGTCACGCCAGCGATTTTTCTTGCTCGTGCCCTGTACCGGCGGCGCTTCCCCGGTCGTGCCGCGTTGCTGCGATTATGCGCGATGACGCTGATCCTGCCGGTGCTGGTGGCGGTGTTCGGCATCCTCAGCGTGTATGGCCGTCAGGGCTGGCTGACCGGGCTGTTTCACGCTGCGGGTTGGGAATGGACGTTCTCGCCTTACGGGTTGCAGGGCATTCTGCTCGCGCACATTTTTTTCAACATGCCGATGGCGACCCGCCTGCTGCTTCAGGCGCTGGAGCAGATACCCGGCGAGCAGCGGCAGATTGCCGCACAGCTCGGTATGCGCGGCAGGGATTTTTTCCGTCTGGTGGAATGGCCCTGGCTGCGGCGGCAAATCCCGCCTGTGGCAGCGCTGATTTTCATGCTCTGCTTTGCCAGTTTTGCTACCGTGCTGTCGCTGGGCGGCGGCCCACAGGCCACCACCATCGAACTGGCGATCTATCAGGCGCTGAATTTTGATTATGATCCCGGACGCGCGGCGATGCTGGCGGTGTTGCAGATGATCTGCTGTCTGGGGCTGGTGTTACTGAGCCAGCGCCTGAGCAAAGCGATCGCCGTCGGTCACTCGCAACTGAGCGGCTGGCGCGATCCGGACGATCGGCTGTGGAGCCGGATCGCCGACACCACGCTGATCGTTCTCGCGCTGTTGCTTCTGCTGCCGCCGATCTTCGCGGTGATTATCGACGGGCTTAACCGCAACGTACTGGATGTGCTGGCGCAGCCGGTGATGTGGCACGCGCTGTGGACGTCGCTGCGTATCGCCCTGTCGGCGGGCGTATTGTGCGTAATTCTCACCCTGATGTTGCTGTGGAGCAGCCGCGAGCTGCGCATTCGCAACCATGCGCTGGCCGGGCAGGCGATGGAGCTCAGCGGTATGCTGATCCTGGCGATGCCGGGGATCGTGCTGGCGACCGGTTTCTTCCTGCTGCTCAACAATACAGTGGGGCTGCCGGAATCTGCCGACGGCATTGTGATTTTCACCAACGCGCTGATGGCCATTCCGTATGCCCTGAAAGTGCTGGAAACGCCGATGCGCGACCTGACCGCCCGGTATAACACGTTGTGTCAGTCGCTGGGGCTCAGCGGATTCACCCGTTTGCGGATCGTCGAACTGCGGGCGCTGAAACGCCCTGTCGCCCAGGCGCTGGCGTTTGCCTGCGTCCTGTCGATCGGCGATTTCGGCGTTGTGGCCCTGTTCGGCAACGAGACATTCCGCACGCTCCCTTATTATCTTTATCAGCAGATTGGCGCCTACCGCAGCCAGGACGGGGCCGTCACCGCCCTGTTGCTGCTGATCCTCTGTTTTCTGTTGTTTACTGTCATTGAAAAACTACCGGGGCGCGATGTTAAAACTGAATGATGTCACCTGGCTTTATCAGCATCTGCCGATGCGCTTCACGCTCTCCGTACAGCAGGGTGAGCAGGTCGCGGTGCTGGGGCCAAGCGGCGCGGGCAAAAGCACATTACTGAATTTAATCGCCGGTTTTCTCACGCCTGTGCGAGGGTCGATTATTATCGAAAATCAGCCGCATACTGACACGCCTCCTTCACGCCGCCCGGTGTCGATGCTGTTTCAGGAAAATAATCTTTTCAGCCATCTGACCGTGCGGCAAAACATTGGTCTTGGGTTAAACCCGGGGCTGCGACTGACGGCCGAACAGCAGCGTAAGCTGGAGGTGATTGCCGGTCAGATGGGGATTGAATCGTTGCTGGAACGGCTGCCGGGCGAGCTCTCCGGCGGTCAGCGTCAGCGTGCGGCACTGGCGCGCTGTCTGGTGCGCGAGCAGCCGGTATTGTTACTCGATGAGCCGTTTTCCGCCCTCGATCCGGCGCTGCGTCAGGAGATGCTGACGCTGGTCGGCAACGTCTGCCAGCGCCAGCAGATTACGTTGCTGATGGTATCGCACAGTGTGGAAGATGCCGCGCGGATCGCGCCGCGCTCGCTGGTGGTTGCCGACGGGCGCATTGCCTGGGATGGCGCAACGGACGATTTACTGAGCGGAAAAGCCAGCGCCTCGTCGCTCCTCGGGATCGCCCGTTAGCGGCTGACGACGCGGGTCAGAATATCGAAATAAACCGGCATCAAAGGATGGCGGATCGCCGCCACCAGCGCCACTACGCCAATGCCTGACAGCAATGGCGCCAGCCACAGCAGGCGAGTGCGGGGCAGGTAATGGCTCAGGCGGTCAGTGCCCGATTTGCCGCTGCGCCACAGCCGCCAGCACAGCCATGCCGCCAGCCACAGCAGCACCGCCGTCAGCAACAGCAACCACTTGAAACCGCCGCTTTGCACATCGGACGGAATATCGATCGCCGCCCCCGCCAGGATCCCCGGCATAAAATAGAGCGGCGGCCAGAACAGGCAACCAATAATGTTGGGCAACACGAACTTAGAGACGGGCAGATCCAGCATGCCTGCCACCATCGGCACCAGCGGGCGCGTCGGCCCGACAAAACGGCCGATCAGGATGGTGAACATGCTGTGCTGATGCAGCGCGTGCTCGGTTTTATCGAGCAGCGCTTTGTTCTTTTTCATGAAGGACCAGCGATGTAACGGCTTTTTAAACCGCCACCCCAGCCAGAACGAAATCCAGTCACCGAGCAGGCAACCGACGATACCCGCCATCCACGCCTGCCAGAAATTGACTTCGCCGCTGCCGATCAGCGCGCCAAGCCCCGCCATCATCACCGTGCCCGGCAGGATCAGCCCGACCAGCGCCAGCGACTCAAGAAAAGCCACCAGCGCGACGGCGATGAGCGACCAGATCGCTGATTGGGTAATGAAGTGCTCCAGCAGTGCCTGCATAACGCGTCCGGTAGTTTAGGGAGTCAGGGATTCTCAAAGGGACCCGGTGATGAGTCAAGCTATGTCGTTACTTTCCTGTAACAAAATAATACACCATAGCGCCCCTGCGCGTCCTCACATCTCCCTGCCTGGCGGCTTATTCACAGCCTGCGCGAAACTCGCTCGGACTGGCACCCGTACATTTCTTAAACACCCGTGAAAAATAGAGCTGATCTTCAAAGCCGACATTGCGTCCTACGCTTGCCACCGGCATGCGGGTGGTGCTGAGCAACAGTTTCGCCTGGCTGATGCGCTGATCCTCACGCCAGCTCAACACGCTGACGCCCAGTTGCTGGCGAAACAGATGCGACAGCCGCGACGGTGACAGGCAAACATGCTGGGCGACGCGCGCAATTTCAAAATGGGGATCGGCCAGGTGATCGCTGATGTACTGGCAGGCATCGCGCACCCGGTTATCCATCGGCGGGAGCAGGGATTCGTTGATCGCCGCCATCCGCCGCAGCAGCAGCTGTTCCAGCAGGTTGATCGCCAGCAGTTCGGAGTAACGCCCGGCGCCCTGCCCGGCATCAATAATCTGACCGAATAATTCAGCAAAGCGCGCCTGATGGGCGTCGTCCGGGCGATAAAACCCGGTCTGGGCGAAGATGGTTGGCCAGCTCAGCCATTCGTGCCAGTAGGCGCGCGGCCGAAAATAAACCCACTGGTGATACCACTCTTTGGCGTCAGCGTGTCGGCCATAGTGGTGAATTTCGCCAGGGGGAAACAGGACGATGTCGCCGGGGCGGCAGACAAACTGTTTGCCGTGATTGTTAATCACCCCTTCGCCGCGGATCGTCAGATTGAGGATATAGCCTTTCATTCCCAGCGGCCGGTCGACGAAAAAATCGAGGTAACCATCCGCATCAATGGGCGTTAAACCCGCCACCAGATGAGCATTAAACGAATAGCCCGGCAGCAGGGGATCGTTTTGCGTTTCAGCCATAATTCCAGCACTCCCAGAGGACATTGTGGGAAACCAATTGTCCATATTGAATTTTCTGTTAACGGTACTGACGCTTACGCCGGGTTGCCGATGGCTGGATACTTCCAGACCCGCTCCATTCAACATTTTTTTCATCAGAAGCGGCAATCAGGCGCATTTTGGCGGGTAACGAAAGTGTCTATAAAGACGGCAGAAAAGTCCACATTGAATATTTGCACGACATCACACTTTGCAACCCCATAGCGATTTAGTCCATAAGATTAGCGAATCCAACCTGACTCTTTTCAGTCACGCTATCTACTGTTTCTCCATACCCGTTTTTCTCTATGGAGTTACACGATGGCAATAGCAATCGGCCTCGATTTTGGTAGTGATTCAGTGCGCGCGCTGGCGGTGGAATGCGCCACCGGAAAAGAACTCGCCACCTGCGTTGAGTGGTATCCGCGCTGGCAGGAGGGGCGCTATTGCGATGCGGCAAATAACCAGTTTCGCCATCATCCGCGCGATTACATCGAGGCGATGGAAAGTGCGCTGAAAAATGTGCTCTCCGAGCTGAGCGAAGCACAACGTCGGGACGTGGTCGGCATCGGCGTCGACAGCACCGGCTCCACGCCTGCGCCGGTAGATGCCGAAGGCCGAGTACTGGCGTTACGCCCGGAGTTCGCCGACAACCCGAACGCCATGTTTGTGCTGTGGAAAGATCATACTGCGGTCGAAGAAGCCGAGGAAATCACCCGTCTGTGCCATACGCCAGGGAACATCGACTATTCCCGCTATATTGGCGGTATTTATTCCAGCGAATGGTTCTGGGCCAAAATCCTCCATGTCACCCGGCAGGATCACGACGTTGCCCGCGCGGCCGCGTCATGGGTGGAATTGTGCGACTGGGTGCCTGCCCTGCTTTCCGGCACCACCGCGCCGCAGGCCCTTCGCCGCGGCCGTTGCAGCGCCGGTCACAAATCGTTATGGCATGAAAGCTGGGGCGGACTGCCGCCAGCAAGTTTCTTTGATGCCCTCGACCCATGCCTCAATCAGCATCTCGCCTGGCCGCTGTTTACTGATACGTACACCGCGGATGTGCCGGTCGGCACGCTGAGCCGCGAGTGGGCCGATCGCCTTGGCCTGGCGCAAAACGTGGTGATTTCCGGCGGCGCTTTCGATTGCCACATGGGCGCCGTCGGTGCGGGTGCGCAGCCTAACGCGCTGGTGAAAGTCATCGGCACCTCCACCTGTGACATTCTGATTGCCGATAAGCACAGCGTCGGCGAACGTACCGTGAAAGGCATCTGCGGTCAGGTGGATGGCAGCGTGGTGCCTGATTTTATCGGTATGGAGGCCGGACAATCCGCGTTCGGTGACATCTACGCCTGGTTTGGTCGCATTCTCGGCTGGCCGCTGGAGCAACTGGCAGCGCAGCATCCTGAACTGAAAAGTGAAATCAAAGCCAGTCAGAAACAGCTGCTGCCTGCGCTGACCGCCGCGTGGGCGAAAAACCCCTCTCTTGAACACCTGCCGGTCGTGCTCGACTGGTTTAACGGTCGCCGTACGCCTAACGCCAACCAGCGTCTGAAAGGGGTCATTACTGATCTGAATCTCGCGACCGACGCTCCCGCGCTGTTCGGCGGGCTGATTGCGGCAACCGCCTTCGGCGCGAGAGCGATTATGGAGTGCTTCACATCTCAAGGGATCCCGGTGAACAACGTGATGGCGCTGGGCGGTATCGCGCGGAAAAACCCGGTCATCATGCAGGTGTGCTGCGACGTGCTGAACCGTCCGCTGCAGATTGTCGCATCCGATCAGTGTTGCGCGCTGGGCGCGGCGATCTTCGCCGCCGTGGCGGCGGGCGTGTATGCGGATATCCCTGCCGCGCAACAGAAAATGGCGAGCCAGGTTGAAAGTACGCTTCAGCCGCGCCCGCAGGAGGCTCAACGCTTCGAACAGCTTTACCAGCGCTACCAGCAATGGGCGGTCAGCGCAGAACAGCATTACCTTCCGACTCAACCCGTTTCTCTGGCAGCCCTGACCCAGTAAGGATTTCAACATGACGATTTTTAATAACTATGAAGTGTGGTTTGTGATTGGCAGTCAGCACCTTTACGGCGCCGAAACGCTACGCCAGGTCACGCAACATGCTGAGCATGTGGTCAACGCCCTGAATGCGGAAGCAAAACTGCCCTGCAGATTAGTACTTAAACCGCTCGGCACCACGCCGGATGAGATCACGCAGATCTGCCGCGAGGCCAACCACGACAACAAATGTGCGGGTCTGGTGGTCTGGCTGCACACTTTCTCGCCAGCCAAAATGTGGATCAACGGGCTGACCATCCTCAACAAGCCTCTGTTGCAGTTCCATACCCAATTTAATGCCGCGCTGCCGTGGGACAGCATCGACATGGACTTTATGAACCTGAACCAGACGGCGCACGGCGGCCGTGAGTTCGGCTTCATCGGCGCGCGGATGCGCCAGCAGCACAGCGTGGTCACCGGCCACTGGCAGGACAAACAGGCCCACCAGCGAATCGGCGCGTGGATGCGTCAGGCGGTTTCGAAACAGGATACCCGTCATCTGAAAGTGGTGCGTTTCGGCGATAACATGCGCGAAGTGGCGGTCACAGACGGTGATAAAGTCGCCGCGCAGATCAAGTTCGGTTTCTCGGTGAATACCTGGGCGGTGGGCGATCTGGTGCAGGTGGTGAATGCCATCAGCGATGGCGACGTCAATGCGCTGGTCGATGAATACGAAAGCCTTTATCGCCTGACGCCTGCGGCACAAATCAACGGCGATAAACGCCAGAACGTGCTGGATGCCGCACGTATCGAACTCGGTATGAAACGCTTCCTGGAGCAGGGCGGATTCCATGCCTTTACCACCACCTTTGAAGATCTGCATGGCCTGAAACAACTGCCGGGTCTCGCGGTACAGCGCCTGATGCAACAGGGCTACGGCTTCGCCGGTGAAGGCGACTGGAAAACCGCCGCGCTGCTGCGCATCATGAAAGTGATGGCAACGGGTCTTGAGGGCGGTACCTCCTTTATGGAGGATTACACCTATCACTTCGACAACGGCAACGATCTGGTCCTCGGCTCGCACATGCTGGAAGTGTGCCCGACCATCGCCACCCCTGAAAAACCAGTTCTTGATGTGCAATACCTTGGCATTGGCGGGAAAGCCGATCCGGCACGTCTGATCTTCAACACCAGAACCGGCCCGGCCATTGTCGCCAGCCTTATTGATCTGGGCGATCGCTTCCGCCTGCTGGTCAACACTATCGAAACCGTCAAAACCCCGCACGATCTGCCGAAACTGCCGGTCGCTAACGCGCTGTGGCAGGCTCATCCGGATCTCAATACCGCGTCAGAAGCGTGGATCATTGCGGGCGGTGCACACCACACCGTGTTCAGTCATGCGTTAACGCTGGACGATATGCGTCAGTTCAGCGAACTGCATGACATCGAACTGACGGTGATTGATAACGACACTCGCCTGCCCGCCTTTAAGGACGCGCTGCGCTGGAATGAAGTGTATTACGGCAGCAAACGCTAACCCCCTCACCGGTGGCGCTGCGCCACCGGCACAAGGAGCGCACAATGCTTGAAGAACTGAAACGGCAGGTGCTGGAGGCCAATCTGGCGCTGCCGGAACACAATCTGGTGACCCTGACCTGGGGCAATGTCAGCGCGGTCGATCGCGAACATGGCGTATTTATCATTAAGCCTTCCGGCGTCGAGTACAGCGCGATGACCGCGGAGGATATGGTCGTCGTCAGCCTGGAAAGCGGTGAAGTGGTTGAGGGACGAAAAAAACCGTCGTCAGACACCCCGACCCATCGTTTGCTGTACCGCGCGTTTCCGTCCATCGGCGGTATCGTGCATACCCACTCCCGCCACGCCACCATCTGGGCGCAGGCCGGACTGCCCATCCCGGCAACCGGCACCACCCATGCCGACTATTTTTACGGCGCTATCCCCTGCACCCGCAAAATGACCGATGCGGAAATTAACGGCGAGTACGAATGGGAAACCGGAAACGTGATTGTCGAAACCTTTAAACAACACGGTCTCGACCCCGCGCAGATGCCTGGCGTGCTGGTGCACTCCCACGGCCCGTTCGCATGGGGGAAAAACGCGGAAGATGCCGTGCATAACGCCATCGTGCTGGAAGAGGTCGCTTACATGGGCATTTTCTGCCGCCAGTTAGCGCCACAACTGCCAGATATGCAGCAAACGCTGCTGGATAAACACTATCTGCGTAAGCATGGCGCAAAGGCGTATTACGGGCAGTAAAACCCTGTATAAAAACACAGCGCATTACACTGAACCAGGTTATACTAACGCCTGGTTTTGTTTTATGAGAATGCAGCGTGGCGCAGGCGCGAGAAGGTTTTTTACTCACCCGTCACTGGCGGGATACCCCACAGGGCACAGAAGTTGATTTCTGGCTGGCGACGGATCATGGCCCGCTGAAAGTGACGCTGCCGCCACAGGAATCAGTGGCGTTCATCCCTGCCCGGTTGAGTGAAAAAGTAAACCAGCTCTTGCGCGGCGAAAACGGCTGGCGTCTCGCACCACTAGAACTCAAAGATTTCCACCGTCAGCCGGTGATGGGGCTTTATTGTCGCTCCCACCGTCAATTGATGCGCCTCGACAAACTGCTGCGCGAAAACGGCGTAACGGTCTATGAAGCCGACATTCGTCCGCCGGAACGTTTTCTGATGGAGCGGTTTATTACCGCGCCGGTCTGGGTCGAAGGCGAGGCGCGTGGTGATGCGCTGGTCAACGTCCGAATGAAACCCAGTCCGCACTATCGCCCGCCGCTGAAATGGGTCTCGCTGGATATCGAAACCAACCGTCACGGCGAGCTCTACTGCATCGGGCTCGAAGGCTGCGGCCAGCGCACGGTGTATATGCTCGGCCCGCAAAATGGCGATCCATCCGGGCTGGATTTCCGGCTGGAATATGTCAACAGCCGCCCGCAACTGCTGGAAAAACTTAACGCCTGGTTTGCCGAACACGATCCGGACGTTCTTATCGGCTGGAGCGTGGTGCAGTTCGATTTACGCGTTCTGCAAAAGCATGCCGAGCGTTACCGCGTCCCGCTTCTGCTGGGCCGCAATGGCAGCGAAATCGAGTGGCGGGAACACGGTTTTAAAAATGGCGTATTCTTTGCCCAGGCCGATGGACGGGTGATTATCGACGGCATCGAAGCGCTGAAATCGGCGTTCTGGAGCTTCTCCTCCTTTTCTCTGGAAGCCGTTTCCCAGGAACTGCTCGGCGAAGGCAAATCCATCGATAACCCGTGGGACAGGATGGATGAAATTGACCGCCGTTTCGCCGAAGATAAACCCGCGCTGGCCACTTATAACCTGAAAGACTGTGAACTGGTCACGCGCATTTTCCATAAAACGGACATCATGCCGTTTTTACTGGAACGCGCCACCGTCAATGGTTTGCCGGTCGATCGTCACGGCGGTTCTGTCGCCGCCTTCAGCCATCTCTATTTTCCGCGCATGCACCGCCTGGGGTATGTCGCTCCCAATCTGGGTGAAGTGCCGCCGCAGGCCAGTCCCGGCGGGTATGTGATGGATTCACGGCCCGGTCTCTATGATTCGGTGCTGGTGCTTGATTACAAAAGTCTGTACCCGTCCATTATCCGCACCTTTCTCATCGATCCTGTCGGGTTAGTCGAGGGGATGGCGCAGCCGGATCCTGAGCACAGTACGGAAGGGTTTCTCGGTGCTCGGTTTTCACGAGAAAAGCATTGTCTGCCGGGGATCGTCAGCCAGATCTGGCACGGCCGGGACGAGGCGAAACAGCATAAAAACAAGCCGCTGTCACAGGCGCTGAAGATCATCATGAACGCCTTTTACGGCGTGCTGGGCACCAGCGCGTGCCGCTTTTTTGACCCGCGACTGGCGTCGTCGATCACCATGCGCGGCCATGCGATCATGCGCCAGACAAAAGCGCTGATCGAATCGCAGGGTTATGACGTGATTTATGGCGATACCGATTCCACCTTCGTCTGGCTCAAACGCGCGCATACGGAAGAAGATGCGGCACAGATCGGCCAGCAACTGGTGAAACATGTCAATGCATGGTGGGAAACGGAACTGCAAAAAGAGGGGCTGACCAGCGCGCTGGAGCTGGAGTTCGAAACCCATTTTTGTCGCTTTTTGATGCCAACCATTCGCGGTACCGAAACCGGCAGTAAAAAGCGTTACGCGGGCATGATTCAGGAAGGCGACAGCCAGCGCATGCTATTTAAAGGGCTGGAAACCGTGCGCACTGACTGGACGCCGCTGGCGCAGCAGTTCCAGCAGACGCTCTATTTGCGCATCTTCCGCAATGAACCTTATCGCGACTACATTCGTGAAACGATCGATAAGCTGATGGCTGGCGAGCTGGACGAACAGCTGGTCTACCGTAAGCAGCTCCGGCGTCCGCTGGCAGAGTATCAGCGCAACGTGCCGCCACATGTGCGCGCGGCGCGACAGGCGGATGAACACAACGCCCGACTGGGCCGCCCGTTGCAGTATCAGCGTCGCGGCTCCATCAAGTACGTCTGGACGACCAGCGGCCCTGAGCCAGTGGCCTATCAGCAGTCGCCGCTCGATTATGAGCACTATTTGTCAAAACAATTACAACCCGTTGCGGATGGAATACTCCCTTTCGTCGACGACGACTTTGCTACAATACTGACAGGGCAAATGGGGCTGTTTTGACAGGTGACTAAGTCATCGGCTTCCAGTACCATAGCGCCCTTTCCATTCCTGGCCCCAATTTTGATTACCGTCAGCAGTACCGACGGTGATGAACTATTGCCTGCAATTAAAGATAGAGCCGAACACTTATGCCTTTTACACTTGGTCAACGCTGGATTAGCGATACAGAGAGCGAACTGGGATTAGGAACCGTCGTAGCGCTGGATACGCGCATGGTGACCCTTCTTTTCCCGGCGACAGGTGAAAACCGTCTGTACGCACGCAACGACTCCCCTATCACCCGCGTCATGTTTAACCCGGGCGACACCGTCACCAGCCACGACGGCTGGCAGCTCCTCGTTGATGAAGTTATTGAAGAAAAAGGCCTGCTGGCCTATATCGGTACCCGCCAGGACACGCAGGAAACCAACGTCACACTGCGCGAAGTGCTGCTCGACAGCAAACTGGTGTTCAGCAAACCGCAGGATCGCCTGTTCGCCGGGCAGATTGACCGGATGGATCGCTTCGCCCTGCGCTACCGTGCCCGTAAATACCAGAGCGAGCAGTACCGGATGCCGTGGAGCGGTCTGCGCGGTCAGCGCACATCCCTGATCCCGCATCAGTTGCACATCGCCCACGACGTCGGCCGTCGCCACGCGCCGCGTGTACTGCTGGCGGATGAAGTCGGTCTCGGCAAGACCATTGAAGCCGGGATGGTGCTGCATCAGCAATTGCTGTCTGGTGCCGCCGAGCGCGTGTTGATTATCGTGCCGGAAACCCTGCAACATCAATGGCTTGTCGAAATGCTGCGTCGCTTCAACCTGCGGTTTGCGCTGTTTGACGACGAACGCTACGCCGAAGCTCAGCACGATGCTGACAACCCGTTTGAGACTGAACAACTGGTTATCTGCTCTCTCGATTTCGTGCGCCGTAATAAAGAGCGTCTGGAACACCTGTGCGACGCCGAATGGGATCTGATGGTGGTCGATGAAGCCCACCATCTGGTGTGGAGCGAAGCTGCGCCGAGCCGTGAATATCAGGCCATTGAGCAACTGGCTGCCCGTGTACCGGGTGTGCTGCTGTTGACGGCAACCCCTGAACAGCTCGGGATGGAAAGCCACTTCGCCCGTCTGCGCCTGCTGGATCCAGGCCGTTTTCACGACTTCGCCCAGTTTGTCGCCGAACAGAAAAATTATCGCCCGGTCGCCGATGCCGTTGCATTGCTGCTGGCGGGCACGCGTCTGAATGACGAACAACTGAATACCTTTGGCGATCTGATTGGCGAGCAGGATATTGAACCGTTGCTGCAGATGGCGAACAGCGATCGCGACGGTGCCGAAGACGCGCGTCAGGAGCTGATCACCATGCTGATGGACCGACACGGCACCAGCCGCGTGTTGTTCCGTAACACCCGCAACGGCGTGAAAGGTTTCCCGAAACGCGAACTGCATACGATTAAACTGCCGCTGCCGACACAGTATCAGACGGCGATTAAAGTCTCCGGCATCATGGGCGCGCGAAAAAGTGCTGAAGAGCGCGCCCGCGACATGCTCTACCCGGAACAGATCTATCAGGAATTTGAAGGTGACAGCGGCACCTGGTGGAACTTCGACCCGCGCGTCGAATGGCTGATGGGCTACCTGACCAGCCATCGTTCACAGAAGGTACTGGTGATTTGCGCCAAAGCCACCACAGCGCTCCAGCTGGAACAGGTGCTGCGTGAGCGTGAAGGCATTCGCGCTGCCGTCTTCCACGAAGGGATGTCGATTATCGAGCGCGACCGCGCTGCCGCCTGGTTTGCCGAAGAAGATACCGGTGCGCAGGTGCTGCTGTGTTCCGAAATCGGTTCTGAAGGCCGCAACTTCCAGTTTGCCAGCCACCTGGTAATGTTCGATCTGCCGTTTAACCCGGATCTGCTGGAGCAGCGCATCGGGCGTCTTGACCGTATCGGTCAGGCGCACGACATTCAGATCCACGTTCCGTATCTAGAAAAAACCGCCCAGTCAGTACTGGTACGCTGGTATCACGAAGGCCTGGATGCATTCGAGCACACCTGCCCGACCGGTCGGGCGATTTACGACAGCGTTTACAGCCAGCTGATTAGCTATCTGGCGGCGCCGGAAGAGAGCGACGGTTTTGACGATCTGATCAAATCCTGCCGCGAACAGCATGATGCCCTGAAAGCGCAACTGGAGCAGGGCCGCGATCGCCTGCTGGAAATTCATTCCAACGGCGGCGAAAAAGCGCAGCAGTTAGCGGAGAGCATTGAACAGCAGGATGACGATACCGGACTGATTAACTTCGCCATGAACCTGTTCGACATTATCGGCATCAATCAGGACGATCGCGGCGAGAATATGATTGTTCTGACGCCGTCCGATCACATGCTGGTGCCGGATTTCCCTGGCCTGCCGGAAGATGGCTGCACCATCACGTTTGAGCGTGACGTCGCGCTGTCCCGTGAAGACGCGCAGTTCATCACCTGGGAGCACCCGCTGATCCGCAACGGTCTTGATCTGATCCTCTCCGGCGATACCGGTAGCAGCACCATTTCGCTGTTAAAAAACAAAGCCTTGCCAGTGGGAACACTGCTGCTGGAGCTGATTTACGTCGTCGAAGCGCAGGCGCCGAAACAGTTGCAGCTTCACCGCTTCCTGCCGCCAACGCCGGTGCGTATGCTGCTCGATAAGAACGGCAATAACCTGGCCGGTCAGGTGGAGTTTGAAAGCTTCAACCGTCAGTTGAGCGCAGTGAATCGCCATACCGGCAGCAAGCTGGTGAATGCCGTGCAGCAGGACGTGCATGCGATCCTGCAACAGGGTGAAGCTCAGGTGGAAAAAGCCGCCCGCACGCTGATTGATGCGGCCCGTCGCGAAGCGGATGATAAGCTGAGCGCTGAACTGTCGCGTCTGGAAGCGCTGAAAGCCGTCAATCCGAACATCCGTGACGACGAACTGGCGGCGATCGAAAGCAACCGTCAGCAGGTGCTGGAAAGCCTGTCACAGGCTGGCTGGCGTCTGGATGCGCTGCGTCTGGTTGTGGTAACGCACCAGTAACAGGAGCCCCTATGGGAATGGAAAACTATAATCCGCCAACCGAGCCCTGGCTGGTCATCCTCTATCAGGATGACCATATCATGGTGGTCAACAAGCCCAGCGGGTTGCTGTCCGTGCCCGGCCGCCTGGACGAACATAAAGACAGCATCATGACCCGCATTCAGCGTGATTATCCGCAGGCGGAGTCAGTGCATCGTCTGGATATGGCGACCAGTGGCGTGATTGTCGTCGCCCTGACCAAAAACGCGGAACGCGAGCTGAAACGCCAGTTCCGCGAACGCGAGCCGAAAAAACAGTATGTGGCGCGCGTGTGGGGGCACCCTGAAAACGTCGAAGGGATCGTGGATTTACCGCTGATTTGCGACTGGCCGAACCGGCCAAAGCAGAAGGTGTGTTATGAAACGGGGAAAGCGGCGCAAACCGGGTATGAGGTGGTGGAATATGCGAGCGATAACACCGCCCGCGTGGTGCTGAAACCGATAACCGGGCGCTCCCATCAGCTGCGCGTGCATATGCTGGCACTCGGGCATCCTATTCTTGGCGATCGCTTCTACGCGTCTCCGCAAGCGCTGGCGATGGCGCCGCGTCTGCTGCTGCATGCGGAAACATTGACGATCACCCATCCGGCCTACGGCAACAGCATGACGTTTAAAGCGCCGGTCGATTTCTGAATGCACGCCCCTTTGCCGGGGCGTGAGAATTATTTAATCCCTTTCTGCTCTTTAATCAGTTCGTACGCTTTCTGAATTTCCTGCGCTTTTTGTTTCGCCATTTCCATCATTTCCGGCGGTAAACCTTTCGCCACCAGCTTATCCGGGTGATGTTCCGCCATCAGCTTGCGGTAAGCGCGTTTGATCGTGGCGTTATCATCCGTTGGTTTCACGCCTAAGACGTTGCAGGCATCTTCCAGCGTCGGCCCGCGCTGGGCCTGTTGCCAGCCGCCGCCCTGCGACTGCTGCTGATAGCCGCCACCAAACTGAGCGCCGCCCTGCATCATGCGCAGGAACATGTCAAACTGCTGGCGGGAGATCCCGAGCTCGTCGGCGATGACATACAACACCTCGCGCTCGTTCGGATGCAAATTACCGTCCGCGAAAGCGGCCTGGATTTGAATTTCCAGAAACATCCTAATTAAATCAAAGCGCCCAAAACAGACGCTGCGCAGCTGGCGCATCTTTTCCCGCAGCGGATAATTATCCGCTTTGCCGACGCGAAACGCTTGCTGTGCCGCCTCGCGGGATTCGCCATGCAGGTTCATGCGATCCATTAACTGCGTGGCGATATGGATATCCGCTTCGGTGACGCGACCTTTCGATTTGGTCAGGTGTCCCATGACTTCAAAGGTGGTCGCAAAGAATAACGACTGGCGTGCCTGCTGATTAGCAAAACCATGTAATCTGCGTGCGCGAGCCTGATCGAACATGTGTCCGACCAGAAAACCGAGTACGACACCCCAGAAGCCGCCACCCATCATCAGTGCGATAGCAACACCAATCACTTTTCCCCAATACTGCATATACTCCCCAAATCGTCCAATTCGTCATGCCAGCGGCTAAAATTTGCATTATCATACTCGTCATTCGACACGGTGCCTAACACCTCCGGCGTGAAACGGACATATATACAGCATCATTTGGATGCCGATGGCGAGGATAAAGACTAGCGTCATGATGATGAGTACGTTAGTCTCTGACCGTTTGCCAGCAATGCCACAGATGACGGAACAACAAATACAACGTATGAAAAAACGTATTCCCACCCTACTGGCGACCATGATTGCCAGCGCTTTATACAGTCAGCAGAGTCTGGCTGCCGATCTCGCATCACAATGTATGCTGGGCGTACCAAGTTATAACCGTCCTCTGGTGCAAGGCGATACGAACAATCTGCCGGTCACTATTAATGCCGATCATGCAAAAGGGGATTACCCCGATAACGCGGTATTTACCGGCAATGTCGATGTGAATCAGGGGAACAGTCGCCTGCAGGCGGATGAGATCCAGCTTCATCAGAAACAGGCAGAAGGCCAGGTTGACCCTGTGCGCACGGTCGACGCACTGGGCAATGTACACTACGACGACAATCAGGTAATCCTGAAAGGTCCGAAAGCCTGGTCGAATCTGAACACCAAAGACACTAACGTCTGGGAAGGCGATTACCAGATGGTGGGGCGTCAGGGGCGTGGTACCGCTGACGTCATGAAACAGCGTGGCGAAAACCGCTATACCATTCTGGATAACGGCACGTTCACCTCCTGTCTGCCGGGGTCGAATACCTGGAGCGTGGTGGGTAGCGAAGTCATTCATGACCGCGAAGAGCAG
The DNA here is from genome assembly GCF_001297775.1 of Trabulsiella odontotermitis. Lineage (GTDB taxonomy): Bacteria > Pseudomonadota > Gammaproteobacteria > Enterobacterales > Enterobacteriaceae > Trabulsiella > Trabulsiella odontotermitis. Next base: position 225,650 of record NZ_LIFX01000002.1, on the reverse strand, counting down.
GTCGCGGAAATCTGGAACGCGCGTTTTAAACTCGGTCCGGTTCCGGTCTTTTACAGCCCTTATCTGCAGTTGCCGGTGGGTGACAAGCGTCGTTCAGGCTTCCTGATCCCTAACGCGAAGTACAGCACCACCAACTATTTCGAGTTTTATCTTCCGTATTACTGGAACATCGCGCCGAACTTCGATGCCACCATTACGCCGCACTACATCCACAAACGCGGCAATATCCAGTGGCAGAACGAATTCCGCTATCTGACGCAGGCCGGTTCAGGTCTGGTCGAATTTGATTATCTGCCTTCGGACAGCGTGTATCAGGACGAATACAACGCCGGGCAGCATCCGGGCGAAGACAGCAAGCACCGCTGGTTGTTCTACTGGCGACATGCGGGCGTGATGGATCAGGTGTGGCGCTTCAACGTCGACTACACCAAAGTCAGCGACTCCGACTACTTTAACAATTTCGATTCAAAATATGGCTCCAGTACCGATGGCTACGCGACGCAAAAATTCAGCGTCGGCTATGCGTTGCAGAACTTCAACGCCACGGTGTCGACCAAGCAATTCCAGGTGTTCAGCAGTTCGTCCCGTAGCAGCTATTCTGCGGAACCGCAACTGGACGTCAACTGGTACCAGAACGATGTCGGGCCGTTCGACACGCGCATTTACGGTCAGGCGGTTCACTTTGTGAATACCCAATCGAACATGCCGGAAGCGACCCGAGTTCACCTCGAGCCGGTCATCAATCTGCCGCTGTCGAACGAGTGGGCCAGCCTCAACACCGAGGCCAAGCTGATGGCGACGCACTACCAGCAGAGCAACCTCGAAACATGGAACGGAAACAGCGACAACATAAACAACCAGCTTGATGAGTCCGTGAGTCGCGTACTGCCGCAGTTTAAAGCCGATGGCAAAATGGTCTTTGAACGTGACATGAACTGGGAAGAAGGCTATTCCCAGACGCTGGAACCGCGCGTGCAGTACCTGTACGTGCCGTATAAAGACCAGAGCAATATCAATAACTACGACTCCTCGTTGCTGCAGTCTGACTACAGCGGCCTGTTCCGCGACCGCACCTACGGTGGTCTCGACCGTATCGCGTCAGCCAACCAGGTCACGACCGGCGTCACAACTCGCGTTTATGATGCCGCTGCCGTTGAACAATTTAACGTTTCAGTAGGTCAAATTTACTATTTCACCGAGTCTCGTACCGGTGATGACAATATCAACTGGGAAAAAGACAATAAAACCGGCTCGCTGGTGTGGGCGGGCGATACTTACTGGCGCATCTCCGATCGCTGGGGTCTGCGTGGCGGTGTACAGTACGATACCCGTCTGGACAATATCGCCAACAGCTCCGCGACCATTGAATATCGTCGTGATGAAGACCGTCTGATTCAGTTTAACTATCGCTACGCCAGCCCGGAATATATCCAGGCGACGTTACCGAAAAACCCGCAAGATCTGACCTGGGAGTCTGCCCAGTACAAAGACGGGATTTCTCAGGTGGGCGCGGTGGCAAGCTGGCCGTTGGTTGACCGCTGGTCAATCGTCGGCGCTTACTACTTCGACACCAATACAAACAAACCTGCCGACCAGATGCTGGGCGTGCAGTACAACTCCTGCTGTTATGCGATCCGCGTCGGTTACGAGCGCAAACTTAACGGCTGGGATTCACAAAACAACCAGAGCAAATACGACAACGTTATTGGCTTCAACATCGAGCTCCGTGGCCTCAGCTCCAACTACGGCCTGGGCACACAGCAGATGCTGCGCTCGAATATTCTGCCGTACCGTAGTTCCTTGTAATGACATTAATTTGCAACGAAAACCGCCATTAGGGCGGGTAAAAATGGAAAAAGTATGAAGAACTGGAAAACGCTGCTTCTCGGTCTCGCTATGATAGCGAATACCAGCTTCGCGGCCCCGCAGGTTGTCGATAAAGTAGCTGCCGTCGTCAATAACGGCGTCGTGCTGGAAAGCGACGTTGATGGTTTGATGCAATCGGTGAAACTTAACGCCGGTCAGGCCGGGCAACAGTTGCCGGATGACGCCACGTTGCGCCATCAGATCCTCGAACGTCTGATTATGGACCAGATTGTTTTGCAGATGGGCCAGAAAATGGGCGTCAAGGTCACTGACGAGCAGCTCGATCAGGCGATCGCCAATATTGCCAAACAGAACAATATGTCGATGGATCAGATGCGCAGCCGTCTGGCCTATGACGGGATCAACTACAACACCTACCGCAACCAGATCCGCAAAGAGATGATCATCTCTGAAGTGCGTAACAACGAAGTGCGTCGCCGCATTACCGTGCTGCCGCAGGAAGTTGAGTCGCTGGCGAAGCAGGTGGGTAACCAGAACGATGCCAGCACAGAGCTGAATCTGAGCCATATCCTGATCGCGCTGCCGGAAAACCCGACCTCCGATCAGGTCAACGAAGCCGAAACGCAGGCGCGTTCTATTGTCGATCAGGCGCGTAACGGCGCGGACTTCGGCAAACTGGCGATCACATATTCTGCTGACCAGCAGGCGCTGAAAGGCGGCCAGATGGGTTGGGGTCGTATTCAGGAACTGCCGTCTATCTTCGCTCAGGCGCTGAGCACCGCGAAGAAAGGCGATGTGGTTGGCCCTATCCGTTCCGGCGTCGGTTTCCACGTGCTGAAAGTGAATGACCTGCGCGGTCAGTCGCAAAGCATTTCGGTCACCGAAGTGCATGCCCGCCACATCCTGCTGAAGCCATCGCCAATCATGAGCGACGACCAGGCACGTGCGAAGCTTGAACAAATCGCGGCGGATATCAAGAGCGGCAGAACCAGTTTTGCTGACGCGGCGAAAGAGTTCTCTCAGGATCCCGGTTCGGCTAACCAGGGCGGCGATTTGGGCTGGGGCGCGCCAGATATGTACGATCCGGCGTTCCGTGATGCGCTGCTTAAACTGAACAAAGGCCAGATGAGCGGCCCGGTTCACTCTTCCTTCGGCTGGCATCTGATCGAACTGCTGGATACCCGCAACGTTGATAAAACCGACGCGGCGCAGAAAGACCGCGCTTACCGCATGCTGATGAACCGTAAGTTTGCGGAAGAAGCCGCCACCTGGATGCAGGAACAACGCGCCAGCGCGTATGTGAAAATTCTGAGCAACTAATGACATATCGTGTCGTAATCACTCCCGGCGAACCTGCCGGGATTGGCCCGGACCTCGTCGCCCAGCTCGCACAACGCGACTGGCCGGTCGAGCTGGTCGTTTGTGCCGATGGCGATTTACTGATAAACCGGGCGGCAACGCTCGGTTTGCCGTTGACGCTCCTGCCCTATTCCCCCGGGCAACCCGCACGCCCGCAGCGCGCGGGCACGCTAACCCTTCTGCCTGTCGCCCTGCATGCTCCCACGGAACCTGGTGTGCTCAACGTGCTCAACGGCCCCTATGTGGTCGAAACACTGGCGCGCGCCTGTGATGGCGCGGTGAGCGGCGAGTTTGCCGCGTTGATCACCGGCCCGGTGCATAAGGGGATCATCAACGATGCGGGGATCGCGTTTACCGGCCATACCGAGTTCTTTGAAGAACGTTCGCGGGCCAGCAAAGTGGTCATGATGCTGGCGACCGAAGAATTACGGGTGGCGCTGGCGACCACGCATCTGCCGCTGAAAGCCATCAGCGACGCCATCACGCCGGATCTGCTGCGCGACGTGATCACCATTCTGCATGACGATCTGCAAAACAAATTTGGTATTGCGCAGCCGCACGTGCTGGTGTGCGGTCTGAATCCACACGCCGGTGAAGGCGGCCATATGGGTACGGAAGAGATAGACACCATCATTCCGGTGCTTGAAGAGATGCGCGCGAAGGGAATGCACCTGAGCGGTCCGCTACCTGCCGATACGCTCTTTCAGCCGAAGTATCTCGACCATGCGGATGCCGTGCTCGCAATGTACCATGATCAGGGCCTGCCCGTGCTAAAATACCAGGGCTTTGGCCGTGGCGTAAACATTACGCTGGGTCTACCTTTTATTCGAACTTCCGTTGACCACGGCACCGCGCTTGATCTGGCGGGCAAAGGCGAAGCGGAAGTCGGCAGTTTTATTACGGCGCTTAATCTCGCCATCAAAATGATTGTTAACTCTCAATGAATAATCGAGTCCATCAGGGCCACTTAGCCCGTAAACGTTTCGGGCAAAACTTCCTCAACGATCAGTTTGTGATCGAAAGTATCGTCTCGGCGATCAATCCACAGAAAGGCCAGGCGATGGTTGAAATCGGCCCGGGTCTCGCGGCGCTGACGGAACCGGTCGGCGAACGGCTGGATAAACTCACCGTTATCGAGCTTGACCGCGACCTGGCGGCACGCCTGAAAACGCATCCGTTCCTCGGGCCGAAGCTGACGATTTACCAGCAGGACGCCATGACCATGGACTTCGGTAAGCTGTCGCAGGAGCTGGGTCAACCGCTGCGCGTCTTTGGCAACCTGCCCTATAACATCTCCACACCGCTGATGTTCCACCTGTTTAGCTATACTGATGCGATTGCGGACATGCATTTCATGCTGCAAAAAGAGGTGGTTAATCGTCTGGTTGCAGGACCAAACAGTAAGGCGTATGGTCGATTAAGCGTCATGGCGCAGTATTACTGTCAGGTTATCCCGGTGCTGGAAGTGCCGCCTGGCGCGTTTACGCCGCCACCAAAGGTGGATTCCGCCGTGGTGCGTCTGGTACCTCACGCGGTAATGCCGCATCCGGTGAAAGAGGTGCGCGCCCTGAGCCGCATCACCACCGAAGCGTTTAACCAGCGCCGTAAAACGATCCGCAACAGTCTGGGGAATGTCTTCAGCGTTGAGGTTCTGACTGAGTTGGGAATCGATCCGGCCATGCGCGCCGAGAATATTTCGGTCGCGCAGTACTGCCTGCTGGCAAACTGGCTGACCGACAATGCCCCCACGAAAGAGAGCTAAAGTATGAACGATAAGCCCCTTGTTTGTGTGCAGGTGCAAAGCGTCTACATCGAATCCCAGTCCTCCCCGGACGAAGACCGCTACGTTTTCGCTTATACCGTCACCATCCGCAATCTGGGGCGATCGTCTGTCCAGCTTCAGGGCCGTTACTGGTTAATCACCAACGGCCACGGTCGTGAAACCGAAGTCCAGGGCGAAGGCGTCGTCGGCGAACAGCCGCATATCGCCCCTGGCGAAGAATTTCAATATACCAGCGGCGCCGTCATCGAGACGCCACTGGGCACCATGCAAGGCCATTATGAGATGGTCGATTTACACGGGAACGCCTTCCAGATAGACATTCCCGTATTCCGTCTGGCTGTACCAACTCAAATTCACTAATACAATGTCGACATACTTAATCGGTGACGTTCATGGTTGCTACGATGAACTGATCTCATTGTTGAAACAGGTAGATTTCTCACCTGAACGTGACACCCTTTGGCTGACTGGCGACCTTGTTGCTCGTGGCCCTGGTTCGTTAGAAGTTCTGCGTTTTGTTAAATCGCTCGGTGACAGCGTGCGTATGGTGCTCGGTAACCACGATCTGCACCTGCTGGCTATCTTTGCCGGGATCAGCCGCAACAAGCCGAAAGACCGCCTGACGCCGTTGCTGGAAGCACCAGACGCCGACGAGCTGATTAACTGGCTGCGTCGCCAGCCGTTGCTGCAAATCGATGAAGAGAAGAAGCTACTGATGGTCCACGCGGGCGTCACGCCGCAGTGGGATATCGACACGCTAAAGCTGTGTGCCCGCGACGTAGAAGCGGTGCTGCGCAGCGATTCTTACCCCTTCTTCCTGGATGCGATGTATGGCGACCTGCCCAACCACTGGTCGCCGGAGCTGAGCGGTCTCGCGCGGCTGCGTTTCATCACCAATGCCCTGACCCGCATGCGCTATTGCTTCCCTAACGGGCAGTTAGACATGTACAGCAAAGAGTCGCCGGAAAATGTTCCGGCGCCGCTGAAACCGTGGTTTGCCCTGAAAGGGCCGGTGACGGATGAATACAGCGTGGTGTTTGGTCACTGGGCGTCGCTGGAAGGCCAGGGGACGCCGGAAGGGATTTACGGTCTGGATACCGGTTGTTGCTGGGGTGGCGTGTTGACCTGCCTGCGCTGGGAAGACAAAGCGTACTTCATACAGCCGTCGAATCGCCAGATGGATCTGGGTGAAGACGACGAAGCCGTCGCCTCATAATGACCCCTCTCCCGGCCGGGAGAGGGAGATTCCTCAACGACGTTCCAGGATCTCGAAGCAGTAGCTGTGCGAGTTCTGGCCATCGGCGTCGTGAAATTCGCTGAAGACCGATTCCCATTCATCCGGATCGTAATCCGGGAAATGGGTATCGCCTTCCACTTCAGCGTCAATATGCGTCAGATAAAGCCGCTGGGCTTTCGGCAGGAATTGCGCGTAGATGCGCCCGCCGCCAATCACCATGATCTCTTCAACGTCACCGCAGGCGGCGATGGCCTCATCCACCGATTTCACCCACTGCACGCGGTCGTCAGTGCCCGGCTGGCTGCTGATGACAATGTTCTTGCGCCCTGGCAATGGACGACCGATGGATTCCCACGTCAGGCGACCCATTACCACCGGCTTGTTTAAGGTATTACGTTTGAACCAGGCGAGATCGGCTGGCAAATTCCACGGCATGGCGTTTTCCATACCAATTACGCGATCTACCGCTAACGCCGCAATCAGACTGATCATTGAAAGTTTCCCGGATGCAAAAAATTGCCGCCACTATACGGAAAGCAAAATCTTTCGTCGACTGGCGCCAGGGTAAAGAAAGCGAAAAATTCTCAATTTGCTGGCGAGTCCACGTCCCGGAAATGGACCGCCAGCATTACAGTGGTTAAGAAACAAAACGTTAGCCGTAAAGTGTGCGTAACATCACACTTTTACGTCAGGCAGTCGGTCTGCTTTCCGGTTCGTCCTCTGCCTTACCGGTATGTTTCCCCTCTTCCGTTCCCTGCCAGCCGTGGCGCTGAATAATCGACAGATGATTGCGATCTTCATTGATAATATCGGTCAGCATCGCACTGGTGCGCTTATACGCGGCGGCAAAGGAAGCATCGTCCTCTTCTGCAATGTCCACCATCTCTTCCACCATCCGTTCATTAAAACGGCGGAACAGGTCAGCACGTTCGCGCGCTTCGTACGGGCCAAGCCCCAGCGCTTCCAGCGTCATGCGACCGGACTTCAGCGCTCCTTCGAAGGTTTCACGCTCTGGCGCTTCCACGCCCGCCTGGCGCAACTGAATGTAATGATCCACATCGCGGGCGCGGGAGATGATTTTCAGCGTCGGGAAGTGCTCTTTCACCAGCATCGTCAGTTGCAGGCTGGCCTGCGGATCGTCAATGGCGTTAATCAACACTTCGGCTTTCGCCGCTCCCGCCGATTCGAGCAAATCGACCCGCGTCGCGTCGCCGTAAAAGACTTTCATATCGAATTTACGCAGGGTATCCACATGGTCGGGATCGTGGTCGAGAATGACCATTTTCACGCCGCTGGAGAGCAGCAAACGACCGGCAATCTGCCCGTAACGCCCGAATCCCGCGATGATCACGCGCGGCTGTTCTTCGTCGATCTCATCGGCTTCGCGCTCTTCGCCGCTACCGGATTTCTCAAGACGATTCAGCAGTACCAGCAGGACTGGCGTCGCCGCCATCGACAGCGCTACCGCCAGCGTCAGTGCTTTGGCCCATTCGGGATCCAGCACATTCGCCATTTGCGCCGCACCAAACACCACAAAGGCGAACTCACTGCCCTGCCCCAACAGCACGGCAAACCAGCGGCGTTGCGCTTTCGGTACACCCAGCGGACGCGCCACCAGCCACAACATCAGCAGCTTAATCAGCAGGAATCCGGCGAGCAAAATAAGGATCCGCAGCGGATGCGTCACCAGCGTACCGAAATCAACAGACATGCCGACGCCGATAAAGAACAGCCCCAGCAGCAGCCCTTTAAACGGTTCGATATCGCTTTCCAGCGCATGACGGTATTCCGAGCTGGCTAACAGCACACCGGCGAGAAACGCGCCCATCGCCATTGACAGTCCGACCTCTTCAAGCAACAGGCCGAAACCAAACACCAGAAACAGTGCCACGGCGCTGAACACTTCCCGCAGACCCGAGCGGGCAACAAAGCGCAGCACCGGACGGGTCACGTAGCGGCCCAGCAGAACCACCAGCACCAGCGCCGCTGCCACTTTCAGCGCCGACAGCGCGAAAGCGCCAAGGGTCGTTGACGCGCCACTGGCGGCCAGCAGCGGGATCATCGCCACCAGCGGAATGGCGGCGATATCCTGAAACAGCAGAACCGCAAAAGCGCCGCGCCCCATGGGCGTCAGGGTCAGGTTACGTTCATTCATCGCCTGCATGGCGATAGCCGTGGAGGAGAGTGCCAGCGTCATGCCGATCAGTTCCGCCACTTTCCAGTCGAGGCCGAGCAGTATGCAGAAGCCGCCGAGCAGCACGCCACAGGCGACCATCTGCAACGCGCCACCGCCAAACACCGAGGCGCGCAGTTTCCACAGCCGCTGCGGATCAAGCTCCAGGCCGATGACGAACAACATCAGCACCACGCCGATTTCCGCGAAGTGGAGAATCGACTCCGCATCCGTCACCAGACGCAGCCCCCACGGGCCGATAATGCAACCGGCAATTAAATACCCGAGCACCGATCCCAGCCCCAGACGGACGGCAATCGGCACGATCAGCGCCGCCGACCCCAGATAAATCAGCGCCTGTATCAGCGTATGGCTATCCATGATGCGCCTCCTGCCAGTCGATGAGCCGCTGTCTGAAGTGTCGCGCCTGCGCCTGCAGCGTTTCGTCGTCGCAGACAAAAGTGCAGTGCATGGCAAACGGCGGCAACCATTTCAGGCCACAATAAAGCGCCGTCGCCTGCAACGGCTGCGCCAGCACGTCAAACCCGGGATGGGAACCGATATCGAAATGGCTTTCACCGCCGCCGGTGGTCACCGCCCACATCAGGCTTTTACCGTGCAGCGCCTTGCCGCCGTGACCGTAGGCCCAGCCGTGAGAGAGGACTTTGTCGATCCACAGTTTGAGCAGCGGCGGGATGCTGTACCATTGCATCGGATGTTGCCAGACGATCAGGTCAGCGCGGGAAATCGCCTCCTGCTCGGCAGCAACATCGATATTAAAATCGGGGTAAAGATGATAAAGCGAACGGATTTCGACGCCGTCGAGCTCCCTGATTTGCTCAATCATCCGTTTATTCGCATGCGAATGATGCGGATAAGGATGGGCATAAATAATTAGAATCATGACTTTCTCAGCTGGCTTTAACGCATGATGTTAATCATAAGCGATTGCCGCTGAAAACGACATGAAAGCGCGTCGCGTTGTTACAGACCACCTCTTTTGTCAGATGAGGGGTCTCAGGCGGGAATAGAATGCGGAGCAGATTTTCTTCCCTTTGACCAGACGCTGGCCCTGGCAGCCGCGACCGGCAAGGTTATTAGGGATCAGTAAGGTTATTGGAAAAATAATAAAGAAGCCACAAGGTGATTTGTGTCGTCAAACGAAAGAATGCAGTGGCAAACGCCACTGCACAGGGTTAATTGTCCAGTTCACCCATGGTTTTAACCTGATCGCGGTTAATTTGTTCCGTTTGGCCGGTTTCAGCATTTTTGTACGAGACCAGACCGGTATCGTCATCCACCTGCGGTTTACCGTCGGTCACAATCGTACGGCCGTCGGTGGTTTTCATCGCCTGATTTGACGAACAACCCGCCACAGTAAACAGCGCCGCAGCAGCCAGAACAGAACTGATCAATAGTGTATTACGCATGGTGTTTCCCCCTGCTTTTGCGTTAAAAATAATGATCTGTCTAATCATTTTAGGCTAGCTGACGCTATCAAGCGGGAAAACCAGAACACTCTGAAGAGGGGCAATCGGGGAAACCCCGGCGAACACCTGCCGCCGGGGGGATTACTTAGCGGGTGATTTGCGCGTGCATTTCCTGAACGGAGACCACTTTCTCAGTGGCATCGGAGTTCAGCGCCATAGCGGTGGCGAAACCGCCGTTCAGCGTGGTGTCGTAATGCACTTTGTACTGCAGCGCGCTGCGGCGAATCAGTTTGGAGTCTTCAATCGCCTGACGCCCTGCGGTGGTGTTGATGATGTAAGTGTACTCGCCATTCTTGATACGGTCCTGAATGTGCGGACGCCCTTCATGCACCTTGTTCACCAGACGCGGGTTGATACCGGCTTCACCGAGCACAATCGCCGTGCCGTGGGTGGCATCCAGCTCAAAGCCCTGCTTCAGCAGCTTGGCTGCCAGGTCCACCACGCGCTCTTTGTCTTCTTCGCGAACAGAGAGCAGCGCGCGACCGTTTTTCTTCATCGTCGAGTTACTGCCAAGCTGCGCTTTGGCGAACGCTTCGGCGAAGGTACGGCCCACGCCCATCACTTCCCCGGTAGAGCGCATTTCCGGCCCTAACAGCGGGTCAACGCCCGGGAATTTGTTGAACGGCAGCACCACTTCTTTCACCGAGTAGTACGGCGGAATGACCTCTTTGGTCACGCCCTGCTGAGCCAGCGTCTTGCCTGTCATCACGCGCGCCGCCACTTTCGCCAGTTGAACACCGGTGGCTTTGGAGACGAACGGCACGGTACGCGCCGCACGCGGGTTGACCTCAATCAGGTACACTTCGTTGTCTTTCACCGCAAACTGCACGTTCATCAGACCGCGCACCTGCAGTTCGAAGGCCAGTTTCTGCACCTGCTGGCGCATCACGTTCTGGATTTCCTGGCTCAGGGTGTACGCGGGCAGCGAACATGCGGAGTCGCCGGAATGCACGCCCGCCTGCTCAATGTGCTCCATAATGCCGCCAATCAGCACCGTTTCGCCGTCGCAGATGGCGTCAACGTCCACTTCAACCGCGTCGTCAAGGAAGTGATCCAGCAGTACCGGCGCGTCGTTGGAAACGCTGACCGCTGTCAGGAAGTAGCGGCGCAGATCCGCTTCGTCGTAGACGATTTCCATCGCACGGCCGCCCAGCACGTAAGACGGACGCACCACCAGCGGATAACCAATTTCCTTCGCTCGTTCAACGGCCTGCTCAATGGCTGTAACAGTGGCGTTGGCAGGCTGTTTCAGCTTCAGGCGTTCAACCGCATGCTGGAAACGCTCGCGGTCTTCGGCACGGTCGATGGCATCCGGGCTGGTGCCGATTACCGGGACGCCCGCCGCTTCCAGCGCACGCGCCAGTTTCAGCGGCGTCTGGCCGCCATACTGCACGATGACGCCTTTCGGCTTCTCGATGCGGACGATTTCCAGCACGTCTTCCAGAGTGACCGGCTCGAAGTACAGGCGGTCAGAGGTGTCGTAGTCGGTGGAGACGGTTTCCGGGTTACAGTTGACCATGATGGTCTCGTAACCGTCTTCGCGCAGCGCCAGCGAGGCGTGTACGCAGCAGTAATCGAATTCAATGCCCTGGCCGATACGGTTTGGGCCGCCGCCGAGGACCATGATTTTTTCGCGGTCGACAGACGGGTTCGCTTCACACTCGTCTTCATAAGTGGAGTACATGTACGCGGTATCGGTGGCGAATTCCGCCGCACAGGTGTCGACGCGTTTGTAGACCGGGTGCAGGTCGTACTGGTCGCGCAGCTTGCGGATTTCCGCTTCGCGCACGCCCGCCAGTTTTGCCAGACGCGCATCGGCAAAGCCTTTGCGCTTCAGATGGCGCAGGAAATCAGCGTCGAGGCCGTTGATGCCGACATCCACCACTTTCTCTTCCAGGCGTACCAGCTCTTCAATCTGCACCAGGAACCAGCGGTCAATGTTGGTCAGGTTGAATACGCCGTCAACGGACAGCCCGGCGCGGAACGCATCGGCGATGTACCAGATACGCTCGGCGCCCGCGTCTTTCAGCTCGCGACGAATTTTAGTCAGCGCTTCCGGGTCGTCGAGGCTCACTTTCGGGTCGAAACCGGTGGCGCCCACTTCCAGACCACGCAGCGCTTTCTGCATTGATTCCTGCTGCGTACGGCCAATCGCCATCACTTCCCCGACCGATTTCATCTGGGTGGTCAGGCGGTCATTGGCACCAGCGAATTTTTCGAAGTTGAAGCGCGGAATTTTCGTCACGACGTAGTCGATGGACGGCTCAAACGACGCCGGAGTGCGACCGCCGGTGATGTCGTTCATCAGTTCGTCGAGGGTGTAGCCCACGGCCAGTTTCGCTGCCACTTTGGCAATCGGGAAGCCGGTCGCTTTGGAGGCCAGCGCCGAAGAGCGGGAAACGCGCGGGTTCATTTCGATCACAATCAGGCGACCGTTTTTCGGGTTCACCGCGAACTGTACGTTCGACCCGCCGGTTTCAACGCCGATCTCACGCAGTACCGCCATCGAGGCGTTACGCATGATTTGATATTCTTTGTCGGTCAGGGTCTGCGCCGGGGCGACGGTGATGGAGTCACCGGTATGAATGCCCATGGCGTCGAAGTTTTCGATGGAACAGACGATGATGCAGTTGTCGTTCTTATCGCGCACCACTTCCATTTCATACTCTTTCCAGCCAATCAGCGACTCATCAATCAGCAGCTCGTTGGTCGGGGAAAGATCGAGACCGCGTTCGCAGATCTCTTCAAACTCTTCACGGTTGTAAGCGATACCGCCACCGGTGCCGCCCATGGTAAAGGACGGACGGATGATGCACGGGTAACCCACGTCAGCCGCCACAGCCAGTGCTTCTTCCATCGTATGGGCGATGCCAGAACGCGCGGTGTCGAGACCGATTTTTTTCATGGCGACGTCGAAACGGCGGCGGTCTTCGGCTTTATCAATCGCATCAGCGGTGGCGCCAATCATGGTGACGCCAAACTCCGCCAGCACGCCCTGACTCTCCAGCTCCAGCGCGCAGTTCAGCGCCGTCTGGCCGCCCATGGTCGGCAGCACTGCGTCCGGGCGCTCTTTCTCAATGATTTTGCGCACCACTTCCCAGTGAATCGGCTCGATGTAGGTGGCATCAGCCATTTCCGGGTCGGTCATGATGGTCGCCGGGTTGGAGTTGACGAGAATGACGCGGTAACCCTCTTCGCGCAGCGCTTTACACGCCTGGGCACCGGAGTAGTCGAATTCGCAGGCCTGGCCGATAACAATCGGGCCAGCGCCGAGGATCAGGATGCTTTTAATATCGGTACGTTTTGGCATGGTTCTCTCAGCTCCTGATTATTTAGCGGTCTTACGGTAGGTCTCAATCAGTTCGATAAAGTGATCGAACAGCGGCGCCGCATCGTGCGGGCCCGGGCTGGCTTCAGGGTGACCCTGGAAGCTGAACGCCGGTTTGTCGGTGCGATGGATCCCCTGCAGGGTACCGTCAAACAGCGATTTATGCGTGACGCGAAGGCAGGCAGGCATCGACGCTTCGTCCACCGCAAAACCGTGGTTTTGCGCGGTGATCATCACCGTGTTGTTGTCGATATCTTTCACCGGGTGGTTGCCGCCGTGGTGGCCGAACTTCATTTTGACAGTTTTCGCACCGCTCGCCAGCGCCAGCAACTGATGGCCGAGGCAGATGCCAAAGACCGGAATATCGGTGTCGAGGAACTGTTTAATCGCGGCGATAGCGTAATCGCACGGTGCCGGGTCGCCAGGGCCATTGGAGAGGAAAATGCCGTCCGGGTTCATCTTCAGCACCTCTTCCGCCGGGGTCTGCGCCGGAACCACCGTGAGGCGGCAGCCTCTGTCCACCAGCATACGCAGGATGTTGCGCTTGGCACCGAAGTCGTAGGCCACGACGTGGAACGGCAGCTCGTCTTCTTTTTTCGCTTCCGGCAGGTCGCCGGCAAGCGTCCAGCTGCCTTGCGTCCAGCTGTAGTTTTCAGCAGTGGTCACTTCTTTCGCCAGGTCCATGCCGTTCAGGCCCGGAAACGCGTTGGCTTTTTCCAGCGCCAGCGTGGCATCAGGGTTATCACCGGCGATGATGCAGCCGTTCTGGGCGCCCTTCTCGCGCAGCAAACGCGTCAGCTTACGGGTATCGATATCAGCAATTGCCACGATGTTATGGCGTTTCAGGTACGACGAGAGGTCTTCGGTGTTGCGGAAGTTGCTGGCAATCAGCGGCAGGTCGCGAATGACCAGACCTTGCGCATGAACCTGAGAGGATTCTTCATCAGCGGCGTTAGTGCCGACATTGCCGATATGGGGATAAGTAAGAGTGACGATTTGGCGGGAGTAGGAAGGATCAGTGAGGATTTCTTGATAACCGGTCATTGAAGTATTGAAAACGACTTCCCCAACCGCCGTGCCCGTTGCCCCTATGGCCCGACCGTGAAACTGGGTTCCGTCTTCCAGAACCAAAAGCGCTGACTTTATCAAAACACCCTCCAAAGAATATTCACTCACTTTATCTGCATATTAATTCACAACTACCGGATGAATCAATGCAAATCTGCTGCCCGCGAATTTCTGGCAAACGGCGGCATTCTGGAGATTCGGGGGGTAAAAGTCAACTCAAAACACCAATTTTGCGTGTTATTTTGCGCCACTGGACAAGTTATCCGCTTTTAACAGGCAAAATGATCAGCAAACTTCACACAGAAAACGCTTGCGCGACAAAAAGAATGTCATTCATGCCGACAGAAAGTAAAAAAGTAGACCATCTGGTCAAAATTTACAATTCATCAACACAAATAGGAAAGAAAACACAGAGTAATAAGCGGTTAATGCAAAAAGAGAAACAAAACTAGAAAAATAAAAGGGCAATAAAACTATTGCCCTACGCAATCAACTGCTTATGACTGCTAATACCACATCACGAACGGTACAAACCCTTACAGATTATTCAAATCTAGCACGTCGCGCATATCAAAAAGGCCATTTTTCTTGCCTTTCAGCCATAATGCCGAACGAACCGCGCCATTCGCGAAAGTCATGCGGCTGGACGCCTTATGGGTGATCTCAATGCGTTCGCCGATATCAGCAAACATCGCGGTATGTTCACCGACAATGTCGCCCGCGCGGACGGTGGCGAAACCGATGGTGCCAGCAACGCGCTCACCCGTGTGCCCTTCCCGGCTGTAAACCGCACAGTCCTTCAGGTCTTTATCCAGCGCGTGGGCAATGGCCTCGCCCATCGCCAGTGCCGTACCTGACGGCGCATCCACTTTATGACGATGGTGTGCTTCGATGATTTCAATATCGGTGTAATCGCCCATCACCTTTGCCGCTTTTTCCAGCAGCTTGAGCATCACGTTGACACCAACACTGAAATTGGCGGCAAATACGATGGCGATATCCCGCGCCGCATCCTGAATGGCCTGTTTTCCGGCGTCATCAAAGCCGGTGGTGCCGATGACCATCCCCTTGCCGTTTTCCCGGCAGAACGCCAGATGCGCCAGTGTGCCTTCCGGGCGGGTGAAATCGATAAAAATATCAAAATCGTCTTTTACCGCCTGCAGTTTGCTTTGCACGATAATGCCGGTTTTGCCCGTGCCCGCCAGTTCGCCCGCATCACTTCCCAGCAGGGAAGATCCTTCACGCTCCAGCGCCGCGCCCAGTTGAACGCCATCCAGTTGTGCCGCCGCCTGAATTAACTGACGCCCCATACGTCCGCCCGCGCCCGCAATGGCGACGCGGATTTGTGCATCATGCATATCTATTCTCTTGTGTTGATTTCAGGTAAACCGTTTTTCAGAGTAACCAGCCTCCGCCGGGGCCGCCATCTGAAAACGCCAGTAATTAGAATTTAACGTTATGTGACGGGAGATATCAGTAAAAAACATCACTCTCAGCGAAAACCACAGGATTCCCTGATCACCAGGGCCGGTGGCAGAATAATGCGTTTCGGCGGCTCATCATTGCCCTGAATCCGACTGAAAAGCAGCTCTCCCGCCTTACGGCCAATCTCTTTTGCCGCCACCGAAACGGTGGTCAGCGCCGGTTGCACCAGCGCGGCTTCGGTGATGTCATCAAAGCCCACCAGCGCAAAATCGCGCCCCACTTCCCGCCCCATTTTGCGCAGCGCCTGCATGACGCCCAGCGCGACGATGTCCTGATAACAGACGGCAGCGGTGATCTGCGGGTACTGGCTGAACAGCATTTCTGCTACGCGCGCGCCGTCGCTCTGGCTGGCCTGCGAGGTGACAATCCAGTCAGGATTGGGCGAAATGCCGCTCTCCAGCAACTTACTGGTGTAACCGCCAATACGCTGCGAACGGGTGCCGGAATTGAGGCTGCCGCCAATAAACGCGATATGGCGGTGCCCCAGTCGCAGCAAATGCGCGGTCGCCATCTGGGTACCGAGAAAGTTATCAGTACCGACAAAATCGAAATCAGGATCGTTTAACGGGCGCACCACCATGATGGCCGGAATATTGCGCCGCTTGAGCCCATCAAAAAACGCCTGCGGAGTTTCCCGGGCGGCGCACAGCACCATGCCACAGGCGTTATTACGCATCAGGGAATCAACAAACTTTTGCTGCCGCTCTTCCGACTCTTCGCTGTTGGCCAGAAACAGCAACATCTCATGGCGTTCCATTTCATGGCTTAACCCTGCCGTCATCTCACCATAAAAGGGGTTGGTGATGTCGTGCAGCAACAAACCGACCTGATTGCTGCTGCGGTTGCGTAAGTTGGCGGCGGTCTGGTTGTAGACGTAGCCGGATTCATCCAGCGCCTTCAGCACCCGTTCCCGGGTGGCCTGCGAGATACGCCCGCGGTTGCGCAGCACCATCGATACCGTGGCCGTTGAGACTCCCGCTATCCCGGCGACCTGCGCCAGCGTCACTGTGGTCATAACTTCCTCCTTCGTCCCCTCCAGATTAATCGAATAACCTGTAAATTGCATTTTTCCTTGTGAAGCACTTCACACTCTCTGTTTCAGGAGGCCATTTCCTGCGGGTTTTGACAGGTTAATCGCGTTAACCACTCTTCCACATTGAGGTTAATCGATTAATCTTAATTTAACGCAGAGGGAGTTCGCTAATGAAAAAGACCACTTACGATAAATACCCTGAAGTGACCGTGCAGGGCTACGATCACCACGCCTGCCGCGGCTGGGACGCGATTATCGCTGAACTTCGCCAGCGGATTGCCGGGAAAACGAAAACCGTGCTGGTGATCGACTGCTATCCTGGCGTCCGGCTCGAAGAGCTGGAGCAGGCATTGCGGGCTGAATTCAGTACCGCCCGCTGGATCAACGCGGAGAACGCGCGCCGGGACGAGCAGGCGTTACATGCCCTGCTGGCCCGCAACCTGACTGACGATCGCGTTTTCGGCGTGCTCTCCTGCCACCAGTTGCCTGAGTTTTTCGACCCTCAGGCCCTCGCCGACCTGCAAAAACAAGTACAGAGCGCTCCGGAAGCGCTGGTGATTGTCTGTGGGCCGGGCGCTGCCCTGGTGCACCCCGGCGACGTGCTGGTGTATGCCGATTTGCCGCGCTGGGAGATTCAGTTGCGGATGCGCAGCGGCGAACTGGGCAACTGGGGCGTGGAAAATTACAACGAAGATATCCTGCGCCGCTACAAGCGCGCCTTTTTCATCGAATGGCGGGTGTTCGATCGCCATAAAACCCCGCTGCTTAAGCGCGCCGATTACCTGCTGGATACCACCGTGGCGAATGCGCCAGCAATGGTCAGCGGCGAGGCGTTGCGTGCCGGGCTGGAACAACTCACCCGTCGCCCGTTCCGCGTCGTGCCGTTCTTCGACCCCGGCGTCTGGGGCGGCCAGTGGATGAAACAACAATTCGATCTCGATCCCATGAAACCCAACTACGCATGGTGTTTTGACTGCGTGCCCGAGGAAAACAGCCTGTTGATGCGGTTTGGCGACGTGCGGATCGAGATCCCCTCTCTGGATTTGGTGCTGCTGCACCCCCGCACACTGCTGGGCGAAAAAGTCCACGCCCGCTTCGGCGCGGAATTTCCGATTCGCTTTGATTTTCTCGACACCATTGGCGGGCAAAATCTGAGTTTTCAAGTGCATCCGCTGACGGAATACATTCAGCAGCAGTTTGGCATGCACTACACCCAGGACGAGAGTTATTACATTCTCGACGCGGAGCCCGGCGCGGTGGTCTATCTCGGGGTACGCAGTGGCACTGAACCGCAGGCGATGTTTGATGATCTGCGCCAGGCGGCGCGGGGCGAAAAAGCGTTTGACGACGCGCGTTTCGTTAATCAAATCCCGGCCTGCAAACACGACCACTTTTTGATCCCGGCGGGAACCGTCCACTGTTCCGGCGCAGGTACGATGGTGCTGGAGATCAGCGCCACGCCGTACATTTTCACCTTCAAGCTCTGGGACTGGGGACGCCTCGGCCTCGACGGGTTGCCGCGCCCGGTACATCTCGATCACGGCGAGCAGGTCATCGACTGGCAGCGCGATACCGAGTGGGTGCATCAGCATCTGGTGAACCGCATTGACGTGCTGGCGGAGGGCGACGACTGGCGCGAAGAACGAACCGGGCTGCACGAACGCGAATTTATTGAAACGCGCCGCCACTGGTTTACCGGCCCGGTCACCCACCATACTGACGGCGGTGTGAACGTCCTCAATCTGGTGGAGGGCGCGGAAGCGCGAGTTGAAAGCCCGAACGGCGCTTTCGAGCCTTTTGTGGTGCATTACGCCGAGACGTTCATCATTCCGGCGAGCGTGGGCGAATATCGCATCACGCCGTGGGGTAAAGGGGCTGGTCAGCAACTGGCGACAGTAAAAGCCTGGGTAAGGGGATAACAATGATTCATGTGATGGTGGCCTCGCACGGCCCGCTGGCAACGGCGATGCGGGAGAGCGCCGAAATGGTGTACGGCGCATTGCCGCACGTTTTTACGGTGACACTGACGGGCGAAACCGGCATTGAAGGCTTTAAACAGGATTTCGCCCGTGTGCTGACTACCGCCAGCCAGGGCGCTGACGGCGTACTGGTGCTGTGCGATATGCAAAGCGGTACGCCGTGGAACGTCGCCTGCCAGTATGCGTTTTCTCCTGAGGTGTCGCCGCCGGTAAGTGTCATTGGCGGCGTCAATCTTCCGATGCTGCTGCAGACCGACGAGATACTGGATTTTCGGGACGTTAACGCAGCCGCGGCGCAATTGCTCGCCCTGACGCAACCGACTCTGGTGGTGGCCGAAATCAACGCCAGCGCCCAGTCTGACGATTTTTAAGGAGCCCATTATGAGCATTTCATTTGTACGTATTGACGACCGCGTCATTCATGGGCAGCTCGTCACACGCTGGGCCAAAGAGCTGCCCTGCGATGGCATCGTGGCGATAGATGATGCCGTCGCGGCCGATCCTCTGCTCTCTTCGGTGATGAAAGGGGCGGTGTCTGATACCAAAGTGTGGCTGTTTGATACTGCCACCGCGATCGAGAAACTGCCCAAAGTCATTGCCAGCGACAAGCGCTATTTCGTCATCGGCAAGTCACCGGTCACGCTGCAAAAAATAGAACAGGCAGGCATCAGCCTCAAAAACAGCAACGGCAAAATCAACGTTGGCCCGATGAGCGCCCGCGCTGACACGGTCACCATCGGTCCCAACCAGTCAGTCAATGCCGGAGAAATCGCCGCTTTCGACTGGTTAAGCGCGCATGGTCATCACATTGAATTCCGTCTGGTACCGGATGCCAGTCATTACAGCTGGCAGGACGCCCGACAAAAAATGAAATAAGGAGCAGACGATGTTTATCGAAGCGGCATTAATTGGCGTGCTCTGCTATCTGGGCGCGCTCAGTAGTCCCTGGCTGTTTGGCCTGACGGGCGGCTGGTATCTCATCACCCGCCCGCTGGTCTCCGGCATGCTGGTGGGGCTGATCCTCGGTGATATCAAAACCGGGATCATGATTGGCGTGGCGGTGCAGGCGGTGTATATCGCCATGGTGACCCCCGGCGGCTCGATGCCTGCCGATCTTAACTTTGTGGCCTTTCCGGCCATTGCGCTGGGCATTCTTTCCGGCAAAGGGCCGGAAGTGGCGGTGGCGCTGGCTGCGACCATCGGTATCGCGGGAACCATTCTGTTCAACGCCATGATGGTACTGAACTCTTTCTGGAACCACCGCGCCGATACCGCGCTGGAGCGTGGCGACGAACGCGGTATTTACCTCAACAGCGCCATCTGGCCGCAAGCCACCAACTTCCTGCTGCGTTTTGTGCCGACGTTTATCGCGGTGTATTTCGGCGCACAGTACATCAGCGAGTTTATGGACAGCCTGCCGAAAGTGGTGCTTTCCATTATGAACGTGCTGGGCGGCATTCTGCCAGCGGTGGGTATTGCGATTCTGCTCAAGCAAATCATTAAAAACTACACCATGCTGATCTACTTTCTCGTGGGCTTCGTGTGCATCGTTTTCCTGAAGCTGAACATGGTCGCGCTGGTGATTGTCGGCGCGCTGCTGGCGCTGATTCATTACAACTATAAACCGGAAGCGCCTCAGACTGCGCCTTCTGCCCCGGTGGCTGATGATGAGGATGAATTCTGATGGAAGAGCGTAAACTGACCCGTAAAGATCTGCGCCGCTGCTGGCGCGCGTGGATGATGCACAACCTGTCTTCGATGAGCTTCGAGCGTCTGGAATCGTTCGGCTTCTGCCTGAGCATGTTGCCTGTCGCCCGCAAACTCTACCCGGATGCCGCCGGGCGCACCGAAATGCTGCGCCGCCACGCCTCCTTCTACAACACCGAGCCGCAAATCGGTGCCATCGTGAACGGGATGGCACTGGGCCTGGAAGAGAAAAAGGCCAATGGCGAGCCTGTCGACGGTGACACCATTAACACGCTGAAAGTCGGCCTGATGGGGCCGCTCGCCGGGATCGGCGACTCAATGATCCCTGGCATGCTGATCCCGATTCTGCTCAGTATCGGGATGGCGCTGGCGGCAGGCGGTAGCATCTTAGGCCCGCTGTTTTATATCGTCGCCTGGCTGGCGATCATCGTCCCCGGCTCCTGGTATCTGTTTTTAAAAGGCTACGAGATGGGCTCCGGCTCGGTGGAAATCCTGGTGAGCAGCAAATCCACCCGCCTGCGTGAAGCGCTGTCGTTGCTCGGGGTATTCGTGATGGGCGGCGTGGCGGCGAGCTACGTGAAGCTTGGCACCGGACTGGAATTCATCACTAAAGACGGCGTCAATATTCACGTTCAGCAGATGCTCGACGGTATCTTCCCGCAACTGCTGCCGCTGGTGGTGGTGCTGGGGACCTGGTATCTGATGGCGAAACGTGGCGTGTCGCCGGTGAAAGCGATGCTTCTGCTGCTGGTACTGGCGGCGATTGGCGTCGCCAGTGGATTGTTTGCCGGGTAACCACAGTAAAACCGGGGCGCACGCCCCGGTCTGTCAGGGATGGAAGTTTTGCCACAGCGCGGCGGTTTTATCCGGCCGTGAAATGAACTGGAAACGGGCGGGATCGTCGATGAATTGCTGGTAAATCGGTGCCGATGTAATGCCAAACTCCTCATACTGCCGGGGGGCTATCACCTGTAACCGGCCTGGCACATAATGCGGATTATGCAGCCAGACGATCTGCGATTCCTGCACCAGCGGATACCACGCCAGCCCTTTATGCGCGCGCACCGCGTCATACTCAAAGCCATATTCCCGATCGCACCAGGCGCCGAAGGTCAGCGGCTCGTCCGGGCTCGCGGAAATGGTGGCATGGCCCCAGCCCGGCGGCACCAGCACTTTGTCTCCCGGCCCGGCGATCACCGCGAAACAGCGCCCCGGATCATCCTCAACATATTCCTGCATGTAGATAATCGCTTTCCCCTGCCAGATTTCATACAGCTCCGGTGGCGACCAGCCACTGTGCTGGCTGATGCGATGCACATGCCCCTGGCTGCGGATCGGCTCTTCGCCCAGTTGCCCGGCGGCGTAAGTCACCACGCCAAACAGCAGCATCCGTTTTTGCAGCTCTTCACGATCCTGGATGCGCGCCACGTCCATCGCAATGGCATACACCTCCTGAGGCCCGTCGCACTGTGGATCGCGCAGCGACGGGCGGATCTGATCGAGAGAGCGGATCTCCGGCATCGGGCCGGTGACATCATCGCCATAACTGAAGCCCATCGGCTGGTGATGGATGGTCATGTCGAGGCCGTATTCAGCCATTCTGCACCTCCCTGACCTGTACCTGCTGGCTGTCTTCCACCACGCGCCAGGCGAATCCGCCTGCCAGCGCGGCATAATCGTGCCCGGCGGTGGACGACCAGACCGCCAGCGCCGAGAGGATCTCCGTGCCGGTATTGATCAGGCGATGCGCGGTATAACCCGGAATGACGTGCACCGAACCGGCGGACACTGGTTCGAGGCGCATCTCTCCTTGCTCATCCTGCAACAACAGCAAACCCTCACCGCGCAGGCCAAAATAGACTTCCCCCTGTTCACGCAGGGCGTGGAAATGACCGCGGGTCATAAAATATTCGTTACCGACTTTTCCGGGGTAAAGGTGGGTCACGCCCGTAAACAGCTCTCCCGAACCGGACGGGGTATCCAGCATTTCAACGTCATAAACAATGTGTTGGGGATCGGCATGCTGCCAGCCGGAAAGATCAGCGAAGACGCCGGGGAGATCGGCGAGACGGGTAGTTTTGCGAAGTAACGGGGTGCGCGAAAACGCCCCCGCCAGCCAGTCGACATGCGGCGGCTGAGACAGAACAGGTTTCATGTTTTTCTCCGGCCCGAGGAGAACAACAAACCAAGCATAGCAGATTAATCGATTAACCTTGTGACGGAATCGACGCTTTGCCACAACAGTCACCACGAGGGTGACTGTTGTCTTTCAGGAAAGGGAATTACTGGATTTCGCGGATGTCCATCCGCAGCTCTTTCGGCACTTCGAAAACGATATTTTCTTCGCGGCCTTCCAGCGGAACCGCCTCACCGCCGCCCAGTTCCTGCAAACGGACAATCACGTTCTGTACCAGGATATCCGGTGCCGAGGCACCAGCCGTGACGCCAACGCAGTTTGCACCTTTCACCCAGTTTTCCTGAATGTCGGTCGCGTCGTCGATAAGAAAGGCGGTTTTGCCCATCCGCTGCGCCAGTTCGGCAAGACGGTTGGAGTTAGAGGAGTTTTTCGAGCCGACCACCAGCACGACATCAGCCTGTTCCGCCAGCGCGCGCACCGCTTCCTGACGGTTGGTAGTGGCATAACAGATGTCGTCTTTGCGCGGGCCGACGATTTTCGGGAAACGCTGACGCAGGGCGTCAATCACGTCCGAGGTATCATCAACTGACAACGTGGTCTGAGTCATAAACGACAGTTTGGTTTCGTTTTTGACGTCCAGTTTCCAGACATCGTCCGGGGATTCCACCAGGTACATGCCCCCTTCCGGGTTGCTGTACTGGCCCATCGTCCCTTCCACTTCCGGGTGTCCGGCGTGGCCGATGAGGATCGATTCTTCACCACGACGGCTGGCGCGGGCAACTTCCATATGGACTTTGGTCACCAGCGGGCAGGTGGCGTCGAACACGGTCAGATCGCGGCTTTTCGCTTCGTTGCGTACCGCCTGCGAAACTCCGTGTGCAGAGAAAATCAGGATCGCGCCGTCCGGCACTTCGCTGATCTGCTCGATAAAAATCGCCCCGCGTTCACGCAGGCTGTCGACCACGTAGCGGTTATGCACCACTTCGTGACGGACGTAAATTGGCGCGCCGTAAATTGCCAGCGCGTTTTCCACAATGCTGATAGCGCGGTCTACACCGGCGCAGAAACCGCGCGGGTTGGCCAACAGAATCTGCATTTAAACCTCCAGCGCCGGATCGATTTCCAGCACTTCAACATCAAAATGGACGGTCTGGTCTGCCAGCGGATGGTTGAAATCCACCGTAATGGAATCACCGTTAATCTCGCGGATCACACCAGGCATTTCGCTGCCATCCATTGCGGTAAAGAGCATAATCGCGCCGATTTCCGGCTCACCAGCATCCATAAATTCGCGGCGCGAGAAATACTGGATGAGGTCCGGGCTGGAAACGCCAAAGGCGGCATCCGGCTCCAGCGAGAAGGATTTTTTCTCCCCCTCTTTCAGCCCCAACAGGTGCTGTTCCAGCCCTTCTGACAACGACGCGTCGCCGAGACGAAACAGCGCCGGTTTGCCATTGCTGCGGGTCGACTCGGCCGTTGAACCGTCGTCGAGTTTCAGCGTGAAATGCACCAGCACGGCGCTATTGCTCTGTACGGATTTAGACATTCAAATTTGCCTGTGGTTTTGCCTCATCGGTTTGCCCGGTGGCACTTCGCTTACCGGGCCTACGTCAGGCCGTCATTCTGTAGGCCGGGTCAGCATAGCGCCACCCGGCATTTCTGCTTACGCTTGTTTCTTCGCGGCCGCGTTCGGCAAAAAACCTTCCAGCACAATCAGCGCCGCGCCGATACAAATGGCGGTATCGGCGAGGTTAAAGGTCGCAAAGTGCCAGTCGCCGACGTAGAAATCGATCATGTCGACAACAAAGCCGTGCCACAGTCGGTCAAACAGGTTGCCCAGCGCCCCGCCGATAATTAACGCGTAGGCGATGTTATTCAGCTTCTGCGTGGCTTTTGCGCGGTACATCAGTACCGTCAGCACCACGCAAATGCCGATAGCGATACCAGCAAAGAACCAACGCTGCCAGCCGCCGCTGTCGGCGAGGAAGCTGAACGCCGCGCCATAGTTGCGTGCATAGTGCAGATTCAACGACGGAAACAGCGAGACGGTATCCCCCAGCGCAAAATTCTGGAGGATCAGGTACTTGCTGCCTAAATCGATAATCAGCACCGCGACGACCACCCACAGCCAGCGCAGTCCGGTAGAACAGACAGAGTTACTCATCAGGCAAACTTACGTTTTTCACCGTCACCGGCGACGTTGCTGACACAGCGTCCGCAGAGGTCTGCGTGTTCCGCCACCTGACCGACATCGGTGGTGTAATGCCAGCAGCGCGGGCATTTCTCACCTTCGGCTTTGCTCAGGGCGATTTTCAGCCCTTTCAGCAGTTCGCTCTGCTGAGCGTCTGCCGTCGCCCCGGCATAATCCGCAACTTTCGCGCCGGAGGTCAACAGGACAAATCGCAATTCATCACCCAGCGCGGTGAGCTTCGCAGAAAGTTCCGGTTCGGCAAACAGCGTCACCGCCGCTTCCAGAGAACCGCCCACTTTCTTATCAGCACGCGCCTGTTCGATAACCTTGTTCACTTCACCACGGACTTTCAGCAGGTCATCCCAGAAAGCATCGTTCATTGGCTCGGTTGTCGCCAGGCCAAACAGCCCGTCGTACCATTCACCAGTGAACACATACTTCTCACGAGAGCCCGGCAGGTAGCCCCAGATTTCATCAGCGGTGAAGGACATGATCGGCGCCATCCAGCGCACCAGCGCTTCCGCAATATGGAACAACGCGGTCTGGCAGCTGCGACGCGCGACGCTGTCGGCTTTCGCGGTGTACTGTCTGTCTTTGATGATGTCGAGGTAGAACGAGCCCATTTCGATGGAGCAGAAACGCATCAGGCGCTGCACCACTTCGTGGAAATCGTAAGACTCGTACGCTTTCACGATGTCTTCCTGCGCCGCTTTCGCGCAGCCCACCGCCCAGCGATCCAGCACCACCATCTCTTCCGGTTTCACCATGTCTTTTACCGGATCAAACCCGTTCAGGTTCGCCAGCAGGAAACGCGCAGTGTTACGGATACGCCGATAGCTGTCGGCAGCACGCTTGAGGATCTCATCAGAGACCGCCATTTCACCAGTGTAGTCGGTGGACGCCACCCACAGACGCAGAATATCCGCGCCCAGTTTGTTCATCACATCCTGCGGGCTCACGGTGTTGCCGATGGATTTGGACATTTTGCGCCCCTGACCATCGACGGTGAAACCGTGAGTCAGCACCTGGCGATACGGCGCTTTGCCTTTCATCGCCGTGGAGATCATCAGTGAGGACATGAACCAGCCGCGATGCTGGTCAGAACCTTCCAGATACATATCCGCGGCATGACCGGCAAATTCCGGACGCACGTCCACGACGGACGCGTGGGTGGATCCGGAATCGAACCACACATCGAGCGTATCCGGTACTTTTTCGTAAACGTCGGCGTCATCACCCATGATGTCGCGCGGGTCGAGATCCCACCACGCCTGGATACCGTCGACTTCAACACGTTGCGCCACGGCTTCCATCAGTTCCAGCGTGCGCGGGTGCAGTTCCTGCGTTTCTTTATGCACGAACAGCGACATCGGCACGCCCCAGGTACGCTGACGCGAGATACACCAGTCAGGACGGTTGGCAACCATTGATTCGATACGCGCCTGGCCCCAGTCCGGGATCCACTGCACGCCTTTGATTTCCGCCAGCGACTGCGCGCGCAGGCCTTTTTGATCCATGCTCACGAACCACTGCGGGGTGGCACGGAAGATGATCGGCGACTTGTGACGCCAGCAGCACGGGTAGCTGTGCTGAAGTTTTTCCACATGCAGCAGCGCGCCGCTGTTACGCAGAATATCAACGATGATGTCGTTCGCTTTGAAGACGTTGATGCCATCCAGCGCCGGGTAGGTACCTGGCAGGAAGGAACCGTCCGGGCCGACCGGGTTAGCGATTTCCAGACCGTATTTCAGGCTGATGCTGTAGTCGTCCGGACCGTGACCACCAGCGGTATGTACCGCACCGGTACCCGCTTCCAGCGTCACGTGATCGCCGAGGATCGCCGGTACGTCGAAATCGAGGAATGGGTGCTTAAAGCGCATCAGCTCCAGCGCTTCGCCTTTGACAGTACCAAGCACGGTGTAATCGGTGATATTCGCGCGTTTCAGCACGCTTTCCAGCAGATCTTTCGCCAGGATCAGCGCCTGACCTTCAACCTGTACCAGCGCATAGTCAAACTCCGCTGACAGGGAGATCGCGCGGTTTGCCGGTAAGGTCCACGGCGTGGTGGTCCAGATCACCAGAGAGATCGGACCGCTGACGCCAGGCAGACCGAATTTGCCCTTGATGGCGTCCTGATCGACCGCTTCAAACGCCACGTCGATAGACGGAGACGTTTTGTCGTAGTATTCGACTTCCGCTTCTGCCAGCGCAGAACGGCAGTCCACGCACCAGTGCACCGGCTTCGCCCCTTTCAACAGGTGGCCGTTACCGATGATTTTGCCCAGCGCACGGATGATGTTGGCTTCGGTTTTGAAGTTCATCGTCAGGTACGGATGCGACCAGTCGCCCAGCACGCCAAGACGGATAAAGTCTTTGCGCTGGCCATCAACCTGGCCTGCGGCGTATTCACGGCATTTGGCGCGGAACTCAGCGGCGGTGAACTTCTCGCCAGGTTTACCGAATTCCTGCTCGACTTTCAGTTCAATAGGCAGACCGTGGCAGTCCCAGCCAGGCACATACGGCGAGTCATAGCCCGCGAGTCCTTTGGACTTCACGATAATGTCTTTCAGAATCTTGTTGACTGAGTGACCAATATGAATGCTGCCATTCGCATAAGGAGGGCCATCATGCAGAATGAAGGTTTTTTTGCCTTTTTTCGCCGCACGGATGATGCCGTACAGGTCATCATCGGTCCAACGCGCCAGCATTCCCGGTTCGCGCTTGGCGAGATCGCCGCGCATCGGGAACCCTGTTTCCGGCAAATTCAGGGTCGATTTATAGTCACTCATCAGATTCTCGGTTCCGTATTTAAAACTCGTTCAGGCATTACGCCGGGTGGATAGCCCAAAAAAATCACGGGCGGTTAATTCATCACGCGCAATCTGCGCTTTTAGTTCATCCAGCGACGCGAATCGCTGTTCATTGCGTATCTTTTTACGCAGTAATACATCTATATGGCGACCGTAGAGGTCCATTGCAACGTCTAACAGATGTACTTCGAGCTGTTGACGTACGCCAGACACCGTGGGCCGGGTGCCAATATTAGCGACGCCAGGCAGGAGCGTGTTGCCTAATCCTGCGACTTCCACCGCATACACCCCTTTTACCGGGGAGACCTGACGGCGCAGCGGTAAGTTCGCCGTCGGGAAACCGATGGTGCGCCCAAGCTCATCGCCATGCACCACGCGGCCAGAAATAACAAAAGGATGGCCCAGCAATTTCTCTGCCTGGAGCAAATCGTCTTCCGCCAGCGCCTGACGCACCGCGGTACTGCTGATACGCACGCCCCCCTCACAGAAGGTTTGCGTACTGGTGACGCTGAAGCCGAACTCCGCGCCCGCCTTTTGTAATAACACGAAATCCCCCTGGCGACCCGCGCCAAAGCGGAAATCATCGCCTACGGCGAGATACTGTACACCAAGACGTTTTACCAGCAGATCGCTGATAAACGTTTGTGCCGTCAGGGCGGCAAAACGACGGTCGAAGCGAACGCACAACACATAGTCAACGCCGCTTTCGGCCAGATAGCGCAGTTTTTCACGCAGGCGCGTCAGACGCGCGGGGGCTTTTTCCGCCGAAAAAAGCTCAAGCGGCTGCGGTTCAAAAATCATGACCACCACCGGGACGCCACGCTCACGGCCTTCTTCGCGTAAACGTTGCAGCAACGCCTGATGCCCACGATGCACGCCGTCAAAATTACCAATGGTCAGCACACACCCGTGCGGGGCCTGACTCAAATTATGTATGCCGCGTATCAGCTTCATGTCTGGCTCAAAACAGTGAAAATCGTCCGAGTATACCTTGTACAGCAGTCAAGGTTAACCCGCGATTACACTCCGCAACAGAAAGAGATAAGGATTTCATCAACCTTGACGGTTATGGCGAGAAAAACTGCCGTTATGCTGCGATTTTTGTGCCAGAAAAGCTGTATTCGGCAGGCGCAAGCTGTTAGAATCCTGCGCCATCACTACGTAATCAAGTGTCGTCACATTAACGGCGCTTATTTGCACAAATCCATTGACAAAAGAAGGCTAAAAGGGCATATTCCTCGGCCTTTGAATTGTCCATATAGATCATATTTGGGAGTTGGACCTTGGCTAATATCAAATCAGCTAAGAAGCGCGCCGTTCAGTCTGAAAAGGCTCGCAAGCACAACGCTAGCCGTCGCTCTATGATGCGTACTTTCATCAAGAAAGTATACGCAGCTATCGAAGCTGGCGACAAAGCTGCTGCACAGAAAGCATTTAACGAAATGCAACCAATCGTGGACCGTCAGGCTTCTAAAGGTCTGATCCACAAAAACAAAGCGGCTCGTCATAAGGCGAACCTGGTTGCTCAGATCAACAAACTGGCTTAATTGCCTGCGTGTTGTCCGCTTTGTAAAAAAGCCCGCTTAGCGCGGGTTTTTTTATGCCTGTCATTCAGCGTTTCGGCAGCGTAAACAGGGACTTGTAGTCACGATGACAGATGCGCTGCACCGCCGGGTGCTGAATCATCCGCTCAGCAAAAATGGCGTGATACTCTTCCATCACATTGTCCAGGCGCCCCACCTCGACAATGTTTTCATCGGCGTAGAGATCGCTGGCATACAGCGTCGGTGCGACAAAAATAGCATTGTGCGCGGCACCAAAGGCTTTCATCAGCGCGGCATCGTCGAACTCGCCGAGGATCTCCACTTTTAGCCCCTGCGTGTTGATCCAGTTCAGCAACTTGCGGCCCAGCATGGAACGCCGCCCCGGGATCAGCAGGCGCCGCTCTTCGAGGCAGGCCGGAAACGGTTTTTGCGGCGGCGGGCTCATGCTCCAGAAACTGACGCTACACTCGCCGATTTTGACCGAAAACAGCCCTTCCTGCTGCGTGGAGTCGATGGGACAATCGGAGATAATCATGTCCAGCTTGTGCTGGCTGAGTTGCTCCAGCAGCAGCTCGTGCGTGGATTCAAAGCAACGCAGGTGGATCTGTTCATCTTCCACCACGGCGGCATCCAGAATACCGCTCACCAGCCGTTTCGACAGCGCGTCCGCGACGCCGACGTCAAACAACAGATTCGCCTCTTTGCGATAGTTGACGATGTCCAGCATCTCCTGGCTGAGCGTGAACATTTTGTCCGCGTAGCGGAACACCAGTTCCCCCAGTTCGCTCGGCTCAAGCCCCCTGCCCTTGCGTTTGAACAGGCGCCCCTGGAGGCGTTCTTCGAGCGCTTTGATCTGCCCGGTGATGGTTTGCGGTGTCAGGTAAAGGACTTCTGCCGCGCCTACGACAGATCCCTCTTTATAAACGTGCCAGAAATAATAGAGGTGGTTGTAATTGATATGAGACATGCTTTCGCTCCCTGATCAATGTCGTGAAAAGAGCCCCGCAGGGCTCTTTTTCATTCAGGCGGTTCTGACGTCGCCACGCATCTGGAAGCGTAGCAGACAATAACCGACAACAGCCGAGGCAATGGAGCCAATCAAAATGCCCAGTTTCGCCCAGTTAATCAGCGCCGGTGCCACACCGCCAAACGCCAGGCTGGCAATGAAAATCGACATCGTGAAGCCGATTCCGCACAGCACGCCCACCGCCAGGATCTGCCTGCAGGTGGTGCCTTCCGGCAAGTTCGCCCATTTCAGCTTCAGCGCCAGCCAGCAGAATAAACCAATGCCCAGCGGTTTCCCAATAAACAGACCCGCAATAATGCCTAAAGGCAGCAGCGACGTCAGCCCTTCGGGGGTTACGCCGTTGAGAGAAACCCCGGCGTTGGCAAAGGCGAATAACGGCAAAATCAAAAACGCGACCCACGGATGCAGAACGTGCTCAAGCTGCTTCGCCGGTGACTTCCCGGCCTTTTCCTTTAACGGGATCAGGAAACCGACAATCACCCCGGCGAGCGTCGCGTGAACGCCGGATTTCAGCACCGCCGTCCAGAGAATCGCACCTACCAGAATATAGATGCCCGTCCGACGCACGCCGCTCAGGTTCAACGCCACCAGCACCACAATTGCCGCCGCGGCAACGCCCAGTGACAACAGCGACAAATCGTTAGTGTAAAACAGCGCGATAATCACAATCGCCCCAAGATCGTCGATAATCGCCAGCGCCATCAGAAAGATTTTCAGCGCTGACGGCACCCGGCTGCCGAGTAACGCCAGCACACCCAGCGCAAACGCGATATCCGTCGCGGCCGGGATCGCCCAGCCTTCGCGGGCAATCGGGTCCTGCGCATTAAACGTCAGATAGACCAGCGCGGGCATCAGCATGCCGCCCAGCGCGGCAATCACCGGAAACACGGCCTGACGGCGACTGGCGAGCGATCCCTGCAACAGTTCACGCTTGACCTCAAGGCCAATCAGCAGGAAAAACACCGCCATCAGGGCGTCGTTAATCCATAACAACATGTTTTTATTGATTTCCAGCGCGCCCACCCGCAACTGCACGGGGGTTTCCAGAAATGAGTGATAAATACCGCTGGTCACACTGGTGTTCGCCAGCAGCATCGCCAGTACGGCGGCAATAATAAGGACGATGCCGCCGGACGCATCGCTGT
Organism: Trabulsiella odontotermitis; assembly: GCF_001297775.1. Classification (GTDB taxonomy): domain Bacteria; phylum Pseudomonadota; class Gammaproteobacteria; order Enterobacterales; family Enterobacteriaceae; genus Trabulsiella; species Trabulsiella odontotermitis. The sequence continues at coordinate 194,327 of NZ_LIFX01000002.1, read as the reverse complement.
TAAAAAAACGATGTAGATATTTCATGCTAAATCCCGATTCACTTCGATAAAACAGAATAATGGAAAGGATACCGGGTTGATTGACTCGAAAAAAGCAGCTTATTTCTGCTTAATAATTCGTAAAAAACGAAAAAAGACGCTCAATGAGCGTCTTTTGCAGGAAGGAATTCGCGAGAGATTAAATCGCCCCTAAATCGTGCCACGGCTGACCTTCGCCGCAATTCAGATCAGGTTCCATACCCTGGCTCCACCACTGAGCCTGATAAGTGCGACCTTTGTAAGTCACGATCTCACCTTCTCTGCCCGCGTCAAAACCGTAGTAGATGGTATTAGCATCCCAGGTATCGCCGACAGATACCGGAGTATCGTCTTCTTCCGGTTCATCATCTACCGGCTCGTCATCAACGGGTTCGTCGTCGACGGGCTCGTCGTCGACGGGTTCGTCATCTACCGGCTCAACATCAATCGGATCTTCATCCGGCACCACCGGTTCTTCAGCAGAAGCGTCATCTTCGTCAGCCGCGTTGATCCCTTCAAAGTAGAACGGCGCCATATCCACCACTTCACTTTCCATTTCATAACCCAGACCTTCACGCGCCGCGTTCAGCAGTACGCCGTTGTCCTGGTCGATAGTCCAGGTAAACAGACCACCGAGGTTACGTTCCGCTGCATATTCGCCTTTCACTTTGACAGAACGCGGGGTATCGAGAGACATGAAGACACCGGTGTTCGGGTTGAACAGGAAGTCAGCATTGGCCACTTTATCGGTATAGACGTTAAAGCCGTTACGACCTTTCTGGTTTTCCAGATCCAGGTAGTTATAGATAGTGTCATACCATTCGGTGCAACCAGACTCGAAGGTACCAATCGTAGTGCCCTGGCCCGGGTTGTAAGTCCCTTTCAGCGGAGAGAAAGAGGTGATCTCTGCGTTGCGGGCATTACGGGTATAACCGGCATAACCGATGTTGATACGATCTGACGGGAAACCTTCGGCGATCAGATAATCAACCACCGCTTCAACACTCCAGCCACCTTCGCTCAGCGGGGTCAGGTTGGTGTGGTGAGTCAGTTCTGCCGCCCACGGCGTACCGAAGAAGTCATAGGTCATGACGTTGATGCCATACAGACCGGCGTCCATCAGCGCTTTCACGTTGGAGTAGCCCAGCACATCAACCACGGCGGAGCTGGCGATAGACACTTTCACATCGCTGCGGCCTGCCGCATTCAGCTGCGTTGTCAGCTCTTTGATGAGCATGGCATAGTTCGCGCCATCTTCAGGGCCATGCGGGTTACCGTTACCAGCGTTGTTCGGGTATTCCCAGTCGATATCCACTTCGCTGAACATCGGGAACTGTTTGAACAGTTTCACGACGCCTGCGGCAAACACTTTACGGGACGCGTCGGTTTTCGCCATTTCGTGGAAACCGTTACTCATGGTCCAGCCGCCGATACTCATGGAGAGTACCAGATCATGCCCCATGGTTTTGGCTTTCGCCTGCAGATCGCGCAGACCGCCCAGCAGACCATGCGTGTTGGATTCAGTCACCGTTTTCGGATCAACATCCCAGCCGCTGTCTTTCAGGTTGCAGTTTACATTGGACTGAAAATCACCCCACGGGTCGAGGAAGGTCGGCTCGTTCGTGACTTTGCCGGTCTGAGAAGCGGCGTTATTGATGGTAGACTGTTTTTCGCCCTGATCGCCAACGATACCCAGGAAACCAAAAATGATTTTGTCATAAGCGGTAGGCGCAACATTCGCCAGATCATAACCGCGACCGCGGCTTTCCGGCGTATCCTGGCCCTGCAGACGACCGTCATACTGAGACCAGTCAGTGTAATAACCAAATACTTTCGGCTTGTTGGCTTTCTTGTAGCGGTTATACACAGGCGTCGCAACGCGAGCGGAAGTATAGCTATATTTTTCAGTTTCAGTAGCAGGGTTAAAACCGTCTACAGCATTACTTTGTTCAGTGTGGCTGTCGCCTTTAATTAATTTAGACATTCTAATTACCTCGTGAATTTTCGTCGAATGTGAACAGCGATGTGCTGTGGACATACACTCCCACGATTTCAGAAATCAGGGTAATCAAGAGTAATAACAATAAAACACAGGCTACCGCGCTGATGAACTCAATTTATATCATTCGATACGATACCTCTAAATAATAGTAGAAATAAGATATAAATCATTCTAAATTTAAAATAAAAAAATCATAAAAAATATAAATATCAATGAGATGGAGTGTTTTTTATATATTATATATTCCATTATTTCAAAAAAAAGACAATGTTGCTCATGAAATAGTCAGAAGAAATCATTGGCTGTGTCATTATTTATCACATCATTTATTGATTAAGGTATTGCTATGAGCCGCTATATACTCAACGAAAATTGTATTTTTAGCGAAGACAGTTTGGAAATTGAAAATCAGGAAAATGCCAAAAAGATAAAAATGACGCCAATGCGTGCACGCTGCCTGAGCTTCTTGATTGAAAAACGTGCAGAAAAAGTGATCGATAAAGGAACCATCACCACTGAACTATGGGGAACTCGCGGTCAGTTTATTACCGATGCCAATCTGACCCAGTTGCTCTATCTGTTGCGTAAAGACCTTCGTGATGTAGGTATCAATGATTTTATTATTACGGTTCCGCGCATGGGTATCCGGGTGAATCAGGAAATACTCATTGCTGCGATTGCAGCGCCACAGTCTCTGGCAAAAGAGAAGAAAATCAAATCAGAGACGGTACTGATTTCCACGTTGCTTTGCCTGCTTTCATTACTGGCAACGGTGGGTTTATTTCAGGCTATTTCAGCGAGTTAATGAATAAAAAAACCCGAAAGGTATATGCCTTTCGGGTTTTATTCGGCATGCTCTGCGTTTAGCGCGTCAAATCATCGAAGAACTTTTTCACGCCATCGAAGAAGCTTTTGGAGCGCGGGCTGTTTTTCTCACCCGTCGGGCCACCAAAGCTTTCCTGCAGATCTTTCAGCAGTTGTTTTTGCTTTTCATTCAGGCCGACCGGGGTTTCCACCACCACGCGACACAGCAGATCACCCTGCGCACCGCCGCGAACGGATTTCACACCTTTACCGCGCATGCGGAACAGTTTGCCGGTCTGCGTTTCATGCGGCACTTTCAGCATCACGCGGCCATCCAGCGTCGGTACTTCGATTTCCCCTCCGAGCGCAGCCATGGCAAAGTTAATCGGCACTTCGCAGTACAGATTGTTGCCTTCACGCTCGAAGATCGGATGCTGTTTTACCTGTACCTGAACGTACAGATCGCCTGCTGGTGCGCCATGCTCACCGGCTTCACCTTCACCGCTCAGGCGGATACGATCGCCGGTGTCCACGCCCGCCGGGATTTTCACCGACAGCGTTTTGGATTTCTCAACGCGACCATGACCGTGGCACTTGGTGCACGGATCTTTGATCAGCGTACCGCGACCCTGACAGTGCGGACAGGTCTGCTGTACCGCAAAGAAGCCCTGGCGCATTTGCACCTGGCCGGAGCCGTGACAGGTCGGACAGGTCTGCGGCTGGGTGCCAGGTTTCGCGCCGTTGCCGTGGCAAACGTCGCACTCTTCCAGCGTCGGGATACGGATCTCTTTCGTGACGCCGCGCACCGCTTCTTCCAGCGTCAGATCCATGTTGTAGCGCAAATCCGCGCCGCGTGCTGCGCGCTGACGGCCACGTCCGCCGCCAAAAATGTCGCCAAACACGTCACCGAAGATGTCACTGAAATCAGCGCCACCGCCAAAACCGCCGCCGAATCCGCCGCCGCCCATACCGCCCTGTTCAAACGCGGCATGGCCGTACTGATCATACGCGGCGCGCTTCTGATCGTCGGTCAGGATCTCGTAAGCTTCCTTGATCTCTTTAAATTTGGCTTCAGCGTCTTTATCACCCTGGTTACGGTCCGGGTGAAATTTCATGGCAAGGCGCTTGTACGCCTTTTTGATTTCACGCTCTTCCGCGGTTTTGGAAACGCCTAAAACCTCGTAGTAGTCTCTTTTAGCCATCTCTTTTCATTGCCCTTAACATGCGAGCACGGGCGGAGAGGAAACCTCTTCGCCCGTGCCAGTCTTTACCCGTTCAAAGGGCGATTATTTTTTGTCTTTCACTTCTTCGAACTCAGCGTCGACAACGTCGTCGTCTTTCGCGTTGTTCTCAGAAGCGTCAGCGCCACCCGCCTGCTGCTGGGCGTGCTGCTGTTGAGCAATTTCCAGCAGTTTCTGGGAAGCCTGCGCCAGTGCCTGCATTTTCGCTTCGATGTCGGCTTTATCTTCACCTTTCAGCGCAGTTTCCAGCGCGGTCAGTGCAGACTCGATAGCGGTTTTATCATCAGCCGGCAGTTTGTCGCCTGCTTCTTCAACCTGCTTACGGGTGCTGTGCAGCAGATGGTCACCCTGGTTGCGGGTCTGAACCAGCTCTTCGAATTTACGGTCAGACTCAGCGTTAGCTTCCGCTTCGCGAACCATTTTTTCGATTTCATCTTCGTTCAGACCAGAAGAAGCCTTAATGGTGATCTTCTGCTCTTTGCCGCTGTTTTTGTCTTTCGCGGAAACGTGCAGGATACCGTCAGCGTCGATGTCAAAGGTGACTTCGATCTGCGGCATGCCGCGCGGCGCCGGGTTAATGCCGTCCAGGTTGAACTGCCCCAGAGACTTGTTATCGCCAGCGCGTTTACGCTCACCCTGCAGCACATGGATGGTCACCGCAGACTGGTTGTCTTCCGCAGTAGAGAACACCTGGCTGTGCTTGGTCGGGATGGTGGTGTTTTTGTTGATGAGCGAGGTCATCACGCCACCCATGGTTTCGATACCCAGCGACAGCGGAGTAACGTCCAGCAGCAGCACGTCTTTTACATCACCGGTCAGTACGCCGCCCTGAACCGCAGCACCGATAGCCACGGCTTCGTCCGGGTTAACGTCTTTACGCGGTTCTTTGCCGAAGAACTCAGCCACTTTCTTCTGCACCATCGGCATACGTGTCTGACCACCGACCAGGATCACGTCCTGCACGTCAGATACGGACAGGCCAGCATCCTGCAGCGCCACTTTCAGCGGCTCGATGGAACGGTTAACCAGGTCTTCCACCAGGCTTTCCAGTTTCGCGCGAGTCACTTTGATGTTCATGTGTTTCGGACCGGTCGCATCTGCAGTGATGTACGGCAGGTTGACGTCGGTCTGTTGAGCGGAAGAAAGCTCGATTTTCGCTTTTTCAGCCGCTTCTTTCAGACGCTGCATCGCCAGCGGATCGTTACGCAGGTCAATGCCCTGATCTTTCTTGAATTCGTCGACCAGATAGTTGATCAGACGGGTATCGAAGTCTTCACCACCAAGGTGGGTATCACCGTTGGTTGCCAGCACTTCGAAGGTTTTTTCGCCATCAACTTCGTCGATTTCGATAATAGAGATATCGAAGGTACCACCACCGAGGTCGTAAACCGCGATAGTGCGGTTGCCAACTTCTTTATCCAGACCGTAAGCCAGTGCGGCGGCGGTCGGTTCGTTGATGATACGTTTGACTTCCAGACCCGCGATACGGCCAGCGTCTTTGGTTGCCTGACGCTGAGCATCGTTAAAGTACGCCGGTACGGTGATAACCGCTTCAGTTACCGGTTCACCCAGGTAATCTTCTGCCGTTTTCTTCATTTTTTTCAGCACTTCAGCAGAAATCTGCGGCGGTGCCATTTTCTGACCTTTCACATCAAGCCATGCGTCGCCGTTGTCGGCGCCGATGATTTTGTACGGCATGATAGAAACGTCACGCTGAACTTCTTCGTCCTGGAAGCGACGGCCAATCAGGCGTTTGATCGCGAACAGCGTATTTTGCGGGTTCGTCACTGCCTGACGTTTAGCCGGCTGACCAACCAGAGTTTCACCATCGTTGGTATAAGCAATGATAGAAGGCGTGGTGCGATCGCCCTCGGCGTTCTCAAGCACACGTGCCGTCGTGCCGTCCATAATCGCTACACAAGAGTTGGTTGTACCCAGGTCGATACCAATAATTTTACCCATCTAAACGTCTCCACTAAAAATTCGTCAACATGTGGTTGTGAACCTGTAATAAGGGCGAAACGTGCGGTTTCAAGCTCCCTGAATCGTTTTTTTTCAGGTTCACCACTGCGGTTGACTACTAGATGGGGTCGCATCGCCGGGCATCAAGGGGTCAGGTGAAAATATTTTAAATTACCCGCAGTGAGATCATGGACACACTTTGTGGGCCTGATTATGATGCCGCGCCCCGCAGCCCGAGGAGTGGCGAGGGGAATTGATATTTCACCATTTTATGATGATTTTTGAGGAATTATGGGCAACACAACGTTGGCTAATCCGGCTCCGCTGGGTCTGATGGGTTTCGGCATGACCACGGTTCTGCTGAACCTGCATAACATCGGTCTTTTCCCGCTTGATGGCATTATCCTGGCAATGGGCATTTTTTACGGCGGTATCGCGCAAATCTTCGCGGGACTGCTGGAGTATAAAAAAGGCAATACCTTTGGCTTAACGGCATTCACGTCTTACGGTTCGTTCTGGCTGACGCTGGTCGCTATCCTGGTGATGCCGAAAATGGGCCTGACCGATGCGGCGAACCCGCATTTCCTCGGCGTTTACCTCGGGCTGTGGGGCGTGTTCACGCTGTTCATGTTCTTTGGAACGCTGACCGGCGCGCGCATGCTGCAGTTCGTTTTCCTGAGCCTGACGGTACTGTTTGCGCTGCTGGCAGTGGGTCATCTGGCAGATAGCGAGAGCATTGTTCACGTTGCCGGTTGGGTGGGTATCGTTTGCGGAGCGAGCGCGATTTATCTGGCGATGGGTGAAGTGCTGAACGCGCAGTACGGCCGCACCGTACTGCCGATTGGTGAGAAACACTAATTAGCCGTTTGTGCCCGGCGGCGCCTCGCTTGCCGGGCCACGCAGACGGTAGTTATCCCGCCGTAACCAGAATCCAATCCCCATTCCCATCAGCGACAACGCCAGCACATACCACGCAGGTGCCAGCGGCGACACGACCATCAGCATGGTGACTGCAATCGGCGTCAGACCGCCAAAAATCGCATACGACACGTTGTAGGAAAACGAGATACCGGTGAAACGCACTTCCGCCGGGAACGACCGCACCATCACATAAGGCACCGATCCCACCACACCCACGCACAGCCCGACCAGGCCATACAGCGGCATCAGCAGTTCAGGATGCGTACCGACCCCGTGATAGAACGCCCCGCTCGCGCCGATCAACAATAATGAGCCGACGATAAGCGTAAGCCCCGAGCCGAAGCGATCCGCGGCGAAGCCCGCGATCAGACAACCGAAACAGAGCATGATGGTGGCAATACTGTTGGCCTGCAGCGTTAATGCCGGGGCAAAACCGTACTGTTTTTGCAGCCACACCGGCGACATTAAAATCACCACTACAATTCCGGCGGACAGCAGCCAGGTAAGCAGCATGGAGATCACCACCGCCTGTCGGTGTTTCGTCACCACCGTTTTCACAGGCATCTCTTCCGCCAGCGCTTTACGTTCCTGCAGTTCGATAAAAATGGGCGTTTCCTGCAACCAGCGGCGCAGATACATCGCCACCAGGCCAAAGGCGCCGCCAAGCAGGAAAGGAATACGCCAGCCGCCGTCGTGAATGGCCTGCTGGGTCATCGAGGTATTGATCAACGTCGCCACGACCGAACCGAGCAGGATCCCCACGGTCAGCCCGGCGGTCAGCGTGCCGCAGGCGATGCCAATGCGGCGCGTCGGCACATGCTCAGCCACAAACACCCACGCACCGGGCACTTCGCCGCCGATAGCCGCACCCTGCAGAATACGCATCAGCAGCAATAATAACGGCGCGACAAGCCCCGCCGTGACATACGTTGGCAGCAGACCAATCGCCAGCGTCGGGATGGCCATCAACAGAATACTGAGCGTGAACATCTTCTTGCGCCCGACCAGATCGCCGAAATGGGCCATGACGATGCCGCCCAACGGCCGGGCCAGGTAACCGGCAGCAAAAATGCCGAAAGTCTGCACCTGACGCAGCCACTCCGGGATATCCGCCGGAAAGAACAGCTCACCGATAACCGCAGCGAAGAAGACGAAAATAATGAAGTCGTAAAACTCCAGCGCACCGCCAAGGGCGGCCAGTGTCAGGGTTTTATAATCCTGTCGATTCAGAGGGCGTGCGTGCAGTGTCATAGCGGACCGTTTGTTCAGCCAGAGTTATCGGTAGTGTAAATGAAATGTTAATATACCGTAACGCTGTTAATGCGCCATGACATGCACAGGTTATGTCACAAAAAACTGGTATTCAGGAGATTGTTTCGCGACGTGCGCTTTTCGGGCGGAAAGCTGCTACCACTTGCGGATCGGTCTCCACGTACGGCCCATCCAGCAGTTGAATGCAATACGGAACGCTGGCAAAAATCCCTGTCACCGCCGCCTTGCCATCCGTTGCTTTCACCCCTTCGAGCGTCTCCTGAATCGACTTCGGCTGCCCGGGCAGATTGAGGATCAGCGCCTGTTTGCGGATCACCCCGACCTGGCGGGAGAGGATCGCCGTCGGCACAAAATGCAGGCTGATCTGGCGCATCTGCTCGCCAAAGCCAGGCATTTCACGATCAGCAACCGCCAGCGTCGCGTCAGGCGTTACGTCACGACGCGCCGGGCCGGTGCCGCCAGTGGTGAGCACCAGATGGCAACCCATTTCATCCACCAGCTCACACAGTGTCTGCTCAATGATGGCCTGCTCGTCAGGAATGAGTCGCGTCTGCACCTCAAACGGCGTCGTCAGCGCGCTTTCCAGCCACGCTTCAAGTGCCGGAATGCCTTTATCCTGATAGACACCGCTGGAGGCGCGGTCAGAAATGGAAACTAAGCCAATGCGTAAGGTGTTCATATGTGTTCCGTTAACAATAAAACCGTTATGCGGAATGATACACGTTGAGGGGGAAGACAGACAGGTTTGAGAAAAGGTAGCGTGACCGGGAGCCGGTCACGCCAGACATGATTACAGCAGTTCGCCGATCATTTTTTCCAGTTTGCCCTGGTCAACGGCAAACTTACGGATACCGTCCGCCAGTTTGTCGACAGCCATCGGATCCTGGTTGTGCTGCCACAGGAACTCAGATTCCGTGATGCGTGCCGGACGCGCTTTCACTTCACCTTTAAAGGTCAGTTTCGGCTCAATCGCGCCTTCGCTTTCTGCCAGTTCTTTCAGCAGCGCCGGGGCGATAGTCAGGCGATCGCAGCCCGCCAGTTCGAGGATCTCGCCGACGTTACGGAAGCTTGCGCCCATCACCACGGTTTCATAACCGTGCTGTTTGTAGTACTCATAGATTTCCGTTACAGACACCACGCCCGGATCTTCTGCCGGTGCGTACTCTTTCTTGTCGGTGTTGGCTTTGTACCAGTCGAGGATACGGCCAACGAAAGGAGAGATCAGGAAAACGCCCGCTTCGGCACAAGCACGCGCCTGCGCGAAGGAGAACAGCAGCGTCAGGTTACAGTTGATGCCTTCTTTTTCCAGCTGCTCAGCGGCGCGAATGCCCTGCCAGGTGGACGCCAGTTTGATCAGAATGCGGTCGTTACCGATGCCCGCGTCGTTGTACAGTTTGATCAAACGCTTCGCTTTGGCGATAGAGGCGTCAGTGTCATAAGAAAGACGCGCGTCAACTTCGGTAGAGATACGGCCCGGGATCAGCTTAAGGATTTCCAGACCAATATTCACTGCCAGTTTGTCGGTGGCATCAACCACCTGCTGAGCGCGATCGCTGCTCTGGCTTTTCGCCCAGTTAACCGCGTCGTCGATCAGTTTGCGATATTCAGGGATCTGCGCCGCATTCAGGATCAGAGAAGGGTTCGTTGTCGCATCCTGAGGCTGGTAAAGCTTCATTGCGGCAATATCTCCGGTGTCAGCGACTACGGTGGTGTACTGACGCAGGGAGGTCAATTTATCCGTCATATTGTGTATCTCTTTAAACAGCGTGTTAGGGGGATGTAATCGGTCTTTCTTGATGATAACACGACGTGGGGTCAGCGCAACCTGGACCGTGAAAGACCGCAGAGTATGATAAACTAGGACGATTAATCTTATGAGAGATAAGGGATTATCCCGAAAATAGTAGCGCTTACTTCAGTAAGTCGGCATGTACAAGAGGACGTTTAATGCCTGATTTTCTTTCTTTTATCAACGACATGCTTTGGGGCTCGGTAATGATTTACCTGTTGCTCGGCGCAGGCATGTGGTTCACATGGCGGACTGGCTATATTCAGTTCCGCTATGTCCGACAATTCGGGAAAAGTCTGAAAGGCAGTTTCAGTCCACAGGAGGGTGGTCTGACCTCGTTTCAGGCGCTCTGTACCAGTCTGGCAGCGCGTGTGGGTAGCGGAAACCTCGCAGGCGTTGCGCTCGCTATCACCGCAGGCGGCCCGGGCGCAGTCTTCTGGATGTGGGTTTCCGCCATCATCGGGATGGCTACCAGCTTTGCCGAATGTTCGCTGGCGCAGCTCTATAAAGAGCGCGACAGCCAGGGGCAGTTCCGTGGCGGGCCAGCGTGGTACATGGCGCGCGGCCTCGGTATGCGCTGGATGGGCGTCCTCTTCTCTGTATTCCTGCTGCTGGCCTACGGGATGATTTTCAATACCGTTCAGGCCAATTCGGTCGCGCTGGCAGTCAGCTATGCCTTTGAGCTTCCGACCTTTGCAACGGGCCTCGGACTGGTGGCATTCACGCTGCTGTGCATCATACGCGGCCTGCGTGGCGTCGCACGGCTGTTGCAGTGGATGGTGCCGTGTATGGCGCTGATCTGGGTTATCGCCAGCGTGATAATCAGCCTGTGGCATGTGGAACAACTGCCCGTTATCCTCGAGCGCATCATTCGCAGCGCCTTTGGCTGGCAGGAAGCGGCGGCGGGCGCGGTCGGTTACACCCTCAGCCAGGCGCTGACCAGCGGTATCCAGCGCGGCATGTTCTCTAACGAAGCCGGGCTGGGCTCCACCCCGAATGCGGCAGCCGCGGCAGCCTCTTTCCCGCCCCACCCGGCGGCACAAGGGATTGTGCAGATGATCGGCGTTTTCGTCGACACGATGGTGATTTGTACGGCCAGCGCGATGGTGGTTCTGCTGGCAGGCCATGAAACATCGCTGAGTGGCATTGCCGGGATCACGCTCGTGCAGCATGCCATGGAAGATCTGATCGGGAACTGGGGTGCCAGTTTTGTCGCCTTCGTGGTGACGTTGTTTGCCTTTACCTCCATCGTCGCCAACTACCTGTATGCCGAGAATAATCTCTTCTTTTTGCGGCTGCACACGCCGCGAAATATCTGGCTGTTGCGAGCGGTCACACTGCTGATGGTGATGGCCGGAACGCTGCTCAGCCTGCCTGTCGTCTGGCAACTGGCCGATGTGATTATGGCGCTGATGGCAATCACTAACCTGACGGCAATCCTGCTGCTGTCGCCAGTGGTGAGAATTATCGCCAGCGATTACCTGCGCCAGCGTAAACTGGGCGTGCGGCCGGTGTTTAATCCGGCGCGCTACCCCGATATCCAGCAGCAACTGGCGCCGGAAAGCTGGGATGATACGCCGCGCCAATAGCTGTCATTGATCACTTCGCAGGCGTTTTTTGTTAAAATCCTGCAAAAATGCCTGCAAGGACTGGATATGCTGATTCTTATTTCACCTGCTAAAACGCTCGATTATCAAAGCCCGCTGGCGACCGACCGCTATACTCAGCCAGAACTGCTGGATCACTCTCAGCAGTTGATCCGTGAAGCGCGGAAGCTTTCTGCGCCGCAGATTGCCAGGCTGATGGGCATCAGCGACAAGCTCGCCGATCTCAACGCCACCCGTTTCCATGACTGGCACCCGGATTTCACGCCGCAGAATGCGCGCCAGGCGATCCTCGCGTTTAAAGGCGATGTGTACACCGGCCTGCAGGCGGAGAAATTCAGCGACGCCGATTTTGATTTTGCTCAGCAGCATTTACGAATGCTTTCCGGTCTGTACGGCGTGCTGCGCCCGCTGGATCTGATGCAACCCTACCGTCTGGAAATGGGCATCCGCCTGGAAAATAAGAAGGGGAAAGATCTCTACCAGTTCTGGGGCGATACCATTACCAGCAAACTCAACGAGGCACTGAACGCACAAGGCGACGACATCGTCATTAACCTTGCCTCAGACGAGTACTTTAAATCCGTGAAGCCGAAACTGCTGAAGGGCAGCATCATCAAACCTGTTTTCCTCGATGAGAAAAACGGCAAATTCAAAGTGATTAGCTTCTACGCCAAGAAAGCGCGCGGTCTGATGAGCCGTTACATCATCGAAAACCGCCTGACGAAACCAGAGCAGTTAACCGGGTTTAACAGTGAAGGATATTTCTTTGACGGGGACGCGTCCGCAAACGGCGAACTGGTGTTCAAACGCCACGAACAGCAGTAAAAAAAACCCCGGCAGCGCGCTGACTGCCGGGGACAGTGATTACGCTTTGCTCATCAGCAACTGACGCAGCGCCGCGAAATCGGCAGGCAGGTTATGCGACAGCAGCGGCAAATCCGCACGTTCGGCCAGTTCTTTCGGCAGCGCCAGCGGCTCACCCAGAATCGCTTCCACGCTCTCTTTGAATTTCGCCGGATGCGCCGTACCGAGGAACAGTCCGTATTCGCCGGGGTTTAACTGATCACGCAGCGCACGCCAGGCCACCGCGGCATGCGGTTCTGACACGTAGCCCAGCGCCTTCAGCTCACGCATCGTCGCTTTGGTGGTTTCGTCGTCCACCGTGGCGTAGCCCAGCTCTTTCAGACGCCAGATTTTACGGCGGAACAGCTCTTCCACGCGCGGCCAGTTATTCGGCTGGCTGACGTCCATCGCGTTGGACAGCGTGGCCTGCGTCGCATTGGGTTTCCACTCGCCCTCTTTCAGGAAGCGCGGCACCGTATCGTTGACGTTGGTGGCAGCGATAAAACGCTTCACCGGCAGCCCCAGCGATTTCGCCAGCAGACCCGCGGTCAGATCGCCAAAGTTGCCGCTCGGCACCGAGATCACCAGTTGGTTGCGCGCTTCTTGCGGCAACTGCGCCACCGCTTCGAAGTAGTAGCAAATCTGCGCCAGCAGACGGCTGATGTTGATTGAGTTTGCCGAGTTCAGCCCCAGTGCTTTTTTCAGCGCTTCATCATCGAACGCCTGTTTCACCAGCGCCTGGCAGGCATCGAAATCACCGTCGATGGCTACCGTTTCAATGTTGCCGCCCAGCGTGCAGAACAGTTTTTCCTGCAACGGACTGATTTTGCCGCGCGGATAGAGGATCACCACGCGCACATTTTTCATGCCATAAAAGGCGTGTGCGACCGCCGCGCCCGTATCGCCAGAAGTCGCTGTCAGAATGGTGACCGGCTTATCGCCGCTGATATGGCCCAGCATCTGCGCCATAAAGCGCCCGCCGAAATCTTTAAATGCCAGCGTCGGGCCGTGGAACAGTTCGAGGCAACCGACGTCCTCCTGCACTTTTTTCACCGGCGCCGGGAAGGCGAACGCGGTGCGTACGCGCTCTTCCAGCAACTCCTGTGGGATCTCATCACCGATAAACGCGGCGAGAATTTTGGCGCTGCGGGTGATGAAATTCTGCTTCAGCATCTCATCGATTTCCGTCAGGCTGAATTCCGGCAGATCATGCGGAAAGAATAACCCCTGATTTCTGCCCAACCCCTGCGTCACGGCCTGGGCGAAACTGACCTGCTCGTTATGATCTTTTAAGTTGTAGAGTTTCATTAATTTTCCACCACGCGTGCGCCCGCTGTATCCAGCCGACAAATATGAACAAAGCCTTCCTGATTTTGCAGATAGTGTTTGCTGAGCCAGTCAGCCACCCGCTGCGCGGTCTCCGGTTTATCACAGAGCGCAAACAGCGTCGGCCCGGAACCGGAAATCCCGCAGGCCAGCGCGCCAATTTCCGCGACGCCCTGTCGTGCGGCATCGAAGCCCGGCAACAGTTTGGTGCGATATGGCTCGGCAATCACGTCCTTCATCAACGCCGCCGCCAGTCGCGGCTGGCGTGAGTAGCAGGCGTGAATGAAACCCGCCAGGTGCCGCCCGTGGGCGATACAATCCTGGCGGCGATACTGCGCCGGTAAAATCGCCCGCGCTTCGGCGGTCGACACTTTAATGCCCGGATAGGCCAGCACCCACAACCACTCATCAAAGCCTGGCACCTGCTGGCTGATAATGCCGCCCTCTTCGAGGATCAACTGCATGCCGCCCAGATAGCACGGCGCGACGTTGTCGTAATGAATGCTGCCGGAGATACGCCCTTCCAGCTCGCCCATCAGCGCCAGCATGCGGTGTTCATTCAGCGGCTTACCGCAGTATTCGTTCATCGCCACCAGCGCCGCCACCACCGAGCAGGCGCTGGAGCCAAGACCCGAGCCGATCGGCATATTTTTTTCCAGCGTCATGGTCACCGGCACTGTTTTGCCAATCTCCTGACAGAAGCGCTCCCAGCACTGCCAGACGATGTTTTCCTGCGGATTAGCCGGCAGCTTACTGGCAAAGTGGCCCGCATTGATCAGACTGAAATGATCTGCGGCCTCGACGGAAACATTGTCGCCGAGCGGCGTACCGTCGACCGGCGTCACGGCCGCGCCAAGCACATCAAACCCCACGCTCATATTGGCACTGGAGGCCGGGGCATAGACTTTCACCATCTTAAACTCCTAACTTCCATGATAAGGTGCGCAGCAGATCGGCAAACACACCGGCCGCCGTCACGTCATTGCCCGCACCATAACCGCGCAGGATCAACGGCAGCGGCTGATAATAGTGGCTGTAGAAGGCCAGCGCGTTTTCGCCGTTTTTGACTTTGTACAGCGGATCGTTGCCGTCGACTTCCGCGATTTTCACCCGGCAGACGCCATCTTCTTCAATGTTGCCAACATAGCGCAGGACCTTCCCGGCATCACGCGCTTTTTCAATGCGCGCCGCAAAGGCAGAATCCAGTGATGGCAGGCGCGACATAAAGCTGTCGACATCGCCTGTCACGTCAAATCCTGCCGGTAAAACCGGTTCCACCACGATATCGCTGAGTTCGAGACTGCGTCCGGTTTCACGGGCGAGGATCAGCAGTTTACGCGCCACGTCCATGCCGGACAGATCATCACGCGGATCCGGCTCGGTATAAGCCATTTCACGCGCCAGCGCCGTGGCCGCAGAGAGGCTCATGCCCTCGTCCAGTTTGCCGAAAATAAACGACAGCGATCCTGACAGAATGCCGGAGAAACGCTGCAGCTCATCGCCCGCGTTCAGCAGGTTTTGCAGGTTTTCAATGACCGGCAGCCCGGCGCCGACGTTGGTGTCATAGAGGAATTTACGCCGTGAACCTGCTGCCGCCTGGCGCAGCTCATGGTAATAATTCATGGAAGAGGTGTTCGCCTTTTTGTTCGGCGTCACCACGTGGAAACCTTCGCGCAGGAAATCCGCGTATTGATCCGCGACCGCCTGACTGGAGGTACAATCGACGATCACCGGGTTCAGCAGATGGTACTCTTTCACCAGCCGAATCAGTCGCCCGAGGTTGAACGGCTCTTTCGCCTCGGCCAGCGCGCCCTTCCAGTTTTCCAGATTCAGGCCATGCACGCTGGTCAGCAGCGCTTTTGAATTCGCCACGCCGCAAACGCGCAGATCGATATGCTTGTTCTTGAGCCAGGTTTGCTGACGTTTAAGCTGCTCCAGCAACGCGCCGCCGACACCGCCGACACCAATCACAAACACTTCAATTACCTGATCGGTATTGAACAGCATCTGGTGCGTCACGCGCACGCCCGTCGTGGCATCGTCGTTGTTAACCACCACGGAGATAGAACGCTCCGACGAGCCCTGGGCAATGGCAACGATGTTGATATTGGCGCGGGCCAGCGCCGCGAAGAATTTGGCAGAGATCCCGCGCAGGGTACGCATACCGTCACCCACCACGGAGATGATCGCCAGACGTTCCATGATCGACAGCGGCTCCAGCACGCCCTCTTTCAGCTCAAGGTAGAACTCATCTTCCATCGCCTTTTTCGCGCGGGCACAATCGCCCTGTGGAACGCAGAAGCTGATGCTGTATTCAGAGGAGGACTGGGTAATCAGCACAACGGAGATGCGTGCGCGCGACATGGTGGCGAACACGCGCGCCGCCATTCCGACCATGCCTTTCATGCCAGGCCCCGAGACGTTGAACATCGCCATGTTGTTGAGGTTTGAAATCCCCTTCACCGGCAGACCGTCTTCGTCACGGCTGGCGCCGATCAGTGTTCCCGGCGCCTGAGGATTGCCGGTATTTTTAATCAGACAGGGGATCTGGAACTGGGCGATCGGCGCGATCGTCCGCGGATGCAGCACTTTGGCGCCAAAATAGGAAAGCTCCATCGCTTCCTGGTAAGACATCGATTTCAGCAGGCGCGCATCCGGCACCTGGCGCGGATCGCAGGTATAAACGCCATCGACATCCGTCCAGATCTCACAACAATCGGCGCGCAGGCAGGCCGCCAGCACCGCCGCAGAGTAGTCGGAGCCGTTACGCCCCAGCACCACCAGTTCGCCCTTTTCATTGCCCGCCGTGAAACCCGCCATCAGCACCATATGGTCGGCGGGGATCTGGCTTGCGGCGATACGGCGTGTGGATTCCGCGATATCAACCGTCGATTCAAGGTAATGCCCGACCGCCAGCAATTTTTCCACCGGGTCGATCACCGTCACGTTGTGACCGCGCGCTTCCAGCAGGCCCGCC
This sequence comes from Trabulsiella odontotermitis, assembly GCF_001297775.1. Lineage (GTDB taxonomy): Bacteria > Pseudomonadota > Gammaproteobacteria > Enterobacterales > Enterobacteriaceae > Trabulsiella > Trabulsiella odontotermitis. The sequence continues at coordinate 177,565 of NZ_LIFX01000002.1, read as the reverse complement.
ATAATCGCGATAGAGAGTTTTTCGCCACGGCAGATGATCGCCGCATTCACGCTGTCCGGGCACTGCCCGAGCAGGCTGATACCATGCAAAACGTGTTTAATCTGAGCGAATTCTTGTTCGACAAAGAGTTTCAGTTGTGCCAGCGGAAATCCTGGCTGGGCATCGGCAAGGCCCTGGAGAAGTTCGGCAAAAATGCGTTCGGCGTCGCTGATATTGTTAAGAGCGTCCTGGCCGCCAATGGTTTTTTCAATCATCGCCACCAGGTGGTTGGTGATTTTGGCCGGGGCAGAGAGCACGGTGGCTACCTGCCCCTGCCTGGCGTTGCTCTCCAGAATATCGGCAACCCGGAGAAAACGCTCCGCATTCGCCACTGATGTACCGCCGAACTTCAACACTCGCATGGTCATACCCCTTGATCTTTGGTCGAAAAAAAAGCCCGCACTGTTCAGGTGCGGGCTTTTTTCTTTATTTCTGTACGCGTCAGCCCGCACCGTTACCTGTGGTAATGGTGGTGGTGATAATGGTGGTCATCATGCTGATGCGAATCATGTTGTTGTGTGCTCTGTATAGTTATCTGTCTGTGCAGTACCTATATTGGTTAAAGTATCTGCCTGCCCAAGTCAACGAATTTTTAGATTTGTCACGTTCCGTAATCACTTCAGTTTCCGCTGAGTCTCACCTGATATTTAACCGCATTGTGCGAAATCATGTCTTGCAGACAGACCATATCGCCAGACAGACACAATTCAGCAACATTTTACGCTGTGAGATTTTTTTCAATATCATGGAGCAAACGGTGCAACATTGCCGTGTCGCGTTGTTCAAGCAGCCCCAGACGTTGATGCAACCAGTCGGCCAGTTTGACGTCGTCCGCCACGCCAAGACGTTCGAGCAACTCCTGTGCGCGCGAACGTAATGCCTGAAGCTGATTTTCATCGCCAGACGTTACCGGCGCTGATGAATTATGCGTCAATGCGGAGAGCTGATAGCAATACACCATTACCGCCTGGCCCAAATTTAATGACGGGTAATCGGCCGCCATTGGCACGCCGGTGAGTACATCGGCAAGCGCCAATTCGTCGTTGGTCAGACCAGAATCTTCGCGCCCGAACACCAGCGCAGCATGGCGCATCCACTGCGATTTTTCCTGCAAAAGCGGGACAAGTTCCTGCGGCGTTGCGTAGTAGTGAAAGCGCGCCCGGCTGCGCGCTGTCGTGGCAATGGTGAAATCCACACCCTGCAACGCGTCGGCAAGCGTGGCATAAGTGGTTATATTTTCTAGGATATCGCCGGAACCGTGCGCGACCCACTGTGCGGCAGGTTCGCGATGCGCCTGGCTGTCGACGATGCGGAGATCGTGGAAGTCCATGGTTTTCATCGCCCTTGCGGCCGCGCCAATATTTTCTGCTCTTGCTGGAGCCACCAGCACGATGGATAAATGCATTTTTCCGTTCTCTGCGTTTTTTACACCGCGTTAAAAATGTGATGTAGCTCAACATATTGCGCAGCGCGAATTTACATAATTGCAACAAAAATCACTGAAATAGCGTTTCTTAACATATAAAAAACGCTAAACTATTATCTCAGTGTATTCCGGGATATAATGTTAACAGAAGCGATATATCCCTATGTTTACTAATGACATTGTCAGAAATTCCGAAAACCACGGATTGGTGTTGTCCGCTTAATTAGTTAGCCAGTGCAACTAGTTAGAATGTTGAAAAATTGTGATAACCGATAGCATTTTGCTGCAAGGATTTCACTAGAGTGTTAACGTGCTACAATTGAACTTGATATATGTCAACGAAGCGTAGTTTTATTGGGTGTCCTGTGTCTCTTAGCCTGTTATGTTGCTGTTAAAATGGTTAGGATGACAACCGTTTTTGACACTGTCGGGTCCAGAGGGAAACTACCCACGACCAAGCTAATGATGTTGTTGACGTTGATGGAAAGTGCATCAAGAACGCAATTACGTACTTTAGTCATGTTACGCCGTTCATGTTAATTTGCGACATGTACCAGGCAGGTCAGGGACTTTGGTACTTCCTGTTTCGATTTAGTTGGCAATTTAGGTAGCAAACATGCAGACCCCGCACATTCTTATCGTTGAAGACGAGTTGGTAACACGCAACACGTTAAAGAGTATTTTCGAAGCAGAAGGCTACGATGTTTTCGAAGCGACCGATGGCGCGGAAATGCATCAGATCCTATCTGAAAATGACGTCAACCTGGTGATCATGGATATCAATCTCCCCGGGAAAAATGGTCTTCTGCTGGCGCGCGAACTGCGCGAGCAGGCGAATGTCGCGCTGATGTTCCTCACCGGTCGTGACAACGAAGTCGATAAGATCCTCGGCCTTGAGATTGGCGCCGATGATTACATCACTAAGCCGTTTAACCCACGCGAACTGACTATCCGTGCCCGCAACCTGCTTTCCCGTACCATGAATCTCGGTACCGTGAGCGAAGAGCGCCGCAGCGTTGAAAGCTACAAATTCAACGGCTGGGAGCTGGATATCAACAGCCGTTCGCTGATTAGCCCTAATGGCGATCAGTACAAACTGCCGCGTAGCGAATTCCGCGCGATGCTGCACTTCTGTGAAAACCCGGGCAAGATTCAGTCACGTGCTGAACTGCTGAAGAAAATGACTGGCCGTGAGCTGAAACCGCACGACCGTACCGTTGATGTCACCATCCGCCGTATTCGTAAGCACTTCGAATCCACGCCGGACACCCCGGAAATTATCGCCACCATTCACGGCGAAGGTTATCGTTTCTGCGGTGACTTACAGGAATAATCCTGCATTTACATTAAGAAGAAAGGCGCCAGATGGCGCCTTTTTTTATTTCCACACGCGTAACTCATCGCCTTCAGGCACCGCGGGTTTCGCTTTGGGTTTCGACAGCGAATACCAGTCGAAATGACGCGTCAGGAACATCACTGCACACAGCGCCACCAGCAGAACGCCGGTGCCCAGCAGCAGCGCGCTGTCCTCGGAACGCAGCAGCACCCACATCACGCCATCCAGCGCCAGCAGCGCAGCGGTGAACAGCAGACTGTTACGCCACCCTTTCAGCACCGCCTGCAGGTAAATTCCGTTGATGAACGCCCCGGTCAGGCTGGCGGTGATCCACGCGCCGGTAAAGCCGATATGCTCAGACAACGCCAGCAGCACCAGATAGAACATCACCAGCGACAGCCCCACCAGCAGATACTGCATCGGGTGCAGACGCAGCGCCGTCAGGGTTTCGAACACGAAGAACGCCATAAACGTCAGCGCAATCAGCAAAATCGCGTATTTGATTGCCCTGTCCGTCAGCTGATACTGATCCGCCGGAGTGGCTACCGAGACTTTGAACGCGGGCAGCGCGTCCCAGTCAACGCGGTAGTCACGGTCAAACTGACTGCCCAGATCCGTCGCAAACCAGCTGCTCTGCCAGCGGGCGTTGAACCCTTTGTCAGTGATCTCACGCTGAACAGGCAGGAAATCGCCGAGGAATCCTGGATGCGGCCAGTTGCTGGTCAGCGCCAGTTCGCTGTTGCGCCCGATCGGAACGACGGAAAAACTCCCCGTCCCGTTCAGATTTAACGTCATCGACAGTGACAACGTTTTAGCGTCGAGCATCGCCGGGGAAAGCGGCATATGCAATCCCGGTAAATTACTGTAGAGCCCGCTGCCTGGCTCAACCATGGCTGGCATTCCGTTCAATTGTGGTGCTTCGACCACGCCAATCCCGCGTGAATCACCCACCGACATCACCAGAAACGGTTCGCCCAGCGTCACATTCTCTTCCGCCTGGGTCAGTGCATCCAGCTTACTGCGATCGAACTGCGCTTTTACCGTCAGCGCGGAATGCCAGATTTGCCCTTCATAGATGCCAATCTCCCGGGACTCGACGTTTTGTTGCCCCTCAACGGTCAGGGATTCCGGCAGCCAGTAGCGGAAATACGAACGCTTACGCAGCACATTTTTGTCGTCCTCAACCACGGTGTAAATTTCGTTTACCGGAATGGCAATCAACGGGCCAATCAGCTTTTGTGGTCCGCTGGTGCTTTGACGCAAACTGTCTTCCACCAGAGAACGATAGCTGGCGCGCTCCACCACCAGATCACTCACCATCATCAATGGCACCAGTAACAGACCGACGCACCCTATCAGGGTGGCAATTTTGAAAAACAGGGGGGATTTAAACATAGCCTTCTCCTTTTTTGATGCTGGCAGGATATCGGGGCTATGTGGGGAGAATTTGAAGTTATGTGAAGGGACGGTGAAGTCGCAGCGTTGCTCTGACGCCGCCTTCCGGCAGGTTGGTCAACCGGATGTCGCCCTGATGCAGACGCGCCACTTCCTGAACGAATGCCAGCCCAAGCCCGCTGCTCTTCTGACCATTTTCACGCGGCAAAGAATAGAAGCGTTCAAAAATGCGCTCAAGGGCATAATCCGGGATCCCGCTGCCGGTGTCGGTAACGCTGAGCCAGGCCTCGTCACCCTGCGTTTCGGCGCGCAGCGTGATGGTTCCTCCCTCCGGGGTAAAGTCGATGGAGTTATCCAGCAGATTCCCCAGCGCCTGCTCCAGCAGATCTTCCTCGGCAGTCACCTCGCTCGCGGAGATATCGCACTGGAGCGTTATCGCCTTCGCTTCCAGCGCCACGCTGCGTGACCGGGCAAGACGCGCAAACAGCGGTTCAATGTCGACGGTAAGTTGCGGGATGTCAGCACGATTCTCCAGCCGCGCCTGAGCCAGCAGTTTCTCCACCAGCGACTGCATGCGCGTATTTTGCACCAGAATATTTTCGCTAAACCGGGTGACAACTTCCGGCGGCGGCAATTCTTTGAGGATCTCCGCGGCTCCGCGAATGGCGGCCAGCGGGCTTTTCAGTTCATGGGTCAGGGCGTAGACATACTGTTCGATGTAATTCTTGCCCTCCAGACGCAGCCGCATACTCTCCAGCGCCTGCGCCAGCTTACGCAGCTCGCTGCTGCCCACATCCGGTAACGGCAACGCGTTATTTTGCGTGACCGAATCAGCATAGCGCGAGAGCTTGCCGATCGAACGGTTGATCCACCACACCATGCCCGCACCGACCAGCAGCGCGATACCCAGCAACGCGCCGCCCGCCCACAGCATGCGGCGCTCGCTGCGCCTGATCACCGGTGCCATTGCGCTGTTCGGTTTACCCACCGAAATCACGCCAATGATACGGCGGTTTTCCATCACCGGCGCCGCCACATACATCACCGAGCTGTCGCGATCGGCGGGATCGCGCGCGGTGCTGCGGGCGCCATATTTCCCCCGCAGCGTCAGCCAGACGTCGTTCCAGCGGGAATAATCCTGCCCGACAGCCTTGCCTGCGGAATCAAACACCACAATGCCGTTTTCATCCGTCATGTAGACGTGATATTCGTTGCGAACTTTATTGATACCGCCAATATTCGCGCGGAACGGACGGTCCTGTAATTCATTGAATGCCTTCGCCAGCCTGCCGTGTGCCGGATCGCCGGATTGCAAATCCTCCCGCGCCAGTGCGGCCAGCAGCGTCGCGGTGTCGATGAGCGTGCCTTCCGTAGCGCGTCGCACGCCCGGTTTGATCTCCTCAACGAAGATGAACAACACAAACCAGGCGGCAATCGCCACAATCAGGAAATACCCCAGCAACAGCCGCATCCCGATCCGCATCAGTGCAACCCCAGGCTGTAGCCGAGACCACGATGGGTGCTGATCGGCGAGAGATCCGGATTGATCGCGCGGAGCTTGGCGCGCAGCGTTTTGATGTGGGTATCCACGGTACGATCGAAACTTTCCTGATCGTCGCCCCAGACCCTGTCCATCAGTTGCTGGCGGGAGAAAACGCGCCCGGGCGACTGTAACAGCGTTTTCAGCAGCAGGAATTCGTAGCGCGTCAGTTGCAGCGGCTGCCCGCACCAGTCGACATGCGCTGCCGCTTCATTCAACTCAAACTGGCCGATACGCACCACTGGCGGCGGCGTCGAGAACTTTTGCAGACGGCGCAAAATGGTACGCACTCTGGCGCACACCTCGCGTGGCGAAAAGGGTTTCGCGACATAGTCATCGGCGCCGATTTCCAGCCCCAACAGCTTGTCGACTTCATCACTGCGCGCAGTCAGAAACAGTACCGGCAGACCCGGCGCCTGCGCCAGCAACCGCCGACACAGCTCGAACCCGCTGATATCCGGCAGCCCCACATCGAGGATCGCCAGTTCCGGCAGCGACTGTCGCGCCGCGTCCAGCACAGGTAAGCCGCGTTCGAATGCTTTTACCTGAAAACCTTCCTGCTGAAGCATATACATCAGCGTATCGGCAATGGCGATTTCATCCTCAACCAGCCAGATCAGGGGTTGTTCCATACACTATTCCGTTATCTGGACCACGGCATGATCGGCACGGCACTGAGCGCGTTTTTCGGTGAGCCTTCGACGACCTTGTCTGAGTAAGTCAGGTAGACCAGCGCGTTACGTTTGGCATCAAAGAAACGTACCACCTGCAGTTTTTTAAAGACCAGGGAAGTCCGTTTCTGGAAAACCACATCTCCCTGCGCTTTGCCGTTTTTAATCTTGTCGCTGACTTCTATGGGCCCGACCTGCTGGCAGGAAATTGCCGCGTCAGACGTATCTTCTGCCAGCCCTAATCCCCCTTTAATACCGCCGGTTTTGGCGCGGCTCAGGTAACAGGTGACATTTTTAACGTCAGGGTCATCAAACGCTTCGACAATAATCTTATGGTCCGGGCCAAACATCTTAAAGACGGTATCGACGGAACCTATCTGTTCCGCCTGCGCGGCCTGGCCCATAACGCAAAGTATTATTGCTACGATCAAACTCTTATATTTCATATTGTTACCATTTTTAAAATTTTAGCTGCGCAACTATTCAACATTTCAGCAGAAAATATATAGAGATCACAGTGTTAGGAATATTATGCCCGAATTATCTCCATAATCGCACTTAAGAACAAAAAAAACACTGAATGCTAAAACATCAAACAATGCTATTATCCGCTACCTTATCATCAGGTATCTGCGATTAAGGACGAGGAATTTATATGGATCAGGCAGGAATTATTCGCGATCTCCTTTCCTGGCTGGAGGGCCACCTGGATCAACCGTTGTCACTGGATAATGTGGCAGCCAAGGCGGGATATTCCAAGTGGCATTTGCAGCGGATGTTCAAGGACGTGACTGGCCATGCTATTGGCGCCTATATCCGCGCGCGCCGTCTGTCCAAATCCGCCGTTGCCCTGCGCCTGACGGCGCGTCCGATCCTTGATATCGCCTTACAGTACCGCTTCGATTCGCAGCAAACCTTTACCCGCGCCTTCAAAAAACAGTTCAACCAGACGCCCGCGCTGTATCGCCGTTCGCCGGACTGGAGCGCGTTCGGCATACGTCCGCCGCTGCGTCTTGGCGAATTCACGATGCCGAAGTATGAGTTTTTGACGTTGCCGGAAACACGTCTTGTCGGCGTCACCCAAAGCTATACCTGCAAACTGGAAGAGATCTCCGATTTCCGCCATCAGATGCGCATTCAGTTCTGGCGTGAATTCCTCAGCAATACGCCGTCTGTCCCGCCGATGCTGTACGGTTTACATGAACCGCGTCCAAGCCAGGATAAAGACGACGAGCAGGAGGTGTTCTACACCACCGCGCTGACGCCGGAGATGGCAAACGGGCACGTACAGAATACCCATCCGGTTGTGCTGGAAGGTGGTGAATATGTGATGTTCACCTACGACGGCCTGGGCACCGGGCTGCAGGAATTTATCCTGACGGTGTACGGCAGTTGCATGCCGATGCTCAACCTGACGCGTCGCCGGGGTCTGGATATCGAACGTTTCTATCCTGAAGACGACGTAAAGGGACAGGAAGCGCCCATTCATCTGCGCTGCGAATACCTGATCCCCGTACGCCGCTAACCGGTCTTAACGCTGTAGCTCATCCAACGCAGGGGCATCAAGATGCGAAACGTCCCCTGCGGTTTCTACTACCCATCCTGACGCCAGCCACGGGCTCTGCTGATAATCCACGCGGGAAATCGAACAGTTGCGTAAGCGCAGGCGACGCTCGGCATACGCCGGCAGCCCGAGGATGGTGCTGACCAGGCAGCCCAGCGCCATACCGTGGCTGACCAGCAACGGACGGCTCCCTTCCGGCAGTTCGAGGCAGGAAAGCAACGCCGCCTGCATGCGGTTGCCCAGCTCCTGCATCGACTCGCCATCAGGAATGCGGCCGTCCGGCGTGCCGTTGACCAGCTGGCGACGCCAGCCCTCTTCCTCTTCGGTCAGCGATTCAATTCTGCGCTTTTCCAGCACGCCCATGTCCAGCTCACGCAGGCGGGCGTCCAGCGTAACAGGACACCCGCAGGCTTCGGCGATGATCTCAGCCGTGCGGCGCGTACGCCCTAAATCGCTGGAGATGATATGAGTGATGCCTAATGTTCTGGCGCGTTCACCCACCTGCCAGGCCTGTTGCTCACCTTTCTCGGTCAGCGGACTGTCGGACTGGCCCTGAATGCGTCGCTCGGCGTTCCACTGCGTTTCACCGTGGCGAACAAGGTATACCTGTAACATGCTTTTTATCCGTTATACTGCGATGACAATTTCTTTGTAATGATATCCTGATTATGCACTATGTTGTCTCAGCAACCACCAATCCCGCCAAAATTCAGGCGATTCTTGCCGCTTTTTCCGGGATTTTCGGCGAAGGATCCTGCCATATTGAGGCTATCTCCGTCGAGAGCGGCGTGCCGGAACAGCCGCTCGGGAGTGACGAAACACGCGCTGGCGCACGTAATCGTGTCGACAATGCCCGTCTTGCGCGCCCGGAAGCTGACTTCTGGGTGGCGATTGAAGCCGGTATCGACGAGGGCAGCACCTTCAGTTGGGTGGTGATCGATAACCGCGAGCAGCGCGGCGAAGCGCGTTCCGCCACGCTTCCATTGCCAAAGGTCATTCTGGAGAAAGTGCTCGCCGGTGAGGCGCTGGGGCCGGTGATGTCACATTACACCGGCATTGACGAGATTGGCCGCAAAGAAGGCGCCATTGGCGTGTTTACCGCTGGCACCCTGACTCGCAGCAGCGTTTACCATCAGGCCGTGGTACTGGCGCTCAGCCCGTTCCACAACGCGGTTTATCGCTGAGTGTGTGGCAGCGTCTGTTCGAGCCACTGACGCAGCTCGGCAGGCGCGGATTTCAGGCTGTTCGACCCACGAGTGATGGTGGCAATGCCCGCGCCAAGCTCGCTTTTCAGCTCGCGCTGACTCATTTCGCCGCGCAACAGTTCCTCAATAATGCGCACTCGGGTGCCCAGCGCTTCGCGTTCATCGGGGGTCATCATCAGGCTGAGCAGCGGAAGATGCAGATCGGCGCTGTACGCCTGGCGAAGCAGTTCCACAAAACGAAGCCATTCCTGATTACGCTGTTCGGTCACCGCCGCTGAATAAGGGGATTGCTGATTCATGTCAGGCCACCATGTCAGGGTGGGCAGCGAGAGTGCTGCCCACTATTTGTACTCTTCAACGAGTACAAAGCATAACATACTCGCTTCGAATCAGTAACGCTGGCGGAATTCTGAATCACTCAAAATCACCGGTTTGTCACCCATGAAGTAGCGATAGTAGGCGTCATAAGCCAGTACGTTCTTCACATAGCTGCGGGTTTCTGAGAACGGAATGCTCTCGACAAACGCCACCGCATCAAGGCGACCCGCGCTGTTGCTGCGCCACGTCCGCACGCGACCCGGGCCCGCGTTGTACGCGGCAGAGGCGTAGATACGGTTATTCCCAAATTGCTGATAGACGTATTGCAGATAACTGGTGCCGATATTGATATTGGTTTCCGGGTCAAGCAACTGGCTCTGGCTGCTATAACCGGGGATGTTAAACATTTTCACCGTATGGGCTGCTGTCGCTGGCATCAGTTGCATCAGACCCGTCGCGCCGACCGGCGAACGCACTTTCGGGTTCCAGGCGCTCTCCTGACGCGAAATCGCCATCGCATAGCTTTGTGTAATGTCCTTGCCGCTGGTATAGCGCACGTACAGATCCCGGTAGGCCAGCGGGAAGCGCTCCTGCAGGTTATCCCACAGTTTCCCGGCGATCGTCGCCTGGACGCTAAGATCCCACCAGTCCCGGTCAAAGGCATAACGCGCCAGTTGCGCCTGCTCGTTTTTCGTCCGGCTACTGACCAGGTTGGCCCATTCGCTGCGGGCGGTGTTATCCAGCCCCCAGAACATCAGTTCGCGCACCCGCGCCATTTCCTGACCGTTGACCAGCAGTGGCGCAATGGTACCCTCCGCCTTTTCCACGCGAAGCGGGTAATCTTCACCCAGCCGCTGCGCGGCGACCATCGGGTAGAAACCACGCTGTTGCATCAGCGAATGTAAAATCTCTTTCGCTTCAGCGTCACGTCCGCGCTCCATCAGCAGATCCGCCTGCCAGTAGCGCCATTCGTCTTTTTCTTTTGCTTCCATCGGCAGCCGCGACAGCCAGGTATTCAGGCCGCGGCGATCGCCGGACCCAATCGCCATGCGCACACGGCGCTCCAGCAACAAGGTGGATTCCGTACGCATAATGGCGTCGTCACGCCAGCGCGCCTGCTCGCTGGTGATGTCATTGGCCATCAGACGCCACGCCACGATGTCGCGCAGTTCCTGCGTCTGCGCGTCATTGAGCTGTTGTGCCTGCACCAGCGACGGGATCATCAGGCGCGCGTTTTCCGCATCCTGCCGCGCCACGCTGGCAAAGGCGACCGCCGCCATCTGGCGGGTGAAATCCGTCGCACCGGTCGTGCGGGCGAAGGTCAGTACGTTCTGCGGGTTGCTCGCGAGATCGGTTACCGCCGCCGCCATCGTGAGATAGTCGCCCGGCATCTGTGCCGCCAGCGCTTTCACCAGCCCGGTGTTGCCCGCTTTCATCGCCAGGCGAATACGTTCCAGCCAGGCGAGCGGATCCTGGGTTCCTGACGCGCGCCAGGCGCTGAACAGCTTGTCGCAGGCGTTCGGCTGGCTCTTGCCGGTCAGCCACAGATCTTTCGCCCCGTTCCAGGCGTCCTGTGTCAGCCCGGTGCTGTATTTGGCGTAGTAGTAATTACATTGCGCTTCCGTGGTACCTGGTTTTTCCGGGCTGAAAGCCAGCAGTCCACGCCAGTCTTCACGGCGGGCAAGTTCATTCACAAAGCGGTTTTGCAGCGTACGCGCCGGGGGTAACGTCGGATTGGCGCGGACAAAATTGGTCACGGTGATCGCGGGTTCGTTCATCAGATCGTCAGTGAGTTGACGATATTCGAGATAGGGATACAGCGGGTAGTCTTTCAGCGTGGGCATCAGTTGCGCCACCACATCCATTTGCCGGTTATCCCATGCCTGTTTAACCTGGAGATAGCGGCTGCGCTGTTCATCCAGTGAATCGGCATGCGCCAGGCTGTTTACCGTCAGCAGGCAGACGCTGGCGGCCAGCAAACGCCAGGCCAGGTTTTTGGCTCTTTCCACAAGCTCTTCCTCAATATAAAAATGCAGCATCGTGCCGCTCAGGACCTCTTTTATGCTAATAAGACATTACCGAATTCGCCATGTTCCGGACACTTTTTTACCTTGCTGGGCTTAGCCAGCGAAAAAGGCTACACTTCGCCTTTGAAAACTTCTGATCAAAATAAAAGAGGCGAAGTCCAACGTGGCTCAATTCGTTTATACCATGCATCGTGTCGGCAAAGTGGTTCCGCCGAAACGTCATATTTTGAAAAATATCTCGCTGAGCTTCTTCCCTGGCGCAAAAATCGGTGTCCTTGGCCTGAACGGCGCCGGTAAGTCCACCCTGCTGCGCATTATGGCGGGCATCGATACTGATATCGAGGGCGAAGCCCGTCCGCAGCCTGGCATTAAAATCGGCTACCTGCCGCAGGAACCTCAGCTGAATCCCGAGCATACCGTGCGTGAATCCGTAGAAGAAGCGGTTTCCGAGGTGGTGAATGCGCTGAAGGGTCTGGACGAGGTGTATGCGAAATACGCTGAACCGGACGCCGATTTCGACAAGCTCGCCGCGCAGCAAGGTAAGTTCGAAGAAATTATCCAGGCGCACGACGGTCATAACCTGAACGTGCAACTGGAGCGCGCCGCTGATGCGCTGCGTCTGCCGGAGTGGGAGGCGAAAATCGCTAACCTGTCCGGGGGTGAGCGCCGCCGAGTGGCGCTGTGCCGCCTGCTGCTGGAAAAACCAGACATGCTGCTGCTCGACGAACCGACCAACCACCTCGACGCCGAGTCGGTGGCCTGGCTGGAACGCTTCCTGCACGACTTCGAAGGCACCGTGGTGGCGATTACCCACGACCGTTACTTCCTGGATAACGTCGCAGGCTGGATCCTCGAACTCGACCGTGGCGAAGGCATTCCGTGGGAAGGCAACTACTCGTCCTGGCTGGAGCAGAAAGACCAGCGTCTGGCGCAGGAAGCCTCTGCCGAAGCGGCTCGCCGTAAATCCATCGAGAAAGAGCTGGAGTGGGTACGTCAGGGTGCGAAAGGCCGTCAGTCGAAAGGCAAGGCGCGTCTGGCTCGCTTTGAAGAACTCAACAACACTGAATACCAGAAACGTAACGAAACCAACGAACTGTTTATTCCACCGGGAACCCGTCTGGGCGACAAAGTCGTGGAAGTCAGCAATCTGCGTAAGTCCTACGGCGATCGCGTGTTGATCGACGATCTGAGCTTCTCGGTACCGAAAGGCGCGATTGTCGGCATCATCGGTCCGAACGGCGCGGGTAAATCCACGCTGTTCCGCATGATGTCAGGTCAGGAACAGCCGGACAGCGGCAGCATCACCCTCGGTGAAACGGTGAAGCTGGCCTCGGTTGATCAGTTCCGTGACAGCATGGACAACAGCAAAACCGTATGGGAAGAGGTCTCCGGCGGTCTGGATATCATGAAGATCGGCAACACTGAAATGCCGAGCCGCGCCTACGTTGGTCGCTTTAACTTCAAAGGCACTGATCAGGGTAAACGCGTCGGTGAACTGTCCGGTGGTGAGCGTGGTCGTCTGCATCTGGCGAAACTGCTGCAGGTGGGCGGTAACGTACTGCTGCTCGATGAACCAACCAACGACCTGGATATCGAAACCCTGCGCGCGCTGGAAAACGCCCTGCTGGAGTTCCCAGGCTGCGCGATGGTTATCTCGCACGACCGTTGGTTCCTCGACCGTATCGCGACCCACATTCTGGATTACCAGGACGAAGGTAAGGTCGAATTCTTTGAAGGTAACTTTACCGAGTACGAAGAGTACAAGAAACGCACCCTCGGCGCCGATGCGCTGGAGCCGAAGCGTATCAAGTACAAACGTATTGCGAAGTAATTAACGCGACATGCCGGATGGCGCTACGCTTATCCGGCATGTCTGTCTCAGTCCTGCTCGCCCATCATCTCTTTCACCAGCTCCACGCAGCGCAGAAAACGCCCGTCGTAATCCGGCTCTTTCACATGCACAAACTCAATGTTGTTGGCGTTGAGCATCTCCACCAGTAGCGTCTGAAACTCTTTGCGATCAACCGAGCTGCCGAGGCTGCGCAGACCGTCCGCCACCCACGGCGTGTTGTTTTCCAGCAGGATAACCAGGTGGAAACGGTATTCATCAATCAGCGCCTGCACAAACGGGTGTTCGCGCCCTTCGTATTTTTTACAGAACGCCTGCGTTGTGACGAAATCAGTATCAACAAACGCGACTTTATTCGCATATTTCACCGCGAAATCAATATATTGCGCATGACCGAGCGCGATCTTGTCGTAATCAGAATACTGCAGCGCCATCTCATCGCCACCAAGATGCGAAAAGACATAATCGCGACCATATTCCCAGGCGCTGGTGGTATTGAAGATGTTGGCAAGTTTGTTCACCAGCGTCGATTTACCGCTCGACTCGCCCCCCAGCACCGCTACCGTGCGCACGAAAAACGGTTTTACTTCCGTCGGGATGTATTCCCAGTAGCGGAACGGGTTCTCACGGATCTGCGCGCCGCTGATGTTCATGAAGGTACGCTTCGGATCGATAAGCACCGTTTCAACGCCCAGATGCTTCAGGTACTGCGGTGCGTCCGCTTCTTCGGAGGTGTAGATCCAGTTCGGCGTGATCCCTTTCTCCTCCATGAAGGCATGAATGCCCCGGCTCCAGACGTCCCAGCCGTGTGGATAGGGCTCCATTCCCTCTTCATTGAAGGCATGAATACGGATGTTCTTCTGATATTTAAAAGTTTGCAGCAACCAGCGCAGACGGTCAGATACTGTCGGTTGTTGGGACATGGCGCTGTCCTCGAACAGCGCGCGGTCGCGCGTGTCGTCATAACCCATGATGATGTGCAGCTCATCGACCTGACTACAGGCGCGCTGGATCAGGTAGATATGACCGGTATGCAGCGGATAAAACTTACCAAACACCACGCCGATGTTTTTCTCACGACGCGGAAACTCAAGCCCCAGAAAACGGTGCAGGGCTTCCAGCTTTTGCGCGCTGGGGCTTTTGATTTTGGCATTCAGCAGCTGGCTTAAATAGCCTTTGGTCATGCCGCTGGCATCCGCCACCTGCTGCAGGGTACAGCCTTTCTGACGGATGGCGGTTTTCAGATAGTCAAATGACGACATGAATGCCCCTCTGAGTTGAAGTTGTGCTTTGTATTATAAGTCGTCAAAGACACTTAACGCATCAGAGAGTTTTTTCACACCAAAGACTTGCATCCCTTCCGGGACTTTTTTCGGCACGTTGGCGGCCGGGACGATCGCCCGACGGAAACCGTGTTTTGCCGCTTCGGAAATACGCTCCTGACCGCTCGGTACCGGACGAATTTCGCCCGCCAGACCGACTTCGCCAAAGACGACTAAATCCTGCGGTAAGGGTCGGTCACGCAGGCTGGAAACCATCGCCAGCAGCAGTGCCAGATCAGCGCTGGTTTCGGTGACTTTCACGCCGCCGACCACGTTGACGAAAACGTCCTGGTCGGCCATTTGCAGGCCGCCGTGGCGATGCAGCACCGCCAGCAGGATCGCCAGTCGGTTCTGCTCCAGCCCCACCGCCACGCGGCGCGGGTTAGCCATCATGGAATGATCCACCAGCGCCTGAATCTCGACCAGCAGCGGACGCGTGCCTTCCCACACTACCATCACCGAACTGCCGGACGTGACTTCATCGCCACGGCTCAAGAAAATCGCCGACGGGTTGCTGACTTCGCGCAACCCCTGCTCGGTCATGGCGAATACACCCAGCTCATTCACCGCGCCAAAGCGGTTCTTATGGCTGCGCAGCGTACGGAAGCGGGAATCGGCGTCGCCGTCGAGCAACACGGAACAGTCGATGCAGTGCTCAAGCACTTTCGGCCCGGCCAGCGAGCCGTCTTTCGTCACATGCCCGACCATCACGATCGCCACGCCGCGCGTTTTGGCAAACCGCGTCAGATAAGCCGCGGTTTCACGCACCTGCGCCACGCTGCCGGGCGATGACTGGATATCGGCCATATGCATCACCTGGATGGAGTCGATGACCATCAGGCGCGGTTGTTCTTCGTCAGCGATAAGACAGATTTGTTCAATGCTGGTTTCGGACAGCATATTCAGATTTGCCGTTGGCAGGCCGAGACGGTGCGCGCGCATCGCCACCTGTTGCAGTGACTCTTCGCCGGTGACGTACAGGGTTTTCATCTGCTCGGCGAGGCGACACAGCGTCTGCAGCAGCAGCGTGGATTTCCCCGCGCCGGGGTTACCGCCAATCAGGATCGCACTGCCCGGCACGACGCCGCCGCCCAGCACGCGGTCAAATTCTTTGAAACCGGTGGAGAAGCGCGGGAGCTCTTCCAGGCTGATGTCTGACAGCTTCTGCACTTTCGACGGGCCAGCGCTGCCCGCATAGCCGCTCAGACGCTCGTTACGCGCCACCGTGGGCGAAGCGGCAATACGCACTTCGGTGATCGTGTTCCAGGCATGGCAGGCGCTGCACTGCCCCTGCCAGCGCGGATAATCCGCACCACACTCGTTACAGACAAATGCGCGTTTCGGTGCTTTCGCCACAGAGACCTCTTACTTTTGATTCAGGCTGCCGGAGAGAATGCAGAAGATCCCCATCAGGTCAGCGTGACGGATGGACACTTCCGTCTGTTCATTAACTTTCGGTTTAGCGTGGTAGGCGATGCCAAGACTGGCGGCTTTGATCATCAGCAGATCGTTGGCGCCATCACCCACGGCGACCGTTTGCCCTTCCGGGATTTCAAATTTTGCCGCCAGACGCTTCAGGGTATTGGCTTTATACTTCGCATCGACGATATCACCAATCACGTGACCAGTGAGCTTGCCGTCGATGATTTCCAGTTCGTTGGCGGTCACGCTGCTGAGATGCAGTTTATCGCGCAGGTATTCAGCAAAAAAGGTAAAGCCGCCGGACGCGATCGCCACATGCCAGCCCAGCGCATGTAGCTTCAGCACTAATTGCGTCAGCCCCGGCATCAACGGCAAATCGTCACGAACCTGGCGTAGAATAGCGGCGTCGGCCCCTTTCAGCGTGGCCACACGGCTGCGCAGGCTGGCGGCAAAATCCAGCTCGCCGCGCATGGCGCGCTCGGTGACTTCCGCCACCATGTCGCCGGTACCGGCCAGTTTGGCGATTTCGTCGATGCATTCAACCTGAATGGCCGTCGAATCCATGTCCATCACCAACAGGCCTGGGCTTTTAAGGTGTGGAATTTTACCCAGCGGCGCGACGTCCAGCCCGGCATCGTGAGCCAGACGCGTGGCGCGTGGCGTCAGCGAACCGGCCAGGCGGATGACCTGATAATCTTCCACGCACCAGGCGGAGACGATCACCATCGCCGCCCCTAACGTGCTCTGATAGGTCGTCAGACGTTCTTTATTCAGGCCGCGGCCGTACAGCAGCCAGCCACTGCGGCCAGCATGATAATCAAGCGGCATCACTTCATCGCCACTTAATGAAAGCGGCAATCCGGGCCACAGAGAGACGTCTTCAGGGAGATCGCACCAGGTCAGACTGTTCGGCATTACAGCTCCACGCATCAACAAACAGGTAAGGAAAATAACGCATGAGGCTACCTTGTAACCAGCGCTTCTGGCAACATTAAGCTGCAAATTTTCAAAGGTGGAATATGGTTCGCGCAAAACTGAAATTCCGGCTGCATCGCGCCGTGATCGTTCTGATATGTCTCGCCCTGCTGGTTGCCCTGATGCAGGGGGCGTCCTGGTTCAGCCAGAACCACCAGCGGCAGCGTAATCCGCAGATGGAAGAGCTGGCGCGGACGCTGGCCCGCCAGGTGACGCAGAATCTGGCGCCGCTGATGCGAACGGATAATCCGGATGAAAAAAAGATCACCCATTTGCTGACGCAACTGACGACGGAAAGCCGCATTCTTGATGCGGGCGTCTACGACGGAGAGGGCGATCTCGTGGCCCGTGCCGGGGAAGGCGTCGACGTGCGCGACCGGCTGGCGCTGGATGGCAAAAAAGCGGGCGGCTATTTCAATCAACAAATTGTCGAGCCGGTACAGGGCAAAAACGGCCCGCTCGGCTATCTGCGCCTGACGCTGGATACCCACACGCTGCCGACGGAAGCCCGTCAGGTGGATAACACCACCAATATTCTTCGGCTGATGCTGTTGCTGTCACTGGCGATTGGCGTGGTGCTGGCGCGTACGTTGCTGCGCGGCAAACGTACCCGCTGGCAGCAGTCCCCTTTCCTGCTCACCGCCAACAAGTCGGTGCCGGAAGAGGATGAGAGCGAGAAGAAAGAAGGATGATAGAATCAGATTTCGTTTCAGAAAGGAAATCTGCCATGTCGACGCTCCGTCTGCTTATTTCAGACTCTTATGATCCCTGGTTTAACCTTGCGGTGGAAGAGTGTATTTTCCGCCAGATGCCCGCCACTCAGCGGGTGCTGTTCCTGTGGCGCAACGCCGATACCGTGGTCATTGGTCGCGCGCAGAACCCGTGGAAAGAGTGCAACACACGGCGCATGGAAGAAGATAACGTGCGCCTGGCGCGTCGCAGCAGTGGCGGCGGCGCGGTGTTCCATGATCTCGGTAATACCTGCTTTACCTTTATGGCGGGGAAACCGGAATACGATAAAACCATTTCCACCGCTATCGTGCTCGACGCCCTCAACGCGCTCGGCGTGACAGCGGATGCCTCCGGGCGTAACGATCTGGTGGTCAAAACGCCGGACGGCGATCGCAAAGTCTCCGGCTCCGCTTACCGGGAAACCAAAGATCGCGGCTTTCACCACGGCACGTTGTTGCTGAATGCGGATCTCAGCCGACTGGCCAACTACCTGAATCCTGATAAGAAAAAGCTGCAGGCGAAGGGGATAACCTCTGTGCGCGGTCGTGTGGCGAATCTTATCGAATTGCTGCCGGGGATCACCCACGAACAGATTTGCCAGGCAGTGACCGAGGCCTTTTTCGCCCACTACGGTGAGCGCGTGGACGCGGAAATCATCTCCCCGGACAAGACGCCCGATCTGCCTAATTTCGCTGAGACCTTTGCCCGCCAGAGCAGTTGGGAGTGGAACTTCGGTCAGGCGCCCGCGTTTTCGCATCTGCTGGATGAGCGTTTTACCTGGGGCGGCGTCGAACTGCATTTTGATGTCGAGAAAGGTCACATCACCCGGACGCAGGTGTTTACCGACAGCCTTAACCCGGCGCCGTTAGAAGCGCTGGCGGCACGGTTGCAGGGCTGTCTTTACCGGGCAGATATGCTGCAACAGGAGTGCGATGCGCTATTAGGTGATTTTCCGGAGCAGGAAAACGAGTTGCGGGAGTTATCGGCGTGGATTGCCGGGGCCGTGCGGTAAAAAGCGTTGACCAGTAAGCCGGGTAAGGCGAAGCCGCCACCCGGCACTGACACTAAAACTACTCTTTATCGCCCAGCAGAACGGATTCCAGCGCGATTTTAATCATGTCGTTGAACGTGGTCTGACGTTCAGCCGCCGTGGTCTGTTCGTGAGTACGGATATGGTCGGACACGGTGCAGATGGTCAGTGCTTTCGCACCGAATTCCGCCGCCACGCCGTAAATACCCGCTGCTTCCATTTCCACGCCCAGAATGCCGTATTTTTCCATCACGTCAAACATGGTCGGGTCCGGCGTATAGAACAGGTCGGCAGAGAAGATGTTGCCGACGCGGGCATCAACGCCCAGCGCTTTCGCTGCATCTACCGCGTTACGCACCATGCCGAAGTCCGCGATAGCAGCAAAGTCATGATCTTTGAAACGCAGGCGGTTCACTTTGGAATCGGTGCAGGCACCCATGCCGATGACCACATCACGCAGTTTCACATCCGGACGCACCGCGCCGCAGGAACCCACACGAATGATTTTCTTCACGCCGAAATCGGTGATCAGCTCTTTGGTGTAGATGGAGCAGGATGGGATACCCATGCCGTGGCCCATCACGGAGATTTTGCGGCCTTTGTAAGTACCGGTGTAGCCCAGCATGCCGCGAACGTTGTTCACTTCGCGGAAGTTTTCGAGGAACGTTTCTGCAATATGCTTCGCACGCAGCGGATCGCCAGGCATCAGTACGACGTCTGCGAAATCACCCATTTCTGCGTTAATGTGTGGGGTAGCCATTCTTAATTCCCTTATGAGTTATTTATGCCGGGTGGCGGCTGTGCCTTACCCGGCCTACAAAATCGCAATGACCTTAAAACATGGCTTTGCCATATTCCATGGCAGACGTGCCAAAGTATTTCGCCAGCGTCTGACCGATATCAGCAAACGTTTCGCGGTGGCCCAGAGAGCCCGCTTTCACTTTCGGGCCGTAAACCAGCACCGGAATATGCTCACGGGTGTGGTCGGTGCCTTTCCAGGTCGGATCGCAGCCGTGGTCAGCGGTCAGGATCAGGATGTCATCTTCACCGACAAGTTCCATCAGCTCCGGCAGACGGCGGTCGAACAGTTCCAGACCGGCGGCATAGCCCGCGACATCGCGACGGTGACCCCAGGAGGAGTCGAAATCGACGAAGTTGGTGAAGACAATGGTCTTGTCACCCGCCTCTTTCATCTCTTTGATCGTGGCGTCAAACAGCGCGTCCAGTCCGGTGGCTTTCACTTTTTTGGTGATGCCGCAGTTAGCGTAAATGTCGGCGATTTTACCCACCGAAACCACCTGGCCGTCTTTCTCGTCGACCAGTTTCTGCAACACGGTCGGTGCAGGCGGCTCTACTGCCAGATCGTGGCGGTTGCCGGTACGCTGGAAGTGGCCCGGTTTGTCACCGATAAACGGACGCGCAATCACACGACCAATGTTGTAGCCGCCTTCGGTCAGCTCTTCGCGGGCGATTTCGCACAGTTCATACAGTCTGTCGAGGCCAAAGGTCTCTTCGTGGCAGGCAATCTGGAACACCGAGTCTGCGGAAGTATAGAAAATCGGTTTCCCGGTTTTCATGTGCTCTTCGCCGAGCTGGTCGAGGATCACCGTCCCGGAAGAGTGGCAGTTACCGAGGTAACCCGGCAGATTCGCGCGTTTCACCAGCTTATCGAGCAGTTCCTGCGGGAAGCTGTTTTCCTGATCGGAGAAGTATCCCCAGTCAAACAGCACCGGCACACCGGCGATTTCCCAGTGCCCCGACGGGGTATCTTTACCGGAAGAGAGCTCGTGCGCCCAGGCGTACGCGCCAATGACTTCCGCATTGCCATCAAGGCCCGCAGCGATTTTACCGGTTGAGCCTTCATGGGCTTTCGCCAGGCCCAGACGGGTCAGGTTCGGCAGATTCAGCGGACCTTTACGGCCGTTGTCAGCGTCCCCTCTGGCACAGGTTTCCGCGATATGGCCGAGGGTGTCTGAACCCACGTCGCCAAAGCGGTCGGCATCTTCAGTAGCACCAATGCCGAAGGAGTCCAGCACCATAATAAATGCACGTTTCATCAATCTTTCTCCGTACTCTATGCGCTGCAAAAAAGCGATCAGATCAGTATATCGTTATTCGGTAATGCGGCGATAGACTGTGGGTGTCTCTTTTGGTGCTTTTTCACCAACGCTAATAGCCGCTTTTACGGCTTTCGCCGCTTCCTGCCAGCGGGTTTCGTCTGTCGCGTGGATCACGGCCAGCGGACGCTGTCCGTCGATGCGATCGCCCAGACGTACCATCTCTGTGAAGCCGACGCTGTAGTCGATGGTGTCAGACGCCTGACGACGTCCCCCGCCCATCGACACGACGGCCATACCCAGCGCGCGGGTATCCATCTGACTCACGAACCCTTCAGTATCAGCGTAGACTGCTTTGCTCAGCGTTGCTGTCGGCAGGTAGCTACCATAATTTTCCACGAAATCAGTCGGGCCCTTCTGTGCCGCCACCATGCGACCGAAGGTTTCTGCCGCTTTGCCGTTGTCGAGCACCGCCTGCAGTTTTGCACGCGCGTCGGCGTCATCTTTCGCCAGCTTGCCGGAGATCAGCATCTCAACGCACAGAGCCATGGTGACGTCAAACAGGCGCGGGTTGCGGTATTCACCCGTCAGGAACTGCACCGCTTCACGCACTTCAACCGCGTTACCGGCGCTGGAGGCCAGCACCTGGTTCATGTCAGTCAGCAGCGCCGTGGTGCGTACGCCTGCGCCATTGGCGACGCCAACAATCGCTTCCGCCAGCGCTTCTGAAAGTTCGTAGGTCGGCATAAACGCGCCGCTACCGACTTTCACGTCCATCACCAGCGCATCCAACCCTTCCGCCAGTTTTTTGGCGAGGATCGACCCGGTGATCAGCGGAATGGAATCCACCGTCGCGGTAATGTCGCGGGTGGCATAAAAACGTTTGTCCGCCGGTGCCAGCGAGCTGGTCTGGCCGATAATCGCCACACCGACGTCTTTAATAATCTCGCGGAAACGGTTGTCGTCCGGGAAAATGTCAAACCCCGGGATCGCTTCCAGTTTATCGAGCGTACCGCCCGTATGCCCCAGGCCGCGCCCGGAGATCATCGGGATGTAGCCGCCACAGGCCGCAACCATCGGGCCGAGCATCAGAGACGTCACGTCGCCCACGCCGCCGGTGGAGTGTTTGTCCACAATCGGACCGTTGAGGTTCAGGCTTTTCCAGTCCAGCACGGTTCCTGAATCTCGCATCGCCATGGTCAACGAGACACGTTCCGGCATGGTCATATCGTGGAAGAAGATGGTCATTGCCAGCGCGGCAATCTGCCCTTCCGAAATGGTGTTATCGCGAATACCGTTGATGAAAAAGCGAATTTCTTCATCGCTGAGTGCGTGACCATCACGCTTTTTACGAATAATTTCTTGTGCGAGAAACAAGGTAACCCCCAGGGGAAAGAGTAGAAGGCCATTGCAGGCCGGGTAAGCAATGCGCCACCCGGCAATTAAGGCTTAATAGCTGCTTGCGCTTTTGCCGTCACCGTGACCGAGCGCCTTCAGCAGGCTTGCCAGCAGGCTGGACGCGCCAAAGCGGTAGTGGCGGGAGTCCGCCCAGTCAGCACCGAACAGTTCGTCGGCAATCGCCAGGAATTTCTGTGCGTCTTCCGCGGTACGTACGCCGCCCGCCGGTTTGAAACCGACGGTTTTCTGTACGCCCATATCGCGGATGACTTCCATCATGATGCGCGCGCTTTCCGGGGTGGCGTTCACCGGCACTTTACCGGTAGAGGTTTTGATAAAATCAGCCCCGGCGTTGATCGCAATTTCAGACGCTTTGCGGATCAACGCTTCTTCTTTCAGCTCACCGGTTTCGATGATCACTTTCAGCAGTACGTTTGCCGCCGCACAGGCGTCTTTACAGGCTTTCACCAGATCAAAACCGACCTGTTCGTTGCCTGCGATCAGCGCACGATACGGGAAAACCACATCCACTTCATCAGCACCGTAAGCGATAGCCGCGCGGGTTTCCGCCAGCGCAATGTCGATGTCGTCGTTACCGTGCGGGAAGTTAGTGACGGTCGCGATACGCACATCCGGCGTGCCCTGCGCGTTTAAGGTTTTACGCGCCACAGGAATAAAACGCGGGTAGATGCAGACAGCCGCGGTGTTGCCCACTGGCGTTTTCGCCTGATGACACAGGGCGATCACTTTCGCATCGGTGTCGTCTTCATTCAGGGTGGTCAGGTCCATCAGTTTCAACGCGCGCAGGCTGCTTGCAGTTAAGTCGGTCATGTTTATCTCCGGATTTCAATTTTCACCATGCGGGTCTGTGATAATTCTAACACTGACCCACTATTACACATCGATCTTCATCACAGTTAGTGAAACTTACATTCATCATTGCATTTTCATAACGCGATGCAGATCACTATTTATTGCCCTTTGGGCGGAACTGGATCAAAAGTCCCGCCAGGCCTTTTTCCTACAATGCTCCCCATCGCCCATGCGTCTGAGGAACCGCTATGTCTGACTCTTTTGAGCAACGATGCCAGCAGATTGTGACCAGCTTACGTTTATCCCCCGAACAAAAACGCCATTTTTTAGCGCTGGAGGCGGAAAACGCGCTGCCCTACCCGGCCCTTCCGGCAGAGGCCCGCGCGGCACTGGATGACGGGGTGATCTGCGATATGTTCGAAGGCCACGCACCGTTTAAACCACGCTACGTTCTGCCTGATTACGAACGCTTTCTGGCGAACGGTTCAGAATGGCTGGAGCTGGAAGGCGCGCAGGATCTGGATGACGCGCTGTCGCTTCTGACGATCCTTTACCACCACGTCCCTTCCGTCACGTCATTACCGGTCTATCTCGGTCATCTTGATACGTTGCTGCAACCATATGTTAGAATTCTAACACAAGACGCGATCGATATTCGAATAAAACGTTTCTGGCGCTATCTCGACAGAACCCTGCCGGATGCCTTTACACACGTGAACATCGGCCCTGCCGACACGCCGGTGACGCGTGCCATTCTGCGGGCGGACGCAGAGCTGAAGCAGACGGCGCCGAATCTGACCTTTATCTACGATCCACAAATCACCCCGGACGATCTGCTGTTGCAGGTGGCAAAAAATATCTGCGAGTGCAGTAAGCCGCACATAGCCAATGGCCCGCAAAATGATAAAATTTTCACAAAAGGCCAGTATGGTGTGGTCAGCTGTTACAACTCGCTGCCGCTGGCAGGTGGTGGCAGCACGCTGGTGCGCCTGAATCTGCAACAGGTTGCCCTGCGCAGCAACTCCATTGATGATTTCTTCACCCGCACGTTGCCCTGGTATTGCCAGCAGCAAATCGCCGTGATTGATGCCCGCTGTGAATTTCTTTATCAGCAATCACACTTCTTTGAGCATAGCTTCCTGGTGCACGAAGGGCTGATCGACCCTGACCGTTTTGTGCCGATGTTTGGCATCTATTCCCTGGCCGAAGCGGTCAACGTGTTGTGCGAAAAAGAGGGCCTTGCCGGGCGTTACGGTAAAGACGAGACGGCCAATGCGCTGGGTTACCGCATCAGCGCGCAACTGGCGGCGTTCGTTGAAAATACGCCGGTGAAATATGGCTGGCAGCAGCGCGCCCTGCTCCATGCACAGTCCGGCATCAGTTCTGACGTTGGCACCACGCCGGGCGCGCGATTGCCTTATGGCGATGAGCCGGATCCGGTAACCCATCTGCGCACTGTTGCGCCGCATCATGCCTGGTATCCGGCCGGGATCAGCGACATTCTGACCCTCGACGAAACCATTAAACGCAATCCTCAGGCGGTGATGCAACTGTGTCTCGGGGCATTCAAATGCGGTATGCGCGAGTTTACGGCGAACGTCAGTGGTAATGACCTGGTACGCGTCACGGGTTATATGGTGCGCCTGTCAGACCTTGAGAAATACCGCGCTGAAGGCTCCCGCAGTAATACCACCTGGCTCGGTGAAGAAGCGGCGCGCAATACGCGGATCCTGGAACGACAACCGCGGGTGATCAGCCATGAGCAGCAGATGCGCTTTAGTCAGTAAAATCCTTCCCTTTTCCTGCGTTGACGGGCCGGGGAGCCGTCTGGCGCTGTTCCTGCAGGGCTGTAATTTACGCTGCCGGAACTGCCACAATCCGTGGACCATCGGCCGCTGTAATGATTGCGGAGAATGTGTGGCGCACTGTCCGCACGGGGCCCTCTCCCTGCAGGCGGGCCGGGTGGTCTGGCAGGAATCACGTTGTCAGCAGTGCGACACCTGCCTGCAACTGTGCCCGCAGCAAGTCACGCCGATGGCGAAAAACATCAATGTGGAAACTGTCATCAATCACATCGCTGCTGCTGAGCCGTTTATTGAAGGGATCACCGTCAGCGGCGGTGAAGCGACGACTCAGCTTCCGTTTGTGGAAACCCTGTTTCAGCGTGTTAAGCAGACGCCAGCTCTGTGCCATCTGACCTGTCTTATCGACAGCAATGGCGAACTGAGCCTTTCCGGGTGGGAAAAACTGCACCCGGTGTGTGATGGCGTGATGGTGGATCTCAAAGCCTGGAATGATGATCGCCACCGCTGGCTGACCGGGCGCGACAATGCGCGAATCAAAGCCAGTATCCGCTGGCTCGCACAGCATCAGCGGCTGAGCGAACTGCGCCTGCTGGTGATCCCGGAATACAGTGATTATCTGTCATCGATTGAACCGCTGAGCGCGTTTATTGCTACGCTGGGCGACGTGCCCGTGCGCCTTAATGCGTTTCATACACATGGGGTATCTGGCGAGGCGAAAAACTGGCGTAGCGCCCGGCCAGACGACATTCAGGCGCTGGCCGACGCGCTGCAGGCCAGGGGGATAACGCGGCTTATCCACCCGGCGCTGTACTTATAGTGCGAGGAACACCCCGGCGATAGTGGCGCTCATCAGGTTGGAGAGCGTTCCCGCCGCCACGGCTTTCAGCCCCAGTTGGGCAATATCATGGCGACGGTTTGGCGCCATGCTGCCCAGGCCGCCAATCAGAATGGCGATAGACGACAGGTTAGCAAAACCACACAGCGCAAAAGAGATGATGGCTTTGGTGTGAGCGGAAATCACCTGCAGACCCGCCGCCGCGACGGCAGCATCCTCTTTCAGGTATTCACCAAAGTTCATGTAAGCCACAAACTCGTTGATGATCAGCTTCTGACCGATAAATGACCCGGCAACAGTGGCTTCATGCCACGGCACGCCAATGAGCCAGGCGATCGGCGCAAATAGCCAGCCAAGCAGCAATTGCATGGAAAGTTGCGGATAGTCAAACCAGCCGCCAATGCCGGAGAGGATCCCGTTCAACAGGGCAATTAGCGCAACAAACGCCAGCAGCATAGCACCCACGTTCAGCGCCAGTTGCATACCTGACGCCGCCCCGGATGCGGCAGCATCCAGCACGTTAGACGGACGATCACTATCGTTGCCCTGCGTGTCGAGGTCTGGCGCATCGTTCGGGGTTTCAGTTTCCGGCAACATGATTTTGGCAAACAACAGACCACCCGGCGCCGCCATAAACGACGCGGCAATCAGATACTCCAGCGGTACGCCCATCTGCGCATACCCGGCAAGCACCGAGCCCGCGACGGACGCCAGCCCGCCACACATGACCGCAAACAGCTCAGAACGGGTCATGGTCGCGATATACGGACGTACCACCAGCGGTGCTTCAGTCTGCCCGACAAAGATATTTGCGGTAGCGGAAAGCGATTCGGTACGCGATGTTTTCAGCACTGCACGCAATGCTCCGCCGAGGATGCGGATCACCAGTTGCATAATGCCGAGGTAGTACAGCACGGCGATAAGTGACGAGAAGAACACAATGACCGGCAACACGCGCAAGGCAAAGATGAAACCGCCGCCGCCAAAGAGTTCGAACATTTTGTCAGAAACCAGACCGCCAAACAGGAAGCTGATCCCTTCATTGCCGTATGCGATGACATTCGCCACGCCTTCAGACATGGCCAGCAGCACACGACGTCCGGCAGGTACATAGAGGATCAACGCACCGATGCCGACCTGAATTAACCATGCGCCCAGCACGGTACGCAGATTAATGGCTTTTCGGTTACTGGAGAGGAGCACAGCGATAGCAAGCAGCGCCACCATGCCAACGAGTCCCATGAGGATTTGCATACAGAGTCCCTGTAGATTGGATTGTGTTATCAGCGAACCCGCCGATTATAACGATCCGTTACAATCCTGCTTGTCTTATCTCACATAATTGACGCAACAATATGCGATCAATACTTGAGAATGAGATCTACATCACTTTAACAAAGCGCTCATAGGCCAGCGAATAACGCTTCCGTGTTACTAATCAATGTATTAGCAATGATTTGCGGCGGTTCGGGGCGCAATTCGCACAGGGTGGTAAATACGCGGGCCGCCTGTTCAGGGCGGTTCGGCATCCCCTGAAAGCCATTCAGCGGCATGTCGGGGGCATCGGTTTCCAGCAGCAGTGCGCTGAGTGGCAACCGGGCGATCACATTCCGCGTTTTACTGGCCCGCGGGTAAGTAATGGTGCCGCCGACGCCAATTTTGTAGCCGAGAGAGACAAACCGTTCGGCCTGTTGCAGGCTGCCGGAAAACCCATGCACCACGCCGGTTCGCGGTAAGTTGTGGCGCTTAAGGTGCAGCGCCAGCTTATCGTGCGTACGGCGCGAGTGAAGAATAACCGGCAAATCAAAGCGCTTCGCCAGTTTCAGCTGTTCATCCAGCAGCGCCTGCTGCTTCGCGAATTGCGGATCTTCGCGGTAAAGATCAAGACCAATTTCACCGACGGCGACCAGCTTTTCAGGCCGGGAAGCCAGCAGCGATTCCAGCGACGCCAGGCAGGCATCGGTATGTTGTTCAATGACGATCGGATGCAGCCCCAGCGCGGCGTACACCGGCTCGTGCTGTTCCGCCAGCCGCAGCACCCCGGCAAAGCGGGACGATTGCGTTGCAGGCACGATGATTTTGCCGACGCCCGACTCCGCAGCGCGCCGCAGGCTACGCGCTTCGTCGCCGGTAAACGGCGGAAAATCGAAATGACAGTGGGTGTCGATAAAACGGTAAGTCACGCCAGATCCTCGTTATCAAAGCTCGCATCGTTGGCCTGCGGGATATCCAGCAACGGCGGAACCGCCAGCGTCTCATTTGCCACTGGCGCCGGAACAACAATGCGCGGCTTATAGCGATGCAGCGGCGGTTGCTCTGCCAGCAGTTTGCCCACTGTCGCTAAAAAGTAGCGCCCACATAAGCGACCCGTTTTGTAGTCCATGCGCAGCGCCGGAAGGCGGCTGCCCAGCGCCATGCTGTTCAGCGGTTTCGGCGGATAAATTTCGAAAATCCGCAGCTTGCCTGGCGGCTTCTCAATGAACTTCTGCATGGCGAGATAAGAGGTTTCATGCTGCTGCACCAGATTCACCAGCGGTTGCAGGCTGCTGTCGCCCAGCCAGCGTTCCATCCGTTTGAACCACTGCGGCGTGTAATACATTTGCGACGGGACGGTGCGGATCACAACAATGGTTTTCGCGCCACGTCGCGCAGCCTCCTGTACCGGGACGGCATCGCTGATTCCGCCATCGAGATAATTAACGCCATCCAGCAATACGCCACTGCGGTAAAACCCGGGGATGGCGCTGGAAGCGCGGATCAGATCCAGCCATGTTTTACTGGTCGGCGAAAAATAACTGGCCGTGTAATCATCACCCCGGCAGGCGCACATATAAAACGCTTTGCCAAGTTCAAACTGCCCGGCAGCGTAGTCCATCGCCAGCGGCATTTTGCTGGCAGTCTCAGCCACCAGCCAGTCGAGATCAATAAGATTGCCGCCACGCACAAAGCGCATCGGATTAAAGAATTCGCGGGAGGTGGTATAGCGGGTGATCACCTTGCGGGCATACCCCGGCTGGTTACACAAATAAGCGGAAAGGTTTTGTGCCCCGGCGGAAGTGCCAAAGTAGAGGTTGAAGGGGTTAAACTGCGCGCGCATAAACTCATCCAGCACCCCGGCCGTAAAAATACCGCGTTGACCGCCGCCTTCACACACCAGCGCCAGCGGCCCCGGCTGAAAGGACTTCACGGTTAATGGCGCAATCGTGCCAAGCGTTACGGGAATTCGCTGCCCCACCTCTGCCTTCCTGTTTTGTGTTGTTATTCCTTCACCATAACGCAGTTTTTTCTCGCCTTAAACCAGTAAAGCCAGTCACAAGGACTGGCTT
This sequence comes from Trabulsiella odontotermitis, assembly GCF_001297775.1. Lineage (GTDB taxonomy): Bacteria > Pseudomonadota > Gammaproteobacteria > Enterobacterales > Enterobacteriaceae > Trabulsiella > Trabulsiella odontotermitis. The sequence goes on along the minus strand of NZ_LIFX01000002.1, from coordinate 148,480 downwards.
TTGTTACAACAGATTAACGTGTGCTATGGACGCCGGCGTCCCATAAACAGGCTCACCAGGAACAGGATGATACCGACGATAAAGACAATTTTCGCCGCACCTGCCGCTGTACCGGCCAGGCCACCAAAGCCCAGCGCGGCGGCAATTAATGCGATAACCAGGAAGATAATGCCCCAACGAAACATACGATTCTCCTTTACCATAGTAAGTGTCATACGTGGCTATGAGTGCTCAGGCGACTCACAGTAGATCGCTTTCTTGTGGTACATGCGCCCCACACACTTGTCCGGGGCGCATATTCTGAGAACTAATTACTGCACTTTGAGATCGTTCTTGACGCTCTTCACGCCATCGATCGCTTTGGCGATGCTTTCCGCGCGTTCACTTTGCGCCTGAGACTCAACGGTCCCGGACAGTTGCACCACGCCATCGGTGGTTTCAACTTTCACTTTGCGCGACGGAACGACATCATCAGCCAGCAGTTTGGCCTTGATTTCACTGGTGGTCGCCGCATCACCCGCATAGCCTTTCACCGATTGTGATTTGCTGTCGCGGACGTGCAGTTTGTCGCTGACGGAAGCAACGCCTTCAACACCTTTGGCGACGCTCACCGCCTGTTCGGCCTGAGACTGGCTCTCAACGAACCCGCTCAGGGTGACGACGCTCTTCTCAGTCTTAACGGAGATATCGGTACTCTTAATCGATTCATGATCGACCAGCGCGGCTTTCACCTTCGCCGTGATTGCGCTGTCATCCATGAAATTTCCGACCTTATTCATCGAACTGTCGATTTTTTGCCCTGCGCTATCGGCAGCGGATTCCGCTTTGCTGGTCGTTGATTCAGCCAGCGCGGAACCGCTCATCACGGCAGTACCCAGCATCACTGCCAGCAGAGTTTTCGAATTTTTCAGTTTTATCATTATGATCGCTCCTGTCCTGTGGTTTGCTCGCAATCAGCCAGGCTGTTGCTGAGCCGCAAAATTGCGCCTCTGGTCAGCTGTTAATGTCGCGATGATAAAATTCGATGGTTTAACAAGCTACTAAACACGATTTGATTAGGGTATTAAACCAGTGAATTTGTCATCACAATGTTAAATATAGATCACAATTGCGCAATGCGAGGGGATTTAAGAACAATCTGCAAGGGATTAATAAAACTGGAAATAACCAGGCACAGCGGGCGCCGTGCCTGGCGGGAAGGATTAATGTTCGCGGGTTTTGCGGAACTGCACGTCAGGATAACGCTCCTGCGTGAGGTTCAGGTTAACCATCGTCGGCGCGATGTAAGTCAGATTGTCGCCGCCATCGAGCGCCAGCTGGATTTCGTTCTTACGCTTAAATTCTTCGAATTTCTTCACGTCGGTGGATTCCACCCAGCGTGCGGTCGCCACGTTGACGGACTCGTAAATCGCCTCAACGTTGTACTCGCTCTTCAGACGCGCAACCACCACGTCAAACTGAAGCACACCGACCGCGCCAACGATCAGATCGTTGTTGGAAATCGGGCGGAACACCTGTACCGCGCCCTCTTCCGACAACTGAACCAGCCCTTTCAGCAGCTGTTTCTGCTTTAACGGATCTTTCAGGCGAATACGGCGGAACAGTTCCGGCGCGAAGTTCGGAATACCGGTGAACTTCATCGTTTCACCCTGGGTGAAGGTATCGCCAATCTGGATGGTGCCGTGGTTATGCAGACCGATGATGTCGCCCGGATACGCTTCTTCAACGTGCGAGCGGTCGCCCGCCATAAAGGTCAGCGCATCGGAAATCACCACGTCTTTGCCCGTCCGCACCTGACGCAGCTTCATGCCCTTTTCGTATTTCCCGGACACTACACGCATAAACGCCACGCGGTCACGGTGTTTCGGATCCATGTTGGCCTGAATTTTAAAGACAAAGCCGGTGAATTTCTCTTCTCTGGCTTCCACTTCACGGGTGTCGGTTTTACGCGGCATCGGCGCAGGTGCCCATTCCACCAGACCGTCGAGCATATGATCAACGCCGAAGTTACCCAGCGCGGTCCCAAAGAAGACCGGTGTGATTTCCCCGGCCAGAAACAGCTCTTTGTCGAATTCGTTGGACGCGCCCTGCACCAGCTCCAGTTCATCACGCAACTGCTGCGCCAGATCCTCACCGACGGCCTTGTCGAGATCCGGGTTGTTCAGCCCTTTGACGATGCGCACTTCCTGAATGGTGTGGCCTTTACCGGTCTGATAGAGGTAGGTTTCATCTTTGTAGAGATGATAAACGCCTTTAAACAGCTTGCCGCAGCCGATAGGCCAGGTGATCGGCGCACAGCCAATCTTCAGCTCGTTTTCCACTTCATCCAGCAGTTCCATCGGATCACGAATGTCGCGGTCGAGTTTGTTCATGAAGGTCAGGATCGGCGTATCACGCAGACGGGTAACTTCCATCAGCTTACGGGTCCGGTCTTCAACACCTTTCGCCGCATCAATAACCATCAGGCAGCAGTCCACCGCGGTCAGCGTACGATAGGTATCTTCCGAGAAGTCTTCGTGCCCCGGCGTGTCGAGCAGGTTGACCAGGCAGTCGTGATACGGGAACTGCATTACAGACGTGGTGATAGAAATACCACGCTGTTTTTCCATCTCCATCCAGTCGGATTTCGCATGCTGGCTGGAGCCGCGGCCTTTGACCGTACCCGCCGTCTGAATGGCCTGTCCGAACAGTAATACTTTTTCAGTGATGGTCGTTTTACCGGCATCCGGGTGGGAGATGATGGCAAAAGTGCGGCGTTTCGCCACCTCTTGCAAATAAGGAGACAACGTCATAGTTAAAGTCTTCTGTGTAAGCACACGGCGTCAGGCCGCGCACGAGAATCGAAAAATGCGGCTATTTTACTCAAGACCGGAGGTCAGACAATCATTGTTTACACAGGAGTTGCTCCAGTTCATTTAAGGTGCTGACCGTCCACGTCGGCTGGATGTCTTCCGGCTGTTCGCGATGATGGGCATTCAGCCAGCAGGTCGCGAGACCGGAATTGATACCGCCGAGAATGTCTGACGCCGCGGTGTCGCCCACCATCAGCACCCGAGAGCGATCGGGATGACCCGCTTTTTCCAGCGCGTAATCAAAGATGCGGGGATCCGGTTTCGCGACGCCCACTTCTTCGGAAATGATCAGTAAATCAAAGTGATCGCGAAGCCCGGTACGCTCCAGCCGGATTTGCTGTAGCGAGGTGAAACCGTTGGTGATGATCCCCATTTTCACCTTGCCCTGCAGGGCATTGAGCAGCGAAACCGCACCCGGCAGCGGCGCGCAAATCTCCGCCATGGCGTTCATAAACGCATCGTTGAGATCGCCCGGCGGCACGTTCAGGCGCTCAGACCAGTCCTGAAAGCGCTGGTGCTGCAACTGCAACGACGTGATCGCGCCATTCTGATAATCGACCCACAGCGGTTTATTGACGGCCTGGTAATCCTGGAAATCTTCGGCGGTAAAGGTCACGCTATAGTCGAGAAACATCCGCTGTAAGCCGGTAAAAGAGTCAAACGTAAACAGCGTTTCATCGGCATCAAAGAAAATCCAGTCCCACTTCATCGTATCACCTTGTGTCTTACATACTTATTGGCAGAGCCATAATAATGGCGTCTTCGCGTCCTTCTGCGGTGGGGTAATAGTTCTTGCGAATGGTCGCCTCGTTGAAGCCTAAGCTTTCATAGAGTGCGATGGCGGCGACGTTAGACGCACGAACCTCCAGCCACAGCGTGACGACGCCGCGTTTTTCCAGCGCGTCGATCAAATATTCCAGCAGCGTCCGCCCCAGCCCGCGGCGCTGGTAGGCGGGATCCACCGCGATATTAAACAGGGTAGCTTCATCCAGCACGACCTGAGTGATCGCAAATGCCGCTATCTCGTTTTCCGTTTCCAGTTTGAGATTGAAATAACGGTCGCCCTGATTGCTGGCAAAGATTTGTTCGCTCCACGGAAAGGCGTGAGCGCGTTTTTCAATCTGCCACGCGCGGGGTAAATCAGCCGTGCTGAGGGAAGAAATCATGTTCATGAGCACAAATTTGTTGCCATAGCGCCATGCGCGCTTCCGCACTGGCCCGTAATTCATCGAATGCAGGCGTCGAGACCTGCGCCCCCTCCAGCGAAACGGCGGCGGACGCGCCCAGCAACCAACTGTTGGCGCGGCTGCCCTGCGGCAGCATTTCAGCGCGCTCCGGCGTCAGCTGCAACACCTGATCGGGTGAGAGCATTAACGCGCGAAGGATATCGCCGATGAACGGATCCGCGAGATCGGGCAGCGTTTCAGCCACCATCACCAGCCGCACATGCGGTGGGATCGCTATCGCAATCTCCCCCTGCAACGCGCCCGGGCGACGCAGCGACCACTGAGTAATACCCAGTTGCTGTAATTGCCAGTCTCGTCGGGATGTCATCACGCCATTCTCCTGTCTGTCAGGCGCCGAAATATAGCAAATTCGTCGAACTTGCGCCAACAAACCACTATAATCGCCGCCGTCGTTAATTGAGGATTTAGCCATGTCTGCTTTTACCCCGGCAAGTGAAGTCTTGCTGCGTCACAGTGATGATTTCGAACAACGCCGTATTCTGTTTGCCGGTGATCTGCAGGATGATCTCCCCGCACGCCTTGAAACCGCCGCCAGCCGCGCGCATACCCAGCAGTTTCACCACTGGCAGGTGCTGAACCGCCAGATGGGCGATAACGTTCGCTTTAGCCTGGTGGCGGAAGCGGCCGATGTGGCGGATTGCGATACGCTCGTCTATTACTGGCCAAAAAACAAGCCCGAAGCGCAGTTCCAGTTGATGAACCTACTGTCGCTGCTGCCAGTGGGCAGCGATATTTTTGTCGTCGGTGAAAACCGCAGTGGCGTACGCAGCGCCGAGCAGATGCTGGCCGGGGTCGCGCCGCTCGGCAAAATCGACAGCGCACGACGCTGTGGTCTGTATCACGGCCGTCTCGAAACCCAACCTGCGTTCGACGCTAACGCTTTCTGGGGAGAATATCACCTCGAAAATCTGACGATTAAAACCCTGCCGGGCGTTTTCAGCCGTGATGGTCTCGACGTCGGCAGCCAGTTGCTGCTCTCCACACTGACGCCGCATACCAAAGGCAAAGTGCTGGATATCGGATGTGGTGCAGGCGTACTGGCCGCGGCACTCGCCAGCCACTCGCCGAAAGTGCGCTTAACGCTGTGCGATGTCAGCGCACCGGCGGTGGAAGCCAGTAAAGCGACCCTGAGCGCAAACGGCATTGAAGGCGACGTGTTCGCCAGCAACGTTTTCTCTGAAGTGAACGGTCGCTTTGACATGATCATCTCCAACCCGCCGTTCCACGATGGCCTGCAGACCAGCCTTGATGCCGCACAAACGCTGATTCGCGGTGCGGTGCGTCATCTGAACAGCGGCGGCGAGCTGCGCATTGTCGCCAACGCCTTCCTTCCTTACCCGAAGGTGCTGGACGAAACCTTTGGTTTTCACGAGGTCATCGCCCAGACCGGGCGCTTCAAAGTTTACCGCGCCATCATGACCCGTCAGGCGAAAAAGTAAGGTTTCAGCGTAACGGGGCCGATCGCCCATTTTTGCAGCGATCGGCATAACCCCGGTAATTAACTATTGACGAATAGCGGAAAACCACTAGAATGCGCCTCCGTGGTAACGATTCTTTCATAGAGTCGATGGTATGCGAAGGTGGCGGAATTGGTAGACGCGCTAGCTTCAGGTGTTAGTGTCCTTTCGGACGTGGGGGTTCAAGTCCCCCCCCTCGCACCATAAACCACGCAAATATCGCTCGCACTGTGCGAAGGTGGCGGAATTGGTAGACGCGCTAGCTTCAGGTGTTAGTGTCCTTACGGACGTGGGGGTTCAAGTCCCCCCCCTCGCACCAACGAGGCGATATTCACAATAAGATGACTGTGCGAAGGTGGCGGAATTGGTAGACGCGCTAGCTTCAGGTGTTAGTGTTCTTACGGACGTGGGGGTTCAAGTCCCCCCCCTCGCACCAATTATCTTATCTCCTGCTTTTCCTTTCTTATGTTTTATCCCAGCAGTTTCATATTCAGCATGATCAGCATCATGCCACCAATCAGCGCGACGCACGACGGCAACAGAACGTAATGGCGCAGCTTGTGGTGCCAGATCATCGACGATGTCAGCAGTAACCCCACGACGATAAGCCCACGCCAGGTCTCCGCAGAAAGATCCGCAAACCCGAGCGCGGCGATGATGCCTCCCGGGATCAGCATGCCCCAACCACTTCCTAATGCGCGCTGCAACATGGTTTTGCCTCTCACACCGATAATGATAACCAATAGCATATGATAATTTTTATCATTTGTCAGTTTAAGATGCAATGCTGCTTAACTTTTCGTTAGCGGTAATGACAGTTCTTCATGAAGGTGATAAATTGTGCACCTGACAAAAATACATTTGATTCTCTAATGTTTTGCCATGCCTCTTATTTGCATGGCGGCTTTCTTCATCTTTGGCGCCGTGGATTTTTTAATATTCAGATTAATAAACGATATATTCTATGACAGCACACGCCTGGCAATCACTGCGCACCAAAAAATATCAGCTCTCCCTGCGGTTATTTTTATTTCTTAATTTATTTTCAGCGTTCTTTTCTCTGCTGAGCCCGCTCTATAGCCTGTACAGCAGCACCCTGCCGGTGATCGTGATCGCTGTAGGCAGCGGCGTGATATTGTTATGCCACTGGCGCTTTCCACAAAAGAAAATAAACATTTTATTGATATCGTTAGCAGCAGGTTGTTTATGGGCGTGGCATGTCGGGGTAAAAACGCTCGAGCTTCCGACGAATAATACCAGTTATGTGATCATCGCGTTATTAACGATTCTCTTTATTGGAACCATTTCTTTTTCTAATAACATCAGAGCCTTTACGCTGAATTCGCTGCCCGTGGTCATTATCTGTCTGATTGTCAGCCACGGTGAGCAGTGGGTCCGTATGCTCTACTGCTTTGCTCTGCCGCTGGTGGGCGTTTCCATCCATTGCGTGATTCAGAAACGTTATGACAAGTTTGCCCAGCAGCTGATGTATCAGCTTATTGCTGAACGCGAAACGCTCAACGATCTCAGCATGCTCGACCCGCTGACCGGCCTGTACAACCGCCGCGGGCTGCAACACCGTCTGGATGAGCAACTGGCACAGAACGCGAAAGATCACTATGTGATGTTGCTCGATATCGATCATTTCAAAGCCTATAACGATCACTACGGTCATATGATGGGCGATAAGGCGCTGATCCGCGTGTCTACGGCGATCCGCGACGCGGTGCGTTCCCGGGATATCGTCGCCCGCTACGGTGGGGAAGAGTTTATGGTGCTGCTGCCGCAAAGTGACGCGCAGAGCGCGATGCGTACCGCCGAACGGATCCGCCAACAAGTATACGATCTGAAAATCCCGCATATGTTCAATGAGAGCGTGGCGACTAACGTGACCATCAGCATTGGCATCGCGCCGTTGATTGCCAACAACGTGAATCTCGCGCTGGAAAATGCCGACCGGGCGCTGTACGAAGCCAAGCACCTGGGTCGCAACAGTATCCTCACCAGCGAGCAGTTCACCCCCGCGTGACAACAGCCCCGTCACGCGCTGGCGATAAAAGCCTTGCGATTGTTATTATCTATAGCTAGGATTGGCAATCATTATCATTTAGATTTGTATCCAGCAATCCTATGGCATTTCGTTCCGCGACCCTCGCAGCCGACATCATCTGGCGAACGCCACTTCCTTCACCGGAAAGCGCGCTGGCGGTTTCCGTGCGGGAAAAAATCACCGAACTGCGCCCGCATTTGCTGGATTTCATCCGTCTTGATGAAACGCCGCCGCATCAGGCGAAAACCCTGGCGCAGTGGACTCGCCCTGGCGAACTGAGCTCCCTGCTGGCGACCTATTCTGACCATATTTACCGTAACCAGCCGACGCTCACCCGCGAAAACAAACCGCTGATTTCGCTCTGGGCGCAATGGTACATCGGCCTGCTGGTACCGCCGCTGATGCTGGCGCTACTCACCGAAGAGCAGACTCTCTCGCTCGCCCCGGAACATTTCCATGTCGAATTTCATGAGACCGGCCGTGCGGCCTGTTTCTGGATTGACGTGCACCACGATCGTTTCACCAGCCTGTTATCGCCTGCCGATCGTCTGGAGACGCTGATCACGCGCGCACTGATGCCCGTGGTTGATGCGCTGGCAGCCACCGGTGAGATTAACGCGAAGCTTATCTGGAGCAATACCGGTTATCTGATCCACTGGTATCTGGGGGAAATGAAAACTCTGTTGGGTGATGCATTGCTTGATACGCTGCGTCATCGCTGCTTCTTTGAAAAACAGCTCTCTGACGGGCAGGACAACCCGCTCTGGCGCACCGTTGTACCGCGCGACGGTTTGCTGGTTCGCCGCACCTGTTGCCAGCGTTACCGCCTGCCGGATGTCCAGCAGTGCGGTGACTGTACGCTGAAATAACCCAACACCCGGCAGCCACCCTGCCGCCGGATATCTCGTTTATGCCGCCTGTTGGTTCTCTTCTTCGGCACGTTGTGCTTCGGCGTCTTCCTGCGCCAGCAGTTGTTTCTCATAAACCTTAAAGAACGGGTAATAAATGACTGCGGACACGCAGGCCAGAATCACTACCAGAATCGCCGCACGGAAATCCCAGCCTAATGCCCACGCCCCGCCAATCGGCGCTGGCGCCGTCCAGGGCACCACGGAAATTACCCGACCAATCAGATCCAGTTTCATCGCGGCCCAGGCGATGATGGCGTTGATCATTGGCGCTAACAGGAACGGAATAAAGAACACCGGGTTCATGACGATTGGCGTACCGAAAATGACCGGTTCGTTGATATTAAAAATACTGGGCACCACGCTCAGACGACCGATGGATCGTAAATGTACCGAGCGACTGCGCAGGTAACAGATCACCAGCCCCATCGTCGCGCCGGAACCGCCAACCACGATGAAGAAGGTCCAGAAGGCTTCCATAAAGATGTGCGGCAGCGGCGCGCCCTGCGCCAGTGCGGTCTGGTTCATACCCAGGTTGGTCAGCCAGAACATCTGCAGCATACCGGAGACAATCGCCGCCCCGTGGATGCCCGCGAACCACAGCAGGTGACCAATCAGTACCGCCAGTAAAATAGCTGGCAGCGAATCGGCCGCGGCGACCAGCGGTTTAAAGATAGCCATGATGGCCTGCGGGATCAGCATGCCAAACTGGCTCTGAATCAGCAGACTCAACGGGTACAGCGTCAACACCACCACCAGCACCGGGATCAGCAAATCAAAAGAGTTTTTGATCATCGGCGGCACCTGGTCCGGCAGGCGAATGCCAATATTGCGCACGCGCAGGAAACGCATCATTTCCACGCAATAGAGCGCCACCAGAATAGCGGTGAAAATCCCCGTCCCGCCGAGGCTGTCTACCGGCAGCGTACCGTTGGTTTTCGGCGCGGCCACCAGCAAAAACGCCATAATCGACAGCATGGCGCACATGAAGGGATCAAGTTGATGCGATTTTTCATAGTGCTTGCCGAGGTTGTAAGCGATGGCAGCACAAATATAAATGGACATGATCCCCATTGTCATATCGAACGGTGTGAGGATGCGCCCTTCATACTCTTTCGCCAGATCCAGCCACGCGCGGGCGAAACCCCAGGTGGTGTCCGGGGAAAACGGCGGATAGGCAAAGACCAACAGGAAGGAACCCACAATCATGAATGGCATCGCGGAAATAAAGCCGTCACGGATCGCCATGACATGGCGCTGGGACGAAATACGACCGGCGACGGGACTGACGTAATTTTCAACAAACCGGAATATCAGATTAAACGCAGCATGGTTAGCAGACATAGCAGCTCTCCTGACAGGCCATAGGCAGTAGCACAGCGATTAATAGTTTATTGCCATGCGGTGAACTGCCTGGCACGCCGGACCACCCGGCGGTAATGCTCAGTAGGTTACGTTTCATACACGGCTCTAATTATGTGATTACAGAGGAAGTTACAGAATGAGTATTAATCGCCGCGGCGCTGACTGCAACCGGTTACTGTAACCGGTTGCAGCGATTGTGAAGAGGATCGAGAAATCGGCATGTTATGGAATTATTACGACGGATATTTACAGCGACTATCCGCTTGTGCCAGATTTGCGATAACCTTTTTATGGAGATAAAAACGTGAGTTTGCAGTCCGTAAGGCAATTTTTCGCTGAACACGCCCCCGAAATTGAAATTATAGAACTCAACCAGAGTACCGCCACTGTCGCTCTCGCGGCCGCCGCTCATCATGTCGCGCCCGGTCAGATTGCCAAAACACTGTCCCTGAAAGTGAAAGATCAGGTGATCCTGGTGGTGGCGAAAGGGGATGCCCGGCTGGATAACAAAAAACTAAAAACAACGTTTGGCGCAAAAGCCCGCATGCTGAGCAGCGACGAAGTCGTCACCAGTACCGGGCATCCGGTCGGCGGCGTCTGCCCTTTCGGCCTGGAAACGCCGCTCGCGGTCTACTGTGATGTGTCCCTCAGACAGTATCAGGAAGTGCTGCCCGCCGCGGGTGGCATCCACAGCGCGGTGCGGATTTCGCCAGAGCGGATGGCGGAACTGACACACGCCACCTGGATTGACGTCTGCCTGTAAGCTGACAGAGCGTTAAAGTTTAGCCGCCAGACCGCGTGGACCTTCCGCGTTGCTGGCGGGTAAATGCATGATGATATCGGCCGCGCTTAACAGCCCCATATCAGAATTTACGCCCAGCTTGGCCATCGCATTAAACTTATGCGCGCGTATCGTTTTGATATTACGCGCCAGTTGCGTGGCGATTTCCGGCATCGAATAGCCGTACGTCATATAGCGCAGAATGGCGAGCTCCGTCGGACTCAGACAACCATTGTGACTCATGACCCACTGGTTAAGATCGTCGTCGCTCTCCTGACGCGTGCCGTTGAGCAGCGCAAGCAGCCGCTCGCTTAACCAGGCGACCGACTCTGATTTACTCAAAATGCCATGCAACCCCGAGGGAGACAGATGGCGGATCAGCAGCGCTTCGTCGGCGTTATTGGTCAGCACAATGCGTTTCGTCTCGGGGTGTGATTGTGAGACGGCGTTCAGGCACAGCAAGCTTTCCTGACGCAACTCTCGCCCCCCGGAGAGCGAGTAAATGACGGCCCAGAACGGTTGTCGGGCCAGCGCCGCGTTGAGAGCCTCAACCGTACGAAAAAGATGGATAACGTAACGGCCATCGGATGACTGGTGGAATAAATGGCAAAGACCCGCTTCGGTCAAAGTACAGCGTTCTACGATAGCGACATGTCGCTGGTGTGCGTCATTTTCCATTCTTCCTGTTCTCCATAAACAGCGAATAAATTCAGCTCCTTCATTCCTCGCGAGCTGTTAATCCATGCGTACATTTCCGCATTACTGCGCAAAGCCAGACGGCGCATGGCGCTATTTTTCTGCGCGCTGATGGTTTTGTTGCTTTTCTTCAACAGGGAGGCGATTTGGTTGATGCACCACCCCTTTGCCAGCAGACGCAACACTTTGCGTTCGGAAATCGTCAGGACGTCCTGCTCGTCATCATCGTATTCGTCTGTTTCCGCAGGGCTGAGCAGCGTCTGGCTGATCCGTTCCGCAGAAGCCAGTCCGCCACGAAACACCCGCGCCAGTTGCTCCACCGGTTCCGCATCAGACAGCAACGTGCTTTCCGGGCGCAGCAAATACTCCACCGCGAAGGGGTAGCAGGTGCGCGATACCAGGAAAACCCAGTGGATGTCCCGGTACTGGGAAATCAGCGAATAATATTGGGCGCAAAGGCTGCGCGCCTGATGGCTATCGCCCGTCAGCTCAACCACCACCAGCATGGCGCGCCGCAGTTGCAGCAGCGTCAGTTCCTCGTGTGAGCCACAGTACGTCATTTCGTAGTCGGGTAAGTTGTCACGAATAATGCCGTGCAGCCCCACCTGAACGACCGGTGATTTACTAATAATAATTCCGTAATTGCAGCATCCCGCTCGCATAAAATCTCCGCCTCCCGCACATTTTTTGCAACATTAAGGACATATAACCAGAAAAGAAGAACAACACATTGCACAACATGTGCAATGAATCATTTATTTAGTGAATAAATAAAATAATGGCTGAATCTCTGAGAGAATCGCCCAGGCACTATCTCACATCGGGGATAAAAAATTAATCGTGTACGGATTAGAAAATATAAAAACGATAATTAGTAAAATTAAATATCCTCATTTGTCAGTTAATTCTCAGCCGATATATATTAAGGGAAAGTGTAAAAGATGCGTTTATTGCGGATAAGACGTGTTCCGTCATGGCACAACCGCGTTTTTTGCACATTGTTTGATCTCAACCAGAAGACCGTCTGCGGCGCTTCAGGTAAAAGTATTCCATTGCGCGCACCTCCCCAGCGCGCCTGACGGCAGAGTGAGTCATGGAAGTTGAGCAAGATGAACAGCGACAGGTCACGCGCTTGTGTATCCAGTGCGGCCTTTTTTTATTGCAGCACGGCGCGGAAAGCGCGCTGGTCGAAGAACTATCCACCCGTCTGGGGCTGGCGCTCGGTATGGACAGCGTGGAAAGCGCGATTTCCGCGAATGCCATCGTCCTTGCCACGATTAAAGACGGGCATTGTCTGACCTCCACCCGCAAAAATACCGATCGCGGCATTAACATGCACATCGTCACGGAGGTACAGCACATCGTCATCATGGCCGAGCATAACCTGCTGGACTATAAAGACGTTGAAAAGCGCTTTGCGAATATTCGCCCACTACGTTACCCCGGCTGGCTGGTGGTGTTGATGGTGGGTCTCTCCTGCGCCTGTTTCTGTAAGCTGAACAACGGCGGCTGGGATGGCGCGGTGATTACCTTCTTCGCCAGTACCGTCGCAATGTACGCCCGCAGACTTCTGACCAAACACGCCATCCATCCGCAAATCAGCTTCTGTATTACCGCTTTTGTCGCCACCACTGTCTCGGGGTTGCTGCTGCGACTTCCCCTTTTTGCGCATACGCCGACCATTGCGATGGCGGCGAGCGTATTGCTGCTCGTCCCCGGTTTTCCATTGATTAACGCGGTGGCGGATATGTTTAAAGGGCACATCAACACCGGTCTGGCGCGTTGGGCGATTGCCAGCCTGCTGACACTGGCGACCTGTATTGGCGTCGTGATGTCGATGACGTTATGGGGGCTTCCGGGATGGGCGTAATTGATTTTCTGCTCGCACTGGCGCAGGACATCGTCCTGTCGGCGATCCCCGCCGTGGGTTTCGCGCTGGTGTTCAACGTGCCACAACGCGCGCTACCCTGGTGCGCACTGCTGGGGGCGATTGGTCACAGCTCACGCATGGTAATGATGACCGCCGGGTTTAACATCGAGTGGTCCACGTTTGTGTCATCGATGCTGGTTGGCAGCATCGGTATTCAGTGGTCCCGCTGGTATCTCGCGCATCCGAAAATTTTTACCGTCGCCGCGGTGATCCCGATGTTCCCCGGTATTTCTGCGTATACCGCGATGGTGTCAGCGGTGAAAATCAGCCACTTTGGCTATTCGCCTGAGCTGATGGAACTTTTAATCAGTAATTTTCTGAAAGCCTCATCCATCGTCGGCGCCCTGTCCATCGGGCTTTCCGTGCCTGGGCTATGGCTTTACCGGAAACGTCCGCGCGTCTGACGGGCGGCAGCATCGCACACAGGGACTATCATTACATGTTAACAATCCATAAAAATGGGATCGATCTTCTGTTCAACATGCAATGAGGAACCTGTTATGTCATTAGAAAAAGTGGTCTACACCGCCAAAGCTAAAGCGACCGGAGGGCGTGATGGTCGTGCTGTCTCCTCTGACGGCGTGTTAGACGTGAAACTGGGCGTGCCGAAAGAAATGGGCGGCGCAGGCGGCGAAGTCACCAACCCGGAACAGCTGTTCGCCGCGGGTTATTCCGCCTGCTTCCTCGGGGCAATGAAATTCGTTGCCGGGCGCGACAAAATCGCCATACCCAAAGACGCGTTTATTGAAGGCGAAGTGGGTATCGGACCGCTGCCGACCGGTTTTGGTATTGAAGCCAAACTGAATATTCATCTGCCTGGCATGGACGAAGCTGAGGCGAAAAAACTGGTGGATGCCGCGCATATCGTTTGCCCGTACTCCAACGCCACCCGCAATAATATCGATGTGACCCTGAATATCATCGCCTGACGTTCTTCCCGCCACCCTCTCGCACAGAGAGGGTGTGCCGGTTCCCCTTCTCTCTGTGCTACTATGTGCCAGTATTCAGTTGCGGACTCTCCGCGTCTTCTCCGTTATCTTTCTGTGTTGAGATGGTGATATGACTTCTCGTATTTTGACTTCCGAGGTCATCGGTATTGACGCCTTAGTGGATAATCACGCCACGATACTGGCACAGGCTGAAGGCGGCGCCATTGCGGTTTTCGCCAATAACGCCCCCGCGTTTTATGCGCTGACGCCTGAACGTCTGGCGCAGTTGCTGGCGCTGGAAGAAAAGTTGTCGCGCCCCGGTAGCGATGTCACGCTGGATGCGCAGTTGTTTGCCGACCCCGCGCCGGTGCCGGTTGCCGTGCCGATGGGGAAATTCGCCATGTATCCCGACTGGCGTCCTGATGACGATTTTCCGCGTCTCGCCGCACTGTGGGGCATTGCGCTGAGCGCCCCGGCGACGCCGGAAGAGCTGGCGTCGTTCATCACCTACTGGCAGGCGGAAGGAAAAGTGTTCCACCACGTGCAATGGCAGCAAAAGCTGGCCCGCAGCATTCAGACAGGCCGCGCCAGCAGCGGTGGACAACCGCCCCGCGATAACAGCATGATGTCAGAGCCGGATAAATCGATTCCGTTTGGATTCAGGGGAGCAAAATGAAAAACCTTGGCGACTTAATGAAACGCCTGCAAAAGGTGATGCCCGCGCATATTGAACCCGCGTTTAAAACCGGGGAAGAACTGCTCGCCTGGCAGAAAGCGCAGGGGGAAATTCGCTCAGCGGCCATCGCCCGTGAAAACCGGGCGATGAAAATGCAGCGCACGTTTAACCGCTCGGGTATTCGCCCGCTGCATCAGAACTGCTCCTTTGATAACTACACGGTGGAATGCCAGGGACAACTGGATGCGCTCAATCTGGCGCGCCAGTATGTCGAAGAATTTAACGACAGCATCTCCAGCTTTATCTTTTCCGGCAAACCCGGCACCGGCAAAAATCATCTTGCGGCGGCCATCTGTAACGAGCTGCTGCTGCGGGGCAAATCGGTGCTGATCATCACTGTGGCCGATATCATGTCCGCCATGAAAGGCACCTTTGGCAATCGCGATGTCAGCGAAGAGCAGTTGTTGAGCGATCTCAGCAATGTGGATTTGCTGGTGATCGACGAGATCGGCATGCAGAACGAATCCCGTTATGAGCAGGTGATCATCAACCAGATCGTCGATCGTCGCTCCTCCTCCAAACGCCCTACCGGCATGCTGAGCAACCATAATTCACAGGAAATGACCCGCCTGTTAGGTGAGCGCGTGATGGACCGCATGCGCCTCGGCAACAGCCTGTTCGTCACCTTCGACTGGCCGAGTTTCCGCCCGCGCGTCACCGGTAAAGAGTATTAATAACAACGCGTCTGAGCCTCACCGTGCTCAGACGTGCCTCCCCTTTTCCCATCCCGCCGGGTGTGAGCCCGATCAAAAAAGATCTTTTCTAAACCAATTCTGAACCACAGCACAATTCGATGACAGTAAAATTGCACTAAGGTGACGGTACAATTAAAGTGTGACTCGGAAAATTGTGCTGACTGGCCAGCGTGCGGCTGGCGCTATTGAGGGTGCGTTGTGTCAGAGTTGCTATCCATCGCTCTTTTTCTTGCTTCTGCGGGCATTTATGCCTGGAAAGCGGGTCGTAACCGCTGGTGGTTTGCCGCCACCCTGACCGTGCTCGGTCTGTTCATCGTGCTCAATATCACGCTGTATGCCAGCGATTATTTTACCGGCGACGGCATTAACGACGCTGTGCTCTACACCCTCACCAACAGCCTGACCGGCGCGGGTATCAGCAAATATATCCTTCCGGGTGCCGGGCTGATTGTGGCGCTGGTGCTGGTTTTTGGCGCGCTGGGCTGGCTTTTACGCCGCCGCCAACATCTTCCTCACCATTTTGGTTACAGCCTGGCGGCGCTGCTACTGGCGCTGGCTTCCGTTGATGCCAGCCCGGCGTTTCATCAGCTCAGCGAGCTGGTGAAGTCGCAGTCCCGCGATGGCGACCCGGACTTTGCCGCGTACTACAAAGAGCCGTCGAAAACGATCCCCAATCCAAAACTGAACCTGGTGTACATCTACGGCGAAAGCCTTGAGCGCACCTATTTCGACAACACGGCTTTCCCGGATCTGGCGCCGGAGCTGAATAAACAGAAAGACGACAGCATCGATTTCAGCCATACCACCCAGTTGCCGGGCACGGATTACACCATCGCAGGCATGGTGGCGTCGCAGTGCGGCATTCCTCTGTTTGCGCCGTTCGAAGGTAACGCCTCGGCCTCCGTCTCCAGCTTTTTCCCGCAGAATATCTGCCTTGGCGATATCCTGAAAAATTCCGGCTATGAAAACTACTTCGTGCAGGGCGCCAACCTGCGTTTCGCGGGCAAGGACGTATTCCTGAAGTCCCACGGTTTCGACAACCTGTACGGCGCGGAAGAGCTGAAAACCGTGGTCGATGACCCGAACTATCGCAACGACTGGGGTTTTTACGACGATACCGTGCTGGATGAAACCTGGAAGAAATTCGAGGAACTTTCCCGTTCGGGCAAGCGTTTTTCGCTGTTCGCGTTGACGGTGGATACTCACCACCCGGACGGTTTTATCTCGCGCACCTGCCAGCGCAAACGCTACGACATCAACGGCAAAGCTAACCAGTCGTTCAGCGCCGTCAGTTGCAGTCAGGAGCACGTCGCCGCGCTGATCAGCAAGATCAAAGCGTCGCCGTGGTTCAAAAATACGGTGATTGTGGTGTCATCGGATCATCTGGCGATGAAAAATACCGCCTGGGATCAGCTCAACAAGCAGGATCGCAATAATCTGTTTTTCATCATTCGTGGCGATCAGCCGCAACAGGAAGTAGTGGGCACTA
The DNA here is from genome assembly GCF_001297775.1 of Trabulsiella odontotermitis. GTDB lineage: Bacteria > Pseudomonadota > Gammaproteobacteria > Enterobacterales > Enterobacteriaceae > Trabulsiella > Trabulsiella odontotermitis. The sequence goes on along the minus strand of NZ_LIFX01000002.1, from coordinate 131,345 downwards.
AGCGCAGCACCATGGATAACGGCGCGACGGTGCTGGATATCCTCGGCGGCGATAACTTTATCGGCCTCGGGCGCAGCAGCCTGTCCGGCCAGTCGCTGTCTGAAGTGTTCCTGAACATGAAAGAGAAAGTGCTGGCGTGGAAGCCGGACATCATCCGCCTGTGGAATTTCCCGAAAGAGATGAAAGATTTCACCATCGACACGGATAAAGGGATGATCGCCTTCTCCGGCACCCATTTCCGCCTGCCGCTATTGCTGCGCGTCTCCGATTCCCGCGTTGAGCCGCTGCCGGAAAGCGAATATTCCGCCCCGCTGCGCTACCAGCTGGCGGATTTCGCCCCACGCGATAACTTCGTCTGGATCGATCGCTGCTACAAGATGGGCCAGCTGTGGGCGTCGGAGATGGCGCTCTCGACCGACTGGTGCGTCTCGCAGGGGCAACTGGGCGGCGAGCAGAAAGTCCAGCATGTCGACAAAGCGCAGTGGAAAGGCAAAACCGCGTTTAAAGATACGGTTATCGACATGACGCGCTACAAAGGTAACGTGGATACGCTGAAAATCGTCGACGACAACATTCGCTACAAAGCCGACAGCTTTATCTTCAACGTGGCGGGCGCCCCCGAAGAGGTGAAACAGTTCAGCGGTATTTCACGCCCGGAACTGTGGGGCCGCTGGTCTAACGCGCAGCTCGGTGACGACGTGAAAATTGAATACAACGCGCCGTTGCCGGAAAAATTCGACCTGGTGATCACCGCGAAAGCCTTCGGGCCGAACGCCAACAAACCGATTCCGGTACGCGTCGGTGATAGCGAGCAGTTACTCACACTCAGCAACACGCTCACCACCACCACACTGCATTTTGAAAACCCGTCGCGCAGCAACCTGCTGCAGATTGTGCCGCCGGATCCGCAATCCACCAACGAGGGCAATATCCTCGGCCATTCGCCGCGCAAGCTGGGGATCGGTATGGTGGAAATTAAAGTGGTGAAAACCGAAGGGTAAAACCGGGGGAGCAAACGCTCCCCTTTTTTATATCAGCGCCGCCCGCATTTCATACTGACTGATCGGCATCGTCATGTATCCCGCCGAAGCAAACAGCGTGGCAAACGACTCAGGCACCGACACCACCGTCGCCAGCGCCGGGAATTGCTGATTCAACGCCCGCAACATCTCGCGCCCCTGCCCGCGCTGACGCCATTCCGGGGCGACATAAATCATCCGCAACTGCGGTTTATCCGCCAGAAATGAGACCACCGCACAGGCCTGCTGATGCACAAACGCGCGGCACGGCAGAGTGATAAACGTCGCCGGATCCATCAACCACGGCAATCTTTCTTTCGATGCCGACATCAACGTACGCACCAGCGGCATTACCTCGGTTTCCTTCAGAGACCGCGCAGTAACCTGACCCGGCTGCATCCCCTGATAACCAAACAACCCTTGCGTTATAGTGAAGCCGAGCGATTTGTACAGCGCCACGCCGGGTTGATTATCACTGATCACCTCCAGCCACATCTCCTGCACGCCCTCGTTACTCAGCGCTGCCATCAGTGGCGCCAGCAGTTTTTTGCCAAACCCTTTGCCGCGGTACGCCGGACGAATGGCAAACGCCGCCAGCCGCGCCGACTGCCCGCGTCGGGTGATGATCGCCACAGCAACGTGATTATCGCCGTCCATCCAGACGCAGGAATCCACCAGACTGAGCCCTTCCGAGCCAAAGCGCTGAGCAAACACCGGAACCGGTAATGAAAAAGGAATGCTGTAGCCTTCGAAGCAGTCGCCAAGCATGGCGGTAAGCTGTTCGCAGCTAAAACGGATCGCCGGGACGGCGGTAACTGGCATAGAATTCTCCTTAATTCAACAAGGACAGGCTTACACGATGAAAACTAACACCTTTCAGGAAGCGATACTGTTTCGTCGTACGCAAAACGATGATGTCCCCGCGCTTCCCGTGATTGAGCGGTCGGCGGCGCAAACGTTTTTAACCATTCCGTCGCTGGCCTGGCTGGCACAGGACGACATTGTGGACGCGGCAACGCATCGCCAGTTTGCAGAGCACGGTCAAAGCTGGGTAGCCATCCATCAGCAACAGCCAATCGGTTTTTTACTGACGGAGCCGCTGGATGACGCGTTGTATATCGCCGAATTTTCATTGCATCAGGCGTGGCAGGGGAAAGGCATTGGCCGTCGCTTTCTGCACTTCATCAGCGACCACGCCCGTGACACGGGTTATCCGGCGTTAACGCTGACCACTTTTCGCGAGGTGCCGTGGAATGCGCCATTCTATGCGAAGCTGGGCTTTGAGATTATCGATGATGCGGCATTACCGCCAGGGCTGGCGGCAAAACGCGAAAACGAAACGGCGCATGGGATACCGCGAGAATTGCGGTGCGCCATGCGCCGTAATGTGTAGACCCGGCGGGCAAATGCCGCCGGGCATCGGTCAGTCAATCAGAAGGATTCCCAGCTGTCGCCGTTGTCCGTCACTGCCACTTTTTTCAGTTGCGCCGGTGCCGGAAGCGATTTCGCGGGTGTCGTCTGTTTCGCCTGCTGCTGAATACGGAACACCGCGACGGCCTGCGTCAGACGGCTTGCCTGCTCTTCCAGCGCGGCAGCCGCAGCAGCGGATTCTTCCACCAGCGAGGCGTTCTGCTGCGTCACGCGATCCATCTCAGCCACGGCCAGACCCACCTGGTCAATGCCTCGGCTCTGCTCGTCGGACGCGGAGGCGATTTCGCCCATGATATCAGTCACGCGGGTCACCGCATTGACGATCTCATCCATGGTTTCACCGGCGCTTTCGACCAGCGTAGAACCCACATCCACACGACTGACGGAGTCTTCAATCAGGCTCTTAATCTCACGCGCCGCCTGCGCACTGCGCTGCGCGAGGTTACGAACTTCACCGGCCACCACCGCAAAACCACGCCCCTGCTCACCGGCACGCGCTGCTTCAACTGCCGCGTTAAGCGCCAGAATGTTGGTCTGGAAGGCGATGCCGTCGATGACGCTGATAATGTCAGCAATTTTCTGTGAGCTGCCAGCGATGTCGCGCATGGTCTGCACCACGTTATCCACCACTTTGCCGCCCTTCTGCGCCGTTTCGGACGCGCTCAGCGCCAGATTGCTGGCCTGACGCGCATTCTCGGCGTTCTGCTTCACGGTTGCCGTCAGTTGTTCCATGCTCGCGGCAGTTTCTTCCAGAGACGCGGCCTGCTCTTCCGTACGTGAAGAGAGATCGTTGTTGCCCATGGAGATTTCGCTGGCGCCGCTGTAGATAGCATCTGCACCGTGACGCACTTCACCCACGGTGCGTACCAGTTCACTCTGCATATGACGCAGAGAATCCGCCAGTTGCCCCATTTCGTTGGTGCCTTCCACATCGATGGGTTTCACCAGATCGCCGCTGGCGATATGACGAATGCTGCCGATCAGACGGTTCAGCGGCCCCAACAGCGTTTTATGAATACCCAGCCAGACCGCAATGATCACCACCATAACGACGATCAGCACGCTAATCAGCACCCAGATGGCCTGCGAATAAGAGTTACTGCTGTCGTTAACCGCAATTTCATACAACTGATCGTTCTGCGTCAGGTAATTAACGTACTGTTTCTCAAAACCGTCCTGGTAGCCCTGGGTTGGCTGATCGAAAAACTCGTTGATTTTACCTGCACCCAACAGCTGGATCAGCTCCGCCAGCGCGCCATGGTAGATATCATAATTACGTTTGATTTCCAGTGCAGCGGCTTCGCTTTGCCGTGGATCGCGCGGCAGCGCTTCATATTCAGTCCAGCGTTTTTCCGCTTCCACCAGAGATTTCGAGGCGATCTGCATCAGATCCTTGACGGTCGCGCCGCTGCCGATATTGCTCTGATCCATCATGTAACGGATGCCCGCGCGGTTCAGCGTGTTACGGGTCTGCAGCAATGCCACCCAGCTGGCGTTCAGCGTAGACTGCTGCTGGCGGATGGTCTGCAATACGGTGAAGTTCTCTTTGTCATGCTTGAGCGCGTTAAAGAACAGCCCGCCTGACGTCAGTTGCAAAAGTCCAAATAGCATAAGCACCAGTACGAGACTGGTGACAATCCTGATACGGTTTAACATGTTTTTCTCTTTCCTTTCGACAGATGACGGTATTTTCGGCCTGAGGAGGAAAAACTTTACGGGTATTCGTGCTGGAAATGCGGGGAAGGAAAAGACGGTCGCCTCTCTCCCGCTGGCGGAAAGAGACGATCGCGAAGGTCAGGCAGGGTATTCGCTCCAGGTTAACTGAAAATGCGGACCGTCTTTTAGGGTTTTCCAGTCACCGCCCCATTCAATGCTGTGCCCGAGGCTTTTCGCCGCCTGCTTAAAGGCGTTGGAAATAAGCTCATAATCGGCGAAATCCCAGGAGCCTGCTGGCGTCGGATAAGCGAAAACATCAATCGCATGTCCAGTCAGATGACGGCTGTTCATCGTTTGCGATTTACCGGTTTTTACCATCTCTTTCTGTTTTTCGATAGTGCGCAGACCTTCGGTAATACCGAAATCAATCAATGTCAGATCCAGCGCTTTCTGGCAAATAGCGACCAGATCCGGATGCACACCCTGCAGATTTTTCACACTGCGAGTACTAAATTTAAAGCTTTGCATAATAACCTCAATAACTTATTTGCGTTTCAGCAGATCAAAAATGGATGTTGTCTTTTCAGGTTTTTCACAGAAAAAACTCAAAAGACGGACGGACACCACGGCACCAATTAACGCACCGATGGTATCGGGAACCTCCAGGGTAATTTTCAGAAAGTCCTGAAGCAGGACGCCTACTAGTCCAGCGACAAAATGGGCTGATAATACGCCGACAATAAAAGACGCAGTAAATAACGCCAGACGTGCTTTAGTATTGAAATCTTTTGCCGTCACGGTAAAAACAATACTTCCGGCAAGCGCCGCCATAATAATGTGCGGGCTTTTAAAGGTCGTAACCTCAGTCTGCATAACATATTTCTCCACCAGCGATAAAGCCGCCAGTACTCTCTCTTCACTGACCATAAACCACCTCAAAAAAAGAAATAAATCGAAGAACCTTTTGCTTAAGGAAATTCTAAAATCGGGCAAGAATACAGATTGAGCAAAAAACAAACACAGTTAACTTTTTTCGATCTATTTCCTGAAAGTGAAAAAAGCATTAACTGTGATTAATAACAAAGATGGTGGCAGCCTCAAATATCTGGTCGCAGGCAATGCCGGAGCCTATTGCGAGGTGTACGAGCCGAATCATACAGCACTGCAAGCCAATCTAAAGGCAGGCAATTTCGATTATGTCATTGAGTACTTCTACTTCAGTAATCGCACAAAGAACCCCAACGTTGCCTTTAAGCTGGACTGACCCGATTAACAACACCGATCCCAGTGGTCATGGGTTGATTACCTGGCTGATACCCACTGTGCTCAGTGTGGGTATCCGGCGTGGCGGCTGCAGTGGGTACAGCAGAAGCCGTCGCTCCAAAAATTCGCAACAAACTGCGCGGGTTGTCTCGCAAAGCTAACAGAACCGCACTCAACGAGAGTAGCGGCGAAATCAATGTTAATTACAGCGAAACGCTACTCGAAGGCGGAAATTCAGTCGCACAAGCCAGCACGAGTGAAATGGGGGCATCAGGAGGCAGTTCACTGGAGTTTCACGAATTACCTCGCGTCGCCTATGGTCGGCATATGGCCTTCAAGCGAAGTATCGCCGGAGCCGATAAACTGATGGATGAATTATTGCCTTTATCAGGTCTTAATAACCCGAAACTATAATTAACCAATAATACATTTAGCCGGAAATGGTTACCCGTGCGTACTCATTTCCGCAAAATTTCCTGCTGAGCTTGTATATCCTCATAGCGTCTTTCCCTACCACGATAATCCTTAACAACAACCACTAACGAGACCAGGACTGATAGTCATCAGCCATCCCGTTATGTTTCTCAATAAATATTCACGTTCTTCATAGGGTTATGTGAAACAGCCATTCCAGCGCTATTCTTTTTCATGAAGTCACTCACAAACACATCGTTAAGTATTGTTGTTAAATAAAGGAGCAGTAATACTTACGTTATTATAAATAATTTGATCTTTTTCAATAGCTTACATGAAGCATAGTGATAGATACTTAAAAATCGATCATAATCAACAGCTTATGCTACAATTTCCTTGCCGTCCCAATAATAATTACTGGATATAGAAAACGATGATTTCAATTTCAGAATATTATGAAACAAGCGCAATATCTCTCGCCAAACACAAGAAGATATTTATTAACAATCGATATTTTGGCCTGTTTCTGGACATGTCAGGCCACGATCTAGACAGGGACGTTCTGGCGTTTATTTTCAAATTAGAAAATAGCCAGATTGTCTCCATCCCGGCCTATGATCATAGACTCAACTTTGTCTATGAGTTTGAGAACGGGCAGAAGAGTTACCTGAACCCTCTCCTGCACTGTTTGTTTGTTAGCGACTGATGTGAAGCCGCGCATTAAATGAAGGCGTTGAGTATGCCTTTGACTTTCTCTTTCTCATTGGCATACTCAGGTTTGAGACAGTGATAAGCTCGGATTTTTAAATTCACATTTTTTAGCGGAATAATGTCAACGCCATCCACTCTAAACAAAGTCGCGAATTTTTCTGTCATGATGCAGCATCCTTTCCCCGAATGGATATTATACAGCATACTCAGAAATTCCCAGTTATGTTCGATGAATTCAATATTGCTGAATTTATCCGCCAGTAAATTTTTGAAGATTTCTTTTGAATAATGCACATTGGCATCTTTCCAGACGAACAATTTCATTGCGCTTTCTGGATCACGATCTTTTGGCGCCAGCAGCACTAAATTTCCGCTGAACCACTCATCGCGCTGTACCGAGTAGGACAACGAAATGTCGCGCAATGAAAAGATAATGCAGTTTGCGTTATAGCGAAGATTATTAATGTCCGCCGGGTCGACCACGCCTCTCTCACAACGCGCCTTCAGGCCAGAGGACTCAATGACCATCACGATATGTTTAAAGACCAGTTCCGGAAACGTCACGTCGAATAAAATCGTCAGTTCTTTCGCCATCTCTTTATTCTGAATCTCGTTTTCCAGATCCATAAGCTGCGTGTAAACAGAGCGAAATTTATTATAATATTCCCAGGCCAGTTCTGTGGGCTCTAACTCATTGTATTTTCTCTTAAACAGAATTCCACCGAGGTAATCTTCCAGCTCACATATCACTTTACTCAGTGGTGATCGCGTAATGCAGAGCGCTTCTGCTGCTTTCGCGAAATTTCTTAACTCCATCGTTACCATAAAATAACGCATTTTTTTCGACAGCAGATATCCCATAGGTCGCTCTTTAATTCGTGTTTGTATACTTAATACAATATAAGACACTGATTCACTTTCAACAATGTGCTAAAAAAGAGACAATCTTGTTCACTTTATGAAAAGTTACATAATTGATTAAAATCAAATACGGCTTTTCATGCCTAAGCCGATATATTAAAAATACGTGACACCTATCACAAAATAAACCACTGTTAAGATTTTACTCAACCGCTTATTCATAAACACAACCGCTTAAGGCGCCATACGACCACTGACCCTTTTCCCCACCGGTAGCCGCTGTTCTTTCTGGCAAGATCGCCTGTGCATTACCGTCACTACCTCCCCAACAACAAGTACTGATCCAATTTTCATTTATAAAAACCAGGTCTCACTATGGATACGAAAAAATTTCTTAAGCACGTACCCTGGGCCATCCTCGGGATCATCGGCGCTTTCTGTTTGTCCGTCGTGGCGCTACGCCGCGGTGAACACGTCAGCGCACTGTGGATAGTCGTCGCCTCGGTATCGGTTTATCTGGTGGCCTATCGCTACTACAGTCTGTACATCGCCCAGAGGGTGATGAAGCTCGACCCAACCCGCTCAACACCGGCGGTCATTAACAATGACGGCCTGAACTACGTGCCAACCAACCGTTACGTGCTGTTTGGTCACCACTTCGCGGCCATTGCCGGTGCTGGCCCACTGGTGGGTCCGGTGCTGGCGGCGCAGATGGGCTACCTGCCGGGTACGCTCTGGCTGCTGGCGGGCGTGGTGCTGGCGGGAGCGGTGCAGGACTTTATGGTGCTGTTTATCTCCTCGCGCCGTAACGGTTCGTCACTTGGCGAAATGGTCAAAGAAGAGATGGGTCGCATACCGGGCTCGATTGCCCTGTTCGGCTGCTTCCTGATCATGATAATCATCCTCGCGGTGCTGGCGCTGATTGTCGTGAAAGCGCTGGCGGAAAGTCCGTGGGGCGTGTTCACCGTCTGCTCGACCGTGCCGATTGCGCTGTTCATGGGCATTTACATGCGCTTTCTCCGCCCGGGCCGCGTGGGTGAAGTGTCGGTGATTGGTATTGTGCTGCTGGTCGCCTCCATCTGGTTTGGTGGCGTGATTGCGCACGACCCGTACTGGGGCCCGGCGCTGACCTTTAAAGACACCACCATCACCTTTGCGCTGGTGGGCTACGCCTTTATCTCCGCGCTGCTGCCGGTATGGCTGATTCTGGCGCCGCGTGACTATCTCGCCACCTTCCTGAAAATCGGCGTGATCGTCGGTCTGGCGCTCGGCATCGTGATCCTCAACCCGGATCTGAAAATGCCTGCGGTAACCCAGTACATCGACGGTACTGGTCCGCTGTGGAAAGGGGCTCTGTTCCCGTTCCTGTTTATCACTATCGCCTGTGGCGCCGTCTCTGGCTTCCACGCGCTGATCGCCTCCGGCACCACGCCAAAACTGCTGGCAAACGAAACCGACGCCCGCTTTATCGGTTACGGCGCCATGCTGATGGAATCCTTCGTCGCGATCATGGCGCTGGTGGCGGCATCGATCATCGAACCGGGTCTTTATTTTGCGATGAACACCCCGCCTGCGGGCCTTGGCATCACCATGCCAAACCTGCATGAAATGGGTGGTGACAACGCCGCAATGATTCTGGCACAGCTGAAAGACGTCAGTACCCATGCGGCCGCGACTGTCAGTTCCTGGGGCTTCGTGATCTCACCTGAGCAGATCATGCAGACTGCGAAGGACATTGGCGAACCGTCCGTCCTGAACCGTGCGGGTGGCGCACCGACACTGGCCGTGGGTATCGCTCACGTATTCCACAAAGTGCTGCCGATGGCGGACATGGGCTTCTGGTACCACTTCGGTATTCTGTTTGAAGCGCTGTTCATCCTGACCGCGCTGGACGCCGGTACCCGTGCGGGTCGCTTTATGCTGCAGGACTTACTCGGCAACTTCGTGCCGTTCCTGAAGAAAACCGACTCGCTGGTGGCTGGCGTGCTGGGCACCGCGGGCTGTGTTGGCCTGTGGGGTTACCTGCTGTATCAGGGCGTGGTCGATCCGCTGGGTGGCGTGAAGAGCCTGTGGCCGCTGTTCGGTATCTCTAACCAGATGCTGGCTGCCGTCGCGCTGGTGCTCGGCACCGTCGTCCTCGTGAAGATGAAACGCGCCAAATACGTCTGGGTCACCGTGCTACCGGCGCTGTGGCTGCTGCTCTGCACCTCCTGGGCGCTGGGTCTGAAACTGTTCAGCACCAACCCGTCGCTGGAAGGCTTCTTCTTCATGGCTAACCAGTACAAAGAGAAGATTGCTGCTGGCGGCGCAAACCTCACCGCGCAGGAAATTGCTAACATGAACCACATTGTGGTGAACAACTACACCAACGCGGGTCTGAGCATTCTGTTCCTGGTGGTGGTGTACAGCATCATCTTCTACGGTATCAAAACGTGGCTGAAAGCACGCGCTATCGACGCGCGTACTGATAAAGAGACGCCATACGTTCCGGTACCGGAAGGCGGCGTGAAGACCTCTTCACACCATTGATACGGTAATCGTCAGTCTCTGTAGGCCCGGTAAGCGTAGTGCCACCGGGCTTTTTCTTATCAGGATGGCAAAATGTTTGGTAACTTAGGTGAAGCCAAAAAATATCTCGGTCAGGCGGCAAAGATGCTGATTGGTATCCCGGATTACGACAACTATGTCGAGCACATGAAGACCAACCATCCGGACAAACCGTATATGACCTACACCGAATTCTTCCGCGAGCGTCAGGAAGCGCGCTACGGCGGGAGTGGAGAAGGCGGCGTACGCTGTTGCTAAAGGAGAGAACATGACACCTGTTGCAGTCACCCTGCTCACCGGCTTTCTCGGCGCGGGCAAAACCACGCTGTTGCGCCATATCCTCAACGAACAGCACGGCTACAAAATCGCTGTTATCGAAAACGAATTTGGTGAAGTGTCGGTGGACGATCAGCTCATCGGCGATCGCGCCACGCAGATCAAAACCCTGACCAACGGTTGCATCTGCTGCAGTCGCTCTAACGAACTGGAAGACGCGCTGCTGGATCTGCTCGACAGCCTCGATCGCGGCGACATCCACTTCGACAGGCTGGTGATTGAGTGCACCGGCATGGCCGATCCCGGCCCAATCATTCAGACCTTTTTCTCCCATGAAATCCTTTGCCAGCGCTACCTGCTGGACGGCGTGATCGCGCTGGTGGATGCCGTCCACGCCAATGAGCAAATGAATCAGTTCACGCTCGCGCAGTCGCAAATCGGCTATGCAGACCGCATTCTGTTGACCAAAACCGACGTCGCAGGCGACAGCGAAAAACTGCGTGAGCGCATTGCGCGCATTAACGCCCGCGCGCCAGTGTATACCGTGACACACGGCGATATCGACCTCGCACTGTTGTTCGATACCAACGGCTTTATGCTGGAAGAGAACGTCGTGCAACCGACGCCACGTTTCCACTTTATCGCTGACAAGCAAAACGACATCGCCTCCATCGTGGTCGAACTGGATTACCCGGTCGATATCAGCGACGTATCGCGAGTGATGGAAAATCTGCTGCTGTCGTTTGCCGATAAACTGCTGCGCTACAAAGGCATGCTGTGGATTGATGGCGAGCCAAACCGCCTGCTGTTTCAGGGCGTTCAGCGCCTGTACAGCGCCGACTGGGACCGCCCGTGGGGCGACGAAACACCGCACAGCACGCTGGTGTTTATCGGCGTCCAGTTGCCGGAAGACGAAATCCGCGCCGCCTTTGCCGGGCTGAAGAAGTAGGATGTGAGCACCGAAGCCGTCACTACAAAAATTCCCTGCGGCGCTCTATGCTTACCGGATGGATAAATTAGCTGAACTCAAACGCGCCCGGCGGCTGGCGCTGTCGCTGCTGCTGGTAGCGGCGGCGATTTTTGTCACGACGTTATTTCTGCCACCGGCCTGGTGGGTGAGCGCGCTCAAAGCGATGTCAGAAGCGGCTATGGTCGGCGCGCTGGCTGACTGGTTCGCGGTCGTCGCGCTGTTTCGTCGCATCCCTATTCCCTTTATCTCCCGCCATACGGCGATCATTCCCCGCAATAAGGACAGGATTGGCGACAATCTCGGCCGTTTCGTGCAGGAAGAGTTTCTCGATACGCAATCGCTGGTGACGCTGATCCAGCGCCACGAACCGGCGATGATGATCGGTACCTGGTTCAGCCAGCCGCAAAACGCGCAGAAAGTCGGGCATCATCTGATGACCGTAATGGGCGGTTTTCTCGAACTGACCGACGATGCGCGCATTCAGGGCCTGCTGAAACGCGCGGTGCATAAGGCGATCGACAAAGTGGATCTCACCGGCACCAGCGCCCTGATGCTCGAAAGCATGACCAAAGATAACCGCCATCAGACGCTGCTGGACGCGCTGATCGCCCAGTTGATGGTGTTGATCCACCGCGACAGCACGCGGCGTTTTATTGCGAAGCAGATTGTCCACTGGCTGCAAACTGAGCATCCGCTGAAAGCCAAAGTGTTACCCACCGAATGGCTTGGCGAGCACAGTGCCGAACTGGTCTCTGAAGCAGTGGATACGTTGCTGGATGAAGTGACCGTCGACAGCACGCACCAGATTCGCCAGGCGTTTGACCGCGCGGTACTGAGGCTTATCGAGTCGCTGAAAAGCGATCCGCAACTGGCGCAGCGCGCCGACGACATCAAGCGTTACCTGAAAAACGATGCGGCGTTTAACGGCTATCTCGGCGGACTGTGGGCTGATCTGCGTCGCTGGCTGAAGGATGATCTCAACACCGAAGACTCCCGCGTCCGGCAGCGCGTCGCCGAAGCCGGGCAATGGTTTGGCGAAACGCTGGTGGCGGATAGCGCACTGCGCACCTCGCTGAATGAGCACCTTGAGGAAGCTGCCCGCCGCGCCGCGCCGGACTTCGCCGCCTTCCTCACCCGCCACATCAGCGATACCGTTAAAAGCTGGGATGCCCGCGAGATGTCGCAGCAGATCGAACTCAACATCGGCAAAGATTTGCAGTTTATTCGCATTAACGGGACACTGGTCGGCGGCAGTATCGGGTTGATTCTCTGGCTGGTATCACAAATTCCTGCGCTGATCGCCATACCGGTCGGGTAAAAAAACCGCAACAGATCCCGCCCTGGCTGTTTTCCCCGCACAAGGAGTACGTTTTTTATGCAATGGATGTTGTCTTTTTTTCGTCGCCATGCCGCCACGCTGTTCTTTCCGATGGCGTTGATTATTTATGATTTTGCCGCTTATCTGACGACGGATTTAATCCAGCCAGGCATTATCAATGTGGTACGTGATTTTAACGCCGATGTCAGTCTCGCCCCGGCGTCTGTCAGCCTCTATCTGGCGGGCGGCATGGCGCTGCAATGGCTGCTCGGACCGCTCTCGGACAGGATTGGTCGCCGTCCGGTGCTCATCACCGGCGCGCTGATTTTTACCCTCGCCTGCACCGCCACGCTGTTTACCACCTCCATGGAGCAGTTTCTGGTGGCGCGGTTCGTGCAGGGCACCAGCATCTGCTTTATCGCCACCGTCGGCTACGTGACCATCCAGGAAGCGTTCGGTCAGACGAAGGGCATTAAGCTGATGGCGATCATCACCTCGATCGTGCTGATTGCGCCAGTCATCGGCCCGCTCTCCGGCGCGGCGCTGATGCATTTTATGCACTGGAAAGCGCTGTTCGGCATTATCGCTTTCCTCGGTTTTCTGGGCTGGCTCGGCCTGTTGCTGGCGATGCCGGAAACCGTGCAACGGGGCGTCGTACCGTTAAGCGTGAGCGGCGTGTTGCGCGATTTCCGCAATGTTTTTCGCAACCGGGTTTTCCAGCTTGGCGCGGCGGTGATCACCCTGAGTTACATTCCGATGATGACATGGGTGGCGGTGTCGCCGGTCATTCTGATCGACGCAGGCGGCATGACGACCGCAGAGTTCGCCTGGGCGCAGGTGCCGGTGTTCGGCGCGGTGATTGTCGCCAACATGGTGGTAGCGCGATTCGTGAAAGATCCCACCGAGCCGCGGTTCATCTGGCGGGCGATCCCCATCCAGCTGTTCGGTCTGTTGCTGCTCATCGCCGGCAATCTGCTGTGGCCGCACGTCTGGCTGTGGTCGGTCACCGGCACCAGCCTGTATGCATTCGGCATCGGGCTGATTTTCCCTACGCTGTTCCGCTTTACGCTCTTCTCAAACGATCTGCCGAAAGGCACGGTGTCCGCCTCACTGAATATCACTATTCTGAGCGGAATGGCATTGGCTGTTGAGGGCGCCCGCTGGCTGTGGTTTAACGGCGGACGGATCCCGTTCCATCTGCTGGCAGTAATCGCGGGGATTGCCGTGGTGTTTGCGCTGGCAGGATTGCTGCGACGCGTCCGGCAGCATAATGCGTCGCTTCCGGCGACGGAGAAATAAAAACAGGCCCCACAACGCGGGGCCATTTTTTTAAGCGATACGCCCGAATCCGGCATCCAGATCAGCAATCAGATCCTCCACTGCCTCCAGCCCGATGTGCACCCGAACCAGCGTGCCGGTGAAGTCTACTGCCCCCGCCGGACGGATCTCGTTCAGCTCTTCCGGCTGGTTTGCCAGAATCAGCGACTCAAAACCGCCCCAGGAATAGGCCATGTGGAACAACGTGAAGTTGTCGAGGAAATGCGCCAGTTGCTCGTCACTCAGGCGCTTTTTCAGCACAAAGGAAAACAACCCGGAACTGCCAGAGAAATCACGCTGAAAATATTCATGCCCTGGGCACTGCGCCAGCGCCGGGTGATTAACGCGCGCCACTTCCGGCCGGTTCATCAGCCAGCGAGCGATTTCGATGCTGCTCTCCTCGTGCTGCCTGAGGCGAATCGCCAGCGTACGCAGGCCACGGCTGCCGTTGTAAGCGGTGTCGGCATCCAGCGTCTGACCCATCAGGTAGGAGTTTTCCCGCAGACGATCCCAGCAGCGGGCATTGGATACCGCCGTGCCAAGCATCCCGTCCGAATGGCCGATGGTGTATTTGGTGCCTGCCTGAATCGAAATATCGACGCCAAAATCCAGCGCTTTAAAGAGCACGCCCGCCGCCCAGGTGTTGTCGATCATAATGACGATCTCCGGGTTAACCGCGCGGATCGCCTTCACCATCCCCGGTACGTCCTGGACTTCCATGGTGATCGAACTGGGCGATTCCAGAAACACCACTTTGGTATTGGGACGGATAAGATCGACAATGCCAGCACCGATCATCGGATCGTAGTACGTTGTTTCCACGTTAAACTTGCTGAGGATCTTCGTGCAAAAATCCTGCGTAGGTTCATACGCTGCACCGGTCACCAGGATATGATCGCCGCTCGCAACGAACGCCAGAATCGCATTGGTCACTGCCGCCGCGCCGCACGGATACAGCGCACATCCGACACCCCCTTCCAGTTCACTCATCGCTTTCTGGAAAGCAAAATGGGTATAAGTTCCGCGTCGCCCGTAAAACAGCTCACCGTTCGCCCGGTTGGCGGTCGCGAATTTCTTCTCTTTCACCGAATCGAACACCAGCGAAGAGGCGCGCTGGATCACCGGGTTAACCGCGCCCTGGGTGTAGCGTTTATCGCGCCCGGCGATCACTAACTGTGTTTCGAGTCTGAGGGAATCTTTCATAACGTCTCCTGTGACATCCTTTTAATCCGTTTGGGAAATTTATACTGCTGCGGCCGTCTGAGAGGCTTCAGAAGCAGGCTGTTTTTTGCCGGTGAAGCGTTCGATGATTTGCGCCGCATTCAAATCGTGAATAACGTTAATCAGCGTGGCAGGCGCATCGGTAATGGTGCCGAGCACCACCAGCATCGGTATGGTCTCCATCGGCAACCCCAGCGTGGTGACGATGAAAATCTCACCGAGGAACGCGCCGCCAGGCACGCCGCCGACGATAATCGCGGAGAGCACGGCAATCAGCATGGTGAGGAAGAAGGTCTCCGTGGTGAATTCCATCCCCAGCACCGAGTAGATGAAGACGATTTTCAGTGCCGCAATCATCGCCACGCCGCCCTTATTCAGGTTCACCAGTAACGGAAGAGAGACATCGACGATTTCCGGGTTGATCCCCATCGCTTTACCGGCGCGAATGGTGACCGGCAGCGTTCCGAGAGAAGAACAGGTGCCCAGCGCGGTCACGGAAGGAGGGATCGCGTTGCGCCAGAAGGCTTTCACCGCAGGCATGCCGCCGCCAATCCAGGAATAGACAATCGAGCCGAGCACGTAGTAGATCACTGTCGCCGCCATAAACAGAATGATGGCGCGGGCAAAGGTGAGCAGAATACCGGAGTCCTGACTGGCCATCGTTGCGGCGAAGTAGCAGCCCAACCCGACGGGCGCGACCGTCATGATGATGGAAACCACTTTCATGATCACCGTGTTGGCATCTTCCAGCAGCGAAGCGATGCGTCGGCCCGCATTTTCAGACTGACCAATCGCGATCCCGGCGATAATCGCCATCACAATCAGCGCCAGAATGTTGGATTTTGAGAACAGCCCAACGAAATCATGGGTGGTGATCATGCTGACAAAATCCATCTTGCCGCTGCCCGCTTCCACGGTTTTCGACAGGTCAATCGTCACGCCCTGCGCCGGGTTGTACCACAATGCAAGCGCGACAATCCCTGCCGCCGGAATAAGCGCCATGGCGATCGAGACAATAAAAATAATCGCCATAATACGACCCAGACGTTTCAGGTCGGTCATTCTGGCGATGGATGACATCACGCTGATACCCACTAGCGGGACGATGATCATAAATAACAGGTTAAGGAAAATTTGCCCCAGGGGTTGTAGTTTTGCGGCAAACGTTGGCGCGTAAATTCCCAGAATGCCGCCGGCAATCAAAGCCAGTAATAAAATAATGGACGATCTGTAGGGTTCGAGTCGTGACCACATAACAGGCACCTTTTTAATTTAAATATTATGAACTGAGATAACATTCACACTTTTATTATCTCTGATGCGACTTCCTTTTATTTTGTGACGCACTTCACTTAAGTTGTCATATTTTCATTTTGTCAGGAACTCATTTCCTGTGATTCAATAGTTGCATGTTTCAAATGGGATTGTAACGGGCGATTCGTACCGTTTTCGCAAATCACTTGTGAATGGAAGGAAACAATGAGCACCCCCATTTCGCTAAAGCATCTGGAATTTTTCGTCAGGATTGTCGAATGTGGCGGATTATCTGAAGCGGCCTCACAATTAAATGTTTCCCCCTCCGCCGTCAGTAAAAGCCTGACCGCAATGGAAGATATTCTGGGTACTACGTTAATTAAACGCACAACGAGAAGCATTACCCTTACCGACGCCGGGCAATATCTTTTTAATCGCGCCAATAAATTACTAAAAGAATTTGATGAAACGTTAAATACCACCACCGGTTATTATCAGAATCCGCAGGGAGAATTACGCATTACCTGCTCGATTGCTTTCGGATACGCGCGACTGGTCAATCTGGTGGATAAATTCCGCAGCCTGTGTCCGGACGTGAATTTATATATTGATCTGAATGACAATTTTGTGAACCTGAATGAAGCGGATTACGATATCGCCCTGCGAATTTCCATGGCGCCGCCGCAAAACTATGCCATGCGTAAACTCGCGCCCATCCGGTGGGCGTATTGTGCGTCGCCAGGGTATCTGCGTAAAAAAGGCATCCCGCAACGGCGTGTTGATCTCGTCGAACACGACTGTCTGGTTTACCCGGGTCTGACGCCAGTGCTCAAAGTGGCGGACGAGCAGGATCGGCTGCACCAGTTGAAAGTACGGATGCCCATTCAGGCGAACAGCAGTCTGGTATTGTTGAAGTCCGTGCTCGAAGATCAAGGCGTCGCGTATCTGCCCACCTATTTGATTGGCGATCATATTCAGAAAGAGGAAATCACCCCGCTGATGCTGGACGGCAATATCACCTGCGAAACCCATGAACTCTATGCACTCTATTTCCCCAGCAAATACAGCAACCCCAAAGTGCGCGCGTTTATCGATTTCCTGGTAGAAGAACTGGCGCCGATCCCCGCCTGGGACAGCTGGATACCGGGGTGAGAACGGAAATAAAAAGTCGCTGTTTTCAGCGGCTTTTTTTGTTTTCTGAATCCCGTCGCAGATCAACATAACCACAAATTAGTTAAGGTTATAATGTTTGCTCTTTTCATCATCTCCCGTGTTACGGGGAAGGAAAAAGCATGTCACTCATCACCGAATTACCCGCCCTGTTCGATCAATTCTCAGAAGCTCGCCAGAAAGGCTTTCTCACCGTTATGGAACTGAAGGATCGCGGTATTCCGCTGGTCGGCACTTATTGCACGTTTATGCCGCAGGAGATCCCGATGGCCGCAGGCGCCGTGGTGGTTTCGTTGTGCTCCACATCCGATGAAACCATCGAAGAAGCGGAAAAAGATCTCCCGCGCAACCTCTGCCCGTTGATTAAAAGCAGTTACGGTTTTGGCAAGACCGACAAATGCCCCTACTTTTACTTTTCTGATCTGGTGGTCGGCGAAACCACCTGCGACGGCAAGAAAAAGATGTACGAGTACATGGCAGACTTCAAACCGGTTCACGTCATGCAGTTGCCTAACAGCGCTGACGATGCCGCCTCGCGCGCGCTGTGGAAAGCGGAAATGCGCCGTCTGCAACAGGCCGTTGAAGCGCGTTTCGGCACGACGATTGACGAGTCTGCGCTGCGCGACGCCATTGTGCTGAAAAACCGTGAACGCCGCGCACTGGCGGATTTCTATCGCCTCGGTCAGCTCAATCCACCCGCGCTGAGCGGCGTCGATCTGCTGAAAGTGGTCTACGGCGCCACCTTCCGTTTTGACAAAGAAGCGCTGATTACCGAACTGGACACGATGACCGCCCGGGTGAAAGCCGACTGGCTGGCCGGGAAACGGCTCGACGCCCGTCCACGCATCCTCATCACCGGCTGCCCGATTGGCGGCGCGGCGGAAAAAGTGGTGCGCGCTATTGAGGACAACGGCGGCTGGGTGGTCGGTTATGAAAACTGCACTGGCGCCAAAGCCACTGAGCGCAACGTGGCGGAAACGGGCGATGTCTGGGAAGCGCTGGCGGATAAATATCTGGCGATCGGCTGCTCGTGCCTGTCGCCAAATACTCAGCGATTAACCCTGTTGAGCCAGATGGTTGAGGAATATCAGGCGGACGGCGTGATCGACGTGATCCTGCAGGCCTGCCACACCTACGCCGTGGAATCGCTGGCGATCAAACGTCACGTCCGTCAGCAGCACAACATTCCCTACATGGCTATCGAGACGGATTACTCCACCGCCGATATCGGTCAGCTCAGCACGCGTGTCGCCGCGTTCATTGAAATGTTGTAAGGAGCGGGAATGTCACTGACGGTAGGCATAGATTCCGGCTCCACCGCCACCAAGGGCGTGCTGCTGGAGGGGAATACCCTGCTGCGGCGCTTCCTCTGCCCGACGCCCTTTCGCCCGGCGCTGGCGATAGAACAGGCGTGGCATGAGCTGAGCGACGATCTCGCGGAACGCCCGTTTCTGACGCTCACAGGATACGGGCGCCAGTTGGTCGATTTTGCCGACAAACAGGTGACCGAAATCTCCTGTCACGGTCTCGGCGCTCGTCTGCTGATGGCGGACACCCGCACGGTGATTGATATTGGCGGCCAGGACAGCAAAGTCATTCAACTGGATGAGGACGGCAACCTTACCGATTTTCTGATGAACGACAAATGCGCCGCCGGTACCGGGCGTTTTCTTGACGTCATTTCCCGCACGCTGGGCGCCAGTGTCGAGGAGCTGGATGCACTGGTCGCGGGCATTGAGCCCCACGCCATCACCAGCATGTGCACGGTGTTTGCTGAGTCAGAGGTGATAAGCCTGCGCTCGGCAGGCATTGCGCCCGAAGCGATTCTGGCGGGTGTGATCAACGCCATGGCGCGGCGCAGCGCCAACTTTATCTCGCGCCTGACATCACAGGGGCCGGTGCTGTTTACCGGTGGCGTCAGCCATTGCCAGGCATTTACGCGAATGCTATCCACGCATCTGGGCGCGGACGTTAATACCCACCCCGACGCGCAGTTTGCCGGGGCGATAGGGGCGGCGTTGATTGGTCAGCGGCAGCGAGGGCGATAATGGCGCATTACATTCTGCTGTTTCACTCAACGCTCGGCGTGGTTCAGACCCGCAAAAAACTGCAGGAAGCTGGCGAGCCGTTTACGGTGAAGGATATTCCGCGCGGTCTGCGCGGCGGTTGTGGTTTGTGTATTCATCTGCACGGTGAAGATCCCACGCGCTGGGTAATCCCCGGCCTGACGGAGAGCATTTACCGTTGCGACGAGGAGCATTTTCACCCCGTCGCGCAGTTTCCGGCAGTGTGAACGTTATTCCTCTTCATCGCGTTCGGCAGCCTGCGGGTTGCCCAGCGCGATAAACTCCTCCAGCAGCGCGGTCAGTTGCTGCATTTTCTCCGGCGTAAACGCCATTTCAATCTGCCGGTACGCCTCTTCCACCTGCGATTGCGCATGTTCGTATAACGCATAACCCGCTTTGGTCAGCGACACATACAGCTTGCGCTGGTCGGTCACCGGCTTGAGGCGCAACACCAGGCCATCGCGCTCCATGCGCGTCAGAATGCCGGTCAGGCTCGGGCGCAAAATACAGGTGCGAAACGCCAGGTCGTGAAAATCTATCGACGGGTTTTCCGCCAGCACGCGGACAATGCGCCACTGCTGCTCGGTAAGGTTATGCCGTTTGACGATCGGGCGAAAATAGCCCATCGCCGCTTCCCGCGCCTGTAACAACGCAATGGTTAACGAGTCATGCATTGCTGCCATCCCGTAAAATTCCAGCCATCATTAATAAGTAAATAATTCAGCAACGGTGCTTTTTTCAGCAGCCTGCTTCAGGCTGAGAAGTGTACCAGATTTATGAAAAAAAATATTAATCCGTTGAAAAATAACGACTACTCTTTTCGCATGTAAATTTTTCGTTAAACAGATCACAAATCATTCACCTTTAGTTGCCAAAAAGAGGCCAGCGGCATAAAAGATGATCATTAACATATTAATGAATTAACAGAACGGATTTGAGGAGTGGTGAATGAAAGGCACTGTTTTTGCCGTTGCGCTCAACCATCGCAGCCAGATTGACGCCTGGCAGCAGGCATTCCGGCAAGCCCCTTACAACGCGCCGCCAAAAACGGCGGTGTGGTTTATCAAACCGCACAACACGGTGATCCGTGGCGGCGAGGCGATCCCGCATCCTGTGGGTGAAACGGTGCTGAGCGGCGCCACTGTCGCGCTGATCGTCGGTAAAACCGCCAGCAAAGTAAGCGTCGCCGATGCGCCGGAGTACATCGCGGGTTATGCGCTGGCCAACGAGGTCAGCCTGCCGGAAGAGAGCTTTTACCGCCCGGCGATCAAAGCGAAGTGCCGTGACGGTTTCTGCCCGTTGGGTGAAATGACAGCGCTTAACAACGTCGACAATCTGACCATCATTACTGACATCAACGGCCGTGAAGCGGACCGCTGGAGCACGGCGGATTTACAGCGCAATGCCGCGGAACTGCTCTGCGCGTTGAGTGAGTTCGCCACCCTGCAACCCGGCGACGCCATTCTGCTCGGCACGCCGCAACAGCGTGTGGCGCTTAAGCCTGGCGATCGCGTACGCATTCTCGCCGAAGGCTTTCCGCCGCTGGAAAACCCGGTGGTGGACGAACGCGACATCACGGATGTTCGCACTGTTGAGCCACGTCCGCACCCCAACGGCACGCTGTTTGCGCTCGGTCTGAACTATGCCGATCACGCCAGCGAACTGGATTTTAAGCCGCCGGAAGAGCCGCTGATTTTTATCAAAGCCGCCAACTCGTTTACCGGCGACAACCAGGTCTCCGTACGCCCGGACAACGTTGATTACATGCATTACGAAGCCGAACTGGTGGTGGTCATCGGCAAAACGGCTCACCACGTCAGTCGTGAGACGGCGATGGATTACGTTGCCGGTTACACCCTTTGCAACGACTACGCCATCCGCGACTACCTGGAAAATTATTACCGCCCGAATCTGCGGGTGAAAAGCCGCGACACGCTGACGCCCATCGCCCCGTGGATCGTCGATAAATCCGCGATTCCCGATCCGCATAACCTGACCCTGCGCACCTGGGTTAACGGCGAGTTGCGCCAGCAGGGCACCACGGCTGATCTCATTTTCGACATCCCCTTCCTGATTGCGTACCTGAGCGATTTTATGACGCTGCAACCGGGCGACATGATCGCCACCGGCACGCCGAAAGGGCTGTCTGACGTGGTGCCGGGCGACGAAGTGGTGGTGGAAGTGGAAGGCGTGGGCCGCCTGGTCAACCGCATTATCAGCCAGCAGACGTATGAGGAGACGCTGAAATGAAAAAGATAAATCACTGGATTAACGGCAAAAACGTCGCCGGTAACGACTATTTCCACTCGATCAATCCGGCCACCGGCGAGGTACTGGCTGAGGTGGCGTCCGGCGGAGAAGCGGAAATCAACGAGGCGGTGGCGGCAGCAAAAGCGGCGTTCCCGACATGGGCCAATCTGCCGATGAAAGAGCGCGCACGCCTGATGCGTCGCCTCGGCGAACTGATCGACGAAAACGTGCCGGACATCGCGGCGATGGAAACCGCTGACACCGGACTGCCCATCCACCAGACCAAAAACGTGCTGATCCCGCGTGCGTCGCACAACTTCGAGTTTTTCGCCGAAGTGTGCCAGCAGATGAACGGCAAAACCTACCCGGTCGACGACAAGATGCTGAACTACACCCTGGTGCAGCCGGTCGGCGTCTGTGCGCTGGTCTCGCCGTGGAACGTGCCGTTTATGACTGCCACCTGGAAGGTCGCGCCGTGCCTGGCGCTCGGCAATACCGCGGTGCTGAAAATGTCTGAGCTGTCGCCGCTGACCGCTGATCGTCTGGGCGAGCTGGCGCTGGAAGCAGGCATTCCGGCAGGTGTGCTGAACGTGGTGCAGGGGTATGGCGCCACGGCGGGCGATGCGCTGGTCCGTCATCACGATGTCCGCGCCGTGTCGTTCACCGGTGGCACCGCGACGGGTCGCCGCATTATGCAAAACGCCGGACTGAAAAAATACTCAATGGAACTGGGTGGCAAATCGCCGGTGCTGGTGTTTGAAGACGCCGACATCGAACGTGCGCTGGACGCCGCGCTGTTCACCATTTTCTCGCTCAACGGCGAACGCTGCACCGCCGGGTCGCGCATTTTCATTCAGCAAAGCATCTACCCGGAATTTGTGAAGCGCTTTGCCGAACGCGCCAACCGTCTGCGAGTGGGCGACCCGACTGATCCGAACACCCAGGTTGGGGCGCTTATCAGCCAGCAGCACTGGGACAAAGTCTCCGGCTACATCCGCCTCGGCATTGAAGAAGGCGCGACGCTGCTGGCGGGCGGACCGGACAAACCGACCGATCTGCCTGCACATCTTAAAGGCGGCAATTTCCTGCGCCCGACGGTGCTGGCCGATGTCGACAACCGCATGCGCGTGGCGCAGGAAGAGATTTTCGGCCCGGTGGCCTGCCTGCTGCCGTTCAAAGACGAAGCCGAAGGGCTGCGGCTGGCGAACGACGTGGAGTACGGTCTCGCCTCCTACATCTGGACCCAGGACGTCAGCAAAGTGCTGCGCCTGGCGCGCGGTATTGAAGCCGGAATGGTGTTCGTTAATACGCAAAACGTGCGCGACCTGCGCCAGCCGTTCGGTGGCGTGAAAGCGTCCGGTACCGGGCGCGAAGGGGGCGAATACAGCTTTGAAGTGTTCGCCGAAATGAAAAATGTCTGCATTTCCATGGGTGATCACCCGATCCCCAAATGGGGAGTCTGAGATGGGAAAGTTAGCGTTAGCCGCCAAAGTCACTCACGTTCCGTCGATGTATCTTTCTGAGCTGCCGGGGAAAAACCACGGCTGCCGTCAGTCGGCAATCGACGGGCATAAAGAGATCAGCAAGCGCTGCCGCGAAATGGGCGTCGATACCATCATCGTGTTCGACACCCACTGGCTGGTCAACAGCGCCTATCACATCAACTGCGCGGAACATTTTGCGGGAGTCTACACCAGCAACGAACTGCCGCATTTTATCCGCGATCTGACCTACGAATACGACGGCAACCCGGCACTCGGCCAGCTTATCGCCGACGAAGCCATTGCGCGTGGCGTGCGCGCCAAAGCGCACAACATCCCGAGCCTGAAGCTGGAGTACGGCACGCTGGTGCCGATGCGTTACATGAACAGCGACCGGCATTTCAAAGTGATCTCGATTTCGGCGTTCTGTACCGTTCATGATTTTGCCGACAGCCGCAAACTGGGCGAGGCCATTCTCAGCGCTATCGAAAAGTACGACGGTACCGTGGCGGTGCTCGCCAGCGGCTCGCTGTCGCACCGGTTCATCGACGACCAGCGCGCGGAAGAAGGGATGAACAGCTACACCCGTGAATTCGACCGCCAGATGGACGAACGCGTGGTGAAGCTGTGGCGCGAGGGCAAATTTAAGGAGTTCTGCAGCATGCTGCCGGAATACGCCGATTACTGCTACGGCGAAGGCAATATGCACGACACCGTGATGCTGCTCGGCCTGCTGGGTTGGGATAACTACGACGGCAAGGTGGAGTTCATCACCGACCTGTTCCCCAGCTCCGGCACCGGGCAGGTGAACGCCGTTTTCCCGCTGTCTGCGTAAGGAAAAATCATGCCGCATTTTATCGCTGAATGTACCGAGAACATTCGCGAGCAGGCCGACTTACCGGGTCTGTTCGCCAAAGTGAACGACGCGCTCGCCGCCACCGGCATTTTCCCGATCGGCGGTATTCGCAGCCGCGCGCTGTGGCTCGATACCTGGCAAATGGCCGACGGCAAGCATGACTATGCCTTCGTTCACATGACACTGAAAATCGGTGCAGGCCGCAGCCTGGAGAGCCGCCAGCAGGTTGGCGAGCAGTTGTTCGCGCTGATAAACGCCCATTTTGCCGCACTGATGGCGAGCCGCTATCTGGCGCTCTCCTTCGAAATCGAAGAGCTGCACCCGACACTGAATTACAAGCAGAACAACGTGCACGCCTTGTTTAAGTAGCACACTTTCTCGCCCGGTGGCGCTGCGCTTACCGGGCCTACAACGGCTTCGAATGTAGGCCGGATAAGCAACGCGCCATCCGGCACTGCCACAGGAATCTCTATGCTCGATAAACAGACCCGAACCCTGATCGCACGGCGGTTGAATCAGGCCGAAAAACAGCGTGAGCAAATCCGTGCGATCTCGCTCGATTACCCGACCATCACCATTGAAGACGCCTATGCCGTACAGCGTGAATGGGTTGACCTCAAAATTGCCGAAGGGCGTGTGCTGAAGGGGCATAAAATCGGCCTGACCTCCAAAGCGATGCAGGCCAGCTCGCAGATCAGCGAACCGGATTACGGCGCGCTGCTTGACGACATGTTTTTTCATGATGGCAGCGACATTCCGACCGATCGTTTTATCGTGCCACGCATCGAAGTCGAGCTGGCGTTTGTGCTGGCGAAACCGCTGCGCGGCCCCAACTGCACACTGTTCGACGTCTACAACGCCACCGATTACGTGATCCCGGCGCTGGAGCTGATCGACGCCCGCTGCCACAACGTCGATCCCGAAACCCAGCGCCCGCGCAAAGTGTTCGACACCATCTCCGATAACGCCGCCAACGCCGGAGTGATCCTCGGCGGTCGTCCGGTTAAACCTGACGAACTGGATCTGCGCTGGATCTCCGCACTGCTCTATCGCAACGGCGTCATTGAAGAGACCGGCGTCGCCGCGGGCGTGCTGAATCACCCGGCCAACGGCGTGGCGTGGCTGGCCAACAAACTGGCGCCGCACGACGTACAACTGGAAGCCGGGCAGATCATTCTCGGCGGTTCGTTTACCCGCCCGGTACCGGCGCGTAAGGGCGATACCTTCCATGTCGATTACGGCAACATGGGCGCCATCAGTTGCCGCTTTGTGTAAGGAGATGCGCATGAATAACGCCTTTAAAGACGCACTGAAAGCGGGTCGCCCGCAAATCGGCCTGTGGCTGGGATTATGCAGCAGCTACAGCGCCGAACTGTTAGCCGGTAGCGGTTTTGACTGGCTGCTGATCGACGCAGAACATGCGCCCAACAATGTACAGACGGTATTAACTCAGTTGCAGGCGGTCGCGCCATACCGCAGCCAGCCGGTGGTGCGCCCGTCGTGGAACGATCCGGTACAGATCAAACAGTTATTGGATATTGGCGCGCAGACGTTGCTGGTGCCGATGGTACAAAACGCTGACGAAGCCAGGCTGGCAGTTCGCGCCACCCGTTATCCGCCCGCCGGGATTCGCGGTGTGGGCAGTGCGTTGGCGCGGGCATCACGCTGGAACCGCATCCCGGATTATCTGCAACACACCAACGACGCCATGTGCGTGCTGGTGCAAATCGAAACCCGGGAAGCACTGAAAAACCTGCCGCAAATTCTCGACGTTGATGGTGTGGACGGGGTGTTTATCGGTCCGGCGGATCTCAGCGCCGACATGGGCTTTGCCGGTAACCCGCAGCATCCTGAAGTGCAGGCCGCCATTGAGCGCGCCATCGCGCAGATCCTGAGCGCCGGCAAAGCGCCGGGCATTCTGATGGCTAATGAAGCGATGGCAAAACGTTACCTTGAACTCGGCGCGCTGTTTGTCGCCGTCGGTGTGGATACCACACTGCTCGCCCGCGCCGCTGAAGCGTTAGCGGCGCGTTTTATCGATACACCGGTTATGTCAGGCAATAACAATAAATCCGTCTACTAACCGTACGATGTGGAGCGCATCATGACGACCTCTACCCTGCAAACTAATGATAATAAAGCTGTTGAGCATCGCGTTATTAATAAGCTGTTCCGTCGTTTGATCGTTTTTCTTTTTATTCTGTTTGTTTTTTCGTTTCTCGATCGCATTAACATCGGCTTCGCCGGGCTGACGATGGGCAAAGATCTGGGTCTGACGTCCACCATGTTTGGCCTGGCGGCGACGTTGTTTTACGTCACCTATGTGCTGTGCGGGATCCCGAGCAACATCATGCTGGCCAAAGTCGGCGCACGCCGATGGATAGCCGGGATCATGGTGGTGTGGGGCATCGCGTCGACCTGCACGATGTTCGCCACCAGCCCGCATACGTTGTACATCCTGCGCATGCTGGTGGGCATTGCGGAAGCCGGTTTTTTGCCAGGCATCCTGGTCTACCTGACATGGTGGTTCCCGGCTTATCACCGCGCCCGCGCCAACGCGTTGTTTATGATCGCCATGCCGGTGACGATGATGCTCGGTTCGATCCTCTCCGGCTATATTCTGGCGCTCGATGGACTGTGGAATCTGAAAGGCTGGCAATGGCTGTTCCTGCTGGAAGGATTACCGTCTGTCGTGCTCGGCGTGGTGACTTGGTTTTTCCTCAACGATACGCCGGATCAGGCGACCTGGCTCGATGAGCAGGAGAAACAGACGCTTAAAACAATGATCGCCCGCGAACAGGAAGTGGCGGTTTCGCCGTCGTTCGCGGCGCGCTCCACCCTGCGCGAAGTGCTGACGCCCGCCGTGCTGCTCTATACGCTGGCCTATTTTTGCCTGACCAATACGCTCAGCGCCATCAACATCTGGACGCCGCAGATCCTGCAAAGCTTTAACACCGGCAGCAGCAATATTGTGATTGGTCTGCTGGCGGCTATTCCGCAGTTTTGCACTATCCTCGGCATGATCTGGTGGAGCCGTCGTTCGGACAGGTTAAAAGAGCGAAAAAAGCACACCATCCTGCCCTATCTGTTCGCCGCAGCGGGATGGCTGCTGGCCTCGGCCACCGATCACAGCCTGATCCAGTTGCTGGGTATCATTATGGCCTCAACCGGATCGTTTACCGCCATGGCGATATTCTGGACCACGCCGGATCAGGTGATTAGCCTGTCGTCCCGCGCAGTGGCACTGGCGGTGATCAACGCCATCGGTAACGTGGGTTCCTCCGTCAGTCCGTTGCTAATTGGTATTCTGCGTGATGCGACCGGCAGCTTCAGTTCAGGGTTGTGGTTCGTTGCCGGTCTGCTGATTGTGGGGGCGCTGGTGCTGACGCGCATTCCGATGACGCAGCGGGAAAGCCATCAACGTGCAGCAGGCATGGCACCACAGAAGATCCACTAAGGAGCCGCCATGTGCCAGCCGACCATCGCCAACATCGACATCAGTAAAGATTACGATGAAAGTCTGGGCAGTGAAGATGTGCATTATCAGTCGTTTGCCCGCATGGCGGCCTTTTTTGGCCGCGACATGCAGGCACATCGCCACGACCAGTTTTTTCAGATGCACTTTCTTGATACCGGGCAGATTGAGCTACAACTTGATGATCATCGCTATTCGGTGCAGGCGCCGTTGTTTGTGCTGACGCCGCCGTCGGTACCGCACGCGTTTATCACTGAATCGGACAGCGACGGTCACGTACTGACGGTACGCGAAGATCTGGTCTGGCCGCTGCTGGAAGTGCTCTACCCCGGCACGCGGGAAACGTTCGGCCTGCCGGGGATCTGCCTGTCGCTCGCCGATAAGCCCGAAGAGCTGGCGGCGCTGGCACATTACTGGCAATTGATTAAACGGGAATCCACCGCCGGACTGCCGGGGCGCGAGCACACGCTTGTGTTGCTGGCGCAGGCGGTGTTCACCCTGTTGCTGCGTAATGCGAAACTCGACGACCACGCCGCCAGCGGTATGCGTGGCGAATTGAAGCTGTTCCAGCGATTCACTCAGTTGATTGACGTGCACTACCACCAGCACTGGACGCTGCCGGATTACGCCCGTGAACTGCACATCACTGAATCGCGGCTGACCGATATTTGTCGTCGTTTCGCCAACCGCCCGCCCAAGCGGCTGATCTTCGACCGGCAAATGCGCGAAGCCAAACGACTGCTGCTGTTCTCCGACAGCGCGGTAAATGAAATCGCCTGGCAACTGGGCTTTAAAGATCCGGCCTATTTCGCCCGCTTCTTTAACCGCCTGACGGGCTGCTCGCCGAGTGCGTATCGCGCAAAACAGGTGCCGGTGTCGTAGGAAACCCTCTCCCGGAGGAGAGGGTCAGGTGAAGGGAATCACTACACTTCCGGTAACAATCCAATAAAGCTCCGTTTTTTACGCGGTTCGGACATCAACGCTTCCAGTTTTTCCACGCAGGCCAGATAGTGCGGGGTTTTCTTGTGAGCCAGCACGGCCGCGTCATCTTTGTAGGCCTCGTAGATGTAAAAGCGCGTGTTGACCTCGGGATCCTGCAATACGTCGAAACGCAGGTTGCCCGGCTCCGTCAGCGCGCCTTCATGGTTGGCGCGAAATACCGCAAGAAATTCGTCCACCCGTTCCGGTTTAATGTTGATTTCCACCAGCGTCACATTCATTTGCCTTCTCCCTGTTTTTCCTCCTGCCAGAACTGGAACGCTTCACGGGCGCTCATGTTCTCGTGCACCACTTTTTTCACCGCTTTCAGCATCGACAACGGCGCACTGGACTGGAAGATGTTGCGTCCCATATCCACCCCGGAAGCGCCCTGATCGATCGCCTGCCAGCACATTTCCAGCGCCTCGTGTTCCGGCAGTTTTTTACCACCGGCAATCACAATCGGCACCGGGCAGCTGGCGGTGACTTTTTCAAAGCCCTCTTCCACATAGTAAGTTTTCACGAACTGCGCGCCCATTTCCGCAGCGATACGGCTGGCGAGAGAGAAATAGCGGGCATCGCGCGCCATCTCCTTACCCACACCGGTGACCGCGAGTACCGGCATACCGTAACGGTTACCGGCATCCACCAGTTTGATGATGTTGTTGATCGACTGATGCTCGTGTTCGCTGCCGATATAGACCTGCGCCGCCACCGCACACACGTTGAGGCGCAACGCATCTTCCATCGCCACCGCCACGCACTCGTTGGACAGCTCGGTCAGAATCGAGTTACCGCCCGACGCGCGCAGCACGACCGGTTTGTTGGTCGCCGCGGGTACCTGGCTGCGCAGAATGCCGCGCGTACACATCAGTACGTCGGTTTCCTGGAACAGCGGCGCAATGGAGAGATCGATACGCTCAAGCCCGGTGGTTGGCCCCTGAAAATAGCCATGATCGAACGCCAGCATCGCGGTTCGGTTGCTTTTCGGGTTAAAAATACGCGCCAGTCGCGACTGCATCCCCCAGTCCAGCGAACCGCAGCCTTTCAGGGTGTAGAGCGCGTTTTTCTGCGGCGTACCAATGCCAAAATCTTTCCCGTCTTTGATGTCGTCTAAATCAGCCATCTTCTCCCCCATCAGAAATCGTAGTTATTGATGTTCTCTTTGGTGAACACCACCCGCTCCGGCAGCAGCACAATGCCGTTGCCTTTCGCTTCATACTGATAACCCTGTACGCTGTTTGGCTCGACTTTCAGCGTACCGATGTCTTTCACTTCAACGCTGTCGCCAGGGTTAAGATCGCCCTTTTTCAGCAGATGATCGGCGACGTTGACCGCAATTTTGCCCTGCTGTACCACATCCCACAGACCGAAGGCTTTCACCGTGCCGCGTTCAACATACGGACGCATGACATTCGGTGTACTGAAACCGACAATCGCCACCCCTTCACGCTTCAGGTTTTCTGCCGCCTGTGCCGCGGCGGGCAGCGCGTTGGCGTCCGGGGCGATGATGGCGTCCAGATCCGGATACGCTTTCAGGATCCCTTCGGCGGTCTGCAGCGATTTCGTCGCATCGTTATAGCCGAACTGCGTTGCCACCACCTGCCATTGCGGGTGATCTTTGGCGATTTTGGCTTTCGCCTCTTTTACCCACGCGTTCTGATCGGTCACTGTCGGGCTTGAGTAGAAAAACGCGACTTTTGCCGCCGGTTTGGTGACCTGTTTTGCCGCCATGTCGACCAGCAAGCCGCCCAGTTGTTCCGGCGTGCCCTGGTTGATATAAATGCTGCGGCATTCCGGTTTGGTGTCTGAGTCCCAGGTCAGCACCTTCACGCCGCGCTGCATGGCGCGCTTAAGCGCCGGGCAGAGGCCATCCGGTGACACGGCGGAGACGATAATGGCGTTGTAACCCTGGTTGACGAAGTTATTGATCAGTTGCACCTGACCGGACACGCTCGGCTCGGTCGGGCCGTCGTAGGTCACATCCGCGCCCAACGCTTTCCCCGCCTCTTTCGCGCCATTGCCGCCGCTGGTAAAGAACCCTACCCCCACCAGTTTTGGAATAAAGGCGATACGATCTGCGGCCTGGGCGGTTGCCACGCTCATGGCCAGCGCCAGCGCACTCAGTTGCACCATCAGTTTTGCTTTCATCTCATGCTCCGATTGTTTTTCGCGAGATAACCCGACGCCATGCCGTGCGCACCCATTCACGGTGCAGACTCAGCGAGCGTCCCATCACCACCACCACCAACAGCGCACCTGACAACGCGCTCGACACCTGGTTGGGGATGCCGACCATTTGTAAACCCTGTTGCAGATACCCCACCAGCAACGCTGCCAGCGCCGTACCCAGCACAGAACCTGAACCACCGTAGATATTCGCCCCGCCCAGCACCGCGGCTGTCAGCGCAGGCATCAGCAGGTCGCGACCGAGATCCGAACGCGCCGAGCCGAAATAGGAGACCATCACCAGCGCCGCAATCGCCGACGCCACGCCCACCATGCCGTACAGCGCGTAGGGCATGCCGTTCACCGACAGTGCGGCATAGCGCGCCGCCCGTGGGTTCTGGCCGATGAGAAACAGATGGCGGCCAAAGCGACCGCGGTGGGTAATCACCCAGAAAAAGAGGGTAATCAGCGCGAACATCACCAGCGGTACCGGCAGGCCAAACACGGTCAGATTGGCGAACGCGGTGAAGCTGTCCGGGAAGCCGCCAATGCCTTCATATCCGGTCGCTCCGGCCATGCCGGAAAGCAGCAGCGCGCCGCCACCGTAGAGATAGAGTGTGCCGAGGGTGATCACCAGCGGGTTGATGCCGGTGTAATGGATCAGCGCCGCGTTAAACAAGCCGCACACTAGCCCCAGCAGCAGCGTCAGCGGTACGGCAAGGCTCATCGGCAATCCCGACTGCATCATCACCCCCAGCGCAATGGCGCACAGGCCAATCGTCGAACCAAGCGAAATGTCGATCCCGCCGCTGATGATCACCAGCGTCAGCGGTAGCGCGACGATACCGATGCAGATGAAATCGCTGGTGCTGAACAGCAGCATATTGATGTCGAGCATCCGCGGGTTGATGGCGCCGAACAACAGGATCTCCAGCACCAACAGGATCAGTAGCGCGCTTTCCCAGTTAAGCTTCATTTACGCCACCTCTCTGTTTTTACGCTTTGGAAAGGGGGAAACCTTTTTCCCGCCTTTGTTGCCGGGCTGAAAACGGCTGTATTTCAGCGCCCGCTGGTGTCGCGTGAGCGCCTGACGCAGGCGACCATCAAGCACCAGCACGCCCAGCAGCACCAGCCCGGCAATGAAATCGTTCCACCAGGCGGGTAAGCGGAACAGCACCAGCACGGTGTCGATTTGCGTCAGGAAGAAGGCGCCGAGAAACGCGCCAATCAGCGTGCCGGTGCCGCCGAGCAGGGAGATCCCGCCGAGCACGCAGGCGGCGATGGCTTTCATCTCCAGCCCGCTGCCGGTCTGGTTGGGTACGAAACCGATTTGTGCGGCAAAGACAATCCCGGCGCAGGCTGCCAGCATGCCGTTGAGGGTAAAGGCGAGCATCCGCGTACGGTTGACCGCCACGCCGAGCTGACGGGCGGCAGCGAGGTTATCGCCGACCGCGTAAAAATCACGGCCAAAGGCGGTGCGCGACAGCACCCACGCGCCGAGGGCCACCAGACACAACACCAGGTAACCGAGAGGGGAAATCCCCAGCGCCACCGGCTCCGACAGCGATTTCAGGCTGGCCGGTAATCCTTCAATCCATTTCCCGCCCGTCCACAGCAACATGGCGCCGCGATACAAACCGAGCGTGCCGAGGGTGGCGACAATCGCGGGCACCCGCAACCCGACCACCAGCAGGCCGTTAAACGCCCCAGCCACCGCGCCAATCGCCAGGGCAAAGCCCATCGCCAGCGGCAGGCTGTAACCACTGTTCAGCGCCACCCCGACGGCAATCGCGCACAGGCCGACGGTAGAGCCGACCGACACGTCGATATTGCGCGTCAGCATCACCATCGTGGCGCCGAGCGCCAGCAACACCAGGATCTGGCTGCTGGCGAAAATCATGCCCAACGTCTGCAGACTGAAGTACGCCGGGTTCAGCGCCACCAGAACGGCAAACAGCGCCAGAATGGCGAGGAACGCGCTCAGCTCGCGGTTTTTAAACAACGTTTTCATGCATGACCTCCAAACGCGAGCGCCATCATGCGATCGACGCTGATCGCCTGTTGCGACAGTTCACCGTTCAGCACGCCCTGATGCATCACCAGCACCCGATCCGCCAGCCCCGGGAACTCATCCAGATCCGAGGAAATCATCAGCACAGCAACGTTCTGCGCCGCCACGCTTTTCAGCAACTGGTAGATATCGGCGCGGGCGGAGACATCCACGCCGCGCGTCGGCTCATCGACAATCAGCAGTAATGGGTTCGCCTCCAGACAACGCGCCAGCAGCACTTTTTGCTGGTTGCCGCCGGAGAGCGTCCGCAGCGGTTGTTCGGTGCTGTTGAGCTTGATCCCCAGCGCCCGGTGATAGCGATCCACCACGGCCGATTCACGCTGACGCTGCTGCCAGACGGATGGCTCGTTCAGCGCCACGGTGTTCCAGCGGACCGGCGCATCAAGAAACAACCCGGAGACCTGGCGGTCTTCGGGAAGGTAAATCAGACCGCGCGCCAGACGAGCCGCCGTGGATTCGCGGTTGATCTCCTGATTTTCCAGCCAGATCCTGCCCGCGCGCACCGGACGCAGCCCGTAAAGCGTTTCGGCAAACTCAGTACGGCCGGAGCCGACCAGCCCGGCAAGCCCGACGATCTCCCCGGCATACACCTCAAGATTGAGATCGATAAACCCTTCACCGGTCAGATCCTCCACCCGCAACACCGGGAAATCCTGTGCCTGCGTGCGGCGGTTGCCGGGCAACGACAGCCACAGTTTTTGCGTATCGCTGAGCGCATGCTCGCGGCTGGCCGGGGTCATGGCGGCGATCAGCGCATTATTGTCGAATTGCGCCGTCTCGCCGCTCAGGACCACCGCCCCATCGCGCATCACCGAAACGTGGCTGGCGAGCTGGCGGATCTCCGGTAACTTGTGGGAGATAAACACAATGCCCACGCCCAGCCCCTGCAATGCGCGGATCTGGCTGAACAGACGATCCGTTTCCCCTGGTGTCAGCGACGCGGTAGGTTCGTCGAGGATCAGGATCTGTGCCTCACGCATCAGTCCGCGGAGGATCTCAACCATCTGCTGATCAGCCACCTCAAGTGTGCTGGCCGCGGCTTGTAGATTGAGCTGGCAGTTAAGCTGTTGCAGCTTTTCAGCGAGCAACGTGTCGGTGTTGGCGGTACGGGGCAGACGGAAGAGAATATTTTCCCGCACGGTCAGGTTGGGAAAGAGCATCGGCTCCTGCGGTACCAGATAGATCCCCAACTGGTGGGCCTGACCGGGTTTCAGGCGGGAAAAGGCTTTGCCATTGATGCTGAGCTCGCCGCTGTCTGGTGTTTCGACACCGGCGATGATCTTCATCAACGTCGATTTTCCGGCGCCGTTGCCGCCCATCAGCGCATGTACCTGACCCGAAAGCAATGTGAAATCAATGCCCTTCAGGACCGGCACACCTGAAAACGCCTTTCGGATAGCTTTCGCTTCTATCAGTGGGGTCATCATCGCTCCGCATTTGAACAAATGATTTTTTAATTTAATAATGTTCAAAATCGTAGTCGGGGATCTATAATTATTATCGTGCGGCGATCACACTTTTAGCCATTAGCGTCTCAGGAATGGTTAACTTCTCGCCAAAAGTTCACTTTTGCCACGCGGTTCACACTTTCTGCGCGCACAATGATGAACATATGATCTAAATTTTTATAAGAGTTCAGTTATGAGCGAAAAAAGAGCAATGGATGAGGGACGTTTTGCTGGCCTGGCGCTGGCGGAAGAAGAGCTGGTGGCGCGGGTGGCTTGGTGTTACTACCACGATGGCTTAACGCAGAATGACATCGGCGAGCGTCTCGGACTGCCACGACTGAAAATCTCGCGCCTGCTGGAAAAAGGCCGTCAGTCCGGGGTGATCCGCGTAC
This sequence comes from Trabulsiella odontotermitis, assembly GCF_001297775.1. GTDB lineage: Bacteria > Pseudomonadota > Gammaproteobacteria > Enterobacterales > Enterobacteriaceae > Trabulsiella > Trabulsiella odontotermitis. The sequence goes on along the minus strand of NZ_LIFX01000002.1, from coordinate 96,731 downwards.
AGATCAACTCCCGCTACGAGGGCTGCCTGTCGCTGGAAACCGAACTTCAACAACGGTTTGGTCTGAAGATCACCCGCGTTCTCCCTGCGCTGAACACCCCGGCAATGAACGTTCGTCTGGGTATTGGTGCTGCACAATCGCTGATGGGCGTCCTGCAACCGGACCAGTTGCTCGCTGTCGGTTTTGGCGAAGCGACCATGAGTTGTCTGCAACATTTGAGCGGGTTTATCGGCTCGCAACAGGTGCGCCTGGTGACGCTCTCCGGGGGCGTTGGCCCGTATATGACTGGCATCGGCCAGCTCGACGCGGCCTGTAACGTCAGCATGATCCCTGCCCCGCTGCGCGTGTCATCGGCTGAGGTGGCAAACATCCTCAAGCACGAGTCGAGCGTTCAGGATGTGATCCTCGCCGCCACCGCCGCGGACGTTGCCGTCGTCGGCATCGGCTCGGTGAATCAGCGCCGTGACGCCACCATTTTGCGCTCCGGTTATATCAGCGAAGGCGAACAACTGATGTATGCCCGCAAAGGCGCGGTAGGCGACATCCTCGGCTACTTCATTAATGCCGAAGGGGAAAAGGTGGAAGGATTAGAGATCCACCGCGAATTACTGGGCGTAACCCTTGATGAGCTGGCGCAGTTACCCACCATCCTGGGCGTCGCCGGAGGCGAAGAAAAAGCAGAAGCGATTTATGCCGCACTGAAGGGTCGCCGTATCAATGGCCTGGTGACGGAAGAGATGACAGCCCGCGCGGTACTGGCTCTGGCGCAATAGCTGCGCCGCCGCGCAAACATAGCGAGGCGTTGGTCATGAGTTACCTTTTAGCGTTAGATGCAGGGACAGGCAGCATTCGCGCCGTGATCTTCGACCTGAATGGTCGGCAGATTGCCGTTGGACAGGCCGAGTGGAAGCACCTGAGCGTGGAGAACGTCCCCGGCTCGATGGAGTTCGATCTTGATACCAACTGGCAGCTGGCCTGTCAGTGCGTGCGTCAGGCACTGGAGCGAGCCGGACTGACGGCGGCAGATATTCAGTCCGTCGCCTGCTGCTCGATGCGCGAAGGGATTGTGCTCTATGACCGCAACGGTGATGCCATCTGGGCCTGTGCTAACGTCGATGCCCGCGCCAGCCGTGAAGTGGCGGAGCTAAAAGAGATCCATGACTATCGTTTTGAATCCGAAGTGTATGACGTCTCCGGTCAGACGCTGGCGCTGAGCGCCATGCCGCGTCTGTTGTGGCTGGCGCACCATCGCCCCGATATTTACCGCAAGGCGGCGACGGTGACGATGATCAGCGACTGGCTGGCGGCGAAGCTGTCCGGCGAACTGGCAGTTGACCCTTCCAATGCAGGCACCACCGGCATGCTCGATCTCTTCACCCGTGACTGGCGTCCGGCGCTGCTGGATATGGCCGGGCTGCGCGCGGACATTCTCTCACCGGTGAAAGAGACCGGTACCGTACTCGGCGCCGTGACCAAAGCAGCGGCGCAGCAAAGCGGCCTGCGGGAAGGCACCCCGGTGGTGATGGGCGGCGGCGATGTGCAGTTGGGTTGTCTGGGGCTGGGCGTGGTACGCGCCGGGCAAACTGCCGTCCTCGGCGGCACTTTCTGGCAGCAGGTAGTGAACCTGCCGCAGGTGCGTACCGATCCGGACATGAATATTCGCGTCAATCCGCACGTGATCCCGGGCATGGCACAGGCGGAGTCGATCAGTTTTTTCACTGGCTTAACCATGCGCTGGTTCCGCGACGCATTCTGTGCGGAAGAAAAACTGATTGCCGAACGGCTCGGCGTCGACACCTATTCACTGCTGGAAGAGATGGCCAGCCGCGTGCCGGCAGGCTCCCATGGCGTGATGCCGATTTTCTCCGACGCGATGCATTTTAAGCAGTGGTATCACGCCGCGCCGTCGTTTATTAACCTCTCCATCGACCCGGAAAAATGCAACAAAGCGACGCTGTTCCGTGCACTGGAAGAGAACGCCGCTATCGTCTCCGCCTGCAACCTGGCGCAGATCTCCCGCTTCTCCGGCGTGCAGTTTGACAGTCTCGTCTTCGCCGGTGGCGGTGCCAAAGGCGCATTGTGGAGCCAGATTTTAAGCGACGTCACTGGTTTGCCGGTGCGCGTTCCCGAAGTGAAAGAAGCCACCGCGCTGGGCTGCGCAATAGCCGCAGGCGCGGGGGCCGGAATGTTCAGCGACATGGCCTCCACCGGCGAACGGCTGGTAAGCTGGAGCCGGGAATTTACACCCAATCCCACCCATCGTGAACTGTATGACGGCATGATGCAGAAATGGCAGGCAGTCTACACCGAACAACTGGGCCTGGTAGACAGCGGCCTGACCACGTCGATGTGGCAGGCACCGGGGTTAGTGCGCGCGGAACCTTTAGCTGCGCGGTGAACAAATGCCGGATGGCGCTGCGCTTATCCGGCCTACAAAATTATTTCCAGGGTTTATTTTTCATCGAAATAATCATCCCGATCCATCAGGAGGAGGAACAACTTCTAACTTATTTTCTGAAGTAAGTTGATACACAACATCACTATCAGGCACATATAAACGGGTATTACTGTCTGTATATTCATTGATGATTAAAAGATAATTTCTCGCAATACAACTATTATCATTTTTTATAGTCGGAAAACACAGCAAATCCTCATCAGGGCTGCTATCATAATTGGTGAATCCATTGCCAACGCCCATAATATTATAGGTATGCCATGTATCATCAAATAATGGATATTTGCGTTTCATCTCTTCCCGATGAGCCAGGTACCAACCAATTTTATCTCTGTCGGTCCACGGTAAATGATCCACCACCATAGTCACCGTCCAACCCGCATCCGAATATACATAAAGTATTTTAACAGGGCGTAGTGTCCATAAATTATAAAACCCTCCTGTCAGGAACAAGCATAACATAACAAATGAGAATTTGTTTTTCATAAGTAATTCCCAACCCTTTCTACCGAATAAAAATTCGTAAAAAAAGGCTTGAATGCAAAATCTCTATGCCGCTGCAGAAAAAACCATATACGGAAAAATCGAAGTTGCCTGTAGAAGTTATCTTTAATATCTGACACATCAAGTCCAAAATGATCCTGAGCATCGAAATATATTGTAGCAGCCCACCCCATTGCGTATTTTTGCAGATTTACAAGCGTTATTTTTTGGGCCGCAATATCATGGATACTAATCCCAAGACCATTAATCTTGTCTTCATTTTCGTTAAATTTATTAAGCATTGAACCAAACAGTCTTATCTTCATTTCATGCATAAGATCTGAAGGGTAAACTGAACCGTTTGAATCAAAGTGTTTTTGAATCGTATCTTTCATAATTGCAAGTGGGTTATTAAGAGTGAATTTATTTATCCTGTCATGGAACGCTAAATTCAACCGCTGGCTATAAAATCCACTACCATTCCCATATCTGAAATGGTCAATCAACTCTCCAATAACCATTTTATATTCACCCTGAAAAGAAAATAATTGCGAAAGCGCTTTCATTTCGGCAAATAAAATATCGACACATTCTTCATAGGATATTTTTGTACCCCGTACCGTTGCCCATGAAATCCCATCGACAGGAGTAGTGTCGGGAATGTCGTAGCGAATCAGGCGGTAAGGATCCACTTTTGCTGATATATCTCTCAGACCAAGCGAAAACAGATCCTGATCGCTCATATCACCACACTGCATGTCGTTGGCAGAGGAATCATTGAAGCTTTTCACCGTTTCAAAGACAGTATCAGGAAGATACATTGATGCGCTGAAATCATTTACCACTTCCATTTACCTTATTAATAATCAATAGGTTACGAATAGTCAGCGCAAAACAGTAGAATAAACAGCCTGCAAAAAACACGCACATTGTCACATTCTTCAGGACGTCACCCTGATGGATCAGTTCTTTGATTCCCATCACAATCACAACCTCCCCTGTTTTCCCTTTTGCCTGCGACTGGCTAAATTAGTAACTCATCCGACCACATAACAATAATTTTACATACTGGACACGTTTATGAGCCGCTATCCGTCGCTATTCGCCCCGCTTGACCTGGGCTTCACTACGCTTAAAAACCGCGTGTTAATGGGCTCGATGCATACTGGTCTGGAAGAACGCCCGGACGGTGCGGAGCGGCTGGCGGCGTTTTATGCTGAGCGCGCGCGTCATGGTGTGGCGCTGATTGTGACTGGCGGCATTGCGCCGACGCTTTCCGGGGTGACGATGGAGGGTGCCGCAGTGCTTAACGATGCCAGCCAGTTGCCGCATCACCGTCTCATTACTGACGCGGTACATCAGGAAGACGGCAAAATCGCGCTGCAAATCCTGCACTCCGGGCGCTACAGCTACCAGCCGCATCCTGTAGCGCCTTCTGCGATTCAGGCACCGATAAACCGCTTTAAACCTCATGAGCTCACACACGATGAAATCCTGACACTGATTGAAGACTTTGCGCATTGCGCGCAGCTCGCCCGCGAAGCGGGGTATGACGGCGTTGAGGTGATGGGGTCGGAAGGCTATCTGATTAACGAATTTCTCGCCGCTCGCACTAACCAGCGCACTGATGAATGGGGCGGTGATTATCCGCGCCGGATGCGCTTTGCCGTGGAAGTGGTCCGTGCGGTTCGCCAGCGGGTGGGTGAGGATTTCATTATTATCTACCGCCTGTCGATGCTCGATCTTGTCGAGGGTGGTGGCACTTTTGCCGAAGCTGTCGAGCTGGCGCGTGCGGTGGAAGCGGCGGGGGCCACGCTCATTAATACGGGCATTGGCTGGCACGAAGCCCGCATCCCCACTATCGCCACGCCGGTGCCGCGCGGGGCGTTCAGTTGGGTAACGCGCAAGCTGAAAGGCAGCGTGTCGATCCCGCTTATCACCACCAACCGCATTAACGATCCGCAGGTGGCGGACGATATTCTGGCGCGAGGCGATGCCGATATGGTGTCGATGGCGCGCCCGTTCCTCGCGGATGCCGAACTGTTGAGCAAAGCGCAACAGGATCGTGCCGATGAAATTAACACCTGTATCGGCTGTAATCAGGCCTGTCTCGATCAGATCTTTGCCGGAAAAGTCACTTCCTGTCTGGTGAATCCGCGCGCCTGTCACGAAACGAAAATGCCCGTCCACCCAACGATGCGTCGCAAGCTGCTGGCGGTGGTCGGCGCAGGCCCGGCGGGGCTGGCGTTTGCCGTGAATGCCGCTGCGCGTGGCCATCAGGTGACCCTGTTTGACGCCGCGGCGGAAATTGGCGGTCAGTTTAATATCGCCAAACAGATCCCCGGCAAAGAGGAGTTTTACGAAACGCTGCGCTATTACCGCCGGATGCTCGACATCACCGGCGTGGATGTGCAGCTCAACCGCACCGTTTCGCCTGATCAACTGGGGATGTTTGACGAGGTTATCCTCGCGACCGGCATCGAACCGCGGATCCCGGAAATTGACGGCATTGATCATCCGAAAGTATTGAGTTACCTCGACGTGCTGCGCGATAAAACCCCGGTCGGGCAGCGCGTGGCGATCATCGGCTGTGGCGGTATCGGCTTCGATACGGCGATGTATTTAAGCCAGCCGGGTGAGCCCACCAGCCAGAACATTGCGGAATTCTGCGTGGAATGGGGAATCGACACCAGTCTGAACACTGCGGGCGGACTGCGCCCGGAAGGGCCTCAGTTGCCGAAAAGCCCGCGACAGATCGTGATGCTGCAACGCAAAGCCGGTAAGCCGGGTGAGGGTCTGGGTAAAACCACCGGCTGGATCCACCGCACCACCCTGCTGTCGCGCGGGGTGAAAATGATCCCGGCGGTCAGTTATCAGAAGATCGACGACGACGGGCTGCATGTGCTGATCGGCGGCGAACCGCAACTGCTGGCGGTCGATCATGTGGTGATCTGCGCCGGGCAAGAACCGCGACGCCAGTTAGCGCAGCCGCTGCGTGAGAAAGGCAAAAGGGTGCATTTGATCGGCGGCTGCGACGTGGCGATGGAGCTGGACGCGCGCCGGGCGATTGCACAGGGAACGAAACTGGCGCTGGAGATTTAAGGGCATTTTGCCCGGTGGCGCTTCGCTTACCGGGCCTACTGGAGACGCAATTCTAGCGCGTCTTGCGTACTTTCACCGCTTTCAGCACCACAAACTTGTTGTTGGTGTCTATAGTGGTGCAGTTGCCAAACACGCGCTTCAGCTTGCGGAAATAGTCCAGATGACGGTTGCCGACGATGTACAGCGCCCCGCCATATTTCAGCGAACGGCGGGCATCGTTGAACATCTGCCAGGCGATATGATCGGTAATCGCATGCTGCTGATGAAACGGCGGGTTACAGAACACCGCGTCGAAACGGTCCGGTTCGACGCCCGCCAGCGCGTTGTTGACCATAAATTCGCTGCGCGCGATCGCCTCTGGCAGATTACGCTCAACATTCAGCTGGCTCGACGCCACCGCCATGTGAGATTCGTCGACAAACAGCACGCGCCCCTGCGGGTTTTTCGCCAGCAACTGCAGGCCAATCACGCCGTTGCCGCAGCCTAGATCCACCATCTCCCCGTCAATCCCTTCCGGCAGATGCTGCAGGAACAGCCGCGCGCCGATATCCAGCCCGCTGCGGGAAAAGACATTCGCATGGTTATGAATCGTGAAATCCGTGCCGTCGAGCGGCCAGCTGAAAATGTCTGACGCCTCTTTAAGCGCTGGCGCACTGAACGTGCAGTGGATCAGCCGGGCTTTTTTCCATGCCAGCGACGTGGTGGTCGGGCCGAGGATCTTTTCGAACAGCGCCAGGGTGGAATTATGGATATCGCGCGTTTTCGCTCCGGCGATGATGCGGGTTTCCGGGGTCACCACCTCGCGCAGAGCACGCAGTTGTTGTTCGAGCAGTGCCAGTTGCTTCGGTACTTTAATCAGTACCAGTGCTGGTGCAGATGGCAGCGGCGACAGGCTGTCCTGAAATGTTACGCTGGACTCATCAATGCCGTTCATCCGCAGATTGTGGCCGGTCGCCAGTTCAGCGATGTAAGAATCGCCAATGCTGACCGGATGGCGTTCAGCCAGCGCACAGGCCAGCGCGCCGAAACTGTCATTGAGGATAAGCGTCAGGCCCCCGGTGTCGCCCACCTGCTGGAGCAGATACTCATCGGCGGCGTCCCACGCCTGTAACGATGGATCCTCCACATTGGGTGGAAAACGATCTAACGTGAAAAACTCACCGTTTAACTCTGCCTGGCTCATCGCCCCTCCGGGATGCTAAAATTCGCGCGTTTTATCGCTTAATTACCCACATATGTAAACCTTTTTATTATTATGCTCACTTACTTGCAGGGTTACCCTGAATCCCTGCTGACGCAGGTCAGAACGCTTATCGACCAGAACCGCCTCGGCGAGGTGCTGGAAAAACGCTATCCGGGTCATCATGACATCACCACGGACAAAGCGTTGTACCAGTACACCCAGGATCTGAAAAATCAGTTCCTGCGCGGTGCGGCGCCGGTCAACAAAGTGATGTATGACAACAAAATCCACGTGCTGAAAAATGCGCTCGGCCTGCACACCGCCGTGTCGCGCGTGCAGGGTGGTAAGCTGAAAGCAAAAGCGGAGATCCGCGTCGCCACTGTGTTTCGCAATGCGCCGGAAGCCTTCTTAAAAATGATAGTGGTGCATGAGCTGGCGCACCTGAAAGAAAAGGATCATAACAAGGCGTTTTACCAGCTCTGCTGCTATATGGAGCCGCAGTACCATCAGCTGGAATTTGATACCCGGCTGTGGCTGACACACCTTTCATTAAATCGTTCTGCGTGATAGCGCACTCGTTTTGTCATCATTGCATGCTACAGTGACAAAAGATCCCCAGCTACGGAGTACGTGAACGTTTATGATACGTTTTGCTGTCATTGGAACGAACTGGATCACCCGACAGTTCGTCGATGCCGCCCATGAAACCGGCAAATACAAGCTCACCGCCGTCTATTCCCGCAGCCTTGAACAGGCGCAGACTTTCGCGAACGATTACCTTGTTGAACATCTGTTCACCTCGCTTGAGGAGATGGCGCAGAGCGATGCGATTGACGCGGTGTATATTGCCAGTCCGAACTCGCTGCACTATCCCCAGACGCGTCTGTTTCTGAGCCATAAAAAACATGTGATTTGCGAGAAGCCGCTGGCCTCGAATCTGCGTGAAGTCGAAAGTGCCATCGCCCTGGCGCGCGAAAACCAGGTGGTGCTGTTTGAAGCTTTCAAAACCGCCAGCCTGCCGAATTTCCTGACGCTGCAACAGTCCCTCAGCAAAGTGGGCAAGCTGCGCAAAGCGTTTCTGAATTACTGCCAGTATTCCTCACGCTACCAGCGTTATCTGGACGGCGAGAATCCGAACACCTTCAATCCGGCGTTTTCCAACGGCTCGATCATGGATATCGGTTTCTACTGCCTCGCTTCCGCCGTGGCGTTGTGGGGTGAGCCGCATAGCGTTCAGGCCAGCGCGACCCTGCTCGAGAGCGGTGTGGATGCGCACGGCACCGTCGTTCTCCACTATGGCGATTTTGACGTCACCCTGCACCACTCGAAAGTCAGCGATTCCGTGCAACCGAGCGAAATCCAGGGCGAAGCAGGCTCACTGGTGATCGAGAAAATTTCTGAATGTCAGAAGCTGAGCTTTATTCCGCGCGGCGGAAAAGCGCAGGATCTGACGCAGCCACAGCACATAAATACGATGCTGTACGAAGCAGAAACCTTTGCCCGCCTGGTCGAAACCGGTGAGGTGAATCACCCGGGACTCGCCGTCAGCCGTACCACGGCGAAGCTGTTGACGGAAATTCGTCGTCAGACTGGGGTCAAATTCCCGGCGGACGATCTGAGCGTCGACGTGCTGGCGTAAAGCTGAGTAAATGGGTTGTTACAGGCCATTGACGGAATCAATGGCCTGTAATACTTTGTAACGAGCAAAGGGGAGTAACTTCCTTGCCGGTGGATCGTCATTACGGTGTGTAAAACCACACCCGGTTACCGGGCAACAAGAAAGCCACATCGCACTATCCGGTTTTCTTGTTGTAAGTGAGACCTTGCCGAAAGGCGAGGTCCGTGCAAAAACAGTACAACGGCTATCGTCTTTCGACGGTAGCCGTTTTTTTTTGCATGTAAGAGAAAGGAAAGTTTATGAATAGTGTCGGCACACCGATGTTATGGGGCGGATTCGCCATGGTGGTGGTGGTTATGCTGGCTATCGACCTGCTGCTTCAGGGGCGCCGCGGCCCGCACGCTATGTCGATGAAGCAGGCGGCAGGCTGGTCAATGCTGTGGGTTACGCTGTCGTTGCTGTTTAATGCCGCGTTCTGGTGGTATCTGGCGACGACGCAAGGGCGTGAGGTGGCTGACCCGCAGGCGCTGGCCTTCCTGACCGGCTATCTGATCGAAAAAGCGCTGGCGGTGGATAACGTCTTTGTCTGGCTGATGCTCTTCAGCTACTTCGCCGTGCCTGCCGCGTTGCAGCGCCGCGTACTGGTGTATGGCGTGCTGGGCGCGATCGTGCTGCGAACCATCATGATCTTCACCGGTAGCTGGCTTATCTCGCAGTTCTCATGGTTGCTGTATATCTTCGGTGCCTTCCTGCTGTTTACCGGCGTAAAAATGGCGCTGGCGAAAGAAGATAACGAAGGGATTGGCGACAAGCCGCTGGTGCGCTGGCTACGCAGTCACCTGCGTCTGACTGATAAGATCGAGAATGAACACTTCATTGTGCGCAAAAACGGTCTGCTGTACGCCACGCCACTGCTGCTGGTACTGATTCTGGTGGAGCTGAGCGACGTGATTTTTGCGGTCGACAGCATCCCGGCCATTTTCGCTGTCACTACCGATCCGTTCATTGTGCTGACCTCAAACCTGTTCGCGATCCTCGGTCTGCGTGCGATGTACTTCCTGCTGGCGGGCGTGGCGGAGCGGTTTTCCATGCTGAAATACGGCCTGTCGGTGATCCTGGTGTTTATCGGCATCAAGATGTTGATTGTCGATTTCTTCCACATCCCGATCGCCGTTTCGCTGGGTGTGGTGGGCGGTATTCTTATCGGTACGCTAATGATTAACGCCATCGTTAACCGATTGAATGATAATAAAAAGTCGCTTAACCAATAAGCACTACATGGCCCGGTAGCATCATGCCGCCGGGCCCTGCATGCATAGCGCGCGATGGCAATCCCGCAGTTTTAAAAATTAGACATAAGCAGAAAATCCAGAATTTCTCGCTTTCAGCCCTGAAATCTTTCTTTATACTCGACCAGGCAAACACCTTTGTTTACATCCGGACATAAACGTAACAAAAGAGTACGTACCGTGATGGAACGCAACATCTTTCAAGGAACAATTCATGACGCAATCCGCTCCTCAGGGTCTACTGCAGCGCCTCGCGCAAGGCAGCCTGGTCAAACAAATCCTCGTTGGTCTGGTGCTCGGTATTCTGCTGGCCTTGATCTCTAAACCTGCCGCAGAAGCGACAGGCCTGTTGGGTACGCTTTTCGTAGGCGCCCTGAAAGCCGTTGCACCGGTACTGGTGCTGATGCTGGTCATGGCGTCCATCGCCAACCACCAGCAGGGCCAGAAAACCAGTATTCGCCCGATCCTGTTTCTTTATCTGCTGGGAACCTTCTCCGCGGCGCTGACCGCCGTGCTGTTCAGTTTCCTGTTCCCGTCAGAGCTGCATCTCTCCACCGGCGCGGGCGACATCACGCCGCCGTCAGGCATTGTGGAAGTGCTGCGTGACCTGCTGATGAGCACCGTGGCAAACCCGATCAACGCGCTGTTGAACGCCAATTATATTGGGATCCTGGTGTGGGCCGTTGGCCTGGGCTTTGCGCTGCGCCACGGTAACGAAACCACCAAAAACCTGGTGAACGACGTGTCGAACGCCGTTACCTTCATGGTGAAACTGGTGATTCGCTTCGCGCCGATTGGTATTTTTGGGCTGGTGTCATCGACGCTGGCGACTACCGGTTTCGACGCGCTGTGGGGTTACGCGCAACTGCTGCTGGTACTGGTAAGCTGCATGCTGTTGGTGGCGCTGGTGATCAACCCGCTGCTGGTGTTCTGGCGTATTCGTCGCAACCCGTATCCACTGGTGCTTACCTGTCTGCGTGAAAGTGGCGTGTATGCCTTCTTCACCCGCAGTTCCGCGGCCAACATTCCGGTCAACATGGCGCTGGCGGAAAAGCTGAATCTGGACCGCGATACCTACTCCGTTTCCATTCCGCTGGGTGCGACCATCAACATGGCGGGCGCGGCTATCACAATCACCGTGCTGACGCTGGCGGCGGTGCATACGCTGAATATTCCGGTGGATATCCCGACGGCGCTGCTGTTGAGCGTGGTGGCGTCGCTGTGTGCCTGTGGCGCGTCCGGCGTGGCGGGTGGTTCACTGTTGCTGATCCCGCTGGCCTGTAACATGTTCGGTATTCCGAACGATGTTGCCATGCAGGTCGTGGCGGTTGGCTTTATCATCGGGGTACTGCAGGATTCCTGCGAAACCGCGCTGAACTCATCGACAGATGTGCTGTTCACCGCAGCGGCCTGTATGGCGGAAGATGAGCGTCTGGCGAAAAACGCATTACGTAGCTAAGAAAAAGCCGGGTGGCGCTAACGCTTACCCGGCCTACATTTTCCCGGCAACAGATTTAAAGTGTTACACCACTCTTAAAGATCGCCAGTTCGCGGAAGTCATTCCGCTCATTGCAGGTTGGTTTGCCGTTAGCGAAATCAACGATCGTATCGACAAACTCCTCCAGTAGTTGCGCCATCGGTTTACCGTGGATCAACTGTCCGGCATCAAAATCGATCCAGTGCTTTTTCTTCGCCGCCAGCTCGCTGTTGGTGGCGATTTTTACTGTTGGGACAAAACCGCCGTACGGCGTGCCACGACCGGTACTGAACAGCACCATATGGCAGCCGGCTCCCGCTAATACGCTGGTCGCTACCGCGTCGTTGCCTGGCGCGCTCAGCAGATTCAGACCGCGCGTTTTCAGGCGCTCGCCATAACGCAGCACGTCAACCACCTCGCTTGAGCCCGCTTTTTGCGTGCAGCCGAGGGATTTCTCCTCAAGCGTGGTAATGCCACCGGCTTTGTTGCCCGGCGACGGGTTTTCGTAAATGGGCTGATTATGGGCGATGAAATACTGTTTGAAGTCATTCACCATGGTGACCGTTTTTTCAAACGTGGATTCATCACGGCAATGACTCATCAGAATGCGTTCAGCGCCAAACATCTCCGGCACTTCCGTCAACACGGTGGTGCCGCCGTTTGCGATCAAATAGTCGGAGAAACGGCCCAGCATCGGGTTGGCGGTGATGCCGGACAGCCCGTCAGAGCCGCCACATTCCAGACCAAACTTCAGTTCGCTGAGTTTCCCCGGCTCACGCACGTCGTGACGCATCACTTCGTACAACTGATGCAGATGTTCTAACCCTGCTTCCACTTCATCGTCCTGATGCTGGCATACCATGAAGTGCACGCGCTCAGGATCGTACTCACCCAGCGTTTCGCGGAACGCATCGACCTGGTTGTTTTCGCAACCGAGACCAATCACCAGCACCGCGCCCGCATTCGGGTGACGCACCATGTTCTGCAACATGGTTCGGGTATTCACATGGTCGTCGCCCAGTTGCGAGCAGCCATAGGTGTGGCTGAAGAGAAAGACGCCATCGGTGCCTTCGGCATCGTGGGTTTCTTTCAGGAAGCGGTTCTGGATCTGCCGCGCAATACCGTTAACGCAGCCCACCGTCGGCAGGATCCACAGTTCGTTACGCACGCCGACATCGCCACTGGCGCGACGGTAGATCTGCACATCGCGATCCGCCGACGGCGCAATGGCCGCCAGCGTTTCAGGTTGATAGCTATACTCGTCCAGATCGCTCAGATTGGTTCGCGTATTGTGGGAGTGAATATGTTCCCCGGGCGCGATAGTCATCAACGCATGACCAATCGGCAGACCATATTTAATGACGTTTTCCCCTTTCGCTATCTCACGCAGCGCAAACTTGTGGCCACGGGCGACGTCCTGACGCAGCGTTACTGTCTGCCCGTCAACCGTCACCACTGTGCCCTCGGCCATCTCAGCCAGCGCGACAACAACGTTATCCAGCGAATGGATCTTAATGTATTGCATATCAACCAACCTCAGGGCTTAGTTCAGTTCAATGGCGAAGTAATCACGCGCATTGTTAAAGCAAATATTACGCACCATCTCACCCAACAGCTGGATATCCGCCGGTGCTTCACCTGCAGCAACCCAGCGGCCAATCATCTGGCACAGAATACGGCGGAAGTATTCATGGCGGGTATAGGAAAGGAAACTGCGGCTGTCAGTCAGCATGCCAACAAAGCGGCTCAGCAGACCCAGTTGCGCGAGCTGCGTCATCTGACGTTCCATACCGTCTTTTTGATCGTTAAACCACCAGCCGGAACCAAACTGCATCTTGCCAGGCATACCTTCGCCCTGGAAGTTGCCGACCATGGTGCCCAGCACTTCGTTATCGCGCGGGTTCAGGCAGTAGAGAATGGTTTTCGGCAGCAGGTTTTCTTCGTTCTGTTTGCTGAGCAGTTTTGACAACTCTTCCGCCAGCGGGCGGTCGTTGATGGAGTCAAAGCCCACGTCCGGCCCCAGCAGCTTGAACTGACGCAGGTTGTTGTTGCGCAGCGCACCGATGTGGTACTGCTGCACCCAGCCGCGACGGGCATATTCTGCCCCCAGCCAGACCAGCACGGCAGTTTTAAACTGGGCGACTTCGTGCTCGCTAAGTGTTTCACCGGCCAGACGGCGGGCGAGAATGCTGTCCAGCTCTGCGTCGGTCGCGTCGGCGAACAGCACCACGTCCAGCGCGTGGTCAGACACTTTACAGCCGTGGGCGGCAAAGTGATCCAGACGTTTACTCAGCGCGGTCTGCAAATCGGCAAAGCGGCGGATGTCGGTGTCAGAGACCTCACCCAGTTTGTGCATGTAGTCGTTGAAGGTCGCCAGTTCGATGTTAAAGGCTTTGTCCGGACGCCAGCTCGGCAGCACTTTGATGTCAAAGCTGCTGTCTTTGGCGACGGCCGCGTGATGTTCCAGCGAATCAACAGGATCATCGGTCGTGCCGACCATCTTCACATTCATCTGCTTCATGATCCCACGGGCGGAGAATTTGTCCTGTGCCAGCAGGTCGTTACATTGATTCCAGACTTCGTCCGCGGTGGACGGCGAAAGCAGCTTACCTGTAATACCAAACGGACGACGCAGTTCGAGATGCGTCCAGTGGTATAACGGATTACCGATCGTGTGCGGCACTGTCGCGGCCCAGGCGTCAAACTTCTCACGATCGGAAGCATCGCCCGTGCACAGGCGCTCCGGCACGCCGTTGGTGCGCATCGCGCGCCATTTGTAGTGATCGCCCTTCAGCCAGATGTCATACAGGTTTTTGAAGCGATAATTCTCCGCGACCTGTTGCGGCGGCAGATGGCAGTGATAATCGAAAATCGGCTGGTCTTTCGCGTAGTCATGGTACAGACGGCGGGCAAATTCGGTATCAAGCAGAAAATCTTCAGTCATAAACGGCATCATTTGCGTCTTCCTCTAAACGAGTGCGTCAGATATTTATCTGTAATGCTGACAAAGTTATCACACCAATTTCCAGCGCCAGAGAATTTTTTCGTGAGTTAGATCAATAAACCCTGACAAAAAAACCACTCCGAAAGTGGTAATTTGCATGGCAAGCCGCGCCAGCTCTGGCTTGCAGAGCCATGCTGAAAGACCACATTAAGATTCCAGCATTTGTGATGTCACTCACCTTTTAAAGTTGTATGACAAGTTATCGTTCTGCCGTCGCAACATATAAGCCGACGGAATGCATTTCCGAGACGTCTTTGATCGGACTCACCGGTACGGATACCGAATTAAGCACAAGCACTGATGGCAAGGTTCGGGCCGTACCGGATTTTTTTTCGGCTTCGCCCACCGTTACATCACCTCCTTCGCCCTGGAATGGATGATGGTCGCGCAGGATGCGGATATAACATAACGATGAGGTTTTACATGCGTAAAATTAAAGGGTTACGTTGGTACATGATCGCACTGGTGACGTTGGGCACCGTGCTGGGTTACCTGACCCGTAACACTGTGGCGGCCGCAGCGCCAACGCTGATGGAAGAGCTACACATCTCTACCCAGCAGTATTCATACATTATTGCAGCCTACTCTGCTGCGTACACCGTTATGCAGCCGGTTGCTGGCTATGTGCTGGACATTCTCGGCACCAAAATTGGCTACGCCATGTTTGCTGTTTTCTGGGCCGTTTTCTGCGGCGCGACAGCACTGGCAGGCAGCTGGGGTGGCCTGGCACTGGCGCGTGGTGCGGTCGGTGCAGCGGAAGCGGCAATGATCCCCGCAGGTCTGAAAGCCACGTCTGAATGGTTCCCGGCAAAAGAACGTTCGATCGCGGTGGGTTATTTCAACGTCGGCTCCTCTATTGGTGCGATGATTGCGCCGCCGTTGGTGGTGTGGGCGATTGTGATGCATAGCTGGCAGATGGCATTCATCATCTCTGGTGTGCTGAGCTTTGCGTGGGCCATGTCATGGCTGATTTTCTACAAACACCCGCGTGATCAGAAAAAATTATCCACAGAAGAACGCGAGTACATTATCAATGGTCAGGAAGCACAGCACCAGACCAACAATGCGAAGAAAATGTCGCCGTGGCAGATCCTGCGCACCCGTCAGTTCTGGGGTATCGCCCTGCCGCGTTTCCTCGCAGAACCCGCATGGGGGACGTTCAATGCGTGGATCCCGCTGTTCATGTTTAAAGTGTATGGTTTTAACCTGAAAGAGATTGCGATGTTCGCCTGGATGCCCATGCTGTTTGCGGATCTCGGTTGTATCATCGGGGGTTATCTGCCGCCGCTGTTCCAGCGCTGGTTTGGCGTCAACCTGATCGTCTCCCGTAAAATGGTGGTGACCATGGGCGCGCTGCTGATGATTGGCCCAGGCATGATCGGTCTGTTCACCAGCCCGTACGTCGCGATTATGCTGCTGTGTATTGGTGGCTTCGCTCACCAGTCGCTGTCAGGCGCATTAATCACTCTGTCTTCCGACGTCTTTGGTCGTAACGAAGTGGCGACCGCTAACGGCCTGACCGGTATGGCGGCATGGACAGCCAGTACGCTATTCGCACTGGTGGTCGGTGCGCTGGCGGATACCATCGGTTTCAGCCCGCTGTTTGCTGTGCTGGCGGTGTTTGATCTGCTGGGTGCGCTGGTGATCTGGACGGTGCTGCAAAACAGACCAGCGGCGGAAACTCCGAATAGTGGTGTGGGAGATACCGCGACGCAAAGCTAGCGAACGCAGCGTTTTCCCGACAAAAGCCGTCTTTATGACGGCTTTTTCGTGACAAGAATAATGGAGCACAGGCAACAAAAGTGGTATAACAAATCAATGGTGCCGTACCTTGCCTGGAGCGCATATGGAAGTCACAGAATCACGCCGTTTGTATCAACAACTCGCTGCCGAGCTAAAAAGCCGCATTGAGCAAGGAGTTTATCTGGTTGGCGATAAGCTGCCTGCTGAACGTTTTATTGCCGATGAGAAAAACGTCAGCCGAACGGTGGTGCGTGAAGCGATTATCATGCTTGAGGTTGAAGGCTACGTCGAAGTGCGTAAAGGCTCGGGGATCCACGTGATTTCCAGCCAGCCTAAATATTACCAGGCGCCGGACGAATCCCTTGAATTCGCCAGCTACGGCCCCTTCGAACTGCTGCAGGCGCGCCAGCTGATTGAAAGCAATATCGCCGAATTTGCCGCCACGCAGGTCACCAAGCAGGACATCATGAAACTGATGGAAATCCAGGAGAATGCGCGCAAAGAGAAATGCTTCCGCGACTCCGAATGGGATCTCCAGTTCCATGTGCAGGTGGCGCTCGCTACCCAGAACACCGCTCTGGCCGCTATCGTTGAAAAAATGTGGACTCAGCGCGTTCATAACCCGTACTGGAAAAAACTGCACGATCACATCGATCTGCGCACCGTTGATAACTGGTGCGACGATCACGATCAAATCCTTAAGGCGCTGATTCGTAAAGATCCGCACGCGGCGAAACTGGCGATGTGGCAGCATCTGGAAAACACCAAGCTGATGCTGTTTAACGAGACCAGCGATGACTTTGAATTCAATGCCGACCGTTACTTGTTCGCGGAAAATCCGGTGGTCCATCTCGATACCGCGACCAGCGGCGTAAAATAAACCATTTACTGACTGACGCGCACGCCGCTGTGCCTTGCGCGTCAGTTAAATATAAATAATGTCAGCCTGTGTAAATACCCTCGCCACGTTCCCCCACAACCCGCAAAATCTATCCTCAACAAACTGCAAAATCTCTGACGAGACTTGAGTAGCTTTGTTACAATTAGATGCTTTTTGTCGTTCCTTGAGGCAGTTTTTGCTGGCTCAGACCTAAAACATGGATTAGTTGGAACGCGTTGCTGCGACCATAATTAAAATGACGATGTCGCCGAATCCTGAAACCGCGTTCAAACGCGACGTTAATCGATGTACCGGGAAACCTGAATGGAACTATTTACCCAATTATTGCATGCGTTATGGAACCAGGATTTCGAAACTCTGGCGAATCCCTCCATGATCGGCATGCTCTACTTTGTGCTGTTTATGATCCTGTTCCTTGAGAATGGGTTACTGCCTGCCGCCTTTTTGCCTGGCGACAGTTTATTAGTGCTGGTTGGCGTGCTGATCGCCAAAGGCGCGATGGGGTATCCGCACACCATCCTTCTGCTGACCGTCGCCGCGAGTCTCGGCTGCTGGCTCAGTTATATTCAGGGGCGATGGCTGGGCAATACGCGAATTGTACAAAACTGGCTTTCCCATCTGCCCGCGCATTACCACCAGCGCGCGCACCATCTGTTCCATAAACATGGCCTTTCCGCCCTGCTGATTGGCCGTTTTATCGCCTTCGTCCGCACCCTGCTGCCGACCATCGCCGGGCTGTCCGGTCTCAGCAGCGCCCGTTTCCAGTTTTTTAACTGGATGAGCGGCCTGTTGTGGGTGCTGATTCTGACCACGCTCGGCTTCGCGCTGGGCAAAACGCCGGTATTCCAGAAGTACGAAGACGCGCTGATGTCCTGTCTGATGCTGCTGCCGGTGGTGCTGTTGGTTATTGGTCTGCTCGGTTCGCTGATCGTCCTGTGGAAAAAGAAATACGGAAAACTGGCCAATCATGGTGATTAACCGTCACACGCTGCGCTGGTTTTCCCTCGGGACTGGCGCCGTCATTCTGCTCCTGCTCGCCATCTGTGTATGGGCGGCGCTCCAGCATCGTGAATCGACGCTGGCGATTCGCCCGTCGGGTCAGGGCGCCAGTATGCCGGACGGTTTTTTCATCTGGCATCACCTTGACGCCAACGGCATTCGCTTCAAAAGCATCACGCCAAAAGACGATACCCTGTTGATTAAATTTGATTCCAGAGCGCAAAGCAGCGCGGCAAAAGAGGTGCTGGATCGCTCATTGCCACAGGGGTATATCGTGGCGCAACTGGACGATGACACCCCCGCGTCGCTGTGGATTTCCCGCCTGCGTGATAACGCACACCGTCTCGGCTGATTCCTTAGAGGATTCCGAAACGCACCCTGTTTTTTGGTGATTTACCGTATAGTTACTATGCTTTGTATGCGGAAGACGCCAGAAGTCATTGATTCACTGGAACGGGCTATGTCGTAAAACGGCCCATAACAATGGAAGGTTTCAGACATGAAATACCGCATCGTCATTGCATTAGCACTCGTCTCTCTTAGCGCAGGTGCCTGGGCTGCTTCTCCCTGTCAGGAAAAGGCACAGAATATACAGCGTGAAATCAGCTATGCCGAAAAGCATCACAACCAGAACAGGATCAACGGCCTGAAAAAAGCGCTGAACGAGGTGAATGCTCACTGTAGTGATCGTCAGGTGCTTGCTGATCATCAGAAAAAAATCGCCAGACAGAAGGATGAAGTGGCTGAGCGTCGGCAGGAACTGAATGAAGCTAAACAGAAAGGCGATGCGGACAAAATCGACAAACGTGAACGCAAACTCAACGAGGCGCAGGACGAGCTGAAAGCGCTGGAGTCGCGTGATTACTGATTTAATGGAACGACGAACAGGAGAGCATCATGGCTAAAGATACCACTGCAGAAAATCTACGTGCTGAACTGAAATCCCTGGCGGATACCCTGGAAGAAGTGCTGAACTCCTCCAGCGATAAATCGAAAGAAGAGATCAGCAAGCTGCGCAGCAAAGCAGAGCGGGCTTTACACGACAGCCGCCATCGTCTTGGGGAAACCGGAGATGCCATCGCCAAACAGACCCGCGAAGCCGCGGCCCGCGCCGACGAATACGTGCGTGATAACCCGTGGACGGGCGTCGGCATCGGCGCAGCGGTTGGGGTGGTGCTGGGCGTTCTGCTGACGCGTCGCTGATGATGGCTGAACCACACGCACAAGGCCCCGGCAAAAGCATTCTGGGCATTGGACAGCGCATCGTCACGCTGGTGGTCGAGATGGTCGAAACCCGTCTGCGACTGGCGGTGCTCGAGCTGGAAGAGGAGAAGGCCAATCTCTTCCAGATGCTGTTGATGCTTGGACTGACCATGCTGTTCGCGGCGTTTGGGTTGATGAGTCTGATGGTGCTGGTGATCTGGGCCATCGATCCGCAATATCGCCTGAATGCCATGATCGCCACGACAGTCGTTCTGCTGTTGGCCGCGCTCATCGGCGGGATCTGGACCCTTCGCAAAGCACGTCGTTCCACGCTGTTGCGCCATACGCGCAAAGAGCTGGCGAACGATCGTGAACTGCTTGAGGATGAAAGATCATGAGTCACAAACTGGAGCTTCAGCGGCGCAAAGCGCGGCTGCTGAGTCGCATTCAGCAACAGCGGCTGGACCTGTCCGCCAGCCGCCGTGACTGGCTGGATGCTACTCACAGTTATGATCGCGGCTGGAACACAGTGTTAAACCTGCGTTCATGGATACTGGTCGGCAGCAGCGTCGCAACCATCTGGACTGTTCGCCATCCGCGATTCCTGGTGCGCTGGGCGAAACGCGGCCTCGGCATCTGGAGCGCCTGGCGTCTCATCAAAGCCACCGTGCGCGAGCAGCAGTTGCGCGGCTAAAACCCCTCAGCCCTTCCCCTTCAGGCCTGATAGCGCATCGCTTATCGGGCCTTTTTATGCACGCCGTTCCGGTTGCTCAGATTCTTTGAAAGAGATCGACAGTTTTCCTTGCTTACATTCGATCTTCGTCACGTTTACACTCCCCTCCATCGACAGCAACAACGCGGTATCCCCGCGAAATTGCACACTAAATCAACACAGCCGCCCATGGGGTTTTCTGGAGAGTAAAATGAAAAAATTAGAAGATGTTGGTGTTCTGGTAGCGCGTATTCTGATGCCGATCCTGTTTATCACCGCAGGTTGGGGAAAAATCACTGGCTATGCCGGCACGCAACAATACATGGAAGCCATGGGTGTTCCGGGCGCACTGCTGCCGTTGACCATTCTGCTTGAGTTTGGCGGCGGTCTGGCGATTCTGTTCGGTTTCCTGACCCGTACCACGGCGCTGATCACGGCCATCTTCACCATCCTGACCGCCCTGCTGTTCCACAGCAACTTTGCGGAAGGCGTGAACTCGCTGATGTTCATGAAAAACCTGACCATCGCAGGCGGTTTCCTGCTGCTGGCTATCTCCGGTCCGGGCGCTATCAGCATCGACCGTGCGCTGAACAAAAAGTGGTAAGCGCTTATACTGAATAAAGTTCAAGGCGAGGAGCGTTCTCCTCGCTTTGGCTATCCGCGAATCAAGAAAGGAGATTGTTATGGGACAACTGATTGACGGCGTCTGGCATGACACCTGGTATGACACAAAATCAACCGGGGGACGTTTCAAACGTTCCGTTTCGGCCTTTCGCAACTGGCTGACCGCGGATGGCGCTCCCGGCCCGACCGGCGAGGGCGGTTTTGCCGCCGAAAAAGATCGCTATCATCTTTATGTTTCCCTTGCCTGCCCGTGGGCGCACCGCACGCTGATCCTGCGCAAACTGAAAGGGCTGGAGCCGTTTATTTCAGTGTCGGTGGTGAACCCGCTGATGCTGGAAAATGGCTGGACATTTGATGACGATTTCCCGGCAGCGACCGGCGATTCGCTGTACCAGCATGAATTTCTGTATCAGCTTTATCTGCACGCCGACCCGCACTACACCGGGCGCGTCACCGTGCCGGTACTGTGGGATAAAAAGAACCACACTATCGTCAGCAATGAATCTGCGGAAATCATCCGTATGTTCAATACCGCATTCGACAGTCTGGGCGCGAAAGCGGGGGATTACTACCCGACAGAATTACGCAGCCAGATCGATGAGCTGAACAGCTGGATTTACGACAACGTCAATAACGGCGTCTATAAAGCCGGTTTCGCCACCAGCCAACAGGCTTACGATGAAGCCGTGACGAAGGTGTTTGAATCGCTGGAACGTATCGAACAAATTCTCGGCCAGCATCGTTATCTGACTGGTGATCGCCTGACGGAAGCGGACATTCGCCTGTGGACCACGCTGGTACGCTTTGATCCGGTGTATGTCACCCATTTTAAATGCGACAAGCATCGCATCAGCGATTATCTGAACCTGTACGGTTTCCTGCGCGATATCTATCAGATACCGGGAATTGCCGAAACGGTCGATTTCGCCCATATCCGCAACCACTATTATCGCAGCCACAAGACCATTAACCCGACGGGAATTATCTCCATCGGCCCGTGGCAGGATCTCAACGAGCCTCACGGCCGCGACAGCCGGTTCCGGTAAAAGCAAAAGGGCATCTTTCGATGTAATGCCGATCAGTTGATATTTTTGGCAAAGTCAACCCTGAGTGTTACTTTGCCATTTTTTAAACTCACTTAATGCATCTTAAAACGCGCACTATTCGGTTAATGCACGTTTTAAGGTGCAGTTAAGTAATTCCAACATCAGTTCCTCCCAAATAACGGGCGTGCAAAAACGCAGAACTTACGGCATCAATATCGCCTCCTGTTACACCGCATGCCTCAAAATGGTTACGCCACTCCCTGACCACTCGCCAGATTCGATCAATCTCTGCACTAGCATCAGCACGGCTTAATCCAAAGCGCTCACACCAGGAAACGGCATTACCCAGCGTGGCTTCTTTGCCATTTGCACCAACCCCTAAGTGAAGTCGACGATGATGAGAATGCACCGGACGAGGAACCACGTCATAAAGCGGACTGATTCGCCATGCCAAAGCAACATCGCCCTGCGGTTCCTGAGCCCCTCTCACTGGATCCTGTGCTGGTGATTCCATCAGCACAAAACCATGGTTACGCAGGTGATCATCATCATTATTAACCAGGATATTAAATACCATTCGGCAGAATAGCTCCCGCAGGTCGTCTGAGAGATTGTCAGCACCGAGATGTCTGCGCATCGCATCCGCCAGTTCCGCATAACTGCTTTCGACCGAAGCCATTTCGTGAATGTTCATCAAGGTGAGCGCGGAGACAAAATGACGCCTGCCGGTATTGTCTCCCTGACCCACGCGGTCAAAACGTTTGATCAGCATGGCGAAACGCCCCGGTCCAATCTCTTCAAGACGCGTTTCAGGGACGTGAAGCCCCGCCGCATCAGCAAGACGCAACGTCGCGTGTTCGATTGCCGGGTAGCAAAATCCGCGATCGGTACGGGAAGAGAACTTCGCCAGCCAATGGCTCTCATCCTCTACAACCACCGTCGCTTTTGGCCGCATCCCCCCCATACTGGAACCCGCATCAAATATCCCATGCAGGTTGGCAGGTAAAGGCGCGCCATTCTCGATTCTCTCCGCGGCATCAAACAGGTATCCCAGGAATTTTATATCCGTGGAGGTATCAAGATCTCTGGATGGCAGCCCATCATGGGTGATATCCAAAGCCCCCGTCCGGTTTGGCCCGGCCTCCAGCAGATATACCGATTCAGGTAATGAGTTCGCCGGAACACGTTTTTTAGCTTCAATAACCCGGCGTCCCCAGGCATCTGGCGCGGCATCCCGGATCCCACCAAACAGTGTTGACTCCTGCGCAAATAGCGCCTGTTTTGCTACCTGTTGGCCCTGCAACATACCCAGCCCAACAGGATCGATTTCAATTGCTCCGTTTCTTTTCAGGTATTTAAGGCCATAGACAAAACGCGAGGCCAGAAGGTCAGCACCATCTTCCTGTAAATGCAATTTTCCGGCCGGGACAGACTCCGTTGCGCCAGGTAAAAATGCATGTACCAGCAACGCGCTCTCAGAAATCATATTCTTCCAACTCCTTGTTGCTCAGTGGTCGTGCGCGCCGGGGACGTTGAAGACGCTTAACCGCCTGTACGGCGTGATCCTTCTTCCCAATAACATCGGCAAGCGTTGCGCCGGGCCGAACAACACTGAGATACCGCAGAATCTGACCGATAGCGACGCCTGCATCACCATTCTCTATCCGACTGACGGTATTACGGCTGATATTGGCGCGCACCGCGACTTCTGCCTGCGGCATTTTTCGCGCAATGCGACTTTGCGCCAGAACATAGCCCAGCTCAGATAGCTGGCGGCTTAAATCAGAAGGTAATAAATCCTGCTGTGTACGCTTCATATTGCACCTTAAAACACGCACTAAAGACTTAATGCTCATTTTAAGGTGCATTAGACTATTTTTCAAACAGACATAACCTGGCTGCAATGGCATATCATCAGAAAAGCCACATAAAACAGCCAGTCAGTTGCTTTACTGACTGGCATTACATTTTTCGATGCTTTTTTATTGCTATTTTTTCGCGGCGAAAAGTTTGGGGATTTCGCGCAGGCACCAGGATTTGGCTTCGCCCATGCTGTCGCGTCGCCAGGCCATGATGATATCCACTTCGCTGGTGTATTCCGGGCTCACCACGCGCAGCCGCCCGTCGGCGATATCCTGTTCCACCAGCGGATACGGCATCGTCGCGACGCCCAGCCCGGCCAACAGCGCCTGGCGTTTGTCTTCAATGGTGCTGACCGTCAGACGCGGCTGTTTATCGAGCAACTGTACGGTTAAAACCGGGCGCTCGCGGGCGGTATCCGCCACTGCCACGCCGCGATACTTCACCCGCGTAACCTCTGAAAGCGGCTCCGGCTCCTGATGAATCGGGTGATCCGGCGAGGCGACATAAACATTCAGCACCGAATAGAGTTTGCGTGAGTTGATTTCAGACGACGAACGAAAATGCATATCCGGGGCGATAACGATATCCGCCCTTCCTTGCTCCAGCCGCTCCCAGGCACCCGCCAGCACTTCGGTGATGATCGCCATCTGGGTGTTCGCTTTCGCCGCCAGTCTGTCGACCAGCGGGAACAGATCCGCCGTCGGGACCAGCGCCTCGGAAACGATGGTTAAATGGGTTTCCCAGCCACGGGCCAGCGCTTCCGCATCGGTCGTCAGTTTATCGGCGGCCTCCAGCAACACGCGCCCACGCTCCAGCAGCATACGACCGACGTTGGTGAATTTCGTCCGGTGACCGGAACGATCGAACAGCACCACATCCAGTTCTTCTTCCAGCTTTTGCATGGTGTAGCTCAGTGCGGAAGGTACGCGCCCCAGCTCATCCGCGGCGGCGGCGAAACTACCACGGCGATCGATCGCGTCCATCACCCTCAGCGATTCCAGCGTCAATGCTCTTTCTTTAGCCATCGCACTCTCATTCAGTAAATTTGAACATACCTGGCAGAATATCTGGCTAACAATGCAGCGTCCAGCCCCTTAACATAAAAGGAAGTAAAGAGAGGTCAAGAACTATGATTACTACCCGTACCGCCAGTCAATGTGGCAAAGCCGATTTCGGTTGGCTGCAGGCACGTTACACTTTTTCCTTTGGACACTACTTTGACCCGAAGCTGTTGGGCTATGCCTCCCTGCGTGTACTGAATCAGGAAGTGCTGGCGCCCGGTGCGTCATTCCAGCCGCGCTCCTACCCGAAAGTCGATATTCTGAACCTGATTCTGGAAGGTGAAGCAGAGTACCGTGACAGCGATGGCAACCATGTCCAGGCGAAAGCCGGTGAAGCGCTGCTCATCGCCACGCAACCCGGCGTGAGCTACAGCGAGCACAACCTGAGCAAAGAGCATTCTCTGACCCGGATGCAGCTATGGCTGGACGCCTGCCCGGAGCGGGAAAACCCATTGATGCAGAAAGTCAGCCTCGATAATGTCGCCACGCAATTGCTGGCGTCACCCGATGGCAGCAACGGTAGCCTGATGCTACGCCAGCAGGTGTGGATCCATCATATTGATATTGCAAAGGGCGAGCAGTTGAGCTTCCAGCTCCACGGCCCGCGCGCTTATTTGCAGTCAATTCACGGCACCGTCCACGCCCAATGTATGTAAAAAGAGCAACAGTCGTTGACCTGCGGCGACGGCGCTTTTATTCGTGACGAAGCTAACATAACGCTGGTCGCAGATACGCCGCTTCGCGCTTTGCTGATAGATTTACCGGTATAGACAGAAGCAACAGCGGAAGATGCACGTGAGCAAAAAACGACAGCCTAAAACGGCGCCTGACATCATCAGCGCCCCTGCAGAGAACGGCAACGTCGCCGTCCCGGTCGCCTTCGGCTATGAAGATATGCTGAGCGAACTGGAAGCGATCGTCGCCGAAGCCGAAATCCGTCTGATCCAGGAGACTGAACTGGCCTGAGGGGTCAGTTCAGACCTGTGCCTTAAGACGCCTTCTTCGCCATTATCTCAATGATTTGCAGATCAGTCTGCTGCATCGCCTGACGCGCCAGCGCGCACAGGTTAGCAATAGACTGTTCGACATCATGCGCCACAATCCCTTCGTTACCCGTCACGGCGGTATCATCGAGCGCCATCAGCACCGCTTTCCAGGCGCTTGACGCGCTGGTCGAGACTTTCATCGCGCAGCTGTTTGACGCGCCATCGCAAATCATGCCGCTGAGATCGCCAATCATGCTGCCGATCGCCATCGCCAGCGTTTCATAACGCCCGTCCACCAGCCAGGCCATGCCAGCCGCCGCGCCCATTGACGCCGTGGTGACGGCGCACAGCGCTGACAGTCGTGGTAACTGGAAATGAATGTAGATAGCGCAGAGATGCGACAGCATCAGCGCGCGGGCCAGTTTCTCTTCACTGGCGTTGAAATGTTCCGCCACCACCACGACCGGCAGCGTCGCGGCGATGCCCTGATTACCGGAGCCGGAGTTGCTCATGGCGGGCAGTGTCGCGCCGCCCATCCGTGCGTCCGATGCGGCGCTGGTGCGGATAACGATGTCGCTCGACAGATCGCGGGTCATCAGCCCGCGCTGGCATTGCCTGTCCAGCGTCGCGCCAATGTGTAAGCCCCACTGCCCGCGCAACCCTTCACGCGATAAGGCGTCGTTAAGATGCGCGGCATCGAGAATAAAACGGATATCCTCAAACGGCACCTGATTGATAAATTCAAAAATGTCCTGCAATGAGGTCTGTTCCAGCACCTCCAGCGGACATGCTTCTTCTTCCGCAGGCACCGCGTCATCGAGTGCGAAAAGCACGTCGCCCTGCTTTTCAATGCGGGTAATGCAGGTATGCCCGCCCGCAATGGTGACGCTGGCCCACATGTCGCCCGCATACACTTTCGCCCGCGAAGAGAGGATCTCGTCACAGGGGATTTCCAGCATCACGCGCACCGCACCGCTTTCCAGCATCTGTCGGGCGCGGGCAACGTCCTCCGCTGTGGCTTTGTTGAGCACTTCCAGCCCGGCGTCGGCATCACCCGCGATCGCCCCGAGCGCTGCCGCGACGGGCAACCCGGTCATGCCCGTACCCGGCACCGTCACCCCCATCCCGTTTTTCATCAGGTTTGGCGACACCCAGGCGTCAATGCGATCCACGCGCCCGTCCAGCTGCGCCGCCGCGGTGGCGCAGGCCAGTGCCAGTGAAACCGGCTCGGTACACCCCAGCGCCGGTTTTACTTCTTTCTGCACGGCGCAGATGAGTTTTTTCCACAATGACTGTTTTTCAGGGCTCAACATAATCACAACCTTAGTACGTATTTATATGCATCAGGAGAATGCGAGGAACGGCGAGACGCATAACAGCAAACCCGTCACGATAATCAGCAATAACGAGGCGCCTTTGTATTTATGTAACGCAGGCACTTTGTAAACCAGCCATGCCGGGATCAGGCAACCCACCATGCCAAAAATAGGGCTACAAATTGAGGTAAAACTCAGCACCGGCGCGTTGAGCACAATGGCGCTCCAGGCCAGCAGAATGGCGAACAGCATGATCCCGCGCTGAACGACTTTTTCATTGATGTTTTCCGTCGCATATTTGCGGCGTAACAGATTCATCACGATGCCCTGCGTCGCTTCCCGGAAGCCCAGATAAACGCCGAAGAAAGCAGTCATGACAGCAAAAATATTGAGAATAACGCTGACGATTTTGACCCACGCCGCACCGTCACCGCTGATAAACTGCGCGGCAATCGCCAGCGCGGAAATATTCTGTTCGTAAGCCTTCACCGCCTCGTCATGCCCCATCGCGAGCGTAAACGACACAGCGTAGAAAAAGACGGTGACAAACAGTACGCCAAACGCAATATTCATTGCCCGCAAAGCCTTATGGCGCGCGACGGCGACTGATTTTTCGCGCGAACGATAGGAGATCACCATCGGGCTTAAGGTCTGAATAAACAGAATCGACGTCAGGGTAAACGGTAACGTAATAATGGCGTTTTTAATCAGCAGCCCCATCGGCGGCAGCGCACCGATATTATGCAAATGCCACAGGCCGATCATTGACAGCCCCAGCGCGGCGACAACCAGCAATTTGGTCAACACCATAAAGCTCGATACCTTAAACAGCAGTTGCTCACCGCGTGACGAAATAGCCACCAGGATGCAAATCAAGACCAGGCCGTAAAAGGGATTGTCAGACAGCAAATCGTCCGTCACCCCGAAGGTATGTAAATAGGAAGCGCTGTCGTTGGTGATGGCGGTGGAATAAACAAACATCCAGGTCACCAGCATCACAAAATAAAGTGCGCCGAGCAGTATTCCCCAGTTTTTACCCAGATAGCCGCTGATCACGCTCGGGTAGTCTTTGCATTCCGGCGATTCCGCCAGGGTGTTAATAAAAAGCCGCTGAAAAAGATACATTGCCGGGTAGCCAATCACCGAAGAGAGTAAAAATACCCATAACCCCATCAGACCAACCTGAACCGGAAGAAAAACAATCCCTGCGCCGATAGCCATCCCGATGCTCATAATGACCCAGCCGGTATCGGTACTGTCGAATTTTATCGCTTCCCGCCATTCGCTTTCCGTCATATTTGCCAGCCGGGCAGGCGATGTATCGTCCAGTATTACGCTGCTGTTTGAAGCCGTTTCCATTACGTTCTCGCTTGTGTAGGTAGAAGTTTTTTTAATTATTTCGATGCGATGTTCGGTACGTAACTGCAGGCGAGTTCTGGTTTTATTGTGAAAAATCATACCGCCGACAACGGAGAAAAAATTCACAACATTTTTATTCATATGGCCTTTTAAAGAAATAAAATTGCCATATGAACAACAAAAGGAGAAAAAATTACTACGCAGAATAGAAATGAGAGAGATATCACATTCAGGATGACGAGGCAGAAAAAAGCCCCGGTAAAACACCAGGGCCAGAGCAGGAATCAACAGCCGGGCTTATCGATTTAATCACACACCACTTTTATCGCCAGACCACCACGGGAGGTTTCACGATATTTGTCGTTCATGTCTTTGCCGGTTTCATACATCGTTTCGATGACTTTATCGAGCGACACCCGCGCTTCGCTGGTGCGTTGCAGCGCCATTCGTGCGGCGTTCACCGCCTTCACCGCGTTGATGGCGTTACGCTCGATGCAGGGGATCTGCACCTGACCAGCCACCGGATCGCAGGTCAGTCCGAGGTTATGCTCCATGGCGATTTCCGCCGCCACGCACACCTGCTGCGGGCTGCCGCCCAGCAGCTCGGCTAACCCGGCCGCCGCCATTGAACAGGCCACGCCCACTTCACCCTGACAGCCCACTTCGGCGCCAGAAATCGAGGCGTTCATTTTGTACAGCGCGCCGATGGCGCCAGCGGCGAGGAAATAGCGCGAGACGGAATTGGCGTTCACCGTCCGGCGGAATTTATCGTAGTACGCCAGCACCGCCGGGACGATCCCGCAGGCGCCGTTTGTCGGCGCGGTGACGACACGTCCGCCCGCAGCGTTCTCTTCACTGACCGCCAGCGCGAACATGTTGATCCAGTCGATCACGTTCATCGGATCCTGCGAGACGCGATCGCTCGACACCAGCATCCGCCGCAGCGCCACGGCACGACGCGGCACCGTCAGCGGACCGGGCAGGACGCCTTCGGTGTTGATCCCGCGCTCAATGCAGGTGGTCATGGTTTGCCAGATGCGCTCAAACCCCGCGTCAACCTCCTCTTTGCTACGTAGCGCCAGTTCGTTTTGCATCATCAGTCCGGAAATGGACAAGCCGTGCAGTTTACACAACGACAGCAGTTCGCTGGCTGAGCTGAAGGGGTACGGCACCGGTTGTTCGATGTTATGGTTCTGGCCGAACTGCGACTCCTCGACGATAAACCCGCCGCCGATGGAGTAATAGGTTTTCTCCAGTAGCGGCTCGTTATCGCGCCAGGCGGTGATCCGCATACCGTTTTCATGCCGTGGCAGCACGGTATTGTGGAACGCCACGCTTTCCGGCAGTGGGAAGGCGACGAGTGCTTTGCCGTTCGCCACCGGCAGTTGCCCGCTGCGGGCCACCTGCTGAATGAATCCCGCAATGGTGTCAATTTTGACGTCCTGCGGGCTGTTGCCCGCCAGCCCCATGATCACCGCGGTATCGGTGGCATGGCCTTTGCCGGTCAGAGACAGTGAACCATACAGATCAACGCTGATGCGTCCGGTTTGCGAAAGCCATCCCAGGCTTTCCAGTTCATCAATAAACTGTTTGCCCGCGTTCATCGGGCCAACGGTGTGAGAACTGGAGGGTCCAATGCCAATTTTAAAAATGTCGAATGAGCTAATCATCTTCAGCACCCGCTCAAAAAGTATGGGGAAACCCGACTTCAGGACAGGCCGTCACGGTGACGGCCTGCAGGCTGACGCGTGTCTAGCGTTCACCGCGAAAAGCGATCGCTTCAATTTCCAGCTTCACATCTTTCGGCAGGCGAGCCACCTGCACGCAGCTGCGCGTCGGATATACCGCATCGTGCTCATCAAAAAACTGCTTATAGACCTCATTGATAACTGAAAAATCATTCAGGTCAGTGATGAAGACGGTGGTTTTCACAATGTCTCCCACGCTCAGGCCGGACGCAGTCACGATGGCTTTCACGTTTTCCAGACTCTGCCGGGCCTGTACTTCGACGTCATCCGACACCGTGCCGTTTTCCGGATCCACCGGGATCTGACCGGACGTAAAGACCATCGCGCCGAGATCAACGCCCTGCACATAGGGGCCAATGGCCCCCGGCGCGCGCGTGGTTTCAATCACTTTTTTCATGTTCATTTCCTTTTTCAAATCGCCTGGGTAAAGGTGCGCGAAATGACATCCTGCTGCTGTTCGCGCGTCAGTGCGTTAAAACGCACCGCATAACCCGACACGCGAATCGTCAGGTTGGGATAGTTTTCCGGGTGTTCGATAGCATCCAGCAGCATGTCGCGGTTCATGACGTTGACGTTGAGATGCTGCCCGCCTTCGACCGTGGCGTCTTCATGATGGAAGTAGCCATCCAGCAGACCGACCAGGTTGGTTTTCCGTACGCCGTCATCTTTGCCGAGCGCCGCCGGAACAATAGAGAAGGTGTAGGAGATCCCGTCTTTGGCGTAGGTAAACGGCAGTTTGGCGACCGAGGTCAGCGAGGCCACCGCCCCTTTGCGGTCACGACCGTGCATCGGGTTCGCGCCCGGTGCAAACGGTGTACCGGCGCGGCGACCATCCGGCGTGTTGCCGGTTTTCTGCCCATACACCACGTTGGAGGTGATGGTCAGGATCGACTGCGTCGGCACCGCGTTACGATACGTCGGCAGCGCTTTAATTTTCTTCATAAACCGTTCGACCAGATCGCAGGCGATGCTGTCCACGCGATCGTCGTTGTTGCCGTACTGCGGATACTCGCCGTCGATTTCAAAATCGACAGCCAGCCCGTTCTCATCACGCACCGGTTTTACGCGCGCATATTTGATGGCGGAAAGTGAATCCACCGCCACGGACAACCCGGCGATACCGCAGGCCATCGTGCGGTAAACATCACGGTCATGCAGCGCCATCAGCGATGCTTCGTAGCTGTATTTGTCATGCATGTAGTGAATGAGATTCAGCGCGCTGATGTACTGCACCGCCAGCCAGTCCATGAAATGATCCAGGCTGTTCATCACGGTGGTGAAATCCAGCACATCATCCATCAACGGCGCGGTTTTCGGCCCGACCTGGATTTTCAGTTTTTCATCCACCCCGCCGTTGATCGCGTACAGCAGTGTTTTCGCCAGGTTGGCGCGGGCGCCGAAGAACTGCATCTGTTTGCCGATCACCATCGGGCTGACGCAGCAGGCAATGGCGTAGTCATCGCTGTTGAAATCCGCACGCATCAGATCATCGTTTTCATACTGCAACGATGAAGTGGCAATCGACATTTGCGCCGCGTATTTCTTAAAGGCGATCGGTAACGCTTCCGACCACAGAATGGTCAGGTTTGGCTCCGGCGCTGGCCCCATGGTGTGCAGGGTGTGCAGGTAACGAAACGCACTTTTGGTCACCAATGTGCGGCCATCCAGCCCCATCCCGCCGATCACTTCCGTCGCCCAGATCGGGTCGCCGGAGAACAGCGAGTCAAATTCCGGCGTACGCAGGAAGCGCACCATGCGGATCTTCATAATGAAGTGATCGACCAGCTCCTGCGCCTGCGTTTCCGTCAGCACGCCCGCCCGCATGTCGCGTTCGATGTAGATATCGAGGAAGCACGCGGTACGCCCCAGAGACATCGCCCCGCCATTCTGTGATTTTACTGCCGCCAGATAGGCGAAGTAGAGCCACTGAACCGCTTCCTGCGCCGTACGCGCCGGGCGTGAAATATCACAGCCGTAGCTCGCCGCCATTTGCTGGATCTCCAGCAGCGCGCGGCGATGCTCGGACAGTTCTTCGCGCAGGCGGATGGTGGCTTCGAGATCGTCACCGCGCTCCAGGCGGGACTGCAAATCAGCAAACTGCTGTTCACGCTCGCGCACCAGATAACGAATGCCATACAACGCCACGCGGCGATAGTCGCCAATGATGCGGCCGCGACCGTACCCGTCCGGCAGCCCGGTCAGGATGCCCGATTTACGGCAGCGCAGCATTTCCGGCGAATAAACATCAAAGACGCCCTGGTTATGGGTTTTACGTAAGTGAGTAAACAGATACTCAAATTGCGGGTCCATCTCACGGCCATAGGCGTCGAACGAACTTTTAATCATGTTGATGCCGCCAAACGGATGCAGCGCACGTTTCAGCGGTTTGTCGGTCTGCAGGCCGACGATTTTTTCCAGATCTTTTTCAATGTACCCTGGTGAATGGGCAGTAATCGTGGTCGCCACGTTGATATCAAAATCGACCGGCGCATGCGTGGCGTTTTCCGTCCGGATGCCCGTCATGACTTTTTCCCACAGCGCAACGGTCGCCGGGGTCGCGTCAGCAAGGAATGTTTCATCGCCTTCATACGGCGTATAGTTATTCTGAATAAAATCGCGAACGTTGATGTCGTGTTTCCATTCAGAGCCATTAAATCCCTGCCAGGCGTCGGCATACAGCATATCGCTGGTATCGATATTTACCTTCATGAAATTACTCTCTTTAGAAATTAAGCGTATTCAGCTGTCGCGTTAATTTTTCCTAAATGAATGGCATCAAGCGCAATCATTTTCTCTTCATTGGTAGGAATAACCGCGCAGGCAATTCGCGAATGTGGCGCAGAAATAATTCGCTCACCGGCACTGCCCGGTAATTGATTCTTTTCATGATCCAGTTCGATGCCGAAAACCTGTAAATGTTCGACAACCAGCTGGCGAATAAGCGTGGAGTTTTCACCAATGCCGCCAGTGAAAATAACGCCGTCGAGACGATGCAGCGCCATGGCGTGTCCACCAATATGGCGCGCAATACGGTGTACGAATGTTTTAATGGCTAACCGTGCGTGGTAATGCCCCTCGTGCCAGGCTTTTTCCAGCACCCGTAAATCGGATGACAACCCGGAAATACCTAACAGGCCGGACTCTTTATTCACCACCCGTTCGAGGTCGCCGAGCGTCTGCCCGGTCTGGCTGGCAATCCACGCCATGGCGCCGAAATCGACATCGCCGCAGCGAGTGCCCATCATCAGCCCTTCCAGCGGCGTCATGCCCATGGACGTGTCCACGCTCTTGCCGTTGCGCACCGCGCAAATGGAGGCGCCATTGCCGAGGTGAGCAATCACTACGCCGGAATCCTCTTCTGACAGGCGCAACAGACGATGCGCGCGTTGCGCGACATAGCGGTGCGATGTGCCATGGAAGCCATAGCGGCGAACGCCAAGCTCCTCAAAATAGCGCCACGGTAAACCATACAGATAGGCTTCCGGCTCCATGGTCTGGTGGAAACTGGTATCAAATACCGCGACCTGCTTCACGCCCGGAAACAGTTGCTGAGCGGATTCCACGCCGCGCAGGTTGGCGAAATTGTGCAGCGGCGCCAGGGGTGAAACCTGGCGAATCAGTTCAATGACCTCATCGGTGATCACTACCGATTCGTTAAATATACTGCCGCCGTGAGCAATTCGGTGACCAATTAAGGCCACGCTGTTCATTAAATTGCGTTTTTCCAGTTCGAAGGTAATCGCTTTCAAAGCACATTCGTAATTCTGGTGAGCCAGCAATGCCGGCTCACCTCCATTAACGCGTAAATATGCCTTTTCAGAATTGATACCTTCTGTAATACCCGTCAGCAATACATCCTGCGTTTCTACATCAATCACCGAAAATTTAACTGACGATGAACCACAATTAATGACCAGTACGACAGGGAATTCCATCATTTTACTTCTCCGCTCATCCAGATACTGAGCTTTTCGGTTAATTAAAACAGTTTGTAGACAATATTCAGGATGGTCAGCAGACCAATAATGGTGACGAAAATATTGTCCGCTCTGCCTTTAAATTTCGCCAGCGCCGGGGTTTTACGGATGGCATACATCGGCAGCAGGCACAGCAGGGAGGCGATAATTGGTGCGCCCATGGCTTCAATCAGGTCGAGAATGTTCGGGTTGGCGTACGCCACGACCCAGGTGGAGCCCATGATGAAAATCATGCTGATGGTGTTCAGTTTGCCCATCGACACTTTGGTTTTGTCGCCCTGATAGCCGAACTTGAGGATCAGACCGTTCAGACCTTCCAGCGTCCCCAGATAGTGGCCGAAGAACGATTTGAAGATAGCGACCAGCGCAATGATTGACGCACCGAACTCCAGCACGGTGGCAAACGTGGATTTCGTGCCGGACAGCGACGCGAAGTGGTTCGCCAGGTAAGACAGCACCGGAATGTTCTGCGCTTTGGCTTCCGCCATGTTGGCCGGAGACAGCGTGAACAGGCAACTGAACGCGAAGAACATCACCACCGCGACCATCAGCATGCTGGCGCGAGAGATGATCTGGGAACATTTACGCTCGGTGAACTCTCTGCCGAAATCCTGCTCATACTCTTCACGCTTGGACACCACGAAAGAAGAGACGATCGGTGAGAAGTTAAAGGAGAAGACCATGATGGAAATCCCCAGCCAGACCGTGACCAGAATGCCGTCATGACCGGTAAAGGAGATATCACTCAGGCTCACCTGATCGATGACCGCAGAGTTCCAGTAAGGGATCAGCGACAGCGAAATCAGCACCAGACTGGCAATGAACGGGAAGACCAGATAGCTCATGACCTTAACCATCAGATCCTTACCAAACCAGATGACGAATGCCATCAGGAGCAGCAGGAACAGCGCCACTACGCCACGGTTGAGGGCGGCGAAACCCAACTGGTTTTCCCAGAACGTCATGAAGGTGTTGGTGATGGTGACACCGTAAATCCACAGCAATGGACAGATTGCGAAGAAATACAAGAAGGTAATCACCACACCGCCAGTTTTGCCGAAGTGCTCCTCTACCGTCTCAGTAATGTTGCCAGAAGGGTTCGCCCCTGACAGACACAGACGCGCCAGCGCGCGGTGGCATAAAAACGCAATCGGATACGCCAGCACCAGCATAATAAGAATCGGAATTAAACCGCCGTAGCCTGCGCGAATCGGGAAGAATAAAACCCCGGCGCCGATAGCGGTACCGAACAGGCCTAAAGTCCAGGTCGTATCTGATTTTCGCCAAGCCGAGGGCCTTGCCTGGCTGGCAATAATAGTTTCTGAGTTACTCATATCGAGTCCTTAGCAATAATAATTAAGCACCAACAAAACCGGTAATTTGTGAAACGCGGGACAGATCGATATTACCGCCGGAAATAATGCTGACGGTTTTACGTTTCTGAATATAATCGTCAAGTTTACCACTCAGTAATGCCGCAGACGCCAGTGCACCAGCCCCTTCGGTAATTACTTTATTTCGCTGAATAAGTGCAATCATGCTGTCGCGAATTTCGTCTTCGGTGACCAGAACAATATCGTCAACCAGTTCAGTCACAATTTCGAACGGTAAAATACCCGGACGTGACACATCACAACCGTCCGCTAATGTGCCGGTGGTACGATGATTAGTTATTTCACCGGCATAGAATGACGCCGCCATGCCATGAACGTTTTCTGACTGGACGCCAATAATTTTAATCGTCGGGTTTATGGATTTAATCGCCGTCGCAATACCGGCAATTAAACCGCCGCCGCCGATGGGCACAATGACGTTATCGACGTCATACAGGTCCTGCAGGATTTCCAGACCGATCGTTCCCTGACCTGCAATCACGTGCGCGTCGTCGTAAGGCGGAATGAAGATCCGGCCTTCCATTTCGACGATTTCACTGGCTTTGGCGATGGTGTCGTTGAAGCTGTCGCCGTGCAGGATCACTTCGGCGGAGTAATCCTGTGTCGCCGCCACTTTCGACTTCGGCGCGCCCTTCGGCATCACCACTTTGCCATCAATGCCGAGCATCGCGCAGGAGAGGGAAACCCCCTGCGCATGGTTGCCCGCCGAGCATGCGACCACGCCCTTACGACGTTCGGCTTCGGTCAGTGAGCTCAGTTTGTTGAATGCACCACGAATTTTAAAAGATCCCGTGCGCTGCATGTTCTCAAACTTGAGATATATTTCACCTTTACAACGTTCACTCAGGTAATTAGAACGCGGCATACCTGTCTTATAAATTTTGCCTGCGAGTCTTTGTTTTGCTGTTTGAATATCATCAAGAGTGACCGGGAGATCGTATGTAATATGCATTTCATCCTCTACTCATACAGAGTGACACTAAATTCAGATAATACCGGGCCGTCGGAGATCAGTCAGAGATCTCCGCGGGGGGTGTTGTTTTAAAAAAAATTAATTAAATGCTTTCTGCAAATCGCCTTCGCCTTGTGCAATCCTGCGCTGAATATTGTTTTGCTAATTCAACTAATACTGATGCTGATTTTTTAATTCGGTAATTCTTGGACCATATTGCTGCATAACGTGCTACGGGTAATTCGTCCTCAACGGGTAAAGTAATAAACTGATTCGATCCAAAAGGCGCGGTCATATCACACGGGATCACCGTCAGGAAATTGGCATTGAGAACCAGGTTATAGATAGTGACGACGGAATCGGTTTTTACTATGTTGTCGGTGCTGATGTGATGGCTTTGGAGGGTGGTGAGCAGTTCTTTGTAGTATCCCATATTAGTGTCCGGCAAGACCCACTGTTCGTTTTTTAACGACTCCAGTGAGGTCGTACCGGTGCATGTTCGGGACTGACTGGCCACCACGGCAAACTCCGATTCAAACAGCGACTCGACATGAAGATCCTGCAACTGCATATCTTCACTTAACGTCCCGATAGCGAAATCCAGCCGCCCGTCGCGCAGCGCGGGCAGGAAGGACGACAGCTGGGCTTCATACATCGAAACCTGCGCTTTCGGGAACACCTCTTTAAACGTCTTCATCATGCTGGACAAAAACGTAAAACCAATGAGTGACGGATAGCCAAACGACACGTCAACCACGCTGCTGCAGCTGAGGCTGTTCATTTCACTCACCATGTTCTTCATCTCTCGGGTAATGGACTCCGAGTAAGACAGCAACACCTGCCCGGCACTGGTCAGCGTTACGCCGGTATTTTTGCGGATCATCAGCTCGATACCGAAATTGGATTCGATGTCGTTAATGATCTTACTGACCGCAGGTTGAGTCAGCCCAAGCTGTTTTGCCGCCGAGCCAATTGAGCCGCTTCTAATGACTTCCTGAAAAACAACAAGGTGTTGTGTCTTTGGCAGAAGAACATTATCCATGTCACTCTTCCTATATTTCATATTTCGGCCGGAATTCTATTAAATTAAACAGGCGTGGGTATGTGCGATCACTCACAATTTGCCGGAACACATGTTTATCCCGCGTTTAAAAAATCAATTAAATGCTTTAATATCAATTGTTTGAATTATTTTCTAAATGACTTTTGCCTGACTTTTATCAATAAAAATAGCGGGAATAACTTTATTTTATGGCAATAACGCTCACCGCCGAAACTATATTTGCAACAAGGAAAGAAGGCCATATTTCAATCGATTATCGTATAATTCCTAAGCGGTTTTGAGTGCATTTATTTTTTAATTTATAAAATAATCTAAGAAAATATGACAGCCGCGACGATTAAATTAGCCACAGGTCACATAAAATTGTTAAATATACATTCAAGTTAATATGTCATTATCATTTGGCTATGAATTCACCCAACAAAACCGAAACAACGCGAACAAAAACGTAACACCTGTTTTTTTGGCATTTTAAGGTAATTCTCAAGGTTACTTTGCTGGCCTGCAGAATAAGAAACTGCGAAAGAATGCGTTGACGACAGATTTGTGGAGTTTGTCGCAAATGCGGCAAAAAGTCTGAAGGGGAAAATGAAAAACCCGCCGAAGCGGGTTTTCAAATGTTCGAAGCTGACCGGTAAGCCGGGTTCTGTCGTGGACAGTCATTCATCTAGGCCAGCAATCGCTCACTGGCTCAAGCAGCCTACCCGGGTTCAGTACGGGCCGTACCTTGTGAACCCCTATTTGGCCTTGCTCCGGGTGGAGTTTACCGTGCCGCGAACTGTTGCCAGCCGCGCGGTGCGCTCTTACCGCACCCTTTCACCCTTACCTGATCCCGCTTGCGCGGGCCATCGGCGGTTTGCTCTCTGTTGCACTGGTCGTGGGCTTGCGCCCCCCAGGCGTTACCTGGCACCCTGCCCTATGGAGCCCGGACTTTCCTCCCCTGCGCCTGTCTCCCCGAAAGGACGACGACACAGCGGCGACTGTCTGGTCAGCTTCGGCGCGCAGTATAGAGGGTTTGCACGCCAATGTCACCCTTCTGTCATCATCCCTACGCGCAGCGTGGCGGCGATATTACGCGACGCGCGATAAATGTTATCAAATGCCCCTCGGAACGCCTCCTCCAGCGTGCTGATGCTGGTTAAAACGCTGAACACCGCATCGATGCCGTGCTGATGCACCACGCCCACATCGTGCGTCAGGCTGCCCGCAATGCCGATCACCGGCTTGTGGTATTTTTTCGCCACGCTCGCCACGCCCACCGGCACTTTGCCATGAATGCTCTGGCTGTCGAGACGGCCTTCGCCGGTAATCACCAGAGAGCAGTCATGAATGTGCTCTTCCAGGTTCAGCGCCTGGGTGACAATCTCAATGCCGCTTCGCAGTTCGGCGCCTAAAAACGCCATCAGCGCCGCGCCCATGCCGCCTGCCGCACCGGCGCCGGGCACCTCTTTCACATCAATGCGCAGCGATTTTTTGATCACTTCCGCATAGTGTTCAAGATTGCGATCCAGCTCGGCGATCATCGCCTCGGAAGCCCCTTTCTGCGGGCCAAAGATCCGCGATGCGCCGCGATCGCCGATCAACGGGTTGGTCACGTCGCAGGCCACGCGGATCGAACAGGTTTTCAGCCGGGCATCTAACTGCGAAAGATCGATCGCATTCAGGCTCATCAGGCAACCGCCGCCAAAGCCGATCGCCGTCCCGTTTGCATCGCACAACGACGCGCCTAACGCCTGCATCATGCCTGCGCCACCGTCATTGGTGGCGCTGCCGCCAATACCGATGATGATGTTCTGCGCGCCATGATCCAGCGCCTGCAAAATGAGTTCTCCGGTTCCGCGCGACGTCGTAAGTAGCGGGTTACGTTGCGCGGGCGGCACCAGTGCCAGTCCGCTGGCGGCCGCCATTTCAATAAACGCCGTATGCCCGTCGCCGGAAATGCCCCACATCGCCTCCACGGGTTCGCCCAGCGGGCCGGTGACGTGCGCGGTCATTGCAGTACCCTGCGTGGCGGCTATCATCGCCTCGACGGTACCTTCCCCACCATCGGCGACCGGCACTTTGACATACTGTGCATCAGGAAAGATTTCCCGAAATCCTTTTTCTATTGCCTGCGCTACCTCAGTGGCAGAAAGGCTTTCTTTATACGAGTCTGGGGCGATGACGATTTTCATAGTAGTAGCCTGTTACCACACAACGCCGAAAGGCGTTTTACTTTTCCGACCTGGCTGCTGACCCGGTAAAAGCTGCTTTACCGGGCCTCTCGCGCTTAGCGAGTAATTTCCACTTTTGCCAGTTTTTCGTAATAGCACGCCAGCGCGCTGTGGTCGGCGGTGCCAAGACCATCGGCACGCAGCGCCTGCATCATTTCCATGACGGCGGCGGTCAGCGGCAACTGGGCGCCAACACCGTGCGAGGTGTCCAGCGCATTCGACAGATCCTTAATATGCAGATCAATACGGAAACCCGGTTTGAAGTTGCGATCCATCACCATCGGTGCTTTCGCATCCAGCACGGTGCTGCCCGCCAGTCCGCCGCGGATCGCCTGATAGACCAGATCCGGGTTAACGCCCGCTTTTGTCGCCAGGCTCAGCGCTTCAGACATGGCCGCGATATTCAGCGCGACGATGACCTGGTTTGCCAGTTTGGTGACGTTGCCCGCGCCGATGTCGCCGGTATGCACCACCGAGCCCGCCATCGCTTTCATCAGGTCGTAGTATTTGTCAAAAACGGCTTTATCACCTCCCACCATCACGGAGAGCGTGCCATCAATCGCTTTTGGCTCACCACCGCTGACCGGCGCATCAAGCATCTCAACGCCTTTTGCCTTCAGCGCTTCACTGATTTCGCGGCTGGCCAGCGGAGCGATAGAACTCATGTCGATCAACACCGTCCCCGGACGCGCGCCGTCAATAATGCCGTTTTCACCCAGCGCCACTTCTTTCACATGCGGCGAGTTCGGCAGCATGGTGATAATCACATCGCACTGTTCAGCAATGGCTTTTGGTGTGGCGGCGGTTTCCGCCCCGGCGGCAATCACCTCGGCGATGGCGTCAGAATTACGGTCAGAGACCACCAGTGAATATCCTGCTTTCAGGAGGTTTTTGCTCATGGGTTTTCCCATGATGCCGAGGCCGATGAAACCTACTTTCGTCGTCATAACTGTCTCTCTCTGTTCAGTCGGTGGTTATTTTTTGAAGGCATCTGCCAGCTTTTGCGTGGCGGAACGGAACACGCCTAAGTCACTGCCCACGGCCACAAAAGTGGCACCCCATTCCAGGTAACGGCGTGCGTCGGCATCCACCGGCGCCAGAATGCCGGACGGTTTCCCGTGCGCTTTAGCTCGCGCGAAAATATGCTGAATGCATTTCTGCACCTCCGGGTGCGAGGCATTGCCGAGATGGCCCAGCGCCGCCGCTAAATCACTCGGGCCGACGAAAATGCCGTCCACACCAGGGGTTGCCGCGATGGCGTCTACGTTGTCCACGCCGGTCTGACTTTCAATCTGCACCAGCACGGTGATGTTGCGGTTTGACTGCGCGAAGTAGTCCGCCACAGTGCCAAACATGTTGGCGCGATGAGAAACGGAAACACCGCGAATGCCCTCTGGCGGATAGCGGGTCGATGCCACCGCACGCACCGCTTCCTCTTCGGTTTCAACAAACGGGATCAGGAAGTTATAGAAACCGATATCCAGCAAGCGCTTGATAATGACCGGCTCATTGGTCGGCACGCGTACCACTGGCGCGCTGGCGCTTCCCTTCAGCGCCATCAGTTGCGGAATAAACGTCGTGACGTCGTTCGGCGCGTGCTCGCCATCCAGAACCAGCCAGTCAAAGCCCGCCAGACCCAGCACTTCGGTACTGATGGGGTTCGCCAGCGCAGACCAGCAGCCAATCTGTACCTGCTGTGCCGCCAGCGCCGCTTTGAATTTGTTCGGGAAGATATCGTTGTTCATCATCTGTACCTTTTGCTTATTGCTGCAATTCCATACGTTTAATGTCGCCCACCACGAACAGGTAGCAGACCATCGCCATCAGGGCGGAGCAGCCGACGAAGACCAGCGCCATGTTGAACGAGTGCAGTTCGCTGACCAGATAGCCAATCACCAGCGGCGTGACGATGGACGCGACGTTACCAAATACGTTAAACACACCGCCGCACAGGCCAACAATCTCTTTCGGCGCGGTATCGGAAATCACCGGCCAGCCCAGTGCGCCAAAACCTTTACCGAAGAACGCCAGCGCCATCAGAGTCACCACCAGCGTGGTATTATCGGTGTAGTTACACAGAATGATCGTTGATGCTAGCAGCATTCCCAGCACAATCGGCAGCTTACGGGCCAGCGTCAGCGAAGCGCCGCGTTTCAGCAGATAATCCGAGAACACGCCACCCAGCACACCACCGGCGAAACCACACAAAGCCGGAATCGAAGCGACGAAGCCGACTTTTAAAATCGACATGCCCTTCTCCTGTACCAGGTAAATCGGGAACCAGGTCAGGAAGAACCAGGTAATGGTATTGATAAAGTACTGACCGAAGAACACACCCAGCATCATGCGGTTACTCAGCAACTGGCGGATGTAGTCCAGTTTCGGCCCTTTTGCCGCGCTCTCACCCGGTTTTTTGTGGTCCATATCGACCACCGCGCCGCCTTCAGAGATGAATTTCAGTTCTTTTTCCGACATCCGTGGGTGTTCGGTTGGGTTATGAATGAACTTGATCCATACTGCGGTCAGCACAAAACCGATGACGCCCATGACGGTAAAGACATGTTCCCAGCCCCACGCGAAAGTCAGCCAGCCCAGCAGCGGCGAGAAGATAGCGAGCGAGAAATACTGCGCCGAGTTAAAGATAGCTGAGGCGGTGCCGCGCTCTTTGGTCGGGAACCAGGCGGCGACAATACGGGCATTCGCAGGAAACGACGGCGCTTCGGAGAAACCGAGCATGAAGCGCATACAGAACATGGAGACTGCCGCCCATGCCAGCGGGAACATATCGACGAAGCCCTGCAGAAAGGTAAACAGCGACCAGAAAAAGAGGCTCCAGGTATAGACTTTTTTCGAGCCAAACTTATCGAGCAGCCAGCCGCCGGGGATCTGCATCAGCAGATACGACCAGCCAAACGCGGAGAAGATGTATCCCATTGTCACCGCGCTCAGTTGTAATTCTTTCGCCACGTCCGTGCCCGCAATCGACAGGGTGGCGCGATCGGCATAGTTCACCGCCGTCACAATAAAGATAATCAGCAATATTAAATAACGGGTATGCATGCCTTTTTTAGTATCTACTTCAGTATCCAGCATCATTTATTTATCCTCGGGTACAACACACCTTCTCTATTATTTATTTATGACTCAGGTGCGGCTTTGCAGATTATTTATCGATAGCAGGTAATATCTACGTGCAGAAAAAAAACCATTAAATCGTGATTCAGTATAATCAGCGTTCAGGCGTAATACACTGTGCAGGTACACAAGAAACACATCCGTTAAGAACAGGTTTTCTGGCAACTGCACACACCTGTGGGCGCTGTTCCACAGATCCGATGATTGCCCGCCTTGCGGGGCATAGCGCCGCGATAATGAGTGATCTCGATCACAATATTACCGCTCAACTCCTGACATTCTTATTTTAAAAATACAGAGCCGTTATTTTTAGACATGATATTATCTATCGCTTCGCTGGAGAATACTGGACAATGGCTGATATTGAAATTCGACAAACGCCACCCACTGCGTTTTATATAAAAGTGCATGACACCGATAATGTGGCAATTATTGTCAATGATAATGGCCTGAAAGCAGGCACCCGTTTTTCTGATGGGCTGGAGCTGATTGAACATATTCCGCAAGGCCATAAAGTCGCCCTTGTCGATATTCCGCAGCACGGTGAAATCATTCGCTATGGCGAAGTGATCGGCTATGCGGTTCGCCCCATCGCCAGAGGCAGCTGGATTGACGAATCGCTGGTCGAGCTACCAGAGGCGCCGCCGCTGAATACCCTGCCGCTGGCGACCCGCGTGCCTGAACCGCTGCCGCCGCTGGAGGGCTTCACGTTTGAAGGCTATCGCAACGCCGATGGCAGCGTGGGCACCAAAAATCTGCTCGGCATTACCACCAGCGTGCATTGCGTGGCGGGCGTCGTCGATTACGTGGTTAAGCTTATCGAGCGTGATCTGCTGCCGAAATACCCGAACGTGGACGGCGTTGTCGGGCTGAATCATTTATATGGCTGCGGTGTCGCCATTAACGCGCCTGCCGCAGTGGTGCCAATTCGCACCATCCACAATATTGCCCTCAACCCTAATTTTGGCGGCGAGGTAATGGTGATCGGCCTGGGTTGTGAAAAGCTACAACCGGAGCGTTTGTTGCAAGGTACGGAAGACGTGCAGCCCATTCCGGTTGAAGACGCCAGCATTGTGCGTTTGCAGGATGAACAGCACGTCGGTTTCCGCTCAATGGTCGTCGACATTTTGCAGGTGGCGGAGCGGCATCTGGCGAAACTCAACCAGCGCCAGCGCGAAACCTGCCCGGCCTCTGAACTGGTAGTAGGGATGCAGTGCGGCGGTAGCGACGCGTTTTCCGGCGTCACCGCCAACCCGGCCGTGGGTTATGCTTCCGACCTGCTGGTTCGTTGTGGCGCCACAGTCATGTTCTCAGAAGTGACCGAAGTGCGTGATGCCATCCATCTGCTGACGCCGCGTGCCGTTAACGAAGAAGTCGGCAAACGGCTGCTTGAAGAGATGGCCTGGTACGATAACTATCTCGATATGGGGCAAACCGACCGCAGCGCGAATCCATCGCCCGGCAACAAGAAAGGCGGTCTGGCCAACGTTGTTGAGAAAGCGCTGGGTTCTATCGCGAAATCCGGTAAAAGCGCCATCGTCGAGGTGCTCTCCCCGGGCCAGCGCCCGACAAAACGCGGGCTGATTTATGCGGCCACACCCGCCAGCGATTTCGTCTGTGGCACCCAGCAGGTGGCATCAGGCATTACCGTTCAGGTGTTCACCACCGGTCGCGGCACGCCATATGGGCTGATGGCGGTTCCCGTCATCAAAATGGCGACACGCACCGAACTGGCAAACCGCTGGTATGATCTGATGGATATCAATGCAGGCACCATCGCCACCGGCGACGAAACCATTGAAGATGTGGGCTGGAAGCTGTTCCACTTCATTCTGGATGTGGCGAGCGGCCGCAAGAAAACCTTCTCGGATCAATGGGGCCTGCACAATCAGCTGGCGGTGTTTAACCCGGCGCCAGTGACCTGATGATGCTTCGCCGGGTGGCGCTGCGCTTACCCGGCCTACAGGAGATGACGCCCGGC
The DNA here is from genome assembly GCF_001297775.1 of Trabulsiella odontotermitis. Taxonomy (GTDB): domain Bacteria; phylum Pseudomonadota; class Gammaproteobacteria; order Enterobacterales; family Enterobacteriaceae; genus Trabulsiella; species Trabulsiella odontotermitis. The sequence goes on along the minus strand of NZ_LIFX01000002.1, from coordinate 51,841 downwards.
AACCCCTTTGCCGGGCGTTGCGCGTTTACTCCCGCACCAGCACCACTTCGATACCTACCCGCTGTAATTCCTTCAGGCTGTCCGCCGGAACGCCATCGTCGGTAATCACCATGTCGATGCGCTGCGTATCGATGATCTTATGCAGGCTGGAGTGATTGAATTTGCTGGAGTCGGTGATCACGATAATGCGATCAGCCACTTCACACATGCGGCGGTTGAGCCGCGCTTCATCTTCATTATGGGTACTCACGCCGCGTTCAATATCAATGGCATCGACGCCAAGAAACAGCATGTCGAAGTGATAATTCAGCAGCGACTGTTCCGCCTGATCGCCATAAAACGAGAGCGACTGACGGCGCAGGTGCCCGCCGGTCATTAACAGTTCCACCCCTTCTGCTTCCAGCAACGCCGTACCGACGTTCATGCCGTTGGTCATGGCGATAACATTCTGGTGATGGCGCATGATGCGGGCAAGTTCATACGTGGTGGTCCCGGAATCGAGGATCACCCGGTGGCCGGGCTGGATCAGCTCTGCTGCGGCGCTGGCGATACGGCGTTTTAGCGCGGTATTCAGCGAGCTTTTATCTTCAACGGAGGGTTCAAGCCCTGACGTAGTGCTGTCGCAAATCAGCGCGCCGCCATAGGCGCGCACCGCAATACCTTGTCTTTCCAGAAACGCCAGATCGTTACGGATCGTCACCGTTGATACGCCGAACAGCGCAGAAAGATCGTTCACCTGAACGCTTCCCTGCTGGCGTAATCGCTGGATGATCTGTTCCCGCCTTTCACTGGTCCCGGTGATTCGCTTATCTGCGGAAGAATCGGTGCTACTCATAGATGATCCTTGGGTTTTACCTTTCGTTTCATTTCGTTTTGCCTATTAACACCTTTCTTTTGCCGGAATGCAAGTCCTGAAATACGGTTTCAGAGACCTTCTGGCTCAGCTGAATGCTTTCATTATGTTTCTTTTGTGAAACAGATCGGAAAATCAGTATCTTTCGTTTTATTTTTTTAAACCGGTGACGCAGTATTAAATGAAACAAAACGAAAGATAAATGCCGAACCCATCCTAAATGGAGAGGAAAGTGAAACATCTAACCAACATGGTGGAACAGCACAAACGCGGGGACGCCAATGGCATCTATGCCGTTTGTTCAGCACATCCTTTGGTGCTTGAATCCGCATTACGCTTCGCTCAACAAAGCCAGACCCCGCTGTTGATTGAAGCCACTTCAAATCAGGTTGATCAGTATGGTGGTTATACCGGCATGACGCCCGCCGATTTTCGCGGTTTCGTCTGCCAGTTGGCCGACCAGCTTAATTTTCCCCCGTCCATGCTGATCCTTGGCGGCGACCACCTCGGGCCAAACCGCTGGCAAAAATTGCCCTCTGCGCAGGCGATGGCCCATGCGGATGATCTGATCAAAAGTTACGTCGCGGCGGGCTTCAAGAAAATCCACCTTGATTGCAGTATGTCCTGCGCCGATGACCCGATTCCGTTAACCGATGCTATCGTCGCCGCACGCGCGGCCCGACTGGCGAAAATCGCCGAAGAAACCTGCCGCGAACATTTTGGCGAATCGGACCTGGTGTACGTCATCGGCACGGAAGTTCCCGTCCCTGGCGGCGCCCATGAAACGCTGACCGAACTGGCGGTGACCACGCCGAAAGCCGCCCAGGAGACGTTACAGGCCCACCAGGACGCCTTCGCGGCGCTGGGGCTGAGCGACATCTGGCCGCGTATTATCGCGCTGGTGGTGCAACCGGGTGTTGAATTCGACCATACCCACATCATTGATTACCAGCCGCAGAAAGCCATCGCGCTGAGCAAAATGGTCGAAGCGTACGACACGCTGATCTACGAAGCACACTCGACCGATTACCAGACACCACACGCGCTGCGTCAGCTGGTGGTGGATCACTTCGCCATTCTGAAAGTCGGCCCGGCGCTGACGTTCGCGCTGCGCGAAGCGCTGTTCTCACTGGCCGCCGTAGAAGAAGAGTTGTTACCGGCGAAAGCCTGTTCCGGTTTGCGCCATGTACTGGAAAACGTGATGCTCGATCGCCCTGAATACTGGCAAAGCCACTACCACGGCGACGGTAACGCCCGACGTCTGGCGCGGGGTTATAGCTATTCCGACCGCGTTCGTTACTACTGGCCGGACAAACAGATTGATAGCGCCTTTGATAGCCTGGTGCGCAACCTGGCTGATGATCCTATTCCGCTGCCGCTGATAAGCCAGTATCTGCCCTTGCAGTACGCCAAAGTGCGCGAAGGCACGCTGAAGGCCACACCACGGGAACTCATTATCGATCACATTCAGGACATCCTGCGCCAGTACCACGACGCCTGTCAGCGCCGTCATAACGCATAACGAAGAAGAGGAAAATGCAATGCCAAACATCGTGTTAAGCCGTATCGATGAACGTTTGATTCACGGTCAGGTGGGCGTGCAATGGGTTGGATTTGCTGGCGCAAACCTGGTGTTAGTGGCCAACGACGAGGTCGCGGAAGATCCCGTACAGCAAAACCTGATGGAGATGGTGCTGGCCGAAGGGATCGCCGTTCGTTTCTGGACGCTGCAAAAGGTGATCGACAACATTCACCGCGCGGCCGATCGCCAGAAGATCCTGTTGGTCTGCAAATCACCGGCGGATTTCCTCACGCTGGTGAAAGGTGGCGTGCCGATCACCCGGATCAACGTCGGCAATATGCATTACGCCAATGGCAAGCAACAAATTGCAAAGACGGTGTCTGTAGACGCCACGGACATCGCCGCACTGAACGGCCTGAAAACCGCCGGTGTGGAGTGTTTCGTGCAGGGCGTTCCGACAGAACCCGCGGTCGATATTTTTAAACTTCTCTGAGGGATACGCGATGGAAATCAGTCTGTTACAGGCTTTTTCTCTGGGCATACTCGCCTTTATCGCTGGACTGGACATGTTCAACGGCCTGACACACATGCACCGTCCGGTGGTGTTAGGTCCGCTGGTAGGTCTGATCCTGGGCGATCTGCATACCGGTATTTTGACAGGCGGTACGCTGGAACTGGTGTGGATGGGCCTTGCGCCGCTGGCCGGGGCACAACCGCCTAACGTCATTATCGGGACTATCGTCGGTACCACCTTTGCCATCACCACAGGCGTAAAACCTGAGGTTGCCGTGGGTGTTGCGGTACCGTTCGCGGTGGCTGTGCAGATGGGGATCACCTTCCTGTTCTCGGTGATGTCCGGTGTGATGTCACGCTGCGACCGCATGGCCGCGAATGCGGACACCCGCGGCATCGAACGGGTGAACTATCTGGCGCTGCTGGCGCTTGGTATCTTCTATTTTCTCTGTGCGTTTCTGCCCATCTATTTTGGTGCGGAACACGCCAAAACCGCCATTGATGTGCTGCCGCAGCGTCTGATTGACGGCCTCGGCGTCGCCGGGGGCATCATGCCGGCTATCGGTTTTGCCGTGCTGCTGAAAATCATGATGAAGAACGTCTACATCCCGTACTTTATCGTCGGTTTTGTGGCCGCCGCCTGGCTGAAACTGCCGGTGCTGGCGATTGCTGCCGCGGCACTGGCGATGGCGCTGATCGATCTCCTGCGCAAAGACCCGGAACCTAAAGTGTCTCAGCCACAGAAAGAGGAATTTGAAGATGGCATCTAATCAAACCACCCTGCCGGGCGTTCCGGTGCAGGAAGAGACGCTGCTGTCAGGCGTAAACGAAAATATCTATGAAGATCAGTCCATTGGTGAGGAACTGACGAAGAAAGATATTAACCGGGTGGCATGGCGTTCGATGCTGCTTCAGGCCTCTTTCAACTATGAACGTATGCAGGCGTCCGGCTGGCTGTACGGTCTGCTGCCTGCGCTGAAGAAAATCCATACTAACAAGCGCGATCTCGCCCGGGCGATGAAAGGCCACATGGGGTTCTTTAACACCCATCCGTTCCTCGTCACGTTCGTTATCGGCATCATCCTGGCGATGGAACGTTCCAAACAGGATGTGAACAGTATTCAGAACACCAAAATCGCCGTTGGCGCGCCGCTGGGTGGGATTGGCGACGCCATGTTCTGGCTGACGCTGCTGCCGATTTGCGGCGGTATCGGCGCCAGTCTGGCGCTGCAGGGATCGATTCTCGGCGCCGTGGTTTTCCTGCTGTTGTTCAACGTGGTGCATCTGGGTCTGCGTTTCGGTCTTGCGCATTACTCTTATCGTATGGGCGTCGCGGCAATCCCGTTGATCAAAGCCAACACCAAAAAAGTGGGGCATGCTGCTTCTATCGTCGGGATGACGGTGATTGGCGCGCTGGTCGCCACTTATGTACGGCTGAACACCACGCTGGAAATTACCGCCGGTGATGCCGTTGTGAAGTTGCAGGCAGACGTTATCGATAAGCTGATGCCTGCTTTCCTGCCGCTGGTTTATACGCTGACCATGTACGCGCTGGTGCGTCGTGGGTGGAGCCCGCTGCGTCTTATTGTTATCACCGTCATACTGGGTATTGTCGGTAAGTTTGCCCACTTCCTGTAAGTAAAAAGGAGTCATGATGATAGGCATTATTCTTTGCGGTCACGGCGGGTTTGCCAGCGGTCTGGAAAAGGCCATGAAGCAGATCCTCGGCAGTCAGCCGCAATTCATCGCCGTTGATTTTCCGGAAACCTCCAGTACGGCGTTGCTGACGTCGCAACTGGAAGGCGCAATGGGCGATCTCGATCCGAATGAGCAGATCGTCTTCCTGACCGATCTGCTTGGCGGCACCCCTTTCCGCGTCGCATCCACGCTTGCGATGCAGAGACCGGGCTGCGAAGTGATCACCGGGACCAACCTGCAGTTGCTGCTGGAAATGGCGCTGGAGCGCGACGGACTGAGCGGCGAAGAGTTTCGCATCGGCGCGCTGGAAAGTGGTCATCGCGGCCTCACCAGCCTGGCTGATGAACTGAGCCGCAGCCGTGAGGAAACGCCTGACGAGGGAGGCATATGAGCCTTGTGCTACGCGCCAGACGGCTGCTGAGCGAACAGGGTTGGCTTGACGATCATCAACTCCGCATCGAGGACGGCGCAATCGTGGCGATTGAGCCGATCCCGACTGGCGTCACCGTGCGTGACGCCGAGCTGCTCTGCCCGGCGTATATCGACATTCACGTCCATGGCGGTGCAGGCGTTGATGTCATGGATGACGCACCGCAGACGCTGGACATTCTGGCGATGCATAAAGCGCGTGAAGGGGTAGGCGCCTGGTGCCCCACCACCGTCACCGCGCCGCTGGGCGCCATTCATGCGGCCCTGAAGCGCATCGCGGAACGCCGCCAGCGTGGCGGGCCGGGCGCGCAGATCCTCGGCAGCTATCTCGAAGGGCCTTACTTTACGCCACAGAATAAAGGCGCTCATCCGCCGGAATGGTTTCGCGAACTGGATATCGCTGAGCTGGATGCGCTCATCGCGCTCGCGCAAGGTTCTCTGCGCGTGGTGGCGCTGGCACCGGAAAAACCGGGTGCGCTACCGGCCATCAAACACCTTAAACAGCGCGGAGTGCGAGTCATGCTCGGCCACAGCGCCGCGACATGGGCGCAGACTATCGCAGCGTTCGATGCCGGAGCCGACGGGCTGGTGCACTGTTATAACGGCATGACCGGGCTACATCACCGCGAGCCGGGCATGGTCGGTGCCGGGCTGACCGACCAACGCGCCAGGCTTGAGCTTATCGCCGATGGTCATCATGTCCATCCCGCGGCGATGCAACTCTGCGCCCACTGCGCCGGAGAGCGGATCGTGCTCATCACCGACGCTATGCGGGCGGCAGGCATGCCGGACGGGCGTTACGACATTTGCGGCTACGACGTGGAAATGCACGACGGCATCGTGCGCACCGCCTCGGGCGGGCTGGCAGGAAGTACGCTGTCGCTTGATGTCGCGGTACGAAACATGGTGCAGCAGGTGGGCGTCAACCCGGAAGAGGCTATCGCCATGGCCTCGCTGCACCCGGCAAAACTTCTTGGCATTGACGACCAGCTGGGATCGATCCGTCCCGGTAAGCGCGCCAGCCTGATCGCGCTCGATAGCGCACTGCATTTGCAACAAACCTGGGTTCAAGGCCTGGCTATTCCCCTATAGCCCTTTCAGTGTGTGTCACTTTAGCCTGCAACGTCTCCATTGCGGGCTTTTTTTTCCTTTCCTCTGCGGAAAAAAGATCCGTCTTTAACAAAATAAAATTGTTTATTTATCAAAACGAAAGCTATCACAATTCCCTTTGCGATCACATTTTTCGTTTTATTTTCTTTTGTCGCATTGAACTTTCGTTTTCTTTTTTGTAGATTTCAATTAGTAGATTCTGCAATTAAGTGAAACGAAACGAAAGTAAATGGCAGGTGCCGATTCGTCTTCAGCTTTCACACGACTAAGGATTGAGTTATGCCTGATACCAACACGCCTTCTCTTACCAACACCGGAACCTGGACTGAAAAAGAGATCCGCCAGCAGCCTGTGACCTGGATCCGTTCGCTCGCCCATATCGACAGTATTCGCCGGGCGATCGACAACTTCCTGGCGCCGCTACTGCGTCGGGATGATCTGCAAATAGTCCTCACCGGCGCGGGAACGTCGGCATTTATTGGCGATATTATTACGCCGTGGCTGTCACGCCACACCGGGAAAAACTTCTGTTCTGTCCCGACGACCGATCTGGTCACCAACCCCATGGATTATTTCAAAACCGACAAGCCGCTGCTGCTGGTGTCGTTCGCCCGTTCAGGGAACAGCCCGGAGAGCGTGGCGGCGGTGGATCTGGCGAATCAGTTCGTGCCAGAAAGCTACCACCTGGTGATCACCTGTAACGACGCAGGCAGCCTGTATCAAAACGCGCAGCACAGCGATAACGCGTTTGCCCTGCTGATGCCGGCAGAAACGCATGATCGCGGTTTCGCGATGACCAGCAGTATCACCACCATGATGGCCAGCTGCCTGGCGGTGTTCGCGCCGGAAATCGTCAACAGCCACACCTTCAAAGACGTTGCCGACCGCAGTCAGGCGATCCTCGACTCGCTGGGTGATTTCAGCCACGGCGTATTTGGTCACCAGCCGTGGAAACGCATTGTGTATCTCGGCAGCGGCGGTCTGCAGGGCGTGGCGCGGGAATCGGCGCTGAAAGTGCTGGAACTGACTGCCGGTCAACTGGCGGCATTCTATGACTCCCCGACCGGTTTCCGCCACGGGCCGAAATCACTGGTCGACAAAGAAACGCTGGTGATCGTGCTGGTTTCAAGCCATCCGTACACCCGCCAGTATGACCTCGACCTGCTGGCTGAACTGCGCCGCGATGGTCAGGCGATGCATGTGGTGGCGATTGCGGCTGACGTTGATGGCGTCATAAAGAGCGGCCCGCACATTACACTGCCGCCTGCCCGCGCCTTTATCGACGTTGAACAGGTTTTCTGTTTCCTGATGTACGCGCAGGTTTTTGCCCTGACGGAATCTATCAGGATCGGCAATACGCCAGATACCCCTTCCGCCAGCGGAACGGTGAACCGTGTGGTTCAGGGCGTTGTTATTCATCCGTGGCTTGCCTGAGAGGATTGAAAAATGGGTATTATTTCAACGAAGTATCTTCTTCAGGATGCGCAGGCGAAGGGTTATGCCGTCCCTGCTTTCAACATCCATAACGCCGAAACCATTCAGGCTATTCTTGAAGTTTGCCATGAGATGCGCTCCCCGGTGATCCTCGCCGGGACGCCAGGCACCTTCAAACACATCGCCTTTGAAGAGATTTTTGCGCTGTGTGAAGCCTACTCCGCCAGCTACGACATGCCGCTGGCACTGCATCTCGATCACCACGAATCGCTGGCTGATATTCGCAACAAAGTGAACGCGGGCGTGCGCAGCGCCATGATCGACGGCAGTCACTTCCCGTTTGATGAAAACGTGAAACTGGTGAAATCGGTGGTGGATTTTTGCCATCGCCACGACTGCAGCGTGGAAGCGGAACTGGGCCGTCTTGGCGGCGTGGAAGATGACATGGACGTGGATGAAGAAAGCGCGTTTCTCACCGACCCGCAGGATGCCCGCCGCTTTGTTGCCGAGACCGGCGTTGACAGCCTGGCCGTCGCTATCGGTACCGCGCACGGTTTATACACCAAACGGCCGAAGATTGATTTCGCGCGACTGGAAAAAATCCGCGCGGTGGTTGATATACCGCTGGTGCTTCACGGGGCGAGCGATGTGCCGGACGAATTTGTGCGCCGCGCCATTGAACTGGGCGTCTGCAAAGTCAACGTCGCCACCGAACTGAAAATCGCCTTCGCCGCCGCGGTGAAAAAATGGTTCGCCGATAACCCGGACGGAAACGATCCGCGTTATTACATGCGCGTCGGAATGGAAGCCATGAAAGAGGTGGTGAGAAATAAAATTAACGTTTGTGGCTCGATGAATAAGCTGACCGCAGGCAGCGTCACAACATCGTAAAAAAATATATCACTATCACAGAATTTGATTGCATCAGACACCCTGATGCAATCAATGTAAATAATAACAGAGGTTGTCTGTTATTAGCGGGGGAATGAATCAGGACGATGTTTTCAACACTCTCATAGAGGATGAGCATAAACGATATTCACGATATTACAGGAATTCATGATATGAGCAGTCCAAATATTTTATTAACACGCATTGATAACCGTCTGGTGCATGGTCAGGTGGGTGTGACCTGGACCACTGCCATCGGCGCAAATCTGGTTGTGGTTGTTGATGATGATGTTGCGAAAGATGAAATGCAGCAGAAGTTAATGAGCTTCACCGCCGAAAACTATGGCTTCGGCATTCGCTTCTTCAGCATTGAAAAAACGATCAACGTCATCGCTAAAGCCGCGCCACATCAGAAGATTTTTCTTATTTGCCGTACACCTTCTACCGTCAGAAAACTGCTGGAAGGCGGTGTGGCACTGAAAGATGTCAACGTGGGGAATATGCACTTTTCGGAAGGTAAAAAACAGATTAGCAGCAAAGTCTATGTCGACGAAAGCGATCTGAATGACCTGCGCTTTATTAAAAGCAACGGGGTAAATGTGTTTATTCAGGATGTTCCTGGTGATGCCAAAGAGGGCATTCCTGACTAACAACGCTGTCTCGATAAATTTTCAGGTAATATAATGACGACGAGGCAATAAAATGCATGAAATTACGCTTATTCAAGGCATATCGCTTGCCGCTCTGGTATTTGTTCTAGGGATCGATTTTTGGCTGGAAGCACTTTTTCTTTTTCGCCCCATTATCGTTTGTACCCTCACGGGTGCGATTCTGGGTGATATTCACATCGGTTTAATTACCGGGGGTTTGACCGAACTGGCTTTCGCAGGGTTAACGCCTGCGGGTGGGGTTCAACCGCCTAACCCTATTATGGCGGGGGTGATGACGACCGTCATTGCCTGGTCTACCGGCGTCGATGCAAAAACGGCGATCGGCTTAGGCCTCCCCTTTAGTCTGTTAATGCAGTACGTCATTTTGTTCTTCTATTCGGCGTTCTCGCTGTTCATGAACAAAGCCGACAGATGCGCCAGAGAGGCCGATACCGCCGCTTTTGCCCGTCTGAACTGGACGACCACGCTGATTGTGGCGTGTTCCTATTCCATCATTGCTTTCCTCTGTACTTATCTTGCTCAGGGCGCGATGCAGGCGCTGGTGAAATCCATGCCAGCCTGGCTGACGCACGGGTTTGAAGTCGCGGGCGGCATTCTGCCAGCCGTCGGTTTTGGTCTGTTGCTGCGTGTCATGTTTAAAGCCCAGTACATTCCTTACTTCATCGCCGGTTTCCTGTTTGTTTGCTACATCCAGGTCAGCAACCTGCTGCCTGTTGCCGTATTAGGGGCTGGTTTCGCGGTGTATGAATACTTCAACGCGAAAGCGAAAGCCAAAGAAAGCGCGCAAGCTCTGCCTGCCGCCGCCAAAAATGACGAAGAGGACTACAGCAATGGGATCTGAAATCAGTAAAAAAGATATCACTCGCTTAGGGTTTCGCTCCTCATTGCTCCAGGCGAGTTTTAACTACGAACGTATGCAGGCGGGCGGTTTCACCTGGTCGATGCTGCCGCTGCTGAAAAAAATCTACAAAGACGACAAAGCCGGGCTCAGCGCGGCGATGAAGGATAACCTGGAGTTTATTAACACCCACCCCAACCTGGTGGGCTTCCTGATGGGGCTGCTGATCTCCATGGAGGAGAAAGGCGAAGATCGTAGCACCATCAAAGGGTTAAAAGTCGCCCTCTTTGGCCCGATCGCGGGTATCGGTGATGCGATTTTCTGGTTCACCCTGCTGCCGATCATGGCGGGTATCTGTTCGTCCTTTGCCAGCCAGGGCAACCTGCTGGGGCCGATTCTGTTTTTCGCCGTCTACCTCGCCATTTTCTTCCTGCGCGTGGGCTGGACGCACGTCGGCTATACGGTGGGGCTTAAAGCCATCGACAAGGTACGAGAAAACTCGCAAATGATTGCCCGTTCGGCGACGATCCTCGGTATCACCGTTATTGGCGGGCTTATCGCGTCGTACGTTCACATCAATGTCGTGACCACCTTTGCCATCGACGCCACCCACAACGTTGCGTTGCAGCAAGACTTCTTCGACAAAGTGTTCCCTAACATTCTGCCGATGGGCTATACGCTGCTGATGTACTACCTGCTGCGGGTGAAAAAAGCACATCCGGTGGTGCTGATCGCCGTAACGTTTGTGCTCGCGATCCTCGGTTCGGCGCTGGGAGTGCTCTAAATGAAAGCGATCGCCTTCGACTCGTTTGCTGATTACCGCGCGCTGAGTGAAGCGGCCTGCGCCAGGCTTCTTGCGCTTGTTCGCCGCAAACCTGACGCGGTTATCTGTCTGGCGACGGGGGCGACGCCTTTGCTTACTTATCAGTTGTTTGTTCAGGCGGTGAAGGCACAGCAGCTGGATGTCAGCCAGCTGACCTTCGTCAAACTGGATGAATGGGTTGGATTGCCCGCAAATGCCGCGGGCACTTGCGAGACCTTCCTGCAACAGCACATCATTCAGCCGCTCGGCATCCGCGATGCGCAGTACATCGCTTTCGACGCTGAAACGGCGGATGAGCGCGAGTGTGCCCGCATTGTCGACAGGATCGCACTGCGTGGCGGGCTGGATTTGTGCCTGTTGGGCCTCGGGAAAAACGGCCATCTCGGCCTGAATGAACCGGCGGCGTTTTTGCAGCCATCGTGTCATATCGCCCGGCTTGATAGCCAGACGCGCCAGCACGACATGATTAAGCACGCCGGTTTAGCCATCGAACACGGCATCACGCTGGGGTTGCGGGATATTCTGGCCGCCAGAGAAGTGCTGTTTCTGGTGGCGGGCGACGGTAAACAGCGCGCGTTTACCACGTTCTGCGAGGGAAAGGTCACCACCGAACTTCCCGCATCACTGCTGTGGCTTCACCCTGATGTCACCTGTCTGTACGACGGCTCATCGTTCCCTTCTTTCAGCACAAATTAGCTGAAATGCCTGATGGCGCTTCGCTTATCCGGCCTACTCGTATGGCTGTTTGTAGGCCGGATAAGGCGTTATCGCCGTCATCCGGCAAAACTCAATACGTGATTACCCCTGCTGCTCCAGCGCGTATTTGTACAGCGCGTTTTTCTTCACGCCGTGGATTTCTGCGGCCAACGCCGCCGCTTTTTTCAGCGGTAGTTCGGCCTGCAGCAGCGCCAGCGTGCGTAAGGCCTCGGCAGGGAGCGCATCTTCCTGCGCTTTATGGCCTTCGACGATCAGCACCATTTCGCCCTTGCGGCGGTTTTCATCTTCTTTCACCCAGGCCAGCAGTTCGCCAACCGGTGCGCCGTGGATAGATTCCCAGGTTTTGGTCAGTTCGCGCGCCAGCACCACGTAACGGGATTCGCCAAGCACCGCGCAGACATCTTCCAGGCTCTCCAGCAGACGGTGGGTAGACTCATAAAAAATCAGCGTCCGCGGCTCTTCTTCCAGCGCTTTCAGCGCGTCGCGGCGCGCTTTGGATTTGGCAGGCAGGAAGCCTTCGTAGCAGAAACGGTCCGAAGGCAGACCGGCGGCGCTGAGGGCGGCGATGGCCGCGCACGGCCCCGGCAGCGGCACGACGCGGATCCCGGCTTCCCGGCAGGTACGCACCAGGTGATAGCCCGGATCGTTAATCAACGGCGTACCGGCATCAGACACCAGCGCGATGTTCTGCCCTTCCTGCAGTTTTGCCAGCAACGTTTCCGCCTTTTGTTGTTCGTTATGGTCATGGAGGGCAAACAGGCGGGCATTAATCGCAAAGTGCTGTAACAGTAAACCGGTATGACGGGTGTCTTCGGCAGCGATAAGATCGACATCCTGTAACACGGTCAGCGCACGTTGGGTGATATCAGCCAGGTTCCCGATCGGAGTGGGAACAATATAGAGCTGACCTTGAGAATTATCTGCGGAATCGTGTTGTTTCATTGTTTCGTCCGTATAGCCGATTTAATATTGAGCATTGCGTATAAAAATAACCACTGGATACAGTATGGTACCGTCTACTTTTCTTCGTTCGAAAGCCGCGCGCTGTCTGCCTCTTGTTGTGGCAGCGTTACTTTTCGCCGGCTGTGGCACCCAGTCTACTGACCAGAGTACGGCTCACCTTCAGGGTACCGCGCAGGCTAACTCTGGTTACTATCTACAGCAGATGCAACAAAGCGCTGATGATAGCAAGACCAACTGGCAATTACTCGCCATTCGTGCATTGCTCAAAGAGGGCCAAAGCCAGCAGGCGGGTGAATTGTTCAACCAGCTACCGCAAGAGCTGGGTGCAGATCAGCGTCAGGAGCAGTCATTGCTGGCGGTTGAGCTGAAACTGGCGCAGAAAGATTTCCCGGGCGCTCAGGCGCTGCTGGCGAAAATCGACGTCTCCAGCCTCGAAGAGGCGCAGCAGGCGAGATTCTGGCAGGACAGCATCACCGCTCAACAGGGAAGACCGTCGCTCGCGCTGTTGCGGGCGTTGATCGCGCAGGAGCCGCTGTTGGCGACCGCACAGGATAAGCAGAAAAATATTGATGCCACCTGGCAGACGCTTTCCTCGATGACGCAGGATCAGGCGAACGCGCTGGTCATCAATGCCGACGAAAACGTACTGCAGGGCTGGCTGGATCTGCAGCGTGTCTGGTTTGATAACCGCAACGATCCCAACATGATGAAAGCGGGCGTTCAGGACTGGCAGACCCGCTATCCGCAAAACCCTGGGGCGAAAATGCTGCCGACGCAACTGGTGAATGTGCAGAATTTCAAACCGGCGTCAGTGAATACCATCGCTCTGATGCTGCCGTTAAACGGTCAGGCCGCGGTTTTTGGCCGGACGATCCAGCAGGGTTTTGAAGCAGCGAAAAACGGCAACACCGGTGCCGTTGCCGGTAGCGCGGTGCCTGAGCAGGTCGCTCAGGTCGCCAGTGCTAATCAGAGTGTGATCAGTCCGGCACAGGCCGAAGTCAGCGATCTGACGGCCGGAGGCGCGACGGAACAACCCCAGGCGCCAGTCCCGCAGCCGCCGCAGGCACCGGTTCAGACGCCAGCCGCCGATCAGGCTCAGCCGCAATCGCAGCAACAGACGCCCGCACCGGATAACGCACAACCGACGCAACCTGTCGCGCAACAGCCGACGCCGACCGTTGCCGCCATACCCGCGAATCCGTCCGCCGTGCTGAAAATCTACGACACCACCACTCAGCCGATGGATCAACTGCTGGCACAGGCGCAGCAGGATGGCGCGACACTGGTCGTCGGGCCGCTGTTAAAAAACAATGTTGAAGAGCTGCTCAAAACCAACACCTCGCTGAACGTGCTGGCGCTGAATCAGCCGGAAAAGGTCGAAAACCGGGCGAATATTTGTTACTTCGCGCTCTCCCCGGAAGATGAAGCCCGTGATGCGGCGCGCCATATTCGCGAGCAGGGCAAACAGTCTCCGCTGCTGTTGCTTCCGCGCAGCGATCTCGGCAATCGTGTTGCCACCGCCTTTGCCGAAGAGTGGCAAACGCTGGGCGGCGGTATCGTTCTTCAGCAGCGTTTTGGCTCTGCGGCGGAGCTGAGAATGGGCGTCAATGGCGGCTCGGGCATCGCGCTGACCGGCAGCCCGGTGGCCTCCAGCCTGCCGCAACAACAGAGCGTGACCATTGGCGGGCTGAACATTCCGGCGCCACCGACCGATGCGCAGATCACCAGTGGCAGCAAAGTCGATGCGGCTTATATCATCGCCACGCCGGAAGAGATTGCCTATATCAAACCGATGATCGCCATGCGTAACGGCAGCCAGACAGGCACCACGCTGTATGCCAGTTCCCGCAGCGCCGGTGGCGTCGCCGGGCCGGATTTCCGTCTCGAAATGGAAGGGTTGCAGTTCAGCGAAATTCCGATGCTGGCAGGCAGCAACCCGGCGCTGATGCAGCAGGCGCTGGGCGCCGTACGTAATGATTACTCTCTGGCGCGCCTGTACGCGATGGGCGCAGATGCCTGGGCGCTGGCGAACCATTTTTCACAGATGCGCCAGATGCCAGGCTTTGAGCTGAACGGCAACACCGGCGATCTGAGCGCCGATTCCGACTGCGTGATTAACAGGAAGTTATCATGGCTCCAGTACCAGCAGGGACAGATCGTCCCGGCCAGTTAAGCCGTAAACAGACCGGCGACGCGTGGGAGCTACGCGCGCGTCGCTGGCTGGAAAATCAGGGATTGCGGTTTATCGCCGCCAACATACGAGAACGAAACGGTGAAATCGACCTCATTATGCGAGAGGGGCGCGTCACCGTTTTTATTGAGGTTCGCTTCCGGCAGTCCGCACGTTATGGCGGAGCCGCCGCCAGCGTGACCCGTAGTAAACAACAGAAACTCCTGCAGACGGCCCGCATCTGGCTTGCTCGTCACAATGGGAGTTTTGATACTGTGGATTGCCGTTTTGATGTGGTAGCCTTCACGGGCAACGAAATCGAATGGCTCAAAAACGCCTTCGGCGAATAGCGTCAGCTTGAAATGTTAAGGGAAATCGTGCTCGAAAGAATTAAAGTCTGCTTTACGGAAAGCATTCAAACCCAGATAGCAGCGGCGGAAGCCCTCCCGGATGCCATCTCCCGTGCGGCAATGACGCTGGTACAGTCCCTGCTTAACGGCAACAAAATTCTCTGTTGTGGTAATGGTACATCGGCCGCCAACGCACAGCATTTTGCTGCCAGCATGATCAATCGTTTCGAAACAGAACGCCCCAGTTTACCGGCGATTGCACTAAATACAGATAATGTGGTCTTAACGGCGATTGCAAATGATCGCCTGCATGATGAAGTCTATGCAAAACAGGTACGTGCGCTGGGTCATGCCGGTGATGTGCTGCTGGCTATCTCGACGCGCGGCAACAGCCGCGATATCGTGAAAGCCGTGGAAGCCGCCGTGACCCGGGACATGACCATTGTGGCCTTAACCGGCTATGACGGCGGTGAACTGGCGGGTTTACTCGGGCAGCAGGATGTCGAAATTCGCGTCCCGTCCCACCGCAGCGCACGCATCCAGGAGATGCATATGCTCACGGTTAACTGTCTGTGCGATCTGATTGATAACACGCTCTTCCCACACCAGGACGATTAAGGAGTACATATGAAGGTGAAGGTATTTTCGCCCCTCGCAGTCCTTATTACCGCGCTGCTGCTTCAGGGATGCGTTGCTGCAGCCGTTGTCGGCACTGCAGCCGTTGGCACGAAAGCCGCCACCGACCCGCGTACCGTTGGCACGCAGGTGGACGATGGCACGCTGGAACTTCGCGTCAACAGCGCCCTGTCAAAAGATGAACAACTGAAGAAAGAAGCCCGCATTAACGTGACGGCATATCAGGGCAAAGTGCTGCTGGTCGGCCAGGCGCCAAATACCGAACTCGCCTCACGCGCCAAACAGATCGCCATCGGCGTGGAAGGCACGACGGAAGTGTTTAACGAAATCCGTCAGGGTGCGCCGGTCAGCATCGGCACCGCCTCTTCGGATACCTGGATCACCACCAAAGTCCGCTCTCAGTTGCTGAGCAGTGATCAGGTGAAATCGTCTAACGTGAAAGTGACGACAGAAAACGGCGAAGTGTTCCTGATGGGTCTGGTGACCGATCGTGAAGGGAAAGCCGCTGCCGATATCGCAAGCCGCGTGAGCGGTGTTAAACACGTCACCACGGCGTTTACCTACCTGAAGTAATAATGAATCGCCCGGTCACGCGACGTGTACCGGGCGTTTTCCGCTTACAGTAACGCAATTCCCCCCACCACGGCACCGCTAAGGGCCACCAGCGCACCGGTCAGCCACAGCGCTTTCGCCGGGAAGGCTTTTCGCAGCATGATCAGCGACGGCACGCTTACGGCGGGCAGCGTAATCAGCAATGCCAGCGCAGGCGCAGTACCCATTCCGGCGAGCATCATCGTCTGCACGATAGGTATTTCCGCCGCAGTCGGGATCACGAACAGACACCCGGCAATCGCCATCGCCACTACCCAAAACAGCGTGTTGCTGACTAAACCGTCCGCGTGCGGGAACAACCAGACGCGCGCCGCGCCGAGAACCAGCACCGCCAGAATGTAGACCGGGATGGTGCTCCAGAACAGCGACCACAGCGCGTTCAGCCAGCGGGACAGGAAGCTGCCCTGCGGTTGCGTCACTTCCAGCTCGACCGGCGAAGGTTGTTGCGCCGTCTCTTTCACCCATTTCTGCACCAGCGTCGCTACCACCAGCACCGTCGCCAGACCCGCCACAAGGCGGATGAGGGTAAACTGCCAGCCGAGAACAAAGCCCATAAACACCAGCGTCGCCGGGTTAAGCAGCGGGTTGCCCATCCAGAACGCCAGCGCGCCGCCCATCGACACCTGTTGACGACGCATTCCCGCCGCCACCGGTGCGGCGCAGCAGGTGCACATCATGCCCGGCAGGGAAAACAGCGTGCCCAGCAGCGTGCCGCGAAAACGGCTCTGCCCCAGCGTGCGTAGCAACCAGTCGCGCGGGATCAGCACCTGAATTAATGACCCGAGGATGACGCCCAGCACGGCGGCTTTCCAGACAGCGAGAAAATAGACCAGCGCGTAGTCCCACGCGGCGCGGAACGGATTGCTGTCCGCCTGAGCAAGAATGGATTTACCGATACTGTGCGTTTCAGCGGCGGTGAAGGCTTTGCCGTAATACGGCTGCCATTTCACATACCAGAGACCAACGATAACGACGAGAAAAAAGAGAGCGGGTTTCCACCACTGAAACGGTGTTGCCGCCTGAGATGAAGACTGACCAGCCATAGCATTCCCCAGGGAGATTGAAGTGAAGTTGGGGAATATTACGCCTCGTTTTCGGCAATTTCACGCAGTTTTGCGGAGTGGATAATGTTTACCCCTTCCTGAGAAGGCGAGAGTGCTTCACGCAACATCGCGCTTGCCACGTCTCTGGCGGCAATTGATTTCCAGTTTCCGGGCATCAGCGAGAACAGCGGCGCCAGCAGCGACTCATTCAGGCGGTGCGTCGACCTTTCACCAAGCAGCATCGACGGACGCACAATCGTGAGTCGCTCCCAGGGCTGCGCCATCAGCGTCGCTTCCATTTCGCCCTTTACGCGGTTGTAGAAAAAAGGCGAGTGCGCATTCGCGCCCATCGAGCTTACCACCAGCATATGCTTCGCCCCCAGGCGCAGCCCGGTCAGCGCGGTGTCCACCACCAGCGTGTAATCGGCATGCACAAACGCCTCTTTGCTGCCCACCTCGCGGCGCGTCGTCCCCAGACAGCAAAACACGATGTCGACAGGATCAGTCACCTGCGCAAGCGCGTCCGTGAGTTGCGGATCGTGGGGATTAAGCACGCCGGGCATATCGCTCAGCGGACGACGCGTCGGCGCGGCGATGGCGTTGATGCGCGGCGTCTGAATCAACATCCGCAGTAAGTGCCCACCAACCAGACCGGTGGCGCCGGTGATAAGAACCTGACTCATGCATTACTCCTGACGCAACCAGTGGATTTTTTTACCAAACCCCAGCGTATTGTCAGTGAATTTTAGCTCATCAACACGGATTTCCCACACCGGCGCCGACATCGCTCTGGCGACCGGAAACCGCCGGTTATAACGCGCCCGCGCGGCCTCGCTTTCCTCACCCTCAAGCCGCCGGATTTCCCCCGTAAACTGCACGCCGCGGATCAGCGCAACGGTTTTCGGCTGGCCGTTAACCGTTCCCGCCACCGGGGCGTTGTTGCCCGCCATTTGCGCGTGCCGGGTGTTGTCCTCGGTGAGCAGATAAAACACCACGGTTTGCGGATCGTAGAGATAAAAGGCGTTGGCGCACCAGAGATTGCCTTCGCTTGCGACGCACCACGTCACGACATGTTGTTTCATCAGCCAGCGACTGATGGCATCAGGGGTTTCCATCTTGTTCTTTCCTTGTGCTAAGGTGCCTTCACCTTAACATACTGACATCTTTCATCGTGCGCTGGTTTCTCTATCTGATTCGTACCGCTGACAATCATCTCTACACCGGGATCACCACCGATGTTGAACGGCGTTTTCTGCAGCATCAATGCGGGAAAGGGGCGAAAGCGTTGCGCGGAAAAGGCGAATTGCGGCTGGCGTTCTCTGGCGAGGTTGGCGAACGCTCACTTGCGCTACGACTGGAGTACCGAATTAAACAGCTCACAAAGCGCCAGAAAGAGCGCCTCGTGGCCGGAGACGGGACGTTTGAGACTCTGCTGGCGAGCCTGCAAACGTCAGTGCTTAAAAGCGATTGAAATGGTCGTGATACTCGACGAGGCCGTGAACGCCGTTCAGGGC
Organism: Trabulsiella odontotermitis; assembly: GCF_001297775.1. Taxonomy (GTDB): domain Bacteria; phylum Pseudomonadota; class Gammaproteobacteria; order Enterobacterales; family Enterobacteriaceae; genus Trabulsiella; species Trabulsiella odontotermitis. The sequence continues at coordinate 33,054 of NZ_LIFX01000002.1, read as the reverse complement.
GTCATCGGCGAGGCGGTGGACGAAAAATGCATCCTGCGTTTCCGGCCAGCGACAGCGCAGATCATGCTGCGCCGCCAGTTCAAACCCGAGTTTTTTGTACAACGCCGGTTCACCGAGCGCCACCACAGCGGCATAACCAAACTCATTCAGCGAGTCCAGCCCTTCGTAGACCAGTTGCCGCGCGAGACCTTGCCCACGGTATTGTTCATCGACAGCCAGCGGCGCCAGACCTACCCATTGCAGATCATCGTCATTGACGGTGACCGGGCTGAAGGCGACATAGCCAATCACCTGCCCGTCGTCGTCGGTCGCCACTAAACCCAGCGTCACCAGACCATCTTCCCGCAGATCGTGCACCAGTGTCGCTTCATCATCGCGGTTAAATGAACGACGCAGCAGCGCGTCTATCCCCGGGGCATCGATTCCAATTTCAACTCGAATCAGCATGGCTCACCTACCGATGTGTGTTTAGTTGTCGGCTCGCTTTTCAGCCCAGCCTCAACAAAGTCCGCCAGTTGCAGCAGCATGATGCGCAGCGCTTTCGGCATCTGCTCAAGCTCAATGGCGTCCATCAGGTTTTTGACATACAGCCCCAGTTCCGTATCGCCTTCAATCACTAAGCGACGCTGGAAAAAGAGCGTATCCGGGTCCTGTTTGCGCGCGGCAATCATCAGCAAATCGCTGGCATCCGCACTAAAACTGACATCTGCCTCCGCAGACTGGCTCACGATCAGACGATCGTTTTCTACGGTGGTGAACCACGTCAGGTCGATATCACGCACCGCTATTTTTAACCAGCGCCCTTCAAGGAATTCCAGTTCCCCGTCGGCCAGCGCCTGGCGGAATTGCCAGCTTAAGACCTGTTCCAGTACCTGACGCTTAAGGGCAAATGGCGTCAGTTTAACCGGCACGCTCATCAGAGACGGACCTAAGTGCACCAGGCGTGAACGCAGTTTATCCAACACGAGCTTTACTCCCTTAAATCTGTAGTGCCGCTATTTTGCCATATCCGATAACTGACATAGCGGCGCAAATCAACAAACATCATTACTACCCACTATTGGTGCCATCAATACGCTTTTAACTGCCTCAAATCAAAAATTATTGCTGATGGGTTAACTAAAATCCCAGTTCGTTAACAATTCTTGCGATCCAGGTGGTCGCGCTCTCAGGAAATATTATGGAGCTGCTCTGCCCTGCCGGAAACCTCCCGGCGCTTAAGGCGGCCATTGAAAACGGCGCGGATGCTGTTTATATCGGGCTGAAGGACGACACCAACGCCCGACATTTTGCCGGCCTTAACTTCACCGAAAAAAAGCTACAGGAAGCGGTCAGCTTTGTGCATCAGCATCGCCGTAAGCTGCACATCGCCATCAATACCTTTGCGCACCCGGACGGCTACGCCCGCTGGCAGCGCGCGGTGGATATGGCGGCACAACTGGGCGCCGACGCGCTGATCCTCGCCGATCTCGCCATGCTGGAGTATGCCGCAGAGCGTTATCCACATATCGAACGCCATGTCTCCGTTCAGGCATCCGCTACCAACGAAGAGGCGATTCGCTTTTATCACCGTCATTTCGACGTGGCGCGCGTGGTGCTGCCGCGCGTGCTCTCTATCCATCAGGTTAAGCAACTGGCGCGGTCTACGCCAGTGCCGCTGGAAGTCTTCGCGTTTGGCAGTCTGTGCATCATGGCCGAAGGGCGCTGCTATCTGTCGTCGTATTTAACCGGCGAATCCCCCAACACCGTCGGCGCCTGCTCTCCTGCCCGCTTTGTGCGCTGGCAGCAAACGCCACAGGGGCTGGAATCACGCCTCAACGAAGTGCTGATCGACCGTTATCAGGACGGAGAAAATGCCGGTTACCCGACGCTGTGCAAGGGGCGCTATCTGGTTGACGGCGAGCGCTATCACGCGCTGGAGGAGCCGACCAGCCTCAACACGCTTGAGTTGCTGCCGGAGCTACTGGCGGCGAATATCGCTTCGGTGAAAATTGAAGGCCGTCAGCGCAGCCCGGCGTATGTCAGCCAGGTGGCGAAAGTGTGGCGTCAGGCGATCGATCGCTGTAAAGCCGATCCGCAGAACTTCGTCCCGCAGGCCGCCTGGATGGACACGCTCGGCGCGATGTCCGAGGGTAGCCAGACGACGCTTGGCGCTTATCACCGCAAATGGCAGTAGGAAACATGATGAAATATTCATTAGGGCCGGTGCTTTACTACTGGTCGAAAGAGACGCTGGAATCGTTCTACCAGCAGGCGGCAAACAGCAGCGCGGATGTCATCTATCTCGGCGAAACGGTGTGCAGCAAACGCCGCGCCACCAAAGTCGGCGACTGGATAGACATGGCGAAGAGCCTCGCCACCAGCGGCAAGCAGGTGGTGCTGTCGACGCTGGCACTGGTACAGGCATCGTCAGAACTGAGTGAACTGAAGCGCTACGTCGACAACGGCGATTTCCTGCTCGAAGCGAGCGATCTCGGCGTGGTGAACCTGTGCGCCGAGCGCAAGCTGCCTTTTGTCGCCAGCCATGCGCTGAACTGCTATAACGCGGTCACCTTGCGTCTGCTGCTGAAACAGGGGATGGTGCGCTGGTGCATGCCGGTTGAACTTTCCCGCGACTGGCTGGCCAATCTGCTTGATCAATGCGATGAGCTGGGCATCCGCCGCCAGTTCGAGGTGGAAGTGCTGAGCTATGGCCATCTGCCGCTGGCGTATTCCGCTCGCTGCTTCACGGCACGCTCCGAAGATCGCCCGAAGGATGAATGCGAAACCTGCTGCATCAAATATCCGAACGGGCGCAGCGTGCTGTCGCAGGAAAACCAGCAGGTGTTCGTGCTGAACGGGATTCAGACCATGAGCGGTTATGTTTATAACCTCGGCAACGAGCTGAACTCGATGAAAGGCCTGGTGGATATCGTGCGCCTTTCGCCGCTGGGTACTGAAACGTTCGCGATGCTGGACGCCTTCCGCGCCAATGAAAATGGCGCTGCGCCGCTTGCGCTGGCTCCGCTCAGCGACTGTAACGGTTACTGGAAACGCCTTGCCGGTCTGGAGCTGCAGGCCTGATAAATAGCTCACTTTGTTAACAGCTTTAGCTAATCTTTAATGCAGTATGAAAAGATTAACCGGTAACAAAGTGAGCCGTTATGACTGACAAAACCATTCCTTTTTCGGTGCTCGATCTCGCGCCGATCCCCCAGGGCGCCTCTGCCAGAGACGCCTTTTCACACTCGTTAGATCTCGCCCGCCTCGCAGAAAAGCGCGGCTATCACCGCTACTGGCTGGCGGAGCATCACAACATGACCGGCATCGCCAGTGCGGCGACCTCAGTGCTGATTGGTTATCTGGCGGCGAATACCACCACACTGCATCTGGGTTCCGGCGGTGTGATGCTGCCGAACCACTCGCCGCTGGTGATCGCCGAACAGTTCGGCACGCTCAATACGCTCTATCCTGGTCGTATCGATCTGGGGCTGGGACGCGCGCCGGGCAGTGATCAGCGCACCATGATGGCGCTGCGTCGTCATATGAGCGGCGACGTCGACAATTTCCCGCGCGATGTCGCGGAACTGGTGGACTGGTTCGACGCCCGCGATCCCCATCCGCATGTGCGTCCGGTGCCGGGCTACGGCGAGAAAGTGCCGGTCTGGTTGCTCGGCTCCAGCCTCTACAGCGCTCAACTGGCCGCACAGCTTGGCCTGCCGTTTGCTTTTGCGTCGCACTTCGCGCCGGATATGCTCTTCCAGGCGCTGCATCTGTATCGCACGAACTTCAAACCGTCGGAACGACTGGAAAAACCGTACGCGATGGTGTGCATCAATATCATTGCCGCCGACAGCAATCGCGATGCCGAATTCCTGTTTACCTCAATGCAGCAGGCGTTTGTGAAACTGCGCCGCGGCGAGACCGGCCAGTTGCCACCGCCGATCCAGAATATGGATCAGTTCTGGTCACCGTCAGAGCAGTACGGCGTCCAGCAGGCGTTGAGCATGTCACTGGTAGGTGATAAGACAAAAATTCGTCACGGGCTGGAATCGATGCTGCGCGAAACGCAGGCCGATGAAATCATGGTCAACGGGCAGATTTTCGATAATCAGGCGCGCCTGCACTCGTTCGAGCTGGCGATGCAGGTGAAAGAAGAACTGTTAGGGTAAAACCTCACCCCGGCCTGCAAAAGGCCGGGGGAATCGGCTGATTACGCTTTGCGCATCATCAGCCAGAGGCTTATCAGGAAGAACGAGGCGCTCGGCAGCAGGGCACCCACCACTGGCGGAATGCCATACACCAGCGTCAGCGGGCCGAAGATCTGATCCAGCACGTAGAACACGAAACCGAAGCTAATCCCCGTCACCACGCGCACCCCCATCGCCACGCTACGCAGCGGGCCAAAAATAAACGACAACGCCATTAACATCATCACCGCCACGGAGAGTGGCTGGAAGATTTTGCTCCACATGTTGAGCTGATAACGGCCGGAGTCCTGCCCGCTCGACTTCAGATAGCGCACGTAGTTATGCAGACCACTGATGGAGAGCGCGTCCGGATCCAGCGCCACCACGCCGAGTTTGTCCGGCGTCAGGTTGGTTTTCCAGGTGCCGCTCACCGTCTGGCTGCCAGTCACCTGCTTCGGATTGGTCAGGTTGGATTCATCCACCTGCGACAGCCGCCAGAGTTTGTTCTGGTTATCGAATTTCGCCGTCGCGGCATAGCGAACGGATTGCAAACGACGTTGATTATTGAACGAGTAAATACTCACGCCGCCCAGTTCGTCGTCACCTTTCACCCGTTCGATATAGACAAAATTGTGCCCGTCTTTCGCCCACAGCCCCTGCTGCGTGGAAAGCAACGAACCGCCGTACATCTGCTGTGCACGATAGTTACGCGCCATCTGCTCGCCCTGCGGCGCCACCCATTCGCCAATCGCCATGGTCAGCAGCACCAGCGGGATTGCGGTTTTCATCACCGACAGCGCCACCTGCATACGGGTAAAGCCGGAGGCCTGCATCACCACCAGCTCGCTGCGTTGCGCCAGCATACCGAGCCCCAGCAGCGCGCCGAGCAGCGCGGCCATCGGGAAGAAGATTTGAATGTCTTTCGGGATGCTCAGGAGGGTGTACATCCCTGCGCCCATCGCATCGTAGCTCCCCTGCCCGGCTTTCTTAAGCTGGTCAACAAACTTGATGATGCCGGAGAGCGACACCAGCATGAACAACGTCAGCATGATGGTGTTAAAAATGGTTTTACCGATATAGCGGTCAAGAACGCCGAACGCCTGCATTACACGGCTCCTTTATGCATAAAACGGGCACGTAAACGACGCACCGGCAACGTATCCCACAGGTTCAGCATGACAGCGATGGCGAGATACAGCAGGTTGACCGCCCACATCCAGATCATCGGATCCAGCTTGCCTTTGCCGCCGTTCGATTTGAGCGACGTCTGCAACAGGAAGAACACCAGATACAGCAGCATGGCGGGCAGCATCGAAAGCACACGCCCCTGGCGCGGGTTGACCACGCTCAGCGGCACCACCATCAGCGCCATCATAAAGACGGTGAATACCAGCGTGAAACGCCAGTGCAGCTCAGCGCGGGCGCGGTCGTTATCGGTGTTCCACAGTGTGCGCATGTCCATCTGCTCGGTATCATCCGGATCAAGTGCCACCGCCTGGTGACCGATAATCGCCTGATAATTCTGGAAATCGGTGATGCGGAAGTCGCGCAGCATCGCGGTGCCTTCAAAGCGCGTCCCTTCGTTGAGCGTCACCACTTGTGAGCCGTCTTTGTGCTGCGCCAGTTGACCGGAATCAGCGACCACCACGGACGGGCGGGCGTTGCCTTTCGGACGCAACTGGGCGAGGAAAACATCTTTAAAACTGCTGCCGTCGACACTTTCGATAAACAGCACCGCGTTGCCGTCGGTGGCCTGCTGGAACTGCCCTTGTGCCAGCGCCGCCATGCCGGGGTTGGCTTTGGCTTCCGCCAGCACTTCATCCTGATGACGTGAGGACCACGGTCCCGCCCACATCACATTCACGGCCGCAATAATGCCGGTAAACAGCGCCAGGATCATCGCTGCTTTAATCAATACCGCTTTACTCAGACCGCAGGCATGCATCACCGTGATTTCACTTTCGGTGTACAGTTTGCCCAGCGTCATTAACAACCCGAGAAACAGGCTCAGTGGCAGGATCAATTGCGCCATCTCCGGGACACCGAGGCCCAGCAGAGAAAGCACGAGATTTGTCGGGATTTCACCATCAACCGCGGCGCCGAGGATCCTGACCAGCTTCTGGCAAAAAAAGATCAGCAGCAGGATGAAGAGGATAGCAAGCTGGCTTTTCAGCGTCTCCCGCACCAGATATCTTATGATTATCACTATAAATACGCCCGTAAAAACCCGTCTTGTTGCAGGAAAATAGCTTGTTTCATGGCTTAAACGTCATTTATTCTCTTGAGTCGTTGAAAACATCGCTAAGATTAAACTACCCAGCGGCTTCACGTTTTCAAACGTGTTCAAACCGTAGACTCAGTAAGAATATCATGAAGTCACCGCAACAGCGGACATGAGTTACGAAAGCTTTCAATTCTATCTGTAGCCACCGCCGTTGTCTTTAAGATTCAGGAGCGTAGTGCATGGAGTTCAGTGTAAAAAGCGGTAGCCCGGAGAAACAGCGCAGTGCCTGCATCGTTGTGGGCGTCTTTGAACCGCGTCGCCTCTCCCCGGTCGCCGAACAACTCGATAAAATCAGCGACGGCTACATCAGCGCTCTGCTGCGCCGTGGTGAACTCGAAGGTAAGCCGGGTCAGACCCTGCTGCTTCATCACGTTCCCAACGTATTGTCGGAGCGCATTCTGCTGATTGGTTGCGGCAAAGAACGTGAACTGGATGAACGTCAGTATAAGCAGGTTATCCAGAAAACGATTAATACCCTGAATGATACAGGGTCAATGGAAGCGGTCTGTTTTCTGACCGAGCTGCACGTCAAAGGACGTAATAACTACTGGAAAGTACGCCAGGCGGTGGAAACCGCGAAAGAGACGCTGTACAGCTTCGATCAGTTGAAAACCAACAAAAGCGAGCCGCGCCGTCCGCTGCGTAAAATGGTGTTCAATGTGCCGACCCGCCGCGAACTGACCAGCGGTGAGCGCGCCATTCAACACGGTCTGGCGATTGCCGCCGGTATCAAGGCCGCGAAAGATCTCGGCAATATGCCGCCAAATATCTGTAACGCCGCCTATCTCGCGTCTCAGGCGCGTCAACTGGCGGATGCCTGGAGCAAAAATGTCATCACCCGCGTCATCGGCGAACAGCAGATGCGCGAGCTGGGCATGCACGCTTACCTGGCTGTCGGCAACGGTTCGCAGAACGAATCGCTGATGTCGGTGATTGAGTACAAAGGCAATCCGGCGGAAGACGCTCGCCCTATCGTGCTGGTGGGTAAAGGCCTGACGTTCGATTCCGGCGGTATCTCCATCAAGCCTGCCGACGCCATGGACGAAATGAAGTACGACATGTGCGGTGCGGCGGCCGTTTACGGCGTGATGCGGATGGTCGCGGAACTTCAGTTACCGATCAATGTGATTGGCGTGCTGGCGGGCTGTGAAAACATGCCTGGCGGTCGTGCCTATCGTCCTGGCGACGTGCTGACCACCATGTCCGGGCAGACGGTTGAAGTGCTGAATACCGATGCCGAAGGTCGTCTGGTGCTGTGCGATGTGCTGACCTACGTCGAACGTTACGAGCCGGAAGCGGTGATTGACGTCGCGACGCTGACCGGCGCATGCGTGATTGCGCTCGGCCATCACATCAGCGGTCTGATGTCGAACCACAATCCGCTGGCGCATGAGCTGATCGGCGCGTCCGAGCAGTCCGGCGATCGCGCGTGGCGTTTGCCGCTGGGTGATGAGTATCAGGAACAACTGGACTCCAACTTTGCGGATATGGCCAACATCGGCGGGCGTCCTGGCGGGGCAATTACCGCTGGCTGCTTCCTGTCGCGCTTTACCCGCAAGTACAACTGGGCGCATCTGGACATCGCCGGTACCGCATGGCGTTCCGGTAAAACCAAAGGTGCGACGGGTCGCCCGGTCGCGCTGCTGTCGCAGTTCCTGCTCAATCGTGCTGGTTTTAACGGCGAAGAGTAAGGTAAAAACGGCAATAAACCGTAGTATGTAGGCCGGGTAAGCCTAGCGCCACCCGGCTTCGTATTTAAATTCAGACAAGAAACCCCATATCATGAAAAACGCAACGTTCTACCTGCTGGACAACGACAACACAGTCGAGGGCTTAAGCGCTGTCGAACAACTGGTGTGTGAAATTGCCGCAGAACGTTGGCGTAACGGTAAACGCGTTCTGATCGCCTGTGAAGATGAAGCGCAGGCGGTGCGTCTTGATGAAGCGCTGTGGACGCGCCCACCCGAAAGTTTTGTGCCGCACAACCTGTCGGGCGAAGGCCCGCGTGGCGGTGCGCCGGTGGAGATCGCCTGGCCGCAAAAGCGCAACAGCAGCCCGCGGGAACTGCTGATTAGTCTGCGTACAGGCTTTGCAGATTTTGCCACCGCTTTCACAGAAGTGATAGACTTCGTCCCCTACGAAGATTCTTTGAAACAACTGGCCCGCGAACGTTACAAAGCGTACCGCGTAGCCGGTTTCAACCTGACCACGGCAACCTGGAAATAATGGAAAAAACATACAACCCACAAGATATCGAACAGCCGCTTTACGAGCACTGGGAAAAGCAGGGCTATTTCAAACCGAATGGCGATGAAAGCCAGGAAAGTTTCTGCATCATGATCCCGCCGCCGAACGTCACCGGCAGTTTGCATATGGGTCACGCTTTCCAGCAAACCATCATGGACACCATGATCCGTTACCAGCGCATGCAGGGTAAAAATACCCTGTGGCAGGTCGGTACTGACCACGCAGGTATCGCGACGCAGATGGTGGTTGAGCGCAAAATTGCCGCCGAAGAAGGTAAAACCCGTCACGACTATGGCCGCGACGCCTTCATCGACAAAATCTGGCAGTGGAAAGCGGAGTCTGGCGGCACCATTACCCGTCAGATGCGTCGTCTGGGTAACTCCGTCGACTGGGAGCGCGAGCGCTTCACGATGGACGAAGGCCTTTCCAATGCCGTGAAAGAAGTGTTTGTCCGTCTGCACAAAGAAGATCTGATCTACCGCGGCAAGCGTCTGGTCAACTGGGACCCGAAACTGCGCACCGCCATTTCCGACCTCGAAGTGGAAAACCGCGAGTCGAAAGGCTCCATGTGGCACATCCGCTATCCGCTGGCCGATGGCGCGAAAACCGCAGACGGTAAAGATTACTTAGTTGTCGCCACGACTCGTCCGGAAACCCTGCTCGGCGATACCGGCGTGGCCGTCAACCCGGAAGATCCGCGTTATAAAGATCTGGTTGGTAAATTCGTGGTGCTGCCGCTGGTTAACCGCCGTATCCCGATCGTCGCCGACGAACACGCGGATATGGAAAAAGGCACCGGCTGTGTGAAAATCACCCCGGCGCACGATTTTAACGACTATGAAGTCGGTCGTCGTCATGCCCTGCCGATGATCAACATCTTCACCTTTGACGGCGATATCCGTGAAAGCGCGCAGGTGTACGACACCAACGGCGTGGAAAGCGATGTGTACTCCAGCGAAATCCCGGCGGAGTTCCAGAAACTGGAACGTTTTGCCGCGCGTAAAGCGGTGGTTGCCGCCATTGATGCGCTCGGTCTGCTGGAAGAGATCAAACCGCACGATCTGACCGTCCCGTACGGCGACCGTGGCGGCGTGGTGATCGAGCCAATGCTGACCGACCAGTGGTACGTTCGCGTTGCACCGCTGGCGAAACCGGCGATTGAAGCGGTTGAGAACGGCGACATCCAGTTCGTGCCGAAACAATACGAAAACATGTACTTCTCCTGGATGCGCGATATTCAGGACTGGTGTATTTCTCGTCAGCTGTGGTGGGGTCATCGCATCCCGGCATGGTACGACGAGCAGGGCAACGTGTACGTTGGCCGCAGCGAAGCGGAAGTGCGTCAGGAAAACAACATCGCCGCCGACGTCCCGCTGCGTCAGGACGAAGACGTGCTGGATACCTGGTTCTCCTCCGCGCTGTGGACGTTCTCCACCCTCGGCTGGCCGGAAAACACCGATGCGCTGCGTCAGTTCCACCCGACCAGCGTGATGGTGTCTGGTTTCGACATCATTTTCTTCTGGATCGCCCGCATGATCATGATGACCATGCATTTCATCAAAGATGAAAACGGCAAGCCGCAGGTACCGTTTAAGACTGTCTACATGACCGGTCTGATTCGCGACGACGAAGGCCAGAAGATGTCCAAATCCAAAGGCAACGTTATTGACCCGCTGGATATGGTTGATGGTATCGCACTTGAGGATCTGCTGGAAAAACGCACCGGCAACATGATGCAGCCACAACTGGCGGAGAAAATTCGCAAGCGTACCGAAAAACAGTTCCCGGAAGGCATTGAGCCGCACGGTACTGACGCCCTGCGTTTCACCCTCGCGGCGCTGGCCTCGACCGGCCGCGATATCAACTGGGATATGAAACGTCTGGAAGGGTATCGCAACTTCTGTAACAAGCTGTGGAACGCCAGCCGCTTTGTGCTGATGAACACCGAAGATCAGGATTGCGGCTTCAATGGCGGCGAAAAAGTGCTGTCGCTGGCTGACCGCTGGATCCTCGCAGAATTTAACCAGACCGTGAAAGCCTACCGTGAAGCGCTGGACGGTTATCGTTTCGACATCGCCGCCGGCATTCTGTATGAGTTTACCTGGAACCAGTTCTGCGACTGGTATCTGGAGCTGACCAAGCCGGTGATGACTGGCGGTTCTGAAGCGGAACTGCGCGGCACGCGTAATACGCTGGTGACTGTACTGGAAGGTCTGCTGCGTCTGGCACACCCGATCATCCCGTTCATTACCGAAACCATCTGGCAGCGCGTGAAAGTGATTTGCGGCATTACCGCTGACACCATCATGCTGCAGCCGTTCCCGCAGTTCGATGCGGCGAAGGTCGATGACACTGCGCTGGCCGATACCGAATGGCTGAAGCAGGCGATCGTGGCAGTGCGTAACATCCGTGCGGAAATGAACATCGCCCCGGGTAAACCGCTGGAACTGCTGCTCCGTGGCTGCAGCACTGATGCTGTACGCCGCGTGAACGACAACCAGAGCTTCCTGCAGACGCTGGCCCGCCTGGAAAGCATCACCGTGCTGCCAGCTGATGACAAAGGCCCGGTTTCCGTGACCAAAATCATCGACGGCGCCGAGCTGCTGATCCCGATGGCAGGCCTCATCAATAAAGAAGATGAGCTGGCGCGCCTGGCGAAAGAAGTAGCCAAAATCGAAGCGGAAATCGGCCGCATCGAAGGCAAGCTGTCTAACGAAGGGTTTGTGGCCCGCGCTCCGGAAGCGGTTATCGCTAAAGAGCGTGAAAAACTGACCGGCTACGCCGAAGCGAAAGCGAAGCTGATTGAGCAGCAGGCAGTTATCGCTGCGCTGTAAGCGCCGTGGGGTTATACCCGCCAGTCGGATAAACGTTGTAGATCCGACGCAGCAGACCGAAAAGCCCCTGATGCTGTTGCTCAGGGGCTTTTTAGTGAATTATCCTCGCTTGCGCTTCCCCTACCCGCAGTGTTATTAACTGCATATGTTTCACGTTGATGTCATGAGCTTGCTATGAGTGTTGTTACGCCCGTTGCGGCGACGCTTCGCCGGATAACCGCTGAAGATAATGCCGCCATCGCCTCCGTTATCCGCCAGGTCTCTGCCGAATACGGTTTAACCGCCGATAAAGGCTACACGGTCGCCGATCCGAACCTGGATGAATTGTTCGAGGTTTACAGCCAGCCCGGCGCAGCTTATTGGGTGGTTGAACGCAATGGGTTGATTGTCGGCGGCGGTGGCGTTGCCCCGTTAAGCTGTAGCGAATCGGGCATTTGTGAACTGCAGAAGATGTATTTTTTACCCACAGCCCGTGGGCAAGGCCTGGCGAAGAAACTGGCGCTGATGGCACTCGAACATGCCCGCGAACAGGGCTTCCAGCAATGTTATCTGGAGACGACTGCGTTCCTGACCGAGGCAATTCGTCTGTATGAGCACCTTGGCTTTGCGCGTATCGCTGAACCGCTTGGCTGCACCGGCCACGTCGACTGCGAAGTGAGAATGCTCAAACCCCTTTGATGGCTCAAAGGGGTTTTCCGGTTTACTGCATTTCCGGCGATAGCGCCAAACGAACAACGCCTGCGGCATTGGCTTCCGGCATTGCCAGAACCTGCGACCAGAAATCCTGCACCAGTCCACAGGCGACTTTCTCTTTGCCTACGCCTTTGCTTGGGTCAGACATGATGTCGATATCCTGCCCATAACGCTGCACCAGCCCCGGGCCAATGGCCTGCATATCTGCCAGCGCCTGCTGTTTTTCCTGCGGCGTGACCGCGTGTTTATTCGGCCCGTAGGCGGCACGCATCATTCGCGCGTCGCTCTCGGTACGGCGAGTGAGAAGCTCATGGGAAATCACTTTCACCGGGTTAATACCGCCTTTCACCGCCGGGAACAGGAAGCGGAAGCAGACGTCATCGCCGCTGGCCTGCGCCTGGGCTATCTGCTCAAGGTTGATTTTCATATACTCAACCACGTTGGCATCAGGTGCCTGCTGTAGCCGGGCCATTTGTAGCTGCAGGATTTGCGGCTGGATGGCATCGATAATCTGCTGCTGATCTTTGCCCGCCTTTTTCATCTGCACCGATAGCTCGAGAATATGCTGCCAGAACGCCGGATCCTGTTCTTTAATGACCTGGAACGTCGGCATGCTCATCATCGCCGATTCAAATTTCTGCTCTTCGGTCTGCCCATAATCCGGGCTCATGCGCGGTATGAGATAGTGCACGTCAAACAGATTCCAACCAATAATCGCCACCACGAAAATGACGCCCCCGGCGGCCTTGCCTACCCAACCCTTTTTACGAAATACGCCGACCAGCACGGCAATCACCGCGCCAATATAGCCTGCCAAAATTACGTGAGCCCAGTTCATTAACCATCCTTATTCCAATCAAGAGTTCTGCCGGGGATTATATTTCCCCTTTATGAGTGTTGATTATTGCGGCAATGGACGGGCATTTCCAGCCACCATATTTTCATTTGCGCAAGGGGTGACGATGAGGGAGGGAGGAAAACGGCGCGAACGCGCCGGGAGCAAGGCTATACAGGTACGCCGCTGTGAAAGCGAAACTCCGCATCAGGCGTTGTGATAAGCAGCGCCTCAACTTCACCAAAGAATTTCACCCGTGGGGAAATGTCCTCTTTTGCCACCTGCTGCGCCAGCGTCAGGTAGTCCTGATAATGGCGTGCTTCTGAACGCAGCAACGACAAGTAAAATTTCTGTAGATCGGCCTCAAGGTACGGCGCCAGTGCGGCGAATCGCTCGCAGGAGCGCGCTTCGATGTATGCCCCACAGATGAGCTTATCGATAAGCGTCAACGGTTCGTGAGTGCGCACTTCTTTCAGCATCCCTTTGGCATAGCGGCTGGCGGTGATCTTGACATAGGGGATATTGCGCACCAGCATCATTTCCCGCACCTGCCAGAAATGGTGCAGTTCCTCTTTGATGAGCAACACCATGCTGTCGATAAGTTGCTGCCCCCAGGGATCGTCGGTTTTCGGCATCACACTTTTGCCAATCTGCTTATGCAGCGCAACGAAATCCGGTTCCGGCCCTTCACGGAAGGTGAAAGCCTCGTAGGGTTTCAGCCACTCAAGCAGCGCTTCTGCGCCCTGCTTATCGGCAATATATTTTCGTACCAGTAACATCGCGGTTTGCGCGGCTTTCAGCTCGCAGACCATATGATCGGTGAGCAGCAGTGGCAACCGGGCAGGTTTGCGTGCTTCATCGATCCACGCGACGGGCGTCGGGCAGTGGAGAAAGTCTAAAACGGGGGCGAGTAGTTGCGGGTAATCCATACCTGAATCCTGCAGTGCGGCGGAGAGCCCGCCGCACGGGTCATTGCTTAGTGGCGAACGCCGTCATCATCTTCGTCGACGTAATCTTCGTCATCGTCTTCGCCGTCTTCACCGTTGGGATCCTCATAGTAGGTTCCCCAGCCGTCGTACTCCACGTCGTGTTTCTCCGCCAGGTTCATCAGCTGTTCAACCTGCGCATCAATCAGTTCTGCCTTCAGTGCGCATTCGCTGAGGATGTCACAGCAGATCACCACGTCGCCCTCTTCCACTTCCAGCTCTTCCGGCTCGGTCACTTCGTAACCCAGCTTGAAAGCCTCTACAGCCACTTTCTCCAGCGTTTCTAAGTCATCAGCGGAAAGATGGTGTTCGATGGTGTACAGCGCGTCCGGATCGCTACCGTCTTCCAGTAATTCTTCAATGATGAGACGCGTCTCTTCACGTTGCTCTTCCAGGTGTTCCGGGTTTGCCATTGCTCGTTCCTCATAATGTGCGGCAGTCACTCTTATTGTCACATACCGCTGACAATGCCTCCACCTTTGTGAAAAAGATTTGTGATACGGGGTTGCAAGTGAATATTAATCCATATAAAGTGAATTTTAATTCAACAAGTGGTCTGTACCATGAGAGGCAAACATGACGTCGTTACATCACAAGCATTTCCTGAAATTACTCGATTTCACCCCTGCACAAATCATCTCGCTCGTGCAGCTCGCTGCAAGCCTTAAAAAAGATAAAAAACAAGGCGTTGAGCAACAAAAACTGGTCGGGAAAAACATCGCGCTCATCTTCGAAAAAGACTCAACCCGTACACGATGCTCTTTCGAAGTTGCCGCACACGATCAGGGTGCTCATGTCACTTATCTGGGGTCAAACGGAAACCAGATTGGGCATAAAGAATCAATTAAAGATACCGCGCGCGTGCTGGGCCGGATGTTTGACGGCATTCAATATCGCGGCTGGGGGCAGGAAGTGGTTGAGACGCTGGCAGAATTTGCGGGTGTGCCGGTATGGAACGGTCTGACGGACGAGTTCCACCCGACGCAACTGCTGGCTGACCTGCTGACCATGCAGGAGCATCTGCCGGGCAAAGCCTTCAATGAGATGACGCTGGTTTACGCCGGGGACGCACGCAACAACATGGGTAACTCGATGCTGGAAGCGGCCGCGCTCACCGGGCTGGATCTGCGTCTGGTGGCACCGAAAGCCTGCTGGCCGGACGCCGGTCTGGTCGCCGAATGCACCGCGCTGGCAAAGAAACACGGCGGTAATATCACGGTCACCGAAGACATCGCCGCTGGCGTTAAAGGCGCTGATTTCATCTATACCGATGTGTGGGTGTCGATGGGCGAGCCGAAAGAAAAATGGGCCGAGCGGATTGCGCTGCTGCGCGACTATCAGGTGAACAGCCAGATGATGAAACTCAGCGGCAACCCGAACGTTAAATTCCTGCACTGCCTGCCCGCGTTCCATGACGATCAAACCACCGCCGGTAAGAAAATGGCGGAAGAGTTTAATCTGCATGGCGGCATGGAAGTGACGGATGAGGTGTTCGAATCCCCCGCCAGCATCGTTTTCGACCAGGCGGAAAACCGGATGCACACCATCAAAGCCGTCATGGTGGCAACGCTCGGCGAGTAACCAACATGCCCGGCGGCACAACGTCGCCGGGCAATCTTTTTATTCCACCCGCATTTTCACCACAGCTTTACGCACCTGCGCGGGCGCACCGACCGCACAGAGCGGTTTATGCACTTCCCCCGGCCAGAACACCACGAAATCCCCTTCATTAAGGATCACCGTTTTTTCCTGCGCCCCTTCCGGCAGGAAAGCGATGTCTTTATCCGCTAACCAGTCAGTCTCCGGCTTGCCATTCGGCAGGGTACTGAACGTCATGCCTTCCTGACCCTTCAACAGGATCTGAATATCCAGATAGCGCGCATGAAACTCTGCCCGACGCGCCGCGAGCGGTTCTGTCATATCTTCTGACAGCAGATAAAACAGGCGGCTGCCGTCGATATCATGCTTACCCAGCGGCGTGGCGGCGGTCACGTTCGCTTTGACGAATTCGATAGCCTCGCGAAGCTCAGCCGGAAGCCAGGACTGAAGATGATGAATGTTGCCAATGATCATGTTTATTACCTCAATTAAAACACCGTTTCATTTTCACTGTTATACGCAAGACGCTGCTGCCATACCACCGCTTTGTGTCACACTTTTGCGCCAGCGCATGTTTATCGCTGAAGGTGTTAATTAACGGTTAACTCGCTGCCGCATCTTATGCAGTAAATATGCATAACCGCTGACTTCTTGTCTGAAAAGCCCTGCCTAACCGCCTGAATGCTCACGAGTAAAGCAAATACTCCGCGCTCGCTCACAATTTAATCATCCGTCTGAAATGCGTGCCCATTCAATAATTATTTCGAGAAAATTCTTACCCGCGAAATAATAAAGTGATAATTATGCATAACCATACCAGATAAAATATCAATAACTTATTAATCAATAAGTTACAGAAATCAGTATTTATTGAAATTATCTACACACTATTAACAACTAAAAATAACAACCTGCCCTTCTGCTTACTCATTCATTTAAGAATGACAGCAAAATAAATAATCTCTGACCTTTATCATATAATCATAATTTGTTTTATTTTCTCGAAACCGCTGTGAGAACTGTCACATTTTACTGCCAGAAAAGCATCGACTATTAGCCGCGAAATCATTCACCCAAACGACTACGAATTAAATTTCGCAGCCACCCTTTTTATTCTAAAAAAGTTAAAGGAATAATTATGGAAAAGCATTATGTCGGTTCCGAAGTAGGCCAGTTGCGCAGCGTGATGTTACATCGCCCTAATTTAAGTTTAAAACGACTGACACCGTCAAATTGCCAGGAATTGCTGTTTGATGATGTGCTTTCAGTCGAGCGCGCCGGGGAAGAACACGACGTTTTCGCCAATACATTGCGCCAGCAGGGCGTGGAAGTTTTGCTGCTTACCGACCTGCTGACCGAAACGCTGGACATCCCGGATGCCAAGGGCTGGCTGCTGGATACGCAGGTTTCCGACTACCGCCTCGGGCCAACCTTTGCCGCCGATGTGCGTGGCTGGCTGGCGGATTTACCGCATCGCGAACTGGCGCGCCATTTAAGCGGCGGCGTCACCTACGGGGAAATTCCCGCCAGCATCAAAAATATGATCGTGGATACGCATGATATCAATGACTTTATTATGAAGCCATTACCCAATCATTTATTTACCCGCGATACGTCATGCTGGATCTATAACGGCGTGTCAATTAACCCGATGGCTAAAGCAGCCCGTCAGCGCGAAACAAATAATCTGCGCGCGCTTTATCGCTGGCACCCGAAATTCGCCAATGGTGATTTTATTAAATATTTTGGCGACGAAAACATTAATTACGATCACGCCACATTAGAAGGCGGCGACGTACTGGTGATCGGTCGCGGCGCGGTATTAATCGGTATGTCTGAGCGCACCACGCCGCAAGGGGTTGAATTTCTGGCCAGTGCCCTGTTTAAACACCGCCAGGCGGAACGGGTGATTGCAGTTGAACTGCCGAAACACCGCTCCTGTATGCACCTCGATACCGTCATGACCCACATCGACGTCGATACCTTCTCAGTCTACCCGGAAGTGGTGCGCAAGGACGTGCAGTGCTGGACGCTGACGCCGGACGGTCGCGGCGGCATCAAACGCCTGCAGGAGCGCGATCTGCTGCATGCCATCGAAAAAGCGCTGGGGATCACCCAGGTCAATCTCATCACCACCGGCGGCGACGCTTTCGAAGCCGAGCGTGAGCAATGGAACGATGCCAACAACGTACTGACGATCCGCCCCGGCGTGGTCATCGGTTACGAGCGCAACATCTGGACCAACGAGAAATACGACAAAGCCGGGATCACCGTCCTGCCCATTCCGGGTGACGAACTGGGACGCGGACGCGGCGGCGCACGCTGCATGAGTTGCCCGCTGGAACGCGACGGAATTTAAGGAGATGAGCATGACGAAACCCACACTGGTCGTCGCCCTGGGCGGCAACGCGCTGCTGAAACGCGGCGAACCGCTCGAAGCTGACATCCAGCGCAAGAACATCGAACTTGCCGCAAAAATTATCGCCCGGCTGACGCAGAACTGGCGCGTCGTGCTGGTACACGGCAACGGCCCGCAGGTTGGCCTGCTGGCGTTGCAGAACAGCGCTTACGAAAAGGTCACGCCCTATCCGCTCGACATTCTTGGTGCGGAAAGTCAGGGAATGATTGGCTACATGCTGCAACAGGCGCTGAAAAATCAGCTGCCGCAGCGCGAAATCAGCGTGCTGCTGACCCAGGTGGAAGTGGATGCCAACGATCCCGCGTTCAGCAACCCCACCAAATACATCGGCCCGGTTTACGACCGTGAGCAGGCCGACGCCCTGAAAGCGGAAAAAGGCTGGGTGTTTAAGGCCGACGGGCCGTACTTCCGCCGCGTGGTGCCGTCACCACAACCGCAGCGCATCGTCGAACGCGACGCTATCAGCGCACTGATCGCCCGTGACCATCTGGTCATCTGCAACGGCGGCGGCGGTGTGCCGGTGGTGGAACAGGCCGATGGCTACCGCGGCATTGAAGCGGTGATCGACAAAGACCTGTCCGCGGCACTGCTGGCGCGCCAGCTCAATGCCGACGCGTTGTTGATCCTCACCGATGCCGACGCCGTTTATCTCGACTGGGGCAAACCCACCCAACGCCCGCTGACGCAGGTCACCCCGGAGCTCCTGAGCACGCTGTCGTTTGATGCCGGTTCGATGGGGCCGAAGGTCGCCGCCTGTCGCCATTTCGTTGTGCAGTGCAACGGCATTGCCGGTATCGGCTCGCTGGCCGATGGACAGGACATTCTGGCGGGCGAAAAAGGCACGCTAATTCGTAATGAACACGCCCCGGTGCTGCCGGTTTGCTGAGAAATACAAAGGATTTATTCATGACTATCAATTTGAAAAACCGCAATTTTCTGAAACTGCTGGACTACAAACCTGCCGAAATTCAGTACCTGATCGATCTGGCGATGGAACTGAAAGCGGCGAAAAAAGCGGGACGCGAAAAGAAAACGCTGGTGGGCAAAAACATCGCGCTGATCTTTGAAAAAACCTCCACCCGTACCCGCTGTGCGTTTGAAGTCGGGGCGTTCGACCAGGGCGCACAGGTGACTTACCTCGGCCCAAGCGGATCGCAAATCGGCCACAAAGAGTCGATGAAAGACACCGCGCGCGTGCTGGGCCGCATGTATGACGGCATTGAATATCGCGGTTATGGCCAGTCGATCGTCGAAGAGCTGGGTGCGTTTGCCGGGGTGCCGGTCTGGAACGGGCTGACCGATGAATTCCACCCGACCCAGATCCTCGCAGACCTGATGACCATGCTGGAACACGCGCCGGGCAAAACGCTGCCAGAGCTCAGCTTTGCCTACCTGGGCGATGCCCGCAACAACATGGGCAACTCGCTGATGGTCGGCGCGGCAAAAATGGGAATGGACATTCGCCTCGTGGCGCCGCGCGCATTCTGGCCGGACGAAGCGCTGGTGAAACAGTGTGTCGCCATTGGTGAAGAGACCGGCGCACGCATTCTGTTAACGGAAGACGTTGAAGAAGGCGTTCATGGCGTGGATTTCCTCTACACCGATGTCTGGGTGTCGATGGGCGAACCGAAGGAGGCCTGGGCCGAACGTGTCAGCCTGATGACCCCCTATCAAATCAACCCGAGCGTCATCGCCGCGACGGGAAATCCGAACGTCAAGTTTATGCACTGTCTGCCCGCGTTCCACAACGCGCAGACCACTATGGGTCGCGAAATCGAAATTGCGTATGGCCTGGCCGGACTGGAAGTCACCGAAGAGGTGTTCGAGTCGGCGCACTCCATTGTGTTCGATGAAGCGGAAAACCGCATGCATACCATTAAAGCCGTCATGGTTGCCACGCTTGGCGAGTAATGCCTGAGAAGGGATGCCGCCCGGTGCGGCGTCCTTCCCTCTGCGCAACCAGACAGGAGGATAATACGATGACTGATTTAACGAAGGACGACGCAACAGCCGTCAGTAGCGGCGAGAAAAAGCTCGGGCTGAGCGCGCTGGTGGCACTGGTCGTGGGATCGATGATTGGCGGCGGCGTGTTCAGCCTGCCGCAGAACTTTGCCTCTGTCGCCTCACCCGGCGCGCTGATGATTGGCTGGGTGATCACCGGCGTCGGCATGCTGTGCCTGGCGTTTATTTATCAGAACCTGAGTGCCCGCTGCCCGCATCTTGACGGCGGTATCTACAGCTATGCCAGAGCCGGATTTGGCGATTTCATCGGCTTTCAGGCCGCATGGGGTTACTGGTTTTCGGCCTGGCTCGGTAACGTCTCTTACGCCGTGCTGCTGTTCAGCGCCGTGAGCTTTTTCATCCCCGTTTTTGGCGATGGCAACAACCTGGTGTCAATCATCGGCGCGTCAGTCGTGCTGTGGCTGGTCCACACGCTGGTGCTGCGTGGTGTCAGGGAAGCCGCGTGGATCAACACTATTCTCACTGTGGTGAAAGTACTGGTGCTGATCATTTTCATCATCGCCGTGCTGATCGCTTTCCGTCTGGGCGTGCTGACCGCCGATTTCTGGGGTCGCATGATGCGCGTCCATGGCACCGCGCCTGAGCTGTTCAGTCAGGTGAAAAACACCATGCTGGTTACCACCTGGGTGTTCATCGGTATCGAAGGGGCAACCGTGGTTTCCGCACGCGCAGCAAGGCGCAGTGATATCGGTAAGGCGACGGTTGTCGGCCTGCTGGGGGCACTGGCTATTTATGTGCTGGTCAGCGTGCTGTCGATGGGGATTCTTGACCAGGCGACGCTGGCAGGCTTAAAAAATCCGTCAATGGCCGGGGTGCTGGAAAGCGTCGTCGGGCCGTGGGGCGCGAAATTCGTTGCAGGCGGCGTGATTTTCTCGGTTGCCGGGGCGTTGCTGGCGTGGACGCTGTTCGCCGCCGAACTGCCGAGAGTCGCCGCACAGGATGGTGTTTTCCCGTCGGTGTTCGCCCGTGAAAACAGCCGCAATTCTCCGTCGGTTTCCCTGTGGATCACCAACGGTCTGGTGCAACTTTTCCTGCTGCTGGCGCTGTTTTACCAGGCGGGTTATCAGGTGCTGTTCTCCATTGCGACAGCGGCTATTCTGCCGCCCTACCTGTTCAGTGCGGCATACGGCCTGAAACTGGTGATGACGCGGGAACACTATCAGACGGAGGAGAAAACCCTGCGCGATGGCATTATTAGCGTCATCGCCACCGTGTATGGTTTCTGGCTCTGTTATGCCGCGGGCGATTCCATGTTGCTCAGCTCGCTGTTGTTCATTCCGGGCGCGGCGGTTTATATCTGGAAGAAAAAAGTCAGCCAGCAACGCTGCTTTAATTCGCTGGAGTGGGGCGTTCTGGTGCTGCTGGTGATCGTGGCAGGTTACACGCTGATGCAGATTGCGGCGGGCACCATGTCTATCACATGATGGAATAACCACGCCCCGGGTGGGGCGATTTATCTGGGTAAACAATAAATAACCAATAAAATCGGCACGTAAGTTATTGATTGTTCAAAAACGTTCGTTTTATCAACATGGAAACTGAAATCCGATGATGAAATTTGACCAACCCACCAGTGATAAAGAGCAGCTTCAGCTTGCCGTTTGTCAGCGCCTGATAGGTGAAAAAAGTTATTTATCCCAGGAAGAGCTTCGCCGCGATCTGCAGCGCCACGGCTTTGACAGCATCAGCCAGTCAACGGTGTCCCGCCTGCTGAAATTGCTTGGCGTCATAAAAATAAGAAATGCTAAAGGACAAAAAATTTATTCTGTGAATCCGCAGTTACGGCCTGCGCCCAACGCGGCGCGCTCGATTGCCGAAATGGTGGTGAGCGTTGAGCACAATAGCGAATTTATCCTTATCTACACCGCGGCGGGATACGGGCGGGCGGTGGCGCGAATTCTCGATTATCACGCCTTGCCTGAAATCCTCGGCGTGGTGGCGGGTAGCAGCATTGTCTGGGTTGCCCCGCGTGATGTTAAACGCACGCCGCTGGTACACAAACAGATTAATTATTTACTTATGATGAATTGATATGCAGAGATAACCGTTTACCTTCGCAAATTTGTGCATTAATCGCTTGATCCGAAAATGCAGCTGCGTATAATGCCGGACAATTTGCCGGGGGGAAGCATGGTCCAGAGTGTACGACATACTGTCTTACCGCGTCTGAAAAAGGGCGCAGGCCTGCCGTTTTTCTTCCCGTTGATCATTCATTCTCAAAGCCCCTTATTCAAGGGGCTTTTTTTTGCCCAGCGATCAGGAGATAAACATGGCTAACCCGCTATATCAAAAACATATCATTTCCATAAACGATCTTAGTCGCGAGGACCTTGAACTGGTGCTGGCGACCGCGGCGAAACTGAAAGCAAACCCGCAGCCGGAGCTGTTGAAGCATAAAGTAATTGCCAGCTGCTTCTTCGAGGCTTCGACGCGCACCCGCCTGTCGTTTGAAACTGCGATGCATCGCCTCGGCTCCAGCGTGGTTGGTTTCTCCGACAGCGCCAACACGTCGCTGGGCAAGAAAGGGGAAACCCTCGCCGACACCATTTCGGTCATCAGCACCTACGTTGACGCCATCGTGATGCGTCACCCGCAGGAAGGTGCGGCGCGTCTGGCGACCGAATTTTCCGGTAACGTGCCGGTACTGAATGCCGGTGACGGCTCCAACCAGCACCCGACGCAGACGCTGCTGGATCTGTTCACCATTCAGGAAACCCAGGGCCGACTGGAAAACCTCAACGTGGCGATGGTCGGCGATCTGAAATATGGCCGTACCGTGCACTCGCTGACCCAGGCGCTGGCGAAATTCAACGGCAACCGTTTTTACTTTATCGCCCCGGATGCGCTGGCGATGCCGCAGTACATCCTCGACATGCTGGACGAAAAAGGCATTGCCTGGAGCCTGCACAGCGCCATCGACGAAGTGCTGGCCGACGTGGACATTCTGTACATGACCCGCGTGCAGAAAGAGCGTCTCGATCCGTCGGAATACGCCAACGTCAAAGCGCAGTTTGTGCTACGCGCCAGCGATCTGGAGACTGCGCGCAGCAATATGAAAGTGCTGCACCCGCTGCCGCGCGTTGATGAAATCGCCACTGATGTCGACAAGACGCCGCACGCCTGGTACTTCCAGCAGGCAGGCAACGGGATTTTCGCGCGTCAGGCGTTACTGGCACTGGTACTGAATAGCGATCTGGTTCTGTAAGGGGGAAACGACAATGACACACGATAACAAACTTCAGGTTGAAGCCATCAAATGCGGTACCGTAATTGACCACATCCCTGCGCAGATCGGCTTTCAGTTGCTGACGCTGTTCAAACTGACCAAAACCGACCAGCGCATCACCATCGGCCTGAACCTGCCGTCCGGCGAGATGGGGCGCAAAGATTTGATTAAAATTGAAAATACATTTCTGACCGACGATCAGGTGAACCAGCTGGCGCTGTACGCACCGCAGGCCACCGTCAACCGTATCGACAATTATGAAGTGGTCGGTAAATCACACCCGAGCCTGCCGGATCGCATCGACACCGTGCTGGTGTGCCCGAACAGCAACTGCATCAGCCACGCAGAGCCGGTCTGCTCCAGCTTTGCGGTGAAAAAACGCGACAGCGATATCGCCCTGAAATGCAAATATTGTGAGAAAGAATTCTCTCATCATGTCGTACTGGCTAACGATTTCTGACTGGTAATGACGGGCCTGGTCCTTATAATGACCAGGACCCTAATTAGCGCTGTATTCAGGAGATAACATGAGCAAAACTATTGCGACGGAAAATGCACCCGCAGCTATCGGCCCGTATGTTCAGGGCGTTGATCTTGGCAGCATGATCATCACTTCCGGTCAGATCCCGGTGGATCCGAAAACCGGCAGCGTGCCGGACGCGGTTGCCGCCCAGGCGCGTCAGTCACTGGAAAACGTGAAAGCGATCGTTGAAGCAGCTGGTCTGAAAGTGGGCGATATCGTGAAAACCACGGTTTTCGTTAAAGATCTGAATGATTTCGCGACCGTTAACGCCACGTATGAAGCCTTCTTCACCGAGCACAACGCCACGTTCCCGGCGCGCTCCTGCGTTGAAGTCGCGCGTCTGCCGAAAGATGTGAAGATCGAAATCGAAGCTATCGCAGTTCGTCGCTAATCGCGGTGCCGGGTCACGAAGACCCGGCTAGTGTTTTCACCGCACCGGGTTCAGAGAAGATTAATAGAGCGTCACGCGTTCGAGGATTTCCTGCGTATACGGCGCCGCGTACGGCCACGGCTGGCTGCTGCCCAGCGCGATGTTGGGTTTGTTTTTGCCGTGGAAGTCGCTGCCACAGGTCGCCAGCAGCGAGTTATCCAGCGTGTACTGATAAAGCGCGTGGCGAAGCGCCTCGTCATGATAGCTGGAGAACACCTCCACCCCCTGCACACCGAGCGGCAGCATCTGCTCAATCACTGAGAGATGTTTTTCCTTCACATTAGCGCCGATATGCGCAATCACCGGAATGCCACCGTTGTCGATAATCAATGCCGCCATTTCTGCCATTGGTGGGAGTTCAACCGTCACATGGCAGGGTTTGCCTCTGCCGAAAAAATCCCAGAAAAAGTTAATCAGCGGCATATCGCTGCGCGCGTTCCCGGCCCGGTAAGGCAACAGCAGATCATGGTTTGCGTTACGGGCGTCTTCTAAAATCAGCTCCGCCATCTCCTCTTCCTGTGGGATGCGGTCGCCCGCCATCGCATACAGACGCTCTTCGTCGAAATGAAACCCGAGCGCCCGCAGTTTGCTGAGTTTCAGCGGCGTTGCCGCGCGTTCAAGTTGATGGAAGTTCTGTTCAACGGCGTCAAAATCCCGGCTGTTGCGCCGAAAACCATAGCCCAACAAGTGGTAATTATTACCGGCAAATGAACAATCAATTTCGATCCCCGTCATCACACTGACGCCCTGCGTTTTGCCTTCCGGAATGGCCTCTTCCACCGATCGCGCGGAGTTGTGGTCAGTGATCGCCAGCACCGCGAGATCTGCCGCTTTCGCCATCGTTAATAAATCGCTGACGGCGAAATCGGCATCGTCGCTGTACGCCGAATGGGTATGTAAATCGATACGTTTCATCACCTTCTCCTTAAGCTGATAATCATGTACTGACAGGCACTATACCGGACGGCGTAACAGGAAAATTTGCGCTCGAATAATAACCTGTTGCGATTTACTGCCAGCCATAACGACGGCTGTAAAACCCTTTCACCAATTGGGTGAGCGTCATATACCCCGCCAGAATCGCCACCAGCCACGGGAAATAGCTCAGCGGCAGCGCCCGCAACTGCACATACTCCGCCAGCGGCGAGAACGGCAGCGCAATGCCCGCAACCATCACCACCAGCGTCATCGCCAACAGCGGCCACGCGGCGCGGCTCTGGATGAACGGAATACGACGCGTGCGGATCATATGCACAATCAGCGTCTGCGACAGCAGCCCGACCACGAACCAGCCGGACTGGAACAGGGTCTGGTGTTCCGGCGTGGTGGCGTGGAATACAAACCACATCAGGCAGAACGTCAGAATATCGAAGATCGAGCTGATCGGCCCGAAGAACAACATAAAGCGCCCCAGATCGCGCGGGTTCCAGCGCTGCGGTTTCTGGATCTGTTCGTCGTCGACGTTGTCGAACGGGATCGCCACCTGCGACACGTCGTACAGCAGATTCTGAATCAACAGGTGCAGCGGTAGCATCGGCAGAAACGGCAGGAATGCGCTGGCGACCAGCACACTGAAGACGTTACCGAAATTCGAACTGGCGGTCATTTTGATGTATTTCAGCATGTTGGCGAAGGTACGACGCCCTTCGATCACCCCGGCTTCCAGCACCATCAGGCTCTTTTCCAGCAGGATGATATCCGCGGCTTCACGGGCGATATCCACCGCGCCATCCACCGAAATACCAATGTCCGCCGCACGCAGCGCGGGTGCATCATTAATGCCGTCGCCCATAAAGCCGACCACATGCCCTTCGCGCTTCAGCAACGTCACGATGCGCTCTTTGTGCATCGGCGTCAGGCGGGCGAACAGCGTCGTGTGACGGGCAAGCTGCGCCAGGTCATCGTCGCCAAGACGCTCGATGTCGCTACCGATCACCACCTCGCCAGGATCAAGCCCGACGTCATGGCACACTTTCGCCGCCACCAGCTCGCTGTCGCCGGTAAGGATTTTGACGGAGATCCCGCTGGCCTTCAGTGCGTTCAGCGCCGGGGCTGTACTCTCTTTTGGTGGATCAAGAAACGCGATATACCCTTCGAGGATCAAGTCAGATTCATCAATGCGCTGGTAATCCCCTTCCCGCGCCGGCAGCACTTTACTGGCAACCGCCACCACACGCAGCCCCTGACGATTGAGCGTGTCGGTCACCCGCGTAATACGGCGCAGCATAGTGTCGTCCAGCGGCACGATCTCGTCGTTGTAGCGCACCTGCGTGGAAACGCGGAGGATCTCCTGCAACGCACCTTTGCAGATCAACTGATGAACGTGTTCCTGCTCGGCGACCACCACCGACATGCGGCGACGCTCAAAATCAAACGGGATCTCATCCACTTTCTGCCAGCGTTCCGCCAGACCGCGCGCGGCATCCTGCCCGACGCCATCCAGCACCGCGGTATCGAGCAGGTTTTTCAGCCCGGTCTGATAATGGCTGTTGAGCCAGGCGCAGTGCAGCACGCGCTCGCTGACTTTACCGGACACATCGGTGTGGTTTTCCAGCACGATTTTATCCTGCGTCAGGGTGCCGGTTTTGTCAGTACAGAGGATGTCCATCGCGCCGAAATTCTGGATCGCATCAAGATGTTTGACGATCACCTTTTGTTTCGACAGTTTCACCGCGCCGCGCGCCAGCGTGGAAGTGACGATCATCGGCAGCATTTCCGGCGTCAGCCCCACTGCCACGGAAAGCGCAAACAGCGCCGCTTCCCACCAGTCGCCTTTGGTATAGCCGTTAATCAGCAACACCACTGGTGTCATCACCAGCATAAAACGGATGAGCAGCATGCTGACGCGGCTGATGCCTTTCTGGAACGCGTTCGGCTCGCTTTCCTGCTCGCTGACGCGCCCGGCCAGTTGCCCGAACCAGGTCTTTCCGCCAGTGGCGAACACGACAGCCTGCGCCGTGCCGCTGACCACGTTAGTACCCATAAAACACAGGGTGTCGCACTCAAGCGGGTTGCTTTGCTGCGGGACACGGCTGCGGACGACCTTCTCAACCGGGATCGATTCGCCGGTCAGCGACGCCTGGGCGACGAACAGATCTCGGGCCTGAAATACGCGCAGATCAGCCGGGATCATGTCGCCTGCCGACAGCTTCACCACATCGCCGGGTACCAGTTGATCGAGCGGGATTTCGCACCAGCGGCTTTCACCCTGATCGTTAATCACCCGCAGTACCGTGGCGGTATTGCTGACCATCGCCTTCAGCGCATCTGCCGCCCGGGTGGATCGCGCCTCCTGGATAAAGTTCAGCAGCGTGGAAATGGCCACCATCAGGGCGATCACCGTCGCCGCAAACAGATCTTCGGTGGAATAGGAGATGATCCCCAGCGCCGTCAGCAGCAAATTAAACGGGTTGCGATAGCACAACCACAGATGCACCCACCACGGCGCCGGTTTCTGCGCCGGAATGGTGTTATCGCCGTACTGCTCGCGCTGATCCTCAACCTCCATCGCGTTCAGCCCTTCCGGGTGGCTGTTGAAAGCGCGCCAGATTTCGTTTTCATCCATCGCGGCGATGTTCAGGCAATGGCGGGCAAGCGAGTCCGGGATCGGACCGCTGGCGAGCGCTTTCCCTGCGGGCATCGGGTCGCGTTGAACGAGACGACGCGGCAAACGGCGGCTGAGCTGTGCAAACAGCTGCCGGGTAATATTTTTCCACATAAAAAAGTCCCTCCACGCCCATCACAGACGGGCGCAGCATGGTTTTCAGGCGGCACCAGGCCGTACCTGAAAGGCACAAAATTGACTACAGGGACATCAACGACGTCACTGCCTCACCGCGCCGGTAAGACAGCAATCACAGCCTTACCGGAACGTAAAAAACCCCCGTCGATGGCGGGGAGTGGGATCGGGATCCATACAGCCTCCGGTAAGTGAAAGAAGAGATACCGCGCAAGTCAGCCAGATAAACGATGAAGCTTGTGCGATGATGGCGTTATCATACGACCGCGCAACTAAACCGGGCATCAACCAGACTTTGCCCATTGCGATTTGGTTGAATCACAGTAGTCTCTGTTTATTCTGCGGCACTGGCTTATTACGGGAACTGAGGATGCAAAACCGGCTGACCATCAAAGACATCGCTCGTTTAAGCGGGGTGGGCAAATCCACCGTCTCCCGCGTGCTGAACAATGAAAGCGGCGTGAGCGAACGCACCCGGGAACGGATTGAAGCGGTCATGCTTCAGCACGGTTTCTCCCCTTCCCGCTCGGCGCGCGCCATGCGCGGGCAGAGTGATAAAGTGGTCGCCATTATCGTCACCCGTCTCGATTCCCTCTCCGAAAACCTCGCCGTACAAACGATGCTGCCTGCCTTCTACGAACGCGGTTACGATCCAATCATGATTGAGAGCCAGTTTTCCCCGGCGCTGGTGGAAGAACATTTAGGCATGCTGAGTCGCCGTAACATCGACGGCGTGGTGCTGTTTGGTTTTACCGGCATCACCGAGGCGATGCTCGAGCCGTGGCAGTCAACGTTAGTGCTGTTGGCGCGGGACGCCAGCGGGTTTGCCTCGGTCTGTTATGACGACGAAGGCGCCATTAATATCCTGATGCAGCGCCTGTACGATCAGGGGCACCGTCATATCAGTTTCCTCGGCGTACCGCACAGCGACGTCACCACCGGCAAACGCCGTCATGATGCCTACCTCGCTTTCTGCAAAAAAAGCAAAATCAACCCGGTCGCCGCGCTGCCCGGTCTGGCGATGAAACAGGGTTATGACAACGTCGCGAAAGTCATGAACACCGACACCACCGCGCTGCTCTGCGCCACCGACACCCTCGCCATTGGCGCCAGCAAATATTTGCAGGAACAACGTATCGACAGCATCCAGCTGGCGAGCGTCGGCAACACGCCGCTGATGAAGTTTCTCCACCCGGAAATTATCACCGTCGATCCCGGCTACGCCGAGGCGGGAAGCCGCGCGGCACAACAGTTGATCGAGCAGATCAACGGCCGCGCCGAACCGCGTCAGATAGTGATCCCCGCCCGACTCGCTTAACCCCCTGCGGCACAATTTGTGTGATCTTGGCTGCGTTTCGGGAACGTTCCCATTTACCGAATTTGAGGAAAGGTTCAGGATGCTCATCAGGTCATTACGCAACATCCTTCATCTGCCATGAGGCTTCATGATGAGCAAAGTCAATCAGCAGGACATCGACAATCTGATCGATCTGGTGGGCGGGCGCGAGAACATCGCCACCGTCAGCCACTGTATTACCCGTTTGCGCTTCGTCCTGAACTCGCCCGCGAAAGCCAACCCGAAAGCCATCGAAGCATTACCGATGGTCAAAGGCTGCTTTACCAACGCCGGGCAGTTCCAGGTGGTCATCGGCACCAATGTCGGCGACTACTATCAGGCACTGCTGGCCACCACCGGCCAGGCGGCAGCCGACAAAGAACAAGCGAAAAAAGCCGCGCGCCAGAACATGAAATGGCACGAACAGCTGATTTCGCATTTCGCCGAGATCTTCTTTCCGCTGCTGCCTGCCCTCATCAGCGGTGGTCTGATCCTCGGTTTCCGTAACGTGATCGGCGATGTGCCGATGAGCAACGGCCAGACCCTGGCGCAAATGTTCCCGGCGCTGAAAACGATCTACGACTTCCTGTGGCTGATCGGCGAGGCGATCTTCTTCTATCTGCCGGTCGGCATCTGCTGGTCTGCAGTGAGAAAAATGGGCGGCACACCGATCCTCGGCATCGTGCTGGGCGTTACGCTGGTGTCGCCACAGCTGATGAACGCTTACCTGCTGGGTCAACAGACGCCGGAAGTGTGGAATTTTGGCCTGTTCACCATCGCCAAAGTGGGCTATCAGGCGCAGGTGATCCCGGCGCTGCTGGCGGGTCTGGCGCTTGGTTTTATCGAAACGCGGATGAAGCGGATCGTGCCTGACTATCTTTATCTGGTCGTCGTGCCGGTGTGCTCGTTGATCCTCGCCGTGTTCCTCGCCCATGCGCTGATCGGCCCGTTCGGCCGTCTGATTGGCGACGGCGTGGCCTTCGCGGTGCGCCACCTGATGACCGGCAGCTTCGCCCCGATTGGCGCCGCGCTGTTTGGTTTCCTGTATGCGCCGCTGGTGATCACTGGTGTGCATCAGACCACGCTGGCGATTGATATGCAGATGATCCAGAGCATGGGCGGTACGCCGGTGTGGCCGCTGATTGCCCTCTCCAACATCGCGCAGGCAGCAGCGGTGGTGGGCATTATTATCGTCA
Source organism: Trabulsiella odontotermitis (assembly GCF_001297775.1). Lineage (GTDB taxonomy): Bacteria > Pseudomonadota > Gammaproteobacteria > Enterobacterales > Enterobacteriaceae > Trabulsiella > Trabulsiella odontotermitis. The sequence goes on along the minus strand of NZ_LIFX01000002.1, from coordinate 2,516 downwards.
GCCGCAAACACAACGAACGTGAAATTTCCGTCCCGGCCGCCATCTCCGCTTTTCTCGGCGTGACCGAACCGGCGATGTACGGCATCAACCTCAAATACCGCTTCCCGATGCTGTGCGCGATGGTCGGTTCCGGGCTGGCCGGTTTGCTGTGCGGTCTCAACGGCGTCATGGCGAACGGTATTGGCGTCGGCGGTTTGCCGGGCATTCTCTCCATCCAGCCAGCGTACTGGCAGATTTACGCGCTGGCGATGGCCATCGCGGTGGTGGTTCCGATTGTGCTCACGTCAGTGATTTATCAGCGTAAGTTCCGTCAGGGCTCGCTGCAAATTGTGTAATGGTGTTGGGGCGCGGGGCGCCCCCTTTTTTAGCAGGAATGCATAATGAATACCCTTCCCCACTGGTGGCAGAACGGCGTTATCTACCAGATTTACCCCAAAAGCTTTCAGGACACGACGGGCAGCGGTACCGGCGATTTACGCGGGGTCACTGCGCGCCTGGACTACCTGCAGACGCTCGGCATTGACGCCATCTGGCTGACGCCGTTCTATGTCTCGCCGCAGGTGGATAACGGCTACGACGTGGCGAACTACACCGCTATTGATCCCACTTACGGCACGCTGGACGACTTTGACGAACTGGTGGCGCAGGCCAAAGCGCGCAACATTCGCATCGTGCTCGACATGGTGTTCAACCACACCTCGACGCAACATCCGTGGTTTCGCGAATCTCTGAACCCGGACAGCCCGTACCGCGAGTTCTACATCTGGCGTGATGAACCCAACAACTGGCGGTCGAAATTTGGCGGTAACGCCTGGCAGTGGCACCCGGAAAGTAAGCAGTATTTTCTGCATCTGTTTGCGCCGGAGCAGGCGGATCTCAACTGGGAAAACCCGGCGGTACGCGCCGAACTGAAAAAAGTGTGCGAGTTCTGGGCGGATCGCGGCGTGGATGGCCTGCGTCTTGACGTCGTTAACCTGATATCCAAAGACCAGACCTTCCCGGACGATGACCGCGGCGATGGCCGCCGTTTCTACACCGATGGCCCGCGGGCGCATGAGTTTTTGCAGGAACTGAGCCGCGACGTCTTCACACCTGGCTACCTGATGACGGTGGGCGAAATGTCCTCCACATCGCTTGAGCACTGCCAGCAATATGCTGCCCTCGACGGGCGCGAGCTGTCGATGACCTTTAACTTTCACCATCTGAAAGTGGATTACCCCGGCGGCGAAAAATGGGCGCTGGCAAAACCCGATTACGTCGCCCTGAAAGCGCTGTTCCGCCACTGGCAGCAGGGTATGCATAACGTCGCCTGGAACGCACTGTTCTGGTGTAACCACGACCAGCCGCGCATCGTCTCGCGGTTTGGCAGCGAAGGCGCGCTGCGCGACACCTCGGCGAAAATGCTGGCGATGGTGCTGCATGGCATGCAGGGCACGCCCTACATCTATCAGGGGGAAGAGATCGGCATGACCAACCCGCACTTCCGCCAGATAACCGACTATCGCGATGTGGAGAGCCACAACATGTACGCCGAACTGGGTGCTCAGGGGCGTGATGGCGACGAGCTGCTGGCGATCCTCGCCAGTAAATCCCGTGACAATGGCCGCACGCCGATGCAATGGAGCGCGCAGCCACACGGCGGTTTCACCACCGGCGAGCCGTGGATTGGCTTGTGCGACAACTACCGCGAGATCAACGTCGACGCCGCGCTGCACGATCCTGATTCGGTGTTTTACACCTATCAGCGGCTTATCGCCCTGCGTAAGCGTGAACCTGTCCTGACCTGGGGAGATTATGAAGATCTCCTGCCGGATCACCCGGCGCTGTGGTGTTATCGCCGCCAGTGGCAGGGGCAAACGCTGATGGTCGTCGCCAACCTGAGCAACCTGTTCCAGGCATGGTCGCCACAAACGACAAACGGCGAATGGCAAACCGTTATCAGCAACTATGCGGAAACCGCGCGAAAACCTGGCGATATGACGCTTCGCCCGTATGAAGCCGTCTGGTGGCTGCAATCAGTATAATTACAGCAAATATATTATTTCCCGCCCACGATGTGTGGGCGTTTTTATATTTACGCCATGAATGAAATATATAAATAAAATAAGAAAGCAATATTTATTCAGTTTCACTGAAAGCAAGTGTTAATTAATATAATGCCACGTAACACACTGTAATTAAGCCAGTTATTCAGCCACCAAAAATGGACACGTTCCCGCCCCATATCTTTTTCTGACCTTTCCAAAAATAATATTGCCGCGCTGGATTAAACACCCTTTGTCGCCAGCAAAATAATCCCATACGGAAAGGNTAAGAGACGCAGTATTCTGTCGTTATGTATCGCCATGGCCCTGAGCGGCAACAGCTGGGCGGCAGATACGAACGATATTAACAGCAACGAACAGCAGACCATTAACTGCAGCGATGACAGCAGCACACTCAACGCGGTCGATAAAGAAAAATTCAGCGCCCGGTGTACGAAAGACGACGACAGCCTGCTTGAGTGGGTTGCCGCA
>NZ_LIFX01000019.1 GCF_001297775.1 Trabulsiella odontotermitis | reverse complement strand
AGGCAGGTTCTTTCAGGTAAGGAGGTGATCCAACCGCAGGTTCCCCTACGGTTACCTTGTTACGACTTCACCCCAGTCATGAATCACAAAGTGGTAAGCGCCCTCCCGAAGGTTAAGCTACCTACTTCTTTTGCAACCCACTCCCATGGTGTGACGGGCGGTGTGTACAAGGCCCGGGAACGTATTCACCGTGGCATTCTGATCCACGATTACTAGCGATTCCGACTTCGTGGAGTCGAGTTGCAGACTCCAGTCCGGACTACGACATACTTTATGAGGTCCGCTTGCTCTCGCGAGGTCGCTTCTCTTTGTATATGCCATTGTAGCACGTGTGTAGCCCTGGTCGTAAGGGCCATGATGACTTGACGTCATCCCCACCTTCCTCCAGTTTATCACTGGCAGTCTCCTTTGAGTTCCCGGCCGGACCGCTGGCAACAAAGGATAAGGGTTGCGCTCGTTGCGGGACTTAACCCAACATTTCACAACACGAGCTGACGACAGCCATGCAGCACCTGTCTCACGGTTCCCGAAGGCACATTCTCATCTCTGAAAACTTCCGTGGATGTCAAGACCAGGTAAGGTTCTTCGCGTTGCATCGAATTAAACCACATGCTCCACCGCTTGTGCGGGCCCCCGTCAATTCATTTGAGTTTTAACCTTGCGGCCGTACTCCCCAGGCGGTCGACTTAACGCGTTAGCTCCGGAAGCCACGCCTCAAGGGCACAACCTCCAAGTCGACATCGTTTACGGCGTGGACTACCAGGGTATCTAATCCTGTTTGCTCCCCACGCTTTCGCACCTGAGCGTCAGTCTTTGTCCAGGGGGCCGCCTTCGCCACCGGTATTCCTCCAGATCTCTACGCATTTCACCGCTACACCTGGAATTCTACCCCCCTCTACAAGACTCAAGCCTGCCAGTTTCGGATGCAGTTCCCGGGTTGAGCCCGGGGATTTCACATCCGACTTGACAGACCGCCTGCGTGCGCTTTACGCCCAGTAATTCCGATTAACGCTTGCACCCTCCGTATTACCGCGGCTGCTGGCACGGAGTTAGCCGGTGCTTCTTCTGCGGGTAACGTCAATTGCTGCGGTTATTAACCACAACACCTTCCTCCCCGCTGAAAGTACTTTACAACCCGAAGGCCTTCTTCATACACGCGGCATGGCTGCATCAGGCTTGCGCCCATTGTGCAATATTCCCCACTGCTGCCTCCCGTAGGAGTCTGGACCGTGTCTCAGTTCCAGTGTGGCTGGTCATCCTCTCAGACCAGCTAGGGATCGTCGCCTAGGTGAGCCGTTACCCCACCTACTAGCTAATCCCATCTGGGCACATCTGATGGCATGAGGCCCGAAGGTCCCCCACTTTGGTCCGAAGACGTTATGCGGTATTAGCTACCGTTTCCAGTAGTTATCCCCCTCCATCAGGCAGTTTCCCAGACATTACTCACCCGTCCGCCGCTCGCCGGCGGGAAAGCAAGCTTTCCCCCGCTGCCGCTCGACTTGCATGTGTTAGGCCTGCCGCCAGCGTTCAATCTGAGCCATGATCAAACTCTTCAATTCAAGTTTGATGCTCTAAGAATTAAACTTCGTAATGAATTACGTGTTCACTCTTTGAGACTTGGTATTCATTTTTCGTCCGAAGACGTTAAGAATCCAGTCACTCCGAGTGCCCACACAGATTGTCTGATAAATTGTTAAAGAGCAGTGCCGCTTCGCTTTTTGTCAGCGGCGCGGGGTGTGCATAATACGCTTTCCCGCTATGAAGTCAACATGTTATTTCGGTTAACTTCACCTGACAGGCCGGTGTGTTTGCCGTTGTGCCGTGTCAGTGGAGGCGCATTATAGGGAGTTCTGTGGCGTTGACAAGCCCTCTTTTCAAAAAACTTTTCAACCGCCTTATTTTTGTCCAAAGTGCGACTAAACCGCCAGATTTTCGAGCGTTTCGAAACCGTAACGGCGCAAAACGGGTAAAAGTTGTTCAGTCTCTGGCATCAACGCCATACAAAAGGCGATATTGGCGTCCGTGGATTTCGCATCCGGCGCTTCATGTTCCAGCAGCCAGGCCGTTCGCCGCGCAATCGCCGCGCCGGAATCCACCAGACGAGTGCCTTCGGGCAGCACCTGCAGCAACTCCTCCTGCAATAACGGGAAATGCGTACAGCCCAGCACGACGGTATCCGGCGGTTCCGGCATCCGCAGCCACGGACGCAAAATGCGGCGCAACTCATTAAGCGAGACGGGTTTACCGTGTAGCTTGGCTTCAGCCAGCACCACCAGCTCTGCCGACCCCAGCATCTCGATGCGGCATTCATTAGCAAAGCGATCAATCAGCTCGTGGGTATAAGGACGTTTCACCGTACCGCGCGTCGCCAGCAAGCCGACAATGCCATTCGCAGTCAGGCGTGCCGCCGGTTTAATCGCCGGAACCACCCCCACCACCGGGAAAGCAAATTTCTCGCGCAGGGCAGGAAGAGAGACCGTACTGGCGGTATTGCAGGCAATAACCGCGAGGGAAAGCGGATAACGTTGCTGGACCGCGGTCACGATCTCAACAACGCGCTCGACGATAAAATCTTCGCTCTTCTCGCCATACGGAAAGGCAACGTTGTCGAAAGCATAGATGTAATGCAGATCCGGCAACAGATGCCGGATCTCATCATAGACCGACAACCCACCGACACCAGAGTCAAAGACCAGTACGGTGGGACGTGGATCAGAAGGTGTAGCTGCCAGACAAGGTGTATTCTCGTCCTGCAGTTTGATAGCCATAAACCGTCTCGTAATCTTTATCGAACAGGTTTGCTATTTTACCACGAACTGTCAGGTGAGAGGTGACCGGATATGAAACTGCGACATCCCACAAACTTACACCACCCAGTTTGACTTCCCGATAAGGATACGAACTAAAGTCATCGTCATAGCGCGTACCGAGGTAGCGATAGGCGAGATTCCAGTCGAGATCCCATACCTGCCAGTCCAGTTGATATTTCACCTGTTGTTTAGAGCGGCGTTTAAGCACTTCGTTGGTTATTGCATTGCGCGGGTCGACATAATCATAAGAGATCTGATGCGTCAGCGGGCCGGTATCAAACTGCGCCGTGGCTTCGATCCCTTCGATACGCGCCTTATCGACATTGTAATAACGGTAGTTCGCGTCATAACCAATCAGGTTATCGACATCATTTCGATACGCGCTGACACGCCAGTTCACCGGCCCCGTCAGGCCTTCGAAGCCCCCTTCCCACTGTTTGCTCTCTTCCGGCTTAAGATCAGGATTACCATAACTTGCGCTGTGGATCTGGCTCATGGTCGGCGCTTTGTAAGCAGTCCCGTATGAACCGATGATGCGGTAGCCTTCAATAAACTCCCAGGCCGCGCTGGTTTGCCAGGTACCGTGATCGCCAAAGTTAGAGTTATCGTCATGGCGGGCTGCCGCTTCCAGCGTCACGCTATCGAACTGTTGCATCGCGGACAAAAAAACGCCGGTATTACGCTGCTCGTAGCCTTTGTCCAGATAGCCGGTTCCCGCCTGAGTTTTCTGTTTCTGCCAGTCGAGACCCGCGCCGATATTACCGTGGCCCACCGTGAAGGTATTCAGCCATTGCGTGGTGTACTGCTTCACATCGTCTATGGTGGCGGAATCGGCGTAGCGGCCTTTACTCGGGTCATAGTTGATATCTTTGCTGCGACCATAACCCGCCACCAGTTGAGACTGGTAGATACCCTGGTTGAATCGCAACCCGGTATCCCAGTTCTGGCTGTAGAGCTGGCGCGTGTCCGGCGTGCCATCGGCCGTATAGGAGGCGTAACCGTCATAGGCCGTGCGATTGTCATAACCATAGCCACGCACAAACCCGCTCAGGTTATCGGTGAGTTGCTGCTCAACAGAACCGAACAGAGACTTACTCATAAAGCCGTCGCGATCAGGCTGACGCGGCGCATCATTCGCACCAATATCAAAACCCCGGGTGTAGGTATAGTTGCCCCCCATCGTGATTTTGGTTTTGTCGATTTCCTGCTGGAAGGCGCCATCATAGGACTGATAGCCATGAGAGCCCACACTCGCTGAGATCTCCGCACCCGGTTTATCACGCCCGGTGATAATGTTAATGACACCGCCAATCGCGTCCGAGCCGTAAAGCGCTGAACGTGGGCCACGAATATACTCGATACGTTGAATCAGGGAGACCGGTATCTGGCTCAGGTCAGGCGCATTGCTGATCCCGGCATTGTTTAACGGGATCCCGTCAATGAGCACCAGTACATGGCGCGCTTCGGTTCCGCGGATGTAAGTTGAAGACTGCGCCCCCATGCCGCCGCTTTGCGCAATATCCACGCCAGGCAGACGCTGCATAATTTCATCAACGCTTTTTGCCTGCCAGCGTTCGATATCTTCGCGGGTCACGACGGAAGTTGGTGCCAGGACGGTATTCACAGGTTGTTGAAAACGGTTTGCTGTGACGATCAGCGTGTCAGGGGTGGCATCCTGCGCCCAGACGGAAAAAGCCGTGGCGGACAAAGCCGTCCACAGCGATACTTTTTTAATCATTGTAAAAGCATCCACAATATAAGAAGGATGCCGCAGGCCTCATCTATAGCACGCGATGATGAAACCAAATGCGACGTGATCCCGGCAGGTCTTCGGGCTGGGTGGCGTTTTACGGATGAAGACTTCCCGTTTTCACAGTGTCTGTTGTTCTCATCCCGCCAGTCTTTACCGCTGCGCGTCAGCTCCAGATTTGCACTGGATTCCCTTTTCACTCTCAGGAGACCGGAAACAGAATGCTACAATTGCGGCATATAGATGTCCAGACTGCTATTAACCATTATGTCTGGACATCCCCGGCACAATCCCTACAATCGCCGCGTACTTTTATGAATCAGGATGCACCATGACCCCCGAACACCTTCCTACCGAGCAATACGACGCGCAGCTGGCTGAGAAAGTCGTCCGCCTGCAAAAAATGATGGCGCCTTTTGACGCGCCGGTTCCGGAAGTGTTTCGTTCGCCAGTGAGTCATTACCGCATGCGTGCTGAATTCCGCCTGTGGCACGACGGTGACGACCTGTATCACATCATTTTCGATCAAGAGACGAAATCGCGTATTCGCGTCGACAGCTTCCCGGCGGCCAGCGAGCTCATCAACGCGCTGATGTCTGCGATAATCGCCCATGTCCGCGACAACCGCGTGCTGCGCCACAAGCTGTTCCAGATTGACTACCTGACCACCATGAGCAACCAGGCGGTGGTCTCGCTGCTGTATCACAAAAAGCTGGATGACGAATGGCGTCGCGAGGCCGAAGCGCTGCGCGATACGTTGCGCGCGCAAAACCTCAACGTGCATCTGATTGGCCGGGCGACAAAAACCAAAATCGCGCTCGATCAGGATTTCATTGATGAGCGTTTGCCGGTTGGCGGGCGCGAAATGATTTATCGTCAGGTGGAAAACAGCTTCACTCAGCCGAATGCGGCCATGAATATTCAGATGCTGGAATGGGCGCTGGATGCGACAAAAAACGCGACGGGCGATCTGCTGGAACTCTACTGCGGCAACGGCAATTTCTCGCTGGCGCTGGCGCGTAATTTTAACCGCGTACTGGCGACAGAAATCGCCAAACCGTCGGTCGCGGCGGCGCAATACAACATCGCAGCTAACCACATCGATAACGTACAGATCATCCGCATGGCGGCGGAAGAGTTTACCCAGGCGATGAACGGCGTGCGCGAATTCAACCGTCTTCAGGGGATTGATCTGAAGAGTTATCAGTGCGAGACGATTTTTGTGGATCCCCCGCGCAGCGGGCTGGATAGCGAGACAGAGAAGATGGTGCAGGCGTACCCGCGTATTCTGTACATTTCCTGTAATCCGGAAACGTTGTGTCAAAATCTGGAAACGTTAGGCCAGACGCATAAGGTGGCTCGTCTGGCGTTGTTCGATCAGTTCCCCTACACCCATCATATGGAGTGCGGGGTTCTGCTGGAACGGAAGTAAGCGAACGGACTGGCCCTCAGCAGGAGAGGGCCAGCGCATCAGACCTCTTCCATGCGGCCCAGCAGAGCCTGCAAACGCTCCTGCCAGCCGTTCTGCTGCTCGCGCAGGTGGCTGTTTTCGCGCTCCAGCTCTTCGCGGCCATGCTGCGCAGACTGCACTTCCTGCGCCAGCGAATTATTCTTTTCTTTCAGCTCTTCGATTTCCATCTGCAGTAACGTGATGGTATCAATCGCCTGCTGTACTTTGGCTTCAAGTTTCTCAAACACTTCTAATGACATCGTCATACCTCTCCTGAACTTGCAAGGCGTTGATAGCAACCCAAAGATATCGGGTTTAACTGACTCTCGTCCCGGAACGCCGGTGACGCCTTTACGAAAATAAGCGCATTACAGTAATGGCCCCGATTGTATGAAGCCCCGGCGCTGCTGTCCAGCGGCAAGCCGCGCAGATTGCGGTTTGCCAGCATTTTCAGTCTATACCTGGTGCGTTCTGAACAGATACCTCTAAATTGTTAACTCATCCGTTAATGAATTGATTCAGCTCACACTCTGCAAAAAGGTGCTTAAACGCACAAAATAGCGCGTAAACGCTCATTTTATTGACGCAGTACACACATTTTGATTTCGATATTTCTCGTTTTTGCGCGTTAACGATAAATTAACACTATGCCTACACGGCAGCATGGTCGTCTTCGGCCACCATGTACCCTATCATCATCACTACGTCTTCAGGATCTAATTATGAGCCAGACATCAACCTTAAAAGGCCAATGCATCGCGGAGTTTCTCGGTACCGGCTTGTTGATCTTTTTCGGCGTTGGATGTGTTGCGGCGCTGAAAGTAGCCGGCGCCAGCTTCGGGCAGTGGGAAATCAGTATTATCTGGGGTCTGGGGGTGGCCATGGCCATTTACCTGACTGCAGGGGTTTCCGGCGCACATCTGAACCCGGCGGTAACTATCGCGCTGTGGCTGTTTGCCTGCTTTGACGGGCGCAAAGTCGTCCCCTTTATTATTTCGCAAATTGCCGGCGCCTTTTGCGCAGCGGCGTTAGTTTACGGGCTTTACTACAATCTTTTTTACAGCTTCGAAGAGACGCACCATATGGTGCGCGGCAGTGTCGAAAGTCTTGAACTGGCAGGTATTTTCTCCACCTATCCGAATCCGCACCTCAATTTTGTACAGGCCTTTGCGGTCGAAATGGTGATTACCGCAGTGCTGATGGGTCTGATTATGGCGCTGACGGACGACGGCAACGGCGTACCGCGCGGCCCGCTGGCACCGCTGCTGATCGGCCTGCTGATCGCCGTGATTGGCGCCTCGATGGGCCCGCTTACCGGCTTCGCGATGAACCCGGCGCGTGATTTCGGCCCGAAAGCCTTCGCCTGGTTTGCGGGGTGGGGCAACGTCGCCTTTACTGGCGGCAAGGACATCCCCTACTTCCTGGTGCCGTTGTTTGCACCGGTCGTGGGTGCGGCACTGGGCGCGTTTAGCTATCGTAAACTGATTGGCCGCCATTTACCATGCGACGAGTGTGAGGTGGTGGAAGAAAAGGAATCCACTTCGACGTCGCAGCAAAAAGCTTCGCTGTAAACTGACTACGGGACAAGAATCATGACTGACAAAAAATACATCGTTGCTCTCGACCAGGGCACCACCAGCTCCCGCGCTGTCGTGATGGATCATGACGCTAATATCATCAGCGTCTCACAGCGCGAATTTGAACAAATCTACCCTAAGCCCGGCTGGGTCGAGCATGACCCGATGGAGATCTGGGCATCGCAAAGCTCCACGCTGGTCGAAGTGCTGGCAAAAGCCGATATCAGTTCCGATCAGATTGCCGCGATCGGCATCACCAACCAGCGTGAAACCGCCATCGTTGATTAGACTTGAGATAAATGACAGGGAATAAGTGAGATAATTATGGGAAGAACTGGGTCAACATGGGAAGAGACTGGATGGAATATGCAATAACCTTACAGTATGTGAAAATCAGACCGGCCCGGAAAAAACAGAACTTGCACCAGCCTGATTGCAGATATTACTCCTTTTTCCCCGCATCGGCATCGGGTTCACCATCAAACAGTTTGCCCTGCATCCGATCCAGTTCTTCTTTTCTGACCCGCTTCACCACGCTGTAAACCCACTGTAGCGAAACACCAAATTTACGGGCCAGTTCGTGATGGTTGCGCCCGTCAAACTCCAGGAAAATTTCACGGTCGCGCTGGCTGACCTTCCAGACCATGCCCATCGGGAAATAGACGTTTTGCCCGCCCCAGACCTGCATCATGCGGTTCGCGACGGCCTGACCAATCTGGTCGGCAACTGCTGGTTCGATATCAATAATCTCGCGGACGGTCTCAGAGGTGTGCTGTGCCAGTTCCACCAACAGTTCCGGCCCTTTACTACGAAACTGATTCAGGTCGCTCATTGCTTCACCCCCGCAGCCCTGCGCTGCCACTTTTTCAGTTTCTCAATAACGCTACTTGCCTGCTCATTGCTGAGCCAGCGTAACGCGCTGATGCCCGTTTCCCGTTTAACCCATAGCGCCAGCGCCTGCTCTGAACTGTCACGGACGACACCTGCCGCAGCCATTTCAAGCCATAGTGCACGGATTTTCTTTGACTGAGGATGGCTATCCAGCGGTAAACCGGACCTGGATTTCCCGGCAGGCTTAACGCGAAAACCTTTCTTTTTCATGGATTCCAGCACGCTGTTTAGCTGTGTGATATCCATCCCTTTGGTCGAGGCTTTGCCGGTCAGCCCCTGCAGCATCTGGCGGTAGGTATCCTCATCCATCTGGAGGTCGCTGCGGGCAATATGAATAAGTTGAATGAGGCGCTGTTTAGTCATCATCGACCTCACCTTTTGATTTTCCCCTGACATAGTCAACATATAAAGGAAGGGCTACAGGCCAGCAAAGGAGCATTACCGCCCAGCTAATCCAGTATTTAGCACCGCTGTATCTTGAACAAAAACCTGAATGGCGGTGCAGCTCAGCATTACACCACCCCACGAGGCAGTACCAGAACAGGGCGCATACAATATATTCAGCCATCATAAGCCACTCCCCAGCTTCCGCTGCTCATGCCCGCTGACAGGCTGATGCAGGCGGACGTTTTTCCCTTCTCTGTAACCGATATGGCGCGACATATCCGCGTCACGTGATTTTCCAGCTTCACGGCCCGTAGTTGTGCCTGAATCCGGGTATTTCTGTTCGAGCCAGAGTTGAGCCAGCTCCCGTTCCTCACGGGTCATAGCAAACAATTGCACTTCACTACGCACGGCCAGTACCCAGCCTTCGGCAAATTTGTCGCCACGGCTGGTCTTTGTCGTGCTTTTGATTCTTTTATTCTGCTGCCCGATGTGGTTTTTTCGCGCCGTAATAAGCTGTCGGGCGAGAACATCCCAGGTATAAGACGCCAGCTCAACGCGGTCTTTATTACCGTAAAACCCAACGCTGGGTTTATGACCTGAATGAATAATAGATTCCACACCAAAGGCAGCCTGGATGATGCCCAGCAGACCCAGCATGTAACGTGGTGGATTAACGCTGCCTGCAGCCCAGTAGTTGCTAATGCTTTCGTCTATATCACTGAGTGCGATATCGTCACGGGTAATGCCGTATGCGTGCATCAGTTTCTGAACACGCTGCAGTGCCAGTGAGGCTTCATGGGGATTATCAGATTTTGACAGCGCCAGAAGTTTTTTTAACTTTTCCAGCACTTTCTCTTTATCAGTCATTGGCATGATTTAGTCCTTTGGTGTGCATACACCGCGTAGATAAATTTCACCGGCATTGACGCGTTTAACTTCCTGGAATGCTGCCCTGCAGGCACTCTCAGTAGTAAATTCCGGAGATGTTATGACAAGGCCTTCGCCTTCAGTACCTGATGTGAACATCCACAAAATAAGTACCCACATGATTACCGGCCCTCCTTGATCGCGTGGTCTAACGCATGGATCACCATATCGGTCATGACGCCTTTTCCGTTTATCGCAACATGGGCCAGGATTTCACTACGAGCCGCTTTAAGTACACCGAGATTAACCCTGACCGAACGCTGGTTATCAGCATTCAAAGTCTTTATTCGTTGTAAACAAGTCGTCGCTGCCGGATTAATTTTCATTGGATGCCTCCTGTCGTTGCTTCATTTCACAGGGGATGAATTCCATTGCCGGGACTTCCGTGTAGTAATGCTGGCTGCAGTGCGGGCATACCAGCGTGATGAGGACGGCTGGCACATGGTATTTGCCTGAGGTAATGACACTGGCGTCGCTGAATTTCAGGGTGGTGATACCTTTCTTACAGTTGGAACATTTGATGGACATGATCTATTCCTTAATGCTGTTTTCGGCGTGCAGAAGCCCACGGCGCTGACGCCGAAATAAAAAGAAATTGAATTAAAATTAAATGGCAGCGATATCTAACGGAATATTAATGAGCTTCCCGTGTTTATCTTTCTCCCGGAAATTAATATAAGTTTTGGACATTGCCACCTGCAGTGATTCTGATATGGCCTCCATTGCCCGGTTCCAGCGCTCGTCCTGAATCTTGACCCGGCGCAGGGAAAGAATACGTCCGGTGTTAAGCTGGCCCTCTTTGTCCACCTGAAAAGCATCGCTGATGATGGCCCGCAGGTTGGCGTTCGCGCCTTCCGACCACTCGGTGACGCACTCGTCTATCAGGTCTTTGGCAATCTGCAACTCTGGCCCGAAGGTCAGGGTTTCCTGCACGCGGATGGTGATCTGCTGAGCACCGTCGAAGCTGCTGAAGGTCACGTTGCCTTTGGCACCGCCGCGCGTTCTGCCGTACTTCTCGGCCACAAGGTCAAGCCAGGCATAGCACTCGTCAAAGGCACGACGCTTGAAGTCGCTGAGTTCATCGCGTTTAACCTTCGCGGCGGCAACCTGTTCTTTAACGAAAGAATCCATCGCAAGGTCATAGTCAGACACCTGGTCAACCGGCACCAGACGCCCCTTACGGTCTTTCATGTAGTCTTCTTTATTTACTTCGCTCATCTCTGTTCACCTTGTGGTTAATGTAACGACTCTGACCAGGTAATACGGCAGCCATGCAACTCAAAGACGCCCTGACGGAAGCGCCCTGAGCCGTCATGACCAACATGGGTATAACTCGCTTTGCCCTGCTCCAGCAGGCGGGCACAGTGCCCGTTGCGGGCGATACGGATAACCGGCTTACTGCCCGCAATCATGACGCTCTGCACGGTAGTGTTCATGGCGTTGAGCGCCATAATGGCGGACTGCACCTTGCTCATCTGCTGGTTGATATTGGCGATGGATTTCATGATTAAACCCCTTTAACGACGTCGGCGCTGACCTGCGGAACCCCGATTTCAGCGGCCAGATTCATGGCGGCTATCACCAGGTTACTGACGGCCAGCGGATACAGCAGGCTGACCATGCTTTTACGGTTGCTGCCCAGATTGCTCAGGCGGGCGCGGATGGCTTCCACTGCGCTGGCGTCCATGATGTCGGCCAGCTGCTTACCGGCACGTTGCAGCTTGAACGCAAGAAACTCTTCGAGGCTGTTGTCCAGCGGCAGCAGTTCAACCACTTCGCAGCGCTGGACGACCTCACGGACTTCCATGTTGCGTTCGGACAGTTTGTCCGCCAGTTCAGGCTGGCCAATCAGCACGATGGACAGCAGTTTTTTGAAGCCGGACTCCAGTTCGAAGAAGCGTTTGAGGTGCTTCAGCGTCGGGATGGGCAGACTGTGGGCCTCCTCAATCACCAGAACGTGGCTGAAACCCGCCTGGCTGCTGTCCTTCAGAACGCGGTGCAACTGGCGGAAGCGGGCGTCCTGGCTGCGTTTGATACTCTCCAGCGGCGCGATGGTGCTGATGATGGCCTCGGCGATCGCAGCGGCCTTCAGGGTTTTGCCCTTCACGTCGTTGTCTTCCATGGCGATGATGTATGGCTCGATAACTATCACTGGCGCGTTCTCGCGGTTGACGCGTTCAATCAGGTCGCGGCGCAGCGTGGATTTACCCGCGCCGGACTCGCCGATAACCGCCAGAAAGCCACCGTGGCGGGCGGTCTGGAACAGCGCCTCACGCACGTAGCGGATATCCGGCGTGGTGAACACATCGTCCGCGCCCTGCATGGCTTCATCGGCGAACGGGTCACGGAAAAGGCCAAACGCTTTTTTGGTTGCTGGAAATAACACCTGCTTTTTGAGTAACATGTTCTCTTCCTCACTGAGGTTGGTTTTATCGGTGGTACCCGCTGTACGGGGCGTGACAGCGCCCTGTGCAGCATCAAAACTTTTCGCTGTATCAATCCCCTGACTTTCCAGATACAACGCCAGACGCTGGCGTACCTCTTCGGGGCTGGTGCGTGGCCACTCGTTATGGTTCACAATCTGGGCCAGCGTGGCCTCGGAAACGGCGACGGCTCTTGCCACCACCGCCTGCGGGATGCGGGCCTCTTTCAGTTGTTGCTTCAGTACCAGCATGCCTTCCTCCTCAGTTACCGTTAACGATGCTGATAACGCTGTTGCGGGCCGGAGTGGTCAGGGTGACCATGACCTCATCCAGCGCGGTTTCCGGTACGCCATCAGGGTACTGTGCCGCTAACTGGCGGTAATGTTCCGGCGTCCAGGTATGGCCGTTAGCGCTGAACTTCTCGCGCAGGGCTTTCGCCGCCTCCACATGGGTCAGCGGACGCTGCTCGATACGCGGCCCGCGCACGTCTGAAGCCTGTCCGCGCTTCGGCATATAGGCCGGAAGCGTGGTGTCGTCGATATGTTTATACGGGTCAAGTCGCCCACCGAACGGCAGCGCCTTCGCCTTGCGTGCAGCAGCTGCATCGGCGGCGTTATCCGTGCCGGTAACCAGTTCTTCGATTTCTTTTGCTGCAGTCTGTGCCGGGGTCTCCGGCAGGGCTTTGTAGCTTTCGCCAAATACCGCTGCGCTCTCGGCAAATCCGAACTCGTTCTTTCTGACCTCTTCAACCAGGAAGAACGTCTCGTGGCCGTCCTCACCGGTCAGTACCACCTGCGCCACATCGCTGCGCCACGGGTTACGGGTAATCATTAGTTTTTCGCCGACCAGTACGCCCGGTACCGTCGAAACATCAAACTCATTGCCCCGGAACGAGACGCGCAGTTTTGGCGTAACCTTGCGGAGTTCAGGTGCGGCCACCGCCAGTTCACGGCATACCTCAACAGATGGCGCTTTCTTCAGCTGCTCAGCGGTGATTTTCAGCCAGATATCCGTGCGGGTTTTACGGTGGCGGCTGTGAACAGCTGTGGCGTTAAAGTGGCTGCGCCATTTCACCGCCAGCGCGTTCAGCTCTTCCAGACTGTGAACAGGCTGGAACTTGAGACCCGGCTCCAGCTTGCGTTCGATAATGTCACGGGCTTTTTCCACCTGCCCGGTGGCGCGGGCATTATGCGGCTTGTGCGCTATCAGGTTGATGCCCAGCGAGCGGCACATGTTTTTCGTCATGCCAGCGGTGTTCGCCGAACCGGGGTCGAGGTAGAGTATTTTCGGCACACCGTGCAGCACGTCTGCGCCGCCGCGTTCCTGCATGGCGTTGATAAGAACAGAGCAGAGGTTCTCACCGGACTCCGCACCCATCACGTACTCAACGTAAATCCAGCCGCTGGTATGGTCGGTAATCTCATAACTCCACACGCGGTCACTGGCGATGCGGGCGATGTTGGCGGGCTTGTTCTTGTAGAACTTCGCGCTGTCCATCACCTGCAGCCCTTTATGGCCATTGCTCAGGTAGTAAAGCGTACAAAGTGAGGCATCAATCTCCCAGACGTGATTGGGATGCAGGCTGGCCATCTCGGACGACGGGGCCGGTGCGTCAAGCTGTTCCGGGTGCAGGCCATAGTTACGCAGGGCGCGGCTGATGGTGTCCTCGGACAATGGGAAAAACTCGCCTGTCACCTCGTCCGTTCTGCCTGCAGTGATAAAGCCGTTTGACCGCAGGGTCTCCACCGCATCGGCGATGGAATACAGGCGCTTACCGTTCTTACGAGTGGCCTCGCGCAGCGTGGCGGATATCAGTGCGGCTTCGTCGCGGCTCAGGGCACTGCGCCCGGCGTCAGCGCGTTTTTTACGTTTATCAGTCACTGATACCTCCTTCAGCTTGCGTAACAGGGTGGCGCGGGACAGGCCCAGTTCGGCGCATGCGGCCTCATAAATTGCACCGCGCTTACCATGCCCCGCGTCACGTGCCGCGCGGGCAACAGAAACCAGTCGTTCAGTCAGGGCGGCACTCATCGGTTATGCCTCCTGACCGTTAATCTCAGGCGTCGGCTCTGTCAGCCAAGCAGGAGCAACGTTGCCTGTCGGCTCGTCCGGCAGGTCAAATGTGGAGCGCAGGCTACGCGCGGTGCTTTCCAGCTGGCATACCAGACCCGCCATGAAGTCTCTGGGTGTATCAATCATGTTTTCAGCGCAGTATGCGCACAGGGTCTCAAAGGCGCTGGACAGTCGAACGGCAATGGCAGATTCCGCCTCAACCGCTAACGCCGTCACTTCCGCGCGTAACTTCTTCACTTCTTCGTCAGGCCTGGGTGGCTGGATACGGGATTTCTTCTCCAGTTTGGTGGAGAGCGAGTCGATTTTTTCGTTTTTGTCGGCGAGCACGCGCTGTTGTGCTGCGTTGGTTTCACGCGCTTCACGTAGGGCTGCCTTCAGTTCGCGACTGGTCATGCGATCAATATCATCAAGCGTTGCCCCGGCGACGGTTCCACCATCAGCTAATGCGTCGAGTTCTTCGTCATCCAGAACCATCAGTTCATACAACTTGGTCTTACCTAAAACGGTCAGCGCTGTCCGTTTTGAATTTTGATCGCCATTACCCAAAAATTTCACACTGGCCTGCATCATGCGGCGTGCGACGCGCGGCTCAAGGCCGAGGTCATTTTCGAGAATATTTATAAAATCGCCGTGAGGTTCATTCTCCTTGAGAATTACCAGTCGCTTACCCGCCTCCAGCATGGCTTCTGCACTCTGAGCCATGTAAAAACGTGTTTCATGGACAATACGATCGCGTTCATACGGCAGCCCATCACCAAACTGCTGCATGATTTCAAGGCGATGTTCGGTCATGGCGTTAAGACTAACGTTGAGGCCATCACTCAGCGGTGCATCTTCCATTAGTTCAACTGGTTGTGATTTTGTGCGTCCCATTTCAACTCCTTAGCGACTACCAGCCATAACACGCTGGTTGATTTCATTAATACGATCCTGCGCCCGCGCCATTTCGGTACTGTGCGCCATGGCGATTTGTAAGAGCTGGACTCCAGGGGCAAAACGCCCGTTATCCAGTTTCAGGGCCAGTCCTTCTTCGATAAGGGTATTCAGTGCACGATTGATATTCGCCGGTGACTCGCCCAGAGCCGATGCCAGTTCACCGTTAGAAACACCGTTCAGGGCGTGGCCACGCAGTGCTTTAAGAACGCGCAGAATGCGGGAACCAGAACTGGAAACATTTGCCTTACTCATGTCACATTCCCCTTTTTGCGATATGTGATAATCTGTTACACGGGCTAAAACGTTACGCCGCATTCGAATCTGGTTTCAGACCCAGCTTCACTGCAATTTCGTGCGATTTGCCGTAACGACCTTTAGTGAAGCCGTTAAGAACCCGGTAGACCTCATTGCGGCTGTAGCCGTTTTCTTCAGCCCAGCGGGTGAAAGTGACCCCGCGCTGGCGGAAGAGTGATTTGACTTGTTCTGCAGTCATCGTTGTCTCCTTTGTTGATGCAATGATGTTTGCCTTATGTGTGATAGATTATATACACAAACGTGTATAAAGCAACGAAAGAGACGCAAATGTGTATAGCTGAGCGATTAAAAGAAGTACTAAAACAAAAGAAGATCAGCTCAATCAAAGAGTTCGCTGAGATTTGCGAGCTGCCTTACCGTACCGCTCAAAGCTATTTGAATGGCGACAGGGAACCTAATATTGCAGGCTTAACGAAGTTGTGCACACAGTTGGGTATAAACCTCAATTGGCTTCTCACAGGTGTTGGTGAACAATTTATCTTGGGAGATGGGACTTCATCAGTGCAGGGTATCTCAACGGAGAAACAGGCTCTGATGGATGCGTTTGATGATATGAGTCCTGAGCAGCGGAGGGCTATTCTTGAGGTCGGCAAAGTCCTCACTCAACCAAAACCAAGCAAGTTTGCTGGGTAGGGAGAGGGCTTATAAGAATTTCACGGTAAAGGGAATGTGGTTGAGTTAGCTGCTTATCGGGAAAGGCTTATCAAAAAAAAGTAAGGTGGCAAGGCCTAAGCTCTTGCCACGACAAAACTGTTAATCTTTGACCATAAACCAACCTTCAAAGTAAGTGCCTTTAGACCCTGTCTCTTTCTTTTCGCAGGCGAACATTTTCTCGTTAGGCAATCGTCCAGTCACCATGTCTGGCTTATCCTGAATGATTTTGAGTGGTTCGCCACCATTTGCCTTTATAGCTGACAGACATTCTTGCATTGAATGAAATTCAGCTTTCATGACGCTATCAGCCATAGTATTTCCAGCGACTAAAAAGGTAGAAATCAGAACAGCGATCTTAAATTTCATAGCATAATCCATTGTAAGTGGGTTCAAATTCGGCGACCTATTAATGATTCTATTTAATTAAAAATTACAAATCACTAATTCTTTCCGTGGCGTAGCTTTACCTGTGGCCTTCAGGTTGTAGCTGATATCAACTGTCTGAATGTTCAGTCCGTTGAACGCTTGCCGCATTTCAGGGATATCGTTCACCGATATAATCATTTTCCCTTTGATGTTCCGCGCCAGTTCCGACATGTGGATGTAGTTCCCTATCGGAAAATCCACGCCATAGCCCTCTGTTCCCCAGTATGGTGGGTCACAGTAGAACAGCGTATGCGGGCGATCATATCGCTCTATGCACTGGTGCCAGTCCAGATGCTCTATCAGCGTTCTCGACAGGCGCAGGTGTGCCATCGACAGTTCTTCCTCAATACGCAGCAAATTGAAGCGCGGCGCACTGGTTGTAGAGGTACCGAATGTGTGATCCGCGACCTTGCCTCCAAATGCTTGTTTCTGCAGGTAGTAGAACCGAGCCGCACGCTGAATGTCGGTGAGTGTCTCTTCCGGCGTATCCTGCAGCCATTTGTAAATCTGACGGCTGACCAGTGCCCATTTGAACTGCCGGACAAACTCTTCTAGGTGATGTTTTACCACCCGATACAGATTCACCAGCTCACCGTTGATATCGTTAATGACTTCGATCTTGCTGGGTGTCTTGAGAAAATAGAGCGCAGCTGCCCCGCAGAACGGCTCCACATAGCAGGTGTGGGCCGGGAACAGCGGCAGAATATGCTTCGCCAGACGACGTTTTCCGCCAATCCATGGAACGATGGGTAAAGATTGTTCTTTCATTATCCGTAAGCCTTTTGCAATCAGTGAAAATATGGCAGGCTAGTCTGGTCTCGCGAGACTGACTGAACCCTGGTCGGCTCACAGTGCATACCTGTGGGTTGATGACCAGCCCGGTGTTACCGCACCGGGCTGGTCGTTCTTTCACTGTCAGGATGAGGTTAAGGGATACCCTACGACTATTAACGCTGTTTACTGGTTTAGTAATTTGCCTTGAAAAGGAAAGTCACGAATGAATGATAAACATAATCCACACAAGCCTGGTTCTCAGAAGAATGAGTCTGACAATCGCCCGCGTCCTTCGCGCGAGAGTTACAATAATGATTCTGCGGATTATGGCGAGCGCAAGGGTAATATTGTGACGAATACTTTTTCACCTCCTGTACGTCCAGGAAGAGGAGATAACAGTGGAGACAAATCTGGATCATGAGTGGGAAGGCCTTCTGTTCGATGTAAGGCGTTCCGTTCGCTACCATAATCGCCGCAGAGCTTGGTTTGATCGGCTGGATCAGACCACGAATGTGTTGTCTCTGATTTTTGGCTCAACGGCTATTTATGGTGTTTTATCTCAGGCTAATACGAATTTAGCCGTGCTTTCAGCGGCTATCGTGACTGCTTTTTCTGCGATCAATTTGGTCGTTGCCTCATCGCAGCGTGCCCGTGCTCATTTTGATTTTGCACGCAAGTTCTTTGAGCTGGAGCAGAAAATGATACTGGTGTCTGACGTATCAAAAGAAAGTGTTCAGGCCATTACATCTGAACGTTTATCTATTGAGAAGGATGAACCGCCTGTTCTTCGTGTTCTGGACAGCATCTGCTATAACGAGCAAATCCTTTCGATGGACTACCCTGTTGACCAGATGGTCGTCATAGGGTTCTGGCAGCGTCTGCTTTCTCCTGTATTAGACTTTCAGGCGGGCAAACTGCGAAGAGTTAAAGATATGAAGCACGCCTGAAGCGGCCGTTTCAGTTAGTTTCTTTATGGTGCTAGTACCATTCTGGCCGATGATTCCTTATCCACACTTATAACGCGCTTTAAAATCCGTATCCCGCCACATTTGTGATGCTGTCTCCCACACAACAAGGAGACGCATCATGAAGAACCTGAAAAAATTCATTCCCCCCGTTAAAAAGCCCCGTCTCAGCGGCTGGCTGCTGACCTCTGTGCTGCTGCTCGGCACCATCGGTCTTGTATCGCCCCAGCAGTTACCGGTGGTTGTCTACAAGCTGTCACTCATCACGCTGGCTGCAGTACTGGGTTACTGGCTTGACCGTTCGCTGTTCCCCAAAGCCCGTCCCGGTCAGTACCTGAAGCATGATGACAGGCTGATGGCTGATGGTCGCTTCCCCGTCCAGACTGGCCTTCACCTGGTCTTTTCCGCTGCGTTGATCCGCCGTGCGCTGATTGTTGCCGCAGTCTGTCTGGCCGTAGCGATGGGGCTTTAACGATGACCCTCTATATGTACTGGCCTCAGGTTGTCTGGGCCGTGCTGGTATTGCTGGGGCTTGGCATCGAGCTTGCCCGCCACGGGCAAGCTCGCACGGGTAAGCACAGTTTCTGGTGGCAGCTCTTTGGTTCAGCAACGGTAGCCTGGTTGCTGTGGTGTGGCGGCTTCTTCAGTCAGGCCCGCGCAGCCCAGCCACCGCAGGCCGCGCTGCAGTATCGCGACGATGTGATCCGTAATGCCCGGCTTGAATGGGGGATGTCTGCGCCGGTGGCCGATTTTGCCGCGCAGCTGCATCAGGAAAGCGGCTGGCGACCTGATGCGGTCTCACCGGTTGGTGCTCAGGGACTGGCGCAGTTTATGCCCGCCACTGCCGACTGGATAAGCCAGCTAATGCCGGGGCTTAAGAGCCGCGAGCCGTTCAATCCTGCATGGGCTATCCGGGCGCTGGTCAGCTATGACCGCTGGCTATGGGAGCGAGTAAGCGCCGCCAACAACTGTGAGCGGATGGCCATGGCCCTGTCGGGGTACAACGGCGGTCTGGGCTGGGTGCAGCGTGACAAACGGCTGGCATCGCAGAAAGGGCTGGACAGCGGCCGCTGGTTTGGTCATGTCGCCACGGTCAATGCCGGACGCAGCCCCGCCAGCTGGCGTGAGAACCGCCACTACCCGCATCGCATTCTGCGGGAGCTGGCACCGGGATATCTGACATGGGGAGGCAGCAGCTGTGTGGAACCTGGTTAAAAGATTACCGTGGCGCGGCATGGTGCTGGCACTTGTCCTGATAGGCGTTCTTTATGGACTGAATCGCTGGGGCTATCACGACGGCACTGAAGATGAGAAACGTAACAGCATTGCGGCGCTTAGTCGCCTGCAGTCCGCATTTGATACATACAAAACCGAACAAACGGCGCTTGAGAACGCTGCGCTCCGTGATTGGGCAAAGCGTTATCAGGCGCAGGTCGCCACCGGGCAACAGGCCGAGGCTGGGTACCTTGAGCAGATAGCTCAACTTGAGAGCCAGAACAAACAACTACAGGGGCAAATTAACGATGTCACACAGCGCTGGATTGATGAAAAAGGCAAGAGCCATCCCATTGAGTGCGTGTTTACTCGCGGTTTCGTGCGCCAGTACAACGCCGCACTCGGATATGGCAACGCATCCGTCGACAGCGGCCATTCAGACACAACTACCACCGCTGGCACCGGCACTGGCGCAGCGTCCGGGCAACCTGAAGCCGCTGACGCCTGGCTACGCGACTCAGGCGTCTCCCAGCGTGACGTCCTCGCCAACATCATCGACAACGCGAAGCAGTGCCGCATCTGGCACAGCCAGATAAACGGGTTGCTGGACGAACGGGAAGGATTACAGAAATGACGTTGCAGGTTGAATTCTGGACGGTGGTGGGCTTCCTCATCACCTTCATGAGCTTTGTCGGTGGTATGGCCAAGTGGCTGTTCAGTAAAGCGGAGGAGCGCCAGGCTGCGCGGTTCGCCTCACTTGAGCAGTCGCTGCAGCAGTCCGCCTCCAACTGGGGCGAGCTGGAAAAAGAATTTATGCGGTTTAAGGCGGATTTGCCGCTGAACTATGTTCGCCGCGAGGACTACATCCGTGGCCAGACGGTTATCGAGGCCAAGCTGGACGCACTCTACAACAAACTGGAAGTGGTACAGCAGTACCGTCATACAGGAGGTCACAATGGTTGATATCGCCCGCGTGCGCCGGGAATCCCTGCGCTGGAGCCTGCTGGTTGCTCTGAACAAAACCCGCCCGTACACCGCCAGCGAGACGCTGCTGCTGGACGTGTCCCGCGCCATCTACCCGGACACCACGCCGCTGGAGCTGCGCCGTGAGCTGGATTATCTGGCTGACCGCAAGATGGTTGATCTGGAGAAAAAGCCCTCCGGCGACTGGTTCGCTGACCTGACCCGCCTCGGCGTTGATCTGGTGGAATACACCGTGGAATGCGGCCCCGGCATCGCCCGCCCGGAAAAGTACTGGAGTGAATGATGGCCAGACGCAGCACGATAGAAAAGCTGCCGGAAGATGTGCGTCGCTGGCTTGAGCGGGCGCTTAACGAATCCGGCTTCAGCGGATATACCGAGCTGGAGACCCTGTTGCGCGATCGGGGGTATGTCATCAGCAAATCGGCTATCCATCGCTATGGCCAGAAGATTGAGCGCCGTTATGGTGCCATCCGTGCGGCCACCGAAGCGGCCCGCATGCTGACCGAGGGCGCAGCCGACGATCAGGACGCGCGTTCGGAGGCGGTGATTGCCCTGATTCAGACGGAGTTGTTCGAGAGCATCGTCCAGCTGCAGGAAGCGGAGGAAGGCGAAGTCGATCCCAAAGAGCGCGTGGCGCTGCTGTCGAAGGTGGCGAAGAACGTGGCCACGCTGTCCCGCGCCTCGGTCAACCTGAAAAAGTTTCAGACTGAAGTCCGCTCCAGAGCGCAGCTGGCGGCCAGCAATGCCGAGAAAATTGCCCGTAAGGGCGGTCTGTCACATGAAGCGGCACAGGCAATACGCCGTGAAATCCTGGGGATCGCATCGTGAATCCGTTACCGCCCGTTGTACCTGACACCTCAGATTCCGACGTACCCGTTGTACTGATGCCCTATCAGCAGCGCTGGGTGGCTGATAATTCCCCGCTCAAGATTATCGAGAAGAGCCGCCGTACCGGTATCACCTGGGCCGAGGCATCCGATAACGTTCTGACGGCAGCATCAGCGGTGACAGCCGGAGGCATGAACGTCTATTACATCGCCTACAACCAGGACATGACCGTCGAATATATCCAGGCCTGTGCGATGTGGGCGCGCATGTTCAACTATGCCGCCAGTGAAATCGAGGAAGGCTTCTGGGAAGAGGAGGAAGATGACAAGCACATCAAGACCTACACCATCAAATTCCCTGACTCCGGCTTCCGCGTTGTCGCGCTCTCCAGCCGTCCGTCTAACCTGCGTGGTCGTCAGGGCATCATTGTTATCGACGAAGCGGCGTTCCATGAGCAACTGGACGAGCTGCTGAAGGCGGCGCTGGCGATGCTTATCTGGGGCGGCAAGGTTCGCGTTATCTCCACCCATGACGGCGACGACAACCCGTTCAATACGCTTATCGGCGATATCCGGGCCGGGCGTCAAGGCGGCAGCGTGCAGCGAATCCCGTTCAAAGAGGCGGTGGCAGAGGGACTCTTTCGCCGTGTCTGTCTGCGCACCGGGAAGGCATGGTCGCAGGAGGCGGAAGATGCATGGATGGCGTCGGTATACAAATTCTACGGTGCTGGCGCATCGGAAGAGCTTGACTGTATCCCGGCTAACGGCGGCGGAGCCTGGCTGTCCCGCGCACTGATTGAGTCACGCATGTCGGCTGATACGCCGGTGTTACGCCTGACCTGCCCGGAGGGTTATGAGCTTAAGCCCGACGATGTCCGCTGGAGCGAGACGCAGGACTGGCTGGATACGCATCTGAAACCGCAACTGGAGGCTCTGCCTGCAGATGCCCGCTCTTTCCTGGGGCGTGACTTTGGCCGCAGCGGTGACCTGTCGGTTGACTATCCCCTGCTGCAGGAGAAAAACCTGGTGCGCCGCGTACCGTTTGTGATGGAGCTGCGCAACGTGCCGTTCAAGCAACAGGAGCAAATCGCGTGGTACCTGATGGACGGCCTGCCAAACCTGATGGGTGCGGCGCTCGATGCCCGTGGTAACGGCTCCTACCTCGCCGAATACGCCATGCAGCGCTATGGCTCTAGCCGGGTTAAGCAGGTCATGCCCACCGAGGGCTGGTATCGCGAGCATATGCCGCCGGTCAAAGCTGCGCTGGAAGACGGCAATCTGGTTGATTTGCCGAAGGATGAAGACACGCTGGATGACCTGCGGGCCGTTCAGGTGGTAAACGGCGTTCCCCGCGTGCCGGAACAGCGCTCAAAAGCGAAGACGGATAATGGCAAACGCCACGGCGATTCAGCTATCGCGCTGGCGCTGGCGTACTTTGCCAGCCGTGAAATTAACAAAGGGCCGGTGAAGGCAAGCTCTCGCCGTCGCCGTCAGGCGGCCCGTATGCTGGAGGATTACTGATGGCCCGTGGACTCTGGGTTTCACCCAGTGAGTTCGTCAAATTTGCCGAACCCAATAAAACGCTGACGGAGCAAATCGCCTCGCGCAGCCGCTCCATCGACTTCTTCGGGCTGGGGATGTACCTGCCTAACCCTGACCCCATTCTGAAATCTCAGGGCAGGGATATCCGCATCTATCGCGAGCTGCGTACCGACCCGCTGGTCGGCGGCTGCATCCGCAGGCGTAAGGCAGCGGTCAAATCGCTGGAGCGCGGTCTTGAACGTGGTCATGCCCCGGCGCGGGTATTCAGCTTCATCCGGGATATGCTCGACGATCTGGATCTGTCCCGCATCATCGGCGAGATGACCGATGCCGTTCTCTATGGATATCAGCCCTGTGAGGTCATGTGGGGACGCTCTGTTAAATCCTGGGCCATCGCCGATATCGTGGGTAAGCCGCCTGAGTGGTTCCAGTTCGACAACGACAACCTGCTGCGCTTTCGTGCCAAAGACACCGGGCTGGAAGGTGAAGCGGTACCGCTGAACAAGTTCGTGGTACCACGCCAGGACGCGACCTACGACAACCCGTATGGTTTCCCCGACCTGTCGATGTGCTTCTGGCCTGTGACCTTTAAAAAAGGCGGCATGAAGTTCTGGGTACGCTTTGCCGAGAAGTACGGCTCACCGTGGGTCATTGGCAAGCATCCGCGCGGTACGGCACAGGGCGAGATTGACCTGCTGCTGGACTCCATGGAGGCAATGGTGGAAGACGCGGTGGCCGCTATCCCTGACGATTCCTCCATTGAAATTAAGGAGGCCGCTGGCAAGGCCGACAGCAGCGATATTTATAAAGACCTGATAACGCTTGCCCGCAGTGAAATCTCCATCGCGTTGCTGGGGCAGAACCAGACTACCGAAGCCAACAGCACCCGCGCCTCCGCGCAGGCAGGTCTGGAGGTCACCGATGATATCCGGGACGCTGATGCCGACATCGTGGTCAGCGCGGTGAATCAGGCC
The DNA here is from genome assembly GCF_001297775.1 of Trabulsiella odontotermitis. GTDB lineage: Bacteria > Pseudomonadota > Gammaproteobacteria > Enterobacterales > Enterobacteriaceae > Trabulsiella > Trabulsiella odontotermitis. The sequence continues at coordinate 16,385 of NZ_LIFX01000019.1, read as the reverse complement.
ATCAAAATGGCGGTGTCGATGAACTTCGGCGACGTGGCCAGCCCCGTCTGGAAGATGTGGGAACAGGGTACGGTCGACGATACGCAGGCCACCCGTGACGAGAAGCTCAGCCGCGCAGGGGTGGCCTTCCTGCCGCAGTACTGGAAGCGCGAGTACCAGCTGCAGGACGGAGATATTGACGAGACACCACCGTCAGAGCGCCAGAAGAACGCGCTGCCGCTGTCATTTGCCGAGGCGATTGATGCCGATATACAGGCCCAGCAGGACCTCGATGATGCGCTGGATATTCTGATGAACGGTGGCACGCTAAACAACGTGCTTGCGCCAGTGCTGGAGCCGCTCTTTAAGCGAGTGAAAGACGGCGTGAACCCGTCTGAACTGCTGGGCGAACTGGCCGAACTTTATCCGCAGATGAACGCGGATGATCTGCAGGAGCGACTGGCCCGTATTATGTTTGTTGCAACTGTCTGGGGGCGTTTGCATGAGCGTGACAACGGCTGAGCTGGCCTACTGCATGACGCTGCCCCCTAAACGGGCTATCAGTTACCTGAAATCCAAAGGGTATAAAATGACCTGGGACTGGGAGGACATGTGGCAGGATGCCCATGCCCGTGCCTTCACCGTCGCCAAAGTGACCCGACTGGATATTCTGGAAGATATTCGAAGCGCCCTGCAGCAGGCGCTGGATGAAGGTAAGACTGACCGCTGGTTCCGGCAGGAGCTGGAGCCGGAGCTGCAGCGCAAGGGATGGTGGGGGCCACGCGATACCACCGACCCGGTAACGGGTGAGCCGGTCACCATCCAGCAGGGCAGCCCGTGGCGGCTCGATACCATCTTTCGCACCAATATGTCCGTGCTCTACAGCGCCGGGCGATGGGCTGAACAGATGGAGAACGTAGACGACAGGCCCTACTGGATGTATACCGGCATCAACGACAGCCATACCCGCAAGAGTCATCTGGCCCTGCATGGTCTTGTGCTGCGCTATGATGACCCGTTCTGGCAGGCGTTCTATCCGCCGAATGGCTGGCGCTGCCGTTGTGGCGTGATTGCCCTGAGCGCGGCGGATGTGCGTGCCCGTGGCCTGAAGGTGTCTGGCTCTGGCGCAGCCATGGGCTGGGAGCTGAAGCTGGTGTCAGAGAAAACGGGCGAGATGCAGAACGTCGCCACGTTCAATACCGGCACCACGCAGGTGGCTACCGATGTTGGCTGGTCTTACGCACCGGGGGCGGCATACCGTCCTGATCTGGCCCGCTATCAGGGCACGCTTAACCCGCTGGCACAGCAGGAACTGAGAGGATAACGATGGCTTCTGATAACCTGGTCAATATCACCATTAGCGATGAATCCCTGCGCCGGAGCCTCCGTGCACTGGACCTGGCCGCGACAGACCTTGAACCCGCGATGCGCAAAATCGCCGGAACCCTGCTGGCGGAAACGCAGTTTAACTTTCTTGATGAGGGCCGTCCGGGATGGACTCCCTCGCTGGCAGCAATCGAACGTGACGGACAAACACTGCAGAAGACCGGGCGTCTGATGGGGTCAGTATCAACCGATCATGATGACAGGCAGGCCGCGGTCGGCACTAACGTCGTTTATGGGCCTGTTCACCAGTTTGGGGGTAAAACGGGGCGTAATGAATCTGTTGAGCTTCCGGCCCGTCCGTTCCTGCCGATGACGGGTGACGGAGAGCTGCAGCCTGATGTGGTTGTCCCCATCCTCGATACGATTGTCCGCCATCTTGAAGCAGCGGCCCGTCGCTGAGTTTTGTCTCTACAGGCGGGTGATTTATCATTGCCAGCCGCTGAGGGGCTGTATTACCTTTATAAAGGCTTTACAGCCCCCGCTTCGCACCACTATTCGCCTGCAGCGTGACATTCCCCGTACTGATACCCCCGATTTTTTCTAAAGCAGATTAAAAGCGCTGCTGATGCTTTTTCCACAGACTGTCCCCAACAACGTAACGCGGGACAGCAAAATGCCAGCCATTCACATTTTTAAAGCCGGTACTCATACCGATATGCACGGCGCGAAACTGCCGTTCACGCAAAGCGATCTTGCCGCCTGCGTGAAAGCCTATGACCCGTCCGTCCATGAAGCACCACTCGTTATTGGCCACCCCAAAACGGAAGACCCGGCGTGGGGCTGGGTGAAATCCTTGTCGCTTAACGGCGCTGACCTGTTGGCTGAACCTGACCAGCTCGACCCGCAGTTTGCCGAACTGGTGGGCAACGGACGCTTCAAGAAGGTCTCCGCCTCGTTCTATCTCCCTGACTCACCGAACAATCCGAAGCCCGGCACGCTTTACCTGCGTCATGTCGGCTTTCTGGGGGCACAGCCACCTTCCATTAAGGGGCTGAAGCAGGTGTCGTTTGGTGAGAAAGAAGAAGGCGTCGTGGAGTTTGCCGACTGGAGTGATATCACCAATGCCTCTTTATGGCGGCGTCTGCGCGATTTTCTGATCGCCCAGTTCGGGCTGGACGAGACCGACAAGGTGCTTCCTTCATGGCAGGTTGACTCCCTGCGCGAAGAGGCTTACCGCGACACCGGGAAGTCTGAACCGGACTTCAGTGAACACAATCCCAACCCTCAACAAGAGAACAGCACCATGACTGATGAAGAAATCAAAGCGCTTCAGGCGGAAAATACGCGTCTGAAAGCGGAAGCCACCCAGCGGGCGGAACAGGAAGCGAAGACCAGGCAGGAAAAACTGCACGCGGACAACGTCTCCTTTGCCGAGAAGCTGGTCGGCGCGGGTCGCCTGACCCCGGCAGCAAAACCGGTTGTTGTTGCCATTCTTGATGCGGTAGCCGGTGGTGATAAGCCTGTCGAGTTCGCCGAGGGCGATACCCGCACCCCGCTGGCCACGGCGTTTAAGACACTGCTGGATGGCACTGCCCCGGTACTGAATTTCAGTGAGCACGCGACCAAAGACCGCGTGAACACGGATATCAGAACGACGTCAGCAGAGTTCGCTGAAGCCGACCCGGAACGTCTGGCGCTGCATCAGAAAGCGCTGGAACTGTCGAAAAAAGAAGGCATCAGCTACGACGCTGCTGTCTCCCGCTGCCTGTAATTAAGGAGAGAACATGTCTGACTATTTAAAGGGTAAGCGCGTTGTTGACCCGGTGCTGACCAGCATCGCTCGCGGTTATAAAAATGTCGCGTTCATCGGCGAGCGCATCTTCCCCATTGTCCAGACCGATAAGGAAGGTGTGACCGTTCCGACTTTCGGTAAATCCGCCTTTGTGGAGTACGACACCGAGCGTGCCGTGGGGGCTGACAGCAACGTTCTGGTACGCGAGAAAACCGGCAAGCTGGACCTGGTTCTCAACGAACACGATCTGGCCGCGCCGGTGGACTATCGCGAGCAGGCCGAGTCGATGTTCAACGAAGAGGCCAAAGCCATTCGCCGTGTGACCAGCGGCGTCAACCTCAAGCGCGAACTGTATGCGGCCCGTCTGGCCCAGGACAAAAACGTCTACCGTGCAGCTAACGTCAAAGCGCTGGCTGCGGCTGAACGCTGGGGCGGTGGCAAGGGTGATCCGATTGGCATCATCGAGGGCGGGATCGAAGCGGTACGTAACGCCACTGGCCTGCGTCCGAACCTGATGACCATGGGGGCAAGCGTCATGTCGCTGCTGAAGTTCCACCCGGCGATTCAGGCCGCGATTGGTGCCAACGAGCGCAAGCGTATCACCATCGAAATTCTGAAAGACCTTTTCCAGCTGGAGGATGTGGCGATTGGCGAGCCGGTCTCCATGGCATCCATGAAAGACGCGCAGAACAAGGACAAAGTCCCGACCGATATCTGGGGCGACAATCTGATGCTGCATTACGTCGGCAAACCCCAGCCGGGCACCGACAGCGCCGACGAAAACGAGCCGTCCTTCGGTTACACCCTGCGCCGTAAAGGCATGCCGGTGGCGGATAAATACGACGGCGTCGGCGGCAAGGTGAAGTACTGCCGTTATACCGATATCTACAAAGTCGCCGTGGTCGGTGGCGATGCCGGGTATCTCGTCACCAACATCGTGAAATAAGGAGACTGCCATGGGTACAACTCAGCAGGTCATTCTGACCACCACCGTGACGGCCAGCGCGGCGCTGACACAACAGCGGTTTGTCGGTGTCGATAACGCGCCATGCAAGGCCGGAGCCGTCGCGCTCGGTGTGGCGGAGGTGGATGCCGCTGCCGGTGATGTAACGCCGGTTAACGTACTGGGCATCGTTGCCGTCGAAGCCGGTGCGGCAGTCAATAAAGGGCAGAACGTCCAGTCGGATGCGAACGCCTGTGCCGTTCCTCAGGTCCCGGCAGCCGGTGAAACCCCGGCGGGTATTTCAGCCGGGATTGCACTGGATGATGCGCTGGCCGAAGGCGATGTTATCCGCATCCTGCGCGGGGTGTGACATGTACTGCTCTCTGGCGGATTTGGTTGAGCAGGTGCCGGAGCGGACGCTTATCCAGCTCACCAACGAGGAGCTGGATTTCGACACACCCGCAGCGGTGAAGACAGAGGTGGTGGATGGCTGTATTCGCTATGCAGATGAGCTGATTGATGCCCATCTGCGCGGACGCTATACCCTGCCACTGGCGGAGATACCGACCGTTCTGCGGGACATTGCCATCACGCTGGTGCGTTACCGGCTCTATACCCGCCGCCCGGAAGGTGCAGTCCCGGATACCGTGAAGGATGACCACAAAGAGGCCCGGCGTCAGCTGGAGGCTATCCGCGACGGGAAGCTCACACTGGGGCTGCAGTCCACCCAAAAAGATGTGCCCGAGTCCGGTGAAATCCGGGCGCGGGCACGCCGCCCCACCTTTGGCGGGCGTGATGGTTTGCTGGAGAAATACTGATGAACGTTCTGCCCGTCCTTGATGCTGTACTGGCCCGGTTACGCGAGAAACTGCCCCAGCTGCAGGTGGAGTACTTCCCGGAGAAACCGGCTGAATATCGCCTGAATCATCCTGTTGGGGCGCTGCTGGTGAGCTATGCCGGGTCGCGCTTCGACAAGCCCAATGATATCGGCGCGGTGATCCAGCCCCAGACCATTCAGCTCTGCGTCACGGTGGTCTTCCGCCAGCTCAACGGTAAAAGAGGTGCGATTGACGTTCTGGATGCAGTCCGCCGCATCCTCGGCGGTTACACCCCGCCGAACTGCCGCCGTCGTATCTGGCTGACCCGTGAAGTGTTTATCGGTGAGGTCAAGGGGCTGTGGCAGTACGCTCTCGACTTCGCAACCGAAAGCGTCTTTATCGAAGACAGCGATTTACCGTCCGGCCCGTTGTTAACCGAAGTGAACTATGAGGAAAGCGAGTGATGAAAGAATACCGCTATTCCGGCCCGGCCAGCGGCGTCACGCTGTCGGACGGAACCGAAATCCTGCTCTGGCCGGGGAAGAATGTTTCCCTGCCGGAGGAGCATGACTATGTGAAGGTACTGGTGGCGCTGAAGCATCTGACGCCGGTATCTGAAGAGACTAAACCCGCCAGCACACCGGCTGTGCAGCCACAAAAGCGCAGGAGCGGCGGCGACAGCGATGTGAAAACGGAGGACTCCCATGTCAGCTAACTATCTGCATGGCGTCGAAACCATTGAGGTGGAAAACGGTGCCCGCCCGGTTAAAACGGTGAAATCCGCCGTCATTGGCCTGATTGGTACTGCCCCAATGGGAGACGTCAATACGCTGGTGCAGTGTCTGTCTGAGAAAGATGCAGCGGCGTTTGGCAGCCAGCTCACTGGCTTTACCATTCCGCAGGCACTGGATGCGATCTACGACCACGGGGCAGGCACCGTTCTGGTCATTAACGTGCTTGATCCGGCTGTGCATAAAACCGCTGTGGCCGATGAAGACGTAACATTCGACAAGGCGACGGGCAAGGCACAGCTGGCTAATCCGGTGGTTGCGCAGCTGGTACTGAAACCGGACAGCGATGGCCAGCCTTATGTGGAAGGTCAGGACTACTCGCTTGATGCACAGACCGGGGTGATTACCAACCTCGGTAAGAGCATTGCTGCAAATGCAACGGTGAAGGCCAGCTATAACTATGCTGATCCGACCAAAGTCACCCCGGCTGATATCATCGGTGCCGTTAACGCGGCGGGCAACCGTACCGGCATGAAGCTGCTTAACGACAGCTTCAACCTGTTTGGCTACTTCGCCAAAATCCTGATTGCCCCGGTATTCTGTACCCAGAACAGCGTCTCGGTTGAGCTTATCGCCATGGCTGTGAAGCTGGGCGCGGTGACCTACATCGATGCACCGATTGGTACCACCTTTGCACAGGCACTGGCGGGACGTGGCCCGGCAGGTACTATCAACTTTAATACCAGCTCCGATCGTGTCCGCCTGTGCTACCCCCACGTGAAAGTATATGACGCGGCCACCAACAGCGAGCGACTGGAGCCGCTGAGCCAGCGTGCCGCAGGGCTGCGTGCCAAAGTCGACCTGGACAAGGGCTACTGGTGGTCATCCTCCAACCAGGAGATTCTGGGTATCACCGGCGTTGAGCGTCAGCTGTCGGCAATGATTGACGACCCGCAGAGCGAGGTGAACCTGCTCAACGAACAGGGCATCACGACGGTCTTCAGCAGCTACGGCAGCGGCCTGCGCCTGTGGGGCAACCGGACAGCGGCATGGCCAACAGTTACGCATATGCGCAACTTTGAGAACGTTCGTCGCACCGGCGATGTGATCAACGAGTCCCTGCGCTACTTCAGCCAGCAGTACATCGACATGCCGATTACCCAGGCGCTGATTGATGCGCTGACGGAATCGGTCAATGCCTACGGGCGCAAGATGATTGGCGATGGCGCTCTGCTGGGTTTTAAATGCTGGTTTGATCCCTCCCGTAACGAAGAGACGGAGCTTGCCGCCGGTCACCTGTTGCTGAGCTACAAATACACGCCGCCACCGCCGCTGGAACGACTGACGTTTGAGACCGAGATCACCTCGGAATACCTGTTAACCCTGAAGGGGAATAGCTGATGGCAAAGATTGAGATCAACCGCATCACCAATGCCAACATCTATCTGGATAGCGCTAACCTGCTGGGCCGGGCCGAGGAGGTCAAACTGCCTGATGTGTCCATGACCATGCAGGAGCATAAGGCGCTGGGGATGGTTGGCAAGGTGGAACTCCCGGCAGGCTTCGACAAGCTGGAGGGTGAGATCAAGTGGAACAGCTTTTACCGCGACGCGATGCTGTCTGCTGCGAACCCGTATAAATCACTGGCGCTGCAGTGCCGTTCCAGCGTTCAGCGCTACAGTTCTCAGGGGCTGATTGATGAAGTGCCGCTGGTGACGTTCCTGACCATCATGTTCAAGAAGAACCCTCTGGGCACCTTCAAGCAGCATGAGAACGCCGAGTTCTCCAGTAGCTTCACCTGCACGTACATCAAGCAGGTACTGGATGGTGAAGAACTGCTGGAGCTGGACTATCTGGCCAACATCTTCCGCGTCGGCGGTGTTGACCAGTTGACTGACTACCGCATCAATATCGGGGGCTGATAGTGACCGTCAAGATTGAAGACAAAGGCGGGAACTGCGGTTCGATTGGTATGGCTAATGGAACCTGGTTTACCCTCCTCGATATTCCGGGGGTGGAAAACCTTTTTAACACCCAAAAAACCAATGACCCGATTGACTGTACCCGCTCCAGAGCACGGAAGCTGGCTGACCTGATTGAGGCATGGGAACCACCAGACCACTGGTTTACCGGCATCGGCAAAGCCGAAGGTAAGGCGCTCATTATCGAGTTTCTTCGTAACTGCAAAGGCTTTCGCACTCACTGATATCACAGGGGCTTCGGCCCCTTTCTTCTTAATCCCCTTTAATATTCGTTCCCCGCGTCACCGAACATACTGCCCTGAACTTACACAGGAGCATGAACATGTCACAGACCCAAACAGAAGCCGAAATCTTTGTCCTGCAGTTCCCATTCACCACGGCTGCGGGTAACTCCGTTTCTCAACTCACCCTTAAGCGCCTGATGGTTAAAGACCTCAAGCTGATCAAGAAAACGCATAAAGACCCGGCTGACTGGGATGAGCCTCTGATTTCCCGCAGTACCGGCCTGCTCCCGGAGGACCTGGATAATATGGACCTTGCTGATTATCTGGAGCTGCAGAAACGATTTCAGCAAGTCACTGGGCTGGGCAAAAGCAACAAAGACCCTGACGCAGGCACAGGGACTGCTGGCGAGGTGGTTTAGATTTCAGCCTGGGGAGATTGATGCCCTCGATACTGACGATCTGGAGATGTGGCTCGACCAGGCCGAAGAGCAGATCAAAAGCGAGTACGGCGACAACCAGTAACCCTCAGCACTTAACAGCCGCTTCTTGCGGCTGTTTTGCATGACTCTCCACTTTCAGAGGATAGCCACCGTGGCAAGTGAATTTTCAGTCGGCGTCATCATTGGCGGCATTGTCGGGAGCAGCTTTCGCTCTGCCGTCAGCGGTACCCGACGTGCCCTCGACTCCCTTGGCGATACGTCACGTCGCCTCCAGGAGCGCCAGAACGCCTTAACCCGCGCAACAGAGCGCTATGGGCAACTGGGTTCATCCCGGATGCAGCGCCTCAACAGCGATCTACTGCGTGTAAGTCGCACAATGGAGCAAATTGAGCGTCAGCAGCGCCGTCTGTCAGCGGTATCGGCCACCAGTGATGCGCTGAAAGCTAACCGCATGGCGCTCTATGGTCAGGGGGCTGAGACCTATGCCGTTGCCCGAACGCTGGGTTCACCCGTAATGAACTCAGTAAAACAATATGCCTCGTTTGAGTCCCAGCTTCGCGATATCAGCGTGACCGGCGATCTGGATGCACGTCAGGAACAGGCTATCGGTACTGCTATTCGTCAGGCATCGCTCAGGGTTAACCAGCTGCAGGAGTCTCTGCTGGGTGGTGTTGGTCAACTGGTTGCTGATGGTATGAACCCGGAACAGGCAGCAAAATTTGCGGGGATGCTGGGTAAAACAGCCACGGCCACCAAAGCGGATATGACCGACCTCGCCAAAATGACTTATGCCTTCAGCGATGCGCTTAAAATTACCGATGCGAAGGAGCTGGAGCAGGCGTTTGGTATGGCGGCTACCGGGGCCAAGCTCGGCTCATTTGAACTGAAGGATATGGCGAAAGCGTTACCCGGTATGGCCAAAGCTTTCGCAGCCCGTGGTATTTACGGTAAAGACGCCATAACCCAGATTGTCGCCAGTCTGGAAGTGGGTAAAGGCAGCGGCTCTGCAGAGGAAGCAGTCACCAATATGTCTAACTGGCTGGCGGCGATGGGGCGCGGAGATACCATTCAGAAATATGCCAAAGCCGGAGTGGACTACCAGGGGTCAATGCAAAATTATGTAGCCCAGGGACTCTCTCAGTATGAAGCCTCTCTGATGATTGCCAACCGTTTTGTTGACGGTAAAGGTAAGGCGTTTTTACAACAGTGGAATGCGGCAAAGGATTCTGGAGATCAGGAAGGTCAGCAGAAGTTGATGGAGTCCTTCGGACTGGCGGAAGTCTTCACCGATATTCAGACTGTCAACCATCTGCTGGCGATGCGTCAGGGCTGGGATAAATATCAGTCCAATAAACAGGAAATGAATAGCCCTACAGCACAGAACACGCTCAGTACTGATTTTAAGAAGCAAAACGATACTCTTGAGGCGCGCTGGCGCAGGACCCAGGTCGGTTTTAATGAGTCAGCAATCAGCATCGGCGAGTCATTAAAACCTGCATTAATCCAGTTAGGCGAAACATTCATTCCTCTGATAGACAGCGTAGGTAAGTGGATTGCAGCCAATCCGCAGCTGGTCAGCGGTACCATTAAGATTGTGGGGGCATTACTTGCTTTCAAGATGGCCACAATCGGTCTCAAGCTGGGGCTGAATCTCCTTATCTCACCATTTACCAGCGTATGGGGAAGTGTTGTTCGGCTTCGTGCTAACTGGCTTCGTCTGACCCTTGCACTGGGTGAAGGCGGCAAACTCCGCTGGCTGGTGACCGGCTTCAGCGCTGTCGCCAGAGGGGCCGGAACGCTGGGGCGTGTACTCGGAGGCGGTCTTGTTCGCGGTATTATGCTCGCCGGACGGGCCGTTCTCTGGATTGGCCGGGCACTGATGATGAACCCTATCGGTCTGGCCATCACCGCCGTTGCTGTGGCTGCTTATCTTATTTACCGCAACTGGGGAGCAGTCAGCGGCTGGTTTAAACAGCGCTGGGCAGATATTAAAACGGCGTTTAACGGCGGTATCGTGGGGATTGGTAAGCTGCTGATTAACTGGTCGCCGGTTGGTCTGCTCTACAAAGCCTTTGCGGCTGCGCTGAAATATCTCGGCGTTGATCTGCCAGCGAAGTTCACTGACTTCGGTGGCCATCTTATCGACGGGCTGATAAACGGCATCAAAAACAAATGGGACTCGCTCAAAACCACCGTCACCGACATGGGAGACAGCGTCGGCGGCTGGTTTAAAGAAAAACTGGGCATTCACTCACCGAGCCGGGTGTTTATGGGCTTTGGTGACAACATCGCACAGGGAGCAGCCATCGGCCTGCAGCGAACCACTCCGCTTGCGGCGCTGGCCGGGCAGCGGCTGGCTGAAGAAATGACCCCGGATGTTCCCCGTATCCCGTCGCCAGAAATCATGGCTGCGGGGTATTCAGGCCGTGGCGCAGCTGCATCCGGTGGCGGAATGTCTGGTGGTATTCAGGTCGACTTTAATCCTCAGTTCTACCTCAATGGCAAAGAGACAGCAGCGCCAGCCGGGCTGACCGGTGCGCTGAATATGAGCGTGCACGAGCTGGAAAAAATGCTGGAGCGTCTGCTGGCTCAGCAACAGCGCAGGAGGTACAGCTGATGTTTGCAGTTCTGGGCGATATTGAGTTTGAGCTGATTACCTACTGGGACGGCTTCGAGGCGACATTCGGCGTCGATTACGCCGAGCATGCCCGCATCGAAGGGAAGCCCGGCCTGCAGTTCATTGGCGACAAGCTGGACGAAATCCAGATAAGCCTGGTCTTTCACCAGCATTATTGCGTGCCCGACGTCGAGCTGGCCCGCCTGAGAACGGCGATGAAAGCTCATCAGGCGCTGGCGCTGGTCTTTGGCAACGGCGACTATCGCGGCTGGTTTGTGATTACCGACGTGACTGCGACCAGTGAGCAGACCGACAGCACCGGCAACGTGCTGGCCGTCAATGCCACCGCGTCTCTCCGGGAGTACATCGGCGACCCTAAAAACCCCCTGAAGCCGCCCGCTATCCGTGCACAGGTACCGGGCACCGGCGCGATATCTTCTGCGGTTCCGTCACCTTCCGGCGTGGCGCAGTATGTCCGGGACGGCGTCAACTATGCGAAGCAGGCACAGTCAGTGCTCCAGACCACCATGAGCGCGGTGCGGATTGCACAGAAAATGAAGGATAACCCGACAGTGGCGCTGACCCGTTTACCAGGGCTGATGAGCGGGCTGGGGAACATCTCCGGCTCACTGGGGAGCAGTATCCCGGCGTTTAATGCGCTGGCAGAGTCCATGCCGGAAGCAGTCAGTCTGGCACGGGCCACCGGTGAGGCTGCCTCGTATGTTCAGCAGGCGCAATCCGCGCTGAACGGCGTCGACGGCAGCAATATCGCGGCGGCACTGGATGCGGTTTCCGGCCAGCTTAACTCCGCCAGCACCACCTTCACCCGCATGTCGCCGGGGTTAAGCACCATGGCTGCCAGAATCCTGGCGAGGAGTGTCTGATGTTTCTTGAGCATGTCACCCGGGACGGGGAGCGCTGGGATGCGCTTGCATGGCAGTATTACGGCGACCCGATGGGCTATCCCCGGATTATTGCCGCCAATCCGCACGTGGCCATCACACCGGTGCTGCCCTCCGGGCTGCTGTTGCTCATTCCGGTGATTGAGGCTGAAGAAGCCACGACAGAAGAGGATACCCCACCATGGCTGAGGTAAGCAGTTCGCAGGCATCGTCTGCCCTGACAGGCGTCAGCGACGTACTTTCACCGGTGTTCACCCTGTGGTATCTGAAAAAGAATATCACCAGCGATATCACCCCATACGTCACCCGCATTACGTACAGCGATAACATCAAAAATGAGTCTGACACCATTGAGGTGGAGCTGGATGATACCGATGGCCGCTGGCTGGATGCATGGTATCCGGGCAAAGGCGACACGCTGACCCTGAAGGTGGGCTACCAGGGCGAGAAACTGCTGTCCTGCGGTACTTTCTCGATCGACGAGATAGAGGTCAGTTCACCTGCTTCCGTGGTTTCTATTCGGGGCGTGGCCACCTCAGTCAACAGCGCGTTACGGACGAAATCAAGTCGGGGTTTCGAGAGCACAACGCTGGCGGCCATCGCCGGGCGTATTGCCAAAAAGCATCAACTGAAGCTTGTCGGCAGCATCGAGGCCATCAAAATTGACCGTGTGACGCAGTACGCCGAGACCGACGTGGCCTTTCTGCACCGGCTGGCCAGCGAGTACGGTTATGCGGTGAAGATTGTCAGCGACCAGTTGATATTTTCGCATCTGGCCACGCTTCGCAGCCAGGAGCCGGTGCGGCAGCTGAAGCCACAGGATGTGGCCCGTTACTCGCTTCGCGATACCATCAACCGGGTCTATAAATCCGCCAGGGTCAAGCACCAGAAGAGCAGCACAAAAAAGCTGATTGTATATGAGGCTGACGGTGGGACCAGCGAGAGCAGCAGGCAAACCAAAGGCGGCAAGGTCACCAGCGCCGACAGGCTTCAGGTCAACAGCCGCGTCAGTGACCCGGACAGCGCCCGCATCAAGGCCGATTCCGCGCTGGCCCGTCACAACGAATACCAGCAGAGCGGTTCCCTGACCCTGATGGGAGCATCCCAGCTGACGGCAGGCAATAAAATTGAACTGTCAGGCTTTGGCCAGCTATCCGGGCCGTGGCTGATAACCACTGCCCGCCATACACTTGACCGCAGCAGCGGCTACGTGACCGAGCTGGACGTCGCGCGGGGGCCGGTGACGCGGGGTAAGGCGAAGAAAGGCAATAAGACCGGCAAGACCCAGACGCTCACCGTCTACAAGCCGGACGGCACCACAACCACGGTAATAAAGGAAAAGAAAAAATGACAGGCGTAACCCTACAGACTGGTACAGTCAGCGCCGTCGATGCTGATGGCGTGAAAGCCCGTGTCCGTTTGCCTGAGTGCGATAACATGCGCACCAACTGGCTGGACGTCCTTCAGCGCAATACCCAGAACAACAAAGACTACTGGCTCCCGGATGTGGGGGAACAGGTCAAAGTGCTGCTGGATGAAAACGGCGAAGATGGTGTGATTCTTGGCGCAGTCTATTCCGACATTGATAAACCATCGTTCAGCGACAAGAACGTTCGCGGCACAACATTCAGCGACGGGGCGGAGTTCAGCTACCACCGGGGCACCCATACGCTCACCATTAAGGGCGGAATCGAGCATCTGGTGATTGAGTGTAGTGCTGACGTGCTCGTGAAAACGCAGAAAGCCACAATTGATGCGCCACAGACCGAAATGACCGGAGATCTGCTTGTCAGGGGTAAGCTAACTTACGAGGGAGGGATGGCTGGCTCTGGCGGTGAAGGTGCCACCGCGACGATTAAGGGCAACATTGAGATTGAAGGGAATGCCCACGCCACCGGCAGCATGCTGTCTGATGGCGCAAACTCCAACCACCACTCCCACTGAACCTTCTTAAACGCCTTTAATATCGGCAATCCCTTCCGGGGGCAATACTGCCCCCATGAAAACAACCTCAGTATTCTGGCAACCGGCCCTGCAGGCCCCCGGCGAAATCGTCCAGGGGCTGGATGATATCTGGCAGGCCATTCAAATTATTCTGCGCACTCCTCGCGGCAGCGACCCGCACCGCCCGGAGTTCGGCAGCAATCTGCACCTTTATATCGACTGGCCCGTTGATCGTGCCATTCCGCACGTCGTGCGCGAGTCCGTCGATGCCATTCGCCGCTGGGAGCCTCGCTGCCAGCTGACGTCAGTTAAACCCGCCGTTGACGGTGAACATCTTACGCTCCGGGTGAGCTGGAAAGGCTCAGACGGACAACCCCGGACTCAGGAACTGCTATGGCGCTGACAGACCCCGATTTTATTGAACGCGATGCCGACAAAATCACGGCAGAAATGATTGCGAAGTATGAGGCGGATACCGGCAAAACGCTTTATCCGGCACAGGCCGAACGTCTGCTGATTGACCTCTGGGCCTATCGCGAAATGCTGGTCAGGGTGGCAGTACAGGAGGCGGCGAAGCAGAATCTGGTCGCCTTTGCCCGTGAGCCGATGATTGATTACCTCGGTGAACTGGTTGGCGTGTACCGCCTTGCCGCGCAGCCTGCATCGACACCTCTCCAATTCGCTGTCGACGAACCGATGGCGATGGATGTAGTGATACCGGCTGGCACCCGCGTCAGCGCCTCCGACAGTGTTATTTTCGCTACCGATGCGGACGTGGTGCTTAAGGCGGGCCTTATGCTGGTCAATGCCACAGCGACCTGTACCGAACCTGGTGATGCCGGTAACGGCTGGCAACCAGCTCAGGTCAGCCAGTTGCTTGATGAGATTGACAACGTCGACCTGCAGGTCACCAATCTTTCCGCCAGTTCTGGCGGGTCAGAGCAGGAAGACAATGACCGACTGCGTGAGCGCATCAGGCTGGCTCCTGAGTCCTTCACCAATGCCGGAAGCCGTGGCGCATACCGTTTTCATGCCATGGGAGCACATCCCAGCATTGTCGATGTCGCCGTTCTCTCGCCTGTGCCCGGCACCGTCGAGCTGTATCCACTGCTCAGCACCGGTCTGCCGGACGACAGCATCCTCACGCTGGTCGAGAGCTTCTGTTCGGATGAGAAAGTCAGACCGCTTACCGATACCGTTCATGCCAGAACGCCAGTACAGGTGGACTATGCCATCGATGCCCGCATCACGGTTTATCGTGGTCAGGACGTCAGTTCGATAAAAGACGCCGCCAATAATGCCATTCAGCGCTGGGTGGCTGCTCGTCGGGCAAAACTGGGGCTGGATATCGTGCCTGGGCAGATTAACGCCGTCCTGTCCGTTGAGGGGGTATATCAGGTTGAACTGCCCGGACTGGCGCTGGTTGTGGTGGCGGAAAACGAGTGGGCCAACTGTACCTCCATCAACATCACCATGTCGGGGGTAGCCGATGGCTGAACCGCTACAACTTCCGCCGCCGCTTGAGGGGGATATCAGCCTCAGAACGCTGGGCAGACTGGCCGGGCGACTGGACAGCATCAACCTGGAAGCCCTGATGGTCTACCTGGTGGATATCGTCGACAGCTCAGCGCTGCCATGGCTGGGCGAGCAATTCTCTCTGTTCGGCGACGGCTGGGAACTGGCTGAAGCTGATGACGTGCGCCGTGCCCTGATTAAATCGGCCATTGAGCTTCACCGCTACAAGGGGACGCCGTGGTCAATCCGGGAAATCATCCGTCGCTTTGGTTTTGGCGAGGTCGACCTGATTGAGGGGACCAGTCAAATCGGCTACGACGGCAGACACACGTACAACGGTATCTATGTTCATGGCGATGCCGAGGCTTGGGCGGTTTATCGCGTTATCCTCCGGCAGCCCATCACTAACGACCAGGCTGCGCTTTTGCGACAGACCCTCGCCGCGTTCGCACCGGCCCGCTGTCACCTTGCCAGTCTGGAGTATCAGTCTGTCGCGATTCGCTACAACAACACCGTCAACTATGACGGCAGCTATAACCACGGGAGCAGTTAATCATGGCAAACCTACCTGAAACCCCGCAGTGGGAAGACGGCATCTACCAGATAGAGGTCTCTGACCCCGTTCTGGGCGGGCCTGATGGGATTTCTAACCGTCAGGCTAAGCAACTGGCCAGCCGGACATCGTACCTGAAACAACAGGTTGAGAAAGGCGGTCAGAATTTGGCGGATCATATTGCCGCCCCGGACCCGCACACTCAGTATGCGCCGAAGGATAGTCCGGCCCTGACCGGTTCACCGACCGCGCCAACAGTGAGCAAAACGGATAACAGCACCAAACTGGCCACCACAGGTCATGTCAAAACGGTGGTCGCCGAATATGCTCCACTGGCCAGTCCTGGCTTAACCGGTAAACCGACAGCGCCGACTGCAGCGCAGGCGTCCAATGATACACAGCTGGCCACCACGGCATTCGTTAAAGCGGCACTTGCAGCACTTGTTGCCTCCTCTCCTGAAGCGCTTGATACGCTTAATGAGCTGGCGGCGGCTTTGGGTAACGATCCGAACTTTGCCACCACTATGACAAACGCGCTGGCAGGTAAGCAGCCTCTGGACAATACGCTTACCGAATTGTCTGGAAAGTCCGTGTCAGCGCTTCTCAATTACCTTGGTTT
>NZ_LIFX01000018.1 GCF_001297775.1 Trabulsiella odontotermitis | reverse complement strand
AGGCAGGTTCTTTCAGGTAAGGAGGTGATCCAACCGCAGGTTCCCCTACGGTTACCTTGTTACGACTTCACCCCAGTCATGAATCACAAAGTGGTAAGCGCCCTCCCGAAGGTTAAGCTACCTACTTCTTTTGCAACCCACTCCCATGGTGTGACGGGCGGTGTGTACAAGGCCCGGGAACGTATTCACCGTGGCATTCTGATCCACGATTACTAGCGATTCCGACTTCGTGGAGTCGAGTTGCAGACTCCAGTCCGGACTACGACATACTTTATGAGGTCCGCTTGCTCTCGCGAGGTCGCTTCTCTTTGTATATGCCATTGTAGCACGTGTGTAGCCCTGGTCGTAAGGGCCATGATGACTTGACGTCATCCCCACCTTCCTCCAGTTTATCACTGGCAGTCTCCTTTGAGTTCCCGGCCGGACCGCTGGCAACAAAGGATAAGGGTTGCGCTCGTTGCGGGACTTAACCCAACATTTCACAACACGAGCTGACGACAGCCATGCAGCACCTGTCTCACGGTTCCCGAAGGCACATTCTCATCTCTGAAAACTTCCGTGGATGTCAAGACCAGGTAAGGTTCTTCGCGTTGCATCGAATTAAACCACATGCTCCACCGCTTGTGCGGGCCCCCGTCAATTCATTTGAGTTTTAACCTTGCGGCCGTACTCCCCAGGCGGTCGACTTAACGCGTTAGCTCCGGAAGCCACGCCTCAAGGGCACAACCTCCAAGTCGACATCGTTTACGGCGTGGACTACCAGGGTATCTAATCCTGTTTGCTCCCCACGCTTTCGCACCTGAGCGTCAGTCTTTGTCCAGGGGGCCGCCTTCGCCACCGGTATTCCTCCAGATCTCTACGCATTTCACCGCTACACCTGGAATTCTACCCCCCTCTACAAGACTCAAGCCTGCCAGTTTCGGATGCAGTTCCCGGGTTGAGCCCGGGGATTTCACATCCGACTTGACAGACCGCCTGCGTGCGCTTTACGCCCAGTAATTCCGATTAACGCTTGCACCCTCCGTATTACCGCGGCTGCTGGCACGGAGTTAGCCGGTGCTTCTTCTGCGGGTAACGTCAATTGCTGCGGTTATTAACCACAACACCTTCCTCCCCGCTGAAAGTACTTTACAACCCGAAGGCCTTCTTCATACACGCGGCATGGCTGCATCAGGCTTGCGCCCATTGTGCAATATTCCCCACTGCTGCCTCCCGTAGGAGTCTGGACCGTGTCTCAGTTCCAGTGTGGCTGGTCATCCTCTCAGACCAGCTAGGGATCGTCGCCTAGGTGAGCCGTTACCCCACCTACTAGCTAATCCCATCTGGGCACATCTGATGGCATGAGGCCCGAAGGTCCCCCACTTTGGTCCGAAGACGTTATGCGGTATTAGCTACCGTTTCCAGTAGTTATCCCCCTCCATCAGGCAGTTTCCCAGACATTACTCACCCGTCCGCCGCTCGCCGGCGGGAAAGCAAGCTTTCCCCCGCTGCCGCTCGACTTGCATGTGTTAGGCCTGCCGCCAGCGTTCAATCTGAGCCATGATCAAACTCTTCAATTCAAGTTTGATGCTCTAAGAATTAAACTTCGTAATGAATTACGTGTTCACTCTTTGAGACTTGGTATTCATTTTTCGTCCGAAGACGTTNGACGTTAAGAATCCATGTCACTCCGAGTGCCCACACAGATTGTCTGATAAATTGTTAAAGAGCAGTTGCGACGCGGCTTACAGCGCACTGTCGCGAGGTGGCGTATATTACGCTTTCCTCTTTCAGAGTCAACCCTAATTTCTCAGGATTTTTCTCTTCAGCCGTTCCGACCATCTGGTGAAGTGATTCACGTTGTCGTCTCAACGGAGGCGCATTATAGGGATCCCATTTTTTTGCACAAGCGTTTTTTGGATCTTTTTTTCTGACTGCTGATTTTTCGGGCTTTTCGCGCTGATCCTGTACGATCTGCTGCTTTTTTGAGGTGTGAAAGCCCCGCCGATAGTCGATAATGCAGCGATACGTGATCAAACAGAGGTAATCATGTCTGCACAGCTTCGTCCTTATAAGGATACTTTTCCCAAACTCGGTCAAAACGTGATGATTGATCCCACCAGCGTGGTGATTGGTGACGTGCGTTTAGCTGATGACGTCAGCATCTGGCCGCTGGTTGCCATCCGCGGCGATGTCAATTACGTCTCTGTCGGGGCCCGCAGCAATATCCAGGACGGTAGCGTTCTCCATGTCACCCATAAGTCCTCTTCTAACCCGGAAGGCAATCCCCTGATTGTGGGAGACGATGTCACCGTGGGACATAAAGTGATGCTGCATGGCTGCACGATTGGCAATCGCGTACTGGTAGGAATGGGCTCTATTCTGCTCGACGGTGTGATGGTTGAGGATGATGTGATGATTGGCGCCGGGAGTCTTGTACCGCAGAACAAGCGCCTGGAGAGCGGCTATCTCTATTTAGGCAGCCCGGTGAAACAGATCCGCCCCCTGACGGAAGCGGAAATTGCGGGGCTACGCTATTCTGCGAACAACTACGTGACATGGAAGAATGACTATCTGAATCAGGAGAGCCAGAACCAGCCCTGACTGTCATCCTGTTCTTCGCGAATCATCTGTTCGGCCGCGTCTTCCAGATCCCAACGGTGTTCGCGAAAAACAGCCAGCCACGTTTCTGGCGTATCGCCGCCAAAGTGATGCGTCAGCGTTTCCCCTTTGATGGCACAGGTCAGTTGCATGCCATTAACCAGCGCCGGGAAAATCACCGCGCGTAGTTCATCATCCCAGATCTCTCTGTCGGGAAACTGGATCGCCTGATTCACGCCTGCAGTTCCCGGGAAAGCGCTGCGATCACCGGCGTGGTTTCAGGCAATACGCCGTGCCAGAGCAATACCGCATGCGCCGCCTGAGCCACCAGCATCCCTAACCCATCAGCACACATTTTCGCGCCATGTTGCTCGCACCAGCGCAGAAAGGGCGTATTGCCTTTCTGATAAAACATGTCATAGCAGCGAACATGCGCATTAATGAGGGAAGAAGGAATTGCAGGTACCTCACCGCCAATGCCGCTCGACGTGGCATTAATAATGAGGTCAAACTCCAGCCCGTTGAGTCGGTTAATTTCAACGGCGTTGATGCTACCTGTATGGGCAAAGAGCTGCGCCAGCTCCTGAGCGCGGGAAAACGTCCGGTTAGTCATCGTGACGGCACAGTTCAGCGACAGCAGCGGCAGTAAAACACCCCGCGCCGCGCCGCCAGCACCCACCAGCAGAATACGAAAGCCCGGTTTGATGAGGTCAAGACGTTCCAGATCGCTAAGCAGGCCGATCCCGTCGGTGTTATCACCCAGTAAACGCCCGTCCTCCAGCCGCTTAAGCGTATTAACCGCACCGGCCAGCGCAGCACGCTCGGTGAGTTCATCCGCTCTGGCGAATGCCTCTTCTTTAAAAGGAACGGTTACGTTAGCGCCCTTACCACCCGCGGCGAAAAAGGCATTCAGGGTGTTAGTGAAATCATCCACCGATGCCAGCACTCGCCCATACGGATGTTCAATATGGAGTTGTTTCGCAAACTGCTGATGGATAAACGGCGATTTGCTGTGTGCGATCGGATTACCAAAGACAGCGTAAGTTTCCATATATTACCCCTGGCGAAAGCGTTCACCCGTCAGCGCATCCCGAATCTCCGAAGGATTCAGGCGACCGCCGGTGAGGCCGTTCACAACCGGAAAATCGTCACCAAACTGTGCGCGGACCTCTTCTGTCGTACGACACGGCGGCAATCCGGTCAGATTAGCACTGGTGGAGACAATCGGTTTGCCGTAAGCACGGCAGAGTTCTATTACCAGCGGATGGTCAGTGACACGCACCGCCAGCGAGTCGAAACGCCCGGTCAGCCAGCGTGGCGTCGTGGCACGTGCCGGGAAAACAAAGGTGACAGGCCCCGGCCAGCAGGAAAACACGGCGGCGCGTTGTTCGTCTGTCAGCCGGGAATCGTCGATGTAGGGTTTGAGCTGTTCAAAATCGGCAGCGATCAGAATCAGACCTTTTTCAACCGGTCGCTGTTTGAGATCCAGCAATTTCATGACCGCAGTTTCGCTGTCCGGGTCGCAACCGACACCAAAAACAGCTTCTGTGGGATAGGCGATGACGTTTTCATTATTTAACACCGCAACAGCATGAGATACGGTGTCTGATGGCAGGTAATTATTCACTGATTTGTTCCGCCGTTACCGGCTTTCCACATTGTTTACTGGCACAGAAACGCTTCACGCCCTGTGCGGTTTTCTTTTCGATGAGCAGCGGGTAATGGCATTCCGGACATTCGCCCGCCACGGGTTTGAAATTGATAACGAACTGACATTCCGGATAGCGATCGCAGGAATGAAAGGTTTTACCATAGCGCGAGCGGCGCTGGACGAGGTGGCCCTGATGACACTGCGGGCAGCTAATCGCCGTTTCATCGGGCTTGTCGATGACTTCGGTATGTTCACACTCAGGGTATTGGCTGCACCCAATGAACATACCAAAACGCCCCTGGCGCAACACCAGCTCTGCGCCACAGGCAGGGCATAACTGCCCCTCCAGAACTTTTACGATGTGCCCATCCGCCTGGGTCTTCAGGGGACGGACGTAATCGCATTCCGGATAATGAGAGCAGCCGAGAAACGGACCGTGTTTCCCGGATCGGATAACCAGTTCAGCCCCGCATTGAGGGCAGGGCTCATTTTTACGCACCGTAAACAGTGCTGATTTGACCATAACAACTCTTGATGCCGCACAAATGATTAATGCAGCATACCTTCATTCACTTCGAAGAGTAATTCTTCCATTTGTTGGTACGCGTTTTCACAACCCGGGATGTTAAACAGCACCATCAGAATGACCCACTTAAGGTCTTCCAGATCGAATTCTGCGGCATCCAGCGCCATGACGCGTTCGATCACCATTTCACGCGTTTCGAGGTTTAGCACCTGAATCTGCTCCAGGAATAACAAGAATCCCCGGCAACTGGCATCCAGCCGTTGGCACTCTTCTTCCGTATAAATACGAACGGAGAGTGGGTCAGAAGCGAGCTGCATCGGTTCGGCGAGGCCTTCCTGATAGTCAGCGAGCTTTTCAAGCCACAACAGCGCGTTATAAATATCCTCACGATCAAAACCGGCGTCGGTAAGGTCCCGCGTCAGTTTGTCCTGATCCACGCGCATTTCAGCTTCGTTATGGATGTAAGTCTCAAACAAATACATTAGTACGTCGAACATGGCATGCCCTCCTTAAACGGACATAGCCGCCGGGTACAGCTGCGATCCACCCTGCTAACTCCAGTTCGAGTAGCTGAGCCACCGTTACTGGCACAGGTTGGCCGGCACGTTCAGCGACGACGTCAACAGGTGTTACCTCATCTCCTACGTTAGCCAGGAGCTCTGGAAATGGCAATGCCACAGTCTGATGATCCGGTGAATAAATTGCTTTTTCAGCGTCATCTGGCACCCATCGGGAGCCATATTGCAAATTTTCCAGGATTTCCTCGGGTGAGTTCACGAGAATCGCGCCCTGCCGAATCAGCCAGTGCGGGCCCTCCGTACCGGGGTGACCAACCGGGCCGGGCAAGGCAAAGACGTCTCTTCCCTGTTCGAGCGCACATCTGGCGGTAACCAGTGAACCGCTCTTTAGCGCCGCTTCAACGACGAATACTCCCATGCTTAGACCACTGATGACCCGGTTTCGCCGGGGAAAGTGGTGAGCCAGCGGTTTGGTCAACAATGGAAACTCAGACACCAGCGCGCCACCCGTTTCCAGAATTTGCTTCGCCAACGAAAGATGCCGCCGCGGATGAATTAATGAAAGCCCGTGTCCCAGCACAGCGATGGTTTTCCCTTTGGCTTTCAATGCCGCGCGGTGAGCTACACCGTCAATCCCCAGCGCCAGCCCGCTGGTGATCGTCAAACCGTGTGCCGCCAGCGTCTCGCAGAAAAGGCTGCCCCACCGTTCGCCATACCAGGAATGGGCCCGGCTTCCCACCACGGCCAGTTGCGGGGAATGAAGCACTGTGGGATCGCCTGCAACAAACAATAGCGCGGGGTAATCCACGATGGCGCGTAACGCTTCGGGGTACGCACTGCTGTCTGCGGTAATCAAATGATGGTCTGGCTTCTCAAGCCATTGCAGAGAGGTTTCCAGTTCGGTATCAGAAACAGCGAGAAACTGCGCCGCTTGTCTGGCGGAAAGACCCGCCTGCAGCAGGGCACGCTTTTCTACAGAAGGAGACGTTTTCAGCGCCCGAAACGCGTCCAGCATAACGTCACCGTATATTCCGGCTACCGCCATCAGACGCAACCCTATCTCTGTTGATGTCATCTCTTCTCCCTGCCACAAGCGGCTTCGGCAATCCTTGCGATTGGTCAGTGATGCTGTCAATCAGGTGGGGTTTTGTCTAGAATAGTAGTAATTATCTTTTCAACTCCTGAATACGACTCTGGAAATTTATGGCAGTTTTGCAAGTGTTACATATTCCGGACGAGCGCCTTCGCAAAGTCGCTACGCCGGTCAAAGAAGTGAATGCAGAAATTCAGCGTATCGTCGATGATATGTTCGAGACGATGTACGCCGAAGAAGGTATCGGTCTGGCGGCAACGCAGGTGGATATCCATCAGCGCATCATCGTGATTGATGTTTCCGAAAATCGCGACGAACGACTGGTACTGATCAACCCGGAACTGCTGGAAAAAAGCGGTGAAACCGGTATTGAAGAAGGTTGTCTTTCTATTCCGGAGCAACGCGCTCTGGTGCCGCGCGCCGAGAAAGTGAAAATCCGTGCGCTGGACCGTGAAGGCACATCATACGAACTGGAAGCCGATGGCCTGCTGGCAATCTGTATTCAGCATGAAATGGATCACCTGGTCGGCAAGCTGTTTATCGATTATCTGTCGCCGCTGAAGCAACAACGTATTCGTCAGAAAGTTGAGAAACTCGACCGTCTGAATGCGAGAGCTTAAGGACAAGAATCAACGTGTCAGACTCACTACGTATTATTTTTGCGGGTACACCTGACTTTGCAGCGCGTCATCTTGACGCGCTGTTGTCGTCTGAGCATCAGATTGTCGGCGTGTTTACCCAACCCGATCGCCCTGCGGGTCGCGGCAAGAAGCTGATGCCGAGCCCGGTAAAGGTGCTCGCCGAAGAAAAAGGTCTACCAGTTTTCCAGCCTGTCTCGCTTCGCCCGCAGGAAAACCAGCAGCTCGTTGCTGATCTTAACGCCGATGTCATGGTCGTCGTGGCATATGGCCTGATTCTGCCGAAAGCCGTGCTGGATATGCCTCGTCTTGGCTGTATCAACGTGCATGGTTCCCTGCTGCCACGCTGGCGCGGTGCTGCACCCATCCAGCGTTCGCTGTGGGCCGGTGATGCCGAAACTGGCGTGACCATCATGCAGATGGATGTGGGTCTTGATACCGGCGATATGCTCTGTAAGCTTGCCTGCCCGATTACGCCTGACGATACCAGCGCATCGCTGTACGACAAACTGGCCGGAATGGGACCTGAAGGTCTGCTGCTCACACTGAACCAGCTTGCGCGCGGCACGGCAAAACCCGAAGTGCAGGATGAATCACTGGTCACCTATGCTGAGAAACTCAGCAAGGAAGAGGCGCGCGTTGACTGGTCACTATCCGCCGCTCAGCTTGAACGTAATATTCGTGCTTTCAATCCCTGGCCGATGAGCTATATCGTCATTGACGATCAACCGGTTAAAGTCTGGCAGGCGTCGGTTATTGATACACCCGCGAATGCTGAACCCGGCACCATCATTGAGGCCAATAAAAACGGCATTCAGGTCGCGACAGGCGATGGCATTTTAAACCTGCAATCGCTACAGCCTGCAGGGAAGAAAGCGATGAACGTGCAGGATCTGTTAAATTCCCGTCGGGAGTGGTTTATTCCCGGTAATCGTCTCGCCTGAGGGTGAAACGTCTTAAGCCCGGTGTTACCGGGCATTTTTGTTTTTGCGGTTATGAAAAAAAATACAAATTTACGCAGCCTTGCGGCTCAGGCCGTGGAGCAGGTAGTTGAAAACGGGCAATCGCTCAGCAATGTTCTCCCGCCGCTCCAGCAAAAAGTGTCAGACAAAGATAAAGCACTGCTCCAGGAGCTCTGCTTTGGTGTTTTGCGCACCCTTTCTCAGCTGGAATGGCTGATCAATCAGCTCATGTCGCGCCCGATGACGGGCAAACAACGCACAATCCACTACCTGATCATGGTGGGTTTCTATCAGCTACTTTATACCCGAATTCCGCCGCACGCCGCGCTGGCAGAGACCGTAGAAGGCGCGGTTGCTATCAAACGTCCGCAGCTAAAAGGGCTGATCAATGGTGTACTGCGCCAGTTTCAGCGCCAGCAAGAAGCGTTACTTAGCGCGTTTGCGCAAAGCGAAAGCCGTTCGCTTCATCCTTCCTGGTTGTTAAAACGACTTCAAAAAGCATATCCGCAGCAGTGGGAAACCATTGTTGAGGCCAATAACCAACGGCCGCCGATGTGGCTGCGCATTAACCGTAATCATCACAGTCGCGATGCGTGGCTGGCCTTGCTGGAAGAAGCAGGTCATAAAGGTTTTACGCATCCCGACTACCCGGACGCCATCCGGCTGGAATCCCCGCTACCCGTTCACGCCCTGCCGGGTTTTGAAGAAGGATGGGTGACCGTCCAGGATGCCTCCGCGCAGGGTTGCATTACGTACCTGGCGCCAGAAAATGGCGAGCAGATCCTCGACCTCTGCGCGGCGCCGGGTGGTAAAACGACGCATATTCTGGAGGCAGCGCCAGACGCGCAGGTGATGGCCGTCGATGTGGATGAAAAACGACTCTCCCGCGTGTATGACAACCTGAAACGCCTGGGAATGAAAGCGCAGGTGAAACAAGGCGACGGTCGCTATCCTGCGCAGTGGTGCGATGGTATACAGTTTGATCGTATCCTGCTGGATGCTCCCTGTTCTGCGACCGGCGTGATTCGCCGCCATCCTGATATCAAATGGCTGCGTCGCGATCGTGATATTCCTGAACTTGCCGGTCTGCAACGCGAAATTCTCGATGCAGTGTGGCCGCATCTGAAGTCTGGCGGTACGCTGGTTTATGCTACCTGTTCCATTCTTCCTGAAGAGAACAGCGAACAAATACGCGCGTTTCTGGAACGTACGCCTGATGCGGTATTGAGTGGCACCGGTACACCAGAGGATCCGGGCAAGCAAAACCTGCCTGCTGCGGAAGAAGGCGATGGCTTCTTTTACGCTAAGCTAATCAAGAAATGATCGGATAACGGATCGCGACAGATGAAAATTATCATACTTGGTGCGGGTCAGGTTGGCGGCACCCTGGCGGAAAACCTGGTGGGCGAGAATAACGACATTACCGTTGTCGACATCAATGGCGAACGTCTGCACAGCCTGCAGGATAAATTCGATCTCCGTGTCGTGCAGGGCCATGGTTCGCATCCCCGCGTGCTGCGCGAAGCCGGTGCCGACGACGCAGATATGCTCGTTGCCGTGACCAGCTCGGACGAAACCAATATGGTGGCCTGCCAGGTCGCCTACTCCCTGTTTAACACACCAAATCGTATCGCGCGCATCCGTGCGCCTGACTACGTCCGTGATGCCGAGAAACTATTTCATTCCGAAGCGGTGCCGATCGATCATTTGATTGCCCCGGAGCAACTGGTCATCGACAGCATTTATCGCCTGATCGAATATCCTGGCGCGCTACAGGTGGTGAATTTTGCCGAAGGTAAGGTGAGTCTTGCGGTGGTTAACGCCTACTATGGCGGCCCGCTGGTGGGCAATGCGCTGTCGACCATGCGCGAGCATATGCCGCATATCGATACCCGCGTGGCGGCGATTTTCCGCCACGACAGGCCGATCCGTCCTCAGGGTTCGACCATTGTGGAGGCCGGTGATGAGGTTTTCTTCATTGCTGCCTCACAGCATATTCGCGCCGTCATGAGCGAAATGCAGCGTCTGGAGAAACCCTATAAGCGCATCATGCTCGTGGGCGGCGGTAACATTGGTGCAGGGCTGGCCCAGCGTCTGGAGAAAGACTACAGCGTCAAACTGATCGAGCGCGATCAGCAGCGTGCCGCAGAGCTGGCCGAGAAGCTGCAAAATACGATCGTGTTCTTCGGCGATGCGTCGGATCAGGAACTGCTGACGGAAGAGCATATCGATCAGGTTGATCTCTTTATCGCGGTCACCAACGATGACGAAGCGAACATCATGTCGGCGATGCTGGCGAAACGCATGGGGGCGAAAAAGGTGATGGTGCTGATCCAGCGCCGCGCTTATGTCGATCTCGTGCAGGGCAGCGTTATTGATATCGCCATTTCTCCGCAGCAGGCGACGATTTCCGCCTTGCTGAGCCATGTGCGTAAAGCAGATATTGTCGGTGTGTCTTCGTTGCGCAGAGGCGTTGCCGAAGCCATTGAAGCCGTTGCCCACGGTGATGAAACCACATCCAGAGTGGTCGGCAGGGTGATTGATGAAATTAAACTGCCGCCGGGAACCATTATTGGCGCCGTCGTGCGTGGAAATGATGTCATGATCGCTAATGATAATCTTCGCATTGAACAGGGCGATCACGTGATTATGTTCCTGACGGATAAAAAGTTTATTACTGATGTTGAACGACTTTTCCAGCCAAGTCCTTTCTTCCTTTAATTTCCAGCGACGCGCCCTCAGGGGCGCTTTCTTCATTAACCCTTTATTATTTAAGGGCTAATCAATTATTTTGATTCTCTGTGTCTAATGGAAATTGACTAAACATTTGTTAAACTTATAAACGTCAGCTGGCACATGGAGAAAAAAATGAGCTTACTTAAAGAGTTTCGCGAATTCGCGATGCGCGGGAATGTTGTCGATTTAGCCGTGGGTGTCATTATTGGTGCCGCATTTGGCAAAATCGTATCATCACTGGTTGCCGATATTATTATGCCGCCCCTGGGGTTGTTAATTGGCGGGGTAGATTTCAAGCAATTTGCCTGGACACTGCGCCCGGCAGTCGGGGATATCCCGGCGGTAGTGATGCACTATGGCGTTTTCATTCAGAATATTTTTGACTTTATCATCGTTGCCTTTGCTATTTTCATGGCAATCAAACTGATGAATAAACTTCGTCGCAATAATGAAGTCGAAGCGAAAGAACCACCGGCACCGACTAAAGAAGAAGTCCTGCTATCTGAAATTCGCGATCTGCTGAAAGAACAAAATAACCGTTCATAATCTGACGCGTAAAAGCCAGAAGGCCAGTGGTAAAAAAGCATTTTGCTTTCTTGCCACTGGCCTCCCAGTTACCCCGTTTTTCGTGCTTATCTTTGCGTAAATAACTGCCTTTCCCTTTCTTGTTCTTCTCAACGCGCTGGCGGAACAGCGGGTCATGAAGTAAAGCCTCAATGGCGTTATCCTTAATTTGCCCCTTCTTGTGCTGATAGCGGCTCATAATTTCTCCAGATTGTATGTTTTGACGGCGGGAGTGTAATCCTCGCATTAAAAAAGATCAACGTGCAGAAAGTGGTGGCGTACTCGCACCTTGCTCCAGCGCTTCGAGGATAGAGCAATACACGCTGCTGTGCGCGGTACCGCAACATGCGTCGTTCAGGCGCTGCAACGAGCGGCGCATTGTCTGCAGCTCTTCAATTCGCTCTTCGACTTCGCTTAATCGTGCCTGAACAATGCTTTTGGACTCCTGACAGGTATGGTGTTCAGGATCGATACGGATCGAGAGCAGTTCACGGATCGATTCCAACGTAAACCCCAGTTGTCGCGCATAGCGAATAAAGCGCAGCCGTTGCAGATCATTGTCAGAATAGAGACGAAAACCGCCCTCTGTACGGACATCGTGGTCCATCATTTGCTGTTTTTCGTAATAACGGATCGTATCCGGGGTGACATCTGCTAATTTCGCCAGTTCGCCTATACGGTACATATTCAGCCCTCATTCATTTTCTGTATCAGCCGGTCTGCATATTCGCCGCGCAGAAAATCGGTGTTCAACCCTGCCTGACGCAATTTCAGCTCCAGCAGCGTCAGTCTGCGGTTCAGTTCATGATAGCGGGGATCGCCTTCCCGTACGCTCTGTAAGAGATCCCTGAGCTCAAGCGCTTCTTTCCGCTGAGCAAGTTCCGGCGGTAAACAACCCGCATTTTTCAACAGGCGATAACCCGCCCGTAGTTCCTCCGGAATATGGGAGTCGTCCTCGAGATGCAACGGTTCACCCGTGCCGGGTAGATCATCAAACTCACCGCTTTTTTGGGCATCAAGGATATGGCGTTCCGCCCACTGATCAAGCAACCACATACGCTGTCTCCAGGGGATTGAACAAAAAGTGTATGAATATTGTAGTGAGATGGGGGTGCGGAGGATATAAAAAAACCCGCCGAAGCGGGTTTTTCTACGTTACTACAGATTACTCTGCAGCAGCTTCTGCTTTCGGCTCGGCGCGATCAACCAGCTCGATGTAAGCCATCGGAGCGTTGTCACCAGCACGGAAGCCACACTTCAGAATGCGAGTGTAACCACCGGCACGGCTCGCGAAACGCGGGCCCAGCTCGTTAAACAGTTTTGCCACGATCTCGTTATCACGAGTGCGGGCGAATGCCAGACGACGATTAGCTACGCTATCAGTCTTGGCAAGAGTAATCAGCGGCTCAACTACGCGACGCAGTTCTTTCGCTTTCGGCAGGGTCGTCTTGATGATCTCATGACGAACCAGCGAACCTGCCATGTTGCGGAACATAGCCTGGCGATGGCTGCTGTTGCGGTTCAGTTGACGACCACTCTTACGATGGCGCATGACCTTATCCTTCTCAGTAAAACCTTAACCTGTGATCCGGTTACTCGTCAGCAATGCTTGCCGGTGGCCAGTTTTCCAGGCGCATGCCCAGAGACAGACCACGGGAGGCCAGCACGTCTTTAATCTCGGTAAGAGATTTTTTACCCAGGTTCGGCGTTTTCAGCAACTCAACCTCGGTACGCTGTACCAGATCACCGATATAGTGGATAGCTTCTGCCTTGAGGCAGTTAGCAGAGCGGACAGTCAATTCCAGATCGTCAACAGGGCGCAGCAGGATCGGATCGAATTCTGGTTTCTCTTCTTTAACTTCCGGCTGACGTACATCACGTAAATCAACGAAAGCTTCAAGTTGTTCAGCCAGGATGGTTGCCGCACGACGAATCGCCTCTTCAGGATCGATTGTGCCGTTGGTTTCCATTTCGATGACCAGCTTGTCCAGGTCGGTGCGCTGTTCTACACGCGCTGCTTCAACATTGTAGGCAATACGCTCTACAGGGCTGTAGCAGGCGTCGACCAGCAGACGTCCGATCGGGCGCTCATCTTCTTCCGAATGAATTCGGGAAGACGCCGGCACATAACCACGACCGCGCTGAACTTTGATACGCATGCTAATAGATGCGTTTTCATCGGTCAGGTGGCAGATAACGTGCTGCGGCTTGACGATTTCGACATCACCGTCGTGGGTAATGTCGGCTGCGGTCACAGGGCCAATGCCAGATTTATTCAAAGTAAGAATAACTTCATCTTTACCATGAACTTTCACCGCCAGCCCTTTCAGGTTGAGCAGGATTTCCAGGATATCTTCCTGAACGCCTTCTTTGGTGCTGTACTCGTGCAGTACACCATCAATCTCAACCTCGGTCACCGCGCAACCCGGCATTGATGAAAGCAGAATACGGCGCAGTGCGTTACCCAGAGTATGGCCAAAGCCACGCTCTAAAGGCTCAAGGGTCACCTTGGCGTGCGTCGAACTCACTTGCTCGATATCTACCAGGCGCGGTTTTAGAAACTCTGTCACAGAACCCTGCATTGTGTCCTCTCTTTGGTACTAAGCTTTACTTGGAGTAAAGCTCGACGATCAGGTGTTCGTTAATGTCCGCAGACAGATCAGAACGTTCCGGCTGACGCTTGAACGTACCTTCCATCTTGCCAGCATCAACTTCCAGCCAGGTTGGCTTTTCACGCTGCTCAGCCAGCTCCAGAGCGGCTTTCACGCGAGACTGCTTTTTCGCTTTCTCACGAATGCTAACAACGTCATTCGCTTTAACCTGATAAGAAGCGATGTTAACAACACGACCGTTTACCATGATAGCCTTGTGGCTAACCAGCTGGCGTGCTTCTGCACGAGTGGCGCCGAAGCCCATACGGTATACAACGTTGTCCAGACGACCTTCCAGCAGAGCCAACAGGTTTTCACCGGTGTTGCCTTTCAGACGTGCTGCTTCTTTATAATAGTTACGGAACTGACGCTCCAGCACACCGTAGATACGGCGAACTTTTTGCTTTTCACGCAACTGCACACCATAGTCAGACAGACGCGGTTTACGCGCACCGTGCTGGCCAGGAGCTTGTTCAATTTTACACTTGGTATCGATCGCGCGAACGCCAGACTTCAGGAAGAGGTCTGTGCCCTCGCGACGGCTCAGCTTGAGCTTAGGACCCAAATATCTTGCCATTTTCTTTCTCCAACAATCCTAGAAAACGACCGCGTTATACGCGACGTTTTTTCGGCGGACGACAACCGTTGTGAGGGATCGGAGTCACATCAGTAATATTAGTGATGCGGAAACCAGCGGCGTTCAGAGCACGAATAGTAGATTCGCGACCCGGACCCGGTCCCTTGACCATAACTTCCAGATTCTTGATGCCGTATTCTTTTACGGCTTCAGCGCAACGCTCTGCTGCAACCTGAGCTGCGAACGGAGTGGATTTGCGTGAACCACGGAAACCGGAACCACCGGCTGTTGCCCAACCCAAAGCGTTACCCTGACGATCAGTAATAGTAACGATGGTGTTGTTGAAAGAAGCATGGATATGAGCCACGCCGTCAGAGACTTGTTTTCTTACACGCTTACGTGCACGAATTGGTGCCTTTGCCATTATTCAATCACCCCGATTATTTCTTGATCGGTTTGCGCGGACCCTTACGGGTACGTGCGTTGGTCTTGGTACGCTGACCGCGAACCGGGAGACCACGACGATGACGCAAACCACGGTAGCAACCAAGGTCCATCAGACGCTTGATGCTCAGGGTGATTTCACGACGCAGATCACCTTCAACGACGAATTTACCTACTTCGTCGCGCAACGTATCGATCTGTTCTTCAGACAGCTCACTGATCTTAACATGTTCAGCGATTCCCGCTGAGGCACAAATTGCCTTAGAACGGGTCTTGCCGATACCGAAAATTGCAGTTAACGCGATTACGGTATGTTTGTGATCAGGAATGTTAATGCCTGCTATACGGGCCACTATGCACTCCTATTATTTGAATTGCACGTTCCATGCTGAAAAGCCCGTTTTCAGGATACTCAAATGGAAACGCACAGACATACAAAAGATTGGCTGGCTAATCTAGCCAGCTCAACCCAACTTTGCAAGAAAAATATGCGAAATAAATCAGCCTTGGCGCTGTTTATGTTTCGGCTCGGCACTGCAAATCACACGGATGACACCATCACGCTTAACGATTTTGCAGTTACGGCATAATTTCTTGACGGAAGCACGAACTTTCATTTTTACTCTCCGTAACTTCTCGGGCGACCAATTAACGGCCGTAGCCTTTCAGGTTCGCCTTCTTCAATGCAGACTCATACTGACTGGACATCATCAGAGTTTGCACTTGAGCCATAAAGTCCATAATCACGACGACAACGATAAGCAGTGAGGTCCCACCGAAGTAGAACGGCACTTTCATTGCATCACGCATGAACTCCGGGATCAGGCAGATAAAAGTAATATACAACGCACCGATTAGAGTCAGGCGAGTCATTACCTTATCGATATACTTCGCCGTTTGCTCTCCCGGACGAATTCCTGGTACAAATGCACCGGACTTCTTCAGGTTATCTGCTGTTTCACGCGGGTTGAAGACCAACGCCGTGTAGAAGAAACAGAAGAAGATGATTGCAGACGCATAGAGTAACACATAAAGCGGTTGCCCAGGCTGCAAATACAGCGAAATTGTTGTCAGCCAGTTCCAACCAGTACCGCCCCCGAACCATGACGCGATGGTCGCCGGGAACAGAATAATACTGGAAGCGAAGATTGCCGGGATTACCCCCGCCATATTCACTTTCAGCGGCAAATGTGTGCTCTGTGCAGCATAGACACGACGACCTTGTTGACGCTTAGCGTAGTTCACCACAATGCGGCGTTGACCACGTTCTACGAAGACAACAAAGAAGGTCACTGCAAATACTAATACTGCAACCAACAGCAACAGGAGGAAGTGCAGGTCGCCTTGACGCGCTTGCTCGATAGTATGGGCAATGGCTGGCGGGAGTCCCGCAACGATACCAGCGAAGATAATGATCGAAATACCGTTACCGATACCTCGTTCAGTAATCTGTTCGCCGAGCCACATCAGGAACATCGTTCCTGTGACCAGACTGACAACAGCGGTGAAATAGAATGCAAAGCCTGGGTTAATAACCAGGCCCTGCATACCAGGCATATTCGGCAGACCGGTAGCAATACCGATCGACTGGAATATTGCCAGCACCAGAGTACCGTAGCGGGTGTACTGGCTGATCTTACGACGACCAGACTCCCCTTCTTTCTTAATTTCTGCCAGCGTTGGGTGAACCACCGTCAGCAGCTGGATAATAATTGATGCCGAAATATACGGCATAATACCCAGAGCAAAGATAGAAGCACGGCTGAGAGCACCACCAGAGAACATGTTAAACATTTCAATGATGGTGCCTCGCTGTTGCTCAAGCAGTTTGGCAAGTACAGCGGCATCGATACCAGGGATCGGAATAAAAGAGCCAATTCGGAACACAATCAGCGCGCCGATAACAAACAAAAGTCTGCGTTTCAGTTCGCCGAAACCGCCTTTGGCACTTTGAAAATCTAATCCCGGTTGCTTAGCCATCTGCTACTTATTCCTCAATTTTACCGCCAGCAGCTTCGATAGCAGCACGAGCGCCTTTAGTAACACGCAGGCCACGAACAGTTACCGGACGAGATACTTCACCAGCCAGGATCACTTTCGCGAACTCGATCTGGATGCCGATAATGTTAGCCGCTTTCAGCGTGTTCAGGTCAACTACGTCGCCTTCTACTTTAGCCAGATCGGACAGACGAATTTCTGCCGTAATCATTGCTTTACGTGAAGTGAAACCGAATTTCGGCAGACGACGGTACAGAGGCATCTGACCACCCTCGAAACCGCGACGTACGCCACCGCCAGAACGAGATTTCTGACCTTTGTGACCACGACCACCGGTTTTACCGAGGCCAGAACCGATACCACGACCCAGGCGTTTACCCGCCTTTTTGGAGCCTTCGGCCGGAGACAGAGTATTTAAACGCATCTCTTACTCCTCAACTTTAACCATGAAGGAAACCGCGTTGACCATACCACGAACGGCAGGAGTATCCTCACGTTCTACAGTATGACCAATACGACGCAGACCCAGGCCAAGCAGCGTTGCCTTGTGTTTCGGCAGACGACCGATTGCACTGCGGGTTTGAGTGATTTTAATAGTCTTTGCCATGGTCAATTACCCCAGAATTTCTTCAACGGATTTACCACGCTTGGCAGCGACCATTTCTGGAGAATTCATATTTTCCAGGCCATCGATAGTTGCACGAACCACGTTAATCGGGTTAGTGGAACCATACGCTTTAGCCAGAACGTTACGAACTCCAGCGACTTCCAGAACGGCGCGCATTGCACCACCGGCGATGATACCGGTACCTTCGGAAGCCGGCTGCATGAATACACGAGAACCCGTGTGAGTACCCTTAACCGGGTGCTGCAGGGTGCCGTGGTTCAGCGCGACGTTAATCATATTGCGACGGGCTTTTTCCATCGCTTTCTGGATCGCTGCCGGAACTTCGCGTGCTTTACCGTAACCAAAACCAACGCGACCGTTACCATCACCAACAACAGTCAGAGCTGTGAAGGAGAAAATACGACCACCTTTAACGGTTTTAGATACGCGGTTTACCGCGATCAGCTTTTCCTGCAGTTCGCCAGCTTGTTTTTCGATGTGAGCCATCTTACACCTCTACCTTAGAACTGAAGGCCAGCTTCACGGGCAGCATCTGCCAGTGCCTGGACACGACCATGATATTGGAACCCGGAACGGTCAAAGGAAACATCTTTGATGCCTTTTTCCAGAGCGCGTTCAGCGACAGCTTTACCCACAGCTGCTGCAGCGTCTTTGTTACCGGTGTACTTCAGTTGTTCAGCGATAGCTTTTTCTACAGTAGAAGCAGCTACCAGAACTTCAGAACCGTTCGATGCAATGACCTGTGCGTAAATATGACGCGGGGTACGATGTACCACCAAGCGAGTTGCACCCAGCTCCTGGAGCTTGCGGCGTGCGCGGGTCGCACGACGGATACGAGCAGATTTCTTATCCATAGTGTTACCTTACTTCTTCTTAGCCTCTTTGGTACGCACGACTTCGTCGGCGTAACGAACACCCTTGCCTTTATAAGGCTCAGGACGACGGTAGGCGCGCAGATCTGCTGCAACCTGGCCGATCATCTGCTTATCAGCGCCTTTCAGCACGATTTCAGTCTGAGACGGACATTCTGCAGTGATACCGGCCGGCAGCTGATGATCAACCGGATGGGAGAAACCCAGAGCCAGGTTAACAACATTGCCTTTAACCGCTGCACGATAACCTACACCAACCAGCTGCAGCTTCTTAGTGAAGCCTTCGGTAACACCGACAACCATTGAGTTCAGCAGGGCACGCGCGGTACCAGCCTGAGCCCAACCATCTGCGTAACCATCACGCGGACCGAAGGTCAGTGCATTATCTGCATGTTTAACTTCAACAGCATCGTTGAGAGTACGAGTCAGCTCGCCGTTTTTACCTTTGATCGTAATAACCTGACCGTTGATTTTTACATCAACGCCGGCAGGAACAACGACCGGTGCTTTAGCAACACGAGACATTTTTTCCTCCGATTAGGCTACGTAGCAGATAATTTCGCCACCAAGACCAGCCTGGCGCGCTGCACGATCAGTCATAACACCTTTAGAGGTAGAAACAACCGCGATACCCAGACCCGCCATAACTTTCGGCAGCTCATCTTTTCTTTTATAGATGCGCAGACCTGGGCGGCTGACACGCTGAATGCTTTCTACAACAGCTTTCCCCTGGAAGTACTTGAGAGTCACTTCCAGTTCCGGCTTGGTGTCGCCTTCAACTTTAAAATCTTCGATAAAACCTTCTTCCTTCAGCACGTTGGCGATTGCCACTTTCAGCTTGGAGGAAGGCATGGTGACCGCAGCTTTGTTCGCGGCCTGACCGTTACGGATACGGGTCAGCATATCCGCGATCGGATCTTGCATGCTCATCTGTCTTTACTCCCGTGATTCAATTGGTGACAATTACCAGCTAGCCTTTTTCAGACCCGGGATTTCACCGCGCATAGCGGCTTCACGGACCTTAATACGGCTCAACCCGAACTTCCGCAGGAAACCATGCGGACGACCTGTTTGACGGCAGCGATTACGCTGACGAGACGGGCTGGAATCACGCGGCAGAGTCTGCAGCTTGAGAACTGCGTTCCAACGATCTTCGTCGGAAGCGTTCACATCAGAGATGATCGCTTTCAGTTCAGCGCGTTTCGCGAAGTATTTATCAGCTAAAGCTACGCGTTTTACTTCGCGTGCTTTCATTGATTGCTTAGCCATTCAGTAACCCTACCTTACTTGCGGAACGGGAAGTCAAAGGCAGCCAGCAGAGCACGGCCTTCTTCGTCAGAAGTCGCAGTAGTGGTAATGGTAATATCCAAACCACGAACGCGGTCGACTTTGTCATAGTCGATTTCTGGGAAGATGATCTGCTCACGGACACCCATGCTGTAGTTACCACGACCATCGAAAGACTTCGTAGACAGGCCACGGAAGTCACGAATACGCGGTACAGCAATAGTGATCAGGCGCTCAAAGAACTCCCACATGCGTTCGCCACGCAGAGTTACTTTACAGCCGATCGGATAGCCCTGACGGATTTTGAAGCCTGCAACAGATTTGCGTGCTTTGGTGATCAGCGGTTTTTGACCGGAGATTGCTGCCAGGTCAGCTGCTGCGTTATCCAGCAGTTTCTTGTCAGCGATCGCTTCACCAACACCCATATTCAGGGTGATCTTCTCGACCCGAGGGACTTGCATGACAGAATTGTAGTTAAACTCAGTCATGAGTTTCTTAACTACTTCGTCTTTGTAGTAATCATGCAGTTTCGCCATCGTACTACTCCAAATTACTTGATAGTTTCGCTATTAGACTTGAAGAAACGGACTTTTTTGCCGTCTTCGAATCTAAAGCCTACACGGTCAGCCTTGCCGGTTGCCGTATTGAAGATTGCAACGTTAGAAACCTGAATAGCAGCTTCTTTTTCAACGATGCCACCCGGTTGGTTCAGGGCCGGAACCGGCTTCTGATGTTTCTTAACCAGGTTGATACCTTCAACAATGATCTTGCCGGAAGACAGAACATTCTTAACTTTACCGCGCTTACCTTTATCTTTACCGGTTAACACGATAACTTCGTCATCACGACGGATTTTCGCTGCCATGATTCGCTCCTTAGAGTACTTCTGGTGCCAGAGAGATGATTTTCATAAACTTCTCAGAACGAAGTTCACGAGTTACCGGCCCAAAAATACGCGTACCGATAGGCTGCTCGCTGTTGTTGTTCAGAAGAACACAAGCATTGCCATCGAAGCGAACGACAGAACCGTCAGGGCGACGAACACCCTTCTTGGTGCGCACCACTACCGCCTTCAGCACATCACCTTTTTTGACCTTACCACGCGGAATTGCTTCTTTGATGGTGATCTTGATGATGTCGCCTACGCCTGCGTAGCGACGGTGCGAGCCACCCAGAACCTTGATACACATTACGCGACGCGCACCGGAGTTGTCGGCGACGTTCAGCATAGTCTGTTCTTGGATCATTTCAGTGCTCCGCTAATGTCAACTACTACTGAGACCCCAAAATTAGGGTCGTTAAAAAAACCCCCATATCGAGGGCGCAGCATTATAACACCGCTCTCAGGATAAGGGTAGAAAAAATAAACGGCTCATCGCTGAGCCGTTTATCCGTATCGAGATTGCGTACTGTATTACAGAACCGCTTTCTCTACAACGCGAACCAGAGTCCAGGACTTAGTCTTGGACAGCGGACGGCATTCGCGGATTTCAACCACGTCACCGATACCGCTTTCGTTGTTCTCGTCATGTACGTGCAGTTTGGTCGTACGTTTGATGAATTTACCGTAGATCGGGTGTTTCACAAAACGCTCGATGGCAACAACAATGGATTTCTCCATTTTGTCACTCACAACGCGACCTTGCAGAGTACGGATTTTATCGGTCATTACGCACCCGCCTTCTCAGTCAGTAAAGTCTTAACGCGTGCAACATCACGACGAACCTGTTTCAGCAGGTGAGTCTGTTGCAGCTGGCCACTTGCAGCCTGCATGCGCAGATTGAACTGCTCGCGCAGCAGGTTCAGCAGCTCAGTGTTCAGCTCTTCAACGCTTTTTTCACGCAGCTCTTTTGCTTTCATTACATCACCGTCTTAGTTACAAAGGTGGTTTTGATCGGCAGTTTCGCTGCTGCCAGGCCGAATGCTTCACGGGCCAGCTCTTCCGGTACGCCGTCCATTTCATACAGGACTTTACCCGGCTGAATCAAGGCAACCCAATACTCCACGTTACCTTTACCTTTACCCATACGAACTTCCAGCGGCTTCTCGGTGATCGGTTTGTCCGGGAATACACGGATCCAGATCTTACCTTGACGCTTCACTGCACGGGTCATTGCACGACGTGCTGCTTCGATCTGACGTGCAGTCAGACGACCACGGCCAACAGCTTTCAGACCGAAAGTGCCGAAGCTAACATCCGTACCCTGCGCCAGACCACGGTTGCGGCCTTTGTGCACTTTACGGAATTTTGTACGCTTTGGTTGTAACATCAGCGACGCTCCTTATTTACGGCCTTTACGCTGCTGCTTTTTAGGTTGAGCAGCCGGTTTTTCCGGTTGTTCAACAGCAGCCATACCACCCAGGATCTCACCTTTGAAGATCCACACTTTAACGCCGATTACACCGTAAGTGGTGTGCGCTTCAGAGGTGTTGTAGTCAATGTCAGCACGCAGAGTGTGCAGCGGTACGCGACCTTCACGGTACCATTCGGTACGTGCGATTTCCGCGCCGCCCAGACGGCCGCTAACTTCAACTTTGATACCTTTAGCGCCCAGACGCATGGCGTTCTGTACAGCACGCTTCATCGCACGACGGAACATAACACGACGTTCCAGCTGAGAAGTGATGCTGTCAGCAACCAGTTTTGCGTCCAGTTCAGGTTTACGAACTTCGGCGATATTGATCTGTGCAGGAACGCCAGCGATATCCGCTACGACCTTGCGCAGTTTTTCTACGTCTTCGCCTTTCTTACCGATAACGATACCCGGGCGAGCAGTGTGAATAGTCACACGGATGCTCTTAGCCGGACGCTCGATCACGATACGAGATACGGACGCTTTTGCCAGTTCCTTTGTCAGGTACTGACGTACTTTAAAATCGCTGTCCAGGTTGTCAGCGAATTCTTTGGTGTTCGCGAACCAGGTAGAGTTCCAAGGTTTGACAATACCCAGGCGAATACCATTAGGATGTACTTTCTGACCCATTGCTAGTCTCCAGAGTCTCAGCGATCGGACACAACCACAGTGATGTGGCTGGTGCGCTTCAGGATGCGATCTGCACGACCTTTCGCACGCGGCATAATGCGCTTCATGCTCGGGCCTTCGTCTACGAAAATTTTCGCAACTTTCAGATCGTCAATGTCAGCGCCATCGTTGTGTTCAGCGTTAGCAATGGCAGATTCCAGAACTTTCTTGACCAGTACAGCCGCTTTCTTATTGGTGTAGGTCAGAATATCCAGGGCCTGCGACACTTTCTTACCGCGAATCAGGTCAGCAACAAGGCGGACCTTCTGAGCAGAAGAACGAGCATGGCGATGTTGAGCTAAAGTTTCCATCTCTTCCTCCTACCTTATTTCTTCTTCGCTTTTTTATCAGCAGCATGGCCGCGATAAGTACGAGTCGGTGCGAATTCACCCAGTTTGTGACCGACCATTTCGTCGGAAACAAATACCGGAACGTGCTGACGACCATTATGGACAGCGATGGTCAAACCGATCATGTTTGGAAAGATCGTTGAACGACGGGACCAAGTGCGCAGGGGCTTCTTGTCTCCGCTTTCCACCGCTTTCTCTACCTTCTTCAGCAAGTGCAGGTCAATAAAAGGACCTTTCTTGAGAGAACGTGGCATGGCTTATCCTCTAATATTATTTGCTACGGCGACGTACGATGAATTTATCAGTACGCTTGTTGCTGCGGGTCTTCTTACCTTTGGTCTGAATGCCCCACGGTGTTACCGGGTGCTTACCAAAGTTACGACCTTCACCACCACCATGTGGGTGGTCGACCGGGTTCATCGCAGTACCGCGAACGGTAGGACGAACACCACGCCAGCGTGCAGCACCTGCTTTACCCAGAACGCGCAGCATATGCTCAGCATTGCCAACTTCGCCCAGAGTTGCGCGGCAATCTGCTTCGACTTTACGCATTTCACCAGAACGCAGACGCAGGGTGACATAAGCACCATCACGAGCAACGATCTGAACGTAAGTACCAGCAGAACGCGCCAGCTGACCGCCTTTACCTGGTTTCATTTCTACGTTATGAACGGTAGAACCAACCGGGATATTGCGCATCGGCAGGGTGTTACCCGCTTTGATTGCAGCATCAACGCCAGATTGAATCTGGTCGCCCGCTTTCAGGCCTTTAGGGGCCAGGATGTAACGGCGTTCGCCGTCTTTGTACAGAACCAGCGCGATGTTCGCGGAACGGTTCGGATCGTACTCAAGACGTTCAACAACTGCCGGGATACCATCTTTGTTGCGTTTGAAGTCAACAATACGGTATGCCTGCTTGTGGCCACCACCGATATGACGAGTGGTGATACGGCCATTGTTGTTACGACCACCGGATTTGCTGTTTTTTTCCAGCAGCGGAGCAAAAGGTTTGCCCTTGTGCAGCTCAGGGTTTACCACTTTAACGACGTGGCGACGACCCGGAGATGTCGGTTTACATTTAACAACTGCCATTGTATTACTCCTCCGACTTACTCAGCGCCGCCAACGAAGTCCAGATTCTGGCCTTCTTCCAGGGTGACGTAAGCTTTTTTCCAGTCGCTACGACGACCGATACGCTGTCCGTGACGCTTCACCTTGCCTTTAACGACCAGGGTACGTACGGTATCAACTTTGACTTCAAACAGTTTCTGCACAGCAGCTTTGATTTCTGCTTTAGTCGCGTCTTTAGCAACTTTGAGAACGATGGTGTTTGTTTTTTCCATCGCAGTAGACGCTTTTTCAGAAACGTGCGGTGCACGCAGCACCTTCAGCAGACGTTCTTCACGAATCATGCCAGCATCTCCTCAACTTGCTTAACAGCATCAGCAGTCATTACGACTTTGTCGAAGGCGATCAGGCTAACCGGGTCGATACCAGTTGCATCGCGTACGTCAACCTTGTGCAGGTTGCGCGCAGCCAGGAACAGGTTCTCGTCCAGCTCACCGGTGATGATCAGCACATCTTCCAGAGCCATGTCTTTCAGTTTCTGTGCCAGCAGCTTAGTTTTCGGCGCTTCGACAGAGAACTTCTCGACAACGATCAGACGATCCTGACGTACCAGCTCGGACAGAATGCTTTTCAGCGCGCCGCGGTACATCTTTTTGTTAACTTTTTGACTGTGGTCCTGCGGACGCGCAGCGAAGGTCACGCCACCAGAACGCCAGATCGGGCTCTTGATAGAACCTGAACGCGCACGGCCGGTGCCTTTCTGACGCCACGGTTTTTTACCGGAACCAGTTACTTCAGCACGGGTCTTCTGAGCACGAGTGCCCTGACGAGCACCAGCTGCATAAGCAACAACAACCTGGTGAACCAGCGCTTCGTTGAAATCACGACCGAAGGTAGTTTCGGAAACAGTCAGCGCGCTCTGCGCGTCTTTCAATACTAATTCCATTGCTATCTCCTCACGCCTTCACAGCTGGTTTAACGATCAGGTCGCTACCGGTTGCACCCGGGACAGCACCTTTAACCAGCAGCAGGTTGCGCTCAGCGTCAACACGTACTACGTCCAGGCTCTGAACGGTGACACGTTCGTTACCCAGCTGACCTGCCATTTTCTTGCCTTTGAACACTTTGCCCGGAGTCTGGTTCTGACCGATAGAACCCGGAACGCGGTGAGACAAGGAGTTACCGTGAGTCGCGTCCTGGGTACGGAAGTTCCAGCGCTTAACGGTACCAGCGAAACCTTTACCTTTAGAGGTGCCAGTTACGTCAACTTTTTTAACTTCAGCAAACAGCTCAACGCTAATGTCCTGACCTACGGTGAACTCTTCGCCTTCAGCAAGACGGAATTCCCACAGACCACGGCCAGCTTCAACGCCAGCTTTAGCGAAGTGACCAGCTTCCGGCTTGGTTACACGGTTAGCTTTTTTAGCACCGGTGGTAACCTGAATTGCACGGTAGCCATCGTTAGCCAGATCTTTAACCTGAGTAACGCGGTTTGCTTCAACTTCGATTACGGTTACTGGGATAGAGACGCCATCTTCAGTGAAGATGCGGGTCATACCCACTTTTTTACCGACTAAACCAATCATTGTTTCAACCTCTCAATCGCTCGATGACCTGATTAACCCAGGCTGATCTGCACGTCTACACCGGCAGCCAGATCCAGACGCATCAGAGCATCAACGGTTTTCTCAGTTGGCTCAACGATGTCAACCAGACGCTTGTGAGTGCGGATTTCGTACTGGTCGCGCGCGTCTTTGTTGACGTGCGGGGAGATCAGAACGGTAAAGCGCTCTTTGCGGGTCGGCAGCGGGATCGGACCACGGACTTGCGCACCAGTGCGCTTGGCAGTCTCGACGATTTCCGCGGTTGATTGATCGATCAGACGGTGATCGAACGCTTTCAGGCGGATACGGATTCTTTGGTTCTGCATGAGACCAGAGCTCCAATTATTTTATAAACGAAAATGATTACTCCTCAGACCCATTACGATTGATGGGAGAGTGTAACCGTTCTTACGTAGCCCCCCAATTGGGGGCATTGTCAGGCAACGATCATTTGTTGCCCAGGTTCATATCGAACCAGCCGCCAGATTAGCGGCCTGCGTATTATACGGATTGCATTCTCAGATGCAAGTGGTGGCGTTCAAAACGTGGGCGTATTCTGCCCTACTACGGAATATTTCCCAGAGCCTCACGAACCCGTTGACGTAAATCGTCATCCACTGGCACAGCATTGCCGTCGTCGCTCTCCTCATCCGTATACTCCGTTGCTGGCATCTCTAGTTCTGCTTCCGGAATGTTGTCATCAGCTTCATTGACGATTTCCGGCTCAGGTAATGGATTTTTGCGGAACACGTACTTTTGTGATGAGAGCGCGGCATCCGGGACCACCAGTTGTTCTATAACCTCGGTCTTTACGGGCTTAACATAGTGGAACCAGATGCTACGAGCATAGTTTCCCCCTATATAGAAGGAAACAAACCATATTACCCAGAGACAAAGTACCGCTACGCGCCTTCCCCACTTTACGGGCGGTGCCAGCTGCATGGCAAATTCCTGCGGAACTTTATTCAGATTCAGGTAGAAATTCATCACGATGTTGTCCCTTCCGGTTGCTCGCCCACCTGCAGTCGCGGGCTTTCGCCCAGAGCCTGGAATAGCCGTATCAGCGTCGCTTTTCCTGCAATGCCGT
Organism: Trabulsiella odontotermitis; assembly: GCF_001297775.1. Classification (GTDB taxonomy): domain Bacteria; phylum Pseudomonadota; class Gammaproteobacteria; order Enterobacterales; family Enterobacteriaceae; genus Trabulsiella; species Trabulsiella odontotermitis. The sequence goes on along the minus strand of NZ_LIFX01000018.1, from coordinate 17,851 downwards.
CTGTCGGTAGATTTTGCTGTTTCTGAAATAGCTTCACCTTTTCCGTCAGCATCGGCTTCCAGCTTGTTGCCTGGATGGTTGGAACATTCAGTACCTTGCTTAGCGAGCCGTCAAGCCACATAACCTGTTCCGTGGTGCTTTTCGCCGTTATCTTCTGTTCTCCCCCGGGAGCAGTTTTGACAATTAAGGTGTATTGCCCCTTCCAGACGTGCTCAAACCACTTGCGGTTGACCACCCACAATTGCTGATTGACCAGCAGATCGAGCGAATTATCACCGACCCGCATCACCACCGCATACATTTTACGCGAATCAACCTGCAGTGATGCCATCCAGGGCAGAGCCTGACGCGTTAAATCGGATAGTGTTCCCGTTGAACTCTGACAACGTAGACTGGCTGCTTCGATACGATCGCACCATGCCATTTCTGGCGCAACGTCATAGCCCCATGTTGAAATTAGCCCCTGCATGCCGCTACGCTCACCCGATGGCCGGTCAGTGATTTTAGGCTGTGGCGCTTTAACAACCTCAACCTTTTTTTCCTGCCACGGCATGGGTAAGTGCGCGGACAAATTAGAAGGCATCATCCATCCCAGCACGCCAGCCAGAACCGCATATCCCATTCCCAGTAGCAGAAAGCGTCCGCGTGAAGGTGCCAGTCGATGTAGCGCTTTACCTATCACCGCATCATTGGATTCCTCAATATTGTTCAGTGTTCGACGCAGCACATTCAACCGCCTGAGAGGGTTGACCGCCCTGGAAATTACAGGGCGCAGCGCTAGCTGTACTTCCTGCGCTTCGTCTCCTGCCGGAACGACGCCCGCAGGAACGTCCACCCACACAGGGCACAAACGTCGCATCTCTTTACGTTCTGCGGTGAACGGTTGCCCCACCAGCAGCAAGCTAAGTGAGCGCTCACCAGCTTCTGCCAACTGATAAAAAGTGCTGACGAACGTGGTAGCGCAACGAAGTAGATGCGCATTATCGATAAGAATCAACCAGGGTGCGTTACCGGACACTGTTTTCGCCAGGAACCACGCCCAGAAATCAGGAATCGCAGTCTGTTCACCCGAATCAAAACACGGGCTTCCGGCACAATTAACCACCAGCAGTTGCTGACCGTAGTGAACAACGACATGCAACACATGGCCTTCAAACCCCTCAGCAACGTATTTTGCTATTTGCGACTTACCACACCCTTGCTTCCCTGTCAGGACGGCGGCCGTTGCTGGTGCCAGTTGCTGGGCCAGATAATTTTCTATAACGTTAAAAATAGGCATAATGCATTGCCAGATATGTTACGGTAATAATTAACATAATGAATTAAAATCCTTTTCATGTTAAATATCGGAAGCAAAAGTCTTTTTGTTTACTCCCTAAAATTTGTATGAAAAATACGATACCAATTACCTTGATCAATCACAAGACTGATAATATCGTGATATTCTATTATTACTGACCCTATTAAGATGAACTACAATATTGTGTTAGATAAACTAAATACATTAATAACTGAATATCGTATAAGAGCATCATATGGACTAATGACCATCGTCAGTATTATATTGATGGGGTATGCTATTTTGATGCTGGTGTCGTTTTTGCATCAGGATCATGCTGCCACAAGCACTACCTATACCAACGAGATAGCCTTACCTTTAGCGAATATCCCAGCAGCCCTGCCTCTGGCAAGCGATGCGCCAGCGCCTGTCATTGCGCCGGTCTCATCAAACGTTGATTTAACGGTAACAGGTATCACGTACAGCAAAGACAGCAAGCGTTCACGAGCGATTATCAGGAGTACTAAAGGACAGAAAAACTATCCAGTTAATGCTGCAATTGAAGAATACCCTGAACTGCGGGTTGCACAAATCCATCCCACACAGGTGATTCTGAACAACGGAGGTTCATTACAAACGCTGGAACTGGAATCACCGGCCTCCAAAAATGGAACTACAATCGGCGCCACTCCAAAATTAGTAATTGCAGAAATAGATACATTAGGTAAATATATAAAAGCCACAATCATTCAGGGTGAAAATAATAATATAACTGGTATTCGTCTACATAATAATGTGGCTCCTACGACATTCCGCAAGTCCGGATTAATACCAGCAGATGTCGCTATAAAGATGAACAATCACTTATTGCAGGATAAGCAAAGTGTTGATGCTGCCCTGACCGAAATGGAACAATTACGTACAGCAGAATTTACCGTCCTTCGCAATGGACAACAACTACTGGTGAAGGTCTCTATCCAGGACTTCATCTCCAACATGGATGTTAAATAGTAAAATGTATTCTCCTAAAAAACTGGTCTATAGCCTGGCTTTTGCGGCACTGTTGACACCGTCGGTTGCTTTTACCGAACGCTACTCAGCGAACTTCAAGGACGCGGATATCCGCGAGTTTATTGATACGGTCAGCCAGAATATCGGCAAAACGATTCTCATTGACCCCTCCGTTCAGGGTACGATCTCCGTACGGAGCTACGACGATTTTGATGATGCAGGCTACTATCAGTTTTTCCTAAGCGTATTGGATATATACGGTTATTCCGTTACAACAATGGATAACGGATTCCTGAAGGTAGTGCGCTCCCAAACAATAAAGAACGCACCGGGAGTGCCTGGCGACAACTCTCGCCCAGGCAAAGGTGACGAAATAGTCACCCGCGTGGTCACGCTTCAGCATGTCCCGGCAAAAGATCTCGCCCCCCTGCTGCGGCAGATGACCGAAGGCAGCACGGTAGGCAACGTTGTGCATTATGAAGCCGCAAACGCCCTGATGCTGACCGGCAAAGCGTCCCTGGTAAATCGCCTGCTCGAAGTGGTACGTCGAGTCGACGTTATGGGAGAACAACAGCGTCAAATTGTTCCGTTACAGTATGCGTCAGCGACCGATCTTGCTGAGGTATTAAGCGGCCTCATTCAGGAAGAGACTCGGGATAAGCCCACGCAGTGGCTGATTCCCAAAGTCGTGGCCGATAAACGTACCAACTCGCTGATTCTTAGCGGGCCACAACATGTTCGTCAGCGCATGGTCAACCTGATTGCCAGTCTCGATAAAAAGCAGCAAAATCAGGGCAATACTCGCGTATTCTATCTGAAATACGCTAAAGCCGATAAGCTGGTCGAAGTGTTGAATGGCGTATCGGAAAAAATGGATGAGGGCCAGACAGGCAAAAGTTCCGGTAAGAATTCAGGCAGCAGTAATCCCGAGCAGTCCATTACCGCAGATGAACAGACCAACTCTCTGGTGATCACCGCAAGCCAGAGCGTCATGTCGCAACTGGAGCAAGTCATCGCCCGGCTCGATATTCGCCGCGCGCAGGTGCTGGTTGAGGCCATTATTGTAGAAGTACAAGATGGCAAAGGAATGAACCTTGGCGTCCAGTGGATCAATAAAAATGTCGGAATGCAGCAGTTCACTGGCACCAATCTGCCCGTGTTTAACGCGGCTGTTGGTTCAAAGCAATACAAGACGTCTGGCGACCTCTCTTCTGACAACCCGGTTTACAACGCGTTGAGCAATTTCAACGGCCTTGCCGCCGGCTTCTTTGACGGGAACTGGGGCATGTTGCTCACCGCCCTCTCATCAGACAGCAAAAACGACATTCTCTCTACGCCAAGTATCGTCACTCTCGACAATAAAGAGGCATCTTTCAATGTCGGGCAAGACGTTCCCGTTCTCTCAGGATCGCAGACGACGTCCGGCGATAATGTCTTTAACACAGTAGAACGTAAAACAGTCGGTACCAAGCTGAAGGTTACCCCGCAAATCAACGAAGGTGATGCGGTATTGATGGAGATAGAACAGGAAGTTTCCAGCGTGGATAACTCCAGCGGAAGCTCATCGACCCTCGGCCCAACCTTTAATACTCGCACCATTCAGAACGCCGTACTGGTAAAAAGCGGTGAAACGGTCGTGCTGGGCGGCTTAATCGATGACTCAACCAAAGAACAGGTTTCCAAAGTTCCCCTGCTTGGCGATATCCCTCTGGTAGGCCAGCTTTTCCGCTATACCTCCACGGACAAATCCAAGCGTAACCTGATGGTATTCATTCGCCCGACCATTATTCGTGATGACGATGTCTACCGTTCGCTGTCGTCTGAGAAGTACTCCAGCTTCCGGGCAACGCAGAAACAGCGTCTGGACAAAAAAACCCCAGGGCTTATCAGCGTTGATGAAGAGCCACAACTGGAAGAGCTTAATTTCCATAAGGCGGAGAAACCCGCGACATCGCCACGCAACCCGTTTAAAGGCTAAGGAAGGCCAGTATGGATAATGCAAGCCCTACACCGACGCCGCGCATTGGCTGGGCGCAGGCACAAAAGATGGGCATCTGGGTTCATGAAGATGCCGTTATCAACCGCGATGACACGCCGCTGGAGTCGGTGCTGGAAGCGCTTCGTGTCTATCCGACCGCAACGCGCCTTGTCACCCTGACCACTGCTGCATTTGAGGAATACCTGGAACAGGCTTTCCATCAAGCCGGAGAAGAGTCGCAGCAAATCGCGCAGGATATGGATCTCGACATCGATCTCATTACCCTGACTGAGGAGATCCCGGAAAACGCCGATCTGCTGTCAGATGACGAAAGTGCCCCCGTCATCCGCCTGATTAACGCAATTCTGAGCGAAGCGGTCAAAGAGGGAGCTTCCGATATACATATCGAAACCTTCGAAAAGACGCTCAGTATCCGTTTTCGTACCGACGGTGTTTTGCGCCAGGTGCTTCAACCCGGTCGCAAGCTCGCCCCCTTACTGATTTCGCGTATCAAAGTGATGGCGAAGCTGGATATTGCTGAAAAACGACTGCCGCAGGATGGACGTATTACGCTACGTCTTGGACGCCGTAATATCGATGTGCGCGTTTCCACACTCCCTTCCCGACACGGAGAGAGAGCGGTGCTGCGCTTGCTGGATAAAAACAACCTGACGCTCTCGGTCGACAAACTTGGACTCTCAGAGCAGGATGCCGAACGGCTTGAGCAGATTATTCATCAGCCACACGGCATCATTCTGGTTACCGGGCCAACGGGTTCCGGCAAAAGTACCACGCTATATGCCATGCTCTCCGCGCTCAACACCCCTGGGCGTAACATCCTGACCGTGGAAGATCCGGTAGAGTACGAGCTGGATGGCATTGGGCAAACACAGGTCAATCCTCGCGTGGATATGTCGTTCGCCAGAGGTCTGCGTGCGATTCTTCGTCAGGATCCGGATGTCGTCATGGTGGGCGAAATTCGCGATAACGAAACGGCACAAATCGCCGTTCAGGCCTCGCTGACGGGGCACCTGGTATTATCCACTCTGCACACCAACAGCGCGGCAGGTGCCATTACGCGTTTGCGCGATATGGCGGTTGAGCCATTTTTGCTCTCTTCATCGCTGATTGGCGTGCTCGCTCAGCGCCTGGTCCGCCGTCTGTGCCCTCACTGCCGGAAGCTGGTGCCGCTGGCAGAACACCAGGCCAGCTTTTTCTATGATGTCAGCCCGCGCCCCAGTACCGTCTGGACAGCGCAGGGATGTGCATCATGCCATCACTCCGGCTATCAGGGGCGGCTGGCAATCCACGAGCTGATGCTGATCGATAGACCGCTTCGGGTGGCTATTCACGACAACGCCAGCGAGCAGGATATCGAAAATGCCTTTCGCCAGAGCAGCAAAACGCTGCTGCAAAACGGCCTTCTCCGCGTCCTTAACGGCGACACATCGCTTGAGGAAGTAATTCGTGTAACGGCACAGCATGACGTGAAGGAAGCTTAGCGATGAATTTTAGCTGGCAGGCCCTGGATAGCAGGGGCAAACGTAAGCACGGCGTAATCGAAGCTGAAAGCGCCAGGCAAGCGCGCGAGTTGCTGCGCGAACGCGGGCTATTTCTCCAACATATTAACGAAAAGCAAGCGGCTCGTGGGCTGACATTCTCCCGGCGACCATCCGTCAGCAAAGCGGACCTGGCCATGCTGACCCGGCAGCTCGCCACTCTTACCGCTGCGGCGCTGCCGCTGGAAGAGGTATTAGCGGTGATCGCCCGCCAGAGCCAGCATGCCGGGCTTCGGCATATTCTGGAACAGATCCGTGAAAAAATCCTCGCAGGCTATTCGCTGGCGGATGCACTGCAATCCTGGCCACGGCTGTTCGATCCGGTTTATCGCACCCTCGTCAAAGCTGGCGAAAAGTCGGGGCAACTCGGAAGCGTGCTGGAGCAGTTGGCCGACTACAACGAAATTCGCCAGCAGATCCGGGCTAAGCTGACTCAGGCACTGATCTACCCGATCATGCTCAGTACGGTTGCCATCAGCGTGGTGATTATTCTACTAACGACTGTGGTACCGAAGGTCACAGAGCAGTTTATCCACATGAAGCAACAGCTTCCCGCGACCACCCGAATTCTGCTCGCGATAAGTGATGGCCTGCAGGTATGGGGGCCGTGGCTTCTACTGGCGGGGATTGCCGCCGCCACCGCATTCAGATTCTGGCTGAAGCGCGCGAACAACCGCCACCATTTCCATCGTCAACTGTTGCAACGGCGTCCATCACGCGAGCTGCTAAGGGCCATCAACGGCGCACGATACCTGCGAACGCTCAGCATTCTGCAATGCAGCGGCGTGCCGCTTCTTGACGCCATGCACATTGCCCTGGAAGGGATCAGCAATCTTGAAGTACGACAGCGTTTGTCACTGGCCGCCGAACGTGTGACTCAAGGCAGCAATTTTCATACGGCGCTGGAGAGCTGCGATCTTCTGCCGCCCGTCATGCTGTACATGATCGCTACAGGTGAAAAAAGTGGGCAACTCAGCGAACTCATGGCGCGGGCCGCTGACAACCAGGACAACCTGCTGCAAAACAGAATGTCGCTCACGCTGGCTCTTTTTGAACCAGCACTCATCATCACCATGGCTGGAGTCGTGCTGTTTATCGTTGCCGCCGTTCTGCAGCCCATACTCCAACTCAACTCACTGGTCAGTTAAGGAAAAACATGATGCATACCACACGGAATCACCAGCGCGGTTTCACCCTGCTCGAGCTTATGGTCGTTATCGTCATACTTGGCGTCCTCGCAAGTCTGGTCGTGCCTAACCTCATGGGCAACAAAGCACGAGCAGACAAGCAAAAAGCGGTCAGCGACATTGTGGCGCTGGAAGGGGCTTTGGATATGTACAAGCTGGATAACCATCGTTATCCCACCACGGAACAGGGTTTATCAGCGCTGGTTACCATCCCCACCAGCAGCCCAATCCCGGCAAACTATAACCCCGAAGGCTATATCAAACGCCTACCGACCGACCCCTGGGGAAATGAATATATTCTGGTCAGCCCCGGCGAGCATGGGATCTACGATCTGATCGCCAGCGGTGAAGACGGCGAAGCAGGAACCGCAGACGACATCAATAACTGGGAGCTGGATAAGAAAAAATAGCTCATGAAACAGACGGAAGGATTCACCTTGCTGGAAGTGCTTCTGGCGCTGGCCATTTTTGCTGTTGCCTCACTGACGCTGGCGAACAGTCTCGGCATTACGGTTAATGGTACGGCCCGTGTGCAACAGCAGCAACTGGCACTCTGGGTGGCGGATAACCAACTGATCGACCAGCAGCTTTCTCAGGCTACGGGCAATAGTGAAGGCGATATCTCTATGGGGGGGTATCGCTGGCACTGGCAGCTGACGGGTCACAACGCCGATCAACTGACAGCACAACAGCTGCGGGTCAGTCTTGACGGTGACCGGGCCGGTGAGCTGTGGCGCACCCTTCTATCCAGTGAGAATGCGCCTAATGCTGAAAAGTAATAAACAGCGTGGTTTTACGTTGCTGGAGGTGCTTGTGGCGACCACGATCTTCTCACTTTTGAGCCTCGCCAGTTGGGCCGTCCTCTCCGGCGTATTGCGCACGCATGAGCGTACCCGCAATGCGGATTGGCACACCCGGCAAATCAGCAACGTCATGACACAGCTCTCGGATGACATTAACGGGTTTGTTCCCCGGCAATCGCGTGCCACAGGAGCTGTACTTTCCGTCGCTGACCGCTCGTTGACGCTGAGCGTGCGCCTGGCGCATAGCTCAACGAATGATTGCTGCGCTCCTGCCCTGCAGCGGGTGCGTTGGTTTCTCGACGGCGACACGCTGTATCGCGCAGTGGCGGAGTATCCTGATAACCCGGCCGAGCAAACCATTACGCCGATGATTAGCGGCGTTAGCGCCCTGACGCTACGCTATTATGATCAGGGGTGGCAGCAGCCAGCCGGGCGTAATGGCACTCTCTTTACTCGTAAATCCGCGCTTCCTGGCGGGCTGGAAGTCTCTTTCACGCTAGCGGATAACCAGACGCTGACCCGCCGCTTTTTGCTTACCGGCAAATGGCCGGACGATAGTGGCACCGCCACGCCGAAGTCCGATGACACACAGCAGAAAGCCCCGCAGGAAGGAACAGAGCCATGAAACAACAGGGAATGGCGCTACTGATAACCCTACTCATCCTCGGACTGATGGCCGGTCTTGCTGCCGACATGGCCACCCGTTTTCAGACTTCGCTTCGTCGCATCGGGCAGGAGGAAAACGTCCTGCAACAGCAGTGGGATTTCCGCGTAGCGGAGACACAGGCGTTGAGCATCCTGCAACAGGATCTCACAGATAACCCCCAGGCAAGCACCCGCGATCAGTACTGGGCGCAAAGCCGCACGCTGCATCTGAAACATGACGCAACGGTCAGTTGGCAGTTGCGTAGCGCACAAAACTGTTTCAATCTGAATGCTCTGGCCCATCCACCGCTGGAAGCGCTGGAAGATCCCCCTTATGCCAGTGCCGTTTTTCAGGCGCTACTGGAACAGAACGGCGTCAGTACGCTAAATGCCAAAATACTCATTGCCAGTATCGCTGACTATATCGATAGCGATGACACCCTGCGCCGCGATGGCGCCGAAGACAGTAACTACAGTGACAAACCGCTACGCTATGTTGCCAATCAGCCGTTTTTTGACATCAGCGAACTACGGGCAATTAAAGGCATGACGCCCGGTTTGTACCAGAAACTCTCTCCCTGGCTGTGTGCGCAGGGGAGCAGTAAGCTGGAAATTAACGTCAACGCGCTCACTCAGGATAACGCTCCGCTCCTCGCAGCCCTGTTGCTTAACGAACAGGATGTTGATAGCGTGCGCCGTTTTCTGTCAACAGCACCTAAGTCTGGCTGGAAGTCAGTTCAGGAATTAACCGCTGCTGCAACACAAGCATGGCCAACGCACAAAGAGGCGCTGACCGTGTTAGATAAAGCACTCGTTACCAGCAATAATTTCTTTACTCTGACAAGTCGCCAGCAGCGCAATGGCCGGATGGTAGTCCAACGTAGTGAAATTTATTACCAACGGAAGGAACGCCAGCTACGCATATACGCACGTTATGCTGTAGCGGGTGATCGTTAATCGAAAGGAAATCGAATGCAGACTCACCCGACTCTGATAGTTCGCCCTGCCTCGGAAGGCACACCATTTACTGAATGGCTAAGTGACGGACAAGCAGGTCGCTCCGATGCCGCGGACATCCTCTTGTCGCTGTCCGCCTTGCCGGGCGCACAGAATGTCTGTCTTTTGCTGCCCGCTAACTGGCTCACCTGTTGCCAGTTTTCTCTGCCGCCAGGCAGCACTACGCCTCCTCAGCAGGCGATAGCCTGGCAGGTTGAAGAGCAGCTCATCAGCAATAGCGAAGCCCTTCACTGGACCATCGCTGGCCGACAGGATGATATTTGTTACGTGCTCGGCGTGGATAAAGAAAAGCTAAAGCAACTGCTCGACACCTGGCGACAGGCCGGGTTGACGATCACGGCCGTTGTCCCTGACGGTTGCTATCTACCGCTGTCTGAAGATCGCTGGTCGGCGCTGCCGCTGGAAAACGGCTGGTTGGTTCGCCATGCAGAATTTTCATGGAGCTACATGACCCACGCTATTTTCAAGCAGCTCACCCAGCGTTTCAGCCCTGAAGCACCGTTGATTTGCGAAGATATGCAGCCTCTGCTCTCCTACAGTCAACAGTTCACTACACCGCCGCTCAACCTGCTTCATAGCGAGTTTGGCGTCGTTAAACCCGCCTACCCGGTGTCTGCTGCCTGGCGCAAGCGTATCGCCGGTTTTACCGCCGCAGCCATACTGATGTATCTGGGCGTTCAGGGCGCAATCATCTGGGGGCTGCATCAGGAGCAGAGCACCCAGCGCCTGGCCCTACAGGAAAACTGGCAGCGTTATTTCCCCGGCGATAAACAGCAGGGAAATTATCGCTTTTTCTTCCGCCAGAAAGTGAAGCGCTTTTCCCCTGACCCACTCACGCGCCTGCGCCAGCTCGAAAAGAGCCTCAAGGCAGTACCAGGAATTGAGCTGGGCCACTTCGCGGCCGATAAAGAAACCGGCACATTGACCCTCACGGTGCGCGCGGCCGATGCCGCAACCATCGAGCAGCTTATCGCGCACAGCGGCAACACGCTGGCACTTAAGCTGTCATCCCCTGCAACCAACAATATCTATTCTCTTCAGGGCGGAGGTCTACAGTGAAAACGTGGTGGAAAAATAAGTCGCTGTCCGAGCAACGCCTGCTGATGCTGCTGGCCTTCGTTTTAGCCCTGACGGGGATTGTCTATGGCGTTATCACTCCGCTGAACAGCCTGATAGCCCGCCAGCAGCAGTCGCTAAAAAGTGTCAAGGCCGAAAGAATATGGCTGGACGAGCAGACGAGGGCAGCGGGTATCATCGCGGCAGTGCCCGATAAAACGCCGCTGAGCAATGTGGTTCAGCAGTCCGCCAAAGCGGCTTCGCTTGCTGTTATGGTTAAAGAGGAAGGAACCGCTCAGGTCATCGTTACCGGCGAAAATATCCCGCTTGCCAGCGTGATAAAGTGGCTGGAAAGCCTGCGGGATCAAAAAGGGATTTATCCGCTGAAGCTTGCTTTTAGTGTCAGTGAAAAAGATAGCTCACTGATTACATTGCAAACGCTGCATCTGGCGAAGGCGGGGTAGCGGATGGTTAACGTACTGTGGCCTGCTTGCATGGCGATAATAGGCCTGCTGCTTGGTAGCCTGATGAACGTGGTTGTATATCGTTTGCCAAAAATGATAGAGAAACCAGAGATCCAGCTATCACTCTGGTGGCCCGGATCCCATTGCCCGCAATGCCAGCACCCGTTGCGCTGGCTGGACAACATTCCGTTATTGAGCTGGCTATGTCTGCACGGCCGTTGCCGCTACTGCCAACAGCCAATTAACTGGCATTACCCGGCGACAGAAATTCTGCTGATGGCTGGATTCTTCGCAATTTCGCTTATGTTCCCGCCAGTACCCATTGCTGCCGGCATGGCGGTTTTTTTCTGGTTTGGCTGCGCCATGAGCCTGATAGATCTGCGCACCTTTTTGCTGCCAGACGCCCTGACGTTGCCATTATTATGGCTGGGGTTACTTTTTCACAGCCTGTTCTCACCGTGGATGTTGAGCGATGCCGTTTATGGCGCCGTCATCGGATATCTGGCGTTATGGGGGTTGAATAAGATGTGCCGCCTGTTGCTCAAACGTGATGGGCTAGGGTACGGTGATTTTAAACTACTGGCAGCCTGTGGAGCCTGGACCGGCTGGCAATGCTTGTCGCTATTACTGGTAATGGCCTCCATCCTGGGTATTCTGTTGGCCCTGCTGTTTTTTAAGGGAAATGCGCTGAAGGGCAAAAGCATCCCTTTCGGCCCGCCGCTGGCGCTAGCCGGGTTCCTTGTGCTGATTTGGCTTAATCGCTTTTAACAAAAAGAGCAGAGATAATCTCTGCCCTTTTACGCTATTCCTCGTCGCGAATCTGAGCCTGGAGATAGTTCTGGATCCCTAATTTCTGGATCAGATCGAGTTCCGTCTCCAGCCAATCGATATGCCCTTCCTCATCCGCCAGAATAGTTATCATCATGTCCCGACTCACGTAGTCATGAACGCTGTCGGCATAGGCAATGGCTTCACGAAGATTTTTTGCCCCTTCAAGCTCAAGCCGCAGATCGGACTGCAGCATCTCTTCCACATCTTCGCCGATGCCAAGTTTACCGAGATCCTGAAGATTCGGAATACCTTCAAGAAACAAAATACGCTCGATGTACTTATCCGCATGTTTCATCTCATCGATTGACTCATGATATTCAATATCGTTGAGACGTTTCAGCCCCCAGTTTTTGAACATCCGGGCGTGCAAAAAGTACTGGTTGATTGCGACAAGCTCATTCCCCAACAATTTGTTGAGGTAATTTATAGTCTTTATATCACCTTTCATTATTGCTTCCTCCGCTTCCACTATTTAAAAGCGTAGAAGGGGTACGGAGTATGTAAAGCAAACGTCAGGCGATTTCTTTAAATTCCGGGAGCTGGAGCAGTTCATCTTCCATCAGCTCACGGGCGGCATGAATACATTTTCCACACTGATTGCCGATGGGTATGAACTTACGCAATTGCTGGAAGGATTGGGGATGATACTGACGCACCGCCTGGCGGATTTTTTTGTCACTGATACCGTTGCAAAGACAGACGTACATAGCCACTCCTGATTACTTTCCATACAGGATAAATGAGAATGGTTATATTTTCAATATTGAGAGAATCTCCCTCTCGCTGTTTCCAGCAAGAGGGAGATGAGGGTTAGTTAGTCACCTTGATCTCATCAAACTTCTGATCGGGATCGTTATCATCACAAGTTCTAAACTCCAGGCCACTAACGGTACTGGTCACCGCCAGACAACGATTTCCAGCCATTTTGCTGACAAACTTTCCGTTTTGATACGTCCAGGACATCCCTTGCTCTGTAGACTGCGCACTGCAGGCCCCAAAAATAGCTGGAGAGCCGTTCACATTGGATGTAGAAGGAACGTACACACAGTTGTTACGGTTTGTGCCATAGCGCAGTAGTATGCTTTGATACCCATTTGGCTCCATCGTTATTTTGTAAGCATCTCCAGTTTGGCATTTACGCATACCGGTCAGTATTTTGCGCACAGGGTCCTGACCCAGGCAATAACCCGGAGTCGCCCTGGACTGGAAGAGACCAGAGTTCGGAGACAATGGATATCCAGAATCAGGGATCTCCGTATAGCTGAACTGCTGTGCCTTATCGTCATCATTACAGGATTTCAATGCCATAAAGTCATCGTCAATCATCGCGATGCAACGCTTCTCTCCTTCCATCTGACTGACAAATTTTTGCCCCTCGTAATACCAGGATTTAGAGGCGACAGCTGATCCTGTTGCACAATCCTGACGGTAGATCATCGCACCTTCAACGTTTTTACCACCGTTAACCCCGAGGCAGAAAGATTTCACTTTGATCTGATTAAAATTCCCGACAGACAATGTTTGTCCCTGCGTTCTTGCGCAATCAAAAGTTTTGATACCGCCGTTTGTATTTGAGGCATCAATACACAGGCCGTTTTTAAGCGATTTATAGCTCCCCGTTTTTAATTCCAGAACGGCGCCATCGTCATCTGAATCGTCATCAGTATGAGTAAATGGAGCAAATACTTCGCTAAATGCATACTTCGGAGCCTGTTGTTCCGTCAAACCGCTATGTGTAGCTTCAACAACACCAGCCGGACCAGGCTTGTCGCGCGCCATTGACCAGATACCAATCATGCCCAGATCACGTTTCTTAGCATCTTCCATCACCAGATTCGCATCCGATAAATAAAATACTTCGCCCTGAACGTCGTTGTAGCCAATCATTGGCGTAGTACCCATCATCGCATTGATCTGGGCGTCAGTCTTATCGGTATAGATCTGCTTCAGCTGCTGACTCATATTTTCAATCGCGGAGACTGCACACTGCCCGTGAATATTCTGCCCCTCAGTACCAGCAGACTGGCAAACGGTATTGCCATAGTCCATGGTCATAACGTTAATACCTGCCAGCTCTACGCCTTTCGCTTTCGCATCATTAAGCACGTTCAGACCTTCGAAGGTCAGGCCGGTTGGCAGGATTGGCAGGGTATACCAGATACCAACATTGCGGCCTTCCGCTTTCCACTTATCCTGAACCGCTTTCACCGCAAGATTACGCCGTTCGATAGATTTCTGATCGGAAACCCAGGTACCTTCAATATCAAAATCAAGAACGTTAAGATTCAGATTATCGACAATATCGTAGTACTGCTGCGTCAGATCGTTCACATCGGTACAAGCTGCCGCCAGCGGTGCGTTGTTCGCGCCACCAATGGAAACCATAACGTCGCCGCCCGCTTCGCGCAGTGCCTTCACTTTACTGTACTGGGCATAACCCTTCATATCGTATGCCGTCCCCCATGTTGGCAGACAGGTACTGGCGTTCTTGCTGACAATAAAGGCCAGAGTATAGTGATTTATACTCTCATTTTTCGCCAAATCAGCCAGAACGGGGATATCCGTATCATTCAGGGAGAAATCAACATAAGGCGCATAAACGTGGGCTGGCCACGGGTTCTTTGGCGTTCCTACGAGGTCTTTTACACCCGTCCAGTCGGTATATACTTTCCACGGGTTAGTTTCAAGCGGCGTAACTTTCTGCACCTGAGATTGAGAAATATAGTTCACACCGCTAAAACGGATCAGCGTTCCACTCGCATACAGCGTATTTGCATCGTAAGTCGGCGCGGCATTCAGTTGATCCTGGGTATAATTAACGACAGCGCCCATCGGCAGCCATGGACGGCCATTAGATGACGTTGGGTTTTGGTTCTCAGGCAGGGAAGGATCTTCCCCCTGGGTAAAGAATAGCGCCTGATACTGCTGGCCATCTTTCTGAACGATATCGCCCCCGGCATAGGCCGTAGCAGAAGACCATACCGGTACTTCTTTATATTGGACCCACGGATTGCCCTCGCCCGGAACGAAGCTATTGGCGGCAACGGCAGCCGATGTGATGTAGTTGGCACCATTGTAGCTGACAATATCATTTGCGGCATAAGTCGCCGTCCCCTGGAATGCAGCAGCGGTACTGTCGCCATCTCCATCGCTGATTTCACATGAGGTTGGGTTACCATATTGCTCTATCTCTGCTGAGGTTGCTGCACGCTGATAGCGCCACGGATTATTCGCTTCATCAGAAGCGGCTTCCCCAGGGCAATTATCCTTACCAACCCACCAGATATTGGAGTAAACGCCACTATCGAAAATGACTTCGTAGGTAGTACTACCTTCCTGACCATTCCACGCTTCCAGTGCAAATGCCGGGAGCGTAGCACATAAAAGGCCAGCGCTCGCGAGCACCTTTGTTAACTGATTAACTTTCATTACATCTCCATCTTATTAGTAGTTAATCCTGATAAGTAAAATAACTTGTATACGAAAAATACTTAAAAGATGTACTAACAGCAATGAAATGAATATAACAAAAACATTTTTAAGAATACATAAAGATAGTTTTCATGAATTTATCAAAACCCTAAACTTCACACCAATAATGATCCGAATGAATGTTTTTTATTTATCACTCCACTCCTATAATATTCATTTTCTGTATAATAGAAAATATCCCATAATATATCGCTCTCGATATATTGAATTCTTCCGAGACTGTAATTTAAATTGTGTACCTGTCTGTTTTTGATATGTCCATTTCAACAACGGAGACAGGCAAATTATAAACGTAAAGAAACTCAAAGCGCTGGCGGCTGAATTGGTTAAGGGCCTTAAAACCGAAGCTGATCTTAATCAGTTTTCCCGCACCAGCGGACTGAAGGAAGTTTACCAGACTTCGACCGAAGAGGCGGCGCTGATGGCGCTGGATACGTTCGCGGGTGAGTGGGATGACAAATATCCACAAATCAGTAAAAACTGGCGTGCGCACTGGGAAAACATGAACACGTTTTTCAGCCACCCGCCATATATCCGCAAGGCCATCTATACCACGAATACCATAGAATCGCTGAACAGCGTGATCCGTGCGGCGATAAAGAAACGCAAAGTGTTCCCAACTGACGATTCAGTGCGCAAGGTTATTTATTTGGCGATCAAGGACGCATCAAAAAAATGGAGTATGCCGGTCCAGAACTGGCGGCTGGCAATGAGTCGTTTTATTATCGAGTTCGGTGACCGCCTGAGCGAACACCTTTAATAAGCAGGTTGTTACGCAGAATTACTGACAGGCTCGTTCTTCCTTGTTTTACTACCAGCATGTCAGCTTCAGGCATTTAAATATAACATTCATATATTTTATATTATTAGCTGGAATATATATTAACGTTTTTACTTAAGCCAGCGCGATGCCCATCTCCTGCGTCAGGTGACACACCGCTGTTGTGAAGAATCCCGCGTCCACGCCCGCTGCCACTGGTTCCAGCCCGAACCGTTCTGTCTGACGTTTCAGCCGCCCGATAAACAGCTGGCTGTCGTGCACATTGCCCGGTGTGACATGGGTATCCATGATAATGCCATGTTTCCTGTCCACCGTTCGATGGTCCAGCCAGAAGAACCCTTTCGGCTTGCCTTCCCGGTGCATGAAGCCACTTTCCTGGTCTGTGGTACTGACTTTCATGTTCTTAACGCCGGCTGCGCTTTCTGGCGGCTTTTTAACACCGGGGATGAGTTCGTCGAGGGTGATGGTTTCAAACTGGTACTGCTGTGGATAGGGGGCTCTGAGCCTGGCGGTCAGTTCATTAATTATACTGACCCTATTAGATCAAAGTCCCGGCCTTACGGCCAGGACTTTGTCATCAGTCTGAAAACCCTGATGTTTCCATCAGGGTTTTTAATGCTAATGCACTGCAAGCAAAGCAGGGATTAGCTCAGAACTTTAGCAACAACGCCCGCACCTACAGTACGGCCGCCTTCACGGATTGCGAAACGCAGACCGTCGTCCATCGCGATCGGGTGGATCAGGGTAACAACCATTTTGATGTTGTCGCCCGGCATTACCATCTCAACGCCTTCCGGCAGTTCGATGGTGCCAGTCACGTCAGTTGTACGGAAGTAGAACTGCGGACGGTAGCCTTTGAAGAACGGAGTATGACGGCCGCCTTCGTCTTTGGACAGAATGTACACTTCAGATTCGAACTTGGTGTGCGGGTTGATGGTGCCCGGCTTCGCCAGTACCTGACCACGTTCGATTTCTTCGCGTTTGATACCACGCAGCAGAACACCTACGTTCTCACCAGCACGGCCTTCGTCCAGCAGTTTGCGGAACATTTCTACGCCAGTACAGGTTGACTTCGCAGTCTCTTTGATACCAACGATTTCAACTTCTTCACCTACTTTGATGATACCGCGCTCTACACGACCGGTAACAACGGTACCACGACCGGAGATGGAGAATACGTCTTCGATCGGCAGCAGGAACGGCTTGTCAATCGCACGCTCTGGTTCCGGAATGTAAGTATCCAGGAAGCCAGCCAGTTCGATGATTTTCGCTTCCCACTCTGCGTCGCCTTCCAGCGCTTTCAGAGCAGAACCACGAATGATCGGCGTGTCGTCGCCCGGGAAATCGTACTGAGACAGCAGTTCACGAACTTCCATCTCTACCAGTTCCAGCAGCTCTTCGTCATCAACCATGTCGCATTTGTTCAGGAACACGATGATGTACGGAACGCCTACCTGACGACCCAGCAGGATGTGCTCACGAGTCTGCGGCATCGGGCCGTCAGTCGCAGCAACTACCAGGATTGCGCCGTCCATCTGTGCCGCACCAGTGATCATGTTTTTAACATAGTCGGCGTGGCCCGGGCAGTCTACGTGTGCGTAGTGGCGAGTCGGGGTATCGTATTCAACGTGAGAGGTGTTGATGGTGATACCACGAGCTTTTTCTTCCGGCGCGTTATCGATCTGATCGAATGCGCGAGCAGCACCACCGTAGGTTTTAGCCAGTACGGTAGTGATTGCAGCGGTCAG
>NZ_LIFX01000017.1 GCF_001297775.1 Trabulsiella odontotermitis | reverse complement strand
AAACCAAGGTTTTAGAAAAGCAGTTACACATAGTGAAATCTGCAAGAATCCTCCACATGTGACCTACAGGAGGAAAAATGATGGCCATGATTGGTTATATCCGCGTATCAACAATTGACCAGAACAACGATTTGCAGCGTAACGCACTCATAAGTGCAAGTTGTGACCGTATTTTTGAAGACCGTATGAGTGGGAAAGTGGCTAACCGGCCAGGTCTTAAACGCGCTTTAAAGTGCATTAATAGCGGAGATACGTTGGTGGTATGGAAACTGGACAGGCTTGGACGAAGTGTAAAGAACCTGATAGCTCTGATATCAGAACTGCACGAACGTGGCGCTCACTTTCGCTCTTTAACAGATAGTATTGATACAAGCAGTGCCATGGGGCGCTTTTTCTTCCATGTTATGTCAGCACTGGCCGAGATGGAGCGCGAGTTAATAGTTGAAAGGACAATGGCTGGTTTGGCTGCAGCCAGAGCGCAGGGACGTATAGGAGGCAGACCCAGAGTGTTGCAGCCACATGAACGTGATCAGATACAGCGATTGCTTGCTAAGGGACATACGCGACAAGAACTGGCAATTATTTACAGCATCGGTCTGTCAACGTTGTACAAGTATTTCCCGGTAAATGTGAAGCGGGAGCAAAACGAGGTGGTATTGTAATTCTTTTGCAAATGTTGAAACGCCGCAGCGATGCCATTTATCTCACGGAAATGGACGCATTTATCGCGCGGCGCATCACATCGTCTGGGATCGTGAAACCGGCAAGCCGATTTATAACGCCATTGTCTGGCAGTGCCGCCGCACCGCGGACATCTGCGAACAGCTCAAACGCGACGGCATGGAAGAGTACGTGCGTAAAACCACCGGTCTGGTGATCGACCCGTACTTCTCCGGCACCAAAGTGAAGTGGATCCTCGACCATGTCGAAGGCTCCCGCGAGCGGGCAAAACGCGGCGAACTACTGTTCGGCACCGTCGACACCTGGCTTATCTGGAAAATGACCCAGGGGCGCGTTCACGTCACCGACTACACCAACGCCTCGCGTACCATGCTGTTCAACATCCATGATCTGGACTGGGACGACAAAATGCTCGACGCGCTGGATATCCCGCGCGCCATGCTGCCGGAAGTGCGCAAATCGTCTGAAGTGTACGGCCAGACCAACATCGGCGGTAAAGGCGGCACGCGTATTCCTATCGCCGGGATCGCCGGTGACCAGCAGGCAGCGCTGTTTGGTCAGTTGTGCGTCAAGGAAGGGATGGCGAAGAATACCTACGGTACGGGTTGCTTCATGCTGATGAACACCGGCGAGAAAGCCGTTACGTCGGAGCATGGGTTGCTGACCACCATCGCCTGCGGACCGCGCGGCGAAGTGAACTACGCGCTGGAAGGTGCGGTGTTCATGGCGGGCGCATCCATTCAGTGGCTGCGTGATGAAATGAAACTCATCAACGATGCCTTCGACTCTGAATATTTCGCCACCAAAGTGAACGATACCAACGGCGTGTACGTCGTACCCGCGTTCACCGGTCTCGGCGCGCCGTACTGGGATCCGTATGCCCGCGGCGCCATTTTCGGTCTGACCCGCGGCGTGAATGCCAACCACATCATTCGCGCCACGCTGGAGTCGATTGCCTACCAGACCCGCGACGTGCTGGAAGCGATGCAGGCCGACTCCGGCATTCGTCTGCACGCCCTGCGCGTGGACGGCGGCGCGGTTGCCAATAATTTCCTGATGCAGTTCCAGTCCGACATTCTCGGCGCACGCGTAGAACGTCCGGAAGTTCGCGAAGTTACCGCGCTGGGTGCGGCTTATCTGGCTGGTCTGGCGGTGGGTTTCTGGCAGAATCTGGATGAATTGCAGGAAAAAGCAGTCATTGAGCGTGAATTCCGCCCGGGTATTGAAACCACCGAGCGTAATTACCGTTACAGCGGCTGGAAAAAAGCGGTGAAACGCGCAATGGCGTGGGAAGATCACGACTAAATTCATCAGCCGCAGTAGAGAGCCGGGCAGACGCCCGGCTTTTTTATTAGCCGAAGATCGGCAGCATCAGGTACAGCTTGATCACCAGCGCGTTGACGATATCAATAAAGAACGCGCCCACCATCGGCACCACGAGGAAAGCCATGTGTGACGGGCCGAAACGTTCAGTAATCGCCTGCATGTTGGCAATCGCCGTCGGCGTTGCGCCGAGACCAAATCCGCAGTGCCCCGCCGCCAGTACTGCCGCATCGTAGTTTTTGCCCATCATGCGCCAGGTGACAAACATCGCGTACATTGCCATCGCCAGCGTCTGCACCACCAGAATCACCAGCATTGGCAACGCCAGCGATGCCAGTTCCCATAGTTTCAGGCTCATCAGCGCCATGGCCAGGAACAACGACAGCGAGACGTTACCCAGCACGGAAACCGCACGCTCAAACACGCGATAAAACCCCAGCAGCGCCAGACCGTTACTCAGGATCACGCCGATAAACAGCACACAGACAAACACCGGCAGTTCAAACGCGGTGCCCGCCAGCAGTTGCGCAACCACACGACCCACAGTCAGGCAGATGGCAATCAGCGCGATGGTTTCAATCAGCACCAGCGAGGTGATCATGCGCCCGACATCCGGCTTCTCAAACGCGGTGGGAACTTCCTGATCGTCCGGCGTGCCATCCGGTGTCGACGAGTGTTTAACCAGATAACGCGCCACCGGGCCGCCAATCAGGCCACCCAGCACCAGGCCGAATGTCGCACAGGCCATCGCGACTTCCGTCGCATTCGCAAAGCCGTAGCGTTCCACAAACAGTTTACTCCACGCCGCCCCGGTGCCGTGGCCGCCCGAAAGCGTGATCGACCCCGCCAGCAGCCCCATCAGCGGATCGAGTCCCAGCACTTTTGCCATCCCGATGCCAATCGCGTTTTGCATCAGCAGCAGGCCGACCACGACAATCAAAAACGTGCCGAGCACTTTTCCACCCAGTCGCAGGCTGGCAAGGTTGGCGTTAAGGCCGATAGTGGCGAAAAACGCCAGCATCAGCGGGTCTTTCAGGCTCATATCGAAATCAATTTCGATATCCATGCTTTTTTTCAGCACCAGCAACGCCAGCGCCGTTAGCAGGCCGCCCGCGACGGGTTCGGGAATGGTGTATTTTTTGAAAAGGGGAACCGTATGGACCAGTTTGCGCCCCAGTAGCAGCACCAGCGTGGCGGCCACGAGCGTCGATAAGGTATCGAGATGAAACATAGAAAAGCTCCTTATTAGCGCATGCTCCATTCACACGCGATGTAGTGTTCCTGTGCCGATTAATCTCTTCATGAGGAATCAGGAGCCGAATTTTAATCAAAAAGTGGGCAAAAATTACAGAAAAATGGTTCATGACAGGTTATTTCTGCGGAAAAACTGCCTTTAGTGAAATAAAACGGTAATTTTTCGTGGTTGCGTAAATTATTTCGCCAACGCCAGCAAACGTTTGCTTTTGCCGCACAGTTCGATAAAATCCCCACTTTTCCACCACGGGACTGCCTTAGATGTCTGTTAACACCCTCGAGTCAGAAAGTGCGCAACCGGTTGCGCAGACTCAACCCAGCGAATTAATCTATCGCCTCGAAGATCGCCCGCCCCTGCCGCAAACCCTGTTCGCCGCGTTCCAGCATCTGCTGGCGATGTTTGTGGCGGTGATTACCCCGGCGTTGTTGATCTGCCAGGCGCTGGGATTACCGGCTGAAGATACGCAGCACATTATCAGCATGTCGCTGTTCGCTTCCGGTGTGGCATCCATCATTCAGATTAAGGCCTGGGGTCCGGTGGGTTCCGGGTTGCTCTCTATTCAGGGAACCAGCTTCAACTTTGTCGCGCCGCTGATCATGGGTGGTACGGCGTTAAAAACCGGCGGTGCCGATGTCCCGACCATGATGGCGGCGCTGTTCGGCACGCTGATGCTCGCCAGTTGTACCGAAATGGTGCTGTCCCGCGTACTGCATCTGGCGCGCCGCATCATTACGCCGCTGGTCTCAGGCGTGGTGGTGATGATTATCGGTCTGTCGCTGATTCAGGTTGGCCTGACTTCCATTGGCGGCGGTTACGCGGCGATGAGTGACCACACTTTTGGTGCGCCGAAAAACCTGCTGCTGGCCGGGATCGTGCTGGTGCTGATCATTATCCTCAACCGCCAGCGCAACCCGTATCTGCGTATTGCGTCGCTAGTCATCGCCATGGCGGCGGGGTATCTGGCGGCGTGGGCGTTAGACATGCTGCCCGCGAATACCGCGCCGACCAACAACGATCTGATTATGGTGCCAACGCCGCTTTATTACGGTCTGGGTATCGACTGGAATCTGCTGCTGCCGCTGATGCTGGTCTTTATGATCACCTCGCTGGAAACCATCGGCGACATTACCGCCACCTCTGACGTTTCTGAGCAGCCCGTTTCCGGGGCGGTGTATATGAAGCGCCTGAAAGGCGGCGTGCTGGCGAACGGTCTGAACTCTTTTGTCTCTGCGGTGTTCAACACCTTCCCGAACTCCTGCTTCGGGCAGAACAACGGCGTGATCCAGCTGACCGGCGTCGCCAGCCGCTACGTCGGTTTCGTCGTGGCGCTGATGTTGATCCTGCTCGGTCTGTTCCCGGCAGTCAGCGGCTTCGTGCAGCACATTCCTGAGCCGGTACTGGGCGGCGCAACGCTGGTCATGTTCGGCACCATCGCCGCTTCCGGTGTGCGCATCGTCTCCCGCGAACCGCTTAACCGCCGCGCGATCCTGATTATCGCCCTGTCGCTGGCCGTGGGCCTGGGCGTCTCTCAGCAGCCGCTAATCCTGCAGTTTGCGCCGGACTGGCTGAAAAATCTGCTCTCCTCCGGTATCGCCGCTGGCGGTATCACCGCGATTGTTCTGAATCTGGTCTTCCCGCCAGAGAAAGCGTAATCCCCGCACGACAGCGGCCTGGCCGCTGTCGTGACATCGAAATACACGATTCCCTCCTTGAGCATTGCGCATAATTCGTGCATAACACTCTTATTGCACTTCTCAGGATGGAAGCCCATGAAATTTATCGGGAAGCTGGTTCTCTGGCTGCTGATCGCCCTCCTGGTGGTGATCATCGCCTTCTATTTTCTGCTCCAGACGCAGTGGGGCGCGCGACGGGTCAGTGGCTGGATCACTGATCACACCCGCTATCACCTCGCTTTCGACGCGATCGATCATCGTTTCTCGTCGCCTGCCCATATCTTGCTGAAAAACGTCACTTTCGGTCGCGACGGCAAACCGGCAACGCTGGTCGCCAGAACGGTGGACATCGGTCTCAGCAGCCGTCAGCTCACCGACCCGCTGCACGCCGACACCATTCTGTTACAGGACGGCACGCTGAATCTCTCGCCATCCACGGCGCCGCTTCCCTTCGAGGCTGACCGCCTGCAACTCAGCAATATGGCATTTAACAGTCCGCAAACGGACTGGGTCCTGAGCGCCCAGCGCGTCACCGGTGGCGTCAGTCCGTGGCTGCCGGAAGCGGGTAACGTGTTAGGCAAGAAAACGGCGATTCAGATGAGTGCCGGATCAATGACGCTCAACGGCGTTCCCGTCAGCAACGTATTGATTCAGGGCTCTATCGACAATGGTGTTGTCACGCTTGATACCCTCGGTGCCGATATGGCGCGCGGGTCGCTGACCGGTAAAGCGCGTCGCGAAGCGGACGGCAGTTGGGTGATTGATAACCTGCGGCTGGACGAAATCCGTCTGCAAAGCGACAAATCGCTGGCTGACTTTTTCGCGCCGCTCGCCACGGTGCCGTCGCTGCAAATCGGTCGCATCGACGTGACCGACGCGCGTCTGCAGGGACCGGACTGGGCGGTGACTGATCTGGACATGAGTTTGCGCAACCTGACGCTCAGCAACGGCGACTGGCAGAGCCAGGACGGTAACCTGTCGATGAACGCCAGCGAGTTTATCTGGGGCAGCATCCATCTTTTCGATCCTATCCTGAACGGCGAATTTTCTCCGCAGGGTATCGCCATCCGCCAGTTCACGTCCCGCTGGGAAGGTGGTCTGTTGCGCACCTCCGGCAACTGGCAGCGCAGCGATAACGGGCTGGTGCTGGACGATATCGCCATTGCCGGTCTGGAATATACGTTACCGAAAAACTGGAAACAGCTGTGGATGGAACCCATGCCGACCTGGCTGAGCAATCTGACGCTGAAAAAAGTGAGCGCCAGCCGCAACCTGGTGATCGACATCGATCCCGCCTTCCCGTGGCAGATCACTTCGCTGGACGGTTATGGCAACAACCTGCAACTGCTGAAAGATCGCCAGTGGGGCGTGTGGAACGGTAACGCCACGCTGAACGGCGCGCTGGCGACGTTTAATCGCGTTGATGTGCGGCGTCCGTCGATGACGCTGACGGCCAACGCGTCGACGGTCAATATCAGCGAACTGAGCGCGTTTACCGAAAAAGGCATTCTGGAAGCGACGGCGACGGTTTCTCAACTCCCGCAACGGCAGGTCAACGTGAGCCTGAACGGACGCGGTGTGCCGCTGAATGTATTGCAACCGTGGGGTTGGCCTGCGCTGCCGATCACTGGCGACGGCAATCTCCAGCTCACCGCCAGTGGCAGCGTGCAGGCCACCGCACCGCTGAAACCCACCGTCAGCGGTCAGCTTAGCGCAGAGAACATGAGCCACCAGAAAGTCAGCCAGACGATGCACGGCGGTGAAGTCGCCACCGCAGCGCCTCAGCCTGCGCCTGAAACACCCGCCGCACCATAATCTCCCGCCCCTGACGCGAGTCAGGGGCATCTCTTTCCCATGAAACCTGTTCGCATTTTGTGACTGTTTGTACCTATTTCTCGCAACAGGTTCCGGTTCGCCGGTGTAGTTGATATAACTCCTTTACTGGAAAAGCATTCAATAAATAAAAATTCCCTTTAAAAAAGGTACAACTACTATGTCTGGGATACGTCAACGTATTCTGGAGAACATGCAAAAATTCTCCAGAGCCATGATCGGCGCAGTCTTGTTTTTACCTGTTATTGGTTTAATTCTGGCATTGAGTTCGATATTAACGAACCCGACGCTCATTTCAGAAACGAATTTTTTACATCAAATCGGCCAGCTGTTGGGGGACACGTTCTGGCCGTTATTTGGTAATTTAGGATTATTGTTTTGCGTGGGGATTAGTTACGGTTTAGCAAAGGATAAAAAAACAGAAGTCGCACTGGTTGCGGTGATGTGTTTTATTATGTTCCTCGGCGCTAACCACTCCTGGCTGGAATATACCAACGGTATCGCCGAAAAAATTAACGGCGAATATTACGGTACCGGGCAAACACAAATTCTGGGATTTGTGGTCGTCGATATGGGCGTGTTCCTCGGTATTATTCTTGGCTGCACCATTGCCTGGGTGCATAACAAAGTCACCGGTATTGAATTGCCCGGCGCGCTGTCCATGTATGGCGGCGCGAAACTGACGCTGATTGCCATGACCCCGGTGATCATCCTCTACGCCATGGCTTTTACCTGGATCTGGCCGTTCATCACTCACGGTATTGCTGCGCTGACCGGCTTTATGAAAAACGCGGGCGTGGCGGGAGTGTTCGTCTACGGCTTCTTCGAAAAATTCCTCATCCCCACCGGGTTGCACCATTTCGTCTGGTCGCCGTTCCAGCTCACGCAGATTGGCGGCACGCTGAGCGTTGACGGGCAAACGGTCTCCGGGACGCAGGCGATTTTCCTCGCCTACATGCGTCACCCGGATCTGACGCCGGTGATGAACGAAGCGCTGCGCTTCTCGCAACAGGGCATGACCACCATCTTCGGTCTGGCCGGTGCGGCGCTGGCGTTCTATCACACCGCGAAACCGGAGAAAAAGGTGCTGGCGAAGGCGATTCTTTTGCCTGCCATCATTACCTCGATGCTGACCGGGATCACGGAGCCGATTGAGTTCACATTCCTGTTTATTTCGCCGCTACTGTGGGTAATCCACGCGACACTGACCGCGGCGTCACAGGCGATTTGCGATATCTTCACCGTTCGCCCCTGGGGTGCGTCGGGCTTAATTGAATTCCTGATCTATAACCTGCCGCTGCCGGTCGCCTTAACCCGTTGGCCGATGTATGTGGTGATTGGCGTTGGTCAGTTCGCAGCGTATTACCTTATTTTCCGCACCCTGGTCGTCAAACTGAAACTGAAAACGCCAGGTCGTGAAGATGATGACGACGTGAAGTTATACAGCAAAGAAGATTACCGGCAGAAAATTAAACAGAATGCGCAAACCAGTAATACCACCACCGATGAAATTATTCGTGGGCTGGGCGGTAAAGAAAATATTATTTCCATCGACAACTGTTTTACCCGCTTACGGGTGGCGGTACATAACCCCGATATTGTTGACGATGCCGTTTTGAAAAGTACCGGCGCCAATGGCGTGGTGCATAACCGAAATGAAGTACAAGTTATTTATGGCGTCAGGGTTGGGCAAGTTCGCTCCAGCGTTGACACCTGGCTGGCAAATAATTAAGTGGGAGACGTTATGAAATTAACCGTAATAGGTGGCGGCGGTGTCCGTTCAGCATTCCTGGCGAAATCGCTGGCGTACAATGCGCATCGCATCGGCTTACAGGAGGTGGTTTTTCTCGACAGTTCTGCGGAAAATCTGACGCTATTCGGTGAAATCGCGCGCTATGTATTTAATACCATTCGTCCGGATATCCATTTTTCCCTGACGACCGATCCCGTTGCGGCGCTGAAAAGCGCCAATTACGTGATTACCACGCTGCGCGTTGGTGGCGACGCAAGCCGCATCCGTGATGAACGCATCGCCCTTGAACACAACACGCTGGGTCAGGAAACCACCGGCGCGGGCGGTTTTGCCATGGCGATGCGCTCCATTCCGGCCATTCTGGACTACTGCCGGTTGATTGAAGAACATGCTGCCAAAGATGCCATTCTGTTCAACTTCACCAACCCGTCAGGGCTGGTGACGGAGGCGATTATCAAATCTGGCTTTAAACGCCGGGTGTACGGGATCTGCGATGCGCCGTCGGAACTCATTCGCGAGCTGCCGTCGATTCTGGGCTGCAACCCGCAGGATCTGAAAGTCGAGTGCTACGGGCTGAACCATTTCTCGTGGTTTACCCATTTCACCGTGCGGGGCGAAGACGTCACCGAGAAGTTAATCAACAATCCTGAGCTGTACCTTAAAACTGCCATGCAGTATTTCTCGCCGGAACTGGTCCAGCTGTGCGACAAACAGTTGCTGAATGAATATCTCTATTACTACTACTATCGGGAAGTGGCGCTGAAAGCAATTCAGGACGCGCCGGAAACGCGTGGCGAGCAGATCGCCAGCATCAACCAGGATATGCGCCAGGAGCTGGCAGGCGTCAACGTACGGGAAAACCCGGAAGCGGCGTTTGATATCTGGATGAAACACTATCTGCGCCGTGAAAACAGCTACATGCAGAGCGAGTCGCATCAGGAGAAATTCAACACCCGCGAACCGCTGACGCTGCAGCAGTTTATTGAAGAGCCAGATACCGGCGGTTACGCAGGCGTGGCGCTCGATATTCTCGAGGCGGTCAACAGCAACACCACGAAACGTATTGTGGTTTCGCTTGCCAACAACGGTACGCTGGATTTCCTGCAACCGGACGACGTGATTGAAATCAGTTGCGATCTCAGCCGGACGGGCCTGAACCCCGTCACGCCGAAGCACGTCCCGACGGCGCAGAAGAACATGATTTCCTGCGTCAAAGAGTACGAACGTCTGGCGGTGGCGGCAATTCTTAACCGCGACCGCACGCTGGCGGTGCGCGCGTTAATGGCGCATCCGTTGGTGGGCTCATGGTCACTGGCGCAAAAACTGGTCACGGCGTATCTCGACGACACGCACTGCAAAGACTGGTAAGGGTTTATTCGGGGGTATCAGCAGATGCCCCCGACGCGGTCTGCCTGAACCACAGTTTCAGCAAATGCTCAAAACCTAAAATGCAGTAACCGAAGAAGGGGTTGCTCCAGTAAATATCGTCATCGTATTTTTGCGGGTCGTGAATAATAAAGGAGGTATCTGCCGCCTGGGCTAACGGGCTTTTATAATCACCGGTAAAGCAAATGAGATCGATGTCTTTGCCTTCCAGTGCCTTAACCCAATTTAACGCCGAGCTGCTACGGCCAGATTTAGACACAATCCAGATCGCATCAAATTTCGTTGCCGTTTTTTGTTCGAGTATTTCATAGTCCGGCCATAACGCCAGACTGGCATTAACGCCAATCACCAGGAACTTATTATAAATATACTGTGCAATAAGCTGTGAAAACCCGCTGCCGTGGATCAGAATGCGATGATGCTGTAATCCACTGAGCAGCGGGGTCAGTTGTTCTGCGGGCTGAATCTTCATGAAATCAACGTCATTGGTGACGTCCAGTTTGGGCATCGTAATATTAAACTTAATGAAATAGACCAGCTCCAGCCAGCCGCTGAATTTCAGTTTTTTCGCCAGACGCACCAGTGAGGAAGGATTACTGTAACAGCGCTCCGCGACGGCACGAATTCCGTCACGAATACATTGTTCCGGATCGTTCTGAATGGTCCGCAAAACGGTTATTTCAGTTTTGCTTAGTTTCACATCGCGAAAAATATTTTCCAGTTCCATGCACCCCCCCCGAATAATGAAAAAGGACTGTAACAGACATGTGGATTTCAGTATGTGTATTCTTTCACTTTTCCGGAATAATAATGCCATGAAAAGGAATTTGTCTTTACTGGCGATGGCGTTTTTCTTATGGGGGAATATTACCGCCATTAACAGCACCATCATCCTTTTCTTTTATCATTACTTCCAGATTAGCTGGCAGCAGGCGATGCTCATCACCGTCCTGTTTTATATCGCCCCGTTTATCAGTTGCCTGCCCTGCTCTGTGCTGATTGCTCACTGGGGCTATCGGCGCGTACTGCAATTTTCATTACTGTTGAGCACCGCTGGCTGCCTGTTGCTCGCGGCGGCGATCAGCATGAATACCTTTTATGGATCGCTGCCAGGAATGTTCATTGTCGCCACAGGCGTGGCCGCCATGCAGGTGGTCGCTAACCCGTACCTGTCGCTGCTTAGCCCGGCTGACCGGCGGGTGAGTAACCTGAGCCTCGCCTCAGCGGTCAATTCGCTGGGCACCACGCTGGCGCCGGTGTTTCTGGCATTGCTGTTGAAGCTGTATCCCGCAGACCCTTATCTTCATCAGGAGCCGGTCAGCGGATTATGGTTCATGCTGGCGCTGGCCTCGATCGCGTTGCTCATCGGCAGCGTCATCATTCGCCTGCCGGATGTGCCTCGCCCGCCGCTGGCGGCGCTGCGTTTTTCCAGCCTGCGCCAGCAACCACAGCCGTTGCTGAGTATCGCCGCGATTTTTGTTTACGTCGGCGTAGAGGTGGCGATCGCGACGAGTCTCGTCCAGTATCTGACCCTCTCCGCTGGCTGGTCGCCGGAAACCGCCATGTCGCTGGTCTCACTCTACTGGGGCGGCGCGCTGGTCGGGCGACTGCTGTTTGGTCTGTTTGCCAGCAACGCCCATAATGCTGCCGTGTTTCGAACCGCAACCCTGCTGGGCGTGCTGCTGGTTGCGCTGGCGACAGGGCTCAACAATGCCGCTGGCGGGTGGCTGTTACTACTCACCGGCCTCGGCAACTCGGTGATGTATCCGATTATTTTTGGTCACACCCTCAGTCAGTATCCGCAACAGGCAAACCTGCTGGCGGCCGCGATGGTCATGGCAGGCATTGGCGGGGCGATCATTCCCTGGTTGCAGGCGGTGATCATTGATAACGTCAGCCTTCATCTGAGCTTTCTGCTGCCGATGGCGCTCTATGCGCTGCTCGCGGTGTGGGGCAGGATCGCCTTTGCGAAGGAGAAAAACAGCGTTACGCCTGATCGTTGCCCTCTCCCCTGAAGGAGAGGGCATCAGCGCCGTTACAGCGTGATCACCAGTTCATTATGCTCTGGTGTCACCACCGCACCCCATTCGCTGCTGGTCACCGTACCGCCCTGCACCTCTGCCACCTGCGGCACATTGCGCAGGCACAGCGACCAGCCGCGGGCATCGCCTTCGCCCTTGACGGTCACGCTGTTGCCGCAGCGCGTCGCTTTGAGCGTAAAGACGACCTCACCGTTCGCCGCAGGCACCTGACATATCGCCTCCGCGCCATCGGCGAGACTGAACAGCTGGAATGCCGTTCCTTCATGCCAGGCGTAATCTGGCTTCTGGTTGTTATTCCCCAGCGCCAGCAACGTGTTTTCCCGCACATACACCGGCAGGCTGCGGAAATCATGCTGCTGTTTCAGCCAGCGGTTGCCCTGCACTTCATCGTTGTGCCACAGATGCGTCCAGCGTCCTTCTGGCAGGTAAAACTGTACGTCACCCGCTTCTGAGAAGACCGGCGCAACCAGCACCGCATCGCCAAGCATGTACTGCCTGTCGAGATAATCGCAGGCCGGATCGTCCGGGAACTCCAGCATCATGGCGCGCAGCATCGGCGTTCCGGTCTCATGGGCCAGTGCCGCCTGACGGTACAGGTATGGCATCATCCGGCATTTCAGTTCCGTAAAGTGGCGCACCACGTCACAGGATTCGTCGTCATACGCCCACGGCACGCGGTAGGATTTGCTGCCGTGCAGGCGGCTGTGACTGGAGAGCAGGCCGAACACGCACCAGCGTTTATAGACGTGCGCCGGGGCGGTATTTTCGAAGCCGCCAATGTCATGGCTCCAGAATCCAAAGCCTGACAGGCCAATCGACAGCCCGCCACGCAGGCTTTCCGCCATCGATTCATAGTTGGCGTAGCAGTCGCCGCCCCAGTGCACCGGAAACTGTTGCGCACCGACGGACGCCGAGCGAGCAAACAGCACGGCCTCCTGTTCGCCCACGGTCTCTTTCAGCACGTTCCACACCAGTTCGTTGTAGATGTACGCATAATGATTGTGCATTTTCTGCGGATCGGCACCGTTATGCCACACCACATCGGTAGGAATGCGCTCGCCAAAGTCTGTTTTAAAGCAATCGACGCCGATATCCACCAGCCCTTTCAGCTTACTGGAGTACCATTCACAGGCTTCCGGGTTGGTGAAATCATAAATCGCCAGCCCCGGCTGCCATTTATCCCACTGCCACAGCGAGCCATCCGGGCGTTTGAGCAGATAACCTTTCTCTTTCAGCTCGTTGAATACCGGGGATTTCTGCCCGATGTACGGGTTGATCCAGACGCAGATTTTCAGCCCTTTCGCTTTCAGGCGACGGATCATCCCTTCCGGATCGGGGAAGGTCACCGGGTCCCACTCGAAATCGCACCACTGAAATGCTTTCATCCAGAAACAGTCGAAATGGAAAACATGCAGCGGCAGGTCGCGTTCGGCCATGCCGTCAATGAAGCTGTTGACCGTTGCTTCGTCATAGTTAGTGGTAAACGAGGTGGTGAGCCACAGACCAAACGACCATGCAGGCGGCAACGCCGGGCGCCCCGTCAACTGCGTGTAGCGGTCAAGCACTGCTTTCGGCGTCGGGCCGTCGATCACGAAATACTCCAGAGACTCCCCTTCGACGCTGAACTGCACCTTCGACACTTTCTCCGAGCCGATTTCAAACGACACGCACTCAGGATGATTCACCAGCACGCCGTAGCCGCGGTTAGTGAGGTAGAACGGGATGTTTTTGTAGGACTGCTCGGTACTGGTGCCGCCGTCACGGTTCCAGGTATCGACCGTCTGGCCGTTGCGCACCAGCGCGGTAAAACGCTCGCCGAGACCATAGACCGTTTCCCCGACGCCGAGATCGAGTCGCTCAAACAGGTAATTGCGTGCGGTGTTGGTGTCCTGTACGTAGCCGTTATTCTTCACCTGACTGCCAGTGATGCGCACGCCGTTGCGCATAAAATCCAGCGACCAGAACTCGCCTTTGGTGACGCGAACGCTGAGGTTGCCGCTTTTCAGTTCGGCAAATTCCGCGGTGTTCTGCATTTCGACGTTAACGTCTTTCTGTATCTTCAGCGGATAGTGCGGGCCGTTGTCGACAGCACCCTGAAAGTGTTCAATGCGTACGCCGACCACACCTTCCAGCGGTGAGAAAAAGCGAAGGGTGAACAATGGCGTATCCAGTTGCCAGGTCCGTTCCCGGACGTCGCGCGGGGCGGCGTAAACCACCATCTCGTTGCCTTGTTGTTCGACATCGAACACCTGGATCGGGTGGATCAGAGTGAGCCCGGGTTGGATCAGCCAGTTTCCATCACTGATTTTCATCGTTTCATCCTCATAGTTCTTTGCTAACCGGTAGCTGTTCAAATTCCTGTTGATGACGACG
Source organism: Trabulsiella odontotermitis (assembly GCF_001297775.1). Lineage (GTDB taxonomy): Bacteria > Pseudomonadota > Gammaproteobacteria > Enterobacterales > Enterobacteriaceae > Trabulsiella > Trabulsiella odontotermitis. The sequence continues at coordinate 34,640 of NZ_LIFX01000017.1, read as the reverse complement.
TGCGCCCTGCGCAAGTTCGCTCATGATCTTCGCCAGATAAGGGGTTTTCAGGGTGTAGTAACGTCTGGCGATCACCGCGCTCAGCAGATAACACACCGCCGGAACAAGGGTGAACAGCGCAATGATGATGCTGATGGTGGCGCTGTTTTGCGTTTTCGCCGCGGCATCATAGCCGCCGCCCGCCAGCATCCAGCCAATCAGTGCGCCACCCAGCGCCAGGCCGAGTTTCAGCACAAAGAGGGTTCCGGCGAAGCTGATGCCGGTGAGGCGTTTGCCATTGCGCCACTCGCCGTAGTCGACGGTGTCGGACATCATCACCCACTGGATAGGCGTCACCAGCTGATGCAACACGCCAATGACGAAAATGAACAGGAACATGGTGATGTCATCGTTCATCGGCACAAAGAACATTGCCACGCTTAATACCGCCAGCGCGGCGTTGGTCCACCAGAACACGCTGACTTTGCATTTCCAGTCGGTCAGCGGTTTCGCCAGCGCCGAGCCAATCAGGTTGCCGACGCAATAGGTACCGAGGAAAGCGGTAAACAGCGCGGCATCGCCCATGATCCAGGTGACGTAATACATCATCGCCCCGCCACGCACACAGACGGCGAGGATATTGAGGATGGTCAGCACTCCGACGATGCGCCACTGGTCGTTCTGCCAGATATCGCGCAGATCTTCACGCATGGAAGCGGTGCTCGGCGGCACCTGAATACGTTCTTTGGTGGTAAAAAAGCAGAATGCCAGCATCAGGAACGCCACGACGGAGAGCACCGCAATCCCGCCCTGAAAACCAAACGCTTTATCCTCGCCGCCAATCAGATTCACCAGTGGCATCATCAGCACGGTGGAGAGCATGCCGCCTGCCGTCGCCAGCACAAAGCGCCAGGACTGCAGCGAGATGCGCTGTTTCGGGTCGTCAGTGATCACGCCGCCCAGCGCGCAATAGGGAATATTGACGATGGTGTAGAGCAGCGTCAGCAGCGTGTAGGTTACGGCGGCGTAGATCAGCTTGCCGTTGTGGGAGAGATCCGGCGAGCTATAGGCCAGCACGCAGACGACACCAAACGGGATGGCGCCAAAAATAATCCACGGCCGGAATTTCCCCCAGCGACTGCGGGTGCGGTCGGCAATCAGCCCCATGCACGGGTCTGAAATCGCATCCAGCGCGCGGGCCAGCAGGAACATGGTACCGACGAAGCCAGCAGGAATACCAAAGATGTCGGTATAGAAAAACATCATGTACAACATGACGTTATCAAAAATGATATGGCTGGCGGCATCACCCATGCCGTAACCAATCTTCTCTTTGACGGACAATACTTCACGTTTCATTTTCTCATCCTTTTGCGCCTGAAAAGGGCATTGAAACCGGTTACGGAATTTTTAAACCATCGTTCCGGACGCTGGTATTCCAAAATCTGGTTATCAAATTACGTTTCTTGCTTTCTGTGATCGCGGTCGGACGGAAGAGTGTGTAAAAATGTAACTAGCGGATTTTATGAGGGTTTATGCAACGCAGGTTATCGCAGGGCAAAATGATGCGAAAAAAGTTCATGAAGTGATGTGGTAAATGCCTGAAAGTAGCTATAATGCGCCCCGCCTCCATGTAGCAATGCAGGCGCGGAAGATCGTCGTCTCCGGTGAGGCGGCTGGACTTCAAATCCAGTTGGGGCCGCCAGCGGTCCCGGGCAGGTTCGACTCCTGTGATCTTCCGCCAATTAACCTCTTCTGAACTCTACCGACATCAACAAATCCCCTTATAATCCTATATATATCAGGATATTCTTGTATCCTGAGGTCAATCGATTTCAACCTACATCAAGCTATTTTTGGGGGTGCATTAGGGGGTGTCATTTTCCTCTCAGATTATCAGCACCCCCATAATGGTGAAAATATGAGTTATAACAAAGGTTTTTGAAGACATCTTTGTTATACAGGGGGTACATTAGGGGTATCAGGTTGGTTACTGGCGGAAATCCCCCAGGAGGATGGATTCATCAAAAGCCGGAGGATGTCATGGCGCTGACCGATGTTAAAGTGAAAACAGCGAAGCCAAAAGAAAAGCCCTATAAGGTGACTGATGGCCGCGGTATGTATCTGCTGATTAACGCTAATGGTTCCAAATACTGGCGTATGAAGTACCGCTTCGCCGGTAAAGAAAAGATGCTGTCCATTGGCGTATACCCTGATGTTTCACTGGCTGAAGCGCGTGAAAAGCGCAACGAAGCCAGAAAAATTCTTGCTGCAGGAAGCGATCCGGGTGAAGTAAAGAAAGAAGAGAAAGTGGCTCAGCAAATGAGCCTGAAAAACACTTTTGAGGCAGTTGCTCGCGAGTGGCATCAGACTAAAGCCGATCGCTGGTCATTACGCTATCGTGATGAAATCATCGACACCTTTGAGAAAGATATTTTTCCCTATATCGGCAAGCGCCCTATCGCAGAAATCAAACCAATGGAGTTGCTGGAAGCCCTACGTAAAATGGAGAAACGCGGAGCACTGGAGAAAATGCGCAAGGTTCGTCAGCGCTGTGGGGAGGTGTTCCGCTATGCAATTGTCACTGGTAGAGCTGATTACAATCCAGCCCCCGATCTTGCCAGTGCGTTAGCAACGCCGAAAAAAGTACATTTCCCTTTCCTTACTGCCAATGAACTTCCTCACTTCCTTAACGATCTGGCAGGTTACACCGGCAGTATTATCACGAAGACAGCCACTCAAATCATTATGTTAACCGGTGTACGCACGCAAGAACTGCGCTTTGCACGCTGGGAGGATATCGATTTTGAGACAAAATTATGGGAGATCCCGGCAGAAGTGATGAAGATGAAACGACCTCATATTGTGCCACTTTCAGAGCAGGTTATTGCTCTGTTTAAACAACTTGAGCCGATTTCGAAACATCACCCTCTGGTGTTTATCGGTAGAAATGATCCACGTAAACCTATCAGTAAGGAAAGCATTAATCAGGTCATTGAGTTGCTAGGGTACAAAGGCAGGCTAACGGGACATGGCTTTCGCCACACGATGAGCACTATTCTGCATGAAGAGGGCTTTAACTCGGCATGGATTGAAACACAGCTTGCACATGTTGATAAGAACGCGATTCGTGGGACGTATAACCATGCGCAGTATCTTGATGGGCGTAGGGAAATGATGCAGTGGTATGCGGATTATATTGGTGAATTGGGGAAAAGTGGGGGGTGTGGTAGAAGGGTTATTTAGGAAGACAGCATATATTAATATGTAGCCATCCAGCGATAAAGATGGCTATTTTCAGCAAAGTGGCAAGGCACTTTTGTCATGGGGATATCTTACTACGCATCCTCCAAGGCATCAAAAGCGGCCATCCTCTCCCCTAGTCGGTCATCTGCTCGATAACCGTCAGCGCATCAGCCAGCGACACCAACATTTTTGCAGTGGTCGAGCGTTTCCTGCACTGCTTTAACCGGTGCAATCAGATCGGTGAACCATTGCCAGACCCCGCGTAATTTCTCGACGATGGAATCAAACACCGGCACGCGCGGGGAAAAGATTTCGGCGACAGGCGCAGAGGCCGCTTTAACCCCCTCAACCACACCCGAGAAGATGCACTTATTGGTTCCCGGTATTTACGAATCAGTAGCGCACCCGCCACCACCGCATCAGCGACCGCCAGACTGCCTGCGCCTATCGTGGTCATTATCGCGCCTCCAGCTACGGTAAAGACCGTACCAATCAGACCTGTAGCAGCAATAATTGCGTTAATCCCAATGAACACTGACCACGCACTCAGGACAATCCCGCCAATTATACCGATGAGCCCCAGCGCGCCCCGCTACCGCCCCTCATTAACAGGAGAAGCTACCGCACCACCATCATATAGACTTAATGCTTTACCAGACTCACCGATAATAAAAATACCAAAAAACAAATCCAGCAGGTACTCCCATCCAAGTTAGCTTGAGACAAACAATTAAATCTTTTAATGAAAATGGGAAGCTCTCATTCACATCCCAAGCTAACCATGCCCCTAATAAGCGGCCAAGCATAGTCAGGGCAAACAACGCCAAGCTCATAGAGCAGCATAAAGATAAAAGGTTAAGTAATGACTTAGTGCTATCTTTCATCACTTACCTCCACTATCTTTCAGCTTATCCTGAACCATACCCGATACAGCAGAGTCGCCGACATTACCCATTATTGATGGCAATGGATGCTGCGGGGCTGGTTTCGTTATTGTCCAAACACCAGTTGGAATCCATTCATACTGCTTCGATATTGGGTTTAATTTTTTATCAAATGGAACTTTTAGAACATTACCCGCAGCATAACCAGCCGAAGCCCCTACTTTACTCAGTAAAGACGCAATAAATGGATCATCACCACTGATTTCAGCTTGGTAATAACCACCTACTGCATTCCATGTCACGGTTGGATTATAACCTTTACCGGCAGTAATCCCACCAATCAGACCGGTTCCTATTAAATCTGAAAGTTTCACTTCTCCCGTCGTACCGTATTGAATACCGGCCCCTAATCCAACACCAACCCCCACAGCTATAAGCTGTTCTTTAGTATTATTGACTGCATTGGTGATAAAGGCCTTACCTCCCATTACCGCAACAGGCCATGAAGTTGGATCGCTGATAACAGACAGTAAGCGATCCCCCTCTGTAATATTATCTTTAAGAAACTTGAGGTCTGAGCCGTTGAGATAATTCACAATAGCGGCCGCATCGGGATCCTTAAGTTTTTCATCCAGTCTGAATTGTCCGGAATGTGGATCATTAGCAACATTAGTACTTCCCTGAATTAATTCCTCCCAAGTTACGCATGCAACACCACCGCCAGTACAGGCTTCAGCCAGTTCCTTACTGTTTTTGTTGCTGATATCCAGATATTTCTGAACAACAGATTTACAGTCTCCACCAGAAGCCTTGCATTCCACCAGTTCTTCATCGAATTGTCGGGCTTCTTTAGAGCTTAAGAAGTTATTCTCAATCGCATTCTTGCCGCTCTGCGCACCAACAGCCGCTGACGCGGTGCTGTCACCAGCAATACCGCCTGCCATACCTGCAGATATTGTTGCCAGGGTGCTTATCGTCTGTTTCTGCTCTTCACTGAGATCAGACTGTTTCACACCTGGGTACAACATTCCGGCAATCGCTCTGGCGGCCAGTTCTCCCGCTGCTGCGCCTGCCGCACCGGCTGCCGCATTATTACCCTGCATTGCCGCAACCGCGCCGCCCAGAATGGCATGGGCGATGGCGTTTACAGCCGGATTATCCTCCGTGGATTTCAGCAGATGCGCCAGTTCCGGTGCTGAAGCTCCCGCCAGTGCTGCGCCAACGTCGCCACCTGCCAGCCCCTGAAGCGCGGCTGTCGCGGCCTGAATACCCCGCTGGATATTGCTGCCCGTGCCGTACTTCGCCATCTCACTTTTGTATTCAGGCGATTTCTGCAGCTTTTCAAGCCAGGCCTGACGTTCTTTTTCTGTCGCCCCCGGCTTAAGGTCACCGTATTTTTCTTTCGCTGCATTTAGCGCATTGAGCTCACCCTGCGTGCGGGCAATATCTGCCGCCTGGCTGCCAATGTCACTGATAAGACCCACTTCCTGCAGACGGTTCTGCTCTTTCTCCTTGTCGAAGATGGGGCTGATACTGTCGTTGGCATGTTCCGGGTCACGGCTGAGGTCGGCGATATCCTGTTTCTGATTCACCTTGTCGCGAATGGTGATGGTGCCATCCGACACAGCCGCCTGGGTTGTGCCTTCTGCATGACCGCTGCTGCCACCGGCAGATACCATCCCGCCCGGCATGTTGCCTTTAAACTGGTCGCCGCCAAAACTCCCGCCGCCGCTCAGGCTGATGCCACTGTGGCTGACTTTATAATCCGCCTCGTTGTGAAGGTCGCTGAATCCCAGCGTGCCGGTATCAAGCTGGTTTTTATCTGCCGTCGCGTTCGAGGCGATTACAGCACCGTCAAGCTGGGTATGTTTACCCACCGTGATGTCGAACCCGCCATCACCGGCGAACATCCCGGTCTGCTCCTGCACAGAGTCGTAGCGACTCTTCATCTTGTCCTGACTGGCGCTGATGTAACCCGAGCCGCTCATAGAACCAAAGGTGAAACTCCCGCCTGCGGCCACGCTGGTCTGTTTGCTGTCGTAGTCATTGTTATCCTGCTGGCTGCTCATCAGCAGGTTACGGCCCACGTCAGCCGTGATTTTATCGCCACTGACCTGCGCACCGTTCAGTACCGTATCGCGGCCACTGTTGATGGTGACGGTTTTCCCGCTGTCGATGGTGGTTTCAGTCCATTCGGTGCCGTTGCCTTTCTCGTTGCCTTTTGAGGCATTGACATTGGCAAAGATGCTGATACCGGCTCCGCTGCCACCGGCACCGATGCTGACTCCCACACCGCCGCCACTGCTACTGTTCTTACCGGTCGTTTTTTGCGTGTTTGCCGCACCCAGAAGCAGAACATCGTTCGCGGCATCCAGAGTTGTGTCGCCGCCCGCCTTAATCTGGCTTCCGGCAATCACGATATCCCCGCTGTTATCGCCCTTGTTTTTACCGGTTGCGATAACGGACAAATTATTCCCCGCATTCAGCGTGCTGCCGGATACCGAGTCACTCTCTGAATGCTGTTGAGATTTCGATTTCTGGGTGGTGAGTGACAGGCTGACGCCCATCGCATTCGGGTCACCAGTTGCGGAGGCCATTGCCGCTGCCTGTCCGGCCTGAACGCCAGACAGGGCCGTTTTGGTTGCCTGCAGTGCCCTGAGACGACTGTCACTGGTCTTTTTCGTCTCCTGCGCGTTAGTGACGGCATTATTGATGGCGCTGCCCACTGTGCCGGAGAGGGCAACGGTCAGCCCGCTCTTCTTCTGCTCAAATCTCTCGTCCACAGTACGACGGTCATGACCCGGGTCAATCACCACACTGTCACCGGTAATGCTGATATCCCGGTTCGCAATCACATCCGAGCCGCTGATATGCGCCTGGTTACCCGCGGTGATGCTGACGTTACCGCCCGTACTACCCACTGTGGAGGCACTCTGGCTCTGGGTCGTTCCGGCCTCGCGACGGTCATGGGTGGTTTTACTGCTGCCGATGGTGAAGCCAATGCCGCCGGTGCCCATCAGGCCGGATTTCTTCGTTTCCTTAAAGCGCCATGAGGTGTCGGTATTGGTGGCGGCGGATATATCCACATTATTACCCGCGCTGAGCGACACATCCTGGTCAGCCACCACATCCGAGCCTTTCACCTTCAGGTCATTACCTGCACTGACGGTGACACTGTTCCCGGAAAGCAGGGAGCCAGCTTCACGGGTGGCACTGTCTTCCTCAATGGTGTGCGTAGTTTTCTTGCTGAGGAAGCCGCCGCTGGTTTTCTTCTCTTCCTTATAGTGATAATTACTTTCGGTAGCGGTTGTAAGATTCACATCACGCCCGGCATTCACACCAATATCACCCTGAGTCGTCACAGAAGAGGCTTCGGTGTTCACATCACGTCCGGCAATAATCAGCGCATCATTACCACTGGCGATTTCCGTACCCTGCTGACGTACGGACTCATTAATCTCTTTTTTGTTTTTCGACATGTAGCTGTTGCCCTGGCTGGCAGATTCCGCCATCAGGTTCACGTCGCGGCCTGCTTGCAGGGCGACGTTATTTTCCGCCGCAATCCCGGCGGCCTGACTGTTCACGTCACGGCCGGCGGCAAGCGTGAGATTATTACCGGCGGTAACGGTGGTGACCGCCGCATGGCTTTCGTGGCTTTCAGCTTTGCCGTTGCGCTGCGTTTCTCCTTCACGTGTGGCATTGAGGTTCAGGTCATTGCCCGCCGCGAGCAGGGCACTTTCACCTGCAGATACAGAAGACGCAGTGACGTTCAGGTCGTTGCCCGCCTGCATGGCGAGATTGCCGCCTGCAGTGATGTTGCTTCCCTGTTGACTGACAGAGCTGTTGTTGATATCGCCCTTACCCCTGAATCCGGTGCGACTCTCGTGCTCTGCGATCTCATTCGCCGTAACGTTTATATTCCCTTCTGCTGCCATGGTGAGATCGCCCCCTGCAGCGACATTTGCGCCAGTGACGTTGATGTCTTTCCCGGCGTAAAGATCGAGGGAGTCCTTCGCGGTGATGGAGGCTGCCGGTCCGACGTCTGTTCCTGAAATATGGACATTGCCGGTACGCCCTTTCGCATTTACATCCCACTGCTGTGTCTGAGTGATGTTGTTAATGCTGCCGGTCACGCTCTCCAGTTGTACGGTCTTACCGCTGATAGCAGAGCCGATATTGTTGATATCACTCAGCGCGCTCAGTGAAAGGTTCCCGCCAGCGTTTATCAGCCCGGCATTCAGGTTGTCGAGGCTGTTGCTGCTGTCGATAGCTAATGCATTCTGCGCAGTAATGGTGCTGCCATCGTTGATGACAGTACCACCAGCCAGTTGAACGTTATTTCCGCTGATAACGCTGCCGTTCTGCACGACAACGTCTTTCGGTGATAGATACACTTTCGGGATCATCACCGTCTGTCCGTTGATGGTCGCGGATTCCCACCACAGGATGCTCTGATCGAGCGCGGCGATCTGCGCGGCCGTCAGCGCGACGCCAAACTGCAGGCCGAGGGCGTTCTGCGTGGTGGCGGCGTTATCCATCAGGTATCGCATCTGGTCGAGCTCAGAGCCGAGACCGTTGATATAGCGGCTGCCGGTCTGGTTCAGTACATAGTTGCTGACGTAACGGGTATCAAATGCCGCATCGCCAAGGAAACGATAGTCGTTATCCGGGTTGAGACCGAGTCGGTCAAGGAAATACGACGATCCCAGGAACTGGTTCTGATCAGTAAACGCGCTGTTCGTTTCTCGCGGCGCATCGCCCGGTTGCATGCCCAGCAGCGCATAAAGGTCGCCATACAGGCTGGGGTCAAGCTGACCGAGTCCGTCGAGTTTCGGGTTAACGGTAATAAGATACGGGCTGTCCGGGTCGGTGGAGGTGACAAAATAGCCGTTATTGCCCGAGGGGAGGGGGTAAGCGCTGGTACCTGAATTATCCAGCGGATCGCCACCAGCCAGGTTTTGTAATGCATCATTGACTTCATCACGCCATTCGGGGGAGTTGACGGCGACAGTGTCCGCGTTTGTGAGCGATTTCGTTTTTTCCGCATCACCTAAGGTTTGTTGGCTCAGCGGTGTCAGTGACGGGGTGGTGATAGCGTTACTAATCTGCCCTGCACTGGCGGTGGCACTGGTATTACTGATATCACTGGTGAATGTGGCATTAACATTGCCGCCTGCCTGGATAACAGAACGATAAATATCGCCATTTTCCCGTGAGGTGTCATGACCGACCAGCGTAAACGCAATGGTATTACTGTCCGGCATAACGTCTGAGTATTTATTCCCGTCCGTCGGGTAGCCGGTTTCCGGATCTACCGCATACCCGATACGCCCGGGATCGTACTGATAGACATACCACTCTGTGGCTGTCCCTGACTGCCAGCTCTGATTATTGAGCACGTTGCCGGTAAGGGCGATATTCCCGTTAGCCAGAATATTACTGGCCTGGTTTTCCAGCGTGCCGGCGGTGATGGACAGATTATTGCCTGATGCTATCTGCGCCACGCCTCCGGTACTTGTCACATCAAGCCGGGTCTGGCTGGCGATAAATTTCTGTATGGCGAAATCAACAAACATCGCATAGTAAAACTGATTCCAGTAGGTATAGTGACATGCCCCATTGCCACTGCATCCTGCAGCCTGGCGTTCAATCAGTTCGCTGGTCATGCCATAGCTTCCCTCAGCCAGGTTACTGATATCGATATTTACCGTTGCATCGCCGATGCCGGGGATCGCCTGCCCGCCATTAATATGTGTTTCTGTAACTTTCAGACCATCCCGCTGATTCAGCAGATGACCCGTCTTCATCGTCATATCGCCCCTGAGGGTCTCGATATTTCCTGATGTATTGATGATCTCTGTATTCGCCGCACCCGCCGCATTCTTCTGTATCACCAGATTGTTGCCCGCCAGGATATCGCCATAAACGTTGTGAATGCGGCCAGCAAACATGTTGAGATTGTTACCGGCATAAATCAGTGCGGTGTTCAGCAGCACCCCGGCAGCGTTCATTGTCAGACTGCCCGCGGTGCCGGTGAAGCCATTCACCGTGATATCGCCGCGCGAGGTCATCTGTACGTCGCCGCCCGCCGAAAGGCTTCCTGTGTCGTTAAGCAAAATGCTCTGGGCGCTGAAACTGCTGCTGGCAGTTCCGGTGGTCAGTTGACCATTGTTCGTTAAGGCTCCGCCTGCGCTGAGCAACAGGCCATTACCCTGCACCACACCGTTATTGGCAATGGCTGCCTGAGAGGTCACGGAGAGCAGATTGCCCGCCGCCAGGGTACCGCTGTGGGTGAGGGCACTGACCAGCTTCAGTGTGGTATCGCCAAGCGCGACGACCTGACCGGCGCTGGTGAGGGTGTTGCTGTCGAGCAACAGATCCCCGGCGCTGAACAGTTTGCCGCCTGCCTGGTTATTAACGGTAGCGCTCTTCACACTGAGGGAAGAGGTACCCAGTACGGTGCCGCTGTTGGTGAGTGTATTATTCAGCACCTGCAGGTTTGCACCCTGCAGCGTGCCGGTGTTGGTCAGGCTGGTTCCGCGCAGTTCGGCATCGCCGGTCGTCACTATCTTCCCGCCGTTAACGGTCTGCACGGCATTCACCAGCAGCGTCAGTGCCTGGATAAGCCCGTTACTGCCGGTGGTGAGTTGCGGTGTGGTCAGCGTGAGTTTGCCGCCGGAAAGGATGTTGCCACCATTCTGTGCGCGGCTGGTGGCGGTGAGCGTGGTCGCGCCGCCGCCCTGTAGTGTACCGTTGTTGATAAGTGTCGCGGTGGACAGGTTGAGCGCATTCTGGCTCAGCAACACGCCATTCACGGCGTTGTTCAGCTCGTCGCTGATGTTCAGGTTGAGTGATTCCCCCTGCACGCGGCCGCTGTTGGCGAGCGACGCGGTAGTGACGGTTGTGGTTTTACCCTGCAGTTGCCCGGCGTTACTGGTGCCTGCGGATTGCAATGTCAGCGTACCGGCGCTGAGCATTTTGCCGCCTGTCTGGTTAGTCAGCATGCCGTTCAGCGAAACCGCCAGGCCACTGACGCCGGTGATGTCGCCTGCGTTGGTCAGTGTGTCACCCGACAGCGTCAGGTTCTGCGCGATCCATTGTCCGCTGTTGCTTAAATTCAGTGCACTGAGCGCCATCTCACCGTTCGAGGTGACTTTGCTGCCCGCGGTACTGGTGAGATCACCCGTCAGACGTGCAGTCAGTCTGTCAGCCGCCAGGATCGCACCGCTGTTTGTCAGACTGTCTGCGGTGAGCAGAACCCGTTTGCCCTGCCATTGCCCTGAACTGGTAATGCTGCCTGCGGTAATCGTCAGATCGCCGGTGGTCAGTAGTGATCCCCCGTTATTCATCAGCGCAAGTTGAGGGGATGCCATCTCCATACGGGAGGCAAGCGTCAGCGCGGCGACCCCGGTGAGCGTGCCGCTGTTGGTGATACTGTCCTGGCGAACCGTCAGCCTTTTACCCTGAACCGTGCCGCTGTTGCTGAGCGTGTTACCCGTGAGGCTGAGACTATCCGCTGACAGCAGTCTGCCCCGGTTGTCTGTCTTCTGCGCCGTCAGCGAGGCACTGCCCTGGCTCATGATATCGCCGGTGCTGACAAGTGAACCGGTGTTCGTCATAAGTGTACCGGTCGCCAGCAGGCTGCCGCTGTGGCTCCAGTCCGTGCCGGCCAGCGTGGTGTTATCACCCTGTACTGTGCCGGCAGTGGTGAGCTGCCCGGCGGTGATGTCCAGTGCGCCCGCAGTTAACCAGCGTCCCGCACTGCCCTGGGCCAGCGTGTCACCACGCAGCGTCAGGGCTCTGGCTCCCTGTAACAGCCCGTCGCCGGTGAGGGTTGTCGTCTGCACGGTCAGTCCGGTATCGCTGACGATAAGGCCATTGTTGACGATACCAGGAACGTTCAGCGTCAGATTCGCGGCACTGTACAGTGTCCCGGTCTGCTGGTTGTCGAGCTGTTGCGTGTTCAGCAGCAGTTGTGAATCGCCCTGCAGCAGACCGCTGTTGGTCAGCGTCTGTGACTGAGTGTTCAGGGTGGTGGCAACCATCACGCCCTGGTTAATCAGTGCCGGAGTGTTAATGTTCAGTGCCTCTGCACTGCTTTTGCCGCTGTGGGTCAGACGTTCACTAGCGGTAATTTTTAACTGACTTTTTGCCGCCTGGGTACCAGCCAGCATAGCCTGCTTCGCGCTGAGCGTGACGTTGCGCCCCTGCATCTGCGAGGCGGTTGTGGCGGAGAGGTTCTGTCCCTGCACCGTGATATCACCGGTGGCGTTTATCGCACCGCTCAGCGTCTGGCTGGCAGCATTCAGCGACAGGGCATTACCTGCGACCAGTTCACCGCTGTGGCTGAGTGTACCGGTGGTGACGCTCAGGTTCTGTCCTGCGGTCACGCGCCCCTGTGTTGCCACACTGCTGCCGGCATTCAGGGCGATATTGCGGGCGGCATCGGTCTGGCTGTTGCTGTCCTGCGAAAGGGTGGTTGCCCGCAACGTGGCATCCCGCCCGGCCATCAGTTTTTCATTCTGTTGAGTGATTTTACCGCTGGCGGTCAGGCTGAGGTCGTTGTCAGTGTTGAGCGTTCCGTTACTGAGCGCTATGTCGCTCTGGCTGCTGACGGTCAGGTTACCACCTGCTTTATGGTCGCCGGTTAAGGTGACGTTCTGGCCTTTTGCAGTGATGGCGCCGGTGGCAAGGCTGTTGTTGACGGTCAGTCTGCCGTTCGCATCCAGCGTAATATCGCCGCTGCGGGCATTAAGGTTACCGAGGTTCACCCCGACACCACTATCACTGGAGACCAGTCGGATACGGTTGGCGTACATCCCGCCCAGTGCGCCGGTATCAACAGCGACTTTTGGCACATCGCCTTCGCCTTTCAGCGCGCTGACACGTCCGTCCGCGGTTACGCGGTTGGCCCCGGCAATCACCGTCAGGTTTTTCGCGTGCAGGGCGGCGTTAATGTCCGTGGCGCGGGTAAGAATGGATACCGAGTCGCTGAGGCTGCCGTCGAGCCCCTGACCTTCAATGGTAATGCTGCCTTTAGTGACATCAAACGACTGCAGGTTGCCGCTGGCATCCAGTACCGGTTTCCCGGTGGTCAGCGTCACATTTGGGGTATTGATAAAGCCGCAGCCGTTACAGGTAATACCGTACGGGTTGGCGACGATCACATTCGCCGCTTTGCCCGCCACTTCGGTATAACCCTGAAGCTGTGAACGGTTAGCGCCGGTGACTTCGTTGATAATACCTTTCGCTTCCTGCCCGGCTTTCAGGTTCGGGTTGTTCTGGATCAGGCCGCCCAGTTGGGTCTGGTTTAACTTTCCGGTGGCGTTGTTAAGAATTAAACCTTCCTTCCCGACGTTATAATTATTGTATTTGTTATGCGAGATCCCCGCGCCATTGGGCGTGGCGATATTCACCACCGGCACACCGTTTCCGGCCTTGTCCATCTTCGTGTTACCGGTGGGGGTGATGGTAGCAGCCACAGCGGGCAGCAGCGGTTGCGTTGCCAGCAGGGTACTTAACAGCCAGCTCAGTACACGCTGAGAAAAACGGGTCTGATTGTTATCCATCGTTTTTGTCCCTTAAAACGCCACCGCCAGGCGGTAATAAATATTGAGATGATCCGGAGCCAGCCAGTCCGGGTATTTCACGGGGGTTCCCACGGTAAACTGTGTCGAGAACCAACTGTTCGCGCTGGTCAGCCCGACGGCCGCACCCCACAGCGTGCCGCTGGCGTACGGATCCTGGTCGTCCTGTTTCAGCCAGCCGCCATCCAGTGCCGCCATCACGCTGATTTGCCCCACCCACGGCAGGGTAAACAGCGAGTAATTCAGCTCATTACGCAGATAACCGCCATTGTTGCCGGAGAGGTACTGTTCTTTAAAACCGCGGACAGAGCTTTCTCCACCCAGCGTGAGCTGTTCGGCGCCGTAAAGCCGATCCGGTGACCACTGAAAGTAAACACTGCTGAGCCACCAGAGATCGGTCGCCAGAGGCCGCTGAAAACTGCCGTTAATGCTCCACTTGCGAAATTCAGCCCGTGGCACATCGCCGTGTTTATCGTGATCGTCTTCCGCCCCCAGCCAGGGCACACCCTGAGTGACGGACGGATTGAGCGTCGCCACACCACCGGCCATTTTTTGCGTGTGATTGATGCCGAGCATCACGCTGGAGAGCTTGCGGCTACTGGATCCCAGCAGCACGTCATCAAGATAATTGCGGCTGATGCGGTGCGTCATGCCGGTGGTAAGACCGGTTTTGATATCGCCATTGCGAAACACCACCCACGAACCGGTAAGCCGGTGCGTTTCGCTGTCACCGGTTGAGCGCCACGGCCAGCCGTTGTTATCAATGGTGTTGAGGTAATTGCTCCAGCTGTAGCTGTAATCGAGTAGGCCGTAGCCATACGGCACGCTGACGCCAGCAGCAAAATTCTGCGCATCATGCGAGTCTGAAAAATCGCTGCTGCGCCCGCCGCTGATAAACCATTTATCCGCCAGCCCGAGCAGGTTATTGCCGGTCAGCGCGCCGCTGAACTGACCGGTACCGGTGCTTTTCTGCCCGCTGTTATCAAAACTTACCGAACCGCTAAGCGGAAATTCCGGGGCGGCGGTGAGATTCACAATTGACCAGCCCTGTTTGTCGCCTGGCTGGATTTCAATCTCCACCGGAACCTGCCGCACGCGGTTTAATTGTTCCATACCCTGTTCGATGTCGCGCAGGTTAAGGATTTTTCCTTCCAGCCCGGGGAACGTCATGGCAAGTGTCCGCTGCGGTACACCTTCCAGACGGATTTGCTGAAGTCGGCCTTCCAGCACCGTCAGATGCAGCACGCCGGAGGAGAGGTCCTGTTCGGTCAGAAAAGCGCGGCTGGTGATATATCCCCGGCTGATATACCAGTCGGAGACGGCATTAGTGACCTGCGTCAGGCGGGTCATGTCCAGGCACTGATTCAGCCAGGGGGCGGTAACGGTGTCAGCGTCGCGTGGTGACAATTTCGTGTTGCCACTGATTTCGATACGAGAAATGGAAAAGCACGGACCTCCTGTGGTCGGTGGTGCGACAGGAGTAGTAGGACGGGGGAGCGACGTGCTGCGCTCCAGTTCATCACGCTGACGCTGATTCTGCTCAAGCAACTGTTGTTGCTGCTGTTGAATGGTATCACGATCAGCCGGAGAGAGCGGTGCCGCTGTTGCATGCACGCACGCTACCGCCAGAATGGTGATACAGAAGTGGCGCATGACGACGGAATATCCGTGTACTGGCTTCCTGCCCATTACTTATCCTTAAGGAATATTTCGTATGAAAATTAAACGTGAAAATAATCCAGAAGTAAGCTTTTGTAAATAACATTGTTAATTTTGTGTATATGATAATTGAGGCTAATATATTTTTTTGTCCCGCTAAAATGGCGAGAAAGTATTGCATCAGCATACAGGAGCCAGAGGTACTGACAGGAATTGTCGGCCCGGGCTTCCGAATATTACCTGCATCAGTGATCCGGCATTTTCGGCAGCATGGAACTGACTACAGCGAAGTGATGGTGCGTTAAGCAGGGCTAAAAATCAGCGCAATTCAATTGTACTTCAAAGCATAATGCGTACCGGAGACCCGATAGTTCTGCTGTCATTTTTTTGTCACATGTTTCCTTCGATACTGTATATCCCTGTGCCACATACAGAGCAGAACTTCTCCCCCTGGTAGTGTTGCCCGCACCAGACACAGTGCCAGGACAGCACCGGCACGGGGACTACCATCTCCCCAATGGAATTACGTAACTTTCTGAGCCTGGCTTCTGCTTTAATTTCCGGATCAGAATGAACGCAGTCCTTCAGCGTGCTGTCAGGCACCGTACTCTGGTCATGCCAGAACCACGGTTTTTCGTCTGCATTTCCGGGCTGAACGTAAAGAACACAGCCACATGAGGAGCAGGTCAGCGATCCCGGTTCGCCGGTTGCGGCTTCGTCAGCAGTGATAAAATGTCCCCTGCCGGTATTTGCGAGATAGCATTTCATCATTCGCATGCCAGTCTCCTTAAACACACCGCAAGGAGCACAAGCAGGAAGAGTGAAGGTAAAAACGATGGCTGTTTTTGGTCGCCAGTAAGCATGAGTGTTCTCATTATCTTTTTTCTCCATTACAGCCAGATACCGCGCAGGCGCACTCCATCCCGTTAAGGGCAAAAGGACTGGGAAAACGTGGCGGTATGACTACAGAAAGGGTTATCGGGTATTTAGTGGCGACGGTACGATAAGAAACAGGTCGTCAGCTTCAGGGCAGATAAAGGTTTACTTCTTCAGCAACCAGGGGAAATGTCTCACCTTGCGTTGTGCTGGCTTATCTGACACTACCCCCAAATGAGCGGGCTTCCCTGCTGTAGACTTTGGTGCGTTCTTTGGCGAAGTAACTCAGGTGGCCCAGCAGACTCTTTCTTTGCTTCTCAAAACGGTCCTCGCGAATCGCTTCCAGAATGTGTGGCGTGTTATTGAAGGACACCAGTGTTCTGTATTCAGGAAACCCAAGCAGACCTGTCGCACTCAGCCAGGCCTCACAGATATAGCTCCCCAGATTACGGTCTTGCTTCGAATAATCTCCCAGGCAGTTGAAGGTATCTTTGTTAACGAATATCGCGACGTGGTAGTGCGGTTTGCTGCTTTCGCCCACCTCACGAACCCAGACGACTCTCAGATCCGTTGGACACACCTGAAGACCTTCCCGCCTGCGTCGGTGCTGATGAACGGCTATACGGGCTTCCAGCGCCCCTTTGAAGCGTTCCATTATCCCGACCTGCAGATTAGGGATACAGACTATCGAATCGCCTCTGTCGCGGTACTCAGGCAGCCTGAGAACGAAGGTGAAAACGGCAGTTCTGGGGTGAGCCACCGTTGCTAAAGTGATAATTTCCTCCATACGCTTCATGTAATCAGGATTCAGTGGGCCAAATTTACTGTCAGGCATCAGTGTTACTCCTGCTGGTTTGATTCAGACGTGCGAAGTCCCTGCCAGAGCAAATGGCAGTAACGAACGCACGAATGAGGGTTAAAGTTTCAGACGGTGGGAAGGTATAGCGCTACCAGATGCTCATCTGCTGACGCTGATGCTTTAACTGGCGATGAATGCGTTTACTTGCTGATATTTATGCAAGGCTGAACGGAAGCTGTCCTGGCTATTGTCAGTCCTCGCGATTTGATATCTCCCCCCGATGAGCGGACTGTGTGGTTAGTATTTTCAGGGGGGAAAGGATTCTTTAATTTGATTTTAAAGAACTCCAGGGGTAAGTCTTTATATCTGTATTAACTGAGACTGGCATCCTGCAATTCTATTTTCTATAGCGTGTCTCGTTAGCTCATCAGGTTAATTTCAGTGAACTAATGAGTTAGTGTATATCATATTATTGTTACTTAACCCTTCACCTTCAGATATTATATTGCCATTATCTTGTATCTCACTCTGTTATATTTCTCGGTGACTTGCTTATATAATATATATACTGTACCAGCCTACATGACCAGCTAATAACCAGGCCTTGCCAGGCACGGGCTTATATATTTAAAACTCTCCGTTTTTACTCCAGGGTTATCAGTTCAGAACACAATAAAAAATATTATTCCCGGTGAGCCAGGCGTTCACAACTGAAAGACCGGAAGCCGTCATGTGGCCGACGAAGTTGACTGGCAATAGCCAAATGCTCGTCAGGCAACCCGGTGGCAGAAAGGGCAGGGTTTAGCGCCACAATACTGCCGACGACAGCGTGGACATATCCAGCGGGCCGGGATATCTGCAGACACTGTGCGTGAGGCTTTTGCTGATACAGCTTTTCTTCTGTTGAACTTCAGCGCAGACATGGTTAGTTACCCCGTGAGTCAGCAATACGCTGCTGCATCCAGGCTTCCACTTCGCTCTTCAGCCAGCGAGAACTGCGCCCCAGTTTAATGGGCTTCGGGAACTGGCCTTCGCTGATGAGTTTGTAGAACCACTTGTCCGTCATTTCGGTGTAGGTGGTAATGAATGTCATATCGACAAGCTGGTCATTAAGCAGTGCGGGGGATGTGTTCATGGAAATCTCCTTTACGTTAAAAGTGAAGGAGGAATGACTGTTCTCAGTGTTGTGTTGCAGCCTTCCTCAGAGGATGGGAAGGACGAGTAAAAAATTACGTCACGAACTGTATGGCAGGCTTCTTCATCCTGCTCAGACAAAAAAGGTATTCAAAACACCAGCGTGTGCTATCCTGCTTATATTGATAAAGTACAATAAGTGCTGCACTTATTTGTTACATAAAGTGCAGCACTTATGGAGAAAAAATGCCCAGCCATCATCGAATCACTATCAACCTGCCAACCCGAAAGTTCTTCAGTGATCTAAAGGGACTGGCACAGAAGCGAGGTTTCACTCTGTCGAAGCTCATCCTGGAAATCATCATTGCAGGCCTGAGATTCGATGCATCTTCAGCACGATTTCTGGAGGAGTTAAGTAATGAGTTAAAAGAAGGTAATTCAGGGGAAAAGAGTTTTACCAGGGATGAGACGCACATTTTGCATGGTACATCCATAGTGGTGCCGAATGAGGATAAGGATACCAGCGATGCCTATGAGAGGATTATACTGAAAGCTCATGAATGTCACCTTCGTGTGTATGAATTCACAATTCCTGATGTAAGCAGTAAGAGCGAGTTCGACCCTAAAGTCAGAAGGAAAATGAGTGACGATGCCAGAAATGAAGTTTTGGCTATGTTGAGAGCATTTATTATTAAGGAGATACCTGCGATTACTCATTTTATGGGAGGAACGCCTGATTTTCTCCATTTATTCGTTAAAAAGGCAATTATTCAGTACAATAAGGATAACAATATTGACTGCAATGGCAGAATTCTAACCACACTGCATGTATTACCTCTTTTTTTTAATGACGTTGCTAATAGCAGACTTGATTTTCCCGGAATCAGATTCAGACAGTTCAAAACACTGGCAGTTGATGGCTGGGATAAAAATAAATATGAGAGAATGGTGTATATTAAGCGCGCTTCAGGAACAAAGTCAGGAGGGTATTTTATTGGGCTGGACTGGAATAAGAGGGACAGTGTGGATGAAATTTATGAAGGCTATGAGATGTTCACGATAGGTGATGCGGAAAAAGAGAAAGATATGCGCTATAAAGTGCATATGCACTCCCGTGATGTGAAATTCAAAAATACGCCAACGCTTTCACTTTCAAAAAAAGACAACCAGATATCACCACTGTGAGTACGGCAGCCAGTATCGCTGTCGCCCTGTTGTTTAACTCACGGAGGTCAATGTGTCAGACCGTACCCCTACCGGGCAGATTCCTGACGCCCTGCAACAACCCTTATCCCGTCTCCCGGGTATTCTGTCGGAAGCCATGGTGGAGCGACTGCTCCGGTGCGTTCACTACGAACCGGTGATTGGCGTCATGGGAAAATCAGGGGCAGGTAAATCCAGTCTCTGTAATACTCTCTTCAGTCCGCCACCTGCCAGTGTTGACCCCGTCAGGGGCTGCACCCGCCACGTTCATCGTTATCAGGTTACCCGTGGTACTCGTACCCTTCATATTGCCGATTTTCCCGGTATTGCCGAAACCCCGGAACCCGACAGGCAGTATCGTCGTCTGTACCGGGCATGGGCCCCGAAGCTGGACCTGATTGTCTGGGCGCTGAAGGCAGACGACCGGGCCTGGAAAGATGACCTGCGCTGTTACCGTGAACTGCTTGGCGAGGGAGCTGCACCAGAGCGTTTTCTGTTTGTTCTCACCCAGGCGGATAAAATGGAGCCCTGTCGCGAATGGGACAATGCAAACCACCAGCCCTCGCCACGTCAGGCTAAAAATCTCCGGGCTAAAACTCAACTTGCCGCGACACTGTTTGCAACTGTCCATCCGGTCATTGCAGTATCCGCAGCGGAAAACTATCACCTCGAACTCTGGGCGGAAGCGCTGATTAAGGCGCTGCCGGTGAGCAGCAGTAGCGCTGTTTTCCGTCATCTTAACCCTGATCTGCGAACGGAATATGTTCAGGAAACCGCCCGCGAGCGCTTTGTCCATGCCACAGGCGACATTTTTGATGAAGCCGTCGCGGCCATACAGATATCAGGCAGGCTGGTACGCCGGTTACAGCGACTCCGCCAGCGCTTCCTGGCGGTTATCCGTGCTGTCTGGCATCTCCTGTTCTGATTTCACAGCGCTTTTTTCCCCTGCCGTTTCGATCTGTTTCAACGATCGAAATGATTACCGTTGATAGTTTATTGCTATTGATTGTAAATTATCGATCGTTATTATTGATAGATATCAACGATCAGTTTACGCATATCGATCTGAATTAACAATTATCCCGCCTTCTGATTAGCCAGTACGATCTGTGCTGAATGTGAAGATATCCCCTGTTATTCGTTTCATTTAATTAATTGTTTATAAAGGAATATTTTATGTGTGTTTTTATGCCTGTGATGACGGGTGTCTGTATCCACAGGGAGACCCTGAGATGAAATCCTATCCATTACAGCGTCAGGACATTTTTGCCTGGTGCCTCGCAGTTGTACTTCCGGCAATATGGGTGGTGCTGTACCTGAACTTTCCACAGACTGCCGCACTTGTCATTTATCTTGTCGTCGCACTGGTCTGGGTATTGCTGGACCGGACAAACCTGATGAAGCAGGGCATCACGCCGCCTTCTTTTCTCTGGTTCTGGTTTCCGGTGGTGTACCTGCGCCAGCGCGACCAGATGCAGGGCAAACCGTGGCGGCTGATGCAGGTATGGTTGCTCTGCACCGCGCTGTCATTCGTGGCGATATACCTGCTTAACCGGCAGTCAGGTACGGAAAATCTGGCACAGAGCGCCTGTGGTGTGGTGACGAAAATCCTGCGTGATGAGGGGTATGACGAACGCTGTATCCGCGTGACGGACATGCAGGAAGAAGTGAGAGGGCGTTTCTGGCGGGCACAGGCGTTGCTGAACACCGGTGTAAAGGAGCCCGTGACCATTGAGGCCAGGGGCCGGGATATTTATGTCGTATTACCCGAAGCAGGAGAGTGAAGAAGATGGAAACAGTAAAAAGTATTTCCCGATGTCTGGTGCTTAATGCGGTGATTTTATTCTCCGTGACATCAGTGGCACATGCAGCCACACAGGACACACTTCGTCAGGCACATTACCAGCGCTGTGCAAAACCGGTGTTTTACGCACAGACTACGAATCACAAAAAAGAGGTGGAGATTTGCATTGTCACGCCGTCGGTCTCGTATTCATTCGGTAAGGTTGGTGCAATAAGCAAAGAGATGAATCTTACTGTTCCTGCGGGTAGCACCACTTACGCGTACCAGAACAACCAGGTCATCAGTATTCAGGATTTTACGGTCAGAAATGGTGATACCAGTTATCAGATTTCAGCTGGTTCGAATGATTCCGGAGAGCCATTTGCTTCCCTTTATGTCTATAAGGGCACCCCGGAGACCGGAAAACTGCTCGCAGAGATAAAACTTGACCCGGATACGGTAGCTAACAACATCAGCCATTCACTGGCAGAAGAGGGGGTTATACAGGCTGACAGCCTCTGATAGCAGCATCTACCGGATGACATCAATACGGTTTTTTACCCCACGATACAGCCGATTGATTGCGAGAAATCTAAATGAAGTGAGTTAGCAGTACAAACTGCAAGAGTGCTTTTACCTTTAACTGGTAATCCGTAACGGCTGTACGGTGCTGCTTGTAAAAGGGTCTGCAACCTTCGCCGGTGAATACTGAACCGGTCACACCACTGCACTGACAGGGCTGTTCCTCCTTCGGGAGGAACAGCCCTTTTCTTTTCCTGCCATATAAGGAGTTAACCATGCGTTTAGCCAGCCGCTTTGGTCGGATTAACCAGATACGCCGCGACAGGCCACTGACTCACGAAGAACTGATGAGCCATGTCCCCAGCATCTTCGGTGAGGACAAACATGCGTCCCGTAGTGAACGCTACACCTGGATACCGACTATCACCATCCTGGAAAACCTGCAGCGCGAAGGTTTTCAGCCGTTCTTCGCCTGTCAGACGAAAGTACGTGACCCGAGTAAGCGTGAACACACGAAGCACATGCTGCGTCTGCGTCGTGCCGGACAAATCACTGGTCATCTGGTCCCGGAAATTATCCTGCTCAACTCTCATGATGGCTCATCAAGTTACCAGATGCTGCCTGGTATCTTCCGCAGCGTCTGTACCAATTCGCTCGTCTGCGGGCAGTCGTTTGGCGAAGTGCGTGTACCGCACCGGGGCGATGTGGTGGAAAAGGTGATTGAGGGCGCTTACGAAGTGCTCGGTATCTTTGACCGGGTGGAAGAGAAGCGTGATGCCATGCAGTCGCTGCTGTTACCACCACCGGCACAGCAGGCACTGGCGAATGCCGCACTCCAGTACCGTTATGGTGAAGACCACCAGCCGGTGACGGCATCGCAGATACTGACACCCCGCCGCTATGAAGACCGTCAGAACGACCTGTGGACAACGTACCAGAGACTGCAGGAGAACCTGCTGAAAGGCGGTCTGCCCGGGCGTACTGCGAAGGGCAAACGCAGCCATACCCGAGCCGTTAACGGCATCGACGGTGACGTGAAGCTCAACCGCGCATTATGGATGATGGCGGAAAACATGCTGGAACTCTCCGGTAAATAATCCCCCGCGTTTCCTCACTGTTATCCCGCTTTAGTCACCCACAGCTTTACCCCATTAATAAACAAGGAAAAACCAGCATGACCGACAATACACTGCTACTGTTCACACCCTCAGAATCCGTTCCTGTTGCTGCTCAACATCAGATTACCGCAACACAGGTAACCGATGAGAACCGCATCAGCTTCTGGCCGCAGTATTTCGGCAGCATTCCACAGTGGATAACTCTCGAACCGCACATCTTTGCGTGGATGGACCGCTTCTGCGCTGACTACCATGGCGGTATCTGGACCTTTTTCACTCTCAGTAACGGCGGTGCTTTTATGGTGCCGGAAACTGGTGAGGACAGTGATGAGAGTTCATGGACGCTGTTCAACCCCATGAACGGCAACGACGGAGAAATGAGCGCGGTAGCCGCCGGGATTGCGGTCTGTCTTATTGCTTACAGTCATCATGCCTGCCGTACCGAATGTGACGCCATGACGGAACACTATTACCGCCTGCGGGATTACGCTCTGCTGCATCGCGAGTGTCAGGCCATTATGCGCATCATTGATTAGGAGTTTCAGACTATGCCCGACATGGCGGCATTACCCGTACAGTCACAACCCGACATGTTCCCTTCTTCAGTACATCCACAACAACAGCCCATCATGACCCCGTATGCACAGCGCACCATTCGTCGGGCGCTGAATATTCTGGAACGTCAGTTACGTGAGCCCGGTGCAGTATTCTCCTCCAGTAACTCTGTTCGCAACTGGCTGCGCCTGCAGATGACACTGGAAGAAAAAGAGGTATTCATGGTGCTCTTTCTGGATAACCAGCATCGTCTTATTGCGCACGAAACGCTGTTCACCGGCACCATCAACCATACGCAGGTCCATCCCCGAGAGGTGGTGAAGGTGGCACTGAAGCACAACGCTGCAGCTGTCATTGTGGCGCATTGCCACCCTTCGGGACTTGCGGAACCCAGTCTGGCTGACCGCCATATTACAGAGCGTCTTAAACAGGCGCTGGACCTGGTGGAGATCCGTCTGCCGGACCACCTGATCGTCGGTGGAATGGATATCGTCTCCTTCGCCGAATCGGGCTGGCTTTAAAGGGGAAGGAGGAAATATCGGTGAAAATTATCAGCAAACGTCAGGCCATGACGATATACCGTCGACATCCACAGTCCAGGCTGTTTCGCTTCTGTACCGGCAAATATCGCTGGTCCGGCAGTATCTGCCACTACGCAGGCATGAAGGTGCAGGACATTCGCGGTGTGCTGGCGGTCTTCGCGGAACGTCGTCAGGACCGCAACGGCCCGTATGTGGTACTGCGCTGCGTCACACTTAATTAACCTGATGTAAGGAGCACTACATTGTCGAATACAACACCCGCAACAGACCATGATATTGCAGAGCACTGGTGGGGACTGAAACGCAGTACTACCCCATGTTTTGGTGCCCGTCTGGTACAGGAAGGCAACCGCCTGCATTATCTAGCTGACCGCGCCAGTATCAACGGTAAATTCAGTGACGCAGATTTACGTCATCTCGATCAGGCATTTCAGCTGCTGATGAAACAGATGGAACTAATGCTGACCAGCGGTGAACTCACTCCCCGTCATCAGCACTGCGTCACGCTGTACGCGAAAGGACTGACCTGCGAGGCCGACTCCCTTGCCAGTTGTGGCTATGTCTATATCGCGATTTATCCGACACCGGAAACAACTGCGTAACTCCCCGCAATGCCTCTTCTTTTATTCCACAAAGAGATAACTCCCATGCAGAAATCCTCAGCATCACCGGCGGGGGCGGTACAGCCACGACCGTCACCCGTCGACATCTGGCAGACCCTACTCACGTACCTGCTGGAGCAACATTACGGCCTCACGATAAACGACACACCGTTTGGTAACGACGGTGTCATTGAGCAGCATATTGACGCTGGTATTTCACTGACAGACGCAGTGAATTTTACCGTGGAAAAGTACGGACTGGTTCGTACTTTTCCACGGCTTCAGTGGCACGGAGCATTCCCCCTTCATCAGCAGCACTGATATTCTCCGCGCCCGTAAAGCCACCGGAATGATGACGCGTGATAATTACAGAACCATCACCAGTATCACCGGCGGTAAATACAGCAGGGTGACACGATGAAACTCGCTCTCACGGTGGAAGCCGGTGCCGTCAACGTGCAGGCCCTTAACATGGGCCGGATTAGCGTGGATATTGATGGTATTGAACTGACCGACCTGATTAATGTGGTCTGTGATAACGGTTATTCGCTTCGTGTTGTTGATGAACCCGGAAAACGGGTTGTGGAGGACACACTCCCGCCTGTCGCCCGGTTTAACGGTATTCAGTGCAGTACCGCCCACGTCACCGAAGCGGATAACAGTCTGCTGTATACGCTCTCGCACCAGCATGAAGACCACGGCGACAGTGAGTGGATATGCTATACCGGTTCCGGTTATCTGAACTACTTCGATGCGTGGCAGTACCCAGTACTTCAGCTAAAGAAACGGGGATTATCAAAAGTCTGCCGTCGGTTAGTGGTGACATTAATGTGCCGTTATCACATTCGCATTATTCATCTTGATGCCCTGGACGAGCAGCTATCCGGTTTCTCCACCTTTGAGTGGTGATCCGCTTCCAGTTACCACGAGGTCTTTTCATGCGGACATTAACCACCGAAGAAGCCCTGCAAATCCTGCTCGACTGGCTACGGGACAATATCGACTGCAACAGCGGGATCATCTTCGATAACGACGAGGAGAACACGGACTCCACCATGCTGCTCCCGCACGTGGAGCAGGCACTGAATGATGTTCATGACCTCCACCACCTCCAGCGTTTACACCGCGCTAAATCAGGCTAGCCACTGAACCGTACTCATCACACGCGCATAAGCGCCAGCCCTCACCAACTGGCGCTTTGCTTTTTTGCTTTATATAAAGGAAAGAAAACTATGTCAGAACAACTTTATGCCGATCCCGACGTAATAGCCGGGCACACCGACGTGATCTGCTCCACCAGCATTGAACGTATTGTCACTGGATGTAATGCCTCATTGAGCCTGGCAGAAATTCTTATCCATCAGCTTAGTGATATTTCTGCACTGACCGACAGTATTGACGGTGGCAAAGCGAATGAATGGGGTGTGCGGCAATACCGTTACGACTGCTGGCTGACGGAGAAGCCAGAAACGGCAATGAAAGCGATCACCCGCAATATCGATCGCAGCATCTGGAAAGATTTAATGCAACGCTCCGGTATGCTTGCACTCATGGATGCGGTTGCCCGTAACGAGTGGTACAACAGTCTGGAGAAAGACGATATCCCGGCGATCTCTGAAGCCAACATACTGAGCACGTTTGAGCAACTGCACCTGAGCAAAGGGGAAGTGTTTGAGCGCGGTGTCATCAACGTTTTCAAAGGACTGAGCTGGAACTATAAGACCAACTCACCCTGCAAATTTGGTTCAAAGATCATTGTCAGCGGTCTGATGAAATATGACCAGTGGGGATTCGGACTGAACTGGGGCTGGCAACGCGACAGATTAGCTGATCTTGAGTGCATGCTGATGCTCCTTGATAGAAAACCTATTCCTGACAACCGAGCTGACGTTACCTGTCGTCTCGGAGACCATATCCATGAGAACAGACACAGCAATCGTTATGAGGACGAAATGTTTGCAATCAAATATTTTCAGAAGGGAACGGCACATATCACGTTGAAGCTCCCTGACCTGGTGGATCAAATGAATGACATCATTGCCAGACACTATCCGGGAGTGTTACCTTCATGATCAAGTTCTAGGGATTGATTCAATTGAATATTTTAGCCTCTTTCCCTTGCGCAAATTTATTTGGGGGTACTAATGGGGGTTACTCATTTATCCAACACAGATTAGTGATTTAAAATCAATAAATTAACAAACAAGTGCGACTCCTGTGATCTTGCCAAAATGTCTTGTTTTGTACTCTCCTTGCATCAACAAATCCCCTTTAGCCAGGCTATTACACAGCACGTCAAAGTGATCTACGAAGAAGAAAAACCTGAACAAATACGCAACCTGTAAGTCTTACTTACAAGTTCAGCAGGAAGGAGCACGTTGGTAAGTCAGTCTGAACATCCCTGATTTCTACGAGAAAAATCATCTCAAAAGATAGAAAACTTCTATTATCAGAATTAGGTGCGACTCGTTTTGCTCAAACGCATCCTGCACGCCTCTTTCACCCATTTACTGAAATTCCCCTTTCCAGCAACTTTCTCAATCTGTTCTAAAAGCTCATCCTCAAATCGGATGTTCTTCATCGTGCTTTTTGTACGGTCGAAATCGGCTTTCTTTTTCTCTTGCATGGTACCTACCACATGAAATTTCAAATCTGACAACGCTCAAAGGTGCGCGTCTAACCGCACCAACTATCAAGGAGTTGATTATGGCTGATTCGCATTCTAACACGGTGCGCTGGTATTGCCCGGCGGCGCTTCGCTTGCACGGGCCTACAAATGCAGCGAACCCCAGTAGGCCGGATAAGCGAAGCGCCATCCGGCAGAAATGTCTACCCCGCCTCACCCCGATACACCGGCACCAGCCTTGTCGTACCGGTAATGTTATCGGAGACACTGATCTCAGACGTGGCGATGCGCATTCCCGATTTTCGCAGCCGCTGTATATCTGCGGCGACGCGCTGAATGCCGAACCAGAACAAAGCGTCGAGCGCGGTGACCTGCAGTCCGCTTTCCAGCGCCAGTTTGAGGCGATCGCGCGGGGCTTTCACCTCTTTGGCGATCTGCTGGAAAGGGGTCGCCAGCGTGCCAGTGGGATCAACCCGGCGGATGCGGGTCGAGAGGCGATACTGAAATTCGTCGGGGATTTCGCTTAACGAGGTATTAAGACTGTAGACGCAGCCAAAGCGCTTACCATTAAACGTCGCGCTTTTCTGGCTGAGCTGAAGCTCGTCCCGCAATCCAGCAATCAACTGCGGCGTGCGGGTGAGCAACAACCGGAAGGGAAGCTCAAAGCTGGTGACGTAATCCACATTCAGCAGCGCAATGCGCAGACGCTCTTCCGCTCCGGCCTGTAACTGGCGGCACTCGTCCAGCACTTCGCGCCACTGATGGGTGAGCCGCGGTGTCTCAGCGGCTTCCGTAAAACTATATTTTTCAATCTGATAGTCAATTCGTTCGGTCATGTCCGTTCGCCATCCCGCCGGGTGGTTAATACGAGGTGATTACTGACTCAGACTCAGGATAGTACGGATATTTCTGGCGCTGGTCGCGATAATATCAATCGCGCCGGTGCGCAGCGCGCCCATGATGGCCATCGCTTTGGTGTTTTCCGATGCAATCGCAATCACGCAGGGGATTTGCCGCAGCTCGTCGATGCTCAGACCAATCACGCGGTTATCCATTACGGTATTGACGTGTTCGCCACGGGCGTTGAAAAAGTCATACCCGGCGATATCGCCGATGACGCCCTGATGAAGGCTGGCATCGTTGATCTCTTGCGGCGTGAACCAACCCAGTTTCACCATGTAGCTGTCTTCATTCATGTCGCCAATACCGACCAGCGCAATATCGGCTTTGCGCGCGCGATCCAGCGTTTCCTTGATGGTGCCGTTCTGCATCAACAGTTCTTTTAGCTGGATGTTTTCGACATAGGCGGGCGCGTACAAAGACTCGCTGCTGCCGCCGAATTTTTTCGCCAGCAGACGGCTGATATGGTCGGCGTTGATCACATCGCCTGGACGGTGCGTGCCGCCAATCCCGCAGATAAACCGGCAGTCGCGCGGCTGAATGGTACCGGAGAGATCGGCCACCGACGCGACGTTACGCCCCTGCCCGACCGCCACCACCATGTTATCTTTCAACATGTTATTAAGATGGCCGGAAACCAGCGCGGAGACCTGACGGCGCTGCTCTTCTTCGTCGTTATGGTCGAGGGCGATCAGCGCGCGGCTGATAGGAAAACGCTCAATCAGCTGCTTTTCCAGTTGCGTGCTGAATACCGGGTGGTAGCGCACATTGATTTCAACAATGCCTTCTTCTTTCGCGCGCTTCAGTAAACGCCCGACCTTGATGCGGGAAAAGCCAAACTTGTTTGCAATCTCTTCCTGCGTCACCTCATCGCAGTAATACGCGACGGCAATCTCGGTGAGTAATTCATAATCCTGGGACGCGTTCGATTTTTCCATATCGGCTGACATCTCCCCACAGTAGATATAAATAATGTTTAAGTGGTGAACATTTGCCGGGGAGTATATCAGAAATGTTCAGTACGCAATCATGCGTCACCCGCAGAACGGGTGGAGAGGAGCGCCTGCGCTTCGGCAAGAATCGACGCCATCGCCTGTGGCTGATGTGCAAAGCGGCCAAGGAAAATCCCGTCGACATCCGGCCAGAGTCGACTCAACAAACCGGGACCGGCGCTGCCGCCGTAGATCACCTGAAACTGCGCGCCGTACCGCTGATGCAGATACGCCCGCAGTGCTTTGCAGACGCCGCGGATGTACTCATCGCTCGCCGGTTCCGGCGCACCGATCGCCCACTGCGGCTCCCAGGCAAACAGCGCGGCGGGTAGTGGTGATTCACGGCGATGGGCGAGCAGTTCATCCACCTGCTGGCAGGCAAACGCACTGGCATCGTCAATGCTCATCCGCTGCGCTTCCCCGATACAAATGACCGGGGTGAGTTCACAGGCAAAGGCCCTATCAAGCTTTTGATTGATGATGTCGGTCGTTTCAGCGAAATGGCGTCGGCGCTCGGCGTGACCAATCTCGACGTAACGACAGCCCATCTCCTGAAGCATGGCCGCACTGGTCTCCCCTGTCCACGCGCCGGGTGGGGCGGCGCAGACATTCTGCGCCCCCGTTGCCATTGCGGTGCCGGAAAAAGCTTCGAGCGCCACCGACAGCGCTGGCATTGCAGGAAAGGTAAACAACTGCAATGCCGGTGTCGTTGCTTCTGGTAGCGCGCACACCAGTTCCGCCACCTGCTGGCACCATGCCTGCGTTTGCTG
This sequence comes from Trabulsiella odontotermitis, assembly GCF_001297775.1. Classification (GTDB taxonomy): domain Bacteria; phylum Pseudomonadota; class Gammaproteobacteria; order Enterobacterales; family Enterobacteriaceae; genus Trabulsiella; species Trabulsiella odontotermitis. Next base: position 4,863 of record NZ_LIFX01000017.1, on the reverse strand, counting down.
GTAGCCAAAGTAGGTTTTGTGGCTGGTGCCGATCACCAGTTTCACGGGCATACTTTCTCCCTGGTGTCATCGGTCATGCAGGTGCCGACCACATCAATGATCATCGACAGCGACACCGCACCCGGATCCGGCGTGCCCAGACTGCGTTCCGCCAGCGGTCGTGCACGGCCAATCTGCGGCAGTAATTGTGCCGTTGCCTGTGCGCTCTGCTGTGCCACCACACCCGCCTTGCGCCAGGCCGCCGACAGCGACAATCCCTCTTCCGCCGCCACGCTCAACGCCTGGCTGAACGGCAGCAGAACATCCACCAGCGTTTTATCGCCCGGTTTTGCTTTACCAAAATGCATCACCCCGGAACTGGCCTGCGAAACCGCCTGCGCCACAGTGATAACATCCGGCTTCTCACTGTTGCCGATCGTGGTGCCGAGCGTATTGAGGATCACCCCCCAGATAGCGCCTGACGTGCCTCCGGCTTCATCGGCCCAGGCATCAGCCGCGCATTGCAGCAGCGTTCCCGCGCCACCGCCCTGGTTCAGCGCATGGCTGGCGGCGGCACGTGCCGCCACAACACCGCGCTCCATACCAATGCCGTGGTCGCCGTCACCAGCGATGGCGTCAATGCGCCCGAGTTCTTCTGCGTTGGCGACGATGGTGTCCGCCAGCGCGTCAATCATCGTCATCACCCTGACCGCGCATTCTTGCGATGCCGCACTGCCCTGCGGAATTTTGGCCTCGCCGCTCTGCTCAAGCTGCACCGGATCCAGCGGTTTATGTGGCAGCACCGAGCCACGATTGAACGCCGGTGTGGTGGCAGGCGCCAGCCATAATGTTTCCAGTTCTTCGTCGAACCAGATAAAAGTCAGCGACATGCCCGCCATATCAAAGCTGGTAACGAACTCGCCAATCTGTACGTCGGCAATGGTCACGCCCGCGTCCTGCAGCAGCGGCTGAACGTCATGCCAGAAGACAAACAGCTCTTCATATTTCACCGAACCCAGCCCGTTGACGATCACGCCAAGCCGTGCGCCTTTGGTCTGCGGAATGTCCTGCGGGCGCTCTTCCAGCAGCGCGCTGGTCAGCTTTTTCGCCAGATCCTGAGAGGACAGCACCGCCAGTTCGCTGATGCCAGGTTCGCCGTGGATGCCCATGCCGAAGCCCATTTTGCCTTCCGGCACGGTGAACAGCGGGTGTTCCGCACCAGGGAATTTACAGCCGCTAAAGGCCAGCCCCAGCGTGCGGGTCTGTTCGTTAGCGCGTCGAGCCACCGCCAGCACCTCAGCCAGAGAATCGCCGCGTTCAGCGGCAGCCGCCGCGGCTTTAAACACCACCAGATCGCCCGCCACGCCACGGCGCTTCTCTTTTTGCGCCAGCGGCGCGCTGGAAATGTCATCCGTAATTGCAAAGGTTTCACAGGGGATGCCTTCGGCGCGTAAACGTTCACAGGCCAGGCCGAAATGCAGGACGTCGCCCGCGTAGTTGCCGAAGGTCAGCAGCACACCGCCGCCGTTGTTGGCGGCCCGGGCGACAGAGCAAATTTGTTGTGCGGAAGGGGAGGCAAAAAGATTACCCATCGCAGCGCCGTGCGCCAGCCCCTGCCCGACCAGACCGGCAAACGCCGGATAGTGCCCGGAACCGCCGCCGACGATCACCGCCACGCTGCCCGGTTTACTTTGGGTATTGCGCACCACGCCGCCGGGAACCTGGCGCACCATGGACGCATGCGCGCTGACGAAGCCCGCCACCATCTCTTTCGCAAAGTCGGCGGGTCGGTTAAATAACCAGGTCATTTGTTCTTCTCCAGATGATTTACAAGCAATACCCCAGCCGCCAGAAACTGGCCTTTATATAACCATCACAAATGAACGCTAGCAGATCGCACCCGCCAATCAAATGTTCAGCATATGAAAATGTGAGCATGGTCGAAAAATCCCCAAATCCGTGCATTTTTGTGCGTCAGATCCTTTTTTACGCGCTTTTTTCCTGCTAATGATCTATTACATACGAACACTAACTGAACTTTCGTTCATCTCTGCGACACATTTCGTCCCAGCCAGACGCCATCACACGAGCAGAGGGTGAACATGAGTTCAATTTAAGCACTGTCATTAATGAGGTAATAAAAATGCTGAAAGTCGCAATCGGTGCGGATGATGCCGCTACCGGACTGAAAAATCGGGTAAAAGAGCACCTGAACAAAAAGGACATTGAAGTTGTAGATTTCAGTCACGACGTTGCAGGGAACGATCAAATTTATCCCGATATCGCCTTCAATCTCGCGTCCGCGATCCAGCAAGGCAAATTCGAACGCGGCATTCTGTTTTGTGGTACCGGCATTGGTATGGCGATTGTGGCGAACAAAGTGCCGGGCGTTCGCGCCGCGCAGTGCCACGATGTTTATTCCGCCGAGCGCGCCCGTAAAAGTAATAATGCGCAAATCATGACGATGGGCGCCCGGGTTATTGGCGAAGAGCTGGCGCTGATGCTGGTCGATGCCTGGCTGGCGTCCGAATTTGAAGCGGGGCGGTCCGCGCCGAAAGTCGAGCGTATTGATTACTACGACGGCCTCACCCATCCGAACCGCGCGGATAAGTAAAGGAGAGCCACATGAATCTTCTGGAAAAACTAAAAGCGGTCACCACAGTGGTAGCGGACAGCGGCGACATCACTGCCATTCGGGAATATCACCCGCAGGACGCGACCACCAACCCGTCGCTGATCCTGAAAGCCACTGCGCAACCGCTCTACCGTCCGTTGATCGAACAGGCGATTGACTGGGCCTGCGAGCAGGGCGGCACGGCGCAGACCCGGCTGATTAACGCCAGCGACAAACTGGCGGTCAATATTGGTCTTGAACTGCTGCGCCAGGTGCCGGGTAAAGTCTCGACCGAAGTGGACGCCCGGCTCTCGTTCGATCGTGGCTTATGCGTGGCGAAAGCGCGCAAACTGATTTCGTTGTATGAAGACGCCGGTATTGACCGTTCCCGCGTGCTGATCAAACTGGCGTCCACCTGGCAGGGTATTAAAGCGGCGGAAGAGCTGGAGCGCGAAGGCATTCACTGCAACCTGACGCTGTTGTTCTCGTTTGCCCAGGCCCGCGCCTGCGCCGAAGCCGGGGTCTGGCTGATTTCGCCGTTTGTTGGCCGTATTTACGACTGGTACCGCCAGCGTAACCTGATCACTGACGACAACCCGCAAAATGATCCGGGCGTGATCTCGGTAAGTACGATTTATGATTACTACAAAAAGCACCGTTACCCGACGGTGATCATGGGCGCAAGTTTCCGCAAAGTGTCGCAGGTGGTAGCCCTGGCTGGCTGTGACCGTCTGACGATTGCCCCGGCGCTGCTGGAAGAACTCAGTCAGATGCAAGGCGACCTGGCTGTCGCGCTGAAACCCCCGGTTGAAGCGGAAACACCACCGTCACCACTGACCGAAGCGGAGTTTTACTGGCTGCACAATGAGGATCCGATGGCAGTGGAAAAACTGGCGGAAGGCATCCGTTTATTTGCCGTGGACCAGGAAAAACTCGAATCGATGCTCACCGAACTGCTGGCGAAACGGGAGGCGGCGAATGTCACCGCGTAGAGATCTGGCGAATGCGCTCCGTGCGCTAAGCATGGACGCAGTACAGAAAGCGAAATCCGGTCACCCTGGTGCCCCGATGGGTATGGCTGACATTGCCGAAGTCCTGTGGCGTGATTTCCTGAACCACAACCCGCAGAATCCGTCCTGGGCAGACCGCGACCGTTTCGTACTGTCTAACGGCCACGGCTCCATGCTGATTTACAGCCTGCTGCACCTCACCGGCTACGACCTGCCGATGGAAGAGCTGAAAAACTTCCGTCAGCTGCACTCGAAAACGCCGGGCCACCCGGAAGTGGGTTACACCGCTGGTGTTGAAACCACCACCGGTCCGCTGGGTCAGGGCATTGCCAACGCAGTCGGTATGGCGATTGCCGAGAAAACCCTGGCGGCACAGTTCAACCGTCCGGGTCATGACATCGTTGACCACTTCACGTATGCCTTTATGGGCGACGGCTGCATGATGGAAGGGATTTCCCACGAAGTGTGCTCCCTGGCGGGAACCCTGAAGCTGGGCAAACTGGTGGCGTTCTATGACGATAACGGCATCTCCATCGACGGTCATGTGGAAGGCTGGTTTACTGACGACACCGCGAAACGCTTTGAAGCCTACGGCTGGCACGTGGTACGTGGTGTGGACGGTCACGACGCGGCTTCCATCAAACGTGCGGTGGAAGAAGCCCGTGCGGTGACAGACAAACCGTCGCTGCTGATGTGCAAAACCATCATCGGTTTCGGCTCGCCGAACAAGGCCGGTACGCATGATTCCCACGGTGCGCCGCTGGGTGATGCGGAAGTGGCCGCCACCCGCGAACAGCTGGGCTGGAAATACGCGCCGTTTGAAATCCCGTCTGAAATCTATGCACAGTGGGATGCAAAAGAAGCCGGCCAGGCGAAAGAGTCTGCCTGGAATGACAAATTTGCCGCGTATGCGAAAGCCTTCCCGCAGGAAGCTGCTGAGTTCACCCGCCGTATGAAGGGTGACATGCCTGCGGACTTCGCGGCGAAAGCGCAGGCGTGGATTGAAAGCCTGCAGGCGAATCCGGCGAAAATCGCCAGCCGTAAGGCGTCACAGAATGCCATCGAAGCTTTCGGCCCGTGGCTGCCGGAATTCCTCGGCGGCTCTGCGGACCTGGCGCCGTCCAACCTGACCCTGTGGTCCGGTTCGAAAGCCATCAATGAAGACGCGGCAGGCAACTACATTCACTACGGTGTGCGCGAATTCGGTATGACCGCCATTGCCAACGGCATTGCGCTGCACGGCGGTTTCCTGCCGTACAC
>NZ_LIFX01000016.1 GCF_001297775.1 Trabulsiella odontotermitis | reverse complement strand
AGGCAGGTTCTTTCAGGTAAGGAGGTGATCCAACCGCAGGTTCCCCTACGGTTACCTTGTTACGACTTCACCCCAGTCATGAATCACAAAGTGGTAAGCGCCCTCCCGAAGGTTAAGCTACCTACTTCTTTTGCAACCCACTCCCATGGTGTGACGGGCGGTGTGTACAAGGCCCGGGAACGTATTCACCGTGGCATTCTGATCCACGATTACTAGCGATTCCGACTTCGTGGAGTCGAGTTGCAGACTCCAGTCCGGACTACGACATACTTTATGAGGTCCGCTTGCTCTCGCGAGGTCGCTTCTCTTTGTATATGCCATTGTAGCACGTGTGTAGCCCTGGTCGTAAGGGCCATGATGACTTGACGTCATCCCCACCTTCCTCCAGTTTATCACTGGCAGTCTCCTTTGAGTTCCCGGCCGGACCGCTGGCAACAAAGGATAAGGGTTGCGCTCGTTGCGGGACTTAACCCAACATTTCACAACACGAGCTGACGACAGCCATGCAGCACCTGTCTCACGGTTCCCGAAGGCACATTCTCATCTCTGAAAACTTCCGTGGATGTCAAGACCAGGTAAGGTTCTTCGCGTTGCATCGAATTAAACCACATGCTCCACCGCTTGTGCGGGCCCCCGTCAATTCATTTGAGTTTTAACCTTGCGGCCGTACTCCCCAGGCGGTCGACTTAACGCGTTAGCTCCGGAAGCCACGCCTCAAGGGCACAACCTCCAAGTCGACATCGTTTACGGCGTGGACTACCAGGGTATCTAATCCTGTTTGCTCCCCACGCTTTCGCACCTGAGCGTCAGTCTTTGTCCAGGGGGCCGCCTTCGCCACCGGTATTCCTCCAGATCTCTACGCATTTCACCGCTACACCTGGAATTCTACCCCCCTCTACAAGACTCAAGCCTGCCAGTTTCGGATGCAGTTCCCGGGTTGAGCCCGGGGATTTCACATCCGACTTGACAGACCGCCTGCGTGCGCTTTACGCCCAGTAATTCCGATTAACGCTTGCACCCTCCGTATTACCGCGGCTGCTGGCACGGAGTTAGCCGGTGCTTCTTCTGCGGGTAACGTCAATTGCTGCGGTTATTAACCACAACACCTTCCTCCCCGCTGAAAGTACTTTACAACCCGAAGGCCTTCTTCATACACGCGGCATGGCTGCATCAGGCTTGCGCCCATTGTGCAATATTCCCCACTGCTGCCTCCCGTAGGAGTCTGGACCGTGTCTCAGTTCCAGTGTGGCTGGTCATCCTCTCAGACCAGCTAGGGATCGTCGCCTAGGTGAGCCGTTACCCCACCTACTAGCTAATCCCATCTGGGCACATCTGATGGCATGAGGCCCGAAGGTCCCCCACTTTGGTCCGAAGACGTTATGCGGTATTAGCTACCGTTTCCAGTAGTTATCCCCCTCCATCAGGCAGTTTCCCAGACATTACTCACCCGTCCGCCGCTCGCCGGCGGGAAAGCAAGCTTTCCCCCGCTGCCGCTCGACTTGCATGTGTTAGGCCTGCCGCCAGCGTTCAATCTGAGCCATGATCAAACTCTTCAATTCAAGTTTGATGCTCTAAGAATTAAACTTCGTAATGAATTACGTGTTCACTCTTTGAGACTTGGTATTCATTTTTCGTCCGAAGACGTTTAAGAATCCATGTCACTCCGAGTGCCCACACAGATTGTCTGATAAATTGTTAAAGAGCAGTTGCGACGCGGCTTACAGCGCACTGTCGCGAGGTGGCGTATATTACGCTCTCCCTCCGTGAAGTCAACATGTTATTTCGTTTAACTTCACCTGACAGGCCGGTGTGTTTGCCGTTGTGCCGTGTCAGTGGAGGCGCATTATAGGGAGTAATTCTGAGGTGACAAGAGGAAATTCAAAAAAACTTTTCGTTCGCTCAATTTCCAGGCAACACGTTTAATTATAGCGCGACTTGTCTACCATCTGAGCGATTTCCCGGGCAAATTGAGAAACCTGATCCCAGTCGGTATACACCACTTCTTTATGCACATCCGTTTCGCCGCCAGTCATCTTCATGATTAAGCGGATCATCATCCGGTCATACCAACGATAGCGCGGGTAACGCAGCGCCCCGGCAAAGACCGCGCATCGTGTTGGCTGCCACGGTGAGCGCAACAGAAACTTACGCGTATAGTTATTCGTCTGCGGAGAACGTTTCTCCGGCTTACGGGCCACAAGGTTAACCGAGTAAAACGCGCTCGGTACCGCCTGCAGGTGTCTGAGGTTCTTTTTCACAAAACGCTCTACTGCGGAATGGAAATGCCCGTAGCGGATAGATGCCCCAATGACCACACGATCATAATGTTCCCAGGGAATGTCATCGACGCGATGCAGGTTCACCGCATCGGCCTCAACCCCAAGTTCTTTCAATTCTGAAGCAAGAAAAGACGCAATCTCCCGCGTTTGTCCATCGCGGGTAGAGAAAAGAATTAACGTTTTCAACGAGCACTCCTGTTATTCGCGCCAGAATGTTGGGGTAAACAGAACCAGCAGTGTAAAGACCTCCAGACGACCAAACAGCATGTTGGCAATCAGAATCCATTTAGCGACAGGGTTCATACTAGCAAAGTTATCCGCTACGACACCGAGACCCGGCCCAAGGTTGTTGAGCGTCGCGACCACGGAGGCAAAGGCGGAGAAGTCATCCACCCCCGTGGCGATGATCGCCAGCATGCTGACGATGAACACCAGCGCATAGGCAGAGAAGAATCCCCATACCGCTTCGAGGATCCGCTCCGGCAGCGCGCGGTTGCCAAGCTTAATACTGTAAACCGCATTCGGATGCACCAGACGTTTCAGTTCACGGTTGCCCTGCTTAAACAGCAAAAGAATACGGATCACCTTCAGACCGCCGCCCGTCGATCCAGCGCAACCACCGATAAACGCCGAGCAGAGCAACAGTACTGGCAGGAAGAGCGGCCATCTGGCGATGCTGTCCGTCGTAAAGCCTGCCGTCGTCGCCATCGAAACCACCTGGAAAAAGGCCTGATTCAGCGTCGTCATCGCCGAGTTATAGACATCGTGGAACCACAACACCAGCGTGCAGATAAACACCAGCGTCAGTTGAACGCCGATAAACATGCGGAACTCCGGATCCCGCCAGTACACCTTCAGGCTGCGACCACTCAGCAGCGAAAAATGCAGGCCATAGTTACACCCGGAGATCAGTAAGAAGATGGCGATGATGGTGTTGATGGTTGGGCTGGCAAAGTAGCCCACGCTGGCGTCATGTGTGGAGAAACCACCAATGGCGATGGTGGCAAAACTGTGCCCAATGGCGTCAAAGGCGGGCATACCCGCAAACCACAACGCCACCGCACACGCCACCGTCAGCAGTACGTAAATCAGCCACAGCGTTTTCGCTGTTTCGGCAATACGTGGCCGCATCTTGTTGTCTTTCAGCGGCCCGGGCATTTCGGCGCGATACAACTGCATCCCCCCGACACCCAGTATCGGGAGTATCGCCACCGCCAGCACAATGATCCCCATGCCGCCAAACCACTGCAGCATCTGGCGATAAAAGAGAATGGCATGCGGGAGAGAATCCAGCCCCACCAGCGTGGTGGCGCCCGTTGTCGTTAGTCCGGAAAAGGATTCAAAGAACGCATCCGTCACCGTCAGGTTCGGTTGTTCGGAGAAGATGAAAGGTAACGCACCGACACTCCCCAGTACGGTCCAGAACAGGACAACAATCAGAAACCCTTCACGGGATTTCAGTTCACCTTTCTCGCGACGGTTCGGCCACCACAGCATTGACCCGATCGCCAGCGCGACAAAAAACGTCTGCGTAAAGGCCCGGCCCGCACCATCACGATAAATCAGCGCCACCAGTCCAGGAACAATCATCGTTCCCGAAAACAGAATGACCAGAAGTCCTACGATTCGGGTTATGGCGCGAAAATGCATCTCTGCCGCTTCCTTTGATATGCAAAAAAGTCAGGTGGGGATTATTCGTCAATATTCCGCAAATGCAACGAACCACGACTAAAATCAGCAAGCTTTGCTGTAAACGCCACCAGTTCGGACTGTGGAAGCGCAACGCGTAGTCGTACGGAAGCCTGAAAATCACTGCTGACAACCTTGCCGGAAAACTGCCCCAACAGCGTCTCAACACCCGCTAACTGCCCATACTCACACTGCAAAGTATATTCGGTCAACGGCGTCTTGCGCAGCGTCGTCAGTTGATGCAACGCCTGGCTGACGCCCCCGCCGTAGGCTTTCACTAAACCGCCGGTACCCAACAAAATGCCGCCATAGTAACGCACGACGACAGCCGTAATTTCGCCGACACCGCTGCCCATCAGCTGCGCCAGCATCGGTTTACCGGCCGTTCCCGCCGGTTCGCCGTCGTCAGAGAAACCCAGTTGTTGCGAATCGTCAGGTGCGCCAGCGACCCACGCCACGCAATGGTGACGAGCCTCCGGGTGTTCCGCCCTGACAGATTCAACAAACGCTTTTGCCGCCTCAACGCCCTCGGTATGGGCGAGAAGCGTAATGAAGCGGCTCTTTTTGATCTCTTCAACTACCGTCACCGGCGCGGCCGGAATTAACCAACTGTCCATTACGCCAGCTTCAGATCTCGTGTCATGTTCTCGATGCTGTTCTCGTGGATCACGACGTTATCTTCAATGCGGATACCGCCGAACGGCTTCAGCGCGTCGATTTTCTGCCAGTTAAAGTGCTTACTGAACTGTCCTTCGCGCCACGGCGCCAGCAGCGATTCGATGAAGTAGATCCCCGGCTCGATGGTCAGCACCATGCGCGGTTGCAGCACGCGAGTGCAGCGCAGGTATGGATATTTCGACGGCGCAGCCAGATGCGTACCGGTATCATCCTGCATAAACCCGGCGACGTCATGGACCTGCAATCCCAGCGGATGGCCGATACCGTGCGGCATAAACGGCCCGGTAAGGTCATTTTCCACCATCGCCTCTTCGCTCATGTCGGTGACAATCTTGTGTTTACGCAGCAGCTTCGCAATGCGCTGATGGAACTGGATATGGTAATCCACATAGCTGGTCCCGGCTTTCATCGTCGCGATCAGCGCCAGTTGCTCGTCGTTCACATCTTTCACCAGTTGCGCGAAATCGTTGTCCCCGTTCGCCGCCCAGGTCCGGGTAAGATCCGCTGCGTAACCGTTGTATTCCGCCCCCGCATCCAGCAGGAAGCTACGCAGTTCCGATGGGGCACGGTGATCCAGTTTGGTGTAGTGCAGCACGGCAGCATGTTCGTTAAGCGCCACGATGTTGCTGTACGGAACATCGGTATCACGGTGACCCGTCGCGGTCAGATAGGCGAGGTTAATATCAAACTCGCTCATGCCAGACAGAAACGCTTCGTGCGCCGCGCGATGACCGTTAACTGCCATTTTTTGCGCTTCACGCATGCAGACCAGTTCATAGTCGGTTTTGTAAGAGCGGTAATAGTGCAGGTAATCGATCACCCCTTTCGGGTTGATGTTATTGGCCGCAATCTCCAGACCCAGCGCACGCTCAGGGACCGGCCCAATATAGGCGATGTTGCCGCGAGCCGCAGGCAACTGGCTGCCGATACCATCGGCTTTCGGCAGCGCGATAACGTCTACGTCTTCTGTCCAGAAAGAGGTCGGCAGCGGCTCGACGTTGTGCCAGTAATCGACCGGCAGATAAAACCACAGTTTCGGTTTATTAACGCCATCCACCAGCAGCCAGCAGTTTGGCACCTGCGTTACCGGCACCCAGGACTTAAATTGCGGGTTAACTTTAAACGGATAGGGATGATCATCGAGGAAAACATTGAACAGCTCGCCAGAGTGAATAAGGAGTGCATCCAGCTTAAAACGCTCCAGCACATTACGGGTGCGTTCTTGTAAGGTAACGATATGATTTTTATAGAGTGCGGCCAGTGATTCCATCTTTTACCCTTCTGATTTTTTTACCTCAAGTCTCCGCATCTTAGCACACCTCATTCTGGCTGCGTGATTTCTGCCGAGCGTGATCAAGGCGGCATTTCTTTAAAGACTTATTTGCAATTTATTAACATAAAATCCACACTTCGCCTCATCTGGTACGACCAGATCACTTTGCTGGATTCAGGAGACTGACATGCTCTACAAAGGCGACACCCTGTACCTCAACTGGCTGGAAGATGGCATTGCCGAACTGGTGTTCGATGCCCCCGGCTCAGTGAATAAACTTGATACCGCAACCGTTGCCAGCCTCGGCAACGCGCTGGACGTGCTCGAAAAACAACAACATTTAAAAGGGCTGTTGCTGCGCTCCGAAAAAGCCGCGTTCATCGTCGGTGCGGATATCACCGAATTTTTGTCCCTGTTCCTGGTCCCGCAGGAGCAACTGAGCCAGTGGCTGCATTTTGCTAACAGCGTCTTTAACCGTCTGGAAGATTTACCGGTCCCCACCGTTTCCGCCATTAACGGCTACGCGCTGGGCGGCGGCTGCGAATGCGTGCTGGCGACGGACTACCGTCTGGCGACGCCGGATCTGCGTATCGGTTTACCGGAAACAAAACTGGGCATTATGCCGGGCTTTGGCGGCTCGGTGCGTATGCCGCGTCTGTTGGGTGCGGACAGCGCACTCGAAATCATCGCCGCCGGGAAAGACGTGGGTGCCGATCAGGCGCTGAAGATAGGTCTGGTCGATGGCGTGGTAAAACCGGAGAAACTGCGTGACGGTGCGGTCGCCATCCTGCATCAGGCCATTAATGGCGATCTCGACTGGAAAGCGAAACGCCAGCCGAAACTTGAGCCGCTGAAACTCAGCAAAATCGAAGCGGCAATGAGTTTTACCATCGCCAAAGGCATGGTCGCGCAAACCGCAGGCAAGCATTACCCGGCACCGATGACCGCCGTCAAAACCATCGAAGCCGCGGCAAAATTTGGCCGTGATGAAGCCCTGAAGCTGGAAAATCAGAGCTTCGTGCCCCTGGCACATACTCCCGAGGCCCGTGCGCTGGTCGGTATTTTCCTTAACGACCAATACGTAAAAGGTCAGGCAAAGCACCTGACCAAAAATACCGACACCCCGAAACAGGCCGCCGTGCTCGGCGCCGGGATCATGGGTGGCGGGATTGCTTACCAGTCCGCCTGGAAAGGTGTGCCGGTCATTATGAAGGATATCAACGATAAGTCGCTGACGCTCGGCATGACTGAGGCCGCCAAACTGCTGAACAAACAGCTGGAGCGCGGCAAAATTGATGGTCTGAAACTGGCGGGCGTGATCGCCACCATTCACCCGACGCTCGACTATGCGGGTTTCGATCGCGTCGATGTGGTGGTCGAAGCGGTGGTGGAAAACCCGAAAGTGAAGAAAGCGGTGCTGGCCGAGACGGAAGATCAGGTGCGCCCGGATACCGTTCTCGCCTCCAATACCTCGACCATTCCGATTTCGGAGCTGGCTGGCGCGCTGAAGCGCCCGGAAAACTTCTGCGGTATGCACTTCTTTAACCCGGTGCACCGCATGCCGCTGGTCGAAGTCATTCGTGGCGAAAAAACATCAGACGCGACGGTCGCCAAAGTGGTGGCATGGGCCAGCAAAATGGGCAAAACCCCCATTGTGGTGAATGACTGCCCCGGCTTCTTTGTTAACCGCGTGCTGTTCCCGTACTTTGCCGGTTTCAGCCAGTTGCTGCGCGATGGCGCGGATTTCCGCAAAATCGACAAAGTGATGGAGAAACAGTTCGGCTGGCCGATGGGCCCGGCGTATCTGCTCGACGTTGTGGGTATCGATACCGCGCATCATGCACAGGCCGTGATGGCCGCCGGTTTCCCGCAGCGGATGCAGAAAGATTATCGCGACGCCATTGATGCCATGTTCGACGCCAGCCGTTACGGGCAGAAAAACGGTCTTGGTTTCTGGCGCTATACCGCTGACAGCAAAGGTAAGCCGAAGAAAGAAGAAGATCCGTCCGTGGACAGCCTGCTGGCTGACGTCAGCCAACCGAAGCGCGACTTCAGCGATGAAGAGATTATCGCCCGCATGATGATCCCGATGGTCAACGAAGTGGTGCGCTGTCTGGAAGAAGGCATTATCGCCAGCCCTGCAGAAGCGGATATGGCGCTGGTTTATGGTCTTGGCTTCCCTCCGTTCCATGGCGGCGCATTCCGCTGGCTGGATACGATCGGCAGCGCAAAATATCTCGATATGGCGCAACAGTACGAGCATCTGGGCCCGCTGTATCAGGCACCGGAAGGCTTGCGCAATAAAGCGCGTCATAACGAAGCATACTATCCCCCGGTTGAACCTGCCCGCCCGGTGGGTGAGCTGAAAACGGCTTAAGGAGTCACGATGGAACAGGTTGTTATTGTTGATGCAATTCGTACCCCGATGGGCCGTTCAAAAGGCGGCGCATTCCGCCATGTCCGCGCGGAAGATCTTTCCGCGCATCTGATGCGCAGCCTGCTGTCGCGCAATCCGGCGCTGGATGCCACGGCCATTGACGATATTTATTGGGGTTGTGTGCAGCAGACACTGGAGCAGGGGTTTAACATCGCCCGTAACGCCGCGTTGCTGGCAGAAATCCCGCATTCCGTTCCGGCTGTCACCGTGAACCGCCTGTGCGGATCGTCGATGCAGGCATTGCATGATGCCGCGCGCATGATTATGACCGGCGATGCGCAGACATGCCTGATTGGCGGCGTCGAGCATATGGGTCATGTGCCGATGAGCCACGGTGTTGATTTCCATCCGGGTCTCAGCCGCAATGTGGCAAAAGCCGCAGGCATGATGGGTCTGACGGCGGAAATGCTCTCTCGTCTGCATGGCATCAGCCGCGAGATGCAGGATGCGTTTGCTGCACGCTCTCACGCCCGTGCCTGGGCCGCCACGCAGTCTGGCGCATTCAGAAGCGAAATTATCCCCACCGGCGGTCACGACGCTGATGGCGTACTGAAGCAGTTTAACTACGACGAAGTGATCCGCCCGGAAACCACAGTTGAAGCACTGGCGGCCCTGAAACCGGCGTTTGATCCGGTGAACGGTACCGTCACCGCTGGCACCTCTTCCGCCCTTTCCGATGGCGCCGCCGCGATGCTGGTGATGAGCGAGAGCCGCGCCCGCGAGCTGGGGTTGAAACCCCGCGCGCGTATTCGTTCAATGGCGGTTGTCGGCTGCGATCCCTCAATTATGGGTTACGGTCCGGTTCCGGCGTCAAAACTGGCGCTGAAAAAAGCGGGGCTTTCCACCAGTGATATTGATCTGTTTGAGATGAACGAAGCGTTCGCCGCACAGATCCTGCCGTGTATTAAAGATCTCGGTCTGATGGAGCAGATTGACGAGAAGATCAACCTCAACGGCGGTGCCATCTCTCTCGGCCATCCCCTCGGTTGTTCCGGCGCCCGCATCAGCACCACGCTGATTAACCTGATGGAACGTCAGGACGCCCAGTTCGGTCTGGCAACGATGTGCATCGGGTTAGGTCAGGGGATCGCGACGGTGTTTGAAAGAGTGTAATAACGTATGAGAACGCAACGATGCGAAGCAGCATCGGAGCGCTATCTCAAAGCCATTGGTGCCATAGCAAGGCGGCAAGTGAACGAATCCCGATGAGCTTACATAAGTAAGTGATTCGGGTGAATGAACGCAGCCAACACAGCTATGGTGACAATGGCGAAGAGAGAGTTTAGTTGCCGTTCTTCCCGCCTGTCAGGGGCGGGTTTTTTACCTAAATAAACGAAAACGCATCGCCAAACAGGCGGTCTTCACGCGCATTACGTTCATTACAGAACAGGTCGCGGGCAATTTTCGCCATCTCAAAACGCCCGGCGATATAGATATCATGCTCCGCCAGCGTACCATGATCCTGCAGCACAGCCGTCAGCACCGTACCTGTACGCCCACGCCAGCCTTCTTCCGGCTGTTCAACCACCGCTTCAACGCGCAGATTAGGATGAGTCACTGATAACGCTTCCAGCTCAGAGAGATCGTAGAGGTGTTTTTCTTCACGGCCGCCCCAGTAAATGGTGATGTCGCGGTCCGGGTTCTGCTCCAGCGCCGTCAGCAGAATTGAACGCGCGTAGGAGAAGCCCGTTCCCCCGGCAATCAGGATCAGCGGACGCTTTTCGTCATCTTCACGCAGCCAGGCATCGCCATGTGGAATATCGACCAGCACTTCACGCTCTTTCAGAATGCGATCCATCACCGCCATGGCATACAGATTGATCTCAGACGCCCCAATGTGCAGTTCAATAAACCGATGTTCGGAAGGCAATGACGCCATTGAGAACGGACGCTTGTCGCGCTCATCCATCACGACCATCAGATACTGACCGGCGCGAAAGGAGAAATCCGCCTCTGGTTCTAAACGAACGCGATATACGGTATCGGTGATGGCTTCTACCGAGGTCACTTTACAGCTTAAGGTTGTCATGCGCTCCCTCTGTCGGGTCTGTTAGGTAAAACGGTCGTTCAGGGTGTATTACCGTTCTTCAGGATAGCCAGTTCATCCCAGATGGCGTCGATACGCGCCGTCACCTCGGGATCTTTTTTAATCGGACGTCCCCATTCACGCTGGGTTTCGCCAGGCCATTTATTCGTGGCATCCAGCCCCATTTTTGAGCCCAAACCGGAAACCGGCGAGGCAAAATCCAGATAATCTATTGGCGTGTTTTCCACCAGCACCGTATCCCGTGCCGGATCCATACGGGTGGTGATCGCCCAAATCACATCATTCCAGTCACGCGCATTCACGTCATCATCGCAAACGATCACGAACTTGGTGTACATAAACTGCCGTAAAAATGACCAGACGCCCATCATGACGCGCTTAGCGTGACCGGCGTACTGTTTTTTCATCGTCACCACCGCCATGCGGTAAGAGCACCCTTCCGGCGGCAGATAAAAATCGACAATTTCAGGAAACTGCTTTTGCAGAATCGGAACAAAGACTTCATTCAGCGCCACACCCAACACCGCTGGTTCATCTGGCGGGCGGCCTGTGTAGGTCGAGTGATAAATCGCGTCTTCACGCTGCGTAATGTGCGTTACTGTAAAGACCGGGAAATTATCGACTTCATTGTAGTAACCGGTGTGGTCGCCATAAGGGCCTTCCGCCGCAATTTCACCCGCCTCGATATAGCCTTCCAGCACAATCTCCGCACTGGCCGGGACTTCAAGCTCGTTAGAAATACACTTCACGACTTCGGTTTTCGTGCCGCGCAGCAGGCCAGCGAAAGCGTATTCCGACAGCGTATCCGGGACCGGCGTCACTGCGCCGAGGATGGTCGCCGGGTCCGCGCCTAATGCCACAGAAACCGGGAAGCGTTCGCCCGGATGCGCCGCACACCACTCCTGGAAATCCAGCGCGCCGCCACGGTGGGATAACCAGCGCATGATCAGTTTATTTTTACCAATCAGTTGCTGGCGATAAATACCGAGATTTTGCCGTTCTTTGTGTGGACCGCGAGTCACCGTCAGCCCCCAGGTAATCAGTGGCGCGGCATCTTCTGGCCAGCAGGTCATGATCGGAATACGAGTTAAATCCACGTCATCGCCGCTGATGATCTTCTGCTGGCAAGGCGCCCCACGCAGGCGTTTGGTCGGCATATTCAGCACTTGTTTGTAGTGCGGAAGTTTATCAAACAGATCGCGGAAGCCTTTTGGCGGCTCCGGTTCCTTGAGAAAAGCCAGCAGTTTACCCACTTCCCGCAGCGCAGTGACATCTTCCTGGCCCATCCCCATCGCCACGCGTTTGGGCGTACCAAAGAGATTGCACAGCACCGGCATGCTGTAACCTTTGGGGTTTTCGAACAGCAGCGCCGGACCACCGGCACGTAATGTCCGGTCAGCAATTTCGGTGATTTCCAGATGAGGATCAACCGGCAGCGTGATGCGTTTTAACTCGCCCTGCTGCTCCAGTAATGTCAGAAAGTCGCGTAGGTCGTGGTATTTCATGGAGTAGGTTCTGGCCTCTTTATCAGCGCGTTATTATACGGCGTTCGCCTGCGTGATGCTGTATTTTTGTTAAATTAGCGTGAACTCACACTCCCGGCTGTCACCCGCCGTGATAATCCCCTTCGCGATCAGGTCTGGCATTTGCTATGCTTGCGGCCGAATTAACGGGAAAGAGTGATTATGCAAGCCTGGTATTTACTGTACTGCAAGCGCGGGCAGCTTATGCGTGCCCAGGAACATCTGGAACGCCAGGCTGTGAATTGCCTGACGCCGATGATTACCCTGGAAAAAATCGTACGTGGTAAGCGGACGTCAGTCAGTGAGCCTCTTTTTCCAAACTACCTGTTTGTCGAGTTCGATCCTGAGGTTATTCATACCACAACCATCAATGCCACGCGCGGCGTCAGCCATTTTGTGCGATTCGGCACGCAACCTGCGGTAGTTCCTCCGACGGTCATCCACCAGCTTTCGGTCTATAAACCGGAAGGGATTACTGATCCTGAAACACCCTGGCCTGGCGATAGTGTTGAGATCACCGAAGGCACCTTTAAAGGCCTGAAGGCGATTTTCACTGAGCCCGATGGCGAAGCGCGTTCTATGCTGCTGCTCAACTTTCTCAATCAACAGGTTCTGCAGAGCGTGAAAAATACCGAGTTCCGCAAAGTCTGAGTCAGAACGCAATACCAAAAAGGGTTCTGACGTTATTGTCCGTCACCGATGCCAGCCATGCCTGCTCTTCTCCACGCCATTGCGCCACTCGCGCCAGAATATGCGCAAGATGTAATGGCTCATTGCGCCTTGAAGCCGGTTTCGGGGTCAGGTCGCGCGGCAGAAGATAGGGGGCATCGGTTTCAAGCAACAGACGCTCCGCCGGGATCAACGGCAGCATCTCGCGCAGTTCCAGCCCACGGCGTTCATCGCACACCCAACCTGTAATACCGATAAAGAGTCCGCGATCCAGACACGCCTGCATCTCTTCACGTGTACCGGTAAAACAGTGCAACACCGCGCCAGGCAGCTTATCCAGCCACGGCTCCAGCAACGTCAGGAAGCGCTCGTGCGCATCGCGGCAATGGAGGAAAACTGGCATCGCCAGTTCCGCCGCCAGCGTCAGTTGGGCACTAAAGGCGCGCTCCTGTTCCTGCGGTGTGGAAAAATTGCGGTTGAAATCGAGACCACATTCCCCGATAGCCACCACTTCTGGTTGCAGTGCCAGCTGGTGAATTGCCGCTGCGACGCTCTCTGACCAACTGCTGCTGTCGTGCGGATGCACCCCAGCCGTTGACCAGCAGCCAGCGTAACGTTGCGCCAGTTGCTGCGCCTGCTCGCTTTCATGCAGGTTGGTTCCGGTCAGCAACATTCCTGTCACGCCCGCCGCCTGCGCCCGGGCAACCACATCGTCCCGATCTTTGGCAAACTGCGAACTGGTTAGATTGACCCCAATATCAAACATCAGCGCTCCCATATGACAACCGCCCTGACGGGCGGCTGTTTATTCTTCATTCTGTTCGGCATTTTCTGCGGCGGCATCTTCGTCGCGAGTTTGTCGTTTCCCGGTATAGAAGCGCGAGAAAAATATCCCGACTTCAAACAGGCAATACATCGGGATCGCCAGCAGCGTCTGTGAGAAGACATCTGGCGGCGTCAGCAGCATACCAACGACAAACGCGCCGACCAGCACATAAGGACGCTTGCGGCGTAAATCCTCTGGCGTGGTGATACCTACCCAGCACAGCAGCACGATAGCCACCGGCACCTCGAACGACACGCCAAACGCCATAAACAACGCCATGACAAAGTCGAGGTAGCTTTTGATATCCGTCGATACCTGAACGCCCTGCGGCGCCGTATGCGTCAGGAAGCCAAACGCCAGCGGGAATACCACGAAATAGGCGAAAGCCATACCGATGTAAAACAACAGCGTACTGGAGACCAGCAACGGCACAACCAGTCGGCGCTCGTGTTTATACAATGCTGGCGCGATGAATGCCCACACCTGATACAAAATCACTGGCGCGGACAAAATCACCGACACCATGAAGGTCAGTTTGATCGGGGTGAAAAACGGTGACGCGACGTCTGTCGCAATCATCGTTGCGCCCTGCGGCATATGGCTAATCAACGGCGCAGAGACCAGTTGATAGATATCGTTGGCGAAATAGACTAACGCCAGAAAAATCAAAAAGACCGCGATGATGCAGTTGAGCAGACGCTTACGCAGCTCAATCAGATGCGAGATCAGCGGTTGAGTATCTTCTACGCCCATGTTTTACGCTTTATCACTTGATACGGGAGAGGATGCCGGAGCTGGCGCGACCGTCACTTTCACCTCTTCCGACGCTTCAGTCGGTTGGGTTTCCGTCGTTTTCACTACCGCTTCTGCTTCAGCTTGCGGCGCAGTTTCTTCAGCGCTCGCCTGATGCTCAGCCGTTGACGGGGTAACGCCTTCACGCTGTTCGGCGGACCCTTTTACGACCGGATTATGGATAGTGTTAGCGTTGTCGCTCGCCTTTTCGGGATCGTTACTACTGTATGTGCGCTTCATGGATTCAGCCGCTTCGCGCAGCTCATCCATTGACGCTTTCAGTTCGGGCGTCAGGTTTTCGAGGCTGGCTTTCTCAACCTTCTTCAGGCTGTCCTGAAATTCCTGAAGCTTAAGTTCCTGAGTAAGCTCATTTTGCACAGTCGCCGCCAGCGAACGCAGCGCGCGAACCCAGCCAGCCACCGTTTTGACCGCTACAGGCAACCGTTTTGGCCCCAGAACGATGAGGCCAATCACGAATATCAGTAGTAGCTCACTAAAACCAATATCGAACACGAATTATACCTGCTCTTTATCGTGATTTTTCGCTTCGTCTTTCTTAGCACTTTCCTGCTTGTCCGCAATGGATTTTGCAGTGAAATCTGCATCCTGCGCGGTCTTATCCTTTTTTTCCTCTTCGTCATCATTCATGGCTTTTTTGAAGCCCTTGATGGAGGAACCCAGGTCAGACCCCAGAGAGCTCAGCTTTTTCGTTCCGAAAAGCAGCACCACGATCACGACGATAATCAATAACTGCCAAATGCTAATACCACCCATACTTATTCCCCAGTAATACACTTCATCCTTCAGGCGGCCTCAATGCAGCTTGAGTGATCTTGTGTACATTGATGATGAATTAATCAATCTACATTATACGTAGGCACATTGCTGTTAGCGATGCCAAAAAATCAGCGTGTTTTACGCCAGCCAATCAACCAGACGACCAGCCCACCCGCCATAATCCAGGCGGGCATCACGCCCCAGTCCGGGCGATTTATTAACAACAGCGTACCGCTCAAAAGTAAAACCGCACCTATACCAAACAGATAACGTGATTGTCCCTGCCGGATACGGTTCGATGATAAGTCGTGCGCTATTTTATCAATACTGTGCTGAAGTTGTTTGCTCTGACGCAGACTGTCGTAAACAAGTTCCGGGATTTCAGGCATTTTCTCGATCCAGAACGGCGCTTTTTCTTTCAGCGTGCGAACCAGAGCAGGAAGGCCGACCTGATCCTTAAGCCAGGATTCCAGGAACGGTTTTGCTGTTTTCCACAAATCTAACTGCGGATAAAGCTGACGACCGACGCCTTCAACATACAGAAGCGTTTTTTGCAGCAACACCAGTTGCGGCTGCACTTCCATGTTGAAACGTCGCGCAGTGTTAAACAGGTTCAGCAGCACATGTCCGAACGAGATTTCCGCCAGCGGCTTCTCGAAAATAGGCTCACAAACGGTACGAATCGCAAACTCAAACTCTTCAACGTTGGTGTCCGGCGGTACCCAGCCGGAATCGACATGCAGCTCCGCCACCTTGCGGTAATCGCGATTGAAAAAGGCGATAAAATTTTCCGCCAGATAGCGCTTATCTTCTTTGTTGAGTGAACCGACAATACCGCAGTCGATCCCGATGTATTGCGGATCTTCCGGGTGATCGTAGCTGACGAAAATATTGCCGGGGTGCATGTCGGCGTGGAAAAAGCTGTCGCGGAAGACCTGGGTGAAGAACACCTGAACGCCGCGTTCAGCGAGCAGTTTCATGTTCGTGCCCTGCTTCTCCAGCGTCTCGACATCAGAGACAGGAATGCCGTAAATTCGCTCCATCACCAGCATGTTCTGGCTGCAATAGTCCGAATACACTTCCGGCACGTACAGCATCGAGCTGTTTTCAAAGTTGCGCCGAAGCTGGATGGCGTTTGCTGCTTCACGCAGCAAATTCAGTTCATCGATAATCGTTTTTTCATATTCGCGCACCACTTCCAGCGGGCGCAGACGGCGTCCGTCCGGCAACAGGCGAGGAACCCAGCGTGCCAGGCGATAGATGAGTTTCATGTCCGCTTTGATGACCGGCAGAATGTCCGGGCGGATCACTTTAATGACGATCTCTTTGCCGTTCTCTTTCAGACGCGCCGTATGCACCTGCGCAATCGAGGCTGACGCCAGCGGCGTAATGTCAAAATCATCAAACCAGCTTTCGACAGGGATATCGCCCATCGCATGCTCAATCTGTTTTTTCGCCAGTTGCCCGTCGAACGGCGCGACGCGATCCTGCAACAGTGCCAGTTGATCGGCAATCTGTGGCGGAAAAAGGTCGCGGCGGGTGGAAAGCATCTGACCGAATTTGATCCAGACCGGGCCAAGCTCCTGCAGGGCCAGGCGAAGACGTTCGCCCAGCGGCAGCGTTTTATGGCGGTTCGGCATCCAGAACAGCATTCGCCGCCAGAGACGCAGCGGCAGCGTGATACGCATTTTAGGAATGAGTTCATCCAGCCCGTAACTTAAAAAGGTTTGGATGATAAAATACAGGCGCCGAATTTCCCCTGGCGTCATTTGTCCTCCAGTTTATCCAGCCGTTTCGCTAATGCTTCAACAGCGCGTTCAACGGCCGCGGTTTCTTCAGCGAACCACGCCACCTCCAGCGGACCCGGCGCCAGCTTCCACTCTTCCGTTAACGCTTCTGCTGCGTAACGTTGCTGACGCTGAAACCCCTGGCGAAAGAAAGATGTGCCCGCACGTAGCGCTTTGCTGACGCCTTCTGCAGCGATGTCGCCGGTGTAGGGGGCAAGCAGTTCCGCAGGATCAAACTCAGCGAGATCGGCCAGTGCGACAAAATTTTGCACAACCTGAATGTCGCCCTGCACTTCCAGATCACCGCTGCGAATCAACGCGGTCAGTTGCTGGCGATTGCGCAATTGCGGCAGAACGCCAAGGCGTGTGGTGACGGTACAGTCGGCGTCGCCTTCCCATGCTCCCAGTACATCGATCTGCTGTTCGCTGAACGCCAGTACGACGGGAGAGGAAAACTCTTTTAGCTCCACACGTAACACTCTGTTCAGTAATCTCTGGCGAGCGGGTTTTAACGCACGTTCGCGCCAGAGAAACGCATTCAGCGCAGTTTCAATGCCAGCGTTGACTAAGGGTTTGAAAGGCATAGCGTCCCTCCTGTCAGAATTTATAGCCGCGATGCAACGCCACGATCCCTGCTGTCAGGTTGTAGTAATCGACATTTTCGAAGCCGGCATCCTGCATCATGCCTTTCAGGGTGTCCTGATCGGGATGCATGCGAATAGATTCGGCCAGATAACGATAGCTTTCCGCATCGTTTGCCACTACTTCACCAATGCGCGGCAAAATATGGAATGAGTAGGCGTCGTACGCTTTGCTCAGCGGATCGAGAATCGGTTTAGAAAATTCAAGCACCAGCAGACGGCCGCCCGGTTTAAGAACGCGGTACATTGAGCGCAACGCTTTCTCTTTATCCGTCACGTTACGCAAGCCAAATGAAATGGTAATGCAATCGAATGTGTTATCGGGGAACGGTAACGCTTCGGCGTTGGCCTGGACATATTCCACATTGCCAATCACGCCAATATTACGCAGCTTTTCCCGCCCCATTTTGAGCATGGAATCGTTGATGTCTGCCAGAACGACACGTCCGGTTTCGCCGACCAGTCGCGAAAATTTCGCCGTGAGATCGCCCGTACCGCCCGCCAGATCCAGCACGGTCTGCCCGCGTCGAACGCCACTGCAATCAATAGTAAAGCGCTTCCACAAACGATGAATGCCAAACGACATCAGGTCGTTCATCACATCATATTTTGCAGCCACGGAATGGAATACGTGTGCAACCATGTCAGCTTTCTGCGCTTTGGCGACAGTCTGAAAGCCAAAGTGCGTCGTTTCTTGTGTATTCTCAGCCATCTTTACGCCTGCTTATCAAAAAAAGTCCTGGAAGTGTAACAGATTGGGCGCTTTTCCCCTACGAATCAACCTTCACTTGAGTAGCGCTTATCTTCTGATTCGTCGCTCTCTACCGAAAGGGTTCCGTGCGTCTCGCCGGGCGCCTGCCCGTCAGGCAGACGATAGTCATCATCCTGCGCCATCGCCTGATCGGTTAAATCCGGATTAATCTCGCGTTTCACTTCTACACCCAGGCTGCGGAACGCTTCTGCCTGCGCCAGCATATTGCCGCGGCCGGATGAGAGTTTTTTCATTGCCTGACGATAGTTGTCCTGCGCCCGGTCCAGACTTTGCCCTACCGAGGTCATGTCATCGACAAACAGGCGCATTTTGTCGTACAGCCGACCAGCGCGCTCCGCGATCTGCTGTGCGTTGCGGCTCTGATGTTCGTATCGCCAGAGATTGGCGATGGTTCGTAGCGCCACCAGCAAGGTCGTCGGGCTGACCAGCATGATGTTATTTTTCAGTGCTTCGGTGATGAGTTCGGGCTGGCGGTCAATCGCTAACAAAAACGCGGGCTCGACAGGGATAAACATCAGCACATAATCGAGCGAACGCAATCCGGGGAGTTGCTGGTAGTCTTTGCGGCTCAGCAGGCGGATATGGTTACGCACAGAGGCAATATGCTCCTGCATTGCCGCCTCGCGGATGGCGTCGTCCTCCGCATTGAAGTAGCGCTCGTAAGCAACCAGCGTCATTTTGGCGTCAATCACCACATCTTTCCCTTGCGGTAACCGCACGATAACGTCGGGTTGCATACGGGCGCGGGCATCGGTTTCGATACTGACCTGCGTCTGGTACTCATGCCCTTCGCGCAGGCCAGATGCCTCCAGTACCCGGGTCAGCACCACTTCGCCCCAGTTGCCCTGAGTTTTGTTATCGCCTTTCAGCGCGCGCGTCAGGTTCACCGCTTCTTGTGTCATTTGTGCATTCAGTTGTTGCAGGTTACGGATCTCATGGGCAAGGGTATGCCGCTCGCGCGCTTCCTGGCCGAAGCTGTCCTGCACCTGGCGGCGGAAGCCATCAAGCTGTTCACGAAGCGGGGTCAGCAGACTGTTCAGGCTCTGGCGATTTTGTTCATCAACGCGTCGGTTGCTGTGTTCGAAAATACGGTTCGCCAGGTTTTCGAACTGTTCACTCAGGCGCTGCTCGCTGTTGACCATCTGGCGGAGTTTATCTTCGGCATGGATTTGCGTGGATTCGAGACGGGTCGTGACTTCGCGGAGATCGGCTTCCAGCGAGGCATTAATTTCGCGCAGGTTACGCAGCTCATTATTCAGCAGTTCACATTCATCACGCCAGTGATCACTGTGCGCCAGCTGTTGCCGGGCGGCGCTGAGTTCACCGAAGAGATCGCGCTGCTCTGCCAGCATATCTGCCTGTCGCTGTGCCGAGCGGGAGCGCTCAATCAGCCAGCCCACGAGAATGCCTGCCATCAGCGCCACGACCGCGCTCAGAATGATTGTAATATCCACCGTTCCCCCTGCTTAAACTGCTTACCGGCACAAAATAGAATTGTGCTGTATAAACGTCCAGTTTAAAAGGTATTTCCTGCGAGGCGCTACGCAAAAAAGAAAGGCCGAACGAATCGGCCTTCGGGAAGAGAAGAGAAATTACAGCAGACGGCGTGCGGCTTCGACCACAATTTGCACCGCATGACTTTCGGTCTGCTTCATGGTTTCCACATTCGGAATTTCCTGTTGGGTGCGGTTGACGATAACGCCTGCCACCATACCCGCACGCAGGCCCTGGCTGGAGCACATGGTCAGCAGCGTGGCGGATTCCATTTCATAGTTCATCACGCCCATGGACTGCCACTCTTCCATTGAGCCTTTGAAACGGCTCACCACGCGACCAGAGAATGTGTCGTAACGTTCCTGACCCGGATAGAAGGTGTCAGAAGAGGCCGTTACGCCGATATGCGTGGTGGCGCCAACGGCTTTCGCCGCTTCTACCAGCGCAGTGGTGCAGGCAAAATCAGCCACGGCCGGGTATTCCATCGGCGCGAAGTGCAGGCTCGCACCATCAAGGCGTACGGAAGCGGTGGTAACCAGGACATCACCGACATTGATATTGGGCTGGATGGCACCGGTGGTACCCACGCGCAGGAAAGTGCGGATACCCAGTTGCGCCAGCTCTTCTACTGCAATCGAAGTGGATGGACCGCCGATACCCGTTGAGCACACGATGACCGCCTTGCCGCCGAGCTCCGCGCGCCAGGAGGTAAATTCACGATGCGATGCCAGCTTGACCGGCTTTTCCATCAGCGCGGCGATCTTTTCAACACGCTCAGGATCGCCCGGGACGATAGCCAGCGTAGCCCCTTGTAAATCATTTTTGGTGAGGCCTAAGTGAAAAACATCGGACTTGGACATATAAAACTCCTCTGTGGGTCAGATTATCAGCAGAAGTAAAAGGGTACTTTACCGAAGCGCCTGCGGCGTTTTCGTGATACTTATCACTCTGAATGAAAATGATTGCAGTTAATTCTCATTATTTAGTGATTTGCATCACATAACAAAATTCTGTTTCGCGGCTCTGCACAAAAGATAGCCTGTTTCAGGCACTGTGGATTATTAACGTGCAGTCTATAGTAAACCATGCGCTAACCATTCAAGGGTATGGAGAATAACCATGAAGACAGACAACCAACCTGGCTTTGCACCTGCAGCTTCACCACACGCATCCACCATTGTACGTACGCCGGAAGAGGCGATTACGGCGAGTGAAACGACGATCCCCACCCAGGGCGATAACATGCCCGCTTATTACGCGCGGCCCAAAGATGTCGACGGCTCGCTGCCGGTCGTGATTGTGGTTCAGGAAATTTTCGGTGTGCATGAGCACATCCGCGATTTGTGCCGCCGTCTGGCACTGGAAGGGTATCAGGCCGTGGCGCCAGAGCTCTATTTCCGCCAGGGCAACCCGAATGATTACGCTGATATCCCGACGCTATTCAGCAACCTGGTGTCAAAAGTGCCGGATGCGCAGGTGCTGGCGGATCTGGACCATGTTGCCAACTGGGCAGCCCGCAACGGCGGTGATCCTCATCGTCTGTTAATCACCGGTTTCTGCTGGGGTGGGCGCATCGCCTGGCTGTATGCCGCGCATAATCCGCAGCTCAAAGCAGCCGTGGCGTGGTACGGGAAACTGGCGGGCGATACCTCGCTGAATTCGCCAAAAAACCCGGTGGATGTGGCGACCGATCTCAACGCGCCGGTGCTGGGATTGTACGGCGGTCAGGATACCGGGATTTCGCTTGAGAGCGTGGAAACCATGCGGCAGGCGTTACGCGCCGCGAACGCGAAAGCGGAGATTGTGGTTTACCCTGAGGCCGGGCATGCGTTTAATGCCGATTACCGACCGAGCTATCACGCTGAATCCGCCAGAGATGGCTGGCAGCGGATGCTGGAGTGGTTTGCGCGCTATGGCGTGAAGAAATAAAAACAAGCCGGGTGCGCGTTTGCGTCGCCCGGCTTCGATCATCAGTTATGCCTGACGCAGATTCTGCGCGGCTTTAACCATGTTCGCCAGCGCGGCACGGGTTTCCGGCCAGCCGCGGGTTTTCAGGCCGCAGTCCGGGTTCACCCACAGACGTTCCGCCGGAATGCGCTGTGCGGCTTTCGCCAGTAATGCCTCAATCCACTCTACGTCTGGCACATTCGGCGAGTGAATGTCATACACGCCCGGCCCGATTTCGTTTGGATATTCGAACGCTTCAAACGCTTCCAGCAGTTCCATGTCAGAACGCGAGGTTTCGATGGTGATGACGTCTGCATCCAGTGCGGCGATGGAGTCCATGATGTCGTTGAACTCGCAGTAACACATATGGGTGTGGATCTGCGTGTCATTCTTCGCCACGGCCGCGTTAATACGAAACGCCTCTACGCCCCACTGCAGATACGCATCCCAGTCGCTACGACGCAGCGGCAGACCTTCGCGCAGTGCCGGTTCGTCGATCTGAATGATGCCGATGCCTGCGGCTTCGAGATCCGCCACTTCATCACGCAAGGCCAGCGCAATCTGTTTGGCGATGGTTTCACGGCTGACGTCTTCACGCGGGAAAGACCAGCAGAGAATAGTGACCGGGCCCGTCAGCATGCCTTTGACCGGTTTATCGGTCAGCGACTGCGCATATTTGGCCCATTCCACGGTGATCGGTTCCGGGCGGCTGATATCACCGATGACTACCGGCGGCTTAACGCAACGGGAGCCATAGCTCTGCACCCAACCGTTCTGGGTAAAGATGAAGCCGTCCAGGTGCTCACCG
This sequence comes from Trabulsiella odontotermitis, assembly GCF_001297775.1. Classification (GTDB taxonomy): domain Bacteria; phylum Pseudomonadota; class Gammaproteobacteria; order Enterobacterales; family Enterobacteriaceae; genus Trabulsiella; species Trabulsiella odontotermitis. The sequence continues at coordinate 64,532 of NZ_LIFX01000016.1, read as the reverse complement.
AAGTATTCCACCATGTCATTACGTTCCGCTTCACCGTGCACCAGCACATCCAGCCCCAGTTGCTCCTGCTCGATAATCGCCTGTTTGATATGCCCGGCGATACCAGTACGGTAATGACTGGCGTCGAGGTTGCCCTTTTTGAAATCCAGACGCAGGCTGCGGATTTCCGTGGTTTGCGGGAATGAACCGATGGTAGTGGTCGGCCATGCCGGCAAATTGAAGCGTGCGCGCTGCGCTTCAGCACGCACCGGGTACGCATTTGCACGCTGGCTGTCCTTCGCGGTGATTGCCGCAAGACGTTTTTCCACGGCAGCGTTGTGGACGCGGGTGGAGTGGCGACGAGCCTGAATTGGCGCGCTCCATTCGGTAATTTTCGCCGTATCGCCACTGTTCAGCGCATCGCGCAGCAACGCCAGCTCTTCGCATTTTTGCAGCGCAAAGGCGAACCAGCTCTTCACTTCCGCATCAAGCCGCGTTTCCACGCTCAAGTCGATCGGGCTGTGTAACAGAGAACAGGAAGAGGCGACCCACAGATCACGTTTGCCGATGATATCGCGAATTTGCGCGTATTTTTCTGTCAGATCGGCGCGCCAGACGTTACGGCCATTCACCAGACCGGCAGACAGCAGCCAGTCAGCAGGCAGACGTTTATGCAGTTCGGCAACGCTGTCCTTACCGTGTACCAGATCCACATGCAGCCCCTGTACCGGCAACGAAGTGATGGTGTCCAGATTCGGCGTGACGCCTTCAAAATAGGTGGTGAGCAGCAGCTTCACCGCCCCTTGCAACGCGTCGTACGCAGGTTTGAATGCTTCCAGCCATGCCTGCGGCAGTTCAAGCACCAGCGCGGGCTCGTCAATCTGCACCCACTCGATGCCACGTTTTGCCAGCGCTGCCAGCACCTGTTTGTAGACCGGCAGAATGTCATTCAGCAGGCTGAGGCGATCGAATGATTCGCCCTTCACTTTGCCCAGCCACAGATAAGTGACCGGCCCCAGCAGTACCGGTTTCACCCTATGGCCCAGTGCCAGCGCTTCGTCGACTTCTTCCAGCAATTGCGTCCAGGTCAATTTGAACTGCTGGCCTTTGGTGAACTCAGGCACCATGTAGTGATAGTTGGTGTTAAACCACTTGGTCATTTCCGCGGCCGCCGCCGGTTCGCCGGTCGGTGCGCGACCACGCCCGATGCGGAACAGGGTGTCGATATCCACGGAACCGTCTTTATTCTGATGACGAGCCGGTACGTTACCCAGCAACAGGCTGGTCGTCAGAACATGGTCGTACCAGGCGAAGTCCCCCACCGGCAGCAGATCAATACCGGCCTGTTTTTGCTGTTCCCAGTGACGAGCGCGCAGTTCGCGACCGGTTTCCAGCAACGCTTCGCGAGAAGCATTCCCCGCCCAATAACTTTCTTGCGCTTTTTTCAGCTCGCGGTGCAGGCCAACGCGAGGAAAACCGAGGGTGTGGTTAATAATTGTCATACTGTTGCCCCTTGTGAATTTTTCAGGATTTAGCCATCCAGATGTTTACACATCTATAATTCGCAAGTACTGTATATTCCTCAAGCGCAATTTGTTCATGCCGAAGTGAAGGACTTTCATGATCGAGATAAAACATCTGAAAACGCTACAGGCGTTACGGAACAGCGGCTCGCTCGCCGCAGCGGCAGCGACGCTGCATCAGACCCAGTCCGCCCTTTCCCATCAGTTCAGCGATCTGGAACAGCGCCTCGGCTTTCGTCTTTTTGTGCGTAAAAGTCAGCCGCTGCGCTTCACGCCACAGGGGGAAATTCTGCTTCAACTGGCGAACCAGGTGCTGCCGCAAATCAGTCGCGCGCTACAGGCCTGCAATGAGCCACAGCAAACGACGCTGCGTATTGCGATCGAATGCCACAGCTGTATTCAGTGGCTGACCCCGGCACTACAAAACTTTCGCGCGCAATGGCCGCAGGTTGAGGTGGATTTCAAATCGGGCGTGACGTTTGATCCGCAACCCGCATTGCAGCAAGGCGAGCTGGATATCGTCCTCACCTCCGATATTCTGCCGCGCAGCGGTCTGCACTATTCACCGATGTTTGATTATGAAGTGCGCCTGATTCTGGCGCCGGAGCATCCGCTGGCAGCAAAAGCGCGTATCACGCCGGAAGATTTAGCCAGCGAGACGTTGCTTATCTACCCGGTGCAGCGCGGTCGTCTGGATATCTGGCGCCATTTCCTGCAACCCGCGGGCGTCAGTCCTTCGCTGAAAAGCGTGGATAATACGCTGCTGCTGATCCAGATGGTGGCGGCGCAGATGGGGATCGCGGCGCTACCGCATTGGGTGGTGGAGAGCTTTGAACGTCAGGGTCTGGTGACCACCAAAACCCTGGGAGAAGGACTGTGGAGCCGACTGTACGCCGCCGTGCGAGATGGCGAGCAGCGTCAGCCGGTGACGGAAGCGTTTATTCGTTCAACGCGGAATCACGCCTGCGATCATCTTCCTTTTGTGCGGAACGCGGAGCGACCCAATGGCGATGGACCCACAGTGAAGCCATTATCACCGTTCCCCCAATGATGAAACTCGGCCAGTGCGGCTGCTCCTGCCAGATGGCCAGATTCACCAGCAACCCTGCGGGAACATGGACGTTATTCATGATGCCGAGCGTTCCGGCATCCACCTGCGTCGCGCCATAGTTCCACATGAAATACCCCAGCCCCGAGGCCACAACGCCCAGCCATACCAGAATGCCCCATTGCAGCGTGGTGGTCGGCAGTTTTTGCGGATCCCCGAGCGTAAACCACGCCGCGACCGCCACCAGAAACGCGCCCATGTAGAACCACGCGAAAGCGTTATGCTGCGGCATCGGGTGAATTTCCATCAGCCGTTTGTACCCCACCATGCCAATGGCAAAGCTGATGTTGGCCAGTTGTACCAGCAGCAGCCCCGTCCAGAAATGGTCACTGACTTTGTCATAGCGAATAATGGCCGCGCCGATCACTGCCAGCATGGCACTCAGGAGATACCCCCAACGCAGACGGCGCTTACTGAGCAGATCGTAAATCAGCGTGACATACAGCGGCGTTAACACCGTGAACAGCAGGAATTCCGATACCGTCAGGTAGAGATAAGCGCGGAAACTGAACAGATACATCACACCCAGTTGCATAGCGCCAACCAGCATATACAGCGCGATGGTTTTCAGTGTTTGCCCGCGCAGGCGCAGAAACGGAATAAACACCAGTGCCGCCAGGCCAATGCGTATCAGCACAGAAAAATAGCTGTCGACATGCCCTGCGAGGTATTCGCCAATCAGGCTAAAGGAGAAGGCCCACAGGATGGTGGTGATAATGAGTAGCGCCACAATGACTCTCTTTCCGAAAAACAGAGGCCCATTGTAGCGGAGCTGAAGGTTGACGACTGATTAAAAAACAATCAGTCGTCAAGTTTGTCAATCCAAGTACAGCTTGCGCAGATAGTGAGCAACAGCATCGTCCGCGTTGCTGCCAATCACTTCCAGTTCAGGGTGCAGATCTTTCAGGCGCTGATGCGCGCCTGCCATGATGCAGCCTTTCCCTGCCATCGACAGCATTTCCGCGTCGTTCATACCGTCGCCAAAGGCGATACAGTCTTGCAGGTTGTAGCCCATTTCCTTCGCGACAGCTTCCAGCGCATGGCCTTTCGACACGCCGCCCGCCATCACTTCCAGGCAGGTCAGTGTGGAAAAACTGACGTTGACGCGGTCACCCCAGCGGGCATTGATAGCCTGCTCCAGCGGCAACAGGATCTCGTGATCGTGGCAGGTGAAAAACACTTTACTGACACCTTCCGGCTCCAGTAAACCGGGTTCGTAAAGCGAGTACTTAAATACCGCTTCCTTGAAGAAACGCATCTCTTCCGGACGATGACGGTTCATGAACCAGTCATCATCGCGATAAACGTTGGTCACAATATCGGGATTATTATTCACCACGCCAAACAGATCAGACGCGATATCGCTGTCAAGGTTATGCGCGAACACCAGGTTGCCGTCGGTGTCATGTACACGCGCGCCGTTGGAGGTGATCATCCAGGCTTTGATACCCAGATTGGCACGGATTTGCCCGACGTCAATGTAATGACGACCCGTCGCGAACATGAAATGAACGTCGCGGGCGGTCAGCAACTTCAGCGTTTCTTTGGTGTAGGGAGACAACATGTGGTCGGGGTTAAGCAATGTGCCATCTAAATCAGACGCAACAACCTGGTACATAAAAGAATTCAACCTCTAAGCAAAGCGGCGTTTTCGCCGGATTAATCATGTCGACAGAAAAAATCGACGATGGCATGAAGCGCGACCGAGCGCATAGCGTCCTTTTCGAAAAGGATCTCATGGTAAGCGCCTTCTATGACGAGCGGTTTACCCCCATCACAGGGATGACCCGCCGCAGCGCGTATTTCACAAAAACGATCATGCATGCGGTTATCCACCACACGTTCTTCTTCCGCCTGCAATAACAGAACAGGCGTGGCGTCGTCTGACGCGCCTGCGAGCACCTGTTCGCCCGCCAGCATGCCTTCCCGCACCCAGTGCCAGGTTGGGCCGCCGACCCGTAATTGCGGATTATCAGCATAAAAACGCTGGTTACGACGATAGCGTTCTTTGCTGTGCGTCAGCACGTTTATCCCGAACGGTAGCGCACGCCAACGGCCTGTACCGATGGCATATCCTTCCCGAATGCGCTGATGGCCCTCAGCCCAGTCGAGAATGTGGCGCACCATCCAGTCGGGAAGACGAATGATTATGCCAAACATTGCCGCACTCAGCGCGATGGCATCACATTGATGAGGAAAACGCTGCAAAAAGAGCGTCGCAATCGCGCCTCCCATCGAATGAGCCAGGATAAAACGCTTGCGCCAGTGACCCGGGGCGACCTCTTGCTGCCAGAACGCGGCAAGATCGTCGACGTAGTCACTAAAATTCACCACATGTCCGCGGTGCGTATCCGACAGCATTCGCCCGGAACGTCCCTGCCCGCGATGGTCAATAATCAGGACGTCAAAACCACTGTGAAAAAGATCCCAGGCCAGCTCAGCATACTTTACATAGCTCTCGATTCGCCCGGGGCAGATGACAATAACACGATCGTTTTTGGCATCACAGAAACGGACAAAACGTACCGGAACATTGTCCACACCCTTAAATTCAGCCTCTTCGCGCTGACGCCAGAATTCCGTCAACGGCCCCATGCTGAATGCAGCAAACGCATTTTCTCTCGTTTCCCAGTCATTTTGCTGCTGACACATCGGGTTTTTGCCCCTTCTCACTGCGTTACATCGTTTTTTTTTCGACCAATAACACAACGCCTTTACAATAGCGTATTGTGGCATAAATACGGACAATCAGGGAATTTCTCATGACTTTCGAGTGGTGGTTTGCCTATCTGCTAACAGCAATCATTCTGAGCCTTTCACCCGGTTCAGGCGCTATTAATACGATGACGACGGCCATCAACCACGGCTATCGCGGTGCGGCGGCATCTATCGCCGGGCTGCAAACCGGTCTGGGCATTCATATTGTGCTGGTTGGCATCGGTCTTGGGACGCTCTTTTCCCGTTCTGTGATTGCCTTTGAAGTGCTGAAATGGGCTGGCGCGGCCTATCTCATCTGGCTCGGGATCCAGCAGTGGCGCGCTGCTGGCGCAATTGATCTGAACGGCCTCGCAAACATGCAGTCACGGCGAAAACTCTACCGGCGCGCCGTGTTTGTGAATCTCACCAACCCGAAGAGCATTGTCTTTCTCGCCGCACTGTTTCCACAGTTTGTCATGCCGCAACAACCGCAGGTCATGCAATATGTCATCCTCGGCGTCACAACGATCGTGGTGGATATCATTGTGATGATTGGTTATGCCACGCTGGCAACACGTATTGCCACCTGGATCAAAGGCCCTCATCAAATGAAGGCCCTGAACAAGATTTTCGGTTCGCTGTTTATGCTGGTAGGGGCGCTACTGGCGTCAGCAAGACATGCCTGAGTTAGCCGATACAAGGCAGGCATTCACCTGCCCTATACGAAGAGGGAATTAGCGGGAAAGGATCAGATGCAACCCAAACGCGGCGAAGAGTGTTCCGGCGACGCCGTCGATCCATTTCGCCATGCGCTGATAGCCGCGGCGCATCGCCGGGAGCGCGAAAAGGCTGGCGACGAGGGTAAACCAGGCAAAGGTTTCGACAATGATCAGCAGGAAAATACCCCAGCGCGCGGCACCACTAATGTTGTCGCCAACGAACAGCGAGAACACCGAACCGAAATAGATAATCGCTTTGGGATTGGCGAGGTTCGTCAGCAACCCCTTCAGAAAACTGCGACCGCTGCGGGCTAATTCTACCTGCGGCGCAGGCGCGGAACTGACCTCTTTCTTCAGCGCGCCACGCAGCATCTGGTAGCCCATCCAGCAGAGATAAAGACCGCCGCCGACCATGATGATGTTATGCAGCCACGCCATTTTTTGCAGGATCAGGTGCAGACCCAGCAACGCAACGCCCGCCCAGACCATAACGCCTGCGGTGATCCCGAGTACGCCCATCATGGCTTCTTTGCGTGAACGACTGACTGCCGTTTGCGAGACGAAGAAAAAGTCCGGGCCTGGACTCATCAGCGCGATGATATGCACCAGCGCCACGGTGAGAAAGAGCATTAACATAGGCGATTACTCATGGAGGAAATAGTTCAGCGAGTAACCATACTGGCACTTTTTTCCCACCTTGACTACTCCTCGTCGTCACCATCGACGTGCGAGCGAATCAGCGTCATAAACGCTTTACCAAAACGCTCCAGCTTGCGCGTGCCCACGCCGTTAACGCTGAGCATTTCGCCCGGCGACAGCGGCATTTGTTCAGCCATTTCAATCAACGTCGCATCGTTAAAGACCACGTAAGGCGGGATGTTCTCTTCATCGGCGATGGCTTTACGCAGCTTACGCAGTTTAGCGAACAGTTTGCGGTCGTAATTACCTACCGCCGCTTTCTGCATCACACGCGGTTTCAGGGCGACGATACGCGGTACGGCGAGCTGCAACGGCGCTTCGCCACGCAGCAACGGGCGCGCGGCATCGGTCAATTGCAATGCGGAATGCTGAGCAATATTCTGTGTGATAAACCCTAAGTGGATCAGCTGACGGATCACGCTGACCCAGTGTTCGTGGCTCTTTTCCCGCCCCATGCCGTAAACCTTGAGCTTATCGTGCCCAAACTCGCGGATACGCTGATTATTGGCGCCGCGAATCACTTCAACGACATAGCCCATCCCAAAGCGCTGATTGACGCGGCCAATGGCGGAGAGCGCGATCTGCGCATCGCTCACGCCATCGTATTGCTTCGGCGGATCAAGGCAGATATCGCAGTTACCGCAGGGCTCCTGTCGACCTTCGCCGAAATAGTTGAGCAGCACCAGACGACGACAGGTTTGCGCTTCGGCAAAAGCACCCATGGCATTGAGCTTGTGACGTTCGATGTCCTGCAGTTGTCCGGCGGGTTTCTCTTCCAGGCAGCGGCGCAGCCACGCCATATCAGCCGGATCGTAAAACAGCATGGCTTCGGCAGGCAGACCGTCACGCCCGGCGCGGCCGGTTTCCTGATAGTAGGATTCGATATTGCGCGGGATGTCGAAATGCACCACAAAGCGCACGTTAGGCTTGTTGATACCCATGCCGAACGCCACCGTCGCCACCACGATTTGCAAATCATCGCGCTGGAATTTTTCCTGCACATCGGCACGGACGTCGTTTTCCAGCCCTGCGTGATATGCCCCGGCACTGATGCCGCGGCTTTGCAGACGCGCGGCGGTATCTTCCACTTTCGCCCGGCTGTTGCAGTAAATAATGCCGGATTTACCGCGCTGTTCCTGCACGTAACGCATCAGTTGATCGAGCGGTTTGAATTTTTCCATCAGCATGTAGCGGATGTTCGGGCGGTCAAAACTGCTGATCTGAATCAGCGGATCGTTCAGCCCCAGCAGACGCACGATATCGAGGCGGGTGGTGTCGTCAGCGGTCGCCGTCAGCGCCATAAACGGCACGGAGGGGAAACGCTGACGCAACTGCCCCAGCGCCGCATATTCCGGGCGGAAGTCATGGCCCCATTGCGAAATACAGTGCGCTTCGTCCACCGCCAGCATCACCGGATTCCAGTGGCTGAGGTTATCGAGGAAGTTGTCGAGCATCAGGCGTTCAGGCGCGATGTACAGCAGGCGAATTTTGCCGGTACGGCAGCCAGCCATCACTTCAAGCTGTTGTTCGCGGCTTTGCGTGGAGTTGAGACAGGCCGCCGCCACGCCGTTCGCCAGCAACTGGTCGACCTGATCTTTCATCAATGAAATCAGCGGCGATACGACAACCGTGAGCCCATCGAGCACCAGCGCCGGGATCTGATAACAGAGCGATTTTCCACCGCCTGTCGGCATCACCACCAGGCAGTCGCGCCCTTCCAGCGCCGTATTGATGATCGCTTCCTGGCCCGGGCGGAACTGCTGGTAGCCAAAGGTTTCCTGCAAAACCTGTTTCGCCAGTGATTCCTGATTGAGTACTTCCGCCTGTGCCACAGTGACCCCATTTCTCAGCATAAAAACAGGCGCTATTTTCAGCGCCTGTGAGCGAAACTGCAATGTTTTAAAACAGATCGTTGAGCATAACGCCAACGCCGACGCGCGTCTGGTTAAAGTTGTAATCGATCAACGATTCGCCATAGCCACTATAAACCTGAGTATAAACACGCACATGCTTCGTGATGGGGTAACTGACGCCCACTTCCGCACCGCCATAGCCTGTATTCCAGTTGTACTGGCCCTGCGCGCTGAGCACCGCATCACCAAGCTGATAGCCGATTTTCAGCCGGTAATAGCCCATGTATTTAGCGATATCCGGGTTATCGTTGGTGCTGCCAATCACATACCAGGGTTTTACTTCCACCAGCCAGTTGCCGTTCTGCGCCATCAGGCGGGTATAGAGACGGTTCCAGCTACGGGAAGTCGGGTCGGAACGGCCGTTCGAGTCGTGGTTGTAGCCGAACTCCACGTCACGTAACGTCCAGCCGGCAAAGGAATAGTCGGTGGCAAAACCGAGAAACAGCTGAGGTTCATAGTTAGTTTCACGAAACGGCGCGGACTCTTTGCTGTTAGAAAGCTGCCACCACGAGCGTTGCGTATACGACGCCCCCAGCACGGAGTTATCGCCCAGAATGCCGCGCCAGAGCGGAAAGGCCAGGCTCAACTGGAATTTCACTTCATCTTTGCGTGCATTCTCCGACCAGTCGTAGCTACGAATCGCTTCTTTGTTCAGATCGCTGGTCCAGGTGTAGAGCAAATAGTTGCTCTCGTAAGGATAAAGCGTAAAAGGATTATCGTGCTCCTGCAGCAGATTCGCGATGATGCTACCGCGAACCGCAGGCGCGTCATGTACTTCCTTAATTGTCGCTTCCTGCGCGAGGGCTGAAAATGACAGCCCGACCATTGTCAGCAGCCAACCCAGAAAAATACGCATCGCTTCTGTTCTCCCGAACCTTAGATTATTTGCCAGAGTTATTATTCTGCGCCTCATTCTACAGACTTACATGACACAACGCTTGCCTGAATATCCTTTCTTAACAGTGGAAATCAACAATTGATAATCATAAAATCAACATTTCATTAACTAACGGATAAGCTGTTATGTCTGCTGAATTAACCGCCGAAGCGGTACTCAACATGGTGGGCGAAATCTTTGTGTATCACATGCCGTTTAACCGTGCACTGGGCCTGGAGCTGGAACGCTACGAAAAAGAGTTTGCGCAATTGAGCTTTAACAATCAGCCGATGATGGTCGGCAACTGGGCGCAAAGCATTCTGCACGGCGGCGTGATTGCCTCCGCGCTGGACGTGGCGGCAGGTCTGGTTTGCGTGGGTAGCACGCTGACACGTCACGATACCATCAGCGAAGAAGAGCTTCGCCAGCGTCTGTCGCGGATGGGGACGATTGATCTGCGCGTGGATTATCTGCGGCCGGGGCGCGGCAATCGTTTTACCGCGACCAGCAGCCTGCTGCGGGCGGGGAACAAAGTCGCCGTGGCGCGCGTGGAGTTGCACAACGAAGAACAAGTGTACATCGCCAGTGCAACGGCAACTTATATGGTGGGTTGAGTCACATTTTTCGGGTAAAATCCCTTCACTTTTTTGCAAGGAATTGAACCGATGGATGCTAAACAGACGCGGCTGGGTGTGTTGCTTGCACTCGCCGCTTATTTTATCTGGGGTATCGCACCAGCCTACTTCAAACTGATTTATTACGTTCCTGCTGATGAAATCCTCACGCATCGGGTCATCTGGTCATTTTTCTTTATGGTGGCGCTGATAAGCCTCAGCCGTCAGTGGCCGCAGGTCAAAAAACTGCTGCATACGCCAAAGAAGATTTTCCTGCTGGCGCTGTCGGCTGTGCTGGTCGGGGGAAACTGGCTGCTGTTTATCTGGGCGGTGAATAATCACCATATGCTGGAAGCCAGTCTCGGCTACTTTATCAATCCGCTGGTGAATATCCTGCTGGGGATGATTTTTCTCGGCGAGCGTTTTCGTCGGATGCAGTGGGTGGCCGTTGCGCTGGCAGTGTGCGGCGTACTGGTTCAGTTGTGGACGTTTGGTTCGCTGCCGATCATCGCCCTTGGGCTGGCGTTCAGTTTTGCCTTTTACGGCCTGGTGCGGAAGAAAATCGCGGTGGATGCGCAGACCGGCATGCTGGTTGAAACGCTGTGGCTGTTGCCAGTGGCGGCTGTCTATCTGTTTGGCATCACCGACAGCGCCACCAGCCATATGGGGCAAAACCCGATGTCGCTTAATCTGCTGCTGATGGCGGCAGGGGTGGTGACCACCGTTCCACTGCTGTGCTTTACCGGCGCCGCAACGCGTCTGCGTCTCTCCACACTCGGCTTTTTCCAGTACATTGGCCCGACGCTGATGTTCCTGCTGGCGGTCGCATTCTATGGCGAAACACCGGGCGCAGATAAAATGGTGACATTCGCGTTTATCTGGGTCGCGCTGGCTATTTTCGTGATAGATGCTGTGTATACGCAGAGACGAGGACGTCAGAGCTAGAAGATGGGCGGGTAAGCGCAACGCCACCCGCCCGTTTTTTACAGCCAGTTCTTGCGCTTGAAGTAAAGGTACGGCGCCAGCCCGGCGAGGATCATAAAGATAATCGCGCCCGGGTAGCCAAAGCTCCACTTCAGCTCCGGCATAAACTCGAAGTTCATCCCATAGCTTGAAGCCACCAGCGTCGGCGGCAGGAATACCACAGAAACTACCGAGAAGATCTTGATGATGCGGTTCTGCTCGATGTTGATAAAACCCATCGCCGCCTGCATCAGGAAGTTCACCTTCTGGAACAGCGATTCGTTATGCGGCAACAGGGATTCGATATCTCGCAGGATCTCGCGTGCCTGCTCCAGTTGACCAGCCGGAATGCGCGCTTTACGCACCAGAAAGTTCAGCGCGCGCTGGGTATCCATCAGACACAGGCGAACCTTCCAGCCGATATCTTCCAGTTCCGCCAGCGTGGAGAGCGGCTCGTCGTATTCATCACCCTGATGGCCTTCCATGATGACGCGACTCAGCTTTTCCAGATCGCTGTAAATATTTTCAATTTCATCCGCCAGCTGTTCGATTTTGGTTTCGAACAGATCCAGCAGCAGTTCATAGGCGTTGCCGTCGACCATTTCCTGGCTGCGGGCGCGCATACGATAGAGACGAAATGCCGGTAGTTCACGTTCGCGCAGCGTGAAAAGACGCCCTTCGCGAATGGTAAATGCGACGGTGGAGTTACCGGCGTGGTCTTCCGCATCTTCAAAAAAGAAAAATGAGTGAATGTGCAGTCCGTCTTCGTCTTCAAAAAAACGCGCGGATGCTTCGATGTCTTCCAGTTCAGGTCGTGTCGCCAGGTTCTGGCCCAATTCCGTTTGCACACGGCTTCGCTCGTCATCGTCCGGCTCGACGAGATCCACCCATACGGAACTGGCCAGGTGTTTGATCTCATCCGCCTCAAGACGCGTTAAGCGGTTATTTTCCAGTTGAAATGCGCTCAGCATGACCGGGACTCCCAATGCAAAATATTATCGGACAGTTCGGAGGGCACACAGAAACGAATGGAGTTTCAGACCATTAAGTCTGACTCAGCGCGACGGGATAGAGACAGGTCGCCGACAACCGCTAAGGCTATCAGCATAAGAGGATAGCCTTAGGAGTTGTTCCTGATAGACAGGAAGTTGAGCCAGTATCTACTGGGTGTGTCCAAGGCGAATGTCCTCTTAGCGTAATCGTGCGCGCATGTTACGCCAGCAAAAATGCAGCGTCAACAGACAACGAAACGCCAGAGAGTATTAATTCCCCTCTGGCATATAAGGCTAGCAGATTATTACAAAAAAATGATATTTTTCTGAACGTTACACGGTTTCAAGGCGCGCGTAAGCGGCAACCAGCCATTTGATGCCCTGGCCCTGGAACGCCACCTGCAACCGGCTATGCTCACCGCTGCCTTCCAGATTGACGATAGTCCCCTCGCCAAACTTCGCATGACGCACGCGCTGGCCCAGCTTGTAGCCGGTATCGTTCTCCGTCACCGGCGTACCCAGACGCTGATGGCTGACCGGGCGGCTCACCGTCGCGCGTAACCGTACTTCTTCAACGCAGGCTTCTGGCAGTTCGCCGATAAACCGTGACGGACGGTGATACACCTCTTTGCCATACAGACGGCGCGTTTCGGCGTAGGTCAGCGTCAGTTTTTGCATCGCACGGGTTACGCCCACGTAGGCCAGACGGCGTTCTTCTTCCAGACGACCGCCTTCATCCAGCGACATCTGGCTCGGGAACATCCCCTCTTCCATACCGACGATAAACACCTGCGGGAACTCCAGCCCTTTTGCCGAATGGAGCGTCATCAGTTGAACAGCATCCTGCCAGGTATCCGCCTGCCCTTCACCCGCTTCAAGCGCGGCGTGAGACAGGAATGCCTGTAGCGGCAGCAGATCTTCGTCTTCATCCTGATAGCTGAACTGGCGCGTTGCCGTCACCAGTTCCTCTAAGTTTTCGATACGCGTCTGGCCCTTCTCGCCTTTTTCCTGTTCGTACATCATTCGCAGGCCGGAGTCTTTGATGACCCGGTCGGTCTGAACATGCAGCGGCATGTCGGCCGTTTCCTGCGCCAGCGCGTCAATCAGTTCCAGAAAACGCTGTAATGCGCTGGCTGCACGCCCGGCGAGGGCTTTTTCCTGTAACAGTTCGCGACAGGCCCGCCACAGCGTCAGTTGACGATCGCGCGACGCCTGACGCACCACGTCCAGCGTACGATCGCCAATGCCGCGCGTCGGGGTATTCACCACACGCTCAAACGCTGCGTCATCATTGCGGTTGGCGATCAGGCGCAAATAGGAGAGCGCATCTTTGATTTCCTGGCGTTCGAAGAAGCGCATACCGCCATAAATGCGATACGGCATACTCGCCTGCAGCAACGCCTCTTCCAGCACACGCGACTGGGCGTTGCTGCGATAAAGAATGGCGCACTGTTCCAGCGCGCCGCCGTTGTCCTGCCAGGTTTTGATCCGGTTAACCACAAAACGCGCTTCGTCCAGTTCGTTGAAGGCGCAGTAGAGAGAAATCGGTTCGCCATCGACCCCGTCGGTCCACAGCTTTTTACCGAGGCGACCGTCGTTGTTTTCGATCAGGGCGTTCGCCGCGCTGAGAATATTGCTGGTCGAACGGTAGTTTTGCTCCAGGCGGATGGTTTCCGCACCGGGGAAATCATTCAGGAAGCGCTGGATGTTTTCCACCTGCGCGCCGCGCCAGCCGTAGATTGACTGATCATCATCGCCGACGATCATCACTTTGCCGGTATCGCCCGCCAGCAGACGGATCCACGCGTACTGAATGTTGTTGGTATCCTGGAATTCGTCGACGAGGATATTGGTGAAGCGTTCGCGGTAGTGTTGCAGGATATGCGGCTTGTTGAGCCACAATTCATGGGCGCGCAGCAGCAGTTCGGCAAAATCCACCAGCCCGGCACGGTCGCAGGCTTCCTGATAGGCCTTATAGACATCTATCCAGGTTTGTTCCATGGGGTTACCGTAACTCTGGATATGATGCGGGCGCAGCCCTTCATCTTTCTGACCGTTGATGTACCACATCGCCTGACGCGGCGGCCATTGCTTCTCATCAAGGTTCATGGCTTTGATCAGGCGTTTCAGCAGACGCAACTGATCTTCGCTGTCGAGGATCTGAAAATCCTGCGGCAGGTTGGCATCCAGATGATGCGCACGCAACAGGCGATGCGCCAGACCGTGGAAGGTGCCGACCCACATGCCGCCCTGGGAGGTGCCCATCAATTGTGAAATACGATGGCGCATTTCCGCCGCCGCTTTGTTGGTAAACGTCACCGCCATGATCGAATACGGCGAGCTGTTTTCCACGCTCAGCAGCCAGGCGATACGATGCACCAGCACACGCGTCTTACCACTGCCCGCCCCTGCCAGCACCAGCATATTGGTGCGCGGCGCCGCCACGGCTTCACGCTGTTTATCATTGAGGCTGTCGAGCAGGTAAGAAACGTCCATTGGCACCGCCGAATATGTGTCGGGGACGGAAAGCGTGACGCTCTCCATCAAAACCCTGGGAATTTATACAGAACTGCTGGTGATTATATCAGCGTCGTGAGGGATGCCAACCGGGAAATTTCGATGTGCGGCAGCAGGCGACTGTCGTTGATTTGCATCAGCGAGCCTTCAAACAGGTTGATCCAGCACGCCTGCATGCCGCAGCGGATCGATCCTGCGACGTCTGTTGTCAGGTCGTCGCCAACGTGCAGGATCTGGCCGAGCGGCACATTTAAACGCTCCGCCGCCAGGTGGTACATATCGGCGAAGGGTTTGGAGCGACCGTCCGGGCCCGCGCGCAGCACAAACTCGAAGTAGTCGCTCAGCCCAAACAGCTCCGGCTGGGCGTTGCCGTTGGTGATCGCCACCAGCGGCCACCGTTTTGCCAGCGCGGCCAGCGTGTTGTGCGTCTCCTGCGGAACATCAATCCGGCTGCGCCATTTGGCGAAATTCACCATCGCCGCCGTCGCGCCAACCGACGCCTCTTCGGCGCTCAGGCCCGCCTGTAGCATGGCCTGTTCCACCGCCCGGCGGCGCCATTCCGTGACGTCGTGGTAAATATCCGGTTCGGTTTTGCGCAACGCATGTCGCAATTGTACAAAGTCGCTGCTCTCAAAACCGCTGAGCGCAGGATGATAATTTTGCAGAAACGCCAGCGATTCCTGCTCCGTTTTCAGGATCACCTGACGGTTATCGTAAAGGGTATCGTCCAGGTCAAACGTCAGTGCGGAAATCTGACCTAATGGGCGGTAAAAACGCATTATTTCCCCCGTTTGGCGCGTGGGTGCGCCGCATCGTACACCGAGGCAAGGTGTTGAAAATCAAGATGGGTATAGATTTGAGTCGTCGCCAGATTGGCGTGGCCCAGCAGTTCCTGCACACCGCGCAGATCACCGCTCGACTCCAGCATATGAGTGGCAAATGAGTGACGGAGCTTATGCGGATGCACATGGCTGTTCAGCCCCTGCTTAATGCCCCACTCGGCAAAACGCTTTTGCACGTTGCGCGCTGAAATTCGCTTGCCCTGTTTTGATATAAACAGCGCGTCATCATCGCCCCCGAACAGGCCGCGAAGATCAAGCCAGTGTTCAATCCACGTTACCGCGGTACGGCCGATGGGTAAGCGACGTTCCTTGCTGCCTTTGCCGACGACCCACACTTCTCCAGTGGTGAGATCAAGGCTTTTGATATTCAGATTCACCAGTTCAGACAGACGCAGCCCGGCGCCGTACATGATTTCCAGCATCGCGCGGTCGCGTACCGCCAGCGGGTCGTTAGGATCGATATCCAGCAACCGGTTAACATCATCAACGTCGATATTTTTCGGCAAATGGCGCGGCGCTTTTGGCGCGGAGACCGCTTTCGCCGGATTGGCGTTCAGTTCGCCCTGCCACACCATCCAGTCAAAGAAACTGCGTAGTGCTGAGAGCCGCAACGCCAGGCTTGCCGGGCCAAGACCTTTACGCCGACTGCGAACCGCAAAGTTACGCACCACAGCAACGTCACACTTTTGCCAACTGGTGATACCGGTATCGCCCGCGATCCGGATGATGGCATCAAGTTGTTGCCGGTAATCAAGTAAGGTGATGGGGCTGAGCTGTCGCTCAACGCCCAGATAGCGAAGGAAGCGTTCGACGGCGTCGTGCATTGAGGAATCGGTCATACGCGTTCAATCCAGCGCTCCAGCAGACCGGGCAGCATCAGCGCAATTTCATGCAACAGCTGGGTGCCCTGCCCCTGCTGATAGTGATGCGCATCACGGCTGCTAAAGAGGATAACGCCGAGATCGCTGTCGCTGCCAAGCATCGACATTGCGACAGAGCCGATGGCTTTCGCGTCCGGCAGAACGACCAGCAATTCCGGTCCGTTCAGTGAGCCAAGATAATGGCGTTCGTGGCCCAGTCGCTGGATACGCAGCGGTTCAAACGCCTGACGGGACAACGCCAGATGCGTGGCGCTGGTCGGCGCGCCAATGCGCCAGCGGTCAGGGAACAGACGAACCGACGCGCCAGCAAGGCCGAGATCCCGTGCCCAGCGGTGAAAGCGAGTCAGCATGTCATCGAGACTGTCGGCCGCCGCCAGACGGGTTTGCAGATGCAACAGGCGATAGAACAGGCTTTCGTTTGTCGTGGCCTGTTCCATTAACAATGAGATGTTTTCTTCCAGCGTGCTGATGTGGTTGCGCGCCCGCGCCATATGCCATTCCACCAGCGATACGGTGCCGCGAACCGGATGAGGAACCCGCATCTGCTCGACGAACTGCGCATTGCGGGTAAAAAATTCAGGATGTTGCAGCAGATACTCCACCACGGCGCGATCGTCCAGCGCCGTGACCACATCCTGCTGTTCTTCCCCGACTTGTTTCATAAATGGATAAACCCGTCGTAGACATGTGCCGCCGGGCCAGTCATAAACAACGGTTGACCCGGACCTTTCCAGGCGATATCAAGTCGCCCGCCTGGTAATTCCACGCGTACTTCTTCAGCCAGCAGCCCTTGCTGAATGCCAACAGCGACGGCCGCGCACGCGCCGCTGCCGCAGGCCTGCGTTTCCCCTGCGCCGCGCTCATAAACACGCAGGCGAATATGGTCGTGTTTGACCACCTGCATAAAGCCGATGTTAGCGCGCTCGGGAAAACGTTCGTGACTCTCCATCACCGGCCCCAGCGTTTCTACGGCCGCCGTGTCGACGTCATCAACCTGAATAACGCAGTGTGGATTGCCCATCGACACCACGCCGCACAATATTGTCTGCTCGGCCGCACGCATAATATAGGTCTTTTCCGCTTTGTTCGCGCGAAACGGCACCTGTGACGGCTCAAAGTTGGGCTCACCCATGTTTACCCGAACCAGATCGTCATCTGTTACGCTTAATACCATACGGCCATTCGCCGTACTGACGCGAATATCACGTTTATTCGTCAGCCCTTTCAGGCGCACAAAGCGCGCAAAGCAGCGCGC
Source organism: Trabulsiella odontotermitis (assembly GCF_001297775.1). Lineage (GTDB taxonomy): Bacteria > Pseudomonadota > Gammaproteobacteria > Enterobacterales > Enterobacteriaceae > Trabulsiella > Trabulsiella odontotermitis. Next base: position 46,953 of record NZ_LIFX01000016.1, on the reverse strand, counting down.
ACCGTTGCCGCACTGTGAGACTTCGCTGCCATCAGCATTAAAAATACGGTAGTGAAAATCCAGCTCAGGATCGTACGGCGGTTCGACGATCAGCAACTGATCGAAACCAACACCGAGATGCCGATCCGATAACCGGCGGATCAGCTCGGGAGAAAAAAACACATTCTGCGTTACCGCATCGACGACCATGAAGTCGTTACCCAGACCGTGCATTTTAGAGAACTGCATCATCTACTCCATTCACGGGATTGAGAACGGAACCGTCAGTAATTCACCTGAGTCGGGCCGCCATTGTCGCCACGATCGTTACGATCCGGCGTAGAACTCTGAATTGTGCTATCAACCGGTTTTGTCGGCGGCGGTGCGGTTTTATCTGCCGGAGGGAAATAAAGCGGCCCTTTCAGTCCACAGCCGGTCAGGCTGAACATCGTCAGTAGTATGGCGAGCGTTCGGTAAACGTTTTTCATTCTAAAATGCCTGTTGTTCATGCTTTCTGTTTTCTATCATCGCAGGAGAAGACGTAAAAGCAAGCGTTTAGCGCCTAACTGCAACGCATTATGTTTCGCGTTATACTGCCGCCATCACTAAAAAATGGGAAACAAAAATGAACGACAGTGAATTTCATCGCCTTGCGGACAGCCTGTGGCTGACCATCGAAGAACGCCTCGACGACCGGGACGGCGACAGCGATATCGACTGCGAAATTAACGGCGGCGTGCTGACGCTCTCTTTCGACAACGGCAGCAAAATTATTATTAACCGTCAGGAGCCGTTGCACCAGGTGTGGCTGGCAACGAAACAGGGCGGCTATCACTTTGACCTGAAAGGTGATGAGTGGGTGTGCGATCGCAGCGGCGAAACGTTCTGGGATCTTTTAGAGCAGGCTGCCACGCAGCAGGCGGGAGAACCGGTCAGTTTCCGCTAAACGCGGTCTGGCGCGATCCTACGAAAAATACTGCTGCAGTAACGGCGCCGTGTTGTCCTGATCGATCGCGGCGGCCGTGCCAATCGCCTGGGTGCGGAACGGAATAACCTGTACGCGCCCGTCTATTTTCACAATCTGGTAGAACTGCGGCAGGTTGAAGTTAATAAAGCTGGAGCCGTAGGTAAAGCGGTCGTGAGACGATGAATAGAAGCGGCTGACGTCGCGAACCAGCTCTTCTTTACTCCCTTCGCAGTGGTGGTAGACCTCCGCCCGGTTTGTCTCATCCAGAATGTAAATATTAAAACCGTTGTCATCACTGGTATCTTCAAAGAAGAACTGGATGATCCCTTCGCTGGCGAAGCCGTCAACGACTGGCGGCAACTGAACCTGATTGGTTTCCACCTGAACGGACAGGCCGTGCAGTTTGTTATGCGAAATGGCGCCATAAAACTCGATGGCGTTTTCCAGCTTCTGAACTGATACGTTCAGACGCTCGAAGAACAGACCCCAGGTCTGCCCGGAGACACGCAGCGCTTTGAAGCGCCCGGTTTCCTGACGCGTACTGGAAAGGCGCAACTCGATACATTCAGAAACTAATTGCTGGACGCGGGTGCGGATCAGACCACGAAGGTGCTGGCTGTAGCAAAAGACTTCAACGCTGTCCGGCGGTGCGGCATCCTGGTGCATCTTGCCGAGAATCGTTTTTAACGCTTCGATCATCGCCTGCTCGCCGTTGAAATGCAGCGTACGCACTTCGTTCCACGAGTTGCGGTACAGCAGATCAATACTGCCAATCAGGCAGTTTTGCGCTTCGCCAAAGCTGAACACGTCCAGCTTACGGAAATCGAAATGCACTACCTGATTCCGGAACGCCGCCGTCGGATCGTATTCGAGGTTAACGATAATCGCCAGATGGCGGATTTCACAGGGGCTGTACAGCGCTTTTGGCGTCGGTGCGGGCAGGCGCAGCGGGAAGTGATGAGACACGTCTGCCACCATTTCCTGCAGTTTCGCTAAATCAACGAGACCGTTGCCCTTAATAAACAGGTGGGTGCGTGACGTCAGCAGGCCGTTAAACCAGGCCCAGGCCACCAGCTTATTAAGATAACGGTTATATTCCAGCGGCTGATGACTGACGATGGATTCCATGTTCGGCGCGCGGTTGTAGAGATACCAACCCGTACGGTTAGCACGGCCCGGCGGCACATAGATAAACGTCAGATTCGGCTCGGAAAGATCCGGGGAAATCTGCGGGTTCACCAGCGTCACTTTACCCGGTAAGGCTTCAAACGCGGCATACAGTTTCCGCGTCAGCACGCCGATATCCTGCGGACTGGCGGAGACGCTCAGGTTGTTACGGCGGGCGAAACGGATGAGGTTACGGTAGCTCTGCATCATCGCGTCGAGCAGCTCGTTATGCGCATTGCGCACTTCATCGATTTTCCAGTTCGCGCGGTTGTCGAGCATGGTCAGGCGCGCATCGTCCCAGCCCCACTCTTTCACTAACTGGGTGAGCACTTCACGACGCCAGCCGACGCAGGCACGTTCGCGGCTCAGTTTTTCGCACACTTTGAGATAGAAACAGCGGCGCACCAGATCAAGACGCGTTTCGTCTTCAATATTGACGAGATATTCGGTGACGCGCTCCAGCATCATGCAGTACGGGTCGAGACCAAACGAGATGATCTCGCCGTCGTGCAGGCGCTGTTTGATGTCTTTCGCCAGCAGGCGCGGGTTGGGGTATTCCCAGGAATAGGCTTCCAGCAGCAGGGTTTTCAACACCGCTTTGTACGGCGAGTCGATGCTTTTATAGAGCTGCCACAGGCTGGCGCCAAAGTACTCTTCCGCCGACAGCGAGCTGAGACCGCCAAGATCCAGCCACTCGTTCGGGGTCAGTACGCCCTGCGCGTACAGCGTCATTACATAATCGTCGTAATGCTCTTCTTCATCGCAGGGCACCATATTCCACAGAATACGTTTCCCGGCGAGACGCACGGCAGTACGGTAAAACTCGTCGAGCAGCAGGATGTGCTGCGTTGAACCGCAGTCCTCGCCGCCGAGGCTGCCGCTTTCATTATGGCGGAAGCGGTTTTCATCAATCAGGAAGAAACTGACCTCAACGCCCAACGACGCGGCCCAGCTTTCCAGCAGGCTGCATTTACGTTGCAGCAACTGACGCTCGTCGTTGTCGAGCCACGACTGGTGGCAGACCCAGATATCCAGATCAGAGGAACAGCTTTGCCCTACCGATGAGGTGCTGCCCATGGTGTACACGCCAGTGATCGGCAATTCACCCTGCGGGGTTTCCTGCCGCGGCATACCACGGTGCAATTCGAGTTCATCAAGGTAGTGGCGTTGGGTTTCATCAGGCGTGAAAAGGCAGATGCCAGAGGGAACGTTACCGTCAAGGTAACCCGGCATCAGCGGGTGATGATAATGCAGCAATGTCGGCAGTAGACTGTAGACCTGTTGGAATGCAGGCCCCATGGCAGCAAGCGCGCGATCCACACGCAATTGATTGATGGCATCCAGTCTCTGTTTAAGTGTCTCAATGTAGAGGTACAAGACATTTCGCCTGATGTTCAAACCCGGGTACCCAGGGCGATGAGCCGCCAGAGATACGATGTGGGTTTCAGTAATTCAACAAATACCGTTACCGTTTGTCGTCGTTTTCGTTTTGGTCGCGTTGACGAACAAATGGTCTAAAACGTGATCAATTTAACACCTTGCCGATTGACCGTAAAGAAAGATGCGCTACATACAAGTGTAGCATCAATTAATATACGAAAATTTCTGAAAGCGGTCCGGGCGGGGTTACGCAACTGATCGCATAACGACGAGACAATTCCGCTTCCCACTTCCCGCAAAAAACCGTGAAAACTGACATCCTTAAGGCAACAGTGTTAGGATGGTTGGTGGACGATTATGACGGTAACAAGCATGTTAGACAAAGTTTTGAGAATTGCCACACGGCAGAGTCCCCTCGCATTGTGGCAGGCACATTATGTTAAAAATAGCCTCATGGCCTGTCACCCCGGACTGGATGTCGAACTTGTGCCGATGGTAACCCGCGGCGATGTGATCCTCGATACCCCTCTGGCCAAAGTCGGCGGTAAAGGGCTGTTTGTCAAAGAGCTGGAGCTGGCGCTGCTTGAAAATCGTGCGGATATCGCCGTTCACTCAATGAAAGACGTGCCCGTGGAATTCCCCGAGGGACTTGGGCTGGTCACCATTTGCGAACGTGAAGATCCGCGCGACGCCTTCGTCTCAAATCACTATACGTCTCTGGACGACCTCCCCGCGGGCAGCGTTGTTGGCACCTCCAGTTTACGCCGCCAGTGTCAGCTTGCCGCTCTGCGTCCTGATCTGGTGATCCGCTCCCTGCGTGGCAACGTCGGAACGCGGCTGAGCAAACTGGACAACGGCGACTATGACGCCATTATTCTCGCCACCGCCGGGCTGATTCGCCTGGGGCTGGCGTCACGCATCCGCATGGCGCTGCCGCCGGAAACCTCATTACCGGCTGTCGGTCAGGGCGCGGTTGGCATTGAATGCCGCCTCGGCGACGACTGGACCCGAGCGTTGCTGGCACCGCTGAACCATACAGAAACGGCAATCCGTGTTAAGGCGGAGCGCGCCATGAACACGCGCCTTGAAGGCGGTTGCCAGGTGCCGATTGGCAGCTATGCTGAGCTCATTGACGGCGAAATCTGGCTACGCGCCCTGGTCGGCGCCCCGGACGGTTCGCAGATGGTGCGTGGCGAACGCCGCGGTAAACCGGAAGAGGCGGAACAACTGGGCATTTCGCTGGCGGAAGAACTACTGCAAAACGGCGCGCGCGCTATCCTGGCGGCGGTCTATGACGGAGAATCGCCTGCATGAGTATTCTGGTCACCCGCCCGTCTCCACAGGGAGAAGAATTAGTGAGCCGCTTGCGCACACTGGGGCGAGTGGCCTGGAGTTTCCCGCTGATCGAATTTACCCCCGGGCGGGAATTACCACAGCTTAGCGGCCTGCTGAATAACCTCAGCGAAAATGATCTGCTGTTTGCGCTGTCCCGCCACGCGGTGGCGTTTGCCGACGCGCAGCTACACCAGCAGCAGGCTCACTGGCCGCAGGCGCCTCACTATTTCGCCATTGGCCGCACCACGGCGCTGGCGTTACATCAGGTCAGCAGCAAAACGATTCGCTATCCACAAGATCAGGAAATCAGCGAAGTCTTGCTACAATTACCTGAATTACAAAAAATTGCGGGAAAGAAAGCGCTGATATTGCGCGGCAACGGCGGGCGGGAACTGCTCGGCGAAACGCTGCAATCGCGCGGCGCTGAAGTGACATTTTGCGAATGCTATCAGCGTACGGCAAAACACTACGATGGCGCGGAAGAAGCCATGCGCTGGCAATCACGCGGGGTGACCACGCTGGTCATTACCAGCGGTGAAATGTTACAACAGCTCTGGTCGCTGATTCCGCCGTGGTATCGTGAACACTGGCTACTACGCTGTCGGCTGCTGGTTGTCAGCGAGCGACTGGCGCACCTCGCCAGGGAATTGGGCTGGCAAGAGATTCAGATTGCCGAAAGCGCCGACAACGATGCGCTGCTGCGCGCGTTACAATAACTCTCAAAACTGGAAGCCATAATGACGGAACAACAACATTCCTCCGCCGTGGTTGAAGAGACCAGGGAGGCCGTGGAAACAACACCACAGCCAGAAAAAACCCCAGAACCGCAGAAAACGGCACCCAAAGGCAGTGGCAACAAGACCAGCCTGGTGCTGAGCGCTGTCGCCATTGCTATCGCGCTGGCGGCGGGCGTTGGCTTGTACGGTTGGGGAAAACAGCAGGCGGTGACGCAAACGACGGCGAATGACACCCTTGCTAATCAATTGATTGCTTTACAGAAATCGCAAGAAACGCAAAAAACCGAATTCGAAGGGATCATCAAACAGCAGGCAGATCAGCTGGCCGATGCGAAACGCCAGCAAGAGGCGCTGACGAAACAGCTCGACGAAGTGCAGCAAAAAGTCGCCACCATTTCCGGCAGCGACGCCAAAACCTGGCTGCTGGCGCAGGCGGATTACCTGGTCAAACTTGCCGGTCGCAAACTGTGGAGCGATCAGGACGTGACCACCGCGGCGGCGCTGCTGAAAAGCGCGGACGCCAGTCTCGCCGACATGAACGATCCCAGCCTGATCACTGCCCGTCGCGCCATTACTGACGATATCGCCAGCCTGTCTGGCGTCACACAAGTGGATTACGACGGTATTATCCTGAAGGTTAACCAGCTGGCGAATCAGGTCGATAACCTGCGTCTGGCCGATAACAACGACGACGACTCGCCGATGGATGAGGACGACAGCAGCGAACTCTCCAGCTCGCTCAGCGAATGGCGGGTGAACCTGCAAAAGAGCTGGCAGAACTTTATGGACAACTTTATTACCGTGCGTCGTCGTGATGAAACCGCAGTTCCGCTGCTGGCGCCGAATCAGGATGTCTATCTGCGTGAAAACATTCGTTCCCGCCTGTTAGTCGCGGCGCAGGCCGTGCCGCGCCATCAGGACGAAACCTACAAACAAGCGCTGGACAACGTCTCCACCTGGGTTCGTGCTTACTACGATACCGAAGACGCGACGACCAAAGGCTTCCTTGAAGAGATCGATAAGCTCAGCCAGCAGAGCATTTCCATGGATATCCCTGACACGCTGCAAAGCCAGGCGATTCTGGAAAAGCTGATGCAAACACGGGTGCGTAATCTGCTTGCTCAGCCCGCCGCGCCAGCCACAGCAGATGCTGCACCACAAGCTGACGCCCCGGCCGCGGCACCGCAAGGAGAATAATCATGCTGAAAGTGCTATTGCTCTTTGCGTTGTTGATCGCCGGCATTGTGCTCGGCCCGATCGTCGCCGGTCATCAGGGTTATGTGCTCATCCAGACGGATAACTACAACATTGAGACCAGCGTTACCGGTCTGGTGATTATTCTTGTTCTGTTGATGGTCGTGCTGTTCGCCATCGAGTGGCTGTTGCGTCGTGTGTTCCGCACCGGCGCGCATACGCGTGGCTGGTTTGTTGGTCGTAAACGCCGCCGCGCCCGTAAGCAGACGGAACAGGCGCTGCTGAAACTGGCGGAAGGCGACTACCAGCAGGTTGAAAAGCTGATGGCGAAAAACGCTGATCACGCCGAGCAACCGGTAGTGAATTATCTGCTGGCGGCGGAAGCGGCTCAGCAGCGCGGCGATGAGATCCGCGCGAATCAGCACCTGGAGCGCGCCTCAGAGCTTGCCGGTAACGATATGATCCCGGTGGAAATTGCCCGTGTGCGTCTGCAACTGGCGCGAAACGAAAACCATGCGGCGCGCCACGGCGCAGACAGGCTGCTGGAAGTGACGCCGCGTCACCCCGAAGTGCTGCGTCTCGCGGAACAGGCGTTTATTCGCACCGGCGCATGGAGCTCGCTGCTCGACATCATTCCGTCGATGGCAAAAGCCAACGTCGGTGACGATGAGCATCGTGCCGCGCTGGAACAGCAGGCGTGGATTGGGCTGATGGATCAGGCGCGCGCCGATCAGGGCAGCGACGGTCTGCGTGAGTGGTGGAAGAATCAGAGCCGCAAGACGCGTCATCAGATCGCGCTGCAGGTGGCGATGGCGGATCATCTCATTGAATGTAACGATCATGACACCGCGCAGCAGATCATCATCGATGGCTTAAAACGTCAGTATGACGATCGGCTGGTGATGCTGATCCCGCGGCTGAAAACCAACAACCCGGAACAGCTGGAAAAAGTGCTGCGTCAGCAAATCAAAACTGTAGGCGATCGCCCGCTGTTGTGGAGCACGCTGGGTCAGTCGTTGATGAAACATGGCGAATGGCAGGAAGCGAGCTTCGCCTTCCGCGCGGCGCTGAAACAACGCCCGGATGCCTTTGACTACGCCTGGCTCGCCGATACGCTTGACCGTCTCCATCAGCCTGAAGAAGCGGCCACCATGCGCCGTGATGGTCTGATGCTGACGCTGCAGAACAACCCGCCACAATAATCCTTCCGCGCGTGACATAAAAAAACGCCTGCGCTGTTTCCAGTGCAGGCGTTAAAACAGGTCTGTTTGACAACATAAATAGGTGCTTCACTCAACGTTATGTCCATGGTGTTTGATGAGGCCGAAGCGACATCTGTCTGTGGACGATAAGCACCGTAAATGGCTCTGCATCATTCCTGAGTTTATGAAGCACTAAGGCGAGCATAAGAGATGGAATGAGCATCTACACGCATATTATTGCACAACGCGTGCCAGAGTTGCATCCCCATTCTGCGTGGCTTCGCAACCTTTAAGAATTGAGGAGATGTCGCCGGATGGAGACATAAACGAACGATATGAAAAAGGGGCGGTAAAATCAGTTAGTTATATGTCACCTGCTGGCAACAGTGTTCTGACGAGTTGTCGCGGTGTGGTGACAGCGGGATAAAACATTGAAATGGCACAGAAAACAAAAAACCCCGCCGAAGCGGGGTCCAAAATTGGTCGGCGAGAGAGGATTCGAACCTCCGACCCACTGGTCCCAAACCAGTTGCGCTACCAAGCTGCGCTACTCGCCGATGTACTGCTTTTTGAATTTTTAGTTCAATCTGTTAAGTCGTGGTGCGAGGGGGGGGACTTGAACCCCCACGTCCGTAAGGACACTAACACCTGAAGCTAGCGCGTCTACCAATTCCGCCACCTTCGCGTATCACAACTTCAAATTAATGGGGTGGCTAATGGGATTCGAACCCACGACAACTGGAATCACAATCCAGGGCTCTACCAACTGAGCTATAGCCACCACTGTATTCTTTCACGCGGCCCTGCTTAACTTCACAGACCACCGCAGCTCCAGCGCCGGGTAAAATGGCGCGCCCGACAGGATTCGAACCTGAGACCTCTGCCTCCGGAGGGCAGCGCTCTATCCAGCTGAGCTACGGGCGCTTAGCGCCGTTGCGGGGGTGGATAGTACGGACTTAAGGCGCGCCTGTCTAGTGCTTTTTTTAAGAAAATGCGCGTTTGGTTATGCTTTGCGCATTTTGCCGCTTATTCCCTCACCTTGTCTGCTGAACCATGACGATTCAGGCCAAACACGTTGTAAATCAGCGTCACGGCGGCCAGGAAGATAATGCCGACAAACAGCGACATACGCGTGTCGTCGTTGAATCCCATGCCGATTAACACGCAAACCAGGAACGCCATCGTCAGATAGTTCGCCCAGGGAAACAAAACTGAACGGAAGGGGTGACTGGCGATCGCTTCCTTGTGTGCGTCACGGAAACGCAACTGGCTAATCAGGATGACGAACCACGGCACCATTCCCGGCAACACGCTGGCGCTATAGACGTAGACAAACACCCGCTGCGGATTAGGAATGATGTAGTTCAGGCAGGAGCCGAGCAACAGAATGATAATGGAGATCGTCACGCCCGCCACCGGTACGCCACTGCGGGACAGTTTCGCCATACCTGCCGGTAACTGACGGTTTTTGGCTAACGCGTACAGCATACGTCCACAACTGTACATGCCGCTGTTACAACCGGACAGCGCCGCCGTCAGTACCACAAAATTGATGATCCCGGCCGCCGCGGTAATACCGATTTTCGCGAAGGTGAGCACGAACGGGCTGCCGTTGGTGCCGATCTCATTCCACGGGAAAATGGTGACGATAACGAAAATGGCGCCCACGTAGAAAATCAGGATACGCCACAGCACCTTGCTGACCGCGCTGCGCAGCGTCACCTGCGGGTTCTTCGCTTCACCGGCGGTAATACCGATAAGCTCGACACCCTGATACGACGCCACCACGATACAGAGTGCCGTCAGGAACCCTTTCCAGCCCCCGGCAAAGAAACCGCCGTGCTCCGTCAGGTTGCCGAAACCTACCGAATGTCCCCCATTACCGAAGCCGAAGAAAATGACGCCCAGCCCGATCACAATCATCACAATAATCGTGGTGACTTTGATCATCGCGAACCAGAACTCCAGTTCACCGTACAGTCTGACTGCCGCCAGGTTCGCCAGCGCCACCAGCGCTACCGCAATAATGGCGGGTATCCATTGGGGAAGCTCAGGGAACCAGAACTGTACGTAAACGCCGATGGCCGTGATTTCGGAGATCCCCACCGCCATCCACATAAACCAGTAGGACCAGGCGGTTAAGTAGCCGAAGAACGGGCTCATGTAGCGGTGCGCGTAAACGGCGAATGAGCCTGCCACTGGCTCCAGGAACAGCATTTCGCCCATCGATCGCATGATGAAGAAGACAAACAGACCGGCAACGATATAGGCCAGCAGAACGGAAGGCCCGGCCCATTTCAGGGTGCTCGCGGCCCCCATGAACAGGCCGACGCCGATGGTGCCCCCTAGGGCGATTAATTCAATATGACGGGCTTCCAGACCGCGCTGGAGCTCCGGTTTTTTCTCAGCCATAGATCCTCTTGTGTTTGCATTGTTCCGGTCATTGCCGGTTATTTTTATAGGTAACGTGCTTTATCGGATGGTGAAGAGCAGTCAAAAATCGCAGCAGACTGCCATTCAGGCAGCGAATGGTTTAACAATTTCCTGGAAATGGCAAACAAAGTCTTAAAAAACTGGAAGCATTGCATAATAAACGTTCAATGCTTCCAGTGATGAGCGAGGATCAGAGTTGGCCGGTGTAGTGCCAGCGGAGATAGCGGAGGAGTTTCAGTTGCCGCTTAATACGGCTCGGTTGGGAGAGCAGACGGTAAAGCCATTCCAGCCCCAGATTCTGCCAGACCTTCGGGGCGCGTTTGACGTGCCCGGTGAAGACGTCATAGGTGCCACCCACCCCCATATACAGCGCGCCCGGGTAGACCTGCCGACAGTCGCGCATGAAAATTTCCTGCTTCGGCGATCCCATCGCCACGGTGATAATTTCCGCCCCGCTGTCGCGGATACGTTCAAACAGCGCATCACGCTGCTCTGGCGAGAAATAGCCATCCTGGCTGCCGACAATATTGACGTTCCACTGCTGGCGGAGTTTTTCTTCGGTCTGTGCCAGCACGTCCGGTTTACCGCCGACTAAAAATACCGGCGTCCCTTCGGCCCCGGCGCGCGCCATCAGCGCTTCCCACAGATCGGCGCCCGCCACGCGGGAAACGTCCGCCTGCGGAAATTTTTTGCGTACCGATCGCACGACGCTGATGCCATCAGCGTATTTAAATTCCGCCGCTTCAATCAGCGTCCTGACTTCGGTATTCCCCTCGGCGGCCAGCATTTTTTCCGCATTAATGGCCACCAGCGTACCGGGTTTCAGCGTTCCGCCCGCATAGAGGTAATCCAGCGCATGTTGCATGTTACGCCAGCCGATAAGTTGTAAGCCACGCAATGTATACAGCGGCGCGGAGGTTGGATCAGTCATGAGGTTCCTTATCAGACCTGAGGTTGCGACAGGGGGCGTATCCGCTTGTGGATCAACCCTGCGTTTTCCAGGAGCCAGTACAACAGTTTAGCAATCAGCAGACAGAGACCGAAAACCACAAGGAAAAAGACGACGCGCGAGGCGAAGGAGTCCAGCCCCTCTCGCGCCAGGACAATCATGTTGAAAATCGCGCCAAAGCAGAAACTGTGCAGGATCGCCGCTTTATAGCGATTGGTTTCCTGATTCCCCAGCGTATACAGCCAGTCAAACCACTTGATGATAAGCCCGACAGCCACCGCGCCCAGCGGGATAAACCAGACGCCGCCCATCACCACCAGCGAACCGATCAGCGTCGGTGAAATCGCCAGCCCGGAATGGTTGTTCAGCACTTCCCAGGTAAAATAGTTCGCGGTGTTGAGCACCAGGCCAGGACGATCCGGCCACAGCCAGCTCGGGATAAAGACATAGAAATCACGCACAATCGGCGCGAGTCCCTGAAAATCGATCTTGTCGTAATTTTGCAGCAGCAGCGCGAGGTTTTCCCACGGCGAGAAGGTGTCGCGGGTCAGATACAGGAACGTGTAAAACGCTTCGTCACCGCTGACGTTCAGGCCATAGCGTTTCAGCGCCAGCCAGAACATACCGACAATCCCCAGCACGCCCGCCGCCGCCAGCATCCACAGCGAAATCCAGCCGCGAATAATGCCGATGAACAGGAAAATAGCGAAGGCGATAATGATATTGGCGCGCGTGCCGCCGACGATGGCATACGTCAGTAAGCCAAACGCCACAGTGCTGACGAGGAAAAAGCACCACGCTTTCCAGCCCGGACGCAGAAAATAGACCACTAACATCGCCGGAATAAAGAAGTAGAAGAAGCGTTTCAACGCCACGCCGGAAACTTCACTGGAAAAAATCTGGCTGTAAGAGTGCAGCTTGAACAGCAGAAAACCGTTATGCATGAAGAAGGTGCCGACACTCAGCAGCGCAATCCCCATCAACATCATCCAGGTAAGATGCGCCTCCACCCGGTTAATGGTAAACAACGGACGGCGCGGCGCCGATGACGTGGCGGCGCGCAGACGCGTTTTATAGGTGACATAGTAAACGGCGTAAAAGCAAACGGCGGCCAGCAGCGTTTGCAGCAGGATGTCCGGCGGCGCAACACCGACGTCGAAACGGAACACCAGCGTGCAGGTCAGCGGGAAGCCGAAGAAAAAGGTCAGTAAAAAAAGCAACGAGAAAAAGACGTTGAAGTTAAAGCGCACGCGCCGAAACTCGAAGTACGTCAGCGTGGCGATAAACAGCGTCGACAGCAGCCAGACCACGAATAAGCCGGTAAATTGCATCAGACTCATGCGCGCTCTCCTGCGGCGACACGCAGCGCCTGATGCCACGGTTCAAGGTATTTCGGCCGGAAAAATGCGATCTGGCTTTTATCAACGGTCAGCAACTGCCGCTGCGCCTCGCGCAGCACCTCCGCATTGAGCGGATCGGTCGTGAACAGCACCGGTATGTGTTGCTCAGCCATATCCTGCCAGAAAGGGTTTTCGCGGTTCAGCACGCACGGCACACCCGCCTGAATCAACAGACACAGCGTGCCGATCCCCTGCTGACGGGCAAAGATGAAATAGCCCGCATCGCAGCGACGCAGCAGCGCCAGGTAATCATCAAACGCCATTTTTTCGCTGAGGATGTGCAGATTGTCGCTGCTGAACAGCGCCAGCCCGGCACTGCGCACTTCCTCGATATAACGCGCATTGTTGTCCGGATAGCCCATCGGCACAATCACATTGACCGTATCGCCAAACTGCTGATGAACCGCCTTCAGCGCGGCGATATGTTCATTGCTGGGATCACCGGAGTTGCCGACCAGGATCGTCAGTTTTCCTTCCCGTGGTGTGTCATTCACCATGTTATTGAGTGATGGGTCCATGCGTGTCGGGAAATAAAGCAACTCACCCGGCACACGCGGATGCAACTGCGCTAAATAATTCAGATCGCCTCGTGTCGCGAAAGCTCGCCCGACACGCCCCTGCGCCATGCGGCGCAACGGATAAAACAGCCGGAATTTCCAGCCACGGGACACTTCATACAGATCAGCGCCCCAGATATGCCAGTTAAACTGCTGCGGCTTAATGCCGCCATTTAATAGCGCCAGCCACAGGCCGGTATTAAACTGCCCGTGAAAGAAGAAGCGCTGAGTACGATCCTGTTTTGCCCGGGCCACCACCGCCTGCGCCAGCGCTTTTTTGCCTGGATAGAACGTTAATGACAGCGCCGGAAATGCGTCGCGAAGTCCGTCCCCGGATCCGGCCACCATAAACTCGCGCGCATGCACGCTCCCCGCTGCCAGCTCGTCGTTAAAGAAAGCCAGAACGGTTCGGTTATGGTGAGGGATATCCGATCCCAGTATGTGTATCAGTGCTGTCATGCTCGCCTGTGCCAAAGTAAAAACACGCCACTACAGAGCGCAAAATAAACGATATACGTTGCCATATAGGCCTGTGCTGCCCCCAGTGCGCCATGCGCCGGGATCAGCCAGTGCGAAAACGCCGTCAGCAAGGCAAACTGGCTGATTTCGGTGAGAATATAAAACCGCAGCGACGCTTTGGCGATCACCAGATAGCCATAAACGTAAGCGCCGACTTTCAGTACATCCCCCACCAGTTGCCAGGCAAAGAGATCGCGCATGGCGGTAAATTTCGCTGAAAACAGCAGCCAGATGGCGAAATCACGCAGCAACCAGACGGTAAAACTGGCAGCCGCCACTGCGGGAAGGACGAATTTCAGCGACTTCACAATCTCGCGGGTGATCTCCGCTTTGGCCGTCAGCCGCGAGAGCGTGGGTAACAGGTACACGCTGAATGAGGCGGTGATAAACTGCAGGTAAGCGTCAGAAATGCTGCTGACCCCCTGCCAGATCCCCACATCATCCCAGCTGTAATGCGCCGCCAGCAGGTTTCGCATCATCACGTACGCCACCGGCAGCGTCACGGAGGTGATGAGCGCCATCAGCGTAAATTTGCCCAGTTGACTGGCCAGCCATTTATCCCACTGCGGTTTGAGATAACGCAGCGGGATCGTGCCGCGACGGGAGAGCATGATGGCCGCCGGAATCACGACTAACGCCGGGACCAGCGCCAGCCCGAGCAGCGCGCCCTGATAGCCGCCGAAATAATAGCAGGCGTAGTACGCCAGCACGCCGATAATGCTGCCGGTGATGAGCGACAGCGCATTGCCCGCCGCATCACGAAAACCTTTCATCAACGCCAGCAGCAGGTTCGCCCAGGCGATCCCCATCTGCACCAGCGCCACCAGACGCACCAGCCCCTGGTAGTGCGTATGACCAAACAGCCCCTGGCTAATCGGCGCGGCGGCCAGCACGAAAATCACCGCCAGCAGCGAAGAAAACCCCAGCACCATCGCTGACGAGGTGCCGACCACTTTCTGCAGTTGATCCGGCGAGTCATGATACTGGGCGACATATTTAGTGACGCCATTGAAGATCCCGGCGCCCGCCAGCACGCCGAGCACCGTCACCAGTTGGCGAAAGTTCCCCGCCTGCCCGACCCCTGACGGTCCAAACGAGACCGCCAGCAGTTTAATGACCAGCAGGCCTGCACCGATTTTTACCAGCGTGGACGCTGCCGTCCACACTGACGCTTTTGCCAGCGACATATCAGCCGAAGAAGCTCAGTAAAGAGTTAATCACCGTGCGCTGGTTAACTGACGACAGGTTATAGAACAGCGGCAGGCGCAGCAGGCGTTCGCTTTCGCGGGTGGTAAAACGATCTTCACCGTGGAATTCGCCAAACGCCTTGCCCGCCGGGCTCGCGTGCAGCGGAATATAATGGAACACGGCGAGGATTTCCGCTTCTTTCAGCCAACTGATCAGCGCGCTGCGGTCGTCAATGTCGCGCAGCTTTATGTAGAACATATGCGCGTTCTGTTTGCAGTCCGCCGGAATGGTGGGCAGCTCAATACGCCCGGTTTTCGCCAGCGGCAGCAGGGCATCGTAATAGGTTTGCCACAGCGTCAGACGATGCTGGTTGATGCGCTCAGCGGCTTCCAGTTGCGCCCACAGATAGGCGGCCTGAAGGTCTGCCATCAGATAACTCGAACCAATATCCCGCCAGGTATATTTATCGACCTGACCACGGAAAAATTGACTGCGGTTCGTGCCTTTTTCGCGAATGATCTCCGCACGTTCGATCAGCGCGCGTTCGTTAATTAACGTCGCGCCGCCTTCGCCGCCTGCGGTGTAGTTTTTGGTTTCATGGAAACTGAAACAGCCGATATGGCCGATGGTGCCCAGCGCGCGGCCTTTGTAAGTCGACATCACGCCCTGCGCCGCATCTTCCACGACAAACAGATTATGCTTTCTGGCGATGGCCATGATGGTATCCATCTCACAGGCCACGCCCGCATAGTGAACCGGCACAATGACGCGGGTCCTTTCGGTGATGGCGGCTTCAATCTTCGTCTCATCAATGTTCAGCGTGTCGGGGCGAATATCCACAAAGATGATTCTGGCGCCGCGCAGCACGAACGCATTGGCGGTGGAGACGAAGGTGTAGCTCGGCATAATGACTTCATCGCCCGGCTGGAGATCCAGCAGCAACGCCGCCATTTCCAGCGACGCGGTACAGGACGGCGTCAGCAACACTTTCGCGCTGCCAAAATGCTGCTCCATCCACTGCTGGCAACGGCGCGTGTAACCGCCATCACCGCACAGCTTGCCGCTGCCCATGGCTGATTGTATATAATCGATTTCGGTTCCCACCACCGGCGGCGCGTTAAATGGAATCATCTTTTCACCTGTATAGCCAGTAAGCGGTGCTCTCGATACTGGCACCGCTTTGAATGTAACGTTTAAGTGCGGCGGTGTTGCCCATCTGGGTCGCCACCCGCAATGTTGTCAGCCCGCGCTGTTGCGCCCAGTAGATGGCCGCCTGCATCAGTTCAGCCCCGGCGCCCCGCCCCGCCAGCAGCCCGATGCGCGCGTCGGTGTCATTCAGTTGCCGCATCGACACAAAAGCGCGAATACCGCCCTCTGCGGAACGAAACACCAGACACTGGTGATCAAAAACGCCCTTCACGGCATTTTCAATCCATCGGGCATAGAAGCGCCCGCTGGCGTCCGGCGCATACCAGGGCGCGCGGAAACGGCTTTGGGCAAAGGCCTGCGCCGCCTGCTCACGCAACACCGGGATATCGGCGTCGCGGGCAATGTCTGCCCGGGGATCGATAACGTCGACAACCGGCAGCACCAAATCCACCTCACCTTCCACCAGCCGGAAATCGAGCTGTTGTAACGCGTCCAGCAAATCGGTACGTTGCGCGGGGATTTTCGCCTGCACCCGCCACCAGCCCACCAGCTTTTTGGGCTTCAGCGCAGGGGCATCTTCCGTGAAACGCAATATTGCGCTTTTCACGCCGAAAAATTCATTTTCCCACGTCAGGGGTTCAATACTGGCGTGGACGTGCACGGATAATCTCCAGCAGATACTGACCGTAACCGGTCTTCGCCAGTTGGGTGGCGGAGCGTTTTAGCGCGTCATCGTCAAGCCAGCCGTTGCGCCAGGCGATTTCTTCCAGACAGGCAATTTTGAAGCCCTGCCGTTTTTCTACCGTCTGCACAAAGGTGCTGGCTTCGATCAGGCTGTCATGCGTGCCGGTATCGAGCCATGCAAAACCACGGCCAAGCAGTTCGACGTTCAGCTTGCCGGCTTCCAGATACATCTGGTTAATGGACGTGATTTCCAGCTCGCCACGTTCTGACGGTTTCACCCGTCTGGCGTACTCGACGACGTTGCTGTCATAGAAATAGAGGCCGGTTACCGCCCATTTTGATTTCGGCTGCTTCGGCTTTTCTTCCAGCGAAATGGCATTGAAGTTATCGTCAAACTCGACCACGCCAAAGCGCTCAGGATCCATCACCTGATAGCCAAAGATCGTCGCTCCTTCCGTTCGCGCCGCCACTTTGCGCAGTTTCGGACTGAAGCCCATGCCGAAGAAGATGTTATCTCCCAGCACCAGGCAAGAAGGTTCGCCGTTAAGGAAGGTTTCACCAATAATGAACGCCTGCGCCAGTCCGTCCGGACTGGGCTGTTCGGCATAGTGCAGTTCGATGCCAAATTCAGAACCATCCCCCAGCAGCCGCTGAAAATAGAGCTTATCTTCCGGCGTGGTGATGATCAGAATTTCGCGGATCCCGGCCAGCATCAGTACCGATAGCGGGTAGTAAATCATCGGCTTGTCGTAGATCGGTAATAACTGCTTCGACACGCCGCGGGTAATCGGATGTAACCGTGTACCGGAACCACCCGCCAGAATTATGCCTTTCATCGATATCCTCTCCCGGCGTTAGCCTTTGAGTCCGAGTCGCTCGCCCTGATAGCTGCCATCCTGCACCTGCCGCCACCAGTTTTCGTTCGCCAGATACCACTGAACGGTTTTCCGCATGCCGCTTTCGAAGGTTTCACGCGGCGTCCAGCCCAGCTCGCGGGCGATTTTCGCTGCATCAATGGCGTAGCGCAGATCGTGCCCGGGGCGGTCGGTGACAAACGTAATCAGCGAGCGGTAACTGTCGAGACCCTGCGGTTTCCGGGGCGCAAGCTCTTCCAGCAAATCGCAAACCGTCTCCACCACCTGCAGATTCTGGCGTTCATTATGGCCGCCAATGTTGTAGGTCTCGCCGATTTTACCTGTTGTGACAACAAGATAAAGCGCTCTGGCGTGGTCTTCGACAAACAGCCAGTCACGTACCTGCTGACCGTTGCCGTAAACCGGCAGCGGTTTTCCCGCCAGCGCGTTGAGGATGGTCAGCGGGATCAGTTTTTCCGGGAAATGGTAAGGACCGTAGTTATTCGAACAGTTGGTCACCAGGGTTGGCAGCCCGTAAGTACGCAGCCAGGCGCGGACCAGATGGTCGCTGCCCGCTTTCGAGGCGGAATAAGGGCTGCTCGGCGCGTACGGGGTGGTTTCGGTAAAGAAATCATCGCTGCCGTGCAGATCGCCATACACCTCATCGGTGGAGATGTGATGGAAACGAAACGCGGATTTTTTCGCTTCTGGTAACGCATTCCAGTACAGACGAGCCGCTTCCAGCAGCGTGTAAGTGCCGACGACGTTGGTTTCAATAAACGCCGCCGGGCCATCAATGGAACGATCCACATGGCTTTCTGCGGCCAGATGCATCACCAGATCAGGCTGGTGCGTCGCAAATACGCGATCCAGTTCGCTACGGTTGCAGATATCCACCTGCTCGAAGGCAAAACGCGGATCTGCCGCCACCGGTGCCAGAGACGCCAGGTTTCCGGCATAGGTGAGTTTATCCACCACCACCACGCTGTCTGATGTTTCGTTGATGATATGGCGTACCACCGCCGAGCCAATAAACCCGGCGCCACCGGTAACCAGAATCTTTTTCAACGCCATACTCCTTTTGTATCAACGATGTAGCGCTGCTGGATGCTTTCCGCGCTCCGCGCTTTAAACGGGTTGTGGTCCACCAGCATCACCAGCACATCGGCGTCGTTCAACGCCTCGTCCAGCGTGGCGAGACGGCAGAGTCCTTCCAGCTTTTTCGGCAACTGATGAATGTTCGGTTCCACCGCCAGCGTTTCGCCGCTGTGCCACTGCGCAATCAGTTGGGTAATTTCCATTGCCGGGCTTTCGCGAAGATCGTCGATGTTGGGCTTAAAGGCCAGCCCGAAGCAGGCAATCTTCAGTTCATTCGCCCGTTTACCACTGCTGGTCAGGCAATCCGCCACCGCGGCTTTCACCTGGTTAATCACCCAGTGAGGTTTGTGATCGTTCACTTCGCGGGCCGTGCGGATAAGCCGCGACTGTTCCGGATTCTGCGCGACGATAAACCAGGGGTCGACCGCGATGCAGTGACCGCCAACGCCCGGCCCCGGTTGCAGAATGTTGACGCGCGGGTGGCGGTTCGCGAGGCGAATCAGCTCCCAGACATTGATGCCCTGGTCAGCGCAAATCAGTGACAGTTCGTTGGCGAAGGCGATGTTGACGTCACGGAAGCTGTTTTCGGTCAGCTTGCACATTTCGGCCGTGCGGGCGTTAGTGACCACACACTCTCCTTCGAGGAAGATGTTGTACAACTCACTGGCGCGCACCGAGCAGACTGGCGTCATGCCGCCAATCACACGATCGTTTTTAATCAGTTCAACCATCACCTGGCCCGGCAGCACACGCTCCGGGCAGTAGGCGATGTTGATGTCTGCTTGCTCTCCCGCCTGCTGCGGGAAGGTTAAATCCGGGCGAGCGTCCGCCAGCCATTGCGCCATCTGTTCCGTTGCGCCCACCGGTGAAGTGGATTCGAGGATCACCAGCGCCCCTTTCTTCAGCACCGGTGCTATCGATTTGGCGGCCGCTTCGACATACACCATGTCCGGCTCGTGATCGCCTTTAAACGGCGTCGGCACGGCAATCAGATACGCATCGGCGGCTTCCGGGGTCGTGGTCGCACGTAAAAAATGCTGCGCGACAGCGGCTTTCACCACTTCGCCCAGTTCAGGCTCGACAATATGAATTTCACCGCGGTTGATGGTGTCTACCGCATGCTGATTGATATCAACCCCCACCACCTTTTTTTGCCGGGAGGCGAACGCCGCCGCCGTCGGTAGACCAATGTAGCCAAGGCCAATCACAGAAATGGTAGAAAAACTCATAGCGTTACCTGATTATTTTTAAGTGCTGTCAAAATACGGCTGCAGGCTTGCCCGTCCCCGTAAGGGTTATGGGCGCGACTCATCGTTTCGTATTCTTCTTCATCACGCAGCAAGCGCGTGACCTCTTCGACAATGCGTTGTCGATTGGTGCCGACCAGACGTACCGTTCCGGCCTCCACCGCTTCCGGGCGTTCTGTCATCTCGCGCATCACCAGAACCGGCTTGCCGAGCGACGGCGCCTCTTCCTGAATGCCGCCGGAATCGGTCAGGATCAGCCACGCACGATTCATCAGCCAGACAAAAGGCAGGTAATCCTGCGGCTCGATGAGAATGACGTTATCGACATGACCGAGAATGCGATTCACCGGCTCGCTCACGTTCGGGTTGAGATGAACCGGATAGACAATTTGTACATCGGGATGCTGCGCGGCGATCTCCGCCAGCGCATGGCAAATCTGTTCAAAACCACGACCGAAGCTTTCTCTGCGGTGGCCGGTAACCAGAATCATTTTTTTGCTGGCGTCGAGGAAGGGATATTGCTCAGACAGCCCGGCGTGCAGCGACGCATCTGTCAGTACACGGTCACGCACCCAGAACAGGGCGTCAATCACCGTATTGCCGGTGACGAAAATCTGCTTATCCTGTAGATTCTCACGCAGTAAATTCTGGCGGGAATTTTCGGTTGGCGCGAAATGCCAGACCGCCAGGTGCCCGGTCAGGGTCCGGTTGGCCTCTTCCGGCCACGGGGAATAGAGATCGCCGGTACGTAAACCGGCTTCAACATGCCCGACGGGGATGCGCTGATAAAACGCGGCCAGGCTCGCCGCCACCGTGGTGGTGGTATCGCCATGCACCAGCACCACATCAGGTTTAAACGATTCCAGCACCGGCCGTAAACCTTGCAGAATACGGCAGGTGATATCGGTCAGCCCCTGTCCTGGGCTCATAATATTAAGATCGTAATCCGGTACGATGGAAAAGAGGGACAACACCTGATCAAGCATTTCACGGTGCTGTGCGGTTACGCACACTTTCGCCTCGAAGTGAGGATCCCTGGCCAACGCATGTACCAGAGGCGCCATTTTTATCGCCTCCGGACGGGTGCCAAACACTGTAAGTACTTTCACGTCGATTCTCTTCGATAAGATGATGAGGATCGACTGATCCTCATCACACAAGGTGTATTCACTGAATACGACGTCGCGTCAATGCTACGCCTGCACCGATAAGTGCACCTACGATTCCCCACATCACCATCAGGAAAGCACGACGTGGGCTATCGCGTTTCACGGGTTCTTCTGGTGTTCGCAAATATCGATAGGTCTGAAAACGAGGATCCAGCGTCGGCCCGACATTCAGCGTCGTCAGCATCGCGCGGTTCTGATCGTAATCCAGGTCAAAATCCGGCCCTACGGCGCGCAGATTCTCCAGGCGCGCCTGTAGCATCGGGCGCCCCAGTAAAAATAGCTCAGAGTCGGGTAATTGCTCGGCAGGCACGTCGGTTTCGCTGCGGGAAATATTATTCTGTTGCGCCACTTTCAGCGCTTCTTCTACGCTGTGCGTTTTACGATCGAAGATAGACTGCGCCACCTCTTCCTGGCGTTTGACCTGCGCCTTCATCTGAATGGTTCTGGCAGCCCAGGCCCCTTTCAGCTCTTCGTTCAGATGGCCCGCCGCGCGCTGGCTGGCGAAAGCCACGTACTGGCGCAACAGGTTGTTGGCATCCGCCGCCGTTTCTGCGGTCAGCTTGACGCTATCGCTGATGCTGCGCAGCGCGTCGCCAGGCATAAACTGGATGTCGTCGATAAGATCGTCAAGCAATGCGGCGTCGGCGCGGGAGTTCCCCACCATCCGCTGCTTGTAGTAGTCGGTCTGATACCAGAACTCACGGCGGGTATCCCATGAGGCGAGTTGCATGATGAACTCTTTATAGGCGTCATCCATTACCGACGGCTGATCGGCCGAGGCCATATCAGCTTTGACGTCCAGATTGCGTAAAAACTGCTGCTGGGAGTAATACCCGCCCAGCATATTGACGGTGGGGCGGTCGGTGATTGCCGTCGCGCTCCACTCCTGGCGGGCAAAGAAAGTGTAACCCAGCGCAATCACCGCAAAGAGTAACGCAATCCCCACAATCCAGAACTTCCCCATCCATAGCGTACGAAACAGACCGCGAACGTCCAGTTCATTCTCCGCGCCGACTGACTGTGCTCCTGGTAATGGTTGAGTCATCACTTCCCCAGCTTTACTTGGTTAAATTAGGATTGTTATCACTGTTCCTGCGCATCCTGCGCTTCAGACGTTTAATGAAACGCGCTACTTTCCAGGCACGTTTGATGCAGTAACCGTACAGGAAAAAGGCTAGCAAGAATAATACCAACATGACCCATTCAGGAACGATATGAGTATATTCTGCAAGTACACCAATTGATGCCAGTAACGCTGCTGAAAGCGTAATAAGAACAAAAGCCTGACGGGAAGTAAAACCGGCACGCATGATCAGGTGATGAATATGCTGGCGGTCAGGTGAGAACGGGCTCATCCCTTTACGCAGACGGCGGTACATAATAGCGACCATGTCCATCAGCGGGATAGCGATAATCCACAACGCGGTGACGGGGCTAATCGGATGGGTTTTGCCCTGCGTGGTTTCCATCAGGATCCAGATGACCGTGAAGCCAATCAGCGTACTGCCCGCGTCGCCCATAAAAACTTTATAGCGGCGGCCGAGAATGCCGAGGTTCAGCATGATGTAAGGCAGAATGGCGGCGATCATCGCGAAACACCACATGGCCAGGCTCTGTTGCCCGTCGAACCAGAGGATCATCCCCATCGCGGCAAACGACACGCAGGATAACCCGCCCAGCAGGCCGTCAATACCATCGACCATGTTGAAGGCGTTAATCGCGGCCCAGACGGCAAACAGTGTGAGGAAGAAACCGAATGGCCCGAGCACCAGTTCCCAGGAGCCGAAAATGTAGCCCAGGCTGCTCAGGTAGAGTTTGCCGAAGACCATCATCACAACACCGACGGCGGCCTGAACTGTCGCACGAATTTTGACGCTGATATCAAAGCGATCGTCCAGCGCGCCGACCAGCACCAGCGCACCCGCGCACATCAGATAGAGCGCGGCATGAGGAATGTAGTAGTTGACGATCCCAAATGTAAAACACAGACCAGCATAAACCGAAATTCCCCCCACCAACGGAATAAGACCCTGGTGACGCTTTCGGAAGTTTGGTTTATCCACTAAACCGACCTTTTTAGCTACCTTGCGTGCAAAAAAAAGGAACAGGGTTGTGAATAAAAAAATACTGATCAGATCAGCACCTGCAGTCAGCAAATTCACAATAAATGCTCTCAGCAAATAGTAATGGCGAAAGTATACCTATGATGGCCCTTCATCAGAAGAGGAAGTCGGATGAGATTCACCGAATCAGCCTGTTTTTTATACAAAAAAATTGGCCTTACATCACTGATTCGGATAAATGGTTATCATCCGCATATTTGAGTTAGTTTCCACTGAAGTATGTCCTTAAAAAACAAAAACGCCACGCGAGGCGTGGCGTTTTTCGTTTAAGGCGAATTACGAACGTTTCATCATGTCGAAGAAATCGTCGTTAGTTTTGGTCATCGCCAGCTTATTAATGAGGAATTCCATCGCGTCGATTTCGCCCATCGGGTGAATGATCTTACGCAGGATCCACATTTTCTGCAGCTCTTCCGACGTGGTAAGCAGCTCTTCTTTACGCGTACCAGAGCGGTTGTAGTCGATAGCCGGGAAGACGCGTTTTTCAGCGATCTTACGCGAGAGGTGCAGCTCCATGTTACCGGTGCCTTTAAACTCTTCGTAGATAACTTCGTCCATTTTGGAGCCGGTATCGATCAGCGCCGTCGCGATGATGGTCAGGCTGCCACCCTCTTCCACGTTACGCGCCGCACCGAAGAAACGCTTCGGACGATGCAGGGCGTTGGCGTCCACACCACCGGTCAATACTTTACCGGAAGCCGGTACGACGGTGTTGTAGGCACGCGCCAGACGGGTGATGGAATCGAGCAGAATGATAACGTCTTTCTTGTGCTCAACCAGACGTTTGGCTTTCTCGATAACCATTTCCGCAACCTGCACGTGGCGGGAAGCCGGTTCGTCAAAGGTCGACGCGACCACTTCGCCTTTCACCAGGCGCTGCATTTCGGTCACTTCTTCCGGACGTTCGTCAATCAGCAGCACCATCAGCACACAGTCAGGATGGTTGTAAGCAATGCTCTGCGCGATGTTCTGCAGCAGCATGGTTTTACCGGCTTTCGGCGGTGCGACAATCAGACCACGCTGACCGCGACCGATCGGCGAGGCCAGATCCAGAACGCGCGCCGTTAAATCTTCAGTTGAGCCGTTACCACGCTCCATACGCAGGCGGGAATTCGCGTGCAGCGGAGTTAAGTTTTCGAACAGAATCTTGTTACGCGCGTTTTCCGGTTTGTCGTAGTTTACTTCGTTAACTTTCAACAGCGCAAAGTAACGCTCACCCTCTTTCGGAGGACGAATCTTACCAGAGATGGTGTCACCAGTGCGGAGGTTGAAACGGCGGATTTGGCTGGGGGATACGTAGATGTCGTCAGGGCCGGCGAGGTAGGAGCTGTCTGCGGAGCGGAGGAATCCAAATCCATCCTGCAATATCTCCAGCACACCGTCGCCAAAAATATCTTCGCCACTCTTCGCGTGCTGCTTCAGGATGGCAAAAATAATGTCCTGCTTGCGCATACGAGCCAGGTTTTCCAGCCCCATATTTTCGCCGAGAGTAATCAGCTCAGAAACCGGCGTATTCTTTAATTCGGTAAGATTCATAATGGTGTGGGTTCTTAAACTCGGGGTAAATCTCGAACTTAATGTTGTGAATGGTATGGCAGGGTCATCCATGCCTGTTTACGGCCATCAACTCACGTCTGTACGCTGCCTGGTTACAGGAAAAAAACGCAGAACTGAAACGACATAACGGAATGAGTGACAAGCCCGGAATTTTTTTGCCTCACGCGTAGTATTGAATACGGGAAGCGTCGGGTAAAACAAGATTCAAACAAAGGTATGTTTAAAACGAAGTCAAAACTAACTTAGCACGACTGAAGGCAGGCGTCCAGCGTTCCACATTAATTAGGAATACCGGACGCCTGAATCAAAAGCGTTACGCCTGGTTGGTGTCGAGGAACTCTTTCAGTTGACCTTTGGACAGGGCGCCCACTTTGGTCGCGATTACTTCGCCGCCTTTAAACAGCAGCAACGTCGGGATACCGCGGATACCGTATTTCGGTGCAGTGCCCGGGTTCTCGTCAATGTTCAGTTTAGCCACGGTCAGCTTGCCCGCATACTCAGTAGCGATCTCATCCAGAATCGGGGCGATCATTTTGCACGGACCACACCACTCTGCCCAGAAATCGACGAGGGTCAGCCCCTCAGCCTTGAGTACGTCCGTGTCAAAACTGTCGTCAGTCAGGTGAATAATTTTATCGCTCATATTTAACTCCGCAGGAATAAGCCTGGTGCGTTGGTGTAGCATTAATCAACAATCAACGACACGTTGATGTTGCTTTAGCCAACTAAAAGGTTGACGTTATTTCACCGGATACGCTTTCTTAATGCAATAGTAAGCTGATATTCTACCACACTATGAGCAAAACACATTTAACAGAACAGAAGTTTTCCGACTTCGCCCTGCACCCAATGGTGATTGAAGCCCTTGAAACTAAAGGGTTTCATAATTGTACGCCCATTCAGGCGCTCGCACTGCCACTGACACTGGCGGGTCGTGACGTTGCCGGGCAGGCGCAAACCGGTACCGGCAAAACGATGGCGTTTCTTACGTCAACGTTTCATTATCTTCTCTCTCACCCCGTGCCAGAAAACCGCCAGGTTAACCAACCGCGCGCGTTGATCATGGCGCCAACGCGTGAGCTGGCGGTGCAGATTCATGCCGATGCAGAGCCTCTGGCGAGCGCAACGGGCCTGAAGCTCGGGCTGGCTTACGGTGGCGATGGCTACGACAAACAGCTGAAAGTGCTGGAAAGCGGCGTCGATATCCTGATTGGCACCACGGGCCGTCTCATTGATTACACCAAGCAGAACCACGTTAACCTTGGCGCGATTCAGGTGGTTGTGCTGGATGAAGCCGATCGCATGTACGATCTGGGCTTTATTAAAGATATTCGCTGGCTGTTCCGCCGTATGCCACCGGCGAATCAGCGTCTGAACATGCTGTTCTCCGCAACCCTTTCTTACCGCGTTCGCGAACTGGCGTTTGAACAAATGAACAACGCCGAGTACGTCGAAGTCGAACCGGAACAAAAAACCGGCCACCGTATTAAAGAAGAGCTGTTCTACCCTTCCAACGACGAAAAAATGCGTCTGCTGCAAACGCTGCTGGAAGAAGAATGGCCGGACCGCACTATTATTTTCGCCAACACCAAACACCGTTGCGAAGATATCTGGGGTCATCTGGCTGCCGACGGCCATCGCGTGGGCCTGCTGACCGGCGACGTGGCGCAGAAAAAACGCCTGCGCATTCTGGATGAATTTACCCGTGGCGATCTCGATATTCTGGTCGCGACCGACGTTGCCGCGCGTGGCCTGCATATCCCGGCCGTTACGCACGTGTTCAACTATGATTTACCAGACGACTGTGAAGACTACGTTCACCGTATCGGCCGTACCGGTCGTGCGGGCGCAAGCGGTCATTCGATAAGCCTGGCCTGCGAAGAGTACGCACTGAATCTGCCAGCGATTGAAACCTATATCGGTCACTCGATCCCGGTCAGTAAATACAATTCAGACGCCCTGATGACGGATTTACCGAAACCGTTGCGTCTGACCCGGACTCGTCAGGGTAATGGACCGCGCCGTTCGGGCGCACCGCGTAACCGTCGTCGCTCAGGTTAAAAAATATGCTCAGCTCTACCTCGCACTCGCTTTATGCGGCTATTGATCTCGGTTCGAATAGTTTTCATATGCTGGTCGTGCGCGAGGTGGAGGGCAGTATTCAGACGCTGACCCGCATCAAACGCAAAGTGCGTCTGGCGGCGGGTCTGAACAGCGAAAACCGTCTTTCTGCAGAAGCCATGGAACGCGGCTGGCAGTGTTTACGACTCTTCGCTGAACGTCTGCAGGACATCCCCCCGACTCAAATCCGTGTTGTTGCTACCGCCACCCTTCGTCTGGCGATCAATGCCAGTGAATTTATCGCCAAAGCGCAAGAGATCCTCGGCTGCCCGGTGCAGGTCATCACGGGTGAAGAAGAAGCGCGCCTGATTTATCAGGGCGTGGCGCACACCACCGGTGGCGATGATCGTCGTCTGGTGGTGGATATCGGCGGCGCCAGCACGGAATTAGTGACAGGCACTGGCGCGCAGGCGACTTCACTGTTTAGCCTGTCGATGGGTTGCGTCACCTGGCTTGAGCGCTATTTTACCGACCGCAACCTGGCGCAGGAACATTTCGATGAGGCCGAGCGCGCGGCGCGTGAGGTGCTGCGCCCGGTCGCTGATAACCTGCGTTACCACGGCTGGAAAGTCTGCGTGGGCGCCTCCGGTACGGTGCAGGCGCTGCAGGAAATCATGATGGCGCAGGGGATGGACGAGCGCATCACGCTGCCGAAACTACAGCAGCTGAAACAGCGCGCCATTCAGTGCGGGCGTCTGGAAGAGCTTGAAATCGAAGGGCTGACGCTGGAGCGGGCGCTGGTATTCCCCAGCGGCCTGGCCATTCTCATCGCCATTTTTACCGAGCTGGATATTCAGAGCATGACGCTGGCTGGCGGCGCGCTGCGTGAAGGTCTGGTGTATGGCATGCTGCATCTGGCGGTGGATCAGGACATCCGCAGCCGCACGTTGCGCATCATTCAACGCCGTTTTCTGGTCGATACCGAACAGGCCCAGCGCGTGGCGAAACTCGCCGCACAGTTTGCAACCGCAGTGGAAGAGAGCTGGGATCTGGAGCCGATTAGCCGTGAGCTGTTACTGAGCGCCTGCCAGTTGCATGAGATTGGGCTGAGCGTCGATTTCAAACAATCGCCGCAGCACGCGGCTTATCTGGTGCGGAATCTGGATTTGCCGGGCTTTACGCCTGCGCAGAAAAAACTGCTGGCGACGCTGGTACTCAATCAAACCAACCCGGTGGATCTGCCGTCACTGCATCAGCAAAACGCCGTTCCTCCGCGCGTGGCGGAGCACATGTGTCGTCTGCTGCGTCTGGCCATTTTGTTCGCCAGCCGACGCCGGGACGATCTGCTGCCGGAAATTACGCTGCATGTTCACGACGAGCAACTCGTACTGACGCTGCCGGATCGCTGGCTGGCGGATCATCCGCTTGGCGCGGAAATGGTTGAACAGGAGTGCCAGTGGCAGAGTTACGTCCACTGGCCGCTTGAGGTGAAGTAAGTTTACTTTACTTTCGCTTTCGCCAGCATCGCCCTGATGTTGGCCACGTTCGCCTGACCTTTATGCATTCGCTCTTCTGCGGTAATAACCTTACGCTCCTGCTCCCAGATCACATCATCCTGCGGCAGTTCCAGTAAAAAGCGGCTCGGTTCCGGGCGCACCAGTTCACCATACTGACGGCGCTCTTTGCACAACGTGAAAATCAGTTCTTTCTGCGCGCGGGTAATGCCCACGTAGGCCAGCCGCCGCTCTTCATCGATATTGTCTTCATCGATGCTGCTCTGGTGCGGCAGAAAGCCCTCTTCCATCCCGACCATAAACACATACGGGAATTCCAGCCCTTTCGAGGCGTGCAGCGTCATCAGTTGAACCTGATCCATATCTTCTTCGCTCTCGCCGCGCTCCATCATGTCGCGCAGCGTAAAGCGGGTCACCACCTGGGTCAGCGTCATGGGCTCCTCCAGTTCGGAGCCTTCCAGCATTTCCGTCATCCAGCTGAACAGCTGGTTGACGTTTTTCATGCGCATCTCCGCCGCTTTCGGGCTTGGCGAGGTTTCAAACAACCATGATTCGTAATCAATGCCGTGGATCAGATCGCGCACGGCGGCAACCGGTTCACGTTCCGACAGACGCTGGATCTCGCCGAGCCAGTGGGTAAAGCGGGTTAATGCGTCATAACCGCGTCCTGACAGGGTTTGCGTCAGCCCCATGTCGAAGCTGGCGGTAAACAGGCTCTTGTTGCGGGTGGATGCCCATTCGCCCAGCTTTTGCAGCGTCGCCGGGCCGATCTCGCGCTTTGGCGTATTCACAATACGCAGGAATGCGCTGTCGTCATCCGGGTTGGTCAGCACGCGCAGATAGGCGAGCAAATCTTTGATTTCCGGGCGGGAGAAAAACGAGGTACCGCCGGAAATTTTGTACGGGATGCGGTTCTGCATCAGCATTTTTTCAAATACGCGCGACTGATGGTTGCCGCGATAGAGAATGGCGTAATCCTTGTACTGCGTTTTATTCACAAAGTGATGGGCGATGAGCTCCCCGGTCACGCGTTCCGCCTCATGCTCTTCATGGTTTGCGCTCAGCACTTTCAGTTCCGGGCCATAACCCAGCTCCGAAAACAGACGCTTTTCAAACACGTGCGGGTTATTGGCAATCAGGATGTTCGCCGCTTTCAGAATACGGCCCGATGAGCGGTAGTTTTGCTCAAGCTTGATCACCTGCAGCGCCGGGAAATCCTGGCTGAGTAACACCAGGTTCTGCGGACGCGCGCCGCGCCAGGAATAAATCGACTGATCGTCGTCGCCCACCACAGTGAAGCGGGCGCGGGCGCCCACCAGCAGTTTTACCAGCTCATACTGACTGGTGTTGGTGTCCTGATATTCATCCACCAGCAGATAGCGGATCCGGTTCTGCCAGCGCTCGCGCACCTCTTCGTTGCGCTGCAACAGCAGCGTTGGCAGCAGGATCAGATCGTCGAAATCCAGCACGTTACAGGCTTTCATGTGCGCGTCGTACAGGCCATAGCAGTGTGCGAAAATGCGGTCCCGTTCGCCTTTCGCCTGCGCCGCGACCTGGGCGGGCGTCAGCAGATCGTTTTTCCAGTTGGAGATCGTCGAGATCAACTGTTGCAGCAGAGTTTTATCATCTTCAATCAACCCTTCGGTCAGCTCTTTCAGCAGCGCCACCTGATCGGTATCGTCAAACAGCGAGAAGTTCGATTTCATCCCCAGCGCGGCAAATTCGCGTTTGATTATCTCCAGCCCCAGCGTGTGGAACGTCGAGATCATCAGCCCACGCGCCTCTTTGCGGCCAAGCGTCTGCGCCACGCGTTCTTTCATTTCGCGCGCCGCTTTATTGGTAAAGGTCACCGCGGCGATATGCCGCGCCTGATAACCGCAGCCACGGATCAGATGCGCGATTTTATTGGTGATCACGCGGGTTTTGCCTGAGCCTGCTCCCGCCAGCACCAGGCAGGGTCCAGTAACAAATTCGACGGCTTGTTGCTGTCCGGGGTTTAAACGCATGGGAGTATTGCTCAATCTTCGAACGGGGAAGGGATTGTAGCAGAAACCGGGGCCGATGGAGCAGCAGGCTGCCCTTTCAGGCAGCCTGAAAATGAATCAATCAGGCAGCAGGGGCAGCCAGCGGCGCATAGCCGTTGCGTTTCGCGCTGATAATCCAGCTGTAAGATCCCATCACCGCAATCGCGGTCAGCAGGACATATTCGAGCGACATCGCATAAACGCCCTGCACTGCGTAGATAACCACGCTAATCACGTCGATAAGCACCCAAAGCAGCCAGTTCTCGACGTATTTGCGGGTCATCAGCACCATTGCCGCAATCGACAGCACCAGCATGGTGGCGTCCCAGAACGGGAAGGCATCCGGCTGCAAATCGGGCATCGCCACTGAAACGCCCACCATCTGCAATACTGCAAGCATAATGCGGGTCAGCAGGGCGAAGACCGGATCGATAAAAAACGTCATCAACAAGATAGCGGCAACACACACGCCACTCAGCATGAGCGTTTGCTGGCGAGAAAGCCAGCGCACCTTCAGCTCCGCTTCATTGGCTTCGTTCTGACGGCTCCAGGCATACCAGCCATAAATATTGGCCGCGAAGAAGAACACCTGCAGCAACAGGCTGGCATAAAGCTGGATCTGGAAAAAGATCGCGGCGAACAGCGTGACGTTAATCAGACCGAACAGATAGTTAATGATCTTTTCGCGGCTGGCATACCAGATGCACAGTAAACCGAATACGGTGCCGATGGCTTCAATCCACGACAGGGCATAGCCGCCTTCGCCGAGAGGAATATTGACCATCACATTGTTAATACTGAAAAAGTCCATCATTGCTCTCCTTGCTGGCTATCGGAATAGATGGCGTGAAGCGCCAGGGATATCTGACGCGCTTCCCCCTGCAGGCACAACGCATCCTGTTGAACAAAATCATTGATACTGCTATCGAGGCAACCGTTATGCGCGACGACCACGTTCAGCAGTGACGCTGTCCGTAAGCCGCGCAACGACCCGACCACCATCAGCGCTGCGCTTTCCATGTCAGCGCCGAGGATGCCGCGCGCGGACCATTCGGCATCCAGTGCCGCCTCGTGATCGGTATAGAAACTGTCATGGCTACGCACCAGCCCACAAAAGGCGGAGATTTGCAGCTGCTTTGCCTGCTGAATTAACAGGGTGGTTAATTGCGGGTCAGCACACGCGGGATAACTGGCTGGTGCATAGGATTTGCTGGTACCTTCGTCTGCAACTGCGCCCTGCGCGATAACCACATCACCGGGCACCAGAAAATCCTGTAGTGCGCCACAACTGCCAATGCGAATCAGCGTTTTTATGCCTGTCTGGCGCAGTTCTTCTATGGCGATAGCAGTGGATGGCCCGCCGATCCCCGTCGATACGACCAGGATCTCAACGCCCCGATACCAGCCACGCAGCGAACGAAACTCCCGGTTCTGCCCCAGCGGTTCAGGGTTATCAAGAAACTGAGCGATACGATCCACCCGCTGTGGGTCGCCCGGCAGCAACGCATACTGCGCGCCTGTGCTGCTCTCGCTGAGTCGAATATGTGGTTGAAGCGACATTCCCCCGTCTCCTTATCTTTCATCTGATTTCAGATTCAGATGCCAGCCTCCTGTCTGAGTTTGTCGGGGGCTAACAGCACAATCCGTTCACCATCGGTGTCGATAATCCGCAGCGTTTTCAGATCGTGCAAAATGCGGTTAATACTGCGTGTGGTCGCCGCAAATTCCTGACTGAGATTTTGCTTATCGAGCAAAATCGTGGGTGTTCCCTGCTGTTGATACCGTTGCCACAGTGCCTGACAGACGCGCTGATGCAACGAATACAGGTTGTCGCTGCTGGCCTTTTTCGACAGCTGGTAATACTGCTGACTAAAAAACCGCAGCATCCGCTGATTAAAATGGTTATCTAACGCCAGCCAGCGGAAAAAATGTTCCTGCGACAACGTGAGCAATTGCGCAGGGCTGACCGCAGCAACGGAACAGATGTAATTGCGTGACTCGAAAATTTCCAGCTCGCCCAGCATGTCACCTTTGCTGTAATGCGCCTGCCGGTAACGACGGCCATCTTCGGCTTCAAAAAAGACATCCACCTCGCCAGTGACAATCAGCGAAAATTGCTGGCAAATGTCGCCCTGACGGCAAATAAACGCCCCGCGTGGAATGTCCTCAAAGCGCCAGCGTTGCATGATCTCAAGCGGGCAGTATTTGAGTAATTCATACAGCACAGGATCGCGGACCACCTGGGTCAGCCCTGAAAGCCAGTCACCTGAAAATTCTGTGTTTTTCATTGTGTTCATGTTATCTCGCTCTCTTGCCGGAAGGACAGGACGGGCGTCCCGGGCAATGTGGTATTCCGTGGACAATACTGTTGCTCATCTCCCGCTTCATTAAACCGGGCGGGACATCTGTCCTGGGCTGTCGAAGAGTATATGTCTGAGACCCTAAGGAGTGATAAAATGGCGGGCTACCTTTGAGAAGTGAGAACGGAATAATGGCAAAAACGGCAGCAGCACTGCACATTCTTGTTAAAGAAGAGAAACTGGCTCTGGATCTCCTGGAACAGATTAAAAACGGCGCCGACTTCGGCAAGCTGGCGAAGAAACACTCTATCTGCCCGTCAGGCAAACGTGGTGGTGATTTAGGTGAATTCCGTCAGGGCCAGATGGTGCCGGCATTCGATAAAGTGGTGTTCTCCTGCCCGGTACTCGAGCCAACCGGCCCGCTGCATACGCAGTTCGGTTACCACATCATTAAGGTGCTGTACCGCAAGTAATAAAAAAGCCCGGTGGCGCTAACGCTCACCGGGCTTACATCTGTAACCCGATATTTTTTATCCTGCTACCGCAATACGTTTCATATCGGTCATATAGCCACGCAGTTTCTGACCCACTTTTTCGATCGCATGGCTGCGTATGGCGTCGTTCACATCTCGCAGTTGAGCGTTATCTACCGCGCCTTCAGCAATTGCTTTACCCAGATCGCCCGGCTGCAGGGTGGTCATGAATTCTTTCAGCAGCGGTACGCACGCATAAGAGAACAGATAGTTACCGTATTCGGCGGTATCAGAGATAACCACGTTCATTTCATACAGACGCTTACGCGCGATAGTGTTGGCAATCAGCGGCAGCTCATGCAGGGATTCATAGTACGCTGACTCTTCGATGATGCCCGCATCAACCATGGTTTCGAACGCCAGTTCAACGCCCGCTTTCACCATCGCGATCATCAGTACGCCTTTGTCGAAGTACTCCTGCTCGCCGATTTTACCTTCAAACTGCGGTGCGGTTTCGAAGGCCGTTTTACCGGTCTCTTCACGCCAGGTCAGCAGTTTTTTGTCGTCGTTCGCCCAGTCCGCCATCATGCCGGAAGAGAACTCACCAGAGATGATGTCGTCCATGTGTTTCTGGAACAGCGGCGCCATAATGGTTTTCAGTTGCTCAGACAGCGCATAAGCACGCAGTTTCGCCGGGTTGGACAGGCGATCCATCATCAGGGTGATACCGCCCTGCTTCAGCGCTTCGGTCACGGTTTCCCAGCCAAACTGAATCAGTTTTTCCGCGTATGCCGGGTCGGTGCCTTCTTCCACCAGCTTGTCGAAGCAGAGCAAAGAACCGGCCTGCAGCATGCCGCACAGGATAGTCTGCTCGCCCATCAGGTCAGATTTCACTTCCGCAACGAAGGAAGATTCCAGCACACCAGCGCGATGACCGCCAGTCGCGGCAGCCCAGGCTTTGGCAATCGCCATGCCTTCGCCTTTCGGATCATTTTCCGGGTGAACGGCGATCAGGGTCGGCACGCCGAAACCGCGTTTGTACTCTTCACGCACTTCGGTACCCGGGCATTTCGGCGCGACCATCACCACGGTGATGTCTTTACGGATCTGCTCGCCCACTTCCACGATGTTGAAACCGTGGGAATAGCCCAGTGCCGCGCCGTCTTTCATCAGCGGCTGTACGGAACGTACCACGTCAGAGTGCTGCTTGTCCGGCGTCAGGTTAACCACCAGATCAGCCTGCGGGATCAGCTCTTCATAGGTGCCTACTTTGAAGCCGTTTTCGGTCGCTTTACGCCATGATGCGCGCTTTTCAGCAATCGCTTCTTTACGCAGGGCGTAAGAGATATCCAGGCCGGAGTCACGCATGTTCAGGCCCTGGTTCAGACCCTGAGCGCCACAGCCGACGATGACCACTTTTTTACCCTGAAGGTAGCTCGCGCCATCGGCAAATTCGTCGCGCGCCATAAAGCGACATTTGCCCAGTTGCGCCAGTTGCTGACGCAGATTCAGTGTATTGAAGTAGTTAGCCATGTTTATAACCCCGTGATGTGTGTCGTGCTTATTGTTCGGTTCAGTTCGCTTTTTGCGAGAATGAACCCACTATATGACAGGAAAAGTATTGCGGAAATTGATATATTCACAACGTCACATTGCAATTTCTGCAATACCAACCTGTGGAGCCTCGCCCGTGGATTTACGCGATCTAAAAACCTTTCTGCATCTGGCGGATAGCCGCCACTTTGGCCGCAGCGCGCGGGCGATGCACGTCAGCCCGTCCACGTTGTCCCGTCAGATCCAACGGCTGGAAGAAGATCTCGGCCAGCCGCTGTTTGTGCGCGACAACCGCACGGTCACACTGACTGAAGCGGGTGAGGAGCTACGGACATTTGCGCAACAGATGCTGTTGCAGTATCAGCAACTGCGCCACACCATCGATCAGAAAGGGCCGTCGCTGTCTGGCGAACTGCATATTTTCTGCTCCGTGACCGCCGCGTACAGCCATTTACCGCCAATCCTCGACCGCTTCCGCGCCGAGCATCCCTCCGTTGAAATCAAGCTCACCACGGGTGACGCCGCCGATGCGATGGAAAAAGTCGTCACCGGCGAAGCCGATCTGGCGATTGCCGGGAAACCGGAAACCCTGCCCGGCGCGGTAGCGTTTTCCATGCTGGAGAATCTGGCGGTGGTGCTGATTGCCCCGGCGCTGCCCTGCCCGGTGCGCACTCAGGTCACGCAGGAGAAACCCGACTGGTCAACAGTCCCGTTCATTATGGCCGATCAGGGGCCAGTACGCCGTCGCATTGAGCTATGGTTTCGCCGCCAGAAAATCAGCAACCCGTCGATCTACGCCACGGTTGGCGGCCACGAGGCGATGGTGTCGATGGTCGCGCTCGGCTGCGGCGTGGCGCTGTTGCCGGAAGTGGTACTGGAAAACAGCCCGGAGCCCGTGCGTAATCGTGTGATGATTCTGGAGCGCAGCGACGAGAAAACGCCGTTTGAGCTTGGCGTATGCGCACAAAAAAAGCGGCTGCATGAGCCGCTGATTGATGCCTTCTGGAAGATTGTGCTGGAAAGAAAAATCGACGAAGGAAAGTGAGCGTTATAAATCAGCCGGGTCGATTTGCTTCATCGTTTCTATCGTCATTAGCCACTGATACAGCGGCTCCAGTTGACGGAATCCGTCAGCCAGTCGCGTCACCAGATCGGCGTGGAAGAGGGGTTTCATATCCGGGCTGTCAACAATGGCCGCGAAGGATTTGCGGTTGTACCAGGTGGCAATGGCGGGATCGAGATCTTTTATCAGGGGGCGTTTGTAACTCTCGCCGATCAGCTCAAACGGTTCCCGGCAACACCCGGCGACTTCCAGAAACTGAGTCGGGCGCTGTTTCAGCGTATGCCGAAAGAGATCCATCGTCGATTTGCTGGCGCTGTAATACCCGAGGCCATAGTGTACGGAATCCGGCGCGATACCGAAAAAGTACGCCGGGGCATCGGCCCAGTTTTTCGCCGGGCGCTTGAAGGTCAGCCACATCCGGTCACGGTAAAGGGATTTATCCTGCGAGAAACGGGTGTCGCGATGGATACGCGAGAGCGTCTTGCCAATCGCTGACCGCGTTTCAATTAACGGATCAATCTCCAGCATCACGAGCGCCAGATCATCCACCAGCGCCCGAAACGGGTTCAGTACACTGCGATCGTAAATAAACCGGTGCTCTTCAAACCACGCCTTATCATTTTTCGCTTTGACCTGTTGAAGAAAATCGAGCCCTTCTTGTGCAAATCCCTGAAAGTGTCCTGCCATCTGCTTGTCCTTAATAATCACTAACCCGCCAGAAAGAAGCGAAACGCCGGGTTGTGGGTTTCGTCATGACAGTCATAGCCCAGCTCGTTAAGCCGTGTTTCGAAATCCGGTTCGTGCTCGCCCAGTTCAAACGCCGCCAGCACGCGGCCGTAATCGGTGCCGTGACTGCGGTAGTGGAACAGCGAAATGTTCCAGTGGGTGCCGAGCGTATAGAGAAATTTCAGCAACGCGCCGGGTGATTCCGGAAATTCAAAACTGAACAACCGTTCCTGCAGGGGTTTCGACGGACGACCACCCACCATGTAGCGCACGTGCAGTTTCGCCATCTCGTCGTCGGAGAGATCCACCACGCTGTAACCGCCGTTGCGCAGCATGTCGAGGATCTCTTTGCGCTCTTCCAGACCACGACTCAGGCGTACGCCAACGAAAATGCAGGCGTCTTTGGCATCGGCGAAACGGTAGTTGAACTCCGTGACCGAACGCCCGCCGAGCAACTGGCAAAACTTCAGGAAGCTGCCCTTCTCTTCAGGAATGGTTACTGCCAGCAACGCCTCGCGCTGCTCGCCCAGTTCGCAACGTTCAGACACGTAGCGCAGGCCGTGGAAATTCACGTTTGCGCCAGACAAAATATGCGCCAGCCGTTCGCCACGAATGTTGTGCTGCGCGATGTACTTTTTCATACCCGCCAGCGCCAGCGCGCCAGACGGCTCCGCCACCGCACGCACGTCTTCGAACAGATCTTTCATCGCCGCACAGATGGCGTCGCTGTCAACGGTGATGATGTCATCGAGGTACATCTGACACAGACGGAATGTTTCGTCGCCAATGCGTTTCACCGCCACCCCTTCGGCAAACAGCCCGACGCGTGGCAGCTCAACCGGATGACCGGCGTCCAGCGCCGCTTTCAGGCAGGCGGAATCTTCCGCTTCAACGGCAATCACTTTGATCTGCGGCATCAGCTGTTTGATCAGCACCGCCACGCCCGCCGCCAGCCCACCGCCGCCGACCGGAACAAAAACGCGATCGATATGCGCATCCTGTTGCAGCAACTCCAGCGCCAGCGTGCCCTGACCCGCAATCACCATTGGATGATCGAACGGCGGCACCCAGGTAAAGCCCTGCTGTTGTGACAGTTCAATGGCTTTCGCTTTCGCTTCATCAAAATTCGCGCCGTGCAGCAGTACTTCACCACCAAAGCCGCGTACCGCGTCAACTTTGATATCTGCGGTGGCAACCGGCATGACAATTAACGCCTTCACGCCGAGGCGTGCAGACGAAAACGCGACACCCTGCGCATGGTTGCCTGCAGATGCCGTGATGACGCCCCGTGCTTTTTGCTCTTCAGTCAGCCCGGCCATCATCGCGTACGCGCCGCGCAGCTTAAAGCTGTGCACCGGCTGCCTGTCTTCGCGCTTCACCAGAATGACGTTTTCGAGGCGCGACGACAGTTTTTCCATCTTCTGTAGCGGCGTGACCTGCGCGGCTTCATACACCGGCGCGCGCAGCACGGCTCTGAGATATTCTGCCCCCTCAGGGGCAGCAGATAGGGATTCGGCCATCATTAGCCTCCAAGTTTGGATTTGTCGCGTACAGCGCCTTTATCCGCACTGGTGGCCAGGCTCGCATAAGCCCGCAGGGCGAAGGATACGTCACGCTGACGATCGCGTGGCGTCCAGGCTTTATCACCACGCGCTTCCTGCGCTTCACGACGCGCCGCCATCTCCTGATTGCTGACCTGCAGCTGAATGTCACGGTTCGGGATATCAATGGCAATCAGGTCGCCATCTTCAACCAGCGCAATGCTGCCGCCGCTGGCGGCTTCCGGTGAAACGTGACCAATCGAGAGACCCGAGGTGCCACCGGAGAAACGTCCGTCGGTGATCAGCGCACAGGCTTTGCCGAGACCCATCGATTTCAGGAAGGTGGTCGGATAGAGCATTTCCTGCATGCCCGGTCCGCCTTTCGGCCCTTCGTAGCGGATCACGACGACATCACCTTCCACCACTTTGCCGCCGAGGATGGCGTCTACCGCCTCTTCCTGGCTTTCGTACACTTTTGCCGGGCCGGTGAATTTCAGGATGCTGTCATCAACGCCCGCGGTTTTTACAATGCAGCCATTTTCGGCGATGTTGCCGTACAGCACCGCCAGCCCGCCATCTTTGCTGTAAGCGTGTTCAAGCGAGCGGATGCAACCTTCAGCGCGGTCATCATCAAGCGTTTCCCAACGGCAATCCTGAGAAAATGCCTGGGTGGTGCGAATGCCCGCCGGACCGGCGCGATACATCGCTTTCACCGCCGCATCGTCGGTCAGCATGACATCATATTGCGCCAGCGACTCCGGCAGCGTCAGGCCAAGGACGTTTTTCACGTCACGGTTCAACAGGCCCGCACGATCCAGTTCGCCCAGAATGCCAATCACCCCGCCAGCGCGGTGAACGTCTTCCATGTGATATTTCTGCGTACTCGGCGCCACTTTGCACAGTTGCGGCACTTTGCGCGACAGCTTATCAATATCACTCATGGTGAAATCAATTTCTGCTTCCTGGGCTGCCGCCAGCAGGTGCAACACGGTATTGGTGGAACCGCCCATCGCGATATCCAGCGTCATGGCATTCTCAAACGCCGCCTTGCTGGCGATGTTGCGCGGCAGCGCGCTGGCGTCATCCTGCTCGTAATACCGTTTGGTCAGCTCAACAATGCGTGAACCGGCATTGAGGAACAGCTGTTTACGGTCGGCGTGCGTCGCCAGCAGCGAGCCGTTACCCGGCTGCGACAGACCCAGCGCTTCGGTCAGACAGTTCATTGAGTTGGCGGTGAACATACCGGAACAGGAGCCACAGGTCGGGCACGCGGAGCGCTCCACCTGATCGCTCTGCGCGTCGGACACTTTCGGGTCCGCGCCCTGAATCATCGCATCAACCAGATCCAGCTTGATGAGCTTATCGGAGAGTTTGGTTTTACCCGCTTCCATCGGGCCGCCGGAGACGAAAATCACCGGAATGTTGAGGCGCAGGGAAGCCATCAGCATCCCTGGGGTAATCTTGTCGCAGTTGGAGATGCAGACCATCGCATCCGCGCAGTGGGCGTTGACCATGTATTCAACAGAATCGGCGATCAGCTCGCGCGATGGCAGTGAATAAAGCATGCCTCCGTGGCCCATCGCGATGCCGTCATCAACAGCAATCGTATTGAACTCTTTCGCCACGCCGCCTGCCGCTTCGATTTGTTCGGCAACCAGCTTGCCAAGATCGCGCAGATGAACGTGGCCTGGCACGAACTGGGTAAAAGAGTTCACAACGGCAATGATCGGTTTGCCGAAATCGGCATCGGTCATGCCGGTGGCGCGCCACAGCGCGCGGGCACCCGCCATATTACGGCCGTGGGTGGTGGTGGCGGAACGGTACTTAGGCATGCTTTGTTTACTCCCGGTGTCTTTTCCCTTCATTCTTCACGCTGCAGGTGCGTTGGCTGCCTCGCTCACCCCAGTCACTTACTCCAGTATGCTCTTGGGGATTTGCTGCGTTGCCGCCTTCCTGCAACGTGAATTATTTTGGGAAAATATAATATTAATTATTGATTTACTGGATCCAGCCAGCCCCATTTATCTTCGGTTTCGCCGGTAAAGAGGCCAAAGAACGCTTTCTGAACACGTTTGGTGACCGGACCACAGCGGCCTTCGCCAACCTGAATACCGTCAACACTGCGTACCGGCGTGATTTCCGCGGCGGTACCGGACATGAACACTTCGTCGGCCAGATACAGCGATTCGCGGGACAGCACCTGCTCGCGCACTTCGATACCCAGCTCTTTCGCCAGTTTGATGATGGCGTCGCGGGTGATGCCTGGCAGCGCAGAAGAAGTAAACGGCGGGGTGAACAGCACGCCATCTTTCACTTCAAACAGGTTTTCGCCAGCGCCTTCGGAAATATAACCGTTAACGTCCAGTGCGATACCCTCCTGATAACCGTGGCGGCGCGCTTCACTGCCAACCAGCAGAGAGGAAAGGTAGTTACCGCCCGCTTTCGCGGCGGTCGGAATGGTATTCGGCGCTGCGCGGTTCCAGGACGAAACCATTGCATCAATGCCCTGCTCCAGCGCTTCCGCACCGAGATAGGCGCCCCACGGGAAGGCAGCGATGATGACATCGGTGGTGTATCCCGGAGGCGGGTTCACGCCCATACCGACGTCACCGACAAACACCAGCGGGCGAATATAAGCGCTGGTCAGGTTGTTTTTGCGGATCACCGCGCGGCAGGCTTCCATCAGTTCATCGACGCTCTGAGACACCGGGAAACGATAAATTTTGGCTGAATCACGCAGACGCTGCATGTGTTCACGGTGACGGAACACCACTGGCCCTTTGTGAGAATCGTAGCAGCGAATCCCTTCAAAAACGGAAGTACCGTAATGCAGTGCGTGGGACATTACGTGCACTTTGGCATCTTCCCAACGAATCATCTCGCCATTGGACCAGATGTAATCAGCTTTTTTCGTCGTCATTATTTCTTCCTTTTGCGCTCAGGCGCGGATTTGTTGTGATGATGTTGTTCGTTGCTGGATCTCGACACAGGCGACGTCGACCAGTTTGCTCAACTGACTAAACAGTAATTCGACTGGACGAGGACTGGCAACGGTCAATTCGATATTAATATTCTGCGCATCAGTTGCGGTCTCCATATTCATAGAACAAATCTGAAAACCGCGATGGCGTACCACGCGTAAAACACGCTCTAATGTTTCCGGGTTGAAGCGAGCCTGAACGGCGAGCTGATGTTGCATCATGATAATTTCTCCAGCATTTGCGAGTTACTGGCACCTGGCGGCACCAATGGCCAGACGTTCTCAAGCTCATCGATTGAGACATGAAGCAGATAAGGCCCCTCGCTTGACAGCATGGTGTCGAGTGCCGCTTCAACCTGGTCTTTATGGGTGATGTGCTGTCCTGGAATGCCGAAGGCGCTGGCCAGCGTGAGGAAATCGGGATTATCGGTAAGGGTTGTTTCGCTATAACGTTCCTGAAAAAACAGCTGCTGCCACTGGCGAACCATGCCTAATCGCTGGTTATCCAGTAAAACGATCTTCAGTGGCAGCTGTTTTCGTTTTACGGTGCCCAGCTCCTGAACATTCATCATGAACGAGCCGTCACCGGAGATACAGATAACCGTATCATTCGGACGCGCCACCTGCGCGCCAACGGCGGCAGGTAAGCCAAAGCCCATCGTCCCCAGACCGCTGGAGGTGATGAAATTTTCCGGGCGGGAGTAGGTCATGTGCTGCGCCGACCACATCTGATGCTGGCCCACGTCAGTGGTGACCACACAGTCAGCTGGCTTGCGATCGGACAGTTGCTTCAGCAACAGAGGCGCATAGATGGACTCGCCCGGATGATCGTAACGCCAGGCGTGTTCGGCGCGTAATTCAGCCACCTGCTGCTGCCAGGCGTCGATAGACAACGGCTGCGTCAGAGCAGGCAGCATGGCATTCAGATCACCCTGCAGCGCGATATGGACCTGACGCAACTTGTTCATCTCCGCCGGGTCGATATCCATGTGGATCACGCTGGCGTTCGGCGCAAAGGTATTCAGCTTGCCAGTCACACGATCGTCAAAGCGCGCGCCGACAGCGATCAGCAGATCACATTCCTGCACCGCCAGATTCGCCGCTTTGGTGCCATGCATCCCGAGCATACCGAGATAGTACGGATAATCAGCCTCCACCGCGCCGAGGCCTTTCAGGGTGCACACCGCGGGCATTTGCGTGGTAGCGATAAACGCGCGCAGTGCCGGAACCGCCTGCGCCATACCCACGCCACCGCCGATGTACAGCATCGGTTTTTGCGCCTGCGCCAGCATCTGGTATGCCTGTTCAACTTCAGCGTGAGGGAAGGTTTCGGGAGTTTCAACGGTGGAGAAGTGCGGTTCCAGCGCCGCTTGTGCCAGTTGAATATCTTTCGGGATATCGACCAGTACCGGGCCCGGACGGCCTGAGTTTGCCACCTCGAACGCTTCCGCCATTACCCGCGGCAACTCTTCGAGAGATTGCACCAGAAAACTGTGCTTGGTGCAGGCCAGCGACAAACCAAGAACGTCCACTTCCTGAAACGCGTCGGTACCGATAAACGGTGACGCCACCTGTCCGGTGATGGCGACGACGGGAACAGAGTCGAGCAATGCATCTGCGAGGCCGGTGATCAGGTTCGTCGCGCCCGGGCCAGACGTGGCGATGCAGACGCCGGTTTTACCCGTCGAACGGGCGTAACCGATGGCCGCCATCGCAGCGCCCTGTTCGTGACGGCACAGAAGATGTTCCACGCCGCCGTCATACAAGGCATCGTAAACCGGCATGATTGCGCCACCCGGGTAGCCGAATACAGTGTCAACTCCCTGTGCGCGCAATGCATGCACCACCCACTGAGCTCCATTCATAGTTACATCCCCGCCATAAATTGTGAGAAACAGAATATTGTGCTGTTGGTCATTGTCTGTTCCTCGCTTCAGTATTTAAGTCATAAAAAAACCCCCGGACCTTTCGGTGCGGGGGTCTTAGTTCGTTAAGGCTTGATTTCTAAGCCTTTCCTCGTCCAAGTGCAGCCCCGCACGGTGGGATAATAATCACCACCACGCTAATCACGACCAGGCTAATCACTCGTAGAAGGGCTTTCATTTTGTCTACTTTCGGCTTCTTGTTCGAAGGAATACCTAAAGAGTTATCACAGGCAGTGGAGGTAACACAAGATTTTTTTATGACGCGTTTCGTGAGCCCGCTAACGAATTACGTTAAACACATTGTTTTTTATAAGAAAAATCGCAATTGAAAAAATTTCAGTTATTTTCAGCCTCACTGGGGGACCGTCAGTCATTATTTTCGTCCCTGCGAGAGGGGTTCCAGCTTTACTGCAATGCGGTGAAAATCCGTAAAAAAGCAGGAATCTGCCTCGTATTTTACATAAGTTGCCTCTATTACCGCGTTTATCAACCGATATAGTGTCGCCCTCAGGAGGCTCTATGTCGTTATCAGTGGTCTACACTCGTGCAGCACTTGGCGTTACCGCGCCGCTTATTACCGTCGAGGTACATATCAGCAATGGTTTACCCGGCTTAACGCTGGTTGGTCTGCCGGAAACGACCGTCAAAGAGGCCAGAGATCGGGTACGCAGCGCAATCATAAACAGTGGTTATGAGTTCCCGGCGAAAAAAATCACCATCAACCTTGCTCCTGCTGATCTGCCCAAAGAAGGCGGTCGATACGATTTACCTATCGCTATAGCGCTTCTGGTGGCCTCTGAACAGCTTAACGGGGCAAAACTGAGCCAGTATGAGTTTGTGGGTGAACTGGTCCTTACCGGCGCGCTACGGGGGATCCCTGGCGCTATTTCAGGGGCCATGGAAGCCATTCGAGCCGGGCGGAGCATTATCGTGGCGGAAGATAACGCCGCCGAAGTGGGGCTGATTGGCGGCACATGTTGTTTTATCGCAAATCATCTGCAGGAAGTCTGTGCTTTCCTGGAGGGGAAACACACGCTGAACCTGGCACCGCAAACGCACGCAGAGGCAGCAGAATCGCCGCATGATGATCTTCGCGATGTGATCGGCCAAAGCCAGGGAAAACGTGCGCTCGAGATCACCGCTGCGGGCGGTCACAATCTGCTGTTCATCGGCCCGCCAGGAACCGGCAAAACGATGCTTGCCAGCCGACTGAATGGTTTGCTGCCTCCGCTGAGCAACGACGAAGCGCTCGAAAGCGCGGCAATCATTAGTCTGGTAAATGCGACGAGTGTTAAAGCGCAGTGGCGCCAGCGTCCCTTTCGTTCTCCGCATCACAGCGCATCATTGAACGCCATGGTAGGTGGTGGCTCCATTCCCATGCCTGGCGAGATTTCGCTGGCGCACAACGGCATTCTGTTTCTTGATGAGCTCCCTGAATTTGAACGGCGCGTACTGGATGCGCTGCGGGAACCGATTGAATCGGGTCAGATCCACATTTCGCGCACGCGAGCAAAAATCACTTATCCGGCACGTTTCCAGCTTATTGCCGCCATGAATCCCAGCCCGACAGGCCACTATCAGGGAAATCATAATCGCACGACGCCGGAACAGACGATGCGCTACCTGAGCCGCCTGTCCGGCCCCTTTCTCGACCGTTTCGATCTCTCACTGGAGATCCCCCTTCCACCGCCGGGATTGCTGAGCAAGGTAACGGCCCCCGGTGAGAGCACCGCGACGATTCGGGAACGGGTAATACAGG
This sequence comes from Trabulsiella odontotermitis, assembly GCF_001297775.1. Lineage (GTDB taxonomy): Bacteria > Pseudomonadota > Gammaproteobacteria > Enterobacterales > Enterobacteriaceae > Trabulsiella > Trabulsiella odontotermitis. The sequence goes on along the minus strand of NZ_LIFX01000016.1, from coordinate 2,145 downwards.
CGCAGGCACGTCAGTATGCGCGACAGCAAAAGCTCAACGCACGCCTTGAAGGGGGAGAAATACGGGAGCATTGCCTGCTGAATGACGACGATGCCCTTTGGTTAGAACAAACGCTGACGCAACTGGGGTTATCGATACGCGCATGGCAGCGCCTGCTGAAAGTGGCTCGCACGATTGCCGATCTGGAGCAGGCTGAGCGTATTACGCGGCAGCATCTGCAGGAGGCATTAAGTTACCGGGCGATCGATCGCTTACTGATTCATTTGCAGAAACTGCTGGCGTAAAAAAAGGGCCGGAGCCCTTTATTTATTTAATCATCGCTTTCTGTGTAATCGTCAGAGCCTTCCATCTGCGGTTTACCACCGGACAGCGTATGGAAACGCTTCGGACGCTTAATCCGCGCCATATACTTAAACCATACACGCTCTGCTTCTGTGGTTGGTTCACGTTCACCGCGGCACACCGCAACAAATTGTTTCTCGTCTTCGGTTACAGGTTCGCGCTTACCCAGCTCCAGTTCGTTAAGGGCATAACCATAACGTTCAAGTAGTTGTGCCTCTTTGATGGTGAAATCACCATGACGGGAGAAACCACGCGGATAATTTTTATTGTCGAAAAAACGATTTGTCGTCGTAAAGCTTTCCGCCATCCTACACGCTCCTAATTCTTTGGCCGAGCTATTTATGGCGCGGAGTATTAGTTACGCTTGACAGAGTGTAAAACAAAAGATTTAAATCATAACGACAAATAATTTTGCGGAGAAGGTTGTGGATACGGAATTGCTTAAAACTTTCCTCGAAGTCAGCAGAACTCGTCACTTTGGACGCGCTGCTGAAGCGCTCTATTTGACACAATCAGCCGTCAGTTTTCGCATTCGTCAGTTGGAAAATCAGCTCGGCGTAAACCTTTTTACCCGACACCGCAATAACATACGGCTTACGCCCGCTGGCGAAAAACTGCTGCCTTACGCAGAAACATTGATGAATACCTGGCAGGCCGCGCGTAAAGAGGTTGCGCATACGTCACGACACAATGAGTTTTCCATTGGTGCCAGCGCATCACTTTGGGAATGTATGCTGAATAGCTGGCTGGGCAGGCTCTACAAAATACCCAATAACCTGCAGTTCGAAGCACGAATTGCCCAACGTCAGTCACTGGTCAAGCAATTGCATGAACGGCAGCTTGATCTGCTGATCACCACTGAATCGCCGAAAATGGATGAATTTAGCAGCCAGTTGCTGGGTCATTTCACACTTGCGCTGTATGCAGCCGAACCTGCGCAAGTGAAGGCGGATCTCAATTATCTGCGCCTGGAATGGGGGCCGGATTTTCAACAACATGAAGTGGGCTTGCTGGCCAGCGATGACATCCCCAGCCTGACGACCAGTTCTGCGGAACTGGCGCGACAGCAACTTTCTCCGCTTAATGGTTGTACCTGGTTACCCATGAGCTGGGCGAAAGAGAAAGGGGGATTACATACGGTGACAGACAGCGCAACGCTTTCCCGTCCGTTGTATGCCATCTGGCTACAAAACAGTGATAAACAGACACAGATCCGCGACATTCTGAAAACCAGCGTACTGGATTAACAATGAGGGCGTAATGCCCTCGTGAAGCGATCGGTAAATAGCAGATAAAAAAAATCCTTTGCCGAAGCAAAGGATTATTTTTATGGCAGGGGCGGAGAGACTCGAACTCCCAACACCCGGTTTTGGAGACCGGTGCTCTACCAATTGAACTACGCCCCTAATTAGGGTGGCGGAACGGACGGGACTCGAACCCGCGACCCCCTGCGTGACAGGCAGGTATTCTAACCGACTGAACTACCGCTCCACCGAAACTGTCTACAACCCCCGGTTTTATCCGGGTTACTGCTAAATTGATGCCTGGCAGTGTCCTACTCTCACATGGGGAAGCCCCACACTACCATCGGCGCTACGGCGTTTCACTTCTGAGTTCGGCATGGGGTCAGGTGGGACCACCGCGCTAAAGCCGCCAGGCAAATTCTTGTGCTCTGTCCTGTGTCTTTTACACTGATACCGCGTTGGCTGCTCTCGTAAAGTCAGTCACATACCTCTGTATGCTCCTTCCTTTCCTTCGTTTGCCGCCTTGTCTCAGCGCAAAATCCTTCGGACTCTGAATCAA
>NZ_LIFX01000015.1 GCF_001297775.1 Trabulsiella odontotermitis | reverse complement strand
GTTGTTGGGTAGGGGAGCGTTCTGTAAGCCGTTGAAGGTGGTCTGTGAGGACTGCTGGAGGTATCAGAAGTGCGAATGCTGACATAAGTAACGATAAAGCGGGTGAAAAGCCCGCTCGCCGGAAGACCAAGGGTTCCTGTCCAACGTTAATCGGGGCAGGGTGAGTCGACCCCTAAGGCGAGGCCGAAAGGCGTAGTCGATGGGAAACAGGTTAATATTCCTGTACTTGGTGTTACTGCGAAGGGGGGACGGAGAAGGCTATGTCATCCGGGCGACGGTTGTCCCGGTTTAAGCGTGCAGGTGTGTGCTCCAGGCAAATCCGGAGCGCTTTAACACTGAGGCGTGATGACGAGGCACTACGGTGCTGAAGTGACAGATGCCCTGCTTCCAGGAAAAGCCTCTAAGCTCCAGGTAACACGAAATCGTACCCCAAACCGACACAGGTGGTCAGGTAGAGAATACCAAGGCGCTTGAGAGAACTCGGGTGAAGGAACTAGGCAAAATGGTGCCGTAACTTCGGGAGAAGGCACGCTGGTGCGTAGGTGAAGTCCCTTGCGGATGGAGCTGAGACCAGTCGAAGATACCAGCTGGCTGCAACTGTTTATTAAAAACACAGCACTGTGCAAACACGAAAGTGGACGTATACGGTGTGACGCCTGCCCGGTGCCGGAAGGTTAATTGATGGGGTCAGCCGTAAGGCGAAGCTCCTGATCGAAGCCCCGGTAAACGGCGGCCGTAACTATAACGGTCCTAAGGTAGCGAAATTCCTTGTCGGGTAAGTTCCGACCTGCACGAATGGCGTAATGATGGCCAGGCTGTCTCCACCCGAGACTCAGTGAAATTGAACTCGCTGTGAAGATGCAGTGTACCCGCGGCAAGACGGAAAGACCCCGTGAACCTTTACTATAGCTTGACACTGAACATTGAGCCTTGATGTGTAGGATAGGTGGGAGGCTTTGAAGCGTGGACGCCAGTCTGCGTGGAGCCGACCTTGAAATACCACCCTTTAATGTTTGATGTTCTAACGTGGACCCGTGATCCGGGTTGCGGACAGTGTCTGGTGGGTAGTTTGACTGGGGCGGTCTCCTCCTAAAGAGTAACGGAGGAGCACGAAGGTTGGCTAATCCTGGTCGGACATCAGGAGGTTAGTGCAATGGCATAAGCCAGCTTGACTGCGAGCGTGACGGCGCGAGCAGGTGCGAAAGCAGGTCATAGTGATCCGGTGGTTCTGAATGGAAGGGCCATCGCTCAACGGATAAAAGGTACTCCGGGGATAACAGGCTGATACCGCCCAAGAGTTCATATCGACGGCGGTGTTTGGCACCTCGATGTCGGCTCATCACATCCTGGGGCTGAAGTAGGTCCCAAGGGTATGGCTGTTCGCCATTTAAAGTGGTACGCGAGCTGGGTTTAGAACGTCGTGAGACAGTTCGGTCCCTATCTGCCGTGGGCGCTGGAGAATTGAGGGGGGCTGCTCCTAGTACGAGAGGACCGGAGTGGACGCATCACTGGTGTTCGGGTTGTCATGCCAATGGCACTGCCCGGTAGCTAAATGCGGAAGAGATAAGTGCTGAAAGCATCTAAGCACGAAACTTGCCCCGAGATGAGTTCTCCCTGACTCCTTGAGAGTCCTGAAGGAACGTTGAAGACGACGACGTTGATAGGCCGGGTGTGTAAGCGCAGCGATGCGTTGAGCTAACCGGTACTAATGAACCGTGAGGCTTAACCTTACAACGCCGAAGATGTTTTGGCGGATTTGAGAGAATATTCAGCTTTGATTCAGAGTCCGAAGGATTTTGCGCTGAGACAAGGCGGCAAACGAAGGAAAGGAAGGAGCATACAGAGGTATGTGACTGACTTTACGAGAGCAGCCAACGCGGTATCAGTGTAAAAGACACAGGACAGAGCACAAGAATTTGCCTGGCGGCTTTAGCGCGGTGGTCCCACCTGACCCCATGCCGAACTCAGAAGTGAAACGCCGTAGCGCCGATGGTAGTGTGGGGCTTCCCCATGTGAGAGTAGGACACTGCCAGGCATCCATTAGGTGAAGAGGCCATCCGGAAGGATGGCCTTTTTGCGTTTTTGTCTGTCAAAAACCCTCAACGCTGTTGCTGCATTAACCACGTCAGAATGAAAGAAACAATCTCGTCAATGTTGTTCAAATCCAGAACCGGTACCTGAAGCGCCAGAGGAATATTGCTGGCGACGGCAATCACATACTCATCCAGCACTAGTTCCTTCGCATCGTGGCCGCTGCCTTCTCTGAAAAGCACAATTTTAGCCACCGGTTCGTGCTTAAATCCTTCGACGAGTACCAGATCCAGCGTTGAGGCATCCATTCTGCTGACAAGCCAGGTGAGATCCAGCTCAGGTTCCTCCGGTGTTTCGGTCATGAGAGCCCAGCGCTGTGCACTGGCCACAATCGTTTGTGCGGCGCCCGCTTTACGTAACTCATAACTGTCCTTGCCGGGCTTATCGACATCCATATCGTGATGCGTATGTTTTATCAGCCCGGGACGCACACCCGCTGCACACAGTGCGGGAATGAGTTTTTTGAGCAATGTGGTTTTCCCTGTTCCGCTCCAGGCGGCAACCGCAAGTAATGGGATCATGCCTTCTCCTGCCAGTAGGCGAGATCTTCCGGGGTATTCACATTTGCAAATGCCGGTTTGAAGTGACTCAAATCCACGCTGTGCCCGCCGTTTTCGCGCATGAAAACCATTACCCTGCGCTCACCTCGTGCCAGATAAGCAGCCAAAGCCGGAATAACACCGCGGTGCATTAATGCGATAGTAGGATGATCGCGCTCGCCATCGTGAACCCATACGACAGGCGCATCACGTTGTTTATCCTGCAGACTCGCGAGCAATGTCTGAGGAATATGAGGGGTATCGCAAGGGCAAAACAGGAACCATTCATTACTGCTGCATTGCTGCATTACCGAAAGCATACCGGCTAGCGGCCCAGGATAATTTGCCAGGCTATCCTGAATAACCGGAAAACCGCTTTCCTGATAAGTTTCCAGATTACGGTTAGCGCTGATGACCACAGACGAGACCTGCGGCGCCAGCATATCAGCGACATGCTTCCAGAGCGGTTTGCCGTTCAGCATCAGCAATCCTTTATCCTGGCCGCCCATACGTGACGCTTTACCACCTGCCAGTACCACTCCTGTCACCGGTCCCCATGCATTCACCAGTATCGCCTCTTTTATTGTGGGATTGACCCTGTTACCGTGTCTCTCTCAAGAGTAAGGAGCACGACCATGAAATGTAAACGTCTGAACGAAGTTATTGAACTTCTCCAGCCAGCCTGGCAAAAAGAGCCGGAACTGAATCTTATGCAATTTTTGCAGAAACTGGCGAAGGAGTCAGGTTATGACGGTGAACTGGCTGATTTATCCGATGATATTCTGATCTATCACCTGAAAATGCGCGACTCCAGCAAAGATGCCGTCATTCCCGGTATTCAAAAAGATTACGAAGAAGATTTCAAAACGGCGCTGTTACGCGCCCGCGGCGTGATTAAAGAGTAAAACCTTGTAAGCAGAGCCACCGAAATTGCTGTGAAATGATATCCTGAATTATTCGTATCGTTTTCGGAATCAGGATGAACGGCAAGGCTTTCACATTCCAGACACTTCACCCGGATACCATCATGGATGCCCTGTTTGAACAAGGGATTCGGGTGGATTCCGGTCTCACTCCTTTAAACAGTTATGAGAACCGTGTCTATCAATTTCAGGATGAAGATCGCCACCGTTACGTGGTGAAGTTTTATCGTCCTGAGCGCTGGTCCGCAGAACAGATCCTTGAAGAGCATCAGTTTGCGCTGGAACTGCAGCAGGATGACGTTCCCGTTGCCGCGCCGCTCATCTTTAACCAACAAAGCCTGCTGACACATGAGGGCTTTTATTACGCCATATTTCCCAGCCTCGGTGGCCGCCAGTTTGAGTCTGATAACCTTGATCAGATGGAATGGGTGGGACGTTATCTTGGCCGGATACATCAAACCGGGCGTAAAAAACGTTTCGTGGCCCGGCCGGATATTGGTGTTAAGGAATATCTGATTGAGCCACGGCAGGTTTTCGACACCGCGACCCTTATTCCCCGCAGCTTAAAAGCCGCTTTCCTTACTGCAACGGATTCGCTCATCGATGCTGTTATGGCGCAATGGCATGGCCGGTTTAATACCCTGCGTTTACATGGCGATTGCCATGCGGGAAATATACTCTGGCGTGACGGTCCGTTATTTGTGGATCTCGATGATGCCCGCAATGGTCCGGCTGTACAGGATTTATGGATGCTGCTCAATGGCGACCGCGCCGAACAGCGTATGCAGCTGGAAATGATTATTGAAGCGTATGAAGAATTTAACGCCTTCGATATCGATGAGATTGCCCTCATTGAACCTTTACGTGCCATGCGTATGGTTTACTATCTTGCATGGTTGATCAGACGCTGGGACGATCCTGCCTTTCCCAGAAATTTTCCGTGGTTAACCGGGGAAGATTACTGGCGTAAGCAGACTGCAACTTTTCTTGAGCAGGTGAAGGTTCTGCAAGAACCCCCTCTTCAATTAACGCCAATGTATTAATTTGATATTTCAGGAGAGAATGACATCATGAAAAAAATATGGCTGGCGCTGGCCGGTATGATTCTGGCATTTAGCGCATCCGCAGCGCAGATCACCGATGGTAAACAATACATTACCCTCGACAAACCGGTTGCAGGAGAGCCTCAGGTCCTTGAGTTCTTCTCCTTCTATTGCCCGCACTGCTACCAGTTTGAGGAAGTGCTGCATGTTTCCGATACCGTGAAGAAAAAGCTGCCGGAAGGCACCAAAATGACCAAATATCACGTCGAATTCCTCGGACCGTTGGGTAAAGATATGACCCAGGCATGGGCTGTCGCGATGGCGCTGGGCGTAGAAGATAAAATTACCGCGCCGATGTTTGAAGCTGTACAGAAAACCCAGACTGTGCAAACTGTCGCGGATATCCGTAAAGTCTTCGTGGATGCTGGCGTGAAAGGCGAAGAATACGACGCGGCGTGGAACAGCTTTGTGGTGAAATCTCTGGTGGCCCAGCAGGAAAAAGCAGCGGCTGATCTCCAGTTGCAGGGCGTCCCGGCGATGTTCGTTAACGGTAAATATCAGCTGAATCCGCAGGGTATGGATACCAGCAGCATGGATATTTTCGTTCAGCAGTATGCCGACACAGCGAAACAACTGGTCGAGAAGAAATAAAAAATCACGCCGGTCATCGACCGGCGTTTTTACAGGTAGATTTAATCGCTTCTATCTGAATATCTTTTTCACTCCATAAGGTATTCAGCCACAGCTGGAAACGGCGCTTGAAGTTCTTATCGTTAACGTAATCACCGTGTAAATCCTCAGCCACCGGCTCCATATTAATGCGCACAACGATCCGCGTTAACCGGCCAGAAATCATATCGAAGAACGGCGTTTTATCGTTTTCCGGGTAGCACAGCGTGACGTTTAATAGTTTATCGAATTGCGAACCCAGTACATTCAAAGTCATGGCGATGCCCGCCGCTTTAGGCGGTAACAGATGCTTATACGGTGAGCGCGTCTGGCGTTTTTTTTCTTCCGTAAAGCGGGAGCCTTCAACAAAATTCACAATCGTCGTGGGATGAGCGCGGAATTTCTCGCACGAGCGGCGCGTGGTTTCGACATCCTTTCCACGGCGTTCCGGATGACGAATCAGATAGCTTCTGGAATAGCGCCGCATAAAAGGCATATCCAGCGCCCAACATGCCAGACCAATAAAAGGTACCCATGCCAGTTGCTGTTTCAGGAAGTATTTATTCATCGGAATATGCTTGCGAAACAGCACGCACAGGACCACGATATCGGCCCAACTGTGATGATTACAAATCAGCAGGTACCAGTTTTTTTTATTCAGCCCTTCAAGCCCTTCGATATCCCATTTTAGCCAGGGGTTGAGATGCAACAGCATCGCGAGGCCTTCACACCAGCAATACATCATAAAGTTGCAAAAAGCGGAAATCGAACGCCAGACGGCCGGAACGGGCAAAAGAAGTTTAATCATCCCGGCAAGGATGATCGGCACGGAACACAGCACTGTGACCAGGATCGTAAGAATAACGCTAAGCAGGAGCGTTAAAAGAGCGAGTAATCTCGACATAGTTCATTATTTCAGATAGTTAGCCACACAACGTGCACTGAGTACCGGCACAAGGGGCTGATTTTATCAGAAAATGCACACAATGATGGGGCCTGGCGGAAGAGAAAAATAGATATTACTTATATCCACATGGAACAAATTGTCATCGTTTTGTATTATAGCGCGTTATTCCTGGTATAATTTATTGAAATATTTGACTTAATTTAATCCCTCGTGACGTTGTGACTATGGTTTTATTAGTCATTACAATTCTATGCACAAACTTATCCACAGGCCGATTTTGCGAGCGATCTTCTGGATCTGCAAAACTTCTCAACAATTACGGCGAAAAATTCATGTTTTCAGTCTGTCTGTGGCATCCTTTACCCCTATTCTGAAAAACAGGCACGGAAATTATGGTTCAGATCCCTCAAAACCCACTCATTCTTGTTGATGGCTCTTCCTACCTCTACCGGGCGTATCATGCGTTTCCTCCGCTGACGAACAGTGCAGGCGAACCCACCGGAGCGATGTATGGTGTGCTGAACATGTTACGCAGCCTGATCATGCAGTATCAACCTACTCATGCCGCCGTGGTCTTTGATGCGAAGGGCAAAACCTTCCGTGATGAACTGTTTGAACATTACAAATCGCATCGCCCGCCAATGCCGGACGATCTGCGCGCACAGATCGAACCGCTGCATGCGATGGTAAAAGCGATGGGGTTACCGTTGATGGCGGTCTCTGGCGTTGAGGCGGATGATGTTATCGGTACCCTGGCGCGTGAAGCTGAAAAAATGGGCCGCCCGGTGCTGATCAGCACCGGTGATAAAGACATGGCGCAGCTGGTCACGCCGGGTATCACGCTTATTAATACCATGACCAACACCATCCTCGGCCCTGACGAGGTGGTAACGAAGTATGGCGTACCGCCGGAACTGATTATTGATTTCCTCGCACTGATGGGGGATTCCTCGGATAACATCCCAGGCGTGCCGGGCGTTGGTGAGAAAACGGCGCAGGCGCTGTTACAGGGGTTAGGGGGTCTGAATACGCTGTTTGCCGAGCCGGAAAAAATCGCCGGGCTGACCTTCCGTGGCGCGAAAACCATGGCGGCGAAGCTGCAACAGAATGAAGAGATGGCCCGACTCTCCTATCAACTGGCCACCATCAAGACGGATGTCGAACTGGAGCTGACCTGTGAACAACTGGAAGTCCAGCAGCCGATCGCCGATGAGCTGCTGAGTCTGTTCAGAAAATATGAATTCAAACGCTGGACGGCTGACGTCGAAGCAGGCAAATGGTTACAGGCCAAAGGCGCCAGACCTGCGGTAAAACCGCAGGAAACGCTGGTTATTGAGGCTGAGCCAGAAGCGCCTGCCGCGACACTGTCAGCCGAAAACTACGTCACCATCCTTGATGAAGAAACGCTCAAAAGCTGGATCGAAAAGCTGAAGAAAGCACCGCTGTTTGCCTTTGATACCGAAACAGACAGCCTGGATAACGTCAGCGCTAATATGGTCGGGCTCTCTTTTGCGACGGAACCCGGCGTTGCCGCGTATGTGCCGGTTGCCCATGATTACCTCGACGCGCCAGCGCAAATCCCACGCGATCGGGTGCTGGAACTATTAAAACCGCTGCTGGAAGACGAAAAGAGCCTGAAAGTGGGGCAGAACCTGAAGTACGACCGTGGGATCCTGCAGAATTACGGCATCGAGCTGCGCGGTATTGCGTTTGATACCATGCTGGAATCGTACACGCTGGACAGCGTTGCGGGCCGCCATGATATGGACAGCCTCTCCGATCGCTGGCTGAAGCATAAAACCATCACCTTCGAAGAGATTGCCGGCAAGGGCAAAAACCAGCTCACTTTTAATCAGATCGCCCTTGAAGAGGCGGGGCGTTACGCGGCGGAAGACGCGGATGTCACCCTGCAACTGCACCTGAAAATGTGGCCGAAGCTGCAGCAGGATAAAGGGCCGCTGAATGTTTTCCAGCACATTGAAATGCCGCTGGTACCGGTGCTTTCGCGCGTTGAGCGTAACGGGGTGAAAATCGACCCAGTGGTGCTGCACAAGCATTCCGAAGAGATCGCCAAACGGCTGGTCGAGCTGGAGCAGAAGGCGCACGACATCGCTGGCGAGCCGTTCAATCTCTCGTCCACCAAACAATTGCAGACGATCCTGTTTGAAAAACAGGGCATTAAGCCGCTGAAGAAAACGCCTGGCGGCGCGCCGTCGACGTCGGAAGAGGTGCTGGAAGAGCTGGCGTTGGATTACCCGCTGCCGAAAGTGATCCTCGAATATCGCGGCCTGGCGAAACTGAAATCGACCTACACCGACAAACTGCCGTTGATGATCAGCCCGAAAACCAGCCGTGTGCATACCTCATATCATCAGGCGGTAACGGCAACCGGGCGTTTATCTTCCACCGATCCGAACCTGCAAAACATCCCTGTACGTAATGACGAAGGGCGCCGCATCCGTCAGGCATTTATTGCCCCTGACGATTACCTGATCGTCTCTGCCGACTACTCGCAGATTGAGCTGCGCATTATGGCGCATCTGTCGCGCGATAAAGGGCTGCTGAAAGCGTTTGCCGAGGGTAAAGACATTCACCGCGCAACGGCGGCTGAAGTCTTTGGTTTGCCGCTGGAGAGCGTCACTGGTGAGCAGCGTCGCAGCGCGAAGGCGATCAACTTTGGGCTGATCTACGGCATGAGCGCGTTTGGCTTGTCCCGCCAGCTCAATATCCCGCGCAAAGAGTCGCAGAAGTATATGGATCTCTATTTCGAACGTTACCCGGGTGTACTGGAATATATGGAGCGCACCCGCGCGCAGGCGAAAGAGATGGGCTACGTTGAAACCCTGGAAGGGCGTCGCCTCTATCTGCCGGACATCAAATCCAGCAACGCGGCACGTCGCGCCGGTGCGGAGCGCGCCGCGATTAACGCGCCAATGCAGGGAACGGCAGCGGACATCATTAAGCGTGCGATGATCGCTGTCGATGCCTGGCTGCAAAAAGAGCAGCCGCGCGTGCGTATGATCATGCAGGTACACGATGAACTGGTGTTTGAAGTGCACAAAGATGAGCTTGCGGCGGTCTCGAAGAAAATTCACGAGCTGATGGAAAACAGTACAACGCTGGATGTTCCGCTGCTGGTGGAAGTGGGCAGTGGAGAGAACTGGGATCAGGCTCACTAAGCTCGCGATTTTTTGTAACTTAGCAACATAACTTATCGCTTTTTGTGATGGTTATTAGAATTTGCTATGTAAACAATGAAAAAAAACTACAAAAAGTGCTTTGTTACGCGCACAAAAAAGAGTAGAGTTATTCGCGTAGGGTACAGAGGTAAGATGTTCTATCTTTCAGACCTTTTACTTCACGTAATCGGATTTGGCTGAATATTTAGCCGCCCCAGTCACTTATGACTGGGGCGTTTTTTATTGCGCTAAAGAAAAAGCGCGGACAGTGCCGCGCGTTGTATTATTCTTCCGCTGCCTCTTCTGGTGGGATGTCGCTAAACCACGTATCCAGCTTCTGCCGAAGCTTATCCACACCCTGTTTTTTCAGTGAAGAGAAGGCTTCCACCTGCACGTCGCCGTTAAAGGCAATCACCGCTTCACGAACCATATTGAGTTGCGACTTACGCGCACCGCTGGCCAGCTTGTCGGCTTTCGTCAGTAGCACCAGTACCGGAATATTGCTGTCTACCGCCCACTCAATCATCTGTTGATCGAGATCTTTCAGCGGATGACGGATGTCCATCAGCACCACCAGGCCTTTCAGGCACAGGCGCTTTTCCAGATATTCACCCAGCGCACGTTGCCATTTCCGCTTCATCTCTTCCGGAACCTGAGCATAACCATAACCCGGCAGGTCAACCAGACGTTTGCCTTCTGCCGTTTCGAACAGGTTGATCAGCTGCGTACGGCCCGGCGTTTTTGAGGTACGCGCCAGGTTTTTCTGGTTGGTCAGTGTATTCAGGGCGCTGGATTTACCCGCGTTGGAGCGGCCTGCAAACGCCACTTCGATCCCGGTATCTTCCGGTAAGTGGCGAATATCTGGCGCGCTGGTGACAAAACGCGTCAGTTGATAATTGTAATTTGCCAAAACGGTCGTCTCCGTTAATTCATGTTATGGCGGGGATTATACCTGAACCGGGGGAAAACGCTGTTTTTCCCTTGGTGAGGATGGCGGAAAGTGCCCGCGCCGCTGTAAGATTATTGCCCGAGTTTCCCTGAGAAATCTAAGAATACCCTTAGTGGTCTTATTCTCGGTAATGATATAAATCAATAAGTTATCTACGAGATAAAATCCGAAAAAACGAATTTGGCTATTTTTTGACTTGTCTGTTTTCTGGAACACGGTAAAGTAGCTTTCAACGGAGAGGACGCCGTTGGATAACAGACTCAGGACGAGGGTCAGGAGCGCCAGGAGGCGAAGACAAAAGGATTGTCAGGAAGACAAAACGTCCGGAGACGTTAGTGCAAGGAAAGGGAACAGAAAACGGATTGTCACGCTAAGGGAAAGACAGGGTACGTCGTTAGCAGACAAGGAATGTGAAACCCGTATGGGTTGTGAGTCAAGAAAAAGGCGGCAGATTACTCTGTCGCCTTTTTTCTTTGTGCGGATTCTGCTAGATTCCGCCTCAATTCTATACTGAAAAAAACAGCGTAAAGACCCACAATCATGAAAAAACCGACATCCGCACCGCGCGGTAAAGCACCGGCAAAAAATCGCCGTAAAACGCGCGAAGAACTGAATCAGGAAGCCCGCGACCGTAAACGCGAGAAAAAACATCGTGGTCACACGCCAGGCAGCCGTGCGAGTGGCGGGGCAGATGCTTCATCGTCAAAAAAACAACAGCAGCAAAAAGATCCACGAATTGGTAGCAAAAAACCTATCGCGCTGGGCGTTACCGACGCGCCAGTGACCAAAAAGCAGCACAAACCACAGAGCGAGAAACCTATGCTTTCACCGCAGGCTGAGCTGGATATGCTGGAAACTGATGAGCGCCTGGACGCGCTGCTGGAACGTCTGGAAGAGGGCGAAACCCTGAATGCTGAAGAGCAGTCCTGGGTGGATGCCAAACTGGATCGTATTGATGAACTGATGCAGCAACTGGGTCTGTCCTACGATGACGACGAAGAGGATGAAGACGACGGCAAAGAAGATATGATGCGCTTGTTGAAAGGCGGAAATTAACATTTGCATCCCGTCGGTTTTATTGTCCTGCTTATAACCCTTCCGGTTATATGTTATCTGGCGTGGTTATTCGTTAAACTACGCAGGTTGTCGCAGCAGCAAAAGTGGCTGCGTAACCGGCTTCTGAACCGTCATTCGGGCAGAGCGGTGCGTCGTACCCGCCAGCGACACCATCGGAAGGAGTGAACATGTCTGAGCAACAAATCGACTGGGATCTGGCCCTGATCCAGAAATATAACTATTCCGGGCCGCGTTATACATCATATCCGACCGCGCTGGAGTTTAATGAAAACTTCGGCGAGTCCGACTTTTTGCAGGCGGTGGCGAAATACCCTGACCGCCCGCTGTCGCTGTATGTTCATATTCCGTTCTGCCACAAGCTCTGCTATTTCTGCGGCTGCAACAAGATAGTGACCCGCCAGCAGCATAAGGCTGATCAATACCTCGATGCGCTGGAGCAGGAAATCCGTCACCGCGCGCCGTTATTTGCCGGGCGTCATATCAGCCAGCTTCACTGGGGCGGCGGCACGCCAACCTATCTCAATAAGGCGCAAATCAGCCGTCTGATGGGGTTGCTGCGCAGTCATTTTCAGTTTAATGCCGACGCTGAAATTTCTATCGAAGTGGATCCGCGCGAGATTGAGCTCGACGTTCTCGATCACCTCCGCGCGGAAGGCTTCAACCGCCTGAGCATGGGTGTGCAGGATTTCAATAAAGAAGTGCAGCGTCTGGTGAATCGCGAGCAGGACGAAACCTTTATTTTTGCGCTGCTGAACCACGCTCGCGAGATTGGTTTTACCTCCACGAACATTGACCTGATTTATGGTTTGCCGAAGCAAACGCCGGAAAGTTTCGCTTTCACGCTGCACCGCGTGGCGGAGCTCAATCCTGATCGTCTGAGCGTGTTTAACTACGCGCATCTGCCGACGCTGTTCGCAGCGCAGCGCAAAATTAAAGACGCTGATCTCCCTTCCGCCCAGCAAAAACTGGATATTCTGCAGGAAACCATCGCCTCGCTGACCCGTGCGGGGTATCAGTTTATCGGTATGGATCACTTCGCGCGTCCCGACGATGAGCTGGCGGTGGCGCAGCGCAACGGCGTTCTGCATCGCAATTTCCAGGGGTACACCACGCAGGGTGATACCGATCTGCTGGGCATGGGCGTTTCCGCTATCAGCATGATTGGCGACTGTTACGCACAGAACCAGAAAGAGCTGAAGCACTATTACCAGCAAGTGGATGAAACTGGCAATGCGCTGTGGCGTGGTATTGCGTTAACGGAAGATGATTGTCTTCGTCGTGACGTGATAAAGGCGCTGATCTGTAACTTCCGGCTTGATTTTTCCGCCGTCGAACAGCAGTGGAAGGTGGATTTCCAGGATTACTTTGCGGAAGATTTGAAACTGCTCGCGCCGCTGGCGAAAGACGGGCTGGTGGATGTTGATGCGCATGGCATTCAGGTGACGCCAAAAGGGCGCCTGCTGATCCGCAATATCTGCATGTGCTTTGACGCGTATCTGCGTCAGAAAGCGCGCCTGCAGCAGTTCTCGCGGGTAATTTAAGTGTTTGAGGCCCGTTCCCGGGCCTCAACTAGCTAAACAGTCCGACCAGTGCCGCACAGAGCAACGCGGCCACCGCCGTTTGTGGCGTATGGCTGTCGACTGCGCCGCTCGACACCAGATTAATCAATGATTCAAGCATGATAACCCCCTGCGTTGCCGCGCAAGATCATACCCAACTCATCGGAACAGTAAAGCGCAAAATAACCGCACTTTGCGCCAGGCCGCTATTCTTTACAATCCGCCGGAACTTACTCCATCCCGAGCTCTTTTAATTTGCGCGTCAGCGTGTTGCGCCCCCAGCCTAACAGACGGGCGGCTTCCTGTTTATGCCCCTGTGTATGGCGCAACGCGGTGGTTAACAGCGTGCGTTCCATCTCAGGCTGGGCTTCTGACAGCAAATTTTGATGACCGGAACGCAGCGCCCGATCGGCCCACTGTGCCAGCAACGTAGCCCAGCTGTCGGTTAACGCATGCGTCGGGCTTTCCGGCACGGTAGTTTCGAACAGTTCGCCGGGCAGATCCTGAATCAGCACTTCCTGACCGGCCGCCATAACAGTTAACCAACGGCAGGTATTTTCTAACTGGCGAACGTTGCCGGGCCAGGCGAGACGCGTCAGCGCCGCTTCGGTTTCCGCATGCAGTTGTTTGGCTTCAACGCCCAGTTCACGTGCGGCGATTTGCAGGAAGTGGCGCGCCAGACGGGGAATATCTTCCCGGCGTTCGCGCAGCGGCGGCAAATGCACCCGAATCACGTTAAGACGATGGAACAGGTCTTCGCGGAATTTACCTTCCTGCACGCGCAACTCCAGGTTCTGGTGCGTGGCGGCAATAATACGGACATCGACTTTCACCGGCGCATAACCCCCGACGCGGTAAAACTGCCCGTCCGCCAGTACGCGCAGTAAACGTGTCTGGACATCCAGCGGCATATCGCCGATTTCATCAAGAAACAGTGTGCCGCCGTCTGCCTGCTCGAAACGGCCCTGGCGTACGGTGTTGGCGCCAGTGAACGCGCCTTTCTCATGACCAAACAGCTCAGATTCGATGAGATCTTTCGGGATAGCCGCCATGTTCAGCGCGATAAAGGGCGATTTGGTCCGTGGGCTGTGGCGGTGCAGGGCGTGGGCGACCAGCTCTTTACCGGTGCCGGATTCACCATTAATCAGCACGCTGATCGACGAACGTGACAGGCGGCCAATAATGCGGAATACGTCCTGCATGGCGGGCGCTTCACCAATGATATCGGTGGTCGGGCCGTTCACCTGCACGTTGCGCGGCTGTTGTTGTTCCTGATAGTGGCTGATGGCGCGTTCAACCAGCGCCACAGCTTCATCAATATCAAACGGCTTGGGTAAGTAATCGAACGCCCCTTGCTGGTAAGCGCTTACCGCGGCATCCAGATCGGAATGGGCGGTCATTATGATGACCGGAAGCATCGGGTGGCGCTGTTTAATCTGTTTGAGCAGCGCCAGCCCGTCCATGCCTGGCATACGGATATCCGAGAGCAGTACATCCGGGGTTTTCGTCGCCAGCGCGTTAAGCACCTCATTACCGCTTTCAAATGTGGTACACGTCAGCCCTGCCCCCGTGAGCGCGCGTTCAAGCACCCAGCGGATAGAGCTATCGTCGTCAACGATCCAGGCAATCCCTCGTTGCATAAACTAACCCCTCTATTTCCGAATTGGCAGGTAAACCGAAAACTCGGTATGGCCCGGCCAACTGGTAAATTCAATTTTGCCGGAGTGTTGATCAATCAGGTTACGGGCGATGGACAATCCCAGCCCCGTTCCGCCTTCGCGTCCGCTGACCATCGGATAAAACAGCGTATCCTGCAGATACGCCGGAATGCCGGGGCCGTTATCTTCCACATCAATACGCGCCGCCAGACGGTAGCGCTCGCCGTGAAGGGTGAACTGAAACGCCGTACGGGTGCGGAGAATAATTTCGCCCCCGGTCGGTCCCAGTGCCTGCAGCGCATTGCGGACAATATTCAGCAACACCTGCTCAATCTGATCGGGATCGTGCGTAAATTCCGGCAGGCTTGGATCGTAATCGCGCACCAGTTGCACATTTGACGGCAGCTCCATGGAGACCAGATTCACCACCCGTTCCGCCACTTTATGAATGCTGTCCGTCACGTGCATGCCGGGCTGTTGCGGGCCAAGCAGGCGATCGACCAGATTACGCAGTCGGTCTGCCTGCTCGATAATCACCTGGGTATATTCACCCAGCGATGGATCGGGCAGGGCTTTGCTGAGCAACTGCGCCGCGCCGCGTAATCCGCCCAACGGATTTTTGATTTCATGCGCCAGACCGCGAACCAGATCGCGCGCGGCCACCTGCTGAGCGTGTTGTAGCTGCTCCTGACTCAGGCGACGCTGATTATCCATCGGCGACATTTCCAGCAGGATATAGCCTTCAGGCAAACGCTGAGCGGTTAAGGAGAGGACATGCGAGCGGCCGTCGATCACCAGCGTGACTTCGTTATCCGTAAATCCCTGACCGGTTTGCAGGCTTTCCTGCATCAGGTTGATATTCAGTGAGAACCAGGTCAGCAGTTCCGGCAGCGGCGTACCGAAGAGCTTGCGTGAGCTTTGGGCCAGCAGCTGCTGTGCCGCCGGGTTGGCGTAATGTATCGCCAGGTCGTCATCAACCAGCAATATGCTGTTGATTAACGAATTAAGGATCTGCCCAGCATCGGGCAGCATGCCTGTTGCCATTAAGCAGTCCTCCAGGAGTTTGCACTATTTTAGTGCAGTATAGCGTTTAATGGATAAAAAGCGCGTGATATCAGTCCGTTGGTGGTGAAAAAAGCCCATCATGAGATGGGCTAAAAGTTTCCACGGCAACTAAAATCCTCTGTGTCTTTCGCGTCGTAACGCGAAATTCGCCAGATTTTAAGATACTGTTAAACGCTGTAATACAGCTCAAACTCAACCGGGTGCGGTGTCATGCGAACGCGGTCGTTTTCTTCCAGACGCAGCGCGATGTAGGCATCGATTGCTTCATCGGTAAACACGCCGCCCGCCGTCAGGAACTCACGATCGGCATTCAGTTCGTTCAGTGCTTCTTCCAGAGAGCCAGCAACCTGTGGGATCTCTTTCGCCTCTTCCGGCGGCAGGTCGTACAGGTTTTTATCCATGGCTTCGCCTGGATGGATTTTGTTCTTGATACCGTCGAGGCCTGCCATCATCAGTGCAGCGAAGCACAGGTACGGGTTAGCTGCCGGATCCGGGAAACGCACTTCGATACGACGCGCTTTCGGGCTGGCAACCACCGGAATACGGATGGAGGCAGAACGGTTACGTGCGGAGTAAGCCAGCATAACCGGTGCTTCATAACCCGGGACCAGACGCTTGTAGGAGTTGGTGGTCGGGTTAGACAGGGCGTTGATCGCTTTCGCGTGTTTGATAATACCGCCGATGTAGAACAGTGCGGTTTCAGACAGGCCAGCGTATTTGTCGCCAGAGAACAGGTTGGTGCCGTTTTTAGCCAGTGACATATGGCAGTGCATACCGGAGCCGTTATCGCCAAACATCGGTTTTGGCATGAAGGTCGCGGTTTTGCCGAAACGGTGCGCAACGTTGTGCACAACGTATTTGTAGATCTGAATTTCGTCCGCTTTTTTGGTCATGGTGTTGAAGCGGGTTGCCACTTCGTTCTGACCTGCGGTCGCTACTTCGTGGTGGTGCGCTTCAACCACCAGGCCCATCTCTTCCATCACCATACACATGGTGGAACGGATGTCCTGTGAAGAATCTACTGGCGGAACCGGGAAGTAACCGCCTTTCACGCCCGGACGGTGACCTTTGTTACCACCTTCATATTTGGTGGAGGAGTTCCAGGCACCTTCGATATCGTCGATAGAGACGTGAGAACCGGAAATGGAGCTGCCGAAACGGACGTCGTCAAACAGGAAGAATTCCGGTTCTGGCCCAAACAGCACGGTGTCTGCGATGCCGGTGGAGCGCAGGTATTCTTCAGCGCGCTTGGCGATGGAACGCGGGTCGCGATCGTAACCCTGCAGTGTGCCAGGCTCGAGGATATCGCAACGGATGATCAGTGTCGGTTCTTCGTAGAACGGGTCAATGACCGCGGTGGTGTGGTCAGGCATCAGCACCATGTCTGATTCGTTAATGCCTTTCCAGCCGCCAATCGAGGAGCCATCAAACATTTTGCCTTCTTCGAAGAATTCAGCATTTACCTGATGAGCCGGAATGGTGACGTGCTGTTCTTTACCTTTGGTGTCGGTGAAGCGCAGATCGACAAACTTCACTTCATGCTCATTCAGCATCGTCAATACATGTTCAGCGGACATACTTAAACTCTCCCGGATTGGTCATTGTCGTTGTAGTAACGAACTCTCTAACACAGCGTCTATATGGCGTTGTTGCCGTAAAAATATCAAAGCGAAAACTGTGCCAACTTTTAAATACACCCTAAAAGGCTGTATCATGCGCACCATAGTGCAAAAGGGTTGCACCATGACAGTTGGATTGCACCAGTATAGTGCTTCAATGTGAACATTAAGCACCATATTGGTGCAATTTACGTTTTAAAGCCCTTTTACTACTCCGTGAAAGCGATCACAAAGCAACTCTGCAATACTTGTTTGCGGAGGATGTTTGTGATCCTGTTTAGTCCTTCGATTAATACGTGTACAATAACGCGCTATTTCTAATGCCTGAGGCAAAGTTGTGATCGAAAATCTGCGTAACATCGCCATCATTGCGCACGTTGACCATGGTAAAACGACCCTGGTTGACAAGCTGCTGCAGCAATCTGGTACGTTCGACGAACGTGCTGAGACACAAGAGCGTGTGATGGACTCCAACGATTTGGAGAAAGAGCGTGGGATTACCATCCTCGCGAAAAACACCGCAATCAAATGGAATGATTACCGTATCAACATCGTTGATACCCCCGGGCACGCCGACTTCGGAGGTGAAGTTGAGCGTGTAATGTCCATGGTTGACTCTGTGCTGCTGGTGGTTGACGCTTTTGACGGCCCGATGCCGCAAACGCGCTTCGTGACCAAAAAAGCCTTTGCCCATGGCCTGAAACCTATCGTCGTTATCAACAAAGTTGACCGTCCTGGCGCGCGTCCTGACTGGGTTGTGGATCAGGTGTTCGACCTGTTCGTTAACCTCGACGCCACCGACGAGCAGCTGGATTTCCCTATCGTTTACGCCTCCGCGCTGAACGGTATTGCCGGTCTGGATCACGAAGACATGGCTGAAGACATGACCCCGCTGTACCAGGCGATTGTCGATCACGTACCGTCGCCTAACGTTGACCTTGATGGTCCGTTCCAGATGCAGATCTCCCAGCTTGATTACAACAACTATGTGGGTGTTATCGGCATCGGTCGTATTAAGCGCGGTAAAGTGAAGCCGAACCAGCAGGTCACCATCATTGATAGCGAAGGCAAAACCCGTAACGGTAAAGTCGGTAAAGTGCTGGGCCACCTGGGTCTGGAACGTATCGAAGCCGACGTTGCGGAAGCGGGCGATATCATCGCGATCACTGGTCTTGGCGAACTGAACATCTCCGACACCATCTGCGACACGCAGGCGGTTGAAGCGCTGCCAGCGCTGTCCGTTGATGAACCGACCGTTTCTATGTTCTTCTGCGTAAACACCTCGCCGTTCTGCGGTAAAGAAGGTAAATACGTCACGTCCCGTCAGATTCTGGATCGTCTGAACAAAGAGCTGGTGCACAACGTGGCGCTGCGTGTTGAAGAAACCGAAGACGCAGACGCGTTCCGCGTTTCTGGCCGTGGTGAACTGCACCTGTCCGTTCTGATTGAAAACATGCGTCGTGAAGGTTTCGAACTGGCGGTTTCCCGTCCGAAAGTTATCTTCCGCGAAATCGACGGCCGTCGTCAGGAACCGTTCGAAAACGTCACGCTGGACGTGGAAGAGCAGCATCAGGGTTCTGTGATGCAGGCGCTCGGCGAGCGTAAAGGCGACCTGAAAAACATGAATCCGGATGGCAAAGGCCGCGTACGTCTCGACTACGTGATCCCAAGCCGTGGCCTGATCGGCTTCCGTTCTGAGTTCATGACCATGACTTCCGGTACCGGTCTGCTGTACTCCACCTTCAGCCACTACGATGACATTCGTGCGGGCGATGTGGGCCAGCGTCAGAACGGCGTGCTGATCTCCAACGGTCAGGGTAAAGCGGTTGCGTTTGCGCTGTTCGGTCTGCAGGATCGCGGCAAGCTGTTCCTGGGTCACGGTGCAGAAGTGTATGAAGGCCAGATCATCGGTATTCACAGCCGTTCTAACGACCTGACGGTTAACTGCCTGACCGGTAAGAAACTGACTAACATGCGTGCGTCAGGGACGGATGAAGCCACCGTGCTGGTTCCGCCAATCAAAATGACGCTCGAGCAGGCGCTGGAGTTCATTGATGATGACGAACTGGTCGAAGTCACCCCGACGTCTATCCGTATCCGTAAACGTCATCTGACGGAAAACGATCGTCGCCGTGCTAACCGTGGCGCGAAAGAAGAGTAATTAACACGCTCTCAAATAAAAAACCCCAGGCAATGTGACCTGGGGTTTTCTTTTTAGCGGTATCGCGGTTATCAGAAGCTGTATTTAATGCCCAGCATACCCTGGGTATTGCTGTAGCTCTTCTCACCGACCTGTTGAGCAACGTTGCCCCACATCGTCAGACGCGGCGTAATCTGCCCTTCCACACCGATTTTCAGCTCACCGATGTTTTTCGCACCGCGCATATCGACGCTGATGTCATCCATCCGCACGCTTTGATCCTGCGTGTTGTGGATCCAGTTCGCTTCAATGAACGGCTGGAAGCCGCGCGCATTTTCAACACCTTCCGGCTGCTTGCTGCTCATCTGTGCTCTGACGCCCAGACGCGTCATCAGATTGCCGTCGGTTTCGTCCTTAATGCGGGTGCCGTTTTTCTCGCGATGATCGTCAGCCTGCACGTCCATCCACACCAGCTGTGCTTTCGGTTGGATCCAGTAGCTGAAGTTCTCGCTTTCACCAACCCGGAAGCTGTAACCGGCTTCAACAGAGGCAGTCAGACCACTGGAGTCATACTCTTCGGTCGGTCTGTCCTGACCGGTGACTTTGTTATTGAACCAGTTGTACAGTGCCCAGGTATCGACATAAGTGCCGGTTTTATCTGCTTCGTTGGCATACCAGGTGCCGTACAGCCCGACGCTATAGCCGGAAACTTCACCACGAGAAGCGTAACCATTCAGTTTCGACTTCGTGTGGTTAGCGCTGTTCGCGTAGCCTGCCATTGCCCCGAGGTGCCAGCGGTCGAGACCGTCGGTACTCCACTGCGCCAGATCGCCCCCTATCTGCAGGATATAGCTGTTGCTTCGGGTGGTTAATGTGCCGCTGCTGTCTTTGAAACGGTTATGGTTGCCGACGTTACGCATCCACATACTGGTGACTTTTTCTTCACCAGTCAGCACGTCGGTATACTGGGTTTCACCCAGGCGATCATGCAGTCGGGTCATAAACAGCGTATTTGCCGCATAGTTGTTAGCCAGATAGCTGCCCCCTTCCGGGCGAACCTGACGCGGACCTTCCGGCTCTGCAGGTGGTACTGGTGGCTCTGGCGGCACCGGTGGTTCAGGTGGTACTGGTGGTTCTGGTGGTACTGGTGGTACCGGTGGCTCTGGCGGTACCGGTGGTTCCGGTGGAATCGGATCATCTGGCGTCAGCGCACTGGTCAGGAACCAGTCATTGCCTTTTTTCACCACATCATAGTCATAAGCACCGGCAACGATACGACCCGCTTTGGCGAATACGCCGTCAGAGGAACCATCAACCTGAATAATCTTGATCCCTTCAACGGTTTGCGAGCCAGTACCGCCGATGTTTTCCACAGCGACTTTTGCATTACCGGAGGTGTTGCCCAGTACGTGCATCAGGTCAGTATTCGAAGAGTCATCATACAGCACCGTATTAAAGCGAACTGTACCGCCGTTACCGACAAAGTCCTTATTGACCGTCAGCGTCTGCCAGGTCGTACTATCCTCTGCATGCTGGAAGTTCACCGTACTGCCGTCGTTGAGCGTCAGGTTGGTCACGGTGGAGCTGTCCGTCATGTTCCAGGTGGCGTTGGTCATAGAGAGATCAATCACCCCGGTCCCGGCTGTGGTAGTAGCAATATAAGAAGCTCCATTCCACAGAGATCCGTCCATCATGTTCAGTGTAATGGTACTGTCCAGTGCAGGGGTTGTACCGCTGGCAGCAACACCGCCATTGGCTAAAAGGTCGCCGTCGATGGTAAAGCGGCCCCCGGTTGAGGCATCAATCACCCCACCGGTTTCTGCGTTCATAGCGTAGACTTGATCGCTATTGGTACCTGCCATGGTGATCGCTGCGCCGCCGGCCAGGTTAATCTTGCCGCGGTTAATGGCATATAACCCGGCTGGCGATTTGGCACCGTAAGCGGTGGATTTCGTTGTCCCGTTAACGGTGATACTGGCATTATCACCAATATTCACTGTGGCATTATTGTAGTATGCATAGACCCCATGGGAGCTGGCACCATCCACGGACAACGTTGCGTTATCGCCAATCGAAGTGGTAGCAGCACTATATGAATACAGTGCTGAGCTGTTTGGGCCTTCTACAGTGATCTTTGCATCATTTCCAACGTTGAGCGTGGAAGATGAATACGATTCAACCGCGTTTGCGCCATCACCTTCTGTTTTAATCGTTGCCTTATCACCCAATACAATCTTTGAAGATGAGCCAGCATAAACGGCGTGTGCGGTATTTCCTGACGTTTCAATGGTTGCGTTATCACCCAATTGAACATAAGAACCGTTCTGGCCTGTTCGAATACCTTCTGCACGTTCGCCAGTAGTCACAATGTGCGCACGATCACCTACAATGACCTGGTTTTTCACCGTGGTGGAATTTCGTACGGCGTTAGCGGAAATACCACGACCCTCATAACCACTCGTCGTGATTTCCAGATCATCACCAACATAGATATTGGCTGAACCATACCCACCATTAATAATCGTGTATGAGTTATAACCCGCGTTGATACCGTCGCCGGAGTAACCGTTCACGGTAATTTTAGCCCGATCACCGACAATAACGAACACCGGGTTATTTGGCCTGTTGTTACCGTGTGTACGGATGCCATCAACGTCTCTACCTGCGTTAGCAGGGTTTTTGGACTGGGTTGTGATGGTCAGATCATCACCAAAAATCACACCGGGACTTCCCGACGCGGAGTTCTGGAGCACCATAATGGTGTGTTCAAAAGCTTCCATCCCTGGGCCAGTCAGCGTCACACCATCACCATAAACAGGAATCGCCCCGGTATCCCATTTATAGACATAGTTGGAGGGCGGTGTGGTGATTTTGGTAAATTGCGAGTTCGCGCCCGTCGGGATCAGCGCCTGAATCTCAGCAGGTAAATCGGTTACCAGCCCGGTGGCCGGTAAACTGTCAAAATCTATATATGACGCTTGCGCGGAAAAGACCATAGACGCAAGCGCTGTTGAGACTGCAACAGCAATTCGAGAATATTTCTTAGGATACGGCATAATTACCTCTAGCCTTCCAGTGTGGGGTTTGGCCACATCGAAACGATGTGGTGTTCCAGTTGATGAATTAGCAGTAATCGAATTAAGCGAACGTTGCTCTTTGAATTTGATATCCCGGTTTATTAGGCAAATACTTATACGCATGGTAGCGAGGTACCATGTGGAGTAATTGCATTAATTTTAAATAAAACAGTAAGTTAATATCACTCCGTTGTCGTTTGAAAGATAACGAACAGAATAAGACTAATTCTTTGTCGGACTAACGTTATAAATAAGCAAATCGTTATTAGTGATTTACTTAGTTCCTTAAGTGCAATATTCCATCGGTATTAGAATGTGTCAATATGCTTAATAAATGTTTCTCAATAAGGTAATGAGGCGAAATGTTTACACTGATATAAATTCTTATTTTTTTCCTTTCCTGGGCTAGTATGTGTATGTTTTATCTATCCCTGCCTGAAAGCGGATCAGAATATATTGATATATCCTGGGGGGTTATCTATGAATTACTATTTAGTAAATAAGGCTTAACATAGCACTATTTGCTAAAGGACTCAGAAGGATAGCGCCTAAGAAATGGATGACTTAGGCGCTATGTGAACTCTGACAGTAGGGTCTGCGACGCCGGAACCGCTACAGCACATGAGAGATGATTTTATGGATGCTGTGCCCCAGCTTTTGCTCGAGACGAAGTTTATGGACATAAACTTTCTTCACATCAATGTTATCAATCCTGATGATCTGTTGGATGCTTGCGCCTGACATAAAGCGTTTGAGCAGGGTAAACTCAGCGAAGTTGAGCGTACGCCCACGCTTGGTGTTGGCAAGCCGTCCCGTAAACAGGCGGCGAATCTTTTGCTGCTGGATGAATTCATCATCGTCAGCATAGATTATCCCCTGAATTTTATTGCTCTTCGTCAGCCAGTAGTTCGCAAGCGGCATCAGACTTTTATCAGCAATAATGACGATATGCATCCCTGTCTCTGCCAGATGGTCGACCCATTCCTGGTCGGCAAAATAGCGTAGGTTGGGAAACGAAAAATCGACAAAAACAAAACCACTGGATAAATGATTTTGATTCTCAAGTAGTAATTTACCAATAACTCCGGACTTCAGGAAGTTATTGCCCTCTGGCCAAATAGAAAATGTTGCATTGCTGCAATAATGTGATCGAACTGTATTATCGGGATATAATTGACAGGACAATTCACAACTAATACAGCGAACAGTTTGATTCGACTTTTTCATCATTCAAGGCGACTCCTGTCGTTTATTAGGTTTCAAATATTTCATTGGCAAATAAATGTGTCAATCCAGAAACATTTTATTCGCACGATGGTTAATTACGGATTGCAATCACCAAAGAAAGAAATTCTCATACCACTTCTTAAATATGAAACGGCATACTATGTTTTAATAGGTTATTACCTGTCTTTAATGGCGGATTTTTTACCTCTCATCCAGGAATTTTATACACAATCGCCCGATTTTGATTAAATCGTGCAATAGCACTAATTGCTAAAAATAATACCGTAGATAGCGACAGCACTGCGACATGCATCATGTTTTGATGTTGACCATCTCCGTGTCGGTAATCAATATAAATTTAAAAAATAAAAACCTGTAATGAATTCTTATTATTAAACATGAAATAAATTTTAAATACTCAATTTCACATATAAGCGATTGTATTTGAAGGGGTTTATTGAATTTCTTAAATGGTGAAAGGTTGATAATATAAGCAGCGATCTTAAATGCTTATATGAATTTCAATGTAACAGTAATGTTTATTTTGTATGGAGAGAGTCTGTTTTTTTCACACTATTCCGGAAATCCTCAAATTGTGTTGCATTGTTTTTTTGCGCTGAACCGAGACAACGAGGGTCTGATTTATCAGTTTTACTAAACATAAGCGCGCTGTTACGGGTAAAGCCTGAGCATGCTTCGCCTGCAGGTTTGTCTCTGGAAAGTAAAATCTCTCACCGTATCGGGTCGTGCATAGTCAAACCCACTCTTTCCCGCTACAGTTAATCTTCCACGGCGTGAAAGGGGACAAAAATGCTCTATATCTTTGATTTAGGAAACGTGATTGTCGATATCGACTTCAACCGTGTCATGGGGGCCTGGAGCGATTTCACGCGTGTTCCGCTGGCAACGATCAAGCAGAAATTCACCATGGGTGAGGCATTTCACCAGCACGAACGCGGTGAAATCAGTGATGAGGTATTTGCTGAGAAGCTGTGTCTCGAAATGGACTTGCCGCTCAGCTATGAACAGTTTTCCCATGGCTGGCAGGCGATCTTCGTCGCGCTACGTCCGGAAGTGATAGAGATTATGCATAAGTTGCGCGAGCAGGGGCATCGTGTGGTGGTGCTGTCCAACACTAACCGGTTGCATACCACGTTCTGGCCGGACGAATACCCGGAAGTCCGTCAGGCGGCAGACCACATTTATCTCTCCCAGGAAATGGGGATGCGCAAGCCTGAAGCGCGGATCTACCAGAAAGTGCTGGAGCTGGAAGGCTATGCGGCTGCCGATGCGGTCTTCTTTGACGATAACGCCGATAATATAGAAGGGGCTGATCAGTTGGGGATTACCACCATCCTGGTGACCGACAAAGAGACCATTCCGCACTACTTTGCGAAACAGCTATGCTAAAAACCGTTCATCAAAAAGCCAAAGCACGAATGGGGCCGCTGACCGCATGGCTCAGGCTGCTCTGGCACCGTATTGATGAAGATAATATGACGACACTGGCGGGGAACCTCGCTTATGTCTCTTTGCTTTCGCTGGTACCGCTCGTCGCAGTGGTGTTCGCGCTGTTTGCCGCGTTTCCCATGTTCTCCGACGTCAGCATACAGTTGCGCCATTTCATTTTTGCCAACTTCCTGCCGACGACCGGTGATGTCATTCAGCGCTATATCGAACAGTTCGTGGCTAATTCCAGTAAAATGACCGCGGTCGGCGCCTGCGGTTTGATCGTCACTTCCCTACTGTTGATGTATTCCATCGACAGCGCGCTGAATGTTATCTGGCGCAGCACGCGCGTGCGGCCTCGCGTCTATTCATTCGCGATCTACTGGATGATTTTAACGCTCGGGCCGTTGCTGGCTGGCGCCAGTCTGGCCATCAGTTCCTATTTGTTGTCACTGCGGTGGGCCAGCGATTTCAACAGCGTGATTGATGATGTCCTGCGGATTTTCCCGCTCATTCTTTCGTGGCTGGCTTTCTGGCTGCTGTACAGCGTCGTTCCGACCACGCGCGTCCCCAATCGCGATGCGATTATAGGGGCGTTTGTCGCCGCACTTTTGTTTGAGCTGGGTAAGAAAGGATTTGCCCTCTATATCACCATGTTTCCCTCGTATCAGCTGATTTATGGCGTGCTTGCCGTCGTGCCGATCCTCTTTGTCTGGGTGTACTGGACCTGGTGTATCGTCTTGCTTGGCGCAGAAATTACTGTCACTCTCGGTGAGTACCGCAAACTTAAATTAGCCGCAGAACAACAAGAAGCAGAAGAACCATGATCGCATTAATTCAACGCGTAACCCGTGCCAGCGTCACCGTGGAGGATGAAGTGACGGGTGAAATCGGCCCAGGACTTTTAGTGCTGTTAGGTGTCGAAAAAGAAGACGACGAACAGAAAGCGAACCGCTTATGTGAACGCGTCCTGGGCTACCGCATCTTCAGCGATGCGGACGGTAAAATGAATCTGAATGTACAACAGGCGGGGGGCAGCGTGCTGGTCGTGTCTCAGTTTACGCTGGCTGCCGATACAGAACGCGGGATGCGTCCGGGCTTCTCAAAAGGCGCTTCACCGGAGCGTGCAGAAGCCCTGTATGAGTATTTTGTGGCGCGCTGTCGCCAGCAGGAAATGAATACGCAAACCGGGCGATTTGCTGCGGATATGCAGGTTTCGCTGGTCAACGATGGTCCCGTGACGTTCTGGTTGCAGATATGAGCCAGCTTGCTGGCTGGTCGCGGGCCGCTAAAGAGAGTGCCGCTATGTATCACCTTCGTGTACCGCAAACAGAAGAAGAATTAGAAAGCTACTACCAGTTCCGCTGGGAAATGCTGCGCAAGCCGCTGCATCAACCGAAAGGTTCAGAACGAGACGCCTGGGATGCGATGGCGCATCATCAGATGGTGGTCGATGAGGACGGCAAACTGGTTGCCGTCGGGCGTGTGTATATCAACGCGGATAACGAAGCGTCGATCCGTTTTATGGCTGTGCATCCTTCCGTACAGGATAAAGGCCTGGGCACGCTGATGGCGATGACGCTGGAATCGGTTGCCCGCCAGGAAGGCGTTAAGCGCGTGACCTGTAGCGCAAGGGAAGATGCTGTTCCGTTTTTCGCCAAGCTTGGTTTTATCAATCAGGGGGAGATCACCACGCCGCAAACCACACCGGTTCGCCACTTTCTGATGATCAAACCCGTCGCCACGCTGGATGACATTTTGCATCGTGGCGACTGGTGCGGGCAGCTGCAGCAGGCGTGGTATCAACATATTCCGCTCAGCGAGAAAATGGGTGTGCGCATTCAGCAGTACACCGGGCAGAAATTTATCACCACCATGCCGGAAACCGGCAATCAGAATCCGCACCACACGTTGTTTGCTGGCAGTCTGTTCTCTCTCGCCACGCTGACCGGCTGGGGGCTCATCTGGCTGATGCTGCGCGAGCGCCACCTCGGCGGCACCATCATTCTGGCCGACGCGCATATTCGTTACAGCCAGCCGATCAGCGGCCGCCCGATGTCGATTGCCGATCTCGGTTCGCTCAGCGGTGATCTCGATCGTCTGGCACGTGGCCGCAAGGCGCGCGTACAACTGCAGGTGGAAATGTACGGAGACGACAAACTCGGCGCTGTCTTTGAAGGGATTTACATCGTACTACCCGCAAAACCCTTTGGGCCGCTGGAAGAGGGCGGTAACGAAGAGGAGTGACAGGCGGGATTCTGGAAAGCACCTCGCAGAAGCGAACTTTATCGTGCAGAACGCTTCTTTTCTTGTTTTTCGCTCAGTATCTTGTCTGAAAATTAAACACAGATGATATACTGGAGTGATATATGAGCATGGTTGCGGGAATCGATATGGGCAGAATTCTTCTTGATCTTTCTGACGATGTTATTAAACGGCTCGACGATCTCAAACAACGGCGCAAACTGCCGCGGGCAGAACTGCTGCGGGAGGCGGTGGAGCAATATCTGGAAAGGCAAAACCGTACCACATTGAGCGATGCGCTCGGATTATGGGGCGACGGCGTGGTGGATGGCCTGGAGTACGAACGAAAGCTGCGTGAGGAGTGGTAACCATGTCCGGCTCAGCACTCTTCGATACTAACATTTTGATTGATTTGTTCAGCGGGCGTCAGGCTGCGATAGCCGCGCTTGAAGCATATCCTTCACAACGGGCGATTAGCCTCATTACCTGGATTGAGGTGATGGTGGGTGTGCCGAAATATGGTGATGAAGGGAGAACCAAAGCGGTGCTGGAGTTATTCGACATTATCGATATTAACCGTGACATTGCGGCGAAAAGCATCGAATTGCGCCGTACCCATGGCATGCGATTGCCTGATGCGCTGATCCTTGCCACTGCACAGGTCAACAATCGCAGCCTGGTCACTCGTAACACAAAAGATTTTGCCGGTATTCCAGGCGTTGTGACGCCTTATCAGCTTTAGCCGGGCAACCTTGCGCCGCCCGGCAAACACAATGGCGATTATTCCCCTTCGCCCGGGAACAGGAATGGGTTGATGGAGCTGCGGGCAAAACCTTCCTGCTCCATACGCGCGTCCAGCACCAGCGAGGCGAGATCGTCCGCGACCGCTTCGACATTCGGGTCTTTTTCCTGATACAGGATCTTCAGGTACGTCCCGCAGTCGCCGCAGCTTTCCGCTTTTACCGCCGCCTGCTCGTTATCCAGCGACCAGTAATGCAGTTCGCGGCTCTGTTCGCAGTTACTGCATTTCACGCGCACCACGTGCCACTCGGTTTCACACAGGTTGCAGTGCAGGTAGCGCAAACCCTGCGTCGTCCCGATTTGCACCATGCTGGACACTGGCATTGAACCACAGACCGGGCAAAACTGACGCGCTTCGCCATATTCTGCGCGCGCTTTGCCCGGAATGAGACTGGCCATTTGCGCCCAGTAGAGCGACAACGCGGCCCAGATGAACGGGGCTTTATCGCTGCTGACTGACGAAAAGTCAGAGGCAAACAGCGCGCTCGCCATTTGCTCCAGCTCCTGTTCAGAGGCTTTTTCCAGGTTCTCAATCACCGCCAGCGCCTGACCGCTCATCTCGGGCTTCAGCTCGGCAATCATCGAGTGCAGCAACGTATGCCAGTGTTTGTCACGGGGCAGAACGTGAATATCCAGCGGTGGTTTGCCCTGAGCGGCGGCTTCTTTGATTCGCGCGGTTAAATCCATTTGTAGCGGGTGATCGTAAAGCACCACTTCCTGGGCGTGAGCGATGAGCGCGGCAAAGCGCAGGAAATCACCCAATGGATTATTCTCCGCCAGCTCGCGCAGACGTTCGGCACGACGGTTATAAAGATTTTTCAGTCTGGGGAATAATAATGGCGGAATTGCTTCCGCTGCGCGTTTCTCGCTCTTCTCCAGCTCATCTTGCGGGATGATGCGAATGCTCATTCAGTCACTTCCTGGTTTCGGCGAATTGGCAAAATCCGCCTGGTGATTTGGCAAGCCAGGGATCGCAGGCCTGGCCAGGTGAATGTCATAATGATAACCGCAATCGGTCTGCATGAGATACCCAATGCATCTCACTGCGTGCTCACGATACCTGATAACGGTATCCCAGGCCATGCACCGTTCGGATTAGCTGCGGGTGATTGGCATCCACTTCTATCACTTTACGTAACCGGGAAATATGCTGATCCAGCGTGCGACTGTTAGGTAAATAATCGTAGCCCCAGGCGGCGTCAAACAGCATGTCGCGCGTTACCACCTGATTTTTATGGCGTTGCAGGCAGCTCAGAATATGCACTTCCCGTAGCGTCAGCTCCAGTTTTTGCTCGCCGCGCCACGCGCACAGCTCATTGGGGTAGACAGTTAAATCGCCGAAAGGAAAGCTGATGTTGGGCTGGGTGGCGTTGTGGCTCAGGCAGCGCCGGGCAATGGTTTTAATTCGCGCCCGTAGCTCGTGAATGCCAAACGGTTTGCTGATGTAATCATCCGCGCCCAGTTCAAGCCCCACGACGCGGTCGATCTCTTCATCTTTAGCGGAAAGAAACACAATCGGGATGTGCTCGTCGTGGCGGCGTATTTCCCGACAGACCGAATAACCGTCCATTTCAGGCATCATGATGTCCAGCAACACAAAGTCTGGTTTGTCGCGATGGTAACATTCCAGCGCCGATCGGCCGTCGGGCGCAGCAACGATCGTATAGCCTTCACGCGACAGCGCATCCACCAGGCCCTGGCGAATATGGGTGTCATCTTCCGCAATCAATATCTTCATCATGTCATCCTTGCGGTAAGCTCAGGGTAAAACGGACGCCGGGGCTTTCCTGCGTGACACGGATTTCCCCGTGCAGGCGCTGCGCCAGCTGCGAGGCGATGGTCAGCCCGATGCCGGTGCCAGAAACCCCTTCGGTAATCGACGATTTTACCCGGTAGAACGGGCGGAAAATCATTTTCATCTCTTTTTCCGCGATGCCCGGTCCGTAATCGCGAACCGCGATCTCAACCCGACCCGCTAACGTCTGTACGTCAATCTCCACCCGTTTGCCCTGCGCGGCGTATTTTTCCGCATTGCTCAGGAAATTGCTGATAATTTGCGTAATTGCGTCGCGATCGGTATGCAACGTGATGTCTGGCGGGCAGGTCATGTCAATCGCCATTCCCTTCGCCTGAAACGCCGGGGTAAAGATATGGGCGATCTCTGCCATCAGGCGCGGGATATCCACCTGTTGGATATGCGTTTTTGGCGCTCGCGTAAAGGTCAGGATGTTCTGGATGAGTCGTGATAAGCGCTGCCCTTCCTGGGTGATGACATCCAGGTAGCGTTGCTCGTGCGTTTGCTCATCGTCCAGCCCTTCGCGCAGCAGCTCGGCATACAGCGTGATGTTGGTCAGCGGGGTTTTCAGTTCGTGCGATACCTGGCTGACAAAATCCACCTGCTGACGCGCCTGGCGGGCGGAACGGGTATATTCCCGCCACAGGGAATACCCCAGCAGGGCAACCACGGCCAGCAGCAGGACAATTAACGCGCTGCCCCACAGCCAGACGTGATAAAGCGGCGCTTTCACGCCATAAACGCTGATTTGCCATGTGGTCAGCGGGTATTCCAGTGTGCGGGTATCCAGTTCCGTTAACTGACGCTGTTGCGCCGCTTTGTTCTGATAAAGCTGACGACCATTCTCAGTCACGCGTACCACCGGGGCGTTTTCCGTAGCGTCTGCCTGAACACTGTTGGCGATGTCCATCATCAGTTGCACATAGGAGAGGCGAAAACCGATGATCATCTCGTCTTTCTGCCGCCAGTAGATCAGCAGCGGCTCCTGGGTTTCATGAGAGATAAACCATCCGGCTTGCGGCGTTTCCTGCTCCGCGTGGGGGATATGGCTGGTCAGCAGGCTGGGATCGTTAACCAGCGGCGTCAGTTGCCGTACCCATTCCCGCTCTTCATTACTCAGCGGCTGGCGTTCATCGGGGTAGAGCAGTTGATTTTTGCGCAGGGTAAACACAGCACTGATATCGCTGTCCTGATCATTGAGCGCGGTAAGGGCTGCGGTATCGTCAGGATCGATAAAATCGCTAATGGCATGCAGGCGCGAGGCTTTTTGTTGCAGGCGGTTTTCAATACTCGCGGCGACACGGGCGGTCTCCGCTTCAGCAAGGGTCTGCGTCTGGTAATGGCGCAGCAGCACTTCATGTTCCAGCGTACGGATGCCCAGGTAAGCAAGCAGGATAAAAAACATCACAGTGGCGATGAGATAGATCAGCTTGTTTCTGAGCATCCGACACTCCTTGTGGATCAGTTCGATTTCGACTTCTGGTTTTTGGTGTTGTAGTTCTGCTCTTTCAGCGACTTACGAGACACTTCCTGGCTTTGGGTTTCCATTTTTTCCAGTACCTCGAGGCTTTCCTGCGCGCTGGCCTGCGCTTTCATCCGTGCGGCTGGTGCGCTGACCGGCAGGGAGTTCAGTTCAACAGAACTCTGACGCAGCACCGCTTTTGCTTCATCCATTTTGCCTTCGTCGATCAACTCCAGCGCCCGCTCGTTCTCAATCGCCGATTTCTGAATTGCGGAATCCACAATCACTTCATCGACCTGCTCTTTCTGAACTTCACTGGTCGAGGCGGTATAGCGCATCGCCAGTTTTTCATCCCAGCGATCTTGCTGCTTCGTGGCCAGGTTGTTATAGCTGACGTTCACGTCGGCCAGCGGCTTGCTCTGCGCGGCACTGCCTTTTGCCGGAAGCACTTCCAGCATCACGTATTTTTCCTGATTCGCATACAGCTGATTCAGTTTCACAGTGACCGTATCGCCGCGGATTTCGCCTTCACGACCCAGCAGGCGCAGCGGTTTGACGTTATCGGCCAGCCTGATTTCGACGACCACATCCTGCGCGACGACGGACATCACATCGCCAAACTCATGGGCGAAAGCCTTTTCCAGATCGCCCGTGTTCTGCACGAAAACATGGTTGCCGTCGCTGTACTGGGCAATCGCCGCCATCAGGTCTTCATTGTAGCCATCGCCAATGCCCATCGTCGTGATGGCAATCCCTTTGCGGGCGGCGATTTTTCCCAGTTCCGCCAGTTCGCCGGTGGTTGACGGGCCGACGTTCGCCTGGCCGTCGGAAAGTAGAATAATACGGTTCACCTGCTCTTTTTTCAGGTACTGACTGGCTTCATTAATGCCACGACTAACGCCCGCAAACAGCGCGGTGCCGCCACGCGCGGTGACGCGTTCGCGGATCTGGCTAATCAGCGCCGCTTTATTGCTCACTTTGGCTGGCGGCACAATGACGTCCACCACGTCGTCATAAATCACCACTGACAACGTATCCTGGCTGCTGAGGGTATTTACCGCCATCACCGCGGCTTCTTTGGCTTGTTCGATGCGATCGCCACCCATGGAGCCGGAACGGTCGATGACCAGCGCGAGGTTAATGGGGCTGCGTTTGCCGGCGTTTAGCGGAAACCCTACCAGTGAGACCTTCAGGTAGTTTTTATCCTGCGAATTTTCCAGCACCACAGGGGAGGCCAGTTCCGATTTGATCGCCACTTTCCTGGCGGGTTCCTGCGCGCCTGCGCCCGTCGTCATGACCAGCAGACCGAGCGCCAGGGAGGTGAAGAGGTGTTTGAGATTCACGATACGTCTCCTTGTCAAAAGAATCGAATCCATTCTCATGCGTTCAGAAACCCGGTTGGTCTGTTATCTGTATAAAGTTGTCAAAAAGTTGTCAAAACTGCGCGTTCCAGAAACGAAAATGGCGCCGGACACAAACGTCTCCGGCGCCACGCCATGCACTTCAGGGGCACAATTTACGGGATGGTTTTATCCTGTTTTTCACGCACTTCGCGGTACCAGCGGGGGTGATGTTTCCGTGCCCACGCTTTGGTGACCCAGCCTTCAACCATCGCAGTAATGGTGCCTTTCACCCACAGAGCGGCGTAGATATGCACCATGATAACCACAATCAGCGCTACGGCCGCAAATGAATGCAGCATTAACCCAAATCGGATCACAGGAATGGAGAACGCTGGCGCAAAGTACGGACGCCAGATGATCACACCGCTCACCAGCAACAGCACCAGCAGGATAATCGCCGCCCAGAAAACGCATTTCTGACCGAAGTTGTACCGCCCGGTATTACCCACCTCTTCGTTAACGACGATTTTGCGAATGTTCTTCGCCCAGAAAATATCGTCACGATTGATCAGGTTGTGATGCCAGTAACGGAAGAACATGATGATGAATGAGGCAAACATCACCACGCCAACGAACGGATGCAGAATACGCGCCAGCTGCGGCGTACCGAGAATGTGCATCAACCAGTTGAAGGACGGGAAGAAAAAGCCCAGCCCGCTTACCGCCGCCAGAACGAAACAGAAAGCGGTTACCCAGTGGTTGATACGCTCCGGCGCCGTGTAGCGCACGATGGTGTCACGTCTTTTCATTTGCGCACCTCGTCTTTCTCTTCGTGGAGGTTATCGTCTTCCTCTTCCGCACGGTTCGGACCGACACCGACGTAGTGGAAGATGCTGGCGGCGAAGGTGGCCGCAAAGCCAATGGCGGCCAGCGGTTTCCAGACCCCTTTCCAGAACTTCACGGTATCGCTGATCGCCGGGTTTTCCGGCAGGCCGTGGTACAGATTCGGCTTGTCGGCATGATGGAGGACGTACATGACGTGCGTACCGCCAACACCCGCCGGATCGTACAGGCCCGCGTTGTCATAACCACGGGTTTTCAGCTCTGCCACGCGTTCTCCGGCGAGGGTTTTCATGTCCTCTTTGGAGCCAAAGTGGATAGCACCCGTCGGGCAGGTTTTCACACAGGCCGGTTCCTGGCCCACCACCACGCGGTCGACGCACAGCGTACATTTATAGACGCGGTTGTCTTCCGGGTTGAGGCGCGGCACATCGAACGGACAGCCAGCAATGCAATAGCCGCAGCCAATGCACTGCTCAGACTGAAAGTCGACGATACCGTTAGCGTACTGAATGATAGCTCCTTCAGCCGGGCAGGCTTTCAGACAACCCGGATCAGCACAGTGCATGCAGCCATCCTTACGGATGAGCCATTCCAGTTTGTCGTTTTGCTCCACTTCGGAGAAGCGCATCACCGTCCAGGATTTAGCGGTCAAATCGGCGGGGTTATCGTACACCCCGACGTTGTGTCCCACTTCATCACGCAGGTCGTTCCATTCCGAACAGGCCACCTGACAGGCTTTACAGCCGATACAGGTCGTGACGTCGATGAGCTTCGCCACTTCCTGCTGGTGTTCCCGCGCCTGTGGCGCGGGGGTGAAACCGTTAGTCGCGGAACGACGAATAATGTCTTGCGATTGATAAGCCATAAGTCGTCTCCGTTACACCTTTTCCACGTTCACGAGGAAGGCTTTGAACTCCGGCGTCTGCGTATTCGCATCACCGACGAACGGCGTCAGCGTATTGGCAATAAAGCCTTTTTTCGTCACGCCTTCATAGCCCCAGTGGATCGGAATGCCGATAGTATCGATATCTTTCCCGTCTGCCTTCAGCGTGCGAATACGTTTGGTCACCACCGCTTTGGCCTTGATGTAGCCACGGTTGGAGGAGACTTTCACGGTATCACCCTGGCTGATGCCAAGCTTGCCAGCGAGTTTCTCGCCGATCTCCACAAACTGTTCCGGCTGCGCGATGGCGTTTAACAGCGCGTGTTTGGTCCAGTAGTGGAAATGCTCGGTCAGACGGTAAGTTGTACCGACGTACGGGAACTTATCTGCTTTGCCCAGCGCTTCCATATCATCTTTAAAGATACGGGCCGCTGGGTTAGAGATAACCTGCGGATGCAGCGGGTTGGTACCCAGCGGCGTTTCAAACGGCTCGTAATGTTCCGGGAACGGCCCTTCGGCCATTTTATCCACGGCGAACAGACGACCCATCCCTTCCGGTTGCATGATAAACGGCCCGACATCACTGCCTGGCGCCGCGGTGCTGTAGTCCGGAATATCCACACCGCCCCATTTTGCGCCGTCCCATTTCAGCAACTGACGCTTCGGATCCCACGGGTTGCCCTGCGGATCAGCAGACGCACGGTTGTACAGGATGCGGCGGTTCAGCGGCCACGCCCATGCCCAGCCGAGGGTATTACCCAGCCCTGACGGGTCGGCGTTATCGCGGTTAGCCATCTGGTTGCCGTTCGGCGTCCAGCTACCGGCGAAAATCCAGCAGCCGCTGGCGGTGGTGCCGTCATCACGCAGTTGGGCAAACGAACTGATTTGCTGGCCTTTCTTGACGATCACCGCACCCGTTGCCGGGTCGATGAGATCCGCCAGCGCTTTCCCGTTGCTCTCCATCGCCACTTCTTCAGACGATGGTTCGTCCGGCGTTGAGTAGTTCCAGGTCATATTGAGCACCTGCTCAGGCACCGGACCGCCTTCGGTGGCGTACATCTTACGCAGACGCAGGAAGATACCCGCGAGGATTTCGCCGTCAGTTTTGGCAAGCCCCGGGCCGTCCGCGCCTTTCCAGTGCCATTGCAGCCAGCGGCCGGAGTTGACGATAGATCCGTTTTCTTCGGCAAAGCAGGTGGACGGCAGACGGAACACTTCGGTCTGGATTTTCGATGGATCAACGTCGTTCGATTCGCCGTGGTTCTGCCAGAACGTAGACGTTTCGGTGTTGAGCGGATCGATCGTCACCAGGAATTTCAGTTTCGACAGTGCCGCAACCACCTTGTTCTTGTTCGGGAACGACGCCACCGGGTTAAAGCCCTGGCAAAGGTAGCCATTGACCTGGCCTTTATACATCATGTCGAAGTACTGCAGGACGTCGTAGCCTTTGTCCCACTTCGGCAGCCAGTCAAAGCCCCAGTTGTTTTCAGCCGTCGCTTTGTCGCCGTAGAACGACTTCATCATTGAGACGAAGAATTTCGGGTAGTTGCCCCAGTAGTTGACCTGACCTTCCAGCAGCGGTTTCGGCGTGTTGGCGGCGAGGTACGTCTGCAGGTCGGTCTGTTTTTCACTCGGCAGCGTCATATAGCCTGGCAGGCTCTGCGACAGCAGGCCGAGATCGGTCAGACCCTGAATGTTGGAGTGACCGCGCAGGGCGTTCACGCCGCCGCCTGCCATCCCCATGTTGCCCAGCAGCAACTGAACCATCGCCATCGTACGGATGTTCTGCGCGCCGATGGAGTGCTGCGTCCAGCCGAGGGCGTAGAGGAACGACGCGGTTTTATCTTTCGCGCTGGTTTCTGCGATGTATTCGCACACTTTCACGAAATCCGCTTTCGGCGTACCGCAGATGGTTTCAACCATTTCTGGCGTATAACGGGAAACGTGCTCTTTCAGTAAATTCCAGACGCAACGCGGATGGCTTAAGGTCAGGTCGCGTTTCGCGTGACCGCTCTCATCCATCTCATAGTTCCAGCTGGTTTTATCGTACTTACGTTTATCCGCGTCATAGCCGGTGAACAGCCCGTCTTCAAAGCCATAGTCTTCACGCACGATCAGGCTGGCGTTGGTATAGGCTTCGACGTATTCACGGTTAATTTTGTTATTGGTGATCAGGTACAGCAATACGCCTGACAGGAAGGCAATGTCAGTACCGGAACGAATCGGCGTATAGAAATCGGCCACGGATGCCGTACGGGTGAAACGCGGATCGATCACAATCAGCTTCGCGCCGTTGTGGATCTTCGCTTCCATCGCCCAGCGGAACCCTACCGGGTGCGCTTCGGCGGCGTTACCGCCCATCACCACGATCAGGTTGGCATTCTTCATGTCGACCCAGTGGTTGGTCATCGCACCGCGACCAAATGTTGGAGCAAGACTTGCTACCGTTGGTCCGTGTCAGACACGCGCCTGGTTGTCGACCGCGAGCATACCGAGCGCGCGGGTAAATTTCTGGGTTAAATAACCGGTTTCGTTGCTGGAAGCAGACGCACACAGCATGCCGGTGGAGAGCCAGCGGTTAACCGTCGTGCCTTCCGCGTTTTGCGCGATAAAGTTGGCATCGCGGTCAGCTTTCATCAATTTAGCGATGCGATCGAAAGCGTCTTCCCAACTGATTTGCTGCCATTTATCAGAACCCGGAGCGCGATATTCCGGATACTTCAAACGACTTTCGGAGTGGATAAAATCAACAAGCCCGGCGCCTTTCGGACAGAGCGCACCACGGCTTACCGGATGGTCCGGGTCCCCTTCAATATGGAAGATGGATGCTTTGGCGTTTTTTGCACCGTCACCGAGGCTATACATTAACAGCCCACAGCCCACGGAACAGTATGTACAGGTATTACGGGTTTCGCGGGTGCGCAACAGTTTGTACTGCCGCGTTTCCGCCAGTGCTGCGCCGGGGGCAAATCCCAACGCTGCTGCCGTGGTGCCTGCCATACCGCCAGCGCAGATCTTAAAGAACTGCCTTCTGCTGACCTGCATGGTTTGCTCCTTGTTTCTTTTAGACATTGTCACGTGTAGTTATTAGCCTTTGCGGATAACGCCACAAAGGTACAGAATTGGAGTTAATTCCCTCATCCATGGAGGGGATTGCACCAGAATACCACATTGTCGGTATACCTGTTCCAATACGGTTAATACAAAGTGAACAAGATCTATCCAAAACAAGTCAATAGTGTGACGGAAATCACGGGAATGCGCCAAATTGCCCTCTGGAAGCGGCAGGATTTGCAACATTCTCAGCCAGACGAGTTAGCCGAAGAGGTTCCGGTTGCGCTGGTGTATAACGGCATATCCCATGTGGTGATGATGGCCTCTCCGAAGGACCTGGAGCTGTTTGCTATCGGATTTTCATTATCCGAAGGGATTATCGAAAATCGGCGTGAAATTTACGGGATGGATGTCGTGCAAGCCTGCAATGGTGTAGAGGTGCAGATTGAACTCTCCAGTCGTCGGTTTATGGGGCTGAAAGAGCATCGTCGCGCACTGGCGGGGCGCACCGGGTGCGGCGTCTGTGGCGTTGAGCAACTGAACGACATCGGTAAACCGGTTT
This sequence comes from Trabulsiella odontotermitis, assembly GCF_001297775.1. Taxonomy (GTDB): domain Bacteria; phylum Pseudomonadota; class Gammaproteobacteria; order Enterobacterales; family Enterobacteriaceae; genus Trabulsiella; species Trabulsiella odontotermitis. Next base: position 56,496 of record NZ_LIFX01000015.1, on the reverse strand, counting down.
CGCCGTTGCCGTTCACCCAGACGTTCGATCTCAACCATCTTGATGCGGCGCTTGAGCATCTGAATGATGTGCAACCGATCGGCAGGCGCACCGGCTGTACACATGCGGCTGCGTGGGTCACGCCGTCGGGCGAGCTGGCTGGCGGTCATGAAGATGTCGGGCGGCATGTGGCGCTGGATAAACTGCTGGGGCGTCGGGCGATAGAAGATGGTCGCTGGTCGCAGGGTGCGGCGCTGGTGTCCAGTCGCGCCAGTTATGAAATGGTGCAGAAGTCGGCCATGTGTGGCGTGGAGATCCTGTTTGCGGTTTCCGCAGCGACCACGCTGGCGGTCGACGTGGCGGAACGCTGTAATCTGACGCTGGTGGGCTTCTGCAAGCCCGGTCGCGCAACGGTTTATACTCACCCGCAACGCTTAATTGCAGGCTGAAAGTTAGTCAATTTTTTTGAAAGATGAGAGCAAATCCTTCCGCTTTTCGTTGATGGGCACTGGCGCTATTATTTATCACATCAAGGCACGGCGCCTTATCCCAACAACGAAATTGAAAGGTTTATATCATGAAAAGCATCAAAACTTTTGTCGCAGTTATCGCTCTCGCTACTACTTTCGGTTCTTTCGCTGCTCAGAACGTCACTGCAACCAGCTCAACGCTTGATGGCGCAGAAGCCAAAATCGCCGCCCAGGCGCAGGCTGCGGGTGCATCGTCTTACACCATCACCGAAGCTTTCAGCGGCAACCGTGTTCACATGACGGCTGAACTGAACAAATAAAAGCACGATTATTGTCGAAAGAGCGCCTCCGGGCGCTTTTTTCGTTTTATCCGCGCAGCAACGCCAGAAAATCGTCATAACTGCTCAGGCCTGAAATCGTCGTCTGCGGATAGCGATACAGCACACTCGCCAGATAGCTAAAAATCTTCAGTTCATGCCGCGCGCTCGCCGAAGCACAGGCAATCAGCACGTGACTGACCGGTTCGTTATTCACCAGTAGCGGCCGAGCAAGGGTAATAAAGTAGCCGCGGAAATGGCTTTGCCGTTCACTCCAGCAATGCGGAATGGCGAGCTGATTAACGATCAGGTTTTCGCCTTCCCGCTCGCGCTGCTCAATGCGCCACGCTTCGTCCACCGTCAGATGACCGCCGTCCGTCAGCCGCTTACAGATCTGCGCAATCACGCTTTGCCACTCTTCATTGCCGTCGTTGGCATAATGAAAGCTGCCCTGCGGCAGGAAAAAACGCTCTGGCCGCTGGCGAATAAATGCCGACGCCAGCAGATCTTTGATCTGGCCGATCGCGGCGGGGGTAATGATATTCTTAACGATCAACACCTCGCCGGGGATCTCATCAAGCAAATGGTGGCTGTTGTTCACGATCAGCGCCGGTTCAACGTCAGCGCAAAGGTCGCGTAATTCCCCCGGCGTTCGTGCGATGATCACCCGGCAGCTCATCACATCGCGCTCAATGGCCTGCTTGTTGATCGTCGCAATGGCGTTTTGATCGGCCAGCAGAATGACCGGATAACGATCCTGCTGGTGGCGCTCCAGCGCACAGGCGAAGTACAGCCCGACCAGATCGCTGTCAAACACCGGAATGTCCTGCTCTTCGCGCAGCTTATTAATAAACTGAATACCTAAATCGAATGCCGCAGGCCACGCGGCTTTCAGGTTGTTCATACTGCCCTGACGGTTTTCCGGCAGCCAGACCGGCGAGGCGCTACAGCGGACGATATGTCCGGTTAAATTTTCAATCAACTGGGGATCGATAACATGCAGCGGCGTTAGCTCCGGCAGGCTGCGCAACAGCCCGGCAATATATTGCGTGGTAATGGTTTCCGCCCGTTGCTGATGGCTGTCGAGAAAATGAACCGCGGCGCTGAAGGCGCCTGTACCCAGCCATAACCCCACGTCATCGGCGATGCGCTGCAGCGTCTCATTGTGGAAATGCGGCTGATCCGGCGACAGCCGGTTACGTAACGCATACACCGCCAGAATAATACTCGCCAGATAATCCGCAGGAATGGCTGGCCAGTCGCGGGCGCGGCTGCAGGCATCCTGTAACCGCGCAAGGGAATCCGGATCGATACCGGGGAGAGGAAAAAGTAGCGGGTCTTTTTTCAGCAGATTCGCCAGTAAAACGAGGCATTTCTCTTCCGGCTCATCAATAAAATGACCTGCGCCAGGGCGACTCTGAATGCTGAACGCTTTCTCATAACGCGCTTTCAGGCGCACCAGCCGCTCAGCCACCCAGTTTTCCGGCAGATTCAGCGTGTTCGCCAGTTGAGTGCGCGTGACGAACGCGTTAAGCAGCAGCATCGCCAGCAACCGGTCATCATTATCATGCCGCTGTAAAAGTTCGAAATAGCTACGTCTGTCGAAAATTTCCAGCTGATAACCGATGCTGGCGACGGCCATGACCCGCGCTTTCCCGCTGAGGGTAAAGTTCAGATAATCAATATCGCGCAGGATCGTTCGCCCGGAAACGCCGGTGAGCTGCGCCAGCACGTTGAGTGAACAAGGCTGGTGTTCGAGTCTGGCAAGCAGCGTCAGCTGGCGTTCATTGAGCATAATTCCCCTTAGCGAAAATCGCCCAGTACACGGGCGCTGTTCTGATCCAGCGACTGTAACAGCTCGCGAAGAATGGACAGCGTTGCTTTGTAATCCTGCACTGAGATCATGCCGCTATTGGCGTGCAGATAGCGGGTCGGCAGGCACAGCGCAATCACCGGACGACCACCGCCCATCACATTGTAGCGGCCGCCGTCGGTGGCGCCGGTTTTCATCGTGCAGAACTGGATGGGTGCTTCCGCCCGTGCAGCGCTGGTTTTCAGCGCTGCCAGCAGCTTCTGATTGGGGAAATAACGCTTATCAAATAACATGACTGCCGGTCCCTCGCCAAGTTTGAGTGGGTACTTAATGGCATCAATACCGGGAACATCGCCCGCCACGGCGGTATCCAGAACAATCACGATGTCCGGTTTGATGTGCTCTGCGGAGGTTTGCGCACCGCGCAACCCCACTTCTTCTTCCACACTACCTACGCCGAAAAGCGTAATCTCTGGATTATCAACCGCTTGTAATAGCTCAGCCATCAATGCACAGCCGACGCGATTATCCAGCGCCTTTCCTGTTATTTTATCGGCCGACCATCGGGCAAAATTAGCTTCCGGACTGACAAAATCGCCAAACGCAATACCCGCGTTGACCACATCTTCGCGACAATTCGCGCCAATATCGATAAACATCTCGTCAAAATTAAGCGGCTGCTGCTTCTGTTTTTCGCTAAGCGCGTGGGGCGCCACAGAGCCGATAATTCCGGGGATTTTTTTACCGCTGCGGGTGCGGATCATCACCCGGTGATTAAGCATCGACTGATTCCACCAGCTACCGATGGTCTCAAAACGGATGAAGCCTGCGTCGCTGATGTGGGTCACCATAAAACCGACTTCATCCATATGGCCGACGAGGGCGACTTTCGGTCCGCGCGACCCTTTGCGGGCGATAATGCTGCCAAGCCCGTCAAAGGTAATTTCATCAGCATGCGGTTCGAGTGTCTGAAGCAGGATCTGGCGGACTTCCTGCTCGTCACCGCTGACCGCGCACGCGTTGCACAACGTTTCCAGCAAATCACTGTTCATGAACCAACTCCGGTTTTGCCGCTTTACGCTTCATCCACAGTCCTTTCAGGATGATAATCAAGGCGATATTCATCACCAGCCCGATGCCCAACACCAGATAAAACGACCCGGCGGGCGACATCAGCCCAATCAGCGGATCGAATATACCGAGACCTGGCGCCAGACGTTTGATGCCAAAAGCGATCACCAGCATGCCGGTGATCCCGCCGCTGAGCGTATTCGCGGTAATCATTGGCAGCGGTGCGGCCAGGGCATAAGGAATGGCCGGTTCGGTCGCCACCGTCGCACCCACCACAATCGCGCTGCTGGCGGCGGCTTTTTCCTGTTGTGTAAATAGCTTAGGCGCAATGTAAGTGGCGATCCCGGCGGCCATCGGCGGCATCAGCGTGACGACGCCCACAATGGCGTACCAGTCGTAGATATGTTTTTCCAGCAGCGAAAAGCAGAAGAACCACGCGGTTTTGTTGATCGGGCCGCCCATATCGAAGGCCAGCATCGCGCCCACCAGAAACGCGGCTCCCAGCTTCATTGACGGTGGGATGGTGTTCAGGAAATGCAGCAAGCCGCCCATGACATCTGACATCAGCGGGCCGATGACGTAATACGTCAGCACGCCGAAGATAAACAGCGTCACGAAGGGGATGAGCATGGAGCCCAGCAGCGGTTGCAGTGCTTTACCCAGTTTGATTTTGCGAAACCACAGCACAAAGTAGCCAATCGCCAGACCCAGTACGACGGCGCCAAGAAAGCCTGCGCCGGACTGCGTGCCCAGCAGCCCCTTATCGTTAGCCAGATAGCAGACCAGAAACGCCGGGGCGAACGCGGGTTTATCGGCAATCGACAGGGCGATGTACGCGCCCATTATCGGGATCATAAAGGTAAAACCCAGATAACCGATTGACTCGACAATCCAGGTAAACGACGGCGCGCCTTTTGCCATGTCGGTATAGGGCAGGCCGAGTTGCACCAGCATGTTGGCGATGGCGACCAGGATACCGCCGCCGATCACGAACGGCAGCGCAGCAGACACGCCCGCCATCAGGTGGCTCATCACGCTGCCCTGTTGTACTTCCTGCTGACCGAGCTTCACGCCGCTTTCTGCCGCGAAAAGGTGCGAATGCGTCGGTAACTGCATGAAAATCTGGTCGATATTCTTCAGTGCCTGAGAAATGGCGATTTCATACACCTTTTTCCCGGCGAAGCGACTACGGTCGTCAGCGCTGAGCCCGCGACCGGTGGCTAAAATAACGTAATCAGCGTCGGCAATCTCTTGCGCGCTGAGGCGGTTTTCCACCCCGCTCGACCCCTGGGTTTCGACCTTAATGGTATGGCCCAGCGCGCGCGCTTTCTGCTCCAGCGCTTCAGCGACCATATAAGTATGGGCGATCCCCGCGGGGCAGTTGGTTATCGCCACCAGACGTAATGTTGGTTCCATAGACAGCTCCTTATTCGCTAATCGTTTGATTTAACAGAGCAACTATCTGACTGACGTCGCCATTTTTGAGTTTCTCAATGAACTCCGCGTGAATGATTTTTCGGCACAGGGTGCCAATCAGTTGTACCTGGTTTTCTTCGCCTTCCAGCGGCACGCCGAGGCAGATCCAGCAGGTGACCGGCGCTTCATCGCTGGCTTTCCAGTCCACACCGTGCGGCTGACGGGCAAACAAAACAAAAGGGTGTTTTACGCAAGCGCTTTTGCCATGCGGCACCGCCACGCCGGAGCCGAAACCAGTGGAGTGTAATTTTTCGCGAAGCAGAAGCGTCTGCAGGAAGCGATTTCTGTCGGTGACGAAGCCATTTTTTTCAGCCATTTCAGCCAGCTGTTTGAGGATCGAATAAGCGGTGTTGCCACGAATATTCAGATCGATACAGGAAGGGGTCAGTACAGCCATTGGGTCACTCCGTCTAAGATAATCAGTTAGATTGTAACGGGGCGATGGTCAGGAAATGAGCGGGAATATGTCAGAGGCAGGTGACAAGACGCCGCCCATCTGGCGGCGTTTTTTGTGTCCTGCAACACACTTTCTTTTTTGAGTTCTGAGCAAGGATAACGCGTGGTGATAAGACTAATAAATATAATTCTACCATCAATATAGAGAAGTTATTCAATTAAATAATTATCTGGAAGAATTATTACTGAAAATATTCCACCTGATTGTTTTGTGTCGCTATTCGTAAAGTTTATATAAATAAAAAACGCTGTTATCTTGCTCACGTTATTGTGATAACGCTCTTTTCATTATTTTTATTCTCTTCCTATTATTCCCACGCCTGTGGCGCAGTGTCTTTGCGCTCAACAATTAAAGCAATAATTTATTCATCGCCATTATGTTTATTTCGCGACGGAACCTTGATTCCGTTATCCACTCTATTACCTCGAGGAAGACGGGTAATGAATAAATCAATACTGGCAGTGGCTGTCGGGTTATTACTGGCGGCAAATACAGGTCTGGCAAAAACATCGTCACTGACGCTGGAACAACGTCTGCAGCAGCTCGAAGACAGGCTGGAGGCCGCGGAAAATCGCGCGGCGCAGGCGGAGAAGGAGGTACAACAACTTAAAGCGGAGCAGGTGGCGCAAAACCAGGTCGCCACACGCAGCGAAACGCCACCTGAAGAAACGGCGAAAAACAGCGCAGCGCCGACGTTAACGCTCTCCGGTTATGGCGATCTGAAAGTCTATGGCGATGTGGAATTTAATATGGACGCTGAAAGCCGGGCAGGTTCGCTTATTTCCAATACGGATAACAGTAATGAACGGTGGGATCTCAATGGGCGCATCCTGTTAGGGTTTGACGGCATAAGGAAAATCAAGAACGGATATTTCGCTGGGTTTTCAGCGCAGCCGCTGGCGGATATGACAGGTTCGATGGATCTTGATGACGCCGTTTTCTTTTTTGGACAGGAAAAAGACTGGCAAATAAAAGTGGGTCGTTTCGAAGCCTATGATATGTTCCCGCTGAATCAGGATACGTTTGTTGAACACTCCGGGAATACCGCGAACGATCTTTATGATGATGGCAGCGGTTATATCTACATGATGAAAGAAGGGCGCGGACGTTCCGATGCCGGTGGCAATTTCCTGATGAGTAAACAGATGGGTGACTGGTATTTCGAACTGAACACGCTGCTCGAAGACGGAACCTCACTGTATCAGGATAACGCTTATCATGGCCGCGACATGGAACAGCAGAGAAACGTCGCTTATTTGCGCCCGGTGATTGCCTGGTCGCAGGGTGCCTTCTCCGTGGCGGCAGCCATGGAATCCAACGTGATCAGCAACGCCTACGGATACACCGACAGTCAGGGCAACTTTGTCGATCAGTCTGATCGCACCGGTTATGGCATGACCATGACCTGGAACGGTCTGCAGAACGACCCGGACAACGGCGTGGTGGTGAATCTTAACACCGCCTATATGGATGGCAGTGATGAAGAAGACTTCACGGCGGCCGTTAACGCGCTGTGGAAACGCTTCGAACTGGGCTATATCTATGCGCACAATAAAGTGGAAGATGTTGGTGATATTCCGCGTGATGACGATGTCTGGTTTGATGACGCTGGCACTTATGACATTCATACCATCCATGCGTCTTACCAAATCCCGAACGTGATGGATATGGAGAACTTTAATATCTACCTGGGGGCGTACTGGTCGACACTGCAGGGTGATAACGCCGGTAGCAGCGATGACAATCGCTATGGCGGAAGAGTGCGGTTTAAATATTACTTTTGACAGGAAAACGCCGGGCAACATTATGCTGCCCGGCGTGTTGCATTACACCAGATAAAACACCGGCTTCAACTCCGCGCTGACCGGGCTGTTGTCCGGGTTGGCGGGCATGACATCACGCATGTGTTTCCACCAGCGCTGGCAGACCTCGGTGCTGGCGACGGCATCCCAGCGCGCTTCTGATTCAATCTCAACACTGGCGAACAGCAGGTTGCGTGCTTCGTCGAGGTAAATCGCGTAGTGATGCGCGCCGTGTGCCTTCAGCGTGGCTTCCAGCTCTGGCCAGATTGGATTGTGGCGGCGCGCATACTCCTCATGCGCGTCAGGGTTGACCTGCATAACGAACGCTTTGCGGATCATAACGCCTCCAGATACAGCTCACGAACTTCGTCGCGGCTGGCAGTGCGCGGGTTACACGGTGCGCACGGATCGGCGAGTGCTTTGTCCAGCCAGCCTTCGATATCCGCTCTGGTGACGCCCAGTTTACTGAAGCCGGACGGGATACCGACCCTGACGCTTAACTGACGAATCGCGTTGATGGCTTCCATGCTGGCGGCTTCGTCGCTCATGCCGCGCGTTTCCACGCCCATGGCCTGTGCCACACGGGCAAAGCGCGCCACAGCGTTCGGGCGGTTAAAGTTTTCGATGATCGGCAGCAGGATGGCATTACACACCCCGTGCGGCAGATTGTGCGTGGCGCCCGGCTGGTGCGCCAGCGCGTGAACCAGCCCCAGACCCGCGCTGTTGAAGGCCATTCCCGCCAGATACTGACCGAACGCCATTTGCTCGCGCGCTTCAAGGTTGTGACCATCATCGACAGCTTTCGGCAGCCAGAGAGTGATCAGGCGAATCGCTTCCAGCGCGTTAGCATCGGTCAGCGGGTGCGCGCCAACAGAAACATACGCTTCAATCGCGTGCGTCAGCGCATCCATGCCGGTGGCGGCGGTTACTGACGCCGGGATCTCCAGCATCACGCTGGCGTCATCAACGGCAATATCCGGGATAATGTTCGCGTCGATAATCACCTCTTTGACCTGCCGTTCGCTGTCGATGATCACCGCGTTGCTGGTCATCTCCGCCGCGGTACCGGCGGTGGTGTTGATTGCCACCAGCGGTACGCCCGGGTTTTTCACTTTACCCACGCCGGAATAGGCCGTTGACGGACCGGGGTTGGCGGTCAGGATCTTAATGGCTTTGGCGGTATCGATTGGGCTGCCGCCGCCGAAGGCGATCAGGTAATCGCACTGCGACGACTTGTAAGCGCTAAGGCCTTGTTGCACCAGCGCTTCTGTCGGGTTCGGGAAAACGTCATCAAACAGGTGATATGGCATCTGATGGGCATCCAGCGCGGCAAACAGGCTGTCGAGCAGCCCCAGTTTGACGAGTTGCCCGTCGGTGACAATCAGCGCCTTGCCCCACTGTTTGCCTGCCACCATGTTCACCATATCGCCAATCGCGCCCGCGCCATGCAGGCTGATTTTGGGTAGTGCCAGCATAAAACTCATATAACTCTCCTTAATATTTGCTGTGATTTTTCCGGCGGCAGGCGCGTGGTTATGGGTAGAGTTCGAGTGCGCTTGCCAGTGGGGTGACGCCAAAGCGTTGACCCAGCGCGATGAGTTGCTCGCGGGTAATGGTCTGCTTCATGCCGCCCATCGAATAAACTTTGACTAACACTTGCGCGGATTTTTCGGCGGTGTCGATCAAGCCAAAGGTTTCATCCAGCGTCGGGCCGCTGCCAAAGACACCGTGGAAGGGCCACAATACCAGCGCGTGTTTTTGCATTTCCTGAGCCGTGGCCTGGCCGATGTCATCCGTGCCCGGTACCATCCACGGCAGAATGCCGACGCCATCGGGGAACACCACCAGACACTCGGTACTGCCTTCCCACAGCTTACGGGTGAAGAGATCAGTACGATTTTCCAGGACATAGGTCAGCGCAATCAGATTGGTGGCGTGACAATGCATGATGACGCGGTCTTTACCGCCCGTGGCGCGAATACGCTCACAATGAGACTGGAAGTGTGCGGGCAGTTCCGAGGTTGGTACGGCGTCGTCCGTCAGTCCCCACAAAATGTGATAACCGGCGCCGTCGTTATCGACTTTCACCACGCCGAGATTCGCGGTCGGATCGAGCTGTACGTTGCGGAAAAATTTGCCGGAGCCGGTGACGATAAACGGCATGCCAGCAAGTTGTGGCAGCGGCTGGCTCAGGGCGATGTAACGCGGTTGTGGGTGAAAATCAGCACGGTACGGCGCGATATCCGCATCATCCAGCCGCAACGTCAGGTTGCCGCCGTTGCGTTCGTCCCAGCCTTTCAGCCAGGCGTCAGAAGTGGCTTTGATCATGCCCTGGACGAACCAGGAATCGAGAATGGTCTGCATAGTCTTGTGGTTCCTTTGAAAATGCCGGGTGACTCTGTACTTGTAGGCCCGGCAAGCGAAGTGCCGCCGGGCAATATGTTTACTTGCGACTGGCCAGTACGTCTTTCTCATACGCGCGGACGTTTTCCAGCCACTGGCTGCCTGCTGGCGTGTCATGGCGCTGGCAGTACATTTCCCATACCGCCTGCCACGGCAGCGATTTCTGTTCTTCCAGCAGCGCCAGGCGCGCGGTGTAATCGCCGTCCAGCTCCAGCTGACGCAGTTCGGCGGTCGGCTCCAGCAGCGCGCGCAGCAGGGCTTTCTTCATGTTGCGGGTGCCGATGACCCACGCCGCGATGCGGTTAATGGAGGCGTCGAAGAAGTCCAGACCGATGTGGACGCGGTCGAACAGGTCGTGACGGATGATTTCGCTGGCGATGGCCTGGGTTTCGTCATCCAGCAGCACCACGTGGTCGCTGTCCCAGCGCACCGGGCGGCTGACGTGCAGCAGCAGGCGCGGCACAAACAGCATCGCGGCAGAGATTTTGTCGGAGATCACTTCTGTCGGGTGGAAATGACCCGCATCGAGACACAGCGCGGTCTGGCGGCTGGTGGCGTACCCCATGTAGAACTCGTTCGAGCCCACGGTGTAACTTTCGGCGCCAATGCCGAACAGCTTGCTTTCCACGGCGTCGATATGGTGCGCCGGGTTCAGTTTCTCGCTGATGATCTCGTCCAGCGCATTCAGCAGGCGCTGGCGCGGTGCGAAGCGGTCAACGGTAAGATCTTTCATGCCGTCCGGGATCCAGATGTTCATCACCGACGGGGTGCCCAACTGTTCGCCAAAGTACGCTGACACGCGGCGGCTGGCCTTGCAGTGGTCAATCCAGAACTGGCGGATCTCGTCATTGGCGTGGGCGAGAGTGAAGCCGTCAGCGCTCAGCGGATGCGAGAAGCAGGAGGGGTTAAAGTCCAGCCCCAGCTGGTTGGCTTTCGCCCATTTCACCCAGTTGACGAAATGTTCCGGTTTGATGTCGTTACGGGCGACCGGCGCGTCGGATTCAAGGTAAATCGCGTGCAGATTCAGGCGTTTTGGCCCCGGGATCAGGCTCAGTGCCAGTTCGAGATCAGCGCGAAGCTCCGTGGCGTTGCGTGCTTTTCCGGGATAGTTGCCGGTAGCCTGGATCCCGCCGGTCAACGCGCCGGTCGGGTTTTCGAAACCGGCCACGTCGTCGCCCTGCCAGCAATGCATTGAAACCGGTAAGCGATCGAGCTGGCGCAGCGCCTGCTCGACATCCACACCGATGGCGGCAAAACGTTGTTTAGCCAGTTCCCATGCCTGTTCTGTTTGAGTGGTCATGCGCAAAGCTCCTTTGTCTGTGGTTGCGGCTGAAACTGCGCAACATAGCGGGCAATTTCATGGTTCGGATTGGGCGTATAAGTGATCAGGTCGTAGTTCTTGCTCACCACCTGGCGGAAATCGTCGACGTTGTTCAGTTCATCGAGCGTCATCAACTGAACGCCAATGTTGCCGAGCGTTGATGCTTCTGTTGGTCCGGCGATCACGGTGATGCCGCAGGCGTCGGCGCACAACTGGTTAAGCAACGGGTTCTGGCAGCCGCCGCCGACGATGTGCAACTGGCTGAATGGCTGGCCGCGCAGGGCGGTGAGCTCTTCCAGCACACGGGCATACAGCAGCGCCAGACTGTCGAAAATACAGCGCGCCAGTTGTGCCGCCGTAGTGGGCTCCGGCTGCTGGCTTTCGCGGCAGGCGGCCTGGATTTCCGCGCTCATGTTGTCGGGGTTAATGAAGCGATCGTCGTTGGGGTTGATCACGAAGCGGCAGGCCGGAAGCGCTGCGGTGTCGGCGATCAGCGCCTGCAGATCCTCAACGTTCTGCTCGCGCAGTACGCGTTGCAGCAGCCACAGGCCCATAATATTTTTCAGCACGCGATAGCGACCTTCCGCACCGCCTTCATTGGTGATGTTGGCCTGCAACGCCGCGTCGCTGGTGCAGGGCGTTTTGCTCTCAAAGCCCATCAGCGACCAGGTGCCGGAAGAGAGATACGCCGCATCGCTGCCGTTCAGCGGCGAGGCGATGACCGCGCTGGCGGTATCGTGGCTGGCCACCGCCACCACCGGAATGGCATTCCCTTGCGGGCAGCGCCAGTGGCCGATGACATTGCCCGGATGCGTTGGCGTGCCAAACCAGCGGCGCGGAACGCCCGTCCAGTCGAGCAGCTTTTCGTCCCAGCTGTCGGTGTTAATGTTGATCAGTTGCGTGGTGGTGGCGTTGGTATATTCCCAGTTCAGCTTGCCGGTCAGGCGGTAGCTGAAATAGTCGGGGATCAACAGGGCATGGGCGACGCGGTCGAGCAGTTCCGGCTGTTGCGTTGCCAGCGCATGGAACTGATAGAGCGTATTAAACGGCAGAAACTGAATGCCGCTACGCTGGTAGATATCGGCTTTACCCAACTGCGTTTGCGCTTGTTGCATCACCCCCTGCGTGCGACTGTCGCGATAAGACACCGGCAGCCCGACGCGCTGGCCCTGTTTATCCAGCAGCACATAATCGACGCCCCAGGTGTCGATGCCGATGCTGTCGATGAGAATGCCTTCGGCGCAGACATTTTCCAGCCCGCGGCGAATGCCCGCCTCAAGACTGTCGATATCCCAGCAGTCAAAACCGTCCCTTTTTTGCAGGCAGTTCACAAAGCGATGCGCCTCGCGAAGCGATAAAGAACGTTGTTCGCGGTCATAACTGGCAAGCATCACACGCCCGCTGGAAGCGCCTAAATCTACGGCGACACAATGGCGAAAAGTCATCTCAGGGGTCCTTCAGATAATCAGTGCATTCAGTCTAAAAAGAGCGCAACAGCGCTACCTTCTTGTTACTGACAGGCGAAAATTGGCGCTGGCAAGAAAGCAAAGGTGAAGGTGAGGCAGCTCACAGTTTCCAGTTTTGAGCCTGATCTGACCTGGTGTGACGTTCGCCGCATTTCCTGATCTTTCCGGACGTTTCTTGAAAAAACGGCAGGCTTTGCGCGCTTTATTGTCAAAAATTCAAGGTGAGATTGCCGCGCCCCACTTATTATCCTGATAACTTTTCTCATCTGGTGGGAGGCGTCATGACCGTGTTGCACAGTGTGGATTTTTTCCCGTCGGGCATCGCTTCGGTGGCGATCGAGCCGCGGCTTCCCCAGCCCGAATTTCCCGAACATCATCATGATTTTCATGAGATTGTGATCGTTGAGCATGGTACGGGCATTCACGTTTTTAACGGTCAACCCTATACCATCAGCGGCGGAACGGTCTGCTTTGTGCGCGATCATGACCGGCATCTTTATGAGCACACCGATAACCTCTGCCTGACCAACGTGCTATACCGTTCGCCGGAAGCGTTCCAGTTTCTCGCCGGGCTGCATCGGCTGCTGCCGCAAGAGCAGAACGGCGTTTATCCTTCCCACTGGCGGGTTAACCAGAGCGCGTTGCAGCAGGTGCGGCAGATCGTCGCGCAGATGGAAAGGCGGGAAGAAGACAACGATGCACACACCATCGCCAATCGCGAAATTCTGTTTATGCAGTTGCTGATCCAGTTGCGCAAAAGCAGCCTCGCGGCGGAGGCCACTAATAATGATGCCCGGTTGAATCAGCTGATTGCCTGGCTGGACGATCATTTTGCGGAAGAAGTGTGCTGGGAAGGGGTTGCCGAGCGTTTTTCACTGTCGCTGCGTACGCTGCACCGACAGCTCAAACAGCATACCGGACTGACGCCGCAGCGGTATCTGAACCGGGTGCGCCTGATGAAAGCGCGTCATCTGTTGCGCCATAGCGACGAGAGTGTGACAGATATCGCCTTTCGCTGCGGTTTCGGCGACAGTAACCACTTTTCGACGCTGTTTCGCCGGGAATTTAACTGGTCACCGCGAGATATTCGTCAGGGGCGAGACGCCAGCCTCCAGTAACGCGAAACCAGTCACCGTTTTTGGCCAGTGAAAAAGTCAATAATGGCGGGTTGTTAGCAATGAGGTGGCATCATGCCTGGTGAGCTTATTCTTCGCAAAGCGGACTTTTTTGCGTCGCCCGACCAGGCGGTGGCGGTGGCTGATCGTTATCCGCAAAACGTGTTTGCCGAACATACCCATGAATTCTGCGAGCTGGTGCTGGTGTGGCGCGGCAACGGCCTGCATATCCTCAACGACCGTCCTTACCGCATCACCCGCGGCGATCTGTTTTATATTCGCGCTGAAGACAAACACGCCTACGCCTCGGTGAACGATCTGGTTTTACAGAATATTATTTACTGCCCGGAAAGGCTGACGCTGAATCTCGACTGGGCGGCGCATATTCCCGGTCTGCATGGCTCGTGCTGGTCGCCGCACTGGCGGATCGGCAGCAGCGGCATGGCGCAGGCAAGGCAGGTGATAAACCAGCTCGAACATGAAAGTAACCGGCAGGATGTGTTGTCCGGCGGCATGGCGGAGTTGCTGTTTGCGCAACTGGTATTAACCCTGAGCCGTCACCGCTATGCCACGGATAACCTTGCCGCGACGCACCGCGAAGCCCTGCTGGATAAGCTGATTACCGCGCTGGCGGGCAGTCTCAACCGGCCGTTCATGCTGGACGCGTTTTGTGTTCAGGAAGGGTGTAGCGAGCGGGGATTGCGTCAGCAGTTTCGCAGTCAGACCGGCATGACCATCAGCCAGTATTTGCGTCAGTTGCGGATTTGCCACGCGCAGTATCTGCTCCAGCACACCGAGCAGATGATCAGCGACATCGCGATGCTGTGCGGCTTTGAAGACAGTAACTATTTTTCAGTGGTGTTTAACCGGGAAGTGGGGATGACGCCAGGGCAGTGGCGTCATCGCAGTCGTGCCGCTTAGTTAGCCATGCCGAGGCCCACGATATTGGCGGCGATGATAATCACCACGCAACCGAGGCTCAGTACGCCCACCGGACGGCGTCCCGCATTGTTCCACTCTTTCAGCACCAGACCCACCAGACCACCGCACAGCACATAGAAACTCATGTGCAGCATCCAGCTCATATAGTCATACTGCGCCGGAATGCGGGCGTGGCCCCAGGCATAAAAGAAGAACTGGAAATACCACATCAGACCGCCCAGCATGGAGAGCAGAACGTTGCTGATGATCAGCGGTTTTGCCAGCGAGAAGTCGGCTTTTAGCGACAGTTCCTTCACTTTTGCCAGACGAATGAAGCAGAAACCCAGGTTGATGATCGCCCCGCCGCCCATGATAACGACATAGCTCGGCAATGCGACATACAGCGGATCGACGCCTAACGCGGCGGCGGCTTCATGCATCGGTTTGGCGGCGTTCATGGCAAATGACATGCCTGCTGAGAAAATCCCGCACATGATCGCCAGCGCCAGGCCTTTCTTCAGGTTGAACTCTTCCGCCGTGATACCCATTTTGCGCTCTTTTAGCTGCCCTGCGCGGGTCACAATCCCCACGCCAATGAGCGCGACCAGAACACCCAGCAGCGTCATCTGACCGCCAGAGGTGTGAATCAACACATCAAAGTTGCCGTTGATGATCGGCGTCATCAGTGTCCCGACCACCAGGGTAATACCGATGGCGATACCGATCCCCATCGACATGCCGAGATAGCGCATAGTCAGGCCATAGTTGATGTTACCCACGCCCCACATAGCGCCAAACAGGAATACCGGCAGCAACGTGGAGGAGGAGAAAGAGCCGTAATAGGCCCAGAAATCAGGAAGCAGCATGGCGCTGACGGCCCAGGGCAGGATCAGCCAGGAGACGATGCCCCCGATTGACCACATGGTTTCCCAGGACCAATGTTTTACTTTTTTAAACGGGGCATAGAAACAGGCTGCACTGGCTGCGCCTATCAAATGCCAAAAAATACCCATCGTAATCGCGTGACTCATTGTTTTTATCCTCACCGTTGAAGTCGATGAATCTTCATCTGACGGGATGAGTGTAAAAATTGTACAACGCATTAACCTTCGACCGGTTGCCGCGATACGCGCCACACTGGCAATGAGCGCATGATGGGGGTGAGCGGCCTCACAAAAACAACGTCATAACCAAAGGTTATAACCTTATTAAAACTACGGCATTGATAAACATTTTCAATATCATTTAATTAACTATAATGAACCAACTGATTACGCGGCGTTAACACCTCTGCCGCCCGACAATAATGGAGACGACTATGAGCTATACATTACCATCGCTGCCATACGCGTATGATGCACTTGAACCGCACTTCGACAAACAAACGATGGAAATCCATCACACCAAGCATCACCAGACCTATGTGAACAACGCGAATGCGGCACTGGAAAGCCTGCCGGAATTCGCCAGCCTGCCGGTTGAAGAACTGATCACCAAACTGGATCAGCTGCCAGCGGACAAAAAAACCGTGCTGCGTAACAACGCGGGCGGTCACGCTAACCACAGCCTGTTCTGGAAAGGTCTGAAAAAAGGCACCACGCTGCAGGGTGATCTGAAAGCCGCTATCGAGCGCGATTTCGGCTCTGTTGAGAAATTTAAAGAAGAGTTTGAGAAAGCCGCGGCCACCCGTTTCGGCTCTGGCTGGGCGTGGCTGGTGCTGAAAGGCGACAAACTGGCGGTGGTTTCTACCGCGAACCAGGACTCCCCGTTAATGGGCGAAGCCATTTCTGGCACGTCCGGTTTCCCGATCCTGGGCCTGGATGTGTGGGAACACGCTTACTACCTGAAATTCCAGAACCGTCGTCCGGACTACATCAAAGAATTCTGGAACGTCGTCAACTGGGACGAGGCTGCTGCCCGTTTCGCTGCGAAAAAATAAGTTTTCATTGCCTGCGGGCATGAACGAAACCCTGCCTTTCACGGCGGGGTTTTTTATTGCCTGAAGCCCGCCTCGTGTGATGTTTATCACCTTTAGAAACATTGATCTGATAAATTTAAAATGGAGTTTCAATTTGTAGTTTAGATCACTTTTCTCTCTTACAAGAATGTCTATTGTGGCTGCATCAAATACTGCTGATGGGTGTGTGGAAAGCAGAAATCGGCGGCAACAATTTATAATTCAGTGAGTTAAGGTGAGAATATGCAGATCAAACGTGCGATAGAAAAAATACCGGGTGGTATGATGCTTGTTCCGTTGTTTTTGGGCGCGCTCTGCCATACCTTCTCCCCCGGCGCTGGCAAATATTTTGGTTCCTTTACCAATGGGTTGATCACCGGTACCGTGCCAATTCTGGCTGTCTGGTTCTTCTGCATGGGGGCCTCCATCAAACTGAGCGCGACCGGTACGGTATTACGTAAATCCGGGACGCTGGTGGTGACCAAAATTGCCGTGGCGTGGGTGGTGGCAGCGATTGCGTCGCGCATTATTCCGGAGCATGGCGTTGAGGTCGGCTTCTTTGCCGGTATGTCCACGCTGGCGCTGGTGGCGGCGATGGATATGACCAACGGCGGCCTGTATGCGTCTATCATGCAGCAGTACGGCACCAAAGAAGAGGCAGGCGCGTTTGTTCTGATGTCGCTGGAGTCCGGTCCGCTGATGACCATGATTATCCTCGGCACCGCGGGTATCGCCTCCTTTGAACCGCATGTGTTTGTCGGTGCGGTGCTGCCGTTCCTGGTTGGTTTTGCGCTGGGCAACCTTGACCCGGATCTGCGCGATTTCTTCAGTAACGCCGTTCATACGCTGATTCCTTTCTTCGCCTTCGCCCTGGGTAATACCATCGATTTGACCGTGATCGCACAGACCGGTCTGCTGGGTATCCTGTTGGGTCTGGCGGTGATTGTGGTGACCGGTATTCCGCTGATTCTCGCGGACAAATACATCGGTGGCGGCGACGGTACGGCAGGGCTTGCCGCGTCCAGCTCCGCAGGTGCGGCGGTGGCAACACCGGTGCTGATTGCCGAAATGATCCCGGCGTTCAAACCGATGGCCCCGGCAGCGACTTCGCTGGTCGCCACCTCGGTGATTGTGACCTCCATTCTGGTGCCGATTCTGACCTCCATCTGGTCGCGTAAAGTGAAAGGCCAGGCAGCAGCGGTGGAGATCCGCGAAACGGTTAAATAACTAATCGTTATAGATCATAAAGAAGCCCGGCACTGCCGGGCTTTTTGCTGTTACTGGATGCCGAATACGCTGTCGATGTGCTGGCACTGTGCGGCGCTAAGCTCGCCGCCAAAGTTGCGGGAGTGGGGCTGGCAGTAGCCAAACTTACGCGATACCACGGTTTTGATGGTGGTGACAAAGTCGTCGCCAATCGAATAGATCGACATGAAGCGGCCAATCTCGCGCTGAACATTGTGCAGCGTCTGGAAATCGCCCGCCGCCCAGGCTTCCCGCGCCTGCACGAACAACTCCGGCATAATGTTGTTCAGCCCGGAAATAATCCCCGCGCCGCCGGCCAGCAGGTTAGGAATAAAATACTCGTCATAGCCGGAGAGCACCGCGAAATCATTGCGCACAGCTTCGGTGGCAAGAATGATATTGCGCGTATGCGACTGGCAATCCACCGTGTCTTTAATCCCGGCAAAATTCGGAAACTCTTTCGCCAGCGTGGCGGTGATCTCCGGGGTGATGTCGCAGCCGGTGCGTGCCGGGAAATTGTAGGCGAACCATTTACCGCTGAACTGTTTGCCAAGCGCCCTGAAGTAGCTCAACAGCTGATTTGAAGTTTGCCCGTAATAGTACGGCGGCAGCACCATTACGCCATCATAACCGCTGCGGAATGCTTCCTCCGCCATGCGCACGATATCCGCCACGCAGGTGGAGGAGACGTTGGCGACCATCGCCAGCGGTGACATGGCGCGCGCCTCGCGGATGAGATGCAGGCGCTCCTCAAGGCTGAGCGAAGCAAATTCGCCGATGCTGCCCATCAGCAAGATGACGTCGATTTTCGCAGCCGTCAGGCGGGCGAGATGCTGAGAAAGACCTTTCAGATCGAGTGCGCCCTGTGCATCCATCGGCGTTATCGAAGGGCACCAGACGCCGGAAAAACGAGAATGCGTGGTCATAGTATTGACTCCTTGTTGTGAAATGGCGTTTCAAATAATCTTCATGAATAGCACGAACATTGAAACATAAGCTTTACGCCGGTCGCATTTTGCTTAGTCAATGCGCAAAAAAATGTGTTCTACTGGTGTCTGTGACGATGAAATGAAAGGGAGGACACATGCGATATCCGGTGGACGTTTTTACAGGCAGGATCCGCGATTACGCGGGCAGCGGGCCGAGCGCTATCGCCAAAATTCAGCTCGACGGCGAACTGATGCTGACGGAACTCGGGCTGGAAGGCGACGAGCAGGCGGAAAAGAAGTATCACGGTGGGCCTGATCGCGCGCTGTGCCATTACCCGCGTGAGCATTACGCCGACTGGGCGCGGCAGTTTCCCGAACTGGCAGAGCAGTTCTGCGCCCCGGCGTTTGGTGAGAACTTATCGACTGAAGGGCTGACTGAACAGAACGCTTTTATCGGTGATATTTTTCGCTGGGGTGAGGCATTGATTCAAATCACGCAGCCGCGCTCTCCCTGCTACAAGCTCAATTATCATTTTAACATCAGCGACATGGCGTCGCAGATGCAGAGCAGCGGCAAGGTAGGCTGGTTGTATCGTGTGATTGCGCCGGGAAAAGTGTCCAGCGAATCACCGCTGGAGCTGGTCTCGCGGCTGAGCGACGTGTCGGTGTATGACGCGGCGGCCATCGCCTGGCATCTGCCGTTTGATGATGAGCAGTATCACCGTTTGCTGTCGGCGGCGGGGTTATCGGTCAGTTGGGCGAGAACGATGCAGAAGCGGCGTTTAAGCGGCGTGATTGAGGATAATTCGCGGCGACTGACGGGAAAATAACCCTCTCTCACGGAGAGAGGGCGTTTTATTACGGCGCGCGCTTGTACAGCGGCAGCCAGATCGTCAGACGTAAACCACCGAGCGGACTGTCGTCCGCTTTCACCCAGCCGCGATGTTGCTGAATGGCGGTTTCCACAATCGCCAGACCCAGACCGGTGCCGCCGGATTCACGATCCCGCGCCTCATCGGTACGGTAGAACGGGCGGAAAATCTGCTCCCGGTCTTCCGGGCTTACGCCCGGGCCGTCATCATCCACGTTAATGGTGATGCCGTCTTTATCCACCGCAAACGCCACCGAGATTTTGGTGTGCGAATAACGCAGCGCGTTGCGGACGATATTCTCAAACGCGCTCTCGAGCGCATTCGGGTTACCGTACAACGGCCACGGGCCCGGCGGGTATTCCACGGTGAAGGATTTGCCGACCTGTTCCGCTTCGAACGCGGCGTTGTCGAGCACTTCGCTCCACAACTGGTTCGCCTTCAGCGTTTCACTGACCAGCGCGTTTTTCTGCTGATTGCGCGACATCACCAGCAGATCATTGATCATACTGTCCAGACGCTGCGCTTCCGTTTCAATACGCTCCAGCTCTTTGCTCTCGCCCGCACGGCGACGCAGAAGCGCTGTGCCGAGCTGTAAGCGCGTCAACGGCGTGCGAAGCTCGTGGGAGATGTCCGACAGCAAACGCTGCTGGGTGGTCATCATACGCTCCAGCGCGGTCACCATCTGGTTAAAGCTGGCGCCTGCGGCCAGGAACTCCTGCGGCCCGGCTTCCAGTTCCGGGTGCTGGCGTAAATTCCCCTGCGCCACTTCATCTGCCGCGTTTTTCAGCTTACGGGCGGGTTTCGCCAGGCTCCACGCCAGCCACAGCAACAACGGTGAGCTGACCAGCATAGTGACAATCAGCAACAGCAATGGGCGGTCAAACAACAGGTTGATGAAATCGGACTGCGAACTGCTGGCAGGACGAATCAGATAGAGCTGGTAATTATCCTCCCCATCGCGGATGGCAAAGGGCCCTACCAGCTCTACCCGACCATACTTTTTCTTCTGCGGGTGATCGGCGTTATCCGCCTGGCCGATGAAGTTGCGGATGATCTGCATTTCGCTGCGCTCGGCGCCGATAACGCGTCCTTCACTGGTGACCAGCAACAGGCGCTGCCCCGGAGGCGCCCATTTATCGATAGCGCGAAACAGTCGGCGCCACCACATCAGGTCATTGGGAGGATCGTTAGCCAGCTCCGCTTCAACGTGCTGTTCAATCATAAGTCCCTGACGTTGCTCGCTCTCCAGCAATTCGGTCATCTGACGCGAATCCAGTTTCGGCAACATCAATACCAGCATCAGCACCAGTGCCAGCGTCAACCAGAAGATGGCAAAGATACGTGCGGTCAAACTTCCTATCATGAAGCGGATACCATCAGATAGCCGCGGCCACGCAAGGTTTTAAACCAGGGATGACCGTCTTTGCGCTCAGGCAGTTTGCGGCGCAGGTTGGAGATATGCATGTCGATCGCGCGATCGAAAGGCGTCAAGCGTTTGCCCAGCACTTCCTGGCTGAGATGTTCGCGGGAAACCACCTGACCGAGATGCTGCGCCAGCAGGTACAACAGCGTGAATTCGGTGCCGGTCAGTTCCAGGGTTTGCCCATCGAAGCTCGCTTCCTGACGACCCGGATTCAGGCTTAATGCGTCGACTTCAAGCGTCGGCGAACCGTTGTCGCTGTTCTGCTGTTGCTCGCTCCAGTGGGAACGACGCAGAATCGCGCGAATACGGGCCACCAGTTCACGATCATTGAACGGTTTCGGTAAATAGTCGTCCGCGCCAAGCTCAAGGCCCAGCACGCGATCCAGTTCGCTGCCGCGCGCGGTCAGCATAATAACGGGAGTCTGGTGTGTCTGTCGTAACTCTTTAAGCGTGTCGATACCGTTTTTCTTCGGCATCATCACATCGAGTAAAAGCAGGTCGATGCTGTCGTCAAGCAGCGCCAGCGCCTGTTCGCCATCATGGGCAACCAGAACGTTGAAGCCTTCCATGTCCAGCAACTCCTTTAACAGGGAGGTGAGCTCCCGGTCATCATCAACTAACAGGATTTTATTCATTGTTTAAATACCTCCGAGGCAGAAATTACGTCATCAAGGCTCGCTAATCCATGACTTTACGTTGTTTTACACCCCCTGACGCATGTTTGCAGCCTGAATCGTAGACTGTCTCTCGTTGAATCGCGACATTAAAGTTTTTGGGAGCAAGTGATGCGCAAAGTTATCGCTGCCGTCATGGCCTCAACGCTGGCGCTAAGTGCT
Organism: Trabulsiella odontotermitis; assembly: GCF_001297775.1. GTDB lineage: Bacteria > Pseudomonadota > Gammaproteobacteria > Enterobacterales > Enterobacteriaceae > Trabulsiella > Trabulsiella odontotermitis. The sequence continues at coordinate 34,623 of NZ_LIFX01000015.1, read as the reverse complement.
TATAGCCAGGCTGCTGAAGTCGTCACCAGCGTTAACGGGCAGCCGGATGTCGGCCCCGCCCAGCGAAACGGCCAGAGCCACATGTTTGACGGCATAAGTTTAACCGAACATCAGCGCCAACAGATGCGGGATCTTATGCAACGAGCGCGGCATGACCAGCCCCCCGTTAATGTTAGCGAACAGGAGATAATGCATCGCCTTATCACCGCAAACCGTTTCGATGAAACCGCTGTGCGCGCCCAGGCTGAAAAGATGGCGCAAGAACAGGTTGCTCGCCAGGTAGAAATGGCGAAGGTACGAAATCAGATGTACCACCTGTTAACCCCGGAGCAGCAGGCGGTTTTAAATGACAAGCATCAGCAACGAATGGACCAGTTGCGAGAGATTGCCAGGATGCAGCACAACGCTGCCATGGCACTTTCCAGTAGCAGTAGTACCCTGAGTCACCAGTAACAAACCCTGTTTTCCTTGCCATAGACACCATCCCTGTCTTCCCCTCCATGATGGAGGGGTTTTTTTTATCAATCACTTACCTCTCAATATAAATAAATACAGCCACTTAGAAAAAGCTGTAACGGTGTGGAACGGTTTTAAAATTCTCTGAGTGTGGACACTATGTGGACACTCAGAGAGGTAATTTATAACGTCACTCCACCGTTAAGAGGATTCAGTGCGACGGCGTTCTGCAGGTAGAGGTGACTTAAATGGTTGAATGCACGAGCAATAGTACCGAGGCTATGAATGGTGAGTACGTCACAACGGTTTTGGGAGAAGTCATCACCGATGCTTTGGCGGTGCAACTTGATGATATTGAGCGCCGCTTAGCGAAATACCTTAAGGCAGGAAATTATTCAGCTATTCAGATGCTCTCTGAGAAGGCTGTGAAGATTGAGATTCTTCGCATGAGCATTTGTACAAATAGCCTTATGGCGATTTACGACGTCGGCTCAGAACGTGACAGCAAGGAGCAGAAGTAAATGAGCAATAACAACCTAACAGATGAGCAGTTAGAAGAGCTGCTGTCTGAGCTTGAAACGTGCGGGATATATGGAAGACAGGTACGGGCATTATATGAGCTTCAGCAATACCGGAAAGGCGCAGAGCAGCGCATCCGGTATTTTATGAAGATGAAGTGGATATCCATCTCAATCCCAATCCCAAAATCGGTGCGGACTGGCAACTGCGCGGACAACAAAAGTGGGTGGTGATACCGGGGCAGAATGAAAAATATTATCTGGCTGGCGCGTTACATAGCGGAACGGGCAAAGTCAGCTACATGGGCGGCAACAGCAAAAGTTCAGCCTTATTTATCAGTCTGTTGAAACATCTGAAGTCGACGTACCGACGGGCGAAAACCATCACGCTCATCGTGGACAACTACATTATTCACAAAAGCCGGGAAACACAGCGCTGGCTGAAGGAAAATCCGAAGTTCAGGGTGATTTATCAGCCAGTTTACTCGCCATGGGTAAATCATGTTGAACGGCTATGGCAGGCGCTTCATGACACGATAACACGCAATCATCAGTGCCGGACGATGTGGCAGTTGCTGAAAAAAGTCCGACACTTTATGGAAACTGCCAGCCCGTTCCCCGGCGGTAAACATGGTCTGGCAAAAGTGTAGCGGTATTAGGCGCAGCTATTTAGATTGATGCCTGTACCGCCGCAGCATACCCTGCAAGCTAAAAAATTGATGGGTATTGTGCATCGACTGCAACAAATTATGGTCAATGAAAACCTGACACCAGTCGAGCTGGTCGGGTGCGCCGAAATCGTCAGAGATAATTTCGGAAGGATCCATGACATCAGTAATCCGAAAATTGAGGCGTTCATACCGGCAAGAGGGCCGATAGTTCCGCCACCGCGTCGACCACAGCAAACGCCGTCAGTGCTGAAACTTGCTTTCAGTGCTGGCGGGGTTGAACAACGAGCGGCGCGAGGCATTAGTGAAGGTATGAGTCTGCTCGAAACTGTCTTCTATATAATTAAGGTATGAGTTATTTAAATGCATTCGCTTTGTGAATGTATTATTTGCCTATCCCTTTTTGTTTAATCTTTTCATGTAAACGTGTTACTTTTCGCTGCATGTACATTTATCAACCGCAGGGGCGGGATATGTATTATAGCGATTCAATCATAAGAGAAATGCAGGCAGAAAAGCTAATGGCGTTGCAGCTTGATAAGGCTGTGAATGACGTTGGCAAGCAAGTATTAGAAACAGCCGCCAGAATTAAAGATGGTGCAACCCGCGCAATATATTACACCTCCTGCTTTACTGATAATTACCAGGATGTTTGCTCGAAACTGAAAAGTGAAGATGTTCGCTTCGGTGAGGGGCTTTATCAGCTTTTTCGTGACCGGCGCATTGTTTACGATTTGATTGAGGTTTATTTCAAAGATGTGTTGCAACATAAAACGCAGCAGCAATTAGAGTTTATCAAGTGGCGTTTATTCAAATTGGGCTTAAATATTTCAACCAGTAGCCTAACTGCTGATTCTCTTACGCTTGGGATAACTACGACCGTATGTTTGAGCCTCGGTTTTAGTCCTCTGGTAGTCGGGCGTGTCCGTGCGTTGGCTGGCGGTGCTGTGGGAGCCGCTGGGCTTTATGGTTATGTGCAGCAAGCAGCGGAAAGCGCGGACAGACTTAAGCTTTGGGGGCCTGGATACTATCACGCTCTCTACCTTAGAAAGTTAGAAATGATGTATTTCATCGTAGAACCGATATTTGTGAAAGCTCGGGCTTTTGAAAACGCTTATCTATCTGATGATGATATTGTGAATATAATCTCCAGGATGGCTAAGTAATGGATTTTTTAAAGAGGTGGTTAAAATATCAAGTCGGTTTTTTGGCTCGCACTTATATACCCGCCATCGCTATTTTTATTTTCTTTATGGTTGCGGTTAAATTTTTTCCTGCTTACGCTGTTCAATCAACTGGAGTCTTTGCCGTTGTAGTGTTCATCGTTATTTATCTTACGGCTAAGCCGTCAAAATGATTTTTAAAAGGATGTGAATTATGTCTACTCCAGCGCATTTATGGTTAACTGATGAAAACGGCTCGCCTATTGTAGGCGGCTGCATGATGCCTACCCGGCTCGGTTCGATTGAGCTGAAAACGTTAACGCATAACGTATGCATCCCGGTTGACCCGAACTATGGAAAGCTGACGGGTACGAGAATCCATTCTCCGATATGCGTGCAAAAGGAGTTTGACCAAACTACGCCTATTCTATTCCGCGCGCTTTGCGAGGGGCGGACCCTTAAGTCGGCAACAATCCGGATGTATAGAATTACCGAGGCGGGGATCGAGACTGAGTATTTTAATATCGTGCTCGAAAATGTAAAAATTAGCAGTATTACCCCCTCGTTACTTCCGGGTGGAGTAAGTGGAACTCATATGGAGGCTATAGAGCTTCGCTACGAAAACATCACATGGAAGTACACAGACGGAAATATCTTGTTTAAAGATGGCTGGAATGTTCGCTGGACGGCGTAACCGCAAAAACAGAGAAAACCCCCGCTGCCGCAGGTTGCATGCGCTGCTGCGACTTTCCCTCGCGCTCTCGCGCCAGTGCTGGCGCGGTCTGGCTGTGGTCGTGCAACTGCATTAAAACCGACCCTTAAAGCGGGCAGGCGTGGCGGGGAAAGCATTGCGCGCTGAGGCGGGTAACCCGCGCGAGGCGCTCCATCTGACGCGCCAGAAAATCCGCGACCTTAAAGTCGTGAGCCGTCAGGTCAGGCTTTGCATAGAGCTGAATCAGCCGCGCCTTGAGCGTGAATTCGACCCGGTTTAACGGGGCGGTTTCTTCCCATTTATCGCGCTGCTTCCAGCTCTGCACCGTGGGGCGTTTGACCAGCAACTGCTCCGCGATTTGTGGCACGGAATAGCCCTGCCAGAACAAAAGCGCGGCCTGTCGTCGTGGGTCGCTGAGTAGTGATGTGTCGTTGGTAGTGGTCATAAAACCTCACTGTGATGAGTACACGGCAAGGCTAAAGATTCAGGAGGGATGAATCGCTAACCCCCTGTTGTGTCAGGGGTTGCACTTCTGTAACCGGTGGCTGGCGAGGGAGGGAGTCGGGAAACTACATCCGACCCGATAACCCAACTCAGGACACCTGACTCATGGCTAAAAAAATTTCGAAATGGCTTCACGACGGCTGTAGAGCTCGAGGTGATGCTCTCTGATGTGGAGTATGAAACAGATGTGGGTTTTTTTGCCTGTTAATTAGGAAATTTATCCTTCACTGCTATCCGCTATACTAGCCGCAGAAACGAGCTGGAGTGTCTATGAACCAATCCTATGGACGACTTGTCAGCAGGGCGGCGATCGCGGCGACGATCATGGCCTCTTTGCTGCTGGTGATCAAAATTTTCGCGTGGTGGTTTACCGGTTCCGTCAGTATTCTGGCGGCGCTGGTGGATTCACTGGTGGATATCGCCGCCTCACTGACCAACCTGCTGGTGGTGCGCTATTCGCTGCAACCTGCCGATGAAGAACACACCTTTGGTCACGGTAAAGCGGAATCGCTGGCGGCGCTGGCGCAAAGCATGTTTATTTCCGGATCGGCATTGTTTTTGTTCCTCACCGGTATTCAGCATCTGGTGCAGCCAGAGCCGATGAATCAGCCGGGCATCGGGGTGATTGTGACGATTATTGCGCTGATCAGCACCCTGATGCTGGTCACGTTTCAGCGCTGGGTGGTACGAAAGACGCAAAGCCAGGCCGTGCGTGCCGATATGCTACATTATCAGTCTGATGTTATGATGAACGGCGCGATTCTGGTGGCGCTGGGACTTGCCTGGCACGGCTGGCATCGCGCCGATGCCTTGTTTGCGTTGGGCATTGGCATCTATATTTTATATAGCGCGTTGCGTATGGGTTATGATGCGGTGCAGTCGCTGCTGGATCGTGCTTTGCCGGACGATGAACGTAGCGAAATAATCAGTATCGTGACAAGTTGGCCCGGCGTCAGCGGCGCACATGATCTTCGAACGCGGCAGTCAGGGCCGACCCGCTTTATTCAGATTCATTTGGAAATGGAAGATAACCTGCCATTGGTTCAGGCGCATTTAGTGGCTGAACAGGTAGAGCAGGCAATTTTACAGCGTTTTCCGGGGTCTGACGTGATTATTCACCAGGATCCCTGCTCAGTGGTACCTCAGGGTCACCAGGGGCAGTTTGAACTTTCGTAACCGGTTGTATATTTGCGGGCCAGACTGGCATTTTTTGTATAAATTACCGCCGTTTGGTCTGACCTGAATCAATTCAGCACGAAGAGCTTGATATACTATTGCTAAATAGAGTCGTTCACTCCCCGGTCCGGGAGCGCTTCGGGCAAAAGAATTAATTTTTAGCATTCCTAAGTTCTCAGAGGTAGTCATGATTAAAAAAATCGGTGTATTGACAAGTGGCGGTGATGCTCCGGGCATGAACGCGGCGATCCGTGGCGTTGTGCGCGCAGCCTTGTCAGAAGGTCTGGAAATTTTTGGTATCTACGACGGATATCAGGGTTTGTATGAAGATCGTATGGTTCAGCTCGACCGTTACAGCGTCTCCGATATGATCAACCGTGGCGGCACCTTCCTCGGTTCAGCGCGTTTCCCGGAATTCCGCGATGAAAATATTCGTGCTGTGGCTATCGAAAACATGAAAAAACGCGGGCTCGACGCGCTGGTGGTTATCGGCGGTGACGGTTCTTATCTCGGTGCGCAACGCCTGACCGAAATGGGCTTCCCGTGTATCGGTCTGCCGGGCACCATCGACAACGACATTAAAGGCACTGACTACACCATCGGTTTCTTCACCGCACTGGGTACCGTGGTTGAAGCGATTGACCGCCTGCGTGACACCTCTTCTTCTCACCAGCGTATCTCCATCGTGGAAGTGATGGGCCGTTACTGCGGCGACCTGACCCTGGCGGCAGCAATCGCTGGCGGCTGTGAGTTCGTTGTGGTGCCGGAAGTGGAATTCAACCGTAACGATCTGGTTGCTGAAATCAAAGCGGGCATTGCGAAAGGCAAGAAACACGCGATTGTGGCGATCACTGAGCACGTTTGCGACGTTGACGAACTGGCGCACTTCATTGAGAAAGAAACTGGCCGTGAAACCCGTGCAACCGTTCTGGGTCACATCCAGCGTGGTGGTTCCCCGGTTCCTTACGACCGTATTCTCGCCTCCCGCATGGGCGCTTATGCCATTGAACTGCTGCAGCAGGGCTACGGCGGTCGCTGCGTCGGTATCCAGAACGAAAAACTGGTTCACCACGACATCATTGATGCCATCGAAAACATGAAGCGTCCGTTCAAGACTGACCTGCTGGACTGCGCGAAGAAACTGTACTGATGGGCTGAGCCTGTCGGCGGAATAAAAAAAGCCTTCTCATTGAGAAGGCTTTTTTGTCGGTCATTATTCGATATCGAGGGGATCTTCGGACAGGATAATGCCGGTGTTGTCGGCATAAAGATGATCGCCAGAGAAGAAGGTCACGCCGCCGAAATTAACGCGAATGTCGCTTTCGCCAGTGCCTTCACCCGCAGCACCCACCGGGATCGCCGCCAGTGCCTGAATGCCCAGATCCATCTCTTCCAGGTCATCCACCTGACGCACCGCGCCATAGATGACAATGCCTTCCCATTCATTCTGAACGGCAAGACGGGCCAGATCGGCATCGAGTAATGCCCGACGGACAGAACCGCCACCATCGACCAGCAGAATGCGGCCACGGCCGTTCTGTTCGAGCATATCGTACAGCAACCCGTTATCCTCGAAACATTTCACCGTGATGATCTGCCCACCAAACGACGAACGTCCTCCAAAGTTGGAGAACAGCGGTTCCACGACGTTGACATCTTCCTGATAGATGTCACAAAGCTCGGAAGTATCGTATTTCATAGGATTTACGTTCAGTTGCTGCGAGAGTTTTCAGTATATCGCGCTAAGTGCGTTGTTGGCAAAATCATCAATTGTTAATTGATATTTGTCAGTTACGCTGCCAGCCTGCTGCCGATAATCCCAATGACAAACAGCAGGTTAGTCAGCAGCGCGGCTTTCACTGTCTGTTCGAGCATTGGACGCATGGCTGCCGGATCGCGTTCACGTATCACGTAACGGGCCTGTTTCACCAGCAATGGCGCGGCGAGAATAAACAGCCAGCCCCAGAGGCTGTGCAGCGAAATCAGGTTAAACAGCGCGAGGCAGAGCGGGGCGCCCACCAGCAGACAGACGTGATAACGGCGCGCGTTAACCGGGCCGAGGCGCACGGCGAGCGTGTTCTTGCCGTTTTCGCTGTCGCTGGTAATGTCGCGCAGGTTATTGATGTTCAGCACCGCCGTCGCCAGCAGACCACAGGCGGTGGCGGGCAGGAAAATCGCCGGGTGGATGTTGTGCGCCTGCAAATACCAGCTACCCATCACACTCAGCCAGCCGAAGAAAATCAGCACCGAAATGTCGCCGAGCCCGATATAGCCGTACGGACGCGTGCCGACGGTATAGGTGATGGCAGCGATGATTGACAGGCCGCCCAGCACCAGAAAGCCGATAAAGTCGCCAATCCCCTGATACGCGGCAAACAGCAGCGCCAGACCGGAGAGGCAAATCAGCACCACGGTGACTATCAGCGCCCGCTTCATCTGCTGCTGGGTAATCACCCCTTTCTGCATTCCACGCAACGGACCGAGACGGTCAGGCTTATCGCTGCCCTTCACGGCATCGCCGTAGTCGTTTGCCAGGTTGGAGAGGATTTGCAGTAAACCCGCGGTGATCAACGCCAGCACAGCGACCAGCGGATCGAAATATCCTTGCCACCAGGCGAGCGCGGTACCGACGACAATCGCGGCAAACGCGAGGGGCAACGTTTTAGGGCGAAGGCTTTCCAGCCAGGCCTGAGTGCGGCTAATTTCAGTCATAGTTCCAGCCAAAAAAATGGGGGCGAAAGCCCCCATCAACAAAGATGAAAATGCATTTACCGCGATTATAGAATAAAACGGCTCAGATCTTCATCTGCCACCAACGCATCCAGATGTTTGCTCACATAATCTGCGTCGATGGTAATGGTTTTGCCGCCCAGTTCGCTGGCATCGAAGGAGATTTCCTCCACCAGACGCTCCAGCACGGTATGCAGACGACGCGCACCGATGTTCTCGGTGGATTCGTTAACCTGCCACGCGGCCTGTGCAATGCGCTTGATGCCGTCGTCGGTAAAGTCGATGTTGACCCCTTCGGTCGCCATCAGCGCTTTGTACTGCACGGTGACGGAGGCGTTTGGCTCGGTCAGGATGCGCTCGAAATCTTCCGTGGTCAGCGCCTGCAACTCAACGCGAATCGGCAGACGGCCCTGCAGTTCAGGGATCAGGTCAGACGGGCTGGCCACCTGGAATGCGCCCGAGGCGATAAACAGAATGTGGTCGGTTTTCACCATACCGTGTTTGGTGGAGACGGTGCAGCCTTCCACCAGCGGCAGCAGGTCGCGCTGCACGCCTTCGCGGGAAACGTCCGGGCCAGAGGTGTTGCCGCCGCGCTTACAGATTTTGTCGATTTCGTCGATGAACACGATCCCGTGCTGCTCAACGGCATCGATGGCGTCCTGTTTCAGCTCTTCCGGGTTCACCAGTTTCGCCGCTTCTTCTTCCACCAGCAGCTTCAGCGCGTCTTTGATTTTCAGCTTACGCGGTTTCTGTTTCTGCCCGCCCAGGTTCTGGAACATGGACTGCAACTGGCTGGTCATCTCTTCCATACCCGGAGGCGCCATGATTTCAACGCCCATCGGCGCTGCCGCCAGGTTTATCTCGATTTCTTTGTCGTCCAACTGGCCTTCGCGCAGTTTTTTACGGAATGCCTGACGCGCGGCAGATGGCTCCTGCGCCGCTTCGTTCTGGCCCCAGTTGTTTTTCGCCGGTGGGATCAGCACATCAAGAATGCGCTCTTCCGCCAGCTCTTCCGCGCGATAACGGTTTTTCTCGATCGACTGCATGCGCACCATTTTCACGGCAGCATCAGTCAGATCGCGGATGATGGAATCCACTTCTTTCCCGACATAACCCACTTCGGTGAATTTGGTGGCTTCGACCTTGATAAACGGCGCGTTAGCCAGTTTCGCCAGACGACGGGCGATTTCCGTTTTACCGACACCGGTCGGGCCGATCATCAGAATATTTTTTGGCGTCACTTCATGGCGCAGCTCTTCATCCAGCTGCATACGACGCCAGCGGTTACGCAGGGCAATAGCCACGGAGCGCTTCGCCGCGTCCTGGCCGATAATGTGTTTGTTCAGTTCGCTGACAATTTCGCGTGGGGTCATTTCAGACATGGGAGATCCTTACGCTTTAGACGGTAATTCTTCGATGGTGTGGAAATGGTTGGTATAGATGCAGATATCACCTGCAATATCCAGCGCTTTGACCGCGATGTCGCGGGCGCCCATTTCGGTGTTTTCCAGCAGCGCGCGGGCCGCAGCCTGCGCATAAGGGCCGCCGGAGCCAATGGCGATCAGATCGTTTTCAGGCTGCACGACGTCACCGTTACCGGTGATGATCAGGGAGGCGTTTTCGTCCGCGACAGCCAGCAGGGCTTCGAGCTTGCGCAACATGCGGTCCGTGCGCCAGTCTTTTGCCAGCTCAACGGCCGCTTTCACCAGATGGCCCTGGTGCATTTCCAGCTTACGTTCAAACAGTTCGAACAGCGTGAACGCGTCTGCAGTGCCACCAGCGAAGCCAGCAATCACTTTGTCGTTGTACAGACGGCGGACTTTTTTCACGTTGCCTTTCATGACGGTATTGCCCAGCGTGGCCTGACCATCACCGGCGATAACCACATGACCGTTACGGCGAACACTTACTATTGTTGTCACGAGCAGACCCCTTGGTTGCAATTCAGAATACGCGCCCCGCACAGTGTACGGGGCAGAATGCAATTATAGATGGGGGGCAATTTGGGGGTTTCAACCCCCGGCGCCGAGACGAATGCAGTTTGTGTGACCGGCCAGCTTCAGGCGGTTGATGGTGCTGTCAGCGTTATCTTTGCCTTTTACCGGGCCGATAACGACGCGATTCCAGCCGTTGTTGGTGGTGATGCGGGAGTCAAAGCCTTCAAAGGCGAGTTGGGCGCGAACGGTTTCGGCCTGGTCGACACCTTTAAATGAACCGCACTGCACCATCCAGCGGCGTTCGTCTTTTTTCTCCGCCGTCGCCTTCGGCGCTTCCGGCTCGCGGGTGACCGGCGCTGCCTGTTGCGTTTTCGGCTGTTGCGCCGTGGTGTGCGCAGGCGTCTGGATCAGATCCTGATAAGGCTGCTGGCTGGAGGCGGTTTGTTTCGGCTGCTGCGTCTGACGCGGCGGCTGAGTCGTTTGCGCCGTGCGCGGCTGCTCCGCGACGCGGGGTTGCGTACGGGGCTGCTGAACAGGCTGCGTTTGCGTCCATTGCTGCTGCTGTTGCGCCTGCTGCTGTTGCTGAGCCAGACGCTGACGCTGCAGCGTTTGCTGGCGCTGCTCAGGCGTTTGCTCGTTCCACGGCACTTCGGTGAGCTGCGTCGGCTGCTGACGCATATCGGCCTGCATCTGCGCTAACAACTGGCGCTGTTCGTCCGTTAATTGATCGGCATTTTTCACTTCCCCGCCCGCAGACGGTTCCGTCGGCGCGCGAACGCCAGGTTGACGGCTTTCCAGCTCTTTAATATAACGCCAGCGTTCTTCGGGTTTTGGCGGCAGACCGTTGCCCGTCATCTGACGGTTCTGCAACGTATCGGCATCTTCTTTCTTGTGGTGGGTAATAAAGTACAGGCCACCGATAAAGGCCACCAGCACAGCCGCAGCGATGGCGACCATTGCTGGTGAAACGGAAGAAAAGCTGCTCTGCTTTTTCCTTGAGGTGCTCTTTTTGCGCCGCGAAGGAGCCGGTTGGCCGCGGCGTACATAATCTCGTTGTGCCACTATCGTTTCGCTGTATTTATTCGTTTCTCAGCCCGCCATGTTACTTAAGCGGCGGGGCTTTGACCAGATGACCGTGTCCGAAAGCCGTTTGCTTTAGGGATTTATTTTGCGTGTCGTGCCGCGAACGATCAGTTCACAGTCAAGTAAGCGCGAGCCGCTGCTGACATTTTGCCCGTGCAGTTGATCCAGCAACAGCAGCATCGCCTCGCGGCCGATATCAAAACGCGGTTGCGAGACGGTGGTCAGCGGCGGGTCGCAAAACTCCGATAAAGAGATGTTATCAAAGCCAATCAGGGACAAATCATTGGGGATTTGTAACCCATGTCGTTTTGCATAGGAGAGCGCGCCCAGCGCCATGATATCGCTGTGACAGAACACCGCCGTGGGCGGATTCGGCAGCGCCAGTAATTGTTCCAGCGCCTGACCACCCGCTTCATAGGTGAAATTGCCGCGCGCAATGTAGTGCGGATCAATCGTGATACCGTTACGACGCAGCGCCTGGACGTAACCCTGCAGGCGGTAATGGCACAGCGGCATCTCTTCAGGACCCGCAATACAGCCAATCCGCTCATGCCCCAGCTCGTGGAGATAATTAACCGCGTCGAAGGCGGCGGTCAGGTTGTCGATGTGAACGGTCGGCAGCTCCAGCTCAGGCGCGAACTCGTTGGCCATCACCATCGGCGGCAAATTGCGTTGCTCTTCAATGCTGGCGTCGAACGGCAGTCGTGAACCGAGCAGCAGCATGCCATCAATTTGTTTGGTGATGATCAGATCGATGAAGGTTTTTTCCTGCTGGTTCTGATGCGCGCAGTCGCCAATCAGCACCAGATAGCCATGTTTTGCCGCCGTGACTTCGATACCGCGGATGGTTTCGCTGAAAAAGGGATCGCAGATATCCGGGACAATCACCAGAATCGTGCGTGATTCGTTGCGCTTCATGTTGCGACCGAGTGACTGCGGTAAATAGCCGACTTCCAGCGCCGCCTGCTCAACCCGGTTGCGGGTTGCCTGCGACACTTTGTCGGGATTCATTAACGCACGGGACACGGTTGCCGTTGAGACGTTGGCCTTGATGGCAACGTCCTTCATGGTAGCAGCAACGACCTCTTTTTTAGGCTTCACCTGGTTTCTCCTCGCTGACGGGTGCAGACACATCCGCTGTCTCTGACTTCAGCTCACATTTTTATCAGATAGTGGCTCATGAGAGTTACAGAATTTTCATGAAAAATGTGATGAATCTTGAATTTCTCGATCTGGCTCGCAGGGAAACGCCTTAGCCTTCAATCGGATCAACATCCAGCACCCATTTCACTTTGCGCGATTCAGGCAGCGTATTGATGAGCGCCAGCGTGCCGCTCACGATATGTTGCAGGCGGATGCGGGAAGGGTGTTGCAGCAAAATTTGCCAGCGCCAGCGACCGCCGCGTTTCGGCGCCAGCGCAGGCACCGGGCCAAGTACCCACAGTTTGTCGTCCGCCAGTGGGCTTGCCTGAATCAGATTGCGCAACTGTTGCAGGAACAGCGGCGCCAGCTGGTTGTTATGATCTTCCGCGCGGATCAGTACGTGGCTGGTCCACGGCGGGAGCTGCATGGTCTGACGCTCGGCCAGCGCCTGTTGGGCAAAGGCGTCATAGCCCTGATGCAGCAGCGTTTGCAGCAGCGGGTGTTCCGGGTGATGGGTTTGCAGGATCACCTCCCCCTGTTTCCCGGCGCGACCGGCGCGGCCGGAGACCTGGGTATACAGTTGCGCAAAGCGTTCCGCCGAGCGGAAATCGGCCGAGAACAGCGCGCCATCGACATCCAGCAGCGCCACCAGCGTGACGTCCGGGAAATGGTGGCCTTTCGCCAGCATCTGCGTGCCGATGAGAATACGCGCGCCGCCGCGATGCACCTCTTCCAGATATTTTTCCAGCGCGCCTTTGCGGCTGGTGGTGTCGCGGTCAATACGCGAGACCGGCACATCCGGAAACAGCGGGGCGAGCGCCTGCTCAAGTTGTTCCGTCCCCAGCCCGACCGGCACCAGATGCGTGGAGCCGCACGACGGACACTGACGCGGTACCGGGCGCTGACTGTCGCAGTGGTGGCAGCGCAACTGTTGCTGCGTCTGATGCAGCGTGTAATAGCTGTCGCAGCGTGGGCATTCGGCAATCCAGCCGCAGTCGTGGCACAGCAGCGCGGGCGCAAAACCACGGCGATTCAAAAACAGGATCACCTGATTATTCGCCTGCAAATGCTGTCGCATGCGGCTCATCAGCGCAGGCGACAGCCCGGCTTGCAACGGCTGGCCTTTGAGATCCAGCACATGCTGATTCGCCGGACGCGCGTTCCCGGCGCGCTTCGTCAGTGTTAGCTGATGGTATTTGCGCTGGCGGACGTTGTGCAGGGTCTCCAGCGCGGGCGTCGCCGAACCGAGGACGATCGGGATTTGCTCGCTGTGCGCCCGGTAGACCGCCAGATCACGGGCGTGATAGCGCCAGCCTTCCTGCTGTTTATAGGAGCTGTCATGCTCTTCATCGATCACGATGACGCCGAGATTTTTGAACGGCGTAAATAAGGAAGAGCGCGTGCCGATGACGATCGCCGCTTCGCCGTTTTTGGCTTTCAGCCAGGCGGATAAGCGTTCGCTGTCGTTGAGGCCGGAATGCAGCACTTCAACGGGGGCGTTAAAGCGCTGACGAAAACGGGCGATAGTCTGCGGCGTCAGGCCGATTTCTGGCACCATCACCAGCGCCTGTTTCCCCTGCGCCAGCACGTTTTCCAGCACGCTCAGATAGACTTCAGTTTTGCCGGAGCCGGTGACGCCCGCCAGCAGCCAGGCGGAAAAGCGATCCGCCGCGCTATGGATGGCGCCAACGGCGGTGGCCTGCTCTGTATTGAGCCGCAGGCGCTCGCCCGACACCGCGTAGTCGCTGTGCCAGTCGGCCAGCGGCGGCGTTTCGCTCGCCAGTTCGCACAACCCTTTGGTTCTCAGCGTTTGCAGCGTGGCGTCAGTAAAATCCAGATCCGCAATCTGATGGCGCCAGATTTTCCCCTGGCGAAGCGCGGCCAGTGCCTGCTGTTGTTTCGGCGAACGCTTCAGGCTATGAATGTCGACAGCCTGACCCTGTTCCGTGGCGAACCAGTACCACAGCGGCGCATGACTGGCCGGTTTGCCCTGGCGCAGCAGGATAGGTAACGCGTGGAAAAGCACGTCGCCAACAGGATGATGATAATAGTCCGCGGCCCACAACAGCATTCGCCAGACGGTAGCGGTAAAGACCGATTCGCCATCCAGCACGTCAATCACGTTTTTCAGTTCAGCAAGCGGCAGCTCGCTTTTTTCGCTCACCGAGACCACGATGCCGATCCGCTCCTGTTTGCCAAACGGCACGCGTACGCGGCACCCGGCTTTGGCATCCATGCCGTCAGGCAGCAGATAGTCAAAGGTGCGGGGCAGCGGAACGGGCAAGGCAACGTGAGCAACGAGCATTGAATCTTCCTGACTTGAAAAGTGGCGCGTTAGTATACACATTACACGATGGGGACGTGCGGATCAGTTTGCATACGTTGCTTAAATTCTGTATGATTCGCCGCCTTTAATGCGAAATAGTCGCGTTAAACTACCTATATTATTAACATCGCGTGGTGTCCGGCGTTAGGGCTGGAAGAGCGACGCGGCCTTAACTGAGGTTTCCCATGAAAAAAGGTATTCACCCGAATTATGTAGAAATTACTGCAACTTGTTCTTGCGGTAATGTGATCAAAACCCATTCTACCGTGGGTCACGATCTGAACCTGGACGTGTGCAGCAAATGCCACCCGTTCTACACTGGTAAGCAGCGTGACGTTGCGACCGGTGGTCGTGTTGACCGCTTCAACAAGCGTTTCAGCATCCCGGGCAGCAAATAAGTTTTGCTCCCAGAAAAAAGCGCCGCCAGGCGCTTTTTTTGTCTCCGCTTTTCCTCCTGCCCCGGCCCTTTCCTGTTTTTGTAGTGAAACTGTTATAAAACCGTTCATTTTTATCAATTGAAATGATGTTTCTCATTTTATGATAAATTGTTTTTATTATTGATCTCCGTCTTTATAACCTTTCGTTTTCTGCCATCAATTCTATTTTATGGCAAAATTCAAAAGGTTTTTTTGCTGGCACTGCCATAAAGTTCATGCTGCTACTCATTACTATTATCTGACTTTGTGATTTTCACTTCGGTGTAAATGACAGGTTTATTCTATTGCTGGGATCTCAATTTTGAGAGGGTTTGTCATGAACTTAAAATATGCTTTATTACTTATTCCGTTATTATCCTGCGCCGCACATGCAGGTTATGTTGATTACCGCCATGAATATTACGATGACGGCCGTAACTATGACCGTGTTTATATGTCCCATCGTTTTGCAACAGGATTCGGTGTTGCTGTCGAAGCCATTTCTCGTTCCGATGATGCACAGTCTAATAGTGCCTGGAATAATATGGAAAGTAATGGCAACGAGTATACGGCGAGTTACCAGTTCACCTGGCAGGATCTGGTCTGGCAGCCTGGCGTTGCGGTTGAAACAGGCGATAACATCACGATCTATAAGCCTTATATCCGCGTACAGTACAACATTAACGATAGCTGGTGGACCGCCTTCCGCTATCGCCAGGAGTATGCGCGCAGGAACGCCGATGGCAAGGACGACCGTATGGTGTACCGTCCTGAAGCCTGGATCGGCTATAACATCGCTGACTGGATGTTTGAGCTGAACGGTATTTATAAAATTGCCGATAGCGAAGATTTATATAACAACAAAAAAGAAGATTACGAATATAACTTCCGCGTCGCCAGGAAATTTGGTTCCTGGGTTCCGTTCGTGGAAATTGGTAACGTCTCTTCAGGTTATAACACCACCACGACATCCGATCGACAAACCCGTTATCGCGTAGGCCTCGGTTATAACTTCTGATCAGTAATGTCATTAAATAACGAGTAAGTTACGGCATCGTATCCTTACTTTGCCGTATCTATTTCCATTGCATATATTGCAGGAAAGAAAAATGAATAAGCGCAAAATTGGTATTGCAAATTACCTGGCCTATGGTTCCGGGGATTGTCTGGGCGCAGGGACGACAGCGCTCACCGCAGCATGGTTACTTTATTTCTACACCACGTTTTGTGGATTAACGCCCATTGAGGCGACCTTTATTTTTGCCATGGCGAGAATACTGGATGCCGTGGTAAGCCCGCTGATGGGATATCTTACCGATAACTTTGGCAATACGTGGTTAGGAAAGCGTTTCGGACGCCGCAAGTTCTTTATTTTACTGGGTATCCCCTGTGTTTTTTCGTACAGCCTGATGTGGATGGGCGATATGGGGTACTGGTATTATCTGGTGACTTATCTGCTGTTTGATGTGGTCTACACGATGATTCTGGTGCCTTATGAAACACTGGTGCCGGAGATGACCGATGATTTCAAACAGAAAACGAAATTTTCCGGCGCGCGTATCGGTATGGCGCAGCTTTCGGCGATCCTCGCGGCATTTCTGCCGGGCGTATTGCTGAACCACTTCGGTAAAGACAACGCGATCTCCTTCTTCTACGCCAGCCTGGTCTTCTCCATTATGTGCGCCATCGTGCTGACGCTGGTGTGGTGCTTTACCTGGGAACGTGATCGCACTGAAGAAGAGCTTGCGGCTCAGGCCCAAAAGCTGACGCTCGGTCAAAGCCTGCATCGATTGATCATCGAACTGAGTTCAACGTTCCGCATCCGTATTTTCCGCCAACACCTTGGAATGTACCTGGGCGGCTATATCGCACAGGATGTCTTTAACGCCGTTTTCACCTACTACGTCGTGTTTGTGTTGATGCAAAGTCCGACGCTGGCTTCAGACCTGATGGGAACCATGGCAATCCTGCAATTTATTGCGGTGATGGCGATGATCCCGCTGTGCATCCGCTTTGGACAGGCACCTTCATACCGGGTTGTGGTTACCCTGTTTGGCCTGAGTGCGCTGTCTTATGCCGGGCTTTACTATAGCGGGATGAGCGACAACCACTCGCTGCTGTTGCTTATCTCTGCCATTGCCGGGCTGGGTCGTGGTGGTATCAACTATATTCCGTGGAATATTTACACCTACATTGCCGATGTCGATGAAGTGGTCACCGGTCAGCGTCGCGAAGGGATTTTCGCCGGGATTATGACGCTGACGCGTAAAGCCTCGCAGGCAGGTGCGGTGATGCTGGTGGGTATCGTTATGCAACTTTCCGGCTTTGTATCCGGCCAGCCTACGCAGGTTCCCGGCGTGAGTCATACCATCCTGATGATCCTGAGCGTGGGTACGGTTTGTGTATTGCTGATTGGCTTTTTGATCTCCCTGAAGTTCCGCCTGAACCTCAAAACGCACAGCGTACTGCGTGAAGAAACCCTGAAAATGCGGGCTGCTGGTCGCCTGACACCGGAGGATATCACCCCGCAGGCACGTCAGACGGTAGAGATGCTGGCAGGTATGCCTTACGAGAAGCTGTGGGGTAACAATACGATTGGTTACCTTAACCGGCAGAAGGCGCTACAAAGCTAACTGATGATGTTTGCCCGGTGGCGTTGCGCTGCCGGGCACTGGCTGACGATCACCACGAAAACAGCGGCCATTCTCTGGCGACAGTTTCCAGTTGCGGCGCATCAAAAAGCGCCTGGGGTGAAATCACCGTTTCATTCATCGGGATCTTATTACCGTAGCGCTCTTTGATTTTGGCCCGGACCACCGGCGAACTCAGATCGAAATCTTTCATCTTTTGCAGCTTACCCGGCTGCATATCCAGCGCATGAAAATAGACTTTCCACACGACTTCGGAGCAATACTGGCGATCGTCAGACCAGGCAAATGCCAGGTCATAGGGCTTACCGAGATAACCCCTGGCCGTTTGCGCCAGCTTCTTTTGCTGCTCTGGTGAGAGTCCGCCTCTGACGCGACGAATCACATATTTACCGTCTTCGCCGCGGGCGATAAATTTTTGCAGCGGGGTATAGACCACCGGGCCAGTCGCTTCAAACACGTAAGCTTTTTTATTGCGGATAACAATCATGCCCGTGTGGCTGTAGTCAGAGTGGGTCGCCAGCTGGATAGCTTTACTCTGCGAGGAGCGGGAGATCTGAAAAATAATGTCACCCGTTTGCGGCTCGTACGCCAGTGCGGGGTAGCAGACAACCAGGCCGAGGGCCAGCAGGTATTTATGCATGTGGTTTTCCCTGTCAACGAGCAAGGCGGTCCGGTATCCATGAACCGCCATCAGGACGTCAGTATTCCCACGTCTCCGGGTCGATTCCCAGCTCGCGCATGATCACTTTCGCTTCTTCCGGGATTTCATCGCTACGTTCTTTACGCAGGTCAGCATCATCAGGTAGCGGTTGACCGGTGAACGCATGCAAAAACGCTTCACACAGCAGTTCGCTATTGGTGGCGTGACGCAGATTATTCACCTGACGACGGGTACGTTCATCGGTGAGGATTTTTAACACCTTCAGAGGAATGGAAACCGTAATTTTTTTTACTTGCTCACTCTTCTTACCGTGCTCAGCGTATGGGCTGATATATTCGCCGCTCCATTCAGCCATGAGATACCTTAATCCTGTCAGTCATTAATAAAAGGCCAGAAGCTGTCGCTCAGACCATAAACGTGCGTATTTTACCGTAGAGGCGGAACCGTGACACGAGGAAAGCCTCCACAGATGTGCGCTAATGCATATAATTTTAACGGCTATTTGTCGTTTGCTCAATCTATACGCAAAGACATTTAGATGTCCAGATGTATTGACGTCCAATGTGGCAGTGGTTACTCTGTGCCCTGACCTTCATCGATTAAGCCAGGAAGCCCAGACATGACGCGTAAACAGGCCACTATCGCAGTGCGTAGCGGGTTAAATGACGACGAACAGTACGGTTGCGTTGTCCCGCCGATTCATCTCTCCAGCACCTACAATTTCACCGGTTTTAATGAACCCCGCGCGCATGACTACTCGCGCCGCGGTAACCCGACGCGTGATGTCGTCCAGCGTGCGCTGGCGGAGCTGGAAGGCGGCGCGGGCGCGGTACTGACCAACACCGGCATGTCGGCTATCCATCTGGTGACCACTGTTTATCTTAATCCTGGCGATCTGCTGGTCGCGCCGCACGACTGCTACGGCGGCAGCTATCGTCTGTTTGACAGCCTGGCGAAGCGCGGATGCTACCGCGTTTTATTTGTCGATCAGGGGAATGACGCGGCGCTGAAAGCGGCACTGGCAGAAAAACCGAAGCTTGTGCTGGTAGAAAGTCCAAGTAACCCATTGTTGCGCGTCGTCGATATTGAGAAAATCTGTCGTCTTTCGCGTGAAGCCGGGGCGATTAGCGTGGTGGATAACACCTTCTTAAGCCCGGCGTTACAGAATCCGCTGGCGCTGGGCGCTGATCTGGTTCTGCATTCCTGCACGAAATACCTGAACGGTCATTCCGATGTCGTTGCGGGCGTGGTGATTGCGAAAGATCCGGACGTCGTGACGGAGCTGGCCTGGTGGGCCAATAATATTGGCGTCACCGGCGGCGCGTTTGATAGCTATCTGTTATTACGCGGGTTACGCACGTTGTCACCGCGTATGGAAGTCGCTCAGCGCAACGCGCAGGCGATTGTCGATTATTTGAAACAGCAACCACTGGTGAAAAAGCTGTATCATCCGTCTCTGCCGGAAAACCAGGGGCATGAGATTGCGGCGCGTCAGCAGAAAGGTTTTGGCGCGATGCTGAGTTTTGAACTGGATGGCGATGAGCAAACGCTGCGCCGTTTCCTGAGTGGTCTGTCGCTGTTTACGCTGGCGGAATCGCTGGGCGGCGTCGAGAGCCTGATCTCCCATGCCGCGACCATGACGCATGCGGGCATGGCGCCGGAAGCGCGCGCTGCCGCGGGCATCTCTGAGACGTTGCTACGTATCTCTACGGGTATTGAAGACGGTGAAGATTTAATTGCCGATCTGGAAAATGGCTTCCGGATCGCAGCAGAGGGGTAAACATGAGTGTGATTGCGCAGGCAGGGGCGAAGGGTCGTCAGCTGCACAAGTTTGGTGGTAGTAGTCTGGCGGATGTGAAGTGTTACCTGCGTGTCGCGGGCATCATGACGGAATATTCGATGCCGGGCGATATGATGGTTGTCTCCGCTGCGGGCAGCACCACCAACCAGCTGATCAGCTGGCTGAAATTAAGCCAGACCGATCGGCTCTCTGCGCATCAGGTTCAGCAGGCGTTGCGTCGTTATCAGACCGAGCTAATTAGCGGTCTGCTCCCCGCCGCGATTGCTGATGGCATGATCAGCGAGTTTATTCACGATCTCGAGCGTCTGGCGGCACTGCTCGACAGCGGCGTGACCGACGCGGTGTACGCGGAAGTGGTTGGCCACGGCGAAGTGTGGTCTGCGCGTCTGATGTCCGCCGTTCTGCGGGAGCAGGGGCTGGACGCCGTCTGGCTGGATGCGCGCGAATTCCTGCGCGCCGAACGCGCCGCCCAGCCGCAGGTGGATGAAGGCCTCTCTTACCCGTTGCTGCAACAACTTCTGGCGCAACATCCGAATAAACGTCTGGTAGTGACGGGCTTTATCTCGCGCAACAACGCGGGGGAAACGGTGCTGCTGGGCCGTAACGGTTCCGACTATTCCGCCACTCAGGTTGGCGCGCTGGCGGGCGTTTCCCGTGTCACCATCTGGAGTGACGTCGCCGGGGTGTACAGCGCCGACCCGCGTAAAGTGAAAGATGCCTGTCTGCTGCCGCTGCTGCGTCTGGACGAAGCCAGCGAACTGGCGCGTCTGGCGGCGCCGGTGCTGCATGCGCGTACCCTCCAGCCGGTTTCCGGCAGTGATATTGATCTGCAACTGCGCTGCAGCTACACGCCGGATCAGGGCTCGACGCGTATCGAACGCGTTCTGGCATCGGGTACTGGTGCGCGCATTGTCACCAGCCATGACGATGTTTGCCTGATTGAATTCCATGTGCCCGCCAGCCAGGATTTCAGACAGGCGCATAAAGATATTGATGTCATTCTCAAACGGGCGCAGATGCGCCCGCTGGCGGTGGGCGTTCATGCCGATCGCCAGTTGCTGCAGTTTTGCTACACCTCAGAAGTGGTCGACAGCGCCCTGAAACTGCTTGATGAAGCCGGGCTGCCGGGCGAGCTGCGTTTGCGTCAGGGGCTGGCGCTGGTGGCGATGGTTGGCGCAGGCGTCACCCGTAACCCGCTGCACTGCCACCGTTTCTGGCAGCAACTGAAGGGCCAGCCGGTGGAGTTCACCTGGCAATCGGAAGAGGGGATCAGCCTCGTCGCGCTGCTGCGTACCGGCCCGACGGAAAGCCTGATCCAGGGGCTGCACCAGTCGCTGTTCCGCGCCGAGAAGCGCATTGGCCTGGTGCTGTTCGGCAAAGGCAATATCGGCTCCCGCTGGCTGGAATTGTTTGCCCGCGAGCAGAGCACGCTCTCGGCCCGTACCGGGTTTGAATTTATCCTCGCCGGCGTGGTGGACAGCCGCCGCAGCCTGCTGAATTACGACGGGCTGGACGCCAGCCGGGCGCTGGCTTTCTTCAACGACGAAGCGATCGAACAGGACGAAGAGTCCCTGTTCCTGTGGATGCGCGCGCATCCGTATGATGATCTGGTGGTGCTGGACGTTACCGCCAGCGAACAACTGGCTGATCAGTACCTCGATTTCGCCAGCCACGGTTTCCACGTCATCAGCGCCAATAAACTGGCGGGCGCCAGTTCCAGCAATAAATACCGCCAGATCCACGACGCGTTTGAAAAAACCGGTCGTCACTGGCTGTATAACGCGACCGTCGGCGCGGGCTTACCGGTGAACCATACCGTGCGTGATTTGCGGGAAAGCGGCGACGTGATCCTGTCGCTCAGTGGTATTTTCTCCGGCACGCTGTCATGGCTGTTCCTGCAATTCGATGGCACCGTGCCGTTTACCGACCTGGTCGATCAGGCCTGGCAGCAGGGGCTGACCGAGCCGGATCCGCGCGTTGACCTTTCCGGGACGGATGTGATGCGCAAACTGGTGATCCTGGCGCGTGAAGCGGGCTATGACATCGAACCGGATCAGGTTCGCGTTGAGTCGCTGGTGCCGTTGCATTGCGAAGAGGGATCTATCGATCACTTCTTTGAGAACGGTGACGAACTTAACGAGCAGATGCTGCAGCGTCTGGAAGCCGCGCAGGAGCTGGGGCTGGTGCTGCGTTATGTCGCGCGTTTCGACGCCAACGGCAAAGCGCGTGTCGGTGTCGAAGCGGTTCGCGCGGAACACCCGCTGGCCGCACTGCTGCCATGCGATAACGTCTTCGCCATCGAAAGCCGCTGGTACCGCGATAACCCGCTGGTGATCCGCGGCCCGGGCGCCGGGCGTGACGTCACCGCAGGCGCTATCCAGTCGGATATCAACCGTCTGGCGCAACTGCTGTAATTCTCCCTCCGCATGCCCTCTCATCAGAGAGGGCATCATGAACTTTTTTCAACTTGCCTGAAATTTCCTCAGCCTTCATCGTGATATTTCTGTTGACGGCACCCGGCTTTTCCGTCATTTTTACATCTGGACGTCTAAACGTATAGAAGTTCGAAACACAACAGACAACGACATAAGATTGATGAGGTAAGGTATGAGCTTTTTTCACGCCAACCAGCGGGAAGCCCTGAATCAGAGTCTGGCAGAACTCCATGGCCAGATTAACGTTTCGTTTGAATTCTTTCCGCCGCGCACCAGTGAAATGGAGCAAACCCTGTGGGCCTCAATTGATCGCCTGAGCAGCCTGAAGCCGAAGTTTGTTTCCGTAACCTATGGCGCGAACTCCGGTGAACGCGATCGTACGCACAGCATCATTAAAGGCATCAAAGAGCGCACCGGGCTTGAGGCGGCGCCGCATCTGACCTGTATCGACGCCACGCGCGACGAACTGCGCACCATCGCGCGGGATTACTGGAACAACGGCATTCGCCATATTGTGGCGTTACGTGGTGATTTACCGCCAGGTGGCGGCAAGCCGGATATGTATGCGTCCGATCTGGTCGCTCTGCTGAAAGAGGTGGGAGATTTCGATATTTCCGTTGCCGCCTACCCGGAAGTTCACCCGGAAGCGAAAAGCGCGCAGGCGGATCTCATCAACCTGAAGCGCAAAATCGACGCGGGCGCTAACCGCGCGATCACCCAGTTTTTCTTTGATGTTGAAAGCTATCTGCGTTTTCGCGATCGCTGCGTGGCGACCGGTATCGATGTGGAAATCGTTCCGGGGATCCTGCCGGTCAGTAACTATAAACAGCTGACGAAGTTCGCCACCATGACCAACGTTCGCGTACCGAAGTGGATGGATGCGATGTTTGAAGGGCTGGACGATGACGCGGAAACCCGCAAGCTGGTGGGCGCTAACATCGCTATGGACATGGTGAAGATCCTCAGCCGTGAAGGGGTTAAGGATTTCCACTTCTACACGCTGAACCGCGCCGAAATGAGCTACGCAATCTGCCACACGCTGGGCGTTCGCCCGAACGTCTGATCAGAAATGTACGTGCCTGCTGCGCAAGCACGTACATCGTCACAACATCATTCCCAGTTATGCAGACATTGCTGACCGAACTGGTCGGCAACCAGCAGCGCCGCATAGACCTGATCGGCCGTTACGTCTCCCGGCATGTTGTGGATGGTTTCGCCTTCCGCGCAGGCCGCTTCCGCCACAATGCGCATTTTGGTTGGAATATCGTCTTCAATATCCAGCCCTGCGAGAGTGATCGGCAACCCGACGGCATAACAAAGCGCGGCGACGGTCTCCAGTTCCTCCTGCGGCGCGTTTTCCAGCACCAGTTGTGTCAGCGTCCCAAACGCGACTTTTTCACCGTGATAGTAATGGTGAGCGTCCGGAATGGCCGTCAGACCGTTGTGAATGGCGTGCGCCGCGGCCAGTCCACCGCTCTCGAAGCCAACACCGCTGAGGTAGGTATTCGCTTCGATGATGCGTTCCAGCGCGGTAGTGACGACATGTTTTTCCGCCGCCAGCATCGCTTTTTCGGCTTCTTCGATCAGGGTGTTGTAGCACAGTTCAGCAAGCGCCAGCGACGCCTGGGTGCACTTGCCGCCAGCCATGGTTGTCGCGCCGCTGCGGGCGCAGGCGCGTGCTTCAAACCAGGTCGACAGTGCATCGCCGATACCGGATGCCAGCAGGCGTGAAGGGGCGCCAGCCACAATTTTAGTATCGACAATCACCAGGTTCGGGTTGTGCGGCAGCATCAGGTAACGATCGAACTCACCGGCATCGGTGTAGATCACCGACAACGCGCTGCACGGGGCGTCTGTGGAGGCGATGGTTGGCGCAATCGCCACGGGAAGCCCCATGAAATGGGCCAGCGCTTTAGCGGTATCCAGCGTTTTACCTCCGCCAATGCCTAATACCGCGCTGCACTCTGCACGGCTGGCGATGTCCCGCAGACGATCAATTTCGTTTTGCGAACATTCGCCGCCAAAGGGCGCAATTTCACAGCTTAATGCGGCATCTTCCAGGCTTTTTCGCAGCGTGGCTTCGGCAAAGCCCAGAACGAACTTATCGCCCACGACCAGCCAACGATCTGCCATCGGTTTGAGATAATCACCAAGGCGGGTCAGAACATCTGCGCCCTGAACATATCTGCCAGGTGACTGAATGATTCTGTCCATACTCACTCCTTAAAGGTTGAGATTGCCAAATGCGTTTTTCCAGTCCTGCTCAAATTTCTCAATAGCCGACTCTACCGCAGGCGTGCCGAGCATTTGTTGCGCTACATCTAAGGGGAGGGTGATTGCTTCGCAGCCAGCGAGTAAACAGTCGAGCGCCTGGCGTGGCGTTTTGAAACTGGCGGCCAGCACTTTGCTTTGCGGAGCATGAAGCGCCAGCAGTGTCTGCAGTTCCTGCACCATCTGAATACCACTGCCGCCCTGCGCATCCACGCGGTTGACGTAAGGCGCGACATATTTTGCCCCCGCCAGCGCAGCCAGCAGCCCCTGAGCAGCGCTATACACCGCCGTGCCGAGCGTCGGGATACCTTCGCTTTTCAGCTGTTTGATCGCCGCCAGCCCTTCCGCAGTCACCGGAATTTTTACGATGATGCCCGGCAGCGCATTATTCAGTCGTTTGGCTTCGGCGACCATGCCTGCGGCGTCACGACTCATGGTCTGGGCAAACAATGTTCCCTTTTCGCCGACCGCGTTTTGCAGCCGGGGCAGCAGTTCCCACACTGGCACTTTACCGGCGGCAACAATGCTCGGGTTAGTGGTAACCCCGGCCAGCGGATAAATACGGGCAAGGCGTTCAACTTCGGCGACGTTCGCGGTATCGAGATAGAGTTCCATGATATTTCCCCTTCAATAGTGATGCAGACAGGATAGGACGGCGGGCGTTCTCCCGCTATCTGACAAATCTGCCATGCGCTGGACAAATGTAATATCCAAAGGGAAATGAGATGTGGATCACAATTCATGGAAAGCCATGATGAACAGAGAGGTGAGAGAATCAAAGTCTGGCGGGTTTAACCCGCAAGCGTACAAAAATCCAGTGAATCGCGTTTTCCTCTTCCCGCCAGTTAACTCATTCCGCGGTGGGTTTCTTTTCCGTCAACTGACTATGGTACTGGCGACGATACTCAGACGGTGACCGTTCGGTATTTTTACGGAACAAGCGGCAGAAATAGTTGCTGTCGACAAAGCCGCAGGCATGCGCCACCTCTTTTACTTTCAGGTCATAGCCTTTCAGCAACGCTCTGGCATGTTCCAGACGCGTATGGTTCAGATACTCGTTAAACCCCATCACGCCGCTTTTCTGAAACAGGTGCGACAGATAATTGGGCGAGATATAAAACGCCTGCGCGACTGACTCGCGGGTGAGCGGCGACGCGTAGTGGGTGTCGATATGTTCGCGAATGGCTTCGAACAGCGCCTGGCTGCGCGACGCCGTCTGTATCTGGCTGCCCAGCAGATCGGTGCAATGGCTCAGCAGGCTGGCAATGATTAGCCGGGCTGTAGATTGCTCATGCGGCTGCATCAGCATTTCATTAAGCGCCTGCAGTAAAAAGGAGCCCACGCGCGGCCCGCGACGGGCGACGTTCTCTTTATTCAGGTTATGCAGTATCGCGCCGTCCCAGTGCTGAACACTAAAACCGAGCTGCTGTTTGCCAAATAAGATGCTTAACGTGGTGGCCGGTTCGCGCCATTGCGGGAAATTCCAGCCACCAGCGGGCACAAACAGCACATCGTTTTCGCTCATCAGCGCCTGTTCCCCGACGATGCCGGAATCCAGCAACTGGCCTTCGATGACCAGCTCAAGGCGAGGGAAAGGAACCTGATACGCAACGTCAGGAATTGCGCCAGTGGTACTGGCAAAAAAGACATGGCGCAGCAGCGTAGGGTTGTTGATGATCCGTGTCAGGAGATAGCTGATATCGTGGCTCATGAGTGTTCTCCTTCCTGTTGCGACGAGGAAACCTTACCTGTTGCGATCAAAAAAGGCCACACAAGGTGTGGCCCTTTTAGTAAACAGCGTCAATCAGCCGGTGTTACGCATACCCGCTGCGACCCCGGCAATCGTCACCATCAGCGCCTGTTCGACGCGGGGATCCGGCGCATTGCCTTTCTCCTCGCTCAGGCGTGAACGGTGCAACAGTTCTGCCTGCAGGACGTTCAGCGGGTCAGTGTAGATGTTACGTAACTGGATGGACTCGGCAATCCACGGCAGATCAGCCATCAGGTGCGCATCGTTGGCGATGGCCAGCACCACTTTGATGTCAGCTTCCAGCAGCTTACGCAGCTCTGTGCCCAGCCCCCACAGCTCCGGTTTCACCAGACGTTGATCGTAATACTCTGCCAGCCACAGGTCCGCTTTGGAGAAAACCATCTCCAGCATGCCGAGACGGGTCGAGAAGAACGGCCAGTCGCGGCACATGGTTTCCAGTTCGCTCTGCTTGCCGTCTTCAACCACTTTTTGCAACGCGGCGCCCGCGCCAAGCCAGGCTGGCAGCATCAGGCGGTTCTGCGTCCAGGCGAAGATCCACGGAATGGCGCGCAGGGATTCCACACCGCCGGTCGGACGACGTTTCGCCGGGCGCGAGCCGAGCGGCAGTTTGCCCAGCTCCTGTTCCGGCGTTGCCGAACGGAAGTAGGGGACGAAATCTTTGTTTTCACGCACGTAGCCGCGATACATCTCGCAGGAGATGTCAGACAGTTCGTCCATGATGTGGCGCCATTCCGCTTTCGGTTCCGGCGGCGGCAGCAGGTTGGCTTCCAGAATCGCGCCGGTGTAAAGCGACAGGCTGCTGATGGTGACTTCCGGCAGACCGTATTTAAAGCGGATCATCTCACCCTGCTCGGTCACGCGCAGACCGCCTTTCAGGCTGCCCGGCGGTTGTGAGAGCAGCGCCGCATGTGCTGGCGCGCCGCCACGACCAATCGAGCCGCCGCGACCGTGGAACAGCGTCAGTTCAATGCCCGCTTTTTCACAGGTTTTGATTAACGCGTCCTGCGCCTGATACTGCGCCCAGGAAGCGGCCATCACGCCAGCATCTTTCGCGGAGTCGGAATAGCCAATCATCACCATCTGTTTGCCCTGAATAAAGCCGCGATACCAGTCAATGTTGAGCAACTGGGTCATCACGTCGTTGGCGTTGTTCAGGTCGTCGAGGGTTTCGAACAGCGGTGCAACCGGCAGCGCAAAGCCGATCCCCGCTTCTTTCAACAGCAGATGCACCGCCAGTACGTCAGACGGTGTTTTCGCCATAGAGATAACATATGCCGCGATGGAGCCGCGTGGCGCTTCGGCAATTACCTGGCAGGTTTCCAGCACTTCGCGGGTGTCGTCGCTTGGCTCCCACTGGCGAGGCAGCAGCGGACGTTTGGAATTCAGTTCGCGGATCAGGAACGCTTGTTTGTCAGCTTCTGACCAGCTTTCGTAGTCGCCAATACCAAGGTAACGGGTCAGCTCGCCCAGCGCTTCGGTGTGGCGGGTGCTTTCCTGACGGATATCAATACGCACCAGCGGTACGCCAAAACACTTCACGCGGCGCAGCGTGTCGAGCAATTCGCCGTTGGCGATGATCCCCATGCCGCAGGCCTGCAGAGACCGGTAGCAGGCATACAGCGGGTCCCAAAGTTGCTCGTTTTGCGTCAGTAATCCGGCCGGTTTCGGCAATTTCTCGCCCTTCAGGCGCGCTTCCAGCCAGGACTGCGTCGCCATCAACTGGCTGCGCATTTTTTTCATCAGATAGCGGTAAGGCTCGGTCGCGCCTTCTTCGCCAACCAGCGCGCGCAGTTCGTCGGTACAGTCAACCATCGACAGTTCGGAAATGAGCAACTGAATGTCTTTCAGGAACAGGTCGGTAGCCTTCCAGCGGCTCAGCAGCAGCACATGACGGGTGATATCGGCAGTGACGTTCGGGTTGCCGTCGCGATCGCCGCCCATCCAGGAGGTAAAGCGCACCGGCACGAAATCCACCGGCAGGCGATAATTCAGGTGTTCTTCAAGCTGTTCGTTCAGCTCACGCAGGTAGTTCGGCACCCCTTCCCACAGGCTATTTTCCACCACCGCAAAGCCCCATTTGGCTTCATCCACCGGGCTCGGGCGGTATTTACGGATTTCATCGGTGTGCCAGGACTGGGCAATCAACTGGCGCAAACGGCGCATCAGCTGGTGGCGTTCATAATCGGCGATATCTTTGTTGTCGAGCTGCTTCAGGCAGGTGTTCACTTCGACCATTTTATGGATCAGCGTACGACGCGTGATTTCGGTCGGGTGCGCGGTGAGCACCAGTTCCAGTGACAGCGACTCAACGGCTTTTTTAATGGTGTCTTCGGTGAGATCGGGTTGGTCTTTGAGCTTGCGCAGCGTACGGGCAATCACTTCCGGATTGCTGGCGGCCTCGCCTTTCGGCGAAATGCTGTGATACTGCTCGGCGGTATTGGCCAGATTCAGAAACTGGCTGAAGGCGCGCGCGACGGGTAACAGCTCGTCGTTCGACAGATTTTGCAACGTAGTGAGCAGTTCCTGACGGTTAGCTTCATTACCCGCGCGGGACGATTTTGACAGCTTACGAATGGTTTCGACACGATCAAGAATGTTTTCACCGAGTGCATCTTTAATTGTGTCGCCCAGTAATTTGCCGAGCATACTGACATTACTACGCAAAGCGGAATATTGTTCGTTCATGTTACCCCAGACACCCCATCTCATTTTATTTTGTTATGCCTGTCGCCCGTGAACCTGGACGCCCGGCAAAAAGACCCCGTCTTTTATAAAGCCACGTAAACACCCCCACGTCAATTGCTGCGAAAACGCTTCAGCAGCCGAAAAAAAGCGGGGAATTTGCAAAAGTTAATTTGAGTTGTGTCAGATAAGTAATGCTTATAGAAATGTGAACAGGATCACGGGTTTTTGTGTCTCGCCACAGGGCGATAACCGTTTGAGTGCCGGGCGTTTTATCACACATACGATCGTGATCAAAATTATAAATGTTCTAGTGTTCTTATTGTGATCATATGTTCAATGGTGCGATATAATCTCATAAAAATGCAAACTGATTACACCAGGAGGCAGTGACCGCACCATGAAAACAACATTGTATCCATCCGCACATATTGCCGAACTTTTCTTCCCACTGGCTGATGATGAAAACGCTATCCTGCAGGTCATCCGGCAGGTAGCGGCCACCGATTATTATCAGGGGTTTGAGACCGGCATTATTAAACAACCCGACATTGCAAAGGCTATCCGCGCTATCGCGGAACAATACCATCTGCATGTCACTCAATGGCTGACCTTTGAATTACTCAGAGACAACCTGAATCTCAGCAGCCTGGACAGCGCGCTGCGGGAGAAATCCATCCGGCGCGCCTGTGAGCTGGTGCATCTGGCGGCGGCGTGCGGCACCACAAAACTGTCGCTGGTGAGCGGCAGTGATCCTGGCGACGCGCGTCGGGAAGAGGCGAAAAAAGGATTTGGCGAGGCGCTGGTTAGAATCGGCGAAGAGATTAAGCAGTACCCGACGATGTTGATGCAGGTGGAGCCGCTCGATCGTTTCGCTCACAAATGCCAGCTGATTGGCCCGACGGACGAAACGGTGGCGTGGATGACGCAGCTGCGTAAAGATTGCCCGAAACTGTACCTTGCCTGGGACAGCGCCCATGTCGCGCTGAACGAGGAAGATCTGACGGAATCGTTGCGGCTCGCCGCACCGTTAATTTCTCAACTGCATCTCGCCAACGCCATTCTCGATCCAAAAGCGGAAGGTTATGGCGACTACCACATGAAATTCGGCGAACCGGGTTTTCTGACGCCACGCATTGCCGCAGAGATTATCCGTACCGCGCTGAGTCTGCCGTTGCCGCAGGAACTCGGCCCGATTTCCATTGCTGTTGAAATGCGTACCACGGAACAGGATGATTTGTGGGATAACGAAAGACAGTGCCGGGCGTTTTTACAGACGGCGATGCAGGACGCGTAAAAGGGAAAAATCCGTGCCTGCAAAAACAGGCACGGATGAGGGGGTTATTTCGGTTGGGGTACCGGCGTCAGCAGAGGCTTCCCGGCATTAAACGCGGCAATGTTATCTATCACCAGTTTTGCCATCGCGGCCCGTGTGGCGCGGGTTGCGCTGCCGGTATGCGGTGTGACGACGACGTTATCGCGATTCAGCAATTCGCGCGGCACATGCGGTTCGTTAGCAAACACGTCAATGCCTGCGCCGCCAAGCGTACCGGTGGTGATCGCATCGACCAGCGCGTCTTCATCCACCACGCTTCCACGGGCGATGTTGATTAAAATGCCGTTACTGCCCAGTGCCGCCAGGACATCGCGGCTAATCAGTTTTGCACTCTCCTTGCCTGCGCTGGCGCAGACCATTAATACGTCGCTGTTTTTCGCCAGCTCCACCAGCGTGGGGTAAAAAACGACGTCTTCGCTTTCGACCGGATAGCGGTCAAAACAGCCGATGCGCATGGCGAAACCCTTCGCCCTCTGCGCCACCGCCCGCCCGATGCGCCCGTAGCCAACAATGCCCAGGCGACTGCCACTGACTTTCGTTGATGGCGGGTAAGCGCCGAACGGCCAGTCTCCCCGCTCGATAAACCGCTGTGCGCCGATGATCTGCCGCGAGACGTTCAGCATTAAAGCAATGCCGAGATCCGCAACATCGTCGGTTAAAACGTCAGGTGTATTGGTGACCTGAATATTTCGGCGGAAAGCGGCGTGGATATCCACGCCGTCATAACCGACACCAAATACAGCAATCAATTTTAAAGCCGGTAATTGCTCAATCAGCGAGGCTTCCACCTTCGATTCCCCGCTGGCCAGAATCACCTCAATTTCCCCGGCAATGGCGCTTAATTGTTCCGCAGACAGTTTGTTATATTCGTACAGCGTGTAATCCCGCGCTAATTGTTCCGCTAAGCTATCCGGGACTTTATCAACGCGTAATATCACAGCAGACATCTCGACATCCTCTTTATTATTTCTGGAACGATAACTGACTGTTTTTTACTGGCAATTTGTTGAAGTTGATGCACAGCGTGCCGACGGTATAGAAACCGGCACAGACGGCGAAGTAGACCAGCACGCTTTCATAGCTGCCGGTGGCCTGCAGGATGACACCGACCAGAATCGGAACCAGGATCCCTGCGCAGCTGTTCGCCATGTTCATTAATCCACCCACCATACCGACACGATCTTTCGGTGCCAGAATCGCCGGGAAACTCCAGTACAGGCTGCCAAACATCATAAAGAAGGCGGCAACCGCCAGCAGACCAACGGCGATGGTTGGGTCGGTGATTGTCGCCAGCGCGTACAGTGACCCCAGCCCGACAATCCCGGAAAGTGACAGCAGTGTTTTCAGCGCCACGTTATGGGTGATGCCTCTTTTCACCAGGAAATCCACGAAGAAACCGCTGAACAGGCAACCGAGCGTCCCCATGATGAAGATCAGGAACGTGGAGTTACCGATGGCCGCCAGTTCAAGGTGTTGCGCCTGCGCCAGATAGCTCGGGCCCCAGGTGAGCAGTCCCCAGTAGACCATACCCCAGGAGGCACGGCCGACCATGATGGCAATCATGGTGAACCAGCTGATACCGAGCCCTTTGGTCGGTGCGGTATCGTCAGTACCCGAGGCGCTGACCGCATTCCCTGCAGCGATATACTCGACCTCTCTCTGATCCACGCTCGGGTGTTCAGACGGGCGGTCACGCAGGACTTTCCAGGCCAGGAAGCCTAATAACATGGTGAACAAACCGACGATCACGAAGGTCACGCGCCAGGAGTCGAACATGACAATCAGGTGCGCAACGATGATGCCGCCGAGGGCGACGCCGAGCGGGCTGCCGGAGTCCATGATGACCGCGCCGCGGCCTCTTTCAGACTGGGTCAGCCAGGTTGAGCTCAGTTTTGCACCGCTTGGTGAAACCGGCGCTTCCATGACACCCAGGCCGATACGAGCCAGGATCAGGCTGATCCCGCCGCTGGCAAGACCGATAATCGCCTGGAAGAATCCCCAGCCGAACAGTGCGCCGGTGATCACTTTTCGTGGTCCGAAGCGATCGAGCAACCAGCCGCCGGGAACCTGTAATAATGCGTAAGACCAGAAGAAACTGCTGAGAATCAACCCCTGTGTGGTGGGTGAAAGATTAAATTCTTCTTTGATATACGGCATCCCGATAGACAGTGTAATACGGTCCATGAGGTTAACCGCTAATAAGAAGAACATCGTTGCAAAGATAACCCAGCGGAAATTCGTTGGTTTCTGTGCGTTTGATGGTGGCGTAATTGTAGAGTGAGACATAATTAACCTTCAGTTTAATAGGGAACGTTATTAGAAATAAACGCAATTAACCAATGAAGCTTAAGTACTCTATTGATGTTACTTGTTTTTTTGTTTTAGTGAACAAAAGAACTATGTATGTTCTTTTGTTAATTATATAACAGCATAATGACAAATAACTATATGAGAGCTTAATCACATAACATGAAAAATACGCTTCAGGTTTTTTTTGATATTTTTCATGGCAATAGAAATCTGTTTCCCGGTCAAAATAAGTTTGCAGGGAAAATAAATATTCACGCTGTAACGAACAGACAAATAACGCTCAACATGTCATTCATCACGTTATTATCTGAATGTCGTGATGAGCGTCGTTGTCTATTTCTTTAACTCACGCTGTAACCTGTCATTCTTTCCAGAGCCTCCCGGGACTGAATCAGAACGTCAAGGCTGCGTGCCGGATCGACGGGCGCACCGGCACGCACCGGATAACTGTCACGCTGACGGTGCATTCGTAACGGAATTTCCAGGCTGCACGGGATCGCGCGCGCCTCAAGGGCTTTCAGCATAGGGACATAATTCAGCTGACCCTGGCCCATCGGCGTGAAATGCACTTCACCGTCGCGTACTTCAAGATCTTTCAGGTGGCAGTGTTGCGCGCCGGGCAGCATGTTGATGGCTTCTTCAATCGCGTCGACGTCGGGGCAGAGCGATACGATGTTGCCCGCATCCACGTTAAACGCCACGGCCGGGCTGTCGATGGCGTCCAGCAACACGAAGCCATCATCTGCCAGGCGGAACACGTCGTAATTCGGGTCGCCGCCGTTTTCCAGGCAGATCACGCACTGATGCGCTTCTGCAATCGGCGCCAGCTCGCGCAGGTTGTTGATGATGCGCGCCCGGTCCGCACTGCGGCCCACGCAGATGTTGATCCAGGTCGCGCCAATCATGCTGGCAAACTGGATGCGTTGCGTAAACTGGGCAACCGCATCCGGCGCGCCCATGTTCATCGTGGCGCCCAGCGCCTGGGTGCGCAGATCGTGTTTTTCCAGCAGCTCGCGGATGTAGCGTGCGTTGCCTTCCTGAAACAGTTCCGGTGGCATGTCGCCCACGTAGCCCTGGTTGTACGCCAGCTCCACATAGCGAAATCCGGCCTGACGGATTGTGCTGAAGGCGATGTCGGTATCGACGCCGTCAAACATCGCGGTATTCACACCAATAACCAGTTTGTTCATGCTGATCCTTCCCTCCCTTATTGCTGTAATGGAGTGGCCAGTAGCGCTTTCGCTCGCGCCACCACGTTTTCTGGCGTGAAGCCATATAACGCGAACAGCTTCTCTGCCGGGGCAGACTCACCGAAGGTGGTCATCCCGACGATAGCACCGTTCAGACCGGTGTACTTGTACCAGTAATCCGCAATACCCGCTTCCACCGCCACGCGGGCAGAAACGGCTTTCGGCAGTACGGATTCACGGTATGCCGCATCCTGTCTGTCGAACGCATCGGTGGACGGCATGGAGACCACGCGCGCCTTCACCCCTTCCGCAGACAGTTTTTCCCAGGCTGCCACCGCCAGCTCCACTTCAGAGCCGGTGGCAATGAAGATAAGCTCCGGCTGACCGGCACAGTCTTTCAGCACATAACCGCCGCGGGCGATATCGGCCAGCTGTTTCGCGGTACGTTCCTGCTGCGCCAGGTTCTGGCGGGACAGAATCAGCGCGGTCGGGCCGTCATGACGCTCGACACCGTATTTCCACGCCACCGCCGATTCCACCTGGTCGCACGGACGCCACAGGCTCATGTTCGGGGTCACGCGCAGGGACGCCATCTGCTCAACCGGCTGGTGGGTCGGGCCGTCTTCGCCCAGACCGATGGAGTCGTGGGTGTAGACCATCACCTGACGCTGTTTCATCAGCGC
>NZ_LIFX01000014.1 GCF_001297775.1 Trabulsiella odontotermitis | reverse complement strand
ATGAACCTGCAGGCGGCCAACAACCTGTTTACCACCCGTCTGCATGACCGTCTCGGTGAGACGCACTACGTTGACGCGCTGACCGGTGAAACTGCGGTGACCAGCATGTGGCTGCGCAACGTCGGCGGGCACACCCGTCAGAAAGACAGCAGTGGTCTGGTGAACATGCAGAGCAACCGCTATGTGATGCAACTGGGTGGCGATATCGCGCAGTGGAGTTCTGACGAGGCTGACCGTTATCACCTCGGTGTGATGGCCGGTTATGCCAACCAGAAGAGCCGAGCGGTCAACCATCGTAACAGCAACCACGCCACCGGCAGCATCGACGGTTACAGCGTCGGCGTCTACGGCACGTGGCTGCAGGATAACGACACGCTGGAAGGCGCATATGTTGACAGCTGGGCGCAGTACAACTGGTTCGATAACACCGTGTCCGGTGATGACGTTGCGGCGGAGTCGTACAAATCCAAAGGCTTCACGGCGTCTGTGGAATCCGGCTATACCTGGAAACTGGCAGACATCAGCGAACGTAACGCGCTGTACATCCAGCCGAAAGCGCAGGTCACCTGGATGGGCGTGAAAGCGGATTCGCATAAAGAAACCAACGGCACCCGTGTCGAAGGCAATGGTGACGGCAACATTCAGACCCGCGTTGGCGTGCGTCTGTACGGCCACGGCCACAACAAACTGGACGATGGTAAAGGCCGCACCTTCCAGCCGTTCGTGGAAGCCAACTGGATCCACAACAGCAAGGACTTTGGTGTGTCGCTGAACGGTCAGCAGGTAGAGCTGGCAGGCGCCCGCAATATTGGTGAACTGAAAGCCGGTGTTGAAGGTCAACTGACGAAGAACGTCGCCCTGTGGGGTAACGTTGGTCAGCAGGTTGGCGACAAAGGCTACAGCGATACCGCTGCAATGGTGGGTATTAAAGCGTCATTTTAATAAAAACTGTGTGATATCAAGCGGCTTCGGCCGCTTTTTTTATGGACTGCATTTACCCCTGGCATTTGCAGTGTTGATCTTTGTCGCATTCGGATTTACAGTATTGTAATGTTATATTGTAACAATAAAGGTAAGCCATGAAACCTGATATCCATCCGCATTATCGTACTGTCGTCTTTCACGACACCAGCGCTGACGAGTATTTCAAAGTAGGATCGACCATTAAAACTGAACGGGAAATTGAGCTGGAGGGCGTGAAATACCCTTACGTCACCCTTGACGTCTCGGCGAAATCTCACCCGTATTACACCGGCAAGCAGAAGTCTTTCGCAACGGAAGGCAGCGCCGCGCGGTTTAAAGCGCGCTTTAGCGGCTTCCTGAATACGAAGCGGGGCTGAAGATGCAGGTACTGAATTCTCTTAAGAGCGCGAAACAGCGCCACCCGGACTGCCAGATTGTCAAACGCAAAGGGCGTTTGTACATCATCTGCAAAAGCAACCCCCGCTTTAAGGCCGTGCAGGGGCGTAAGAAACGGCGTTAACCGGCCTGTTGTCGCCAACTTCCAGGGAACACCATTGCCTGCCGTCGAGGTTGACGGCAAGCAAGGGTACTTCAAGACGCGGAAATAAATCTACCGGATTAAAAGAATTAATCCTTATTTATTATTCGCGAAATAAATGAAATATTTATTTCCATTCTTTTTGTGAATTATTGCCTCTCATTTGAAATGCGTTAAAGCAATTTCAATCAATAAAGAAACATAAACTTCTAAAATTATTAACCATCAGTTCATTTGCTGGATGTTAATATTAAACAGCCGGTTACATGAAAAAGACTGGTTTTATCATAAGAGAATGGCTGGTGTGTTGATAGAAAAAGTGACAAAGCAAAGGGATATATTTAAGGATTTCCTTAACGTTGGGCTAAAATCTATTTATTTGATCTTCTGTTGTTGTTTGTTTTATTATGTTTTCGACAAGAAGCCTCATATAGATTAATTACAGTTCATGGATATAGGGAATGTTATGGCTGACCATACTTTTCAGAATGAAGTGCCAAAAGCACGCGTCAATATCAAACTAAGTCTGCACACTGGTTCAGCTCAGAAGCAGGTTGAGCTCCCACTGAAGTTGCTGGCACTGGGGGATTTTAGTAACGGTAAAACGACAGTTGCGGTGTCAGAACGAACAAAACTGAATATTAACAAAAACAATCTTAATAGCGTTTTAAACGAGCTGAATCCGCACGTTAACCTGACGGTTAAGAATATATTTTCGGCTGACGGGGCCGAAGAGAATGTCAATTTGAGTTTTTCAGATATGAAAGACTTTGAACCTGTGCAAGTCGCCCGCCAGATACCGCAACTCCGTGCCATGCTGGCAATGCGGAATCTCCTTAAAGATCTCAAATCCAACTTAATGGATAACGTAAGTTTTCGCCGTGAGCTCGAAAAAATTCTGAAAGACCCATCCTTGTCACAAGAATTACGTGAAGAACTGAGTGCTATTGCCCCTGCTGAATAATAGCAGAATGGCTTTTTTAATGGATTAACTGAGAGGATGCTGATGTCTGTGAATACTGAAACACAATCAGTGCAGGGGAACACAACTGTACTTGAGAATAACCCGGGCGGTGTGTATGCCTCGCTATTTGAAAAAATTAACCTGAATCCGGTATCTCATCTGGGTGACATCACTGAATATCAGGATGACAGTGTCATGGCTGATGCCTCGGCAGATGAGCGAGTGACCGCAGCCATCCAGGTTTTCATGCAGGTCATTTCTAAATCAGGCCATAAGATTGAGAAGCTGGATAAATCCTTACTTGACCAGCATATTGCTGAACTTGACTATCAAATTAGTCGCCAGCTGGACGAGGTCATGCATCATCCGGAATTTCAGCGTGTGGAATCACTCTGGCGTGGCCTTAAGCATACAGTAGATCGTACTGATTTCCGCCAAAATGTGAAAATCGAGATCCTGGACGTTTCTAAGGACGATCTGCGACAAGATTTTGAAGATGCGCCAGAAATCATCCAGACTGGCCTCTATCACCATACGTATTCAATGGAGTACGACCAGCCTGGTGGCGAACCTGTTGCTGCAATTATCTCGTCGTATGAATTTGACTCTTCCGCGCAGGATGTCGCGCTGCTACGTAATATTTCAAAAGTGTCCGCTGCTGCACATATGCCGTTTATTGGTTCAGTCGGTCCTAAGTTTTTCCATAAAACCAGCATGGAAGAAGTGGCAGCAATCAAAGACATCGGAAACTATTTCGATCGTGCCGAATATATTAAATGGAAGTCATTCCGTGACTCTGAGGACTCCCGCTACATAGGACTTACTATGCCGCGAGTTCTTGGACGTTTACCGTACGGCCCAGACACTGTGCCAGTCAGAAGCTTCAACTATGTAGAAGAAGTGAAGGGGCCAGACCACGAGAAGTATTTGTGGACCAATGCCTCCTTCGCTTTTGCAGCGAACATGGTAAAGAGCTTTATCAATAACGGATGGTGTGTGCAAATCCGTGGACCGCAGGCTGGTGGTGCGGTTAAAGATTTGCCTATTCACCTGTACGATTTAGGTACTGGTAATCAGGTGAAAATCCCGTCAGAAGTGATGATCCCGGAAACCCGCGAATTTGAGTTTGCTGATCTGGGATTCATTCCCCTTAGCTACTACAAAAATCGTGATTACGCCTGTTTCTTCAGCGCTAACTCGGCCCAGAAACCGGCGTTGTATGACACTGCAGACGCAACAGCCAACAGCCGTATAAACGCCCGTCTGCCCTATGTTTTCCTCCTGTCCCGTATCGCGCACTATCTGAAACTCATCCAGCGTGAAAATATCGGCACCACTAAAGATCGTCGACTGCTGGAGCTGGAACTTAATACCTGGGTGAAAGGGCTGGTGACTGAAATGACCGACCCGGGTGATGACCTTCAGGCCTCTCATCCGCTTCGCGATGCCAAAGTCATCGTTGAAGATATTGAGGACAACCCAGGTTTCTTCCGCGTGAAGCTCTTTGCCGTCCCACACTTCCAGGTTGAAGGTATGGACGTCAATCTGTCGCTGGTATCTCAGATGCCTAAAGCAAAAGCATAGGGCAGGATCAGGGATGAAAATTTATCGTCCACTGTGGAACGAGGGGGCTTTGCTGTCTCCTCAGCAGTTCCAGCAGCAGGCTGAGTGGGAGACTTTTCGCAGTGCCGGTGTATCTGCACTGGCATCTCCGTTCCCATGGGGAGTGGAAAAAATCGGGTTTAGTGAAAGTCTTCTGTCATCGGGTCTGCTCCAGATCTCACCGTTGCGTCTCTGGCTGGACGACGGTTCGCTGATTGATGCGCAACAAAGCGATTTGCCTCCCCCTCCTCGTGAGTTAGATCCGGCCCTGTTGGCTGACCTGGATGAAGTGACGGTCGTTATCGCACTCCCTCATATGCAGCCGGGCATTGTTAATGTCGAACAGGAAGGCAAAACCGTTGACCGTCCGCTTCGTTACCGCGAGGAATGGGTAACCGTGCCCGATGCCTTTGGTGCTGAAGAAGAATCCATGGCTGTGGCCCGGTTCAATTACACCATCAGGTTTGCCCATGAAAGTAATGAGTCATGGAAAGTATGCCCGGTAGCGAGATTAATTCGTGACGGACAAAACACATGGCGCCAGGATACTTCCTTCATTCCCCCGATCGCGACATTTGCTGCCAGCCCGGTTCTCCGTGAACGTCTGGCGCTGCTTAATCGCCAGCTGCGCTCCCGACGTCAGCGACTTATGACCATGCGACGTGAAAGTAACGAAAGACTCGCCGACTTTGCGGTTGCCGATGTCTCCCTTTTCTGGTTGCTGAATGCCCTTAACTCGCATGCAAGAGTCCTGATGGAATTCGAACGGTTTCCTGCACGCTCCCCTGAGCAGGTGTGGGCTGAACTCGCACGTCTGGCGGGTAGCATGCTGACCTTTTCCCTTGATCATGACCTTGACGTCATCCCGGGTTATGACCATGCGGAACCGGCCAATACTTTTCTTCCGCTCTTTGACTTGATCTCCGGACTACTGGAGGCAAGTTTGCCATCCCGCGTTATTGCACTGGAGATGACCCGCCCGGATGAACAAACCTGGAAGGCAAACCTTCACGATTTCCGTTTGCGTGAAGACGCCGATCTTTATCTCTCCGTACGCTCCGACATTCCGGCCTGGCAGATTGCCGATAAATTCCCTGCGCTCTGTCAGGCCGGTTCGCCTGATGACGTCAATACGATTTATGGCGCAGCACTTAAGGGTATTCCGCTGAACCCGGTGAACAGGGTGCCTGCTGCATTGCCGGTGCGTATGGAAAACCAGTACTTCGCGCTTGATATGGAAAGCGCTGCTGCCCATGAAATGCAGGAGCAGGGCGTATGTATGTTCTATGTGCCTGCGTTGCTCGGTGCACTGGAACTTGAATTATTTGCCGTGTTGCGCTCATGAGAGAAGAAATCGATATCGACCAGCTGATGGCGGAGACGTGGCTCACCGTCACCATGCTGAAGAACGGGGCCGTCACCGACAATGGCAGTACACTTTACGACAAATGTGTGAAGCAAGTTGAGCATGTACGTGAAGCGCTGAGCCGCGCCGGATATGACGATGCCAGTGTGGACCACATCTC
This sequence comes from Trabulsiella odontotermitis, assembly GCF_001297775.1. Taxonomy (GTDB): domain Bacteria; phylum Pseudomonadota; class Gammaproteobacteria; order Enterobacterales; family Enterobacteriaceae; genus Trabulsiella; species Trabulsiella odontotermitis. Next base: position 178,202 of record NZ_LIFX01000014.1, on the reverse strand, counting down.
CTATGCACAGTGCGCATTGCTGGATGAGACAGTGATGAACCGTAAACCGGGAAATCACGAAGATGGTGGGGAGGTTCTTGTTGATGAAGGACAAATGGCATGGCGCAAGGCACCGCTCCAGGCCCGGTTTTTTGGCACCCTTCGGGCAGGCGAAGCGGTCTGGGATCGCATTGCGGACGTTCTGCATCAGCCTGCACCGAACATCGCCGTTCTGACTTGTTATCACCGTGTGATTGTCCTGGGTTTTCAGGGGCTGTATAGCCTGAAAGCGGTAAGTCAGACACAGCGAGAAGCGGTGGTCAAAGCACTTTCAGAGCGAGTTTCTCCGCCTGATGCCGGTTTGTCTCTGGTTGTCCACCGGATAAGTAAACATCGCTGGAGTCTGATGCGGTCTGTCTGGTTCTGGATTGTGCTGGCCGCCGTCGTTACGGGGGTAATCTGGTGGGGAGGCCACCTGTGGCTCCAGACGTTGCTGTCAACGCAAATTCCGGAGTTGCACGGCTAATGCGTAAATCAGCCATTTTTTCGGTGACTCTGCAAACCCTTGTGGGCGTCATCACGTTGCTGTGGTTGCTCTGGTATTTCATCCCGGCAGGGAACGTTTTTAAAGGCATGGCGACACTGCTGATTGCTGTCCTGGCATGTTGGTATGTTTTAACAAACTGTCGAAATGGAGGACCTGAATCCGGGGTTACTGTAGCCACGGTTGATCTACCATTACCGGAGAATCACGGGCCCGTGGTGCTGGTATGCGGCGACAACCTGGATTCGCTATTTAAGGGACACACACTGCGTAAAACAGCGCAGGGCTGGTGGCTGAGGGCGGATGACGTCAGTCGGTTAACTGACGTTGTTTGCAGCATCCAGACTCAGTTTCCCCGGCAGGTGGGGCAGATCTCAGTAATGTATATTTGCCAGCCTGACAGTCATCAGGATACAGCAGCCCTGCGCGCCATTCTGAAAACTCTCCGTCAGCAGAGTAAGCAGCTAAATTTGCTGACGGGTTTTACGTTGCCGGTGGTTGTGTGTGCTGAATTTTCCGGGCCTGAAACGCCATGGGTGATTGTTCGCGGCGATAAACCGACAGTATGTGCGGAAAATGATTCGCCGCAGGCGTTCATCGACTGGCAGCAGGCAAGTCAGAACATTATGACGCTTCCTGCACTCCGTCAGGCATTTTCATTTATCCGTCATATCCTGGTCGCCGAACTGGTGAAAGCCGACCGGTTAACACCGCCTGTATATGCATTTTCTGTGGCATTACGCCTCGGTACCGTCAATCCTGAAGCGCAGTCTGTCTGGTCCGACTGGCTCTATTCCCGCACCTGTCTGCAGTTTTCACTGAAGACCGCGCCGCTCACGGCAACGCGCCATTTCCCTGATGCTATTTTGCCGCTTCTGGCACCTTTTGCCTCTCCTGTACAGGGGAGCAAGCGTACGCGTCATCTTGTTTTGTTGATGTGGCTGTGTGCTATGGCAGCGTTGGGTATTTCGGCACTCAACAACCGGGATCTGATCCATCAGGTAAGCGCCGATTTACAGCGCTGGAATGCGATCCCGATAGACCACTACAACCCTAAAGCAGACGCGCTGGCGGCACTGAAACAGGAAGTGCTCCTGCTGGAACGCTGGCAGCGGCAGGGAGAACCCGTCCGATACAGCCTGGGTTATTACCCGGGACAACGTCTGTGGCTGGCGTTGCAGCAGGCCATTGATAGCTGGGTACCTCCACATCCCCCGAAACCACAGCCGGCACCGAAAATTGTGCGTCTTGACAGCATGTCATTGTTTGATTCCGGCAAGGCGGCACTCAAAGACGGGTCAACCAAAATGCTCATCAATGCTCTGGTAGGGATTAAAGCCAGACCGGGTTGGCTGATCGTTGTCAGTGGGCACACCGACAATACCGGCAGCGTGCAGCTCAATCAGACCCTGTCTTTGCAAAGGGCAGAGGCGCTCCGCAACTGGATGCGTGATACCGGAGATGTCCCGGAAAGTTGTTTTGCCGTTCAGGGTTATGGCGACAGCCGACCGATTGCATCAAACGATACGCCTGATGGCCGTGCGCATAACCGGCGTGTCGAGATCAGTCTGGTACCGCAGGCTGATGCCTGTCGTCTGCCAGACCTAAAACCAACGTCACAGGATAAACGTGACGTTTCAACTCAAGAAATGGAGAAGTAAACATGGCAATTCCAGTTTATCTGTGGCTGAAAGACGATGGCGGCACGGACATTAAAGGTTCCGTCGATGTGAAAGATCGTGAAGGAAGCATCGAAGTTGTTGCACAGGAACACAACCTGTACATCCCGACCGATAACAATACCGGCAAACTGACCGGTACGCGTATCCACACACCGTTCCTGTTTACCAAGGAAATCGACTCTTCCAGCCCGTACCTTTACAAGGCGGTGACCACCGGACAAACCCTGAAGTCAGCAGAGTTCAAGTGGTACAAGATCAACGATGCAGGTCAGGAGGTTGAGTATTTCAACACCAAACTGGAAAACGTCAAGCTGGTAAAAGTCACGCCGAAAATGCACGACATCAAGGATCCGGTCTTTGAGAAACACAACCACCTTGAGCAGGTCGAACTGCGCTACGAAAGAATCATCTGGACCTACAAAGACGGCAACATTATTCACTCCGACGCCTGGAACGAACGAACCACTGCGTAATACCCATGCGGGCTGGCACATGCCAGCCCGTCAGGTGATTTTTGCAGTCATCTGTCCGGGTGAGCGCAAAAATCACTTCAAAACCTGCCCTCTGACCTCGTGCGCTTTGGTCATCTGATTACCAGGAAACAGCGAGGGGCGGTAGCGTGTCCTGAACCTGAATACAATCGTAAAGAGAGATCCGATATGGAAAGTCAGTCTGCCGTTCTGCTGCGTCGCTTAAATCACTATTGCGCGAAAGCCCTTGAAGGTGCGGCGTCGCTGTGTCAGACGCGGGCGCATGCAGAGATCACCCCTGAACACTGGCTGTTAAAGTTGCTGGAGCAAGGTGAAGGGGATCTGGCCGTTCTTGCCCGCCGCTATGAATGGGACATGGATGCTGTCTGGCAGTCACTCATGAGCTGGCTTGACGCACAGCCCCGTTCAGTGCGTAGCAGACCAGAACTGTCAGCCGCGCTCCAGACTCTGCTTAAACAGGCCTGGCTTACTGCGACACTTGCCGGTGATGAGCAGATCCGCAGCGTTCATCTCCTCGCAGCCATGATTGAAACGTCCGGCCTCATGCACTGTGAGGGGATATGGCCCTTAATGACTCTGACCACCAGCCAGCTGGAAAGGTTGCGTCCCCTGCTGGAGGCCCAGTCTGACGAACGCCATGAGGTTGTGTCAGGCGACCCTGCAAGCACGATGACAATCATGGGCAGGGCAGCGCCATTGAAGGGGGAAATGACAGGGAGCGAAAATTCCGGCGCCGAACAGGACAATTCCGTACTAAACCGCTTCACAGTCAATGTCACTGCCCGGGCCAGTGAAGGAAAGATTGATCCGGTCTTTGGGCGTGATAATGAGATCCGCCAGATGGTGGACATTCTCTCCAGACGGCGCAAGAACAACCCGATCCTTGTGGGTGAGCCCGGAGTCGGTAAAACGGCGTTAGTTGAAGGCCTGGCTTTGCGCATTGCAGAAGGAAATGTCCCTGAAAGCCTCAGACCCGTCATTGTCAGGACACTGGATCTGGGGCTGTTACAGGCAGGAGCCGGGGTGAAAGGTGAATTTGAACAACGGCTGAAAAATATTATCGACGCAGTACAGCACTCGCCGGTACCGGTGCTGTTGTTTATTGATGAAGCGCACACCATCATCGGGGCGGGTAATCAGGCGGGTGGGGCGGATGCGGCAAACCTGCTGAAACCTGCTTTAGCACGAGGGGAACTGCGTACCATAGCCGCGACAACCTGGAGCGAATACAAACAGTATTTTGAGCGCGACCCGGCACTTGAACGCCGTTTTCAGATGGTGAAAGTGGACGAACCTGATGACGACACCGCCTGCCTGATGCTGCGTGGCCTTAAATCGCGATATGCCGAACACCACGGCGTGCACATTACCGGTGAGGCCGTGCGTGCGGCGGTATCCCTTTCCCGTCGCTACCTGACCGGACGCCAGCTACCGGATAAAGCCGTGGATTTACTGGATACCGCAGCGGCCCGTGTGCGGATGAGTCTGGATACACTGCCGGAACAACTTACCCGTTTGCAGGCCGAACTGACATCGCTGGCGATGGAGCAGCAGGAATTGCTGGAAGATCTGGCCCTGGGAAATCCGGTTGACGCCAGCCGCTTGCCGAAAATTGAACTGCGAACAGATGAACTACGCCAGCGACAGAGTACCCTCCAGATTCAGTTTGAAAATGAAAAGCAGCTCACTAACAAACTGAAAGCGTGTCGTGGTGATATCAGCCGTCAGGAAGAGCTTGCCGAGCGCCATTCCGAACTCTCCAGGGTACAGAACGATAGTCCATTACTGGGGTTAGATGTGGATGCTCGTACCGTAGCGACCGTTATCGCCGACTGGACAGGGGTTCCTCTCTCGTCGCTGATGAAGGATGAGCAGACCGAATTATTGACACTGGAAAAGCAGCTGGCAACCCGTGTAGTCGGCCAGAGTCCCGCTCTGAATGCCATCGCTCAGCGGCTGAGAGCGTCAAAAACCGGCCTTACACCAGAAAACGGACCGCAGGGGGTGTTTTTACTGGTAGGTCCAAGCGGGACAGGCAAAACAGAAACCGCGCTGGCGCTTGCTGACGCTATGTATGGTGGTGAAAAATCGCTCATTACCATCAACCTCTCTGAATATCAGGAACCGCACACGGTCTCGCAGCTGAAAGGCTCCCCTCCGGGGTACGTGGGTTACGGTCAGGGCGGTATTCTCACTGAGGCGGTACGAAAGCGGCCTTACAGCGTGGTGCTGCTGGATGAAGTGGAGAAGGCTCACCGGGATGTGATGAACCTGTTTTATCAGGTCTTTGACCGGGGCTTTATGCGGGACGGGGAAGGGCGTGAGATCGATTTCCGCAATACCGTGATCCTGATGACGTCCAACCTGGGTAGTGACCCGCTGATGCAACTGCTGGACGAGCAACCTGAAGCCACCGAGAGCGATCTGCATGAGTTGTTACGCCCGATCCTGCGCGATCATTTCCAGCCAGCGCTGCTGGCTCGCTTCCAGACGGTAATTTACCGCCCGCTGGCAATGGACGCCATGCGCACCATCGTCGGCATGAAGCTGGCACAGGTGAGCACACGTCTGCGACGCCACTACGGCATTTCCACTGACATTGACAAAAGCCTTACCGATGCGCTGACGACAGCCTGTCTGCTGCCGGATACCGGTGCCCGTAACGTGGACAGTCTGCTTAATCAGCAGATCCTGCCGGTTCTGAGCCAGCAGCTATTAAGCCATATGGCGGCAAAACAAAAGCCATCCACGCTACAGCTGACCTGGGATGATGAAGAGGGCATTGTGCTGACATTTGACGGGCAGGCAGAAGGAGCATTGCAATGAGTGGATCACTGATGAATAAAGGGCTCAGTCTCGCTGACAAGGTGACAGGCCAGTCACGGTATCGCATTGACGTGCATGACTGCACTGAATTTCTGGATGTGTTACGTTTCAGCGCTGTGGAAACCCTCAGCCAGCCCTGGCGCTATGACGTGACAGTCACCTGCTCCTCTGAGGATATTGCCTGCGACAGGCTGCTGCTGAAGCCAGCGTCATTCACTTTCCAGACCCCGATGTTTGACGGCACACCGGCGCTGCCAGTCCGGACGGTTTATGGCGTAGTGGAGTCTTTTCGCCGCGTGTCCACCTCGAATGATGAGACCCGTTACGCGCTGACCCTCGTTCCCCGGATCGCCCTTCTGGGCTATACCAAAGGAAGCGAAATCTACCTCAATCAGTCGGTCACTGAAGTGGTGGAACAGGTCCTGCGTAAACACGGTCTGGAAGGGCCTGATTTTGAGTTCCGGCTCTCACGGGAATATCCGGCCCGGGAGCTCATCACCCGGTGGCGTGAAACTGACCTTGAATTTATTCAGCGTCTGCTGGCTGAGGTGGGCATTTACTGGCGCTGTGAAATGGACCGCCGTCTTGAACAGGACGTGGTGATTTTTCAGGACAGCCAGCAGCAGTATGAGTTCGGTGTCACGCTCCCGCTACGTAACCCCGCCGGGATGAGCGACAGCGGGCAGGAGAGCGTCTGGGATATTCAGACCACCAGCAATGTGGTGAGCGGGAGTGTGACCACCCGTGACTACAATTACCGCGAAGCGCTGACGCCTCAGGACAGTTCTGAAAGTATTACAGGTAAAGAAGGGATCACCACCGGGGAAACGTATCATTACGCGGAACCCTTTCTGACAGCCGGTGACGCTGAAAGCCCGGAGACCGGAGCCTGGTTCGCCCGTCTGCGTCACGAACGCATTCTGAACGCGCAGTATCGCGTTACCGGGCATTCCTCCAGCCCTCATCTGGCCCCGGGCCAGGTACTGGAAACGGACGGTACGCTACCTGATGCCGTGAAAGAAGGCATTCTCATCACCACTGTGCGCACCAGCGGCTCACGAAAAAGCAGCTTTACGCTGACCTTTGAAGGCATCCCCTATAGCGAAACCGTCTGCTACCGTCCGGCGTTACTCCATCGCCCGGTGATAGCCGGATCGCTCCCTGCCCGGGTGGAAAGCACACAGAAAGGCGACACCTATTCCTGGCTCGACCAGGAAGGACGCTACCGGGTAAAACTGGACTATGACCGTAACCGTCCTGAACAGGGCTATGCCTGTCTGTGGCTGCGGCTGGCGAAACCCTATGCCGGCGATACGTACGGATTCCACTCGCCGCTTCTCGACGGGACTGAAGTGGCGATCGTATTTGACGGCGGGGATCCGGACCGGCCCTACATCGCCTATGCCCTGCACGACTCAGAGCATCCGGACCATGTCACCAGTGATAATCATACACGGAACGTATGGCGCACACCGGCGAACAATAAACTGCGGATGGAGGACAGGCGCCAGGAAGAGCATATCAAGCTCGCGACGGAATATGGCAAAACGCAGCTGAACATGGGGCATCTGGTCAACAATCAGCGTGAAAAGCGCGGTGCCGGATTTGAACTGCGGACGGATGAATATGGCGCGGTACGTGCGGCAAAAGGGCTGTTCCTGACGGCGGATGCCCAGGCCAAAGCGCAGGGCCCGGTGCTGGAAATGACCACTGCCATTAACCAGATTAACCAGGCCAACAGCCAGATGCAGGCGCTGAACAGCGCCGCGGAAGCCGCCGGCGCCCTGGTCTGTGACATCAAAACCCAGATTAGTCTGGTGACCGACAGAATCAGGGATCTGCAGTCTGCAGTGTTGCTGGCGAGTGCTCCGCAGGGTGTGGCACTGACCTCAGGCGAACACCTTCAGCTCAGCAGCACCCGCAACACGATGATCAATGCAGGTCAGCATTTTGATATCGGCGCGATGAACAATCTGTCCGTGACGATAGAGAAAGCCCTCGGTCTGTTTGTGCATAAGGAGGGGGTGAAGGTGGTCGCGAACCGGGGAGACATCGAAATTCAGGCCCAGCACAACACGATGTCTCTGCTCTCTGAAAAGCAACTGACGGTGACGAGCAGCGAAGACGAAATCATTATCAGCACGCCGGAAACCCTGACGCTGAACGGGGGCGGGTCCTATCTGCGGCTGAGTAAGAACGGGATTGAGCATGGTTCTGAGGGGATGATGGTGATGAAGGTAGCGAGTTATCTGGTGCCTGGGACTGGCAGCAGTCTGCCACTGGAAACACCGGATTTTAAAACCACGGACGTGAAGGTCACGACAACGAATTCCGCCAAATGGACCAGTGAATAAAATGGAAGGTCATTTATGACAGCAAAGCTACCCAGAATCAGTTACCCCGTACCGTCAAACAAAAATGGCCATGCCTTTTCCTCTGTGGATGATCTGGTATCGACGCTTGGAGGGGAAAGCTCAGGACTGTATCTGGTAGGAAGTCAAGGAATGTGGCATGGCGGTATCCATATTACTGATGCCACGATTCCCTGGTGTGCCCTGAGTACTGACAGTGAAGCTGAGAACGAATATTGTCGTGAACTTTATAAAGGGGAACAATTTATTCGTTGTATGGCAGATGGTGAGATAGTTGCCTGGCGTGTATGTAAGGACTATGAGAGTGCTGCGATTGAATGGCGTGGTGAAAAACTGTTCCTTTCAACCTCTTTTGTATTGGTGAAACATTATATCCAGCCGGGTGATACAGAAGAGAGCGGACTGACATTTTTCACTCTTTATATGAATCTGGCGCCTTATGCTGCTTATAAACAACAGGGCAGCCGGGTGGACAGAAAAGTGGCAGGTGTTCAGCGCTATTACGCCAGTGCGGAAGATTTGCAGGCAGGGCGCACAGCCGGAAAACTGGAGAAAGACACGGTAGTCACGTTGAGTGACACTATTGTGACCCGCAGTAGCGACCAGCGTCAGTTTACCGAAGTAACCATTACCAGAGAGACGAAAAATGCAGCAGGAAACACGCTTGCTGCGGGTACTAAAGTCTGGACGGTATCAGACCAGGGGAATCTGAAAGCAACAGAATCGGTGCCCGTCCCGTCCTGGTGGGCAAAATGTACTCCGGCTTACTCTAATCAGTCAGAAAGCGTGGTGAATTGCACTTCGCGTACAAACTGGGCGTACTATCTTAGTAGTGACGATGTACTGCAATATAAAAATGCAGGTAGACTGGTAGCCGATTTCCCGCTTTCATACGATCCCGGTAATACCGCGCAGCAGGTCATCCGCCCCGGCAAGAACTCCGGTGATGCAGAAAGAACATTCAGTCTGGTCACGCTGGGTCGGGATAAGGACAGGTTGAAGAAGGGTGACCGGGTATGGGTAGTGTCAGACGGCGACAGCCTGACGCCGGTTGCACCGGCAGCATCTGGTAGTGAACCCGTTTTTAATGAAGTGTATGTGCCTCCATCGCCTGTGCCTGTCAGTGCCGGAGACAGTCTCGGGCATATGGGGTTTTATCAGTTACCGGAAGAAAACGGCAAACGTTCGCGCTACCAGGTGCATATAGAGTGCCTGAGTGCGGATGACATGGAGAAGTTCATCACTAATCCCGGAAGGGCTGGAGAGGATGCGCCAGTTTATCTTACCTGGCAAACCAACGTACCGTTATTTGATAAGTGTGAGCAGGGTATGGTGGCGGGCAGTCGAAAAACAAAGGCCCCGGGGATCCTGACGCTTGCAAAAGTGCCTGGTGCTGATGCTGAGGGAGTTTTGCTGACCGGCAACAATGATGCGGCCTATTATCAGATACGTCCTGAAGGTGGCTGGTTACCTGCTGCCAGTATAAAGAAAGTGTCACAGTATGCGTTAGGTGAACTCGGGTTTGTCACACTGAATAAGACACCGGAAAGTTTTGACCTGATTGATGGTATAAAGCAACCGAATAACGTGGTGAAGGGTATTCTGGAGCAGTTGTATAAAGCAGCAGAGGAGGAAACCCGCACCACTCACGCGCTGAATAAGTATAACTATAAACGGCTGCTGGAATTGATAGACAGTAACCAGAACGGGTATTACTCGGAGCAGGAGTATCTTCAGGCGGTTCATAATGTGTCGTATCGCGACCGCTTATATCGGGTAATTGCAAAACACGCCAGTGAATGGTACTACGGGAAGGATGACCCGCTGTGGAAGACCTACCTGGAGACATTAACCACGGACGCACCGTTGTGGAAAACATATCTGGAAGAATTTCTGGATAAGATGACGTGGATGAAGGCGGTGTGTGAAAGGGGCGTGGCGCTGGGGGCAGAGTTGTGGCATATGCATCCGGTGGTATTTTTGGACGCTGTCTCGAATAATCAGAATTTGATTATATTTCCGCTTAAAGTCAAACCCAAGAATGATATTAACGGAGTCTGGAAAAATTATTACTGGGCTGCGTCTTTAAGTGACAGTAATGCTTCTCAGGCCATATTTGGTCGGAATCGAAGTGAGGGGAATCGTAAACATGCTGCGCGTGATTTATATACCGACCCTTCGACAGAAATTGTTGCTATATGTGACGGTGTAGTCAAAAGTATTACGGCTTATTATATGGGAACATCACAAATAACAATCGAGCATAAAACGAATGATAGTAGACGTTTCTTTGCGCGATATGGAGAAGTTGATCCTGATAGTATTACTGTTAATGTAGGGGACAAGGTGAGTCAGGGGCATATAATAGCCAAAACAGGTTTAATAATTTCTCCCGAAACAAACAGACATCCCAGTATTATAGCGGGGCAGACTGTTTATATGCTGCATTTTGAATACTATCCTGGATATGAGTCTGAATCGCCTCCAAACAACACGTCAGACATCCCTTACAGAAGACGAAGTGACTTATGTGATCCGTTAGAAATATTGCTCGAAGGTTACGAAAATACTTTCAGTGAAAATGTCAAAAATGGAAGCCGGATCGATATAAACCAGTTACAGGTTTCAGATGAGGGAAAATTGTTTATTAAAGGATGGGAGTCATTTAAGTCTAAACCTTACAATGATTCAGAGGGCTACTGTACCATTGGTTATGGTCACTTAATTGCAAGGTGCAAGTGTGAGGATATCGTTCTGTCAGACGATTTTAAAGAGGGCATCACACGTACCCGTGCTGACGAACTCTTTGAAGAAAGATTGCCCACATATGTAAATGAACTTAAGAGTTCAGTAACGGTGAATCTCTATCAGTACGAGTTTGATGCGTTGGTAAGCCTTTTGTTCAATCTCGGTTCATTACGCAAAGCACCTTTACTCAAATCGAAACTAAATAGTGGAGATTATGCTGGCGCAGCGGATGAATTACTCGATATCACCAATGGTGGTACCGCCGGTCTGGTGACACGCAGAAGGAAAGAGTGGAACTTATTCAATAATAATGTTTATGATTCTTCTCATTGACTGAGTTCAATACAAGGATAATATTGTGAATAGAAAAAAAATATGGTTTTACATCCTCTTTGTTTTATCATTTAGTGCTCACATGCAAGTGAGTGAAGCAAAGGATGTATGGGTCTTTGATAAAGTATCCAGCTCAACTCTTTTAGGAATGACAGATGTGGACAGGGTTCGCAATCTTACAAAGCAGTTTCGTCAGGTCGAGATCGTTACTGATTCAAAAATTCTCACCATTCAGAATCCATTGCTGGCAAAAGTAAATATCTGCTCTATCGATTTCGTCAGAATAAATAAAACATTACTTTCTTATTTTTACTCTAAAGATACTGTGAAAATGTATAAGGTGCTATTTTCACATGAAGGGAAAACTCTTACGGATGATATCGTTGTCCTGACCTCTCTCAGGCCAGGTGAAGAATGTCCTGAACCGTACAGTGAATTCATAGAGAATAAGGAGAATTTATTCTTCTCTGAACAAGACTATGTGGTGTTTATGAAGAGGAAAACTGGGAATGTAACTTCTGAGAACAAAGATAAAATCGATTTCTGGCAATACTGTAAAGGTGATCTTGAAGGAGAAACCTACGATGGAAGAAGTAAATATAGCTGTAAGTTTAGTCAGAAATCAATATCTGAAGTATATTCCGATATACGTGCGAACAGTCATTATAAAAAAGCCTTAAAGAAAAACTTGCCTGGTGAAAATCTTAAATACCCTTTCAATGGAGGATATATTAATTATCAATGGGTTAATCGTAATATGTTAGAGATAATGATTGAACAAGAAAATGAGTCTGTCCGTTATTCAATAAAGTCTAAAAATAATACTGTTGATGTAGAAATTGAATCGGATACACAATATTAGTTGTGTCGTATACAAAGATAATGGCTGGTTACCTGCCGCCAGCGTTCAGAATGGGTCACAGTATGCGTTAGGTGAACTCTGGTTTGTCACGCTGAATAAGACACCGGAGAGTTTTGACCTGATTGATGGGATAAAGCAACCGAATAACGTGGTGAAGGGTATTCTGGAGCAGTTGTATAAAGCAGCAGAGGAGGAAACCCGCACCACTCACGCGCTGAACAAATATAACTACCAACGACTGCTGGCGATGATCGACAGTAACCAGGACGGGTATTACTCGGAGCAGGAGTATCTTCAGGCAGTTCATAATGTGTCGTATCGCGACCATCTGTACCGTGTGATAGCGAAGCATGCCAGCGAATGGTATTACGGCAAGGATGACCCGCTGTGGAAAACCTATCTGGATACATTAACCACAGCATCCTGTGGTGTTTTTGGATCATTTAAGGCAACGGCTTGGTCATATGATACCGTGTTCGTTTTGCCGAAGTGGAATAGAAATAAAACCTGAGCTGCTTGTTCATTGTTTCGGTATTAGCCTTGAAAAGGCTGGGTTATATGCTCCATTATTAACAAACGCGTTTATAAAATATGAAATTAATAACTGTTTAAGGATCTCTCATTTCTTAGGTCAAATAGGCGTGGAAACTCAAAGGCTTACCAAGCTCAGAGAAAGTTTTTACTATACTAATGGTGATAGGCTTTGGAACATATATTACACCCAGTTAAATATAGGACTATCAAGACGTTTCCCAAACTATACCGAAGCACAAAGAAAACAATATACTAAAGATCATCTTGTAAGAAATGAAGACGAGCTGGCAAAAACGCTATTCCCTAGTGATTTTGAAGGGATGGACTATAGAGGGCGAGGGCCAATTCATTTAACTCATAAAGAGACTTATAGTAGCTATAAAAATTTTAGTGGAAACGATGTTATATCGAATCCGAAGTTGTTAGAGGAAGATCCTGCTATGGCGGTTGACTCAGCGTGCTGGTTTTGGTCGAAGTTTGCGAAAATAAATTCTTTGGCGGATGCAGATAACCTCAGTGACCTTACTTATAAAGTTAATACAGCCAGGTTGGATATGGTGAACCGAGGTGAAATTAAAAATCTTGCGTTTAATTACATAAAGAAAAATAACACAGGGTGTATTAAATGAAATTTAAATGGCTAGTATTTTTGGTTATTTTCCTTTCGGAAAATGTTTACGCATGTGAAAATGATAAAGTTAGTGCGTTTTTAAATGCAAATCATGAGCACGCCATTCAGGTGTTGAAGTCTGACCACATCTATTCAGGTAGTTCTATTTTTTTTCATTATTTTTCAGGAAATGATGAGCATCCTGATGTTAAAGCATCTTTCGTACCTAATCGGTGTATTCCAAAGAATAGCATTATGTTCGATTCTTATTCATATGACGGTAGCATTGCAAGCATCGAATCGGTATTTTGGGGTAAAGGTCAATATAAGAATAATTTATTCATAATAGTTAGCTGGGTTTATAATTTGGATGGGGTTAATACTGTTGGGAAATATTATGAAGTATTCGCTTATGATTACTATAAAGATAGCATAGTCAAAAACGTTCAAATATCGAGTTTTTTTGAGGGGGGACAGGATGGGGTTGTTAATGGGAAACCTGTAAAGTATAAGTTTAAAACAGCAGGGGACGTTTTGGCTTATTTGGAGAATAAACCAAAACTCTGAGATATTAAATAAAAGACTTTCAATGATATCATGTCAGTTATCTGAGCAGTGAGAATGTACTGCAGTATAAAAATGCAGACAGACTGGTGACAGATTTCCCGCTTTCATACGATCCCGGTAATACCGCGCAGCAGGTCATCCGCCCCGGCAAGAACTCCGGTGATGCAGAAAGAACATTCAGTCTGGTCACGCTGGGTCGGGATAAGGACAGGTTGAAGAAGGGTGACCGGGTATGGGTAGTGTCAGACGGCGACAGCCTGACGCCGGTTGCACCGGCAGCATCTGGTAGTGAACCCGTTTTTAATGAAGTGTATGTGCCTCCATCGCCTGTGCCTGTCAGTGCCGGAGACAGTCTCGGGCATATGGGGTTTTATCAGTTACCGGAAGAAAACGGCAAACGCTCTCGCTATCAGGTGCATATTGAGTGCCTGAGTATGGACAATATGGAAAAGTTCATCACCAATCCCGGACATGCGGGAGAGTATACGCCTGTTTATCTGACCTGGAAAATCGATGCACCGTTGTTTGAAAAGGGTGAGCGGGGAATGGTTGCGGGCAGTCGTAGAACAAAGATATCGAGTATTGTTACGCTTGCAAAAGTGCCTGGTGCAGATGCTGAGGGGAGTGCACTGACAAATAACCAGAATGCCGCGTATTTTCACATATACAAAGATAATGGCTGGTTACCTGCCGCCAGCGTTCAGAAAGTGTCACAGTATGCGTTTGGTGAGCTCGGGTTTGTCACGCTGAATAAGACACCGGAAAGTTTTGACCTGATTGATGGTATAAAGCAACCGAATAACGTGGTGAAGGGTATTCTGGATCAGCTGTATAAGGCAGCGTAGGAAGAAACCCGCATCACTCTTATATCCAGTAATAAAAACAGTATTCTTCTGATAAAGAATGAGTGAATATCGGATGTATCAATTCAAAAGGTAAGCCGTTTGTTGTCTGTATTACGAGTGGTTCTGTAAGAAACTAAATATTTCTTTTAATTTTGTAGGGGTGTGAGTGCGAATTTTGTGTATATAAATAAAGAAGCATCTTTTCTGATTTTTATAAATAAACTGAAATTTCGTGTATTTCATAAGAAAGCAGTGAACCATCATTAGCGAAAAATGAGGCTTTAAATAATGTTCCAGATTATCCGAAAAGGCGACAAAACCACTCACGGTGGTTCAGTTATGACCTGTTCTGGCACCATGATATTTGGTGGACTTGGCGTGGCGCGTAAAGGTGACAGTGTTTCATGCCCGATACCCGGGCATGGTCCGACAACTATTATTGAAGGTAATCCTGATTATCTAGATAACGGGATCCCTGTAGCCTTTCACGGTCATAAATGTGGGTGTGGTTGTACATTGATCAGTTCATTTGCCGCAGCAAAGGTTGCCTGATTATGCCCGTCTGGCTGGATGCCATCCCTGAAAAGGCGGTGAAAGTTCCGCGACCTGAGACCCGCCGCTGGCTGCTGTTTCTGGCAATTGTCATGTCAGGTGGGATTGCGTTAACGCTCTGGAACTGGACGACGGAACGCACTGGTTTTATTTTCTGGTTTACTGTGCTGGGATTACCTTTCAGTCTCTGGGGATTGCTTTTCTCACTGCGCCGGTTCGCATATAAGGCGGAGCAGGTGGGAGCTGAATCCCGCAATGTGGAGCGTGAAGTGCTTATCGATCGCGAAACATGTCGGGGTCAGCGCTGTGCATGGATACTTGAAACATGTGTTCAACACTTTTCAGGAAATAGCCCCGGTGCATTAATGAAGGCAGTTAGTCGTGCCGCTCCAGCTTCAGAGACCTCAACGCCACGTGGTTCCAAAACCGCTGTCAGATATGCAGCCTTAGCCAGTTTTCAGACTGATCTTGATACAGAACTCATCTACGCGACGTCAACACTCATCGCCCATATACAAAAGATGACCGACAGCCTGCCGAAGGATATTCATTGCTGCCTGATGCTGGACTGTGATGACGATATCCGAGTCAGACTGGAAGATCACTTCAGAAAAGAACTCGCTGCCAGAACCGGGCGGGACTTCAGGCTCCTGTCAGGCAAAGGTCTGGCGGCGTTCGATACCTGGCTCGATCAGCGCTGGGACACTCCAGGCATATTTGCGGGAGTGTCGTTTTCTTTGCCGGCGCAGCCTGATGAAGGTGATGCTGATGCCATTACCCTTGTAGTGCTCAGCAATCGTAAGGCTCCTGGTTATCCTGATGCAGTATGCCTCCACCGTCCTGAAAGGGGGCAGGAAATCCGGCTCGCAAAAACACTGGACAGAGCGCTTTTATGGGCCGCAATAGACCCGGAGGTACTAAAAACTGCCTGGTATACAGGGCCAATTCTTTCCAGCGGAAGCGGATGGAACATGGCTTGTGAAGATAACGGAGTCACATTCAGCTTATCAAAAGACAATCATGGTATTGATCCGTCTCTGGGATATGCCGAACATGCCGCCCCCTGGCTTGTCATTATTCTTGCCTCTGCTGTATGTAGCGATAATGGCCCACAGGTCATCGCCGCTCAACCCACCGCTGACAAAGACGACATCTGGGTCGCCGTCATCACTAAAGAAGAAGTTCGTAAGGAAACGTCCAGGGATGTCAAAGATAAAAGTTAAAACACTCATCGGCTCCGTAGTGACTGTCGCTTTTTTTCTGACGGTCATCGTGGCATTTCTGTTTTATGCCTTTCCGGAAAATGTTGCGTCGGCCAGTGGATTCGGGCCGTATGACGGTCAACGCATACTTACATTCTGCGCCATACTGGTTGCCGCGCTGTTTTTACTCGGCTGGCTGACAGAGAAGGCTTTCGACTTTGCCGGTAAATCCGGGTTGTATCTCCATTGGGGGCAGAACAAGCTTCAGTTTGCCGCGCCGGTCACGAATGCCATTGCCAGCGAAGAAGATGACAACGGACCGGCTTTCAACGAAGACGCGGTTGCCGAACACCTGCGCTTTCGCTATGGACGCCGCTGGCAGCGTAGAGTGCGACTTTTTCTGGTGATGGGCAACCCGGACGACGTCAAGAAAGCGGCCCCGGGTCTGTGCCATGACCTGTGGCAGGAAGGTGACGGTAACGTACTGATTTATGGCGGTGATGCGCAGTCACTTCCGGATGAGATCTTCCTTTCAAAACTGAAGCGCCTGCGATCTGGCCAGCCGGTTGATGGCATTATTCAGGTGATGAATACTTCAGCCCTCCCGACGGATAGCGAACGGGATGCTTTTTTGCGTTGTCGCCAGAAAGGAGACCATTGGTTGGGCTGGCAGGTTCCGGTCTGGCTGTGGCTGACAGACAGCGCCACGGGGGCTCAACAGGACGTGGAGACGGTTGCGACAGGGATTATTTTCGGACCGGGAGGCACCATAAACGAGGCGGATGAGGCGTTTACTTCGCTGACACAACGCCTGCAAAAAGTCGGTATGGCACACATACTGAATAATCCGGCAAATAACGGTCTGCTTCAGCTGTCATCCCGCCTGCGGCACGAACTGAAAGCCAGTCTGACCGTTTTGCTCAGCGGGCTGATGCAAGGATCTGCGGCCTGGTGTTTACGGGGGGTCATGTTCAGTCCTGAACTGGCCGTTGCCGGTTCGGTACCCAATACGCGTCTCGACACACCGACGTGGAAAGCCGTCATTGATGACTGTGATGCGGTCAGAGGCAGGAAACTGGGTTTTGACTGGCTGAAGATGCTGCAGTCAATCCTGCTTTCCCTGATTGTCTTATGGGGGACCGGTACCCTGCTGTCACTCATCGTTAACCGTACTCAGATTTATCAGGCGCAGGAGACGGCCCGGAAGGCAGCGGATACCACGCTACCGCTGGCTGAACGCTTGCACAACCAGCTTGTACTGCAGCAATCCATTGCCCGTCTGCAACATCGTGAAGCGACCGGCGCCCCGTGGTATACGCGCTTTGGCCTCAATCAGGACCACGACACGCTGGTCGCGCTCTGGCCGCTGTATGCGAAGAATAATGCACCGTTGATGAGGGATGCCACCGCAGACCATCTCAGGCAGCAGCTGAATGCCTTTGTGCAACTTCCTCCCGCCAGTGATGCCCGCGCAAAGGGCACACAACAAGCCTGGGACGTGCTCAAAAGTTATCTGATGCTTGCCCGTCCGGACAAAGCAGACGCGGGCTGGCTGGCAAAAAACGTGCTGGCGGCCTGGCCGAAACGGCAGAATGTGCCGGATGGCGCATGGCAACAGATGGCGCCAAAGCTACTGGGTTTTTATGCGCAAAACCTTCCGGCACATCCTGAATGGAAAATTAAGCCCGATACAGAATTAATCGGCACGGTACGTCAGATATTGCTCAGGCAAATAGGCCAGCGTAACGCTGAATCAGGGCTGTATCAGGACATGCTGAAGCGTGTTGCCAGCAACTGGCCTGATTTAACGCTTGCAGATATGGTAGGTGATACCGATGCCTCAACGGTGTTCAGCACTGACGAAATCGTCCCGGGAATGTTTACGCGCCAGGCCTGGGAAGAGCAGGTACAGGATGCGATTAACGAGGTCGTCAAAACCCGGCGTGACGAAATCGACTGGGTACTGACGGATAAAACTCATCAGACAGGGAGTGATGTTTCCCCGGAAGCGCTTAAAGCCCGACTGACGGAACGTTATTTTACCGATTTTGGTAATGCGTGGCTGAACATGGTCAACAGCATCCACTGGCAGGAAGCCTCGTCGCTTTCTGAATCGATTGCCCAGCTCAGTCTGATCGGCGATGTCCGTCAGTCACCGCTGGTGGCGCTGATGAACACGCTGGCCTGGCAGGGGAAAACAGGCCAGAAGGGTGAGGCCCTGGCCGACTCGATAGTGGATTCGGCGAAAAAGCTGATCGGTCAGGGAAAAAATACGAAACAGTTCATAGAGCAAGCTCAGGGCCCTAAAGGCCCGCTCGAGGGTGTTTTTGGTCCGCTAATAGGGCTTATGGAAGGTAAAGAGGGTACAAGCACCAATGGTAATCTCAGTTTCCAGTCCTGGCTTGCCCGCGTCACTCAGGTGCGACTGAAGCTTCAGCAGATCACCAGTGCTCCGGATCCGCAGGCGATGGCGCAGATATTGGCCCAGACGGTATTTCAGGGTAAAGCCATTGCGCTGACCGACACCCGTGATTACGGCAGCGTGGTGGCCGCAAGTCTCGGTCAAGAATGGAATGGGTTCGGTCAGTCATTGTTTGTACAGCCATTGGCTCTGGCATGGCGTCAGATACTGACCCCGGCGGCGGGAAGTTTGAATGCCCGCTGGCAGTCGACCATTGTCGAACAATGGAATAATGGGTTTGCGGGCCGCTATCCGTTTAATGCCTCCGGCAGTGATGCTTCACTGCCACTGCTGGCCCAGTTCCTGCGCAGCGATTCGGGGCGGATCACTACATTCCTGAAAACAAACCTTAGCGGGATCCTTCATCAGGAGGGGAATCGCTGGGTCATTGATCCTTCCGCAAGCCAGGGAATGGTGGTCAACCCTGATTTTCTCGAGGCAATTAACCAGCTCGCAGAGCTGTCAGATATTGTTTTCGCTCAGGGCGATGCTGCTGTTCACTTCGAGCTGATGGCTCGTCCTTCCCGTGATATTGCTCGTATGCAGCTCTCTGTCGATGCGCAAAATCTGGATTACTTCAATCAGATGGAAAGCTGGCAGAGTTTTACCTGGCCGGGAAACACGTATTACCCGGGTGTCAGCCTCAGCTGGCGCAGTGTGAACAGCGGCATGCAACTCTACGCCAACACCCAGGGAAACTGGGGTTTCATTCGTCTGCTGGATAAAGCGCTGATCACGCCCCTTGATGCAAGTCGCACGCAACTGGTGTGGCGTACACCGGACGGGAACTCGCTGACGTTTGTGATGCGCAGCGAACTGGGTGACGGTCCACTTGCGTTACTAAAGCTACAGGGATTCATGTTGCCTGAATTCATTTTCAGCGTAGCCGACGGTGTAAAAGAGCTTCAGTAACGATGAAAAAGAGAAAAGCATGAGTTCACCAGAAAATCTATTAACTGCCTGCACCACCAGCAAAGAAGAACAGCAGCGCCTTATATCCCGGGCACATAACGCCCTGTCACACTGGGATAACTGGCTACGCCCTTTCAGTGCAGAGCATGAAACCGGGGTCGATCCCGCATACGATGACAATTTTCAGTTGATGCGCGAAGAGATTAATAAACTTTCGGGCACCGATTCAGCGCTATTGTGTGAGTTGGCCCAGAAGTGCCTTTGTGAATGCGCCAAAGATATTCGTGTCGTGACCTGGTACATTCAGGCCCGTCTCACCCGCGACGGTGAAAAGGGATTGTCTGAAGGCTTACTGCTTCTGGTCGCGATGCTCACCCGTTACGGGCAGGCATGTCATCCGCAGCAGCGTCCCGCCGCCCGTAAAGCTGCGCTGGAGTGGCTGAACAGTGCAAAAGTTCTTGATGCACTGCTGTTATGGCCCGAAGTGGACAGCAACGATGCCAGTCTGACGATCGGTGCCATTAACCTTCTTGCATCAGCTGTTTCTGACTGGCCGGAAGAGGAAAGGCCTTCTTTTGCAGGTCTTTGTACCGCTCTCGAAAACCGCCTGGCGCGCTCTGGTGGCATGGAAGCACTGGTCCCCCAGAACAGCAGTGCTCAGGAGCATGGGCGTGAACTTGCCCATTCGGATTCACCCCAACTGTCAGCATTGAAATCTGGTCGCGATTTACTCGACCAGGCAAAGTTACTTTCCCGCTGGCTGAGCGAACAACCGCAGGGCTGGCTTGCTTCACACCGGCTGATTAAGACCGTGCGGTGGGATACGGTCGATCAGCCCCCTCCACTGGACAGTAGCGGTCGTACCCGCCTGGTAGCGCCGAAACCCGAGTATCGTGCGCAACTCAAACGGCTATATCTTCAGAAAAACTGGACTGCGCTGGTTGAGCAGGCCAGCCAGATGTATTGCGAGGGGGTCAATCATTTCTGGCTCGATCTCCAGTGGTATCTCTGGCAGGGGCTCAGCCATGCCGGTCATCCGTGGGATTCCTGGCAAGACGCCGTTCTTCTCGATCTGCGTTTGCTGCTTAAACGGCTGCCTGGCCTTGAAGGGATGGCATGGAGTGATGGCACGCCCTTTGCCGACGAAGTCACCACCGCCTGGATTGCTGAAAAAGTGAATGAAGACGGCCTGATGTACGGCGATGAGCCAGCGACTGTCGTTAATAGCCAGGATGACGATGTGTTGCTCCTTGAGTCCGAAGCCATGGAAAAGGGCGACACGGAAGGCCCCGAAGCGGCGCTTGCCTGGCTTCAGTCCCGACCGGGAATGGATACGCCGCGCCACCGCTGGCTGGTACGCCTGTTGATGGCCCGGGTGGCAGAGCAGTATGGCCGAAACGAAATGGCGCTTCATCTGCTTGGCGAACTGACCATCTGTGCGCCACAGCTGACGCTGGGAGACTGGGAACCTGGGCTGTTGTTTGAAGTCCAGGCCCGTCGCCTGAAGTTGTTACGTATGAAAGCCGGTCGCAACGAATCTGATAAAGCCCGTCTGCTGCCTGAAATGGAGTCCTTACTTGCCGGACTTATTGCCATTGATCCTGCCCGTGCCATGGTGCTCTGTGGCTGACTATCTCTTTAAAAAATTTCAGGAATTTCATACATGGATGATTTAACCCTGCGCTATTACGAAGCTGAAATGCGCTATCTGCGCGAAGCGGGTAAAGAGTTTGCCCGGGCTCATCCGGATCGGGCAGCCATGCTTAATCTCGATAAACCCGGCGCACGAGATCCTTACGTGGAACGTCTGTTCGAAGGTTTTGCTTTTCTGATGGGCCGTCTGCGTGAAAAGCTGGATGATGACCTCCCGGAACTGACCGAAGGGCTGGTGAGTCTGCTGTGGCCGCACTATATGCGGACCATCCCGTCGCTGGCCATCGTCGAATTCTCGCCAGACTGGCGTAGTCTGCGTCAGGCCGAAATGCTGGCTGAAGGCTTCTCCGTGCTTTCACGTCCTGTCGGGCCGCATAAAACCGCCTGCCAGTATCGGACGACCCGCGATGTTCCCCTGCAACCATTGCATCTTGCGGACGCCCGCCTGCATACGGAAACCGATGGCCGCTCTGCTATCCGTCTGCGCTTCGAATGCCCTGAAAAAGTGGACTGGAGCAAAGCCGGGATCGACAACGTCGCCATATTCCTCAACGCAGAGAGCCCTGTCAGTTCAGCACTGCATCTGGCAATGACCCGTCGCGTTAACGCGATGTATGCCCGTCATGCCGGGACATACACCGAACGTCATCAATTTGATGGCTGGTGCAAACCATTGGGCTTTGATGACAATCACGGCCTGTGGAAGAAAGCCGATACCGCCTTCAGTGGTTACCAGTTGCTGCTGGAATATTTCAGCTTTCGTCCGAAGTTTATGTTTGTTGAGCTGCGCGGTCTCGACACTATCGGGCTCACTGCGGCCAGCACCTGGTTTGAAATCGACATTGTCCTCAGTGAATCCTGGTCCGCAGATTTGCCTTTCGAGACAGAAAATTTCCGGCTTCACTGCGCGCCGGTCATCAATCTCTTTACCCTGGAAGCCGACCCGCTGACGCTTAACCCGCTGGATAACGAATACCTGCTCAGGCCGTTGCGTCTTCAGGATGGTCACACTGAGATTTACAGTGTCGATAACATCCATGGCGCGGTGAAGAACGGCAAACATCCCTATGTGCCATTCACCAGCTTCCGGCACAGGGGCGGTATGATGCGCCACGATGCCCCGGAGCGTTATTTCCATACCCGTGTGAAACGTGGTCCCTCAGGCATGTATGACACCTGGTTAATTCTGGGCGGTCGCTCGTTCGAACTGGAACAACTGTCTGAAAAACCAGAATCACTCTCAATGCGAATAACCGGTACCAACGGCCAGCTTCCGCGTAAAGCGCTGGAAAGCACCCTGCTGGACAGGGTGGTCAAAACTGGCAAGGTGCCCGTCAGGGTTCTGAATGTCACAGCACCGACGATGCCGCTGTATCCCCCTGCAAACGACCGTTTTCACTGGCGGGTGATGAGTCACCTTGGATCAAACTTCCTCAGCATGATGGACAATCCTGAAGTACTCCGCGGAACGCTGGCGCTGTATGACTGGACCGACGATGAGATGAACCGTCGGCGGCTTGAAGCGATACTCGCTGTAAAGCACACCCTGATCCGTCGTTTTGAGAAAGGTTTTATGCTGCGTGGCGTAGACATTGAGGTCACGCTGAATACGGATAATTTTGCAGGCGAGGGCGATGTGAATCTCTTCGGCGAGATGCTGCACCGGTTCTTCACGCTCTATGCGGATATTCACCTCTTTAACCAGCTCACGCTGGTGCTGCAACCAACAGGGAAACGACTGAGATGGCGCGAGAATCACAGCCAGCACGTACCAGGCTGACGCTGGCCCTTAATAAGGACATCTGGCGGGCCAATTTTTATCGTTTCTGCCAGTTGCTGGAGCAGGAAAAGCCGGACGCGCCGAAACTGGGCACCACCAGTCACCCGGGCGACGATCCGGTACGATTCAGACCCTGGCCTGGTATGGGTTTCCCGGTCAGTACCCTCAAAGCGGTTGAGACCGACGAAGACCAACCTGATTTGCCACCAACGGTCCGTACGACATTTCTGGGGATGTACGGCGTGGACTCACCTCTGCCGACGTCCTACCTCGACGACATAGCGCAGCGCCGCGACGGGCATGAGGCCGTCACGGCATTCCTGGACATTTTCAGCCACCGTATCACCACGCAGTATTATCGGATCTGGCGAAAATATGCGTATCCAGCCACCTTCGAAGCTGGTGGCCGCGATGCCACATCACAGTGTCTGCTGGGGCTGGTAGGGCTGGGGATACCGGGCACCGCAGAACATGTAGCAACGCCGGTTTCACGCTTCCTGGCCTTGCTGGGTACCATGCGATTGCCCACCCGCAATGCCGAAGGCATTCGGGCTCTGGTAAGTCTGCTGGCGCCGAATACCCGGGCTATTATCACCGAACCCGATCCGGTTAAGGTTCAAATTGATAACCGCAGTGGTCTGGATACCAGAAAACGGGTCCGTCTTTCGCAAAGAGCCACACTGGGCAAGACGGCACAAGAATCATGCAGTCGGGTACTTGTGACGCTTGAAACAAGTGATCCGAACGAGGCAGAGGGCTGGTTACCCGGTGGTGTCCTCCATACCGATCTGCTGGCCCTTTTACGCGTCTATCTTGGTTACCGCAGCGATGCCCGGCTGCGCCTCACGGTACCCGTGCGGTTATTACCTGAGCCTCGCCTTGGCACAGGCAGACGTATTCAACTGGGTCGTACCGGTTTGCTGGGGCTGAAAGCAGGCAAGCTCAGCAATAACCGGGAGACTCAGACTGTCAGTTCTGGCTGCTATGAAGGGTTGAAATGTTCAGCCTTACCCCCCGCTGAAGACGGACATTACCGCTTCGACTAACTACGTATTCCCACTCTTAATAAAGGATCTTTTTGAATGGCAACAGTAACCCGCTGGTGGGCGCTGCCGCTTATTGTCTGCGGTGTACTCACTGGCTGTGGTCTGGCTCAGACTGTTACGGACGGTACGGCCAGTATCACGAAATCCATCTTCTACCAAAAAATTAAAACGCTGCATCTGGATTTTACCCCACGCACAGCGATTAACGCTGATGGCGCACAGACCCCGCTGGCGACGATGGTACGGATCTATCAACTGAGGGATCGTAAAGCGGTTGATGCTGCTGATTACCAGACACTGCTGCGCAATGCCGATACGGTGCTTAAGGAAGACGTACTGGTGTCAAAAGAACTGCTGGTGATGCCTGAAGGTAGTGTGACGCTCAATGTGCCTATGGATGAAAACACACAGTTCGTGGCCGTGGTGGGACTGTTCAACCGGCCGGATCTGAAAGACAATCGCTGGCGCATGGTGCTGACCCGTGACGATCTCGACCCGGATAAACCCCGCACGATTGAACTGGGTGACGGATGGCTCAGCCTTGTGCCGGTAAAGGAATAACGTGATGGATAACAGGTTAGCGCTTTTTGACGGGCAGACCCGCTATATTCTGGAGATCGATGGTTGTCCGGTAAAGCCTGATGTCCTGCGCTTTCGTGGCCGGGAAGCACTGAGCGAGCCGTTTAACTGGGACATCGAGTTCACCACACAACAGGAGAACATTCCTCCGGAAGAAGTGCTGATGAAATATGCCTCCTTCCGGATGCGTAGCGGTAAATACGTCTATGGGGTCATAACCCGCATGGAATGGCTGTCCACCTCCAGAGACCAGTCACATTATCGGGTCACGCTGAGTTCACGAATGTCACTCCTGGCGTACACCCGGCAGTGCGCCGTTTTCCAGAACCAGTCGGTACCGGAAGTTGTGGAGCAGGTCTTGCGTAAACATGGGCTGGAAGGGCCGGATTTTGAGTTTCGTCTGGAGCACAGTTACCCGACACGTGAGCTCATTACCCAGTGGCAGGAAACGGATTTACGTTTTATCCAGCGTATTCTGTCTGAAGTGGGCATTTACTGGCGTACGGAGATGGATAACGCCCGCGAACTCGATGTTTTCATCTTTGCCGACAGCCAGCTTAACTATCAGTTTGATATACGTTTGCCTTACAGCGAACCATCGGGGTTATCCGACGGCACGGCAGAGTCATTGTGGGGCGTGAGAACCTGGCACAACGTTGCAGCGGGTATGGTCACGACACGTGATTACAATTATCGCACCGCCACTACGCCGCTGGATGCTACGGTCAGCGTACGTAACGATGCGGTAACTACCGGGGAGCAATACCGTTACTCGGTGCCGTACCGTATAGCAGGTGATGACGCAAACCTGGAGCCGGAAACAGAAAGTGGAGTGTTTTATGCCCGTATCCACCATGAACGTGAACTGAACAGGGCGACACTCATTCACCTGTTCAGTAATGCCTCCGGTCTTACGCCCGGACAGGTGCTGGAACCGCAGGGCAATGCTATTGCTGCCCTGCAAAAGGGAGTCGTCCTTACCCTTGTGACATTCCGGGGGGCCCGTGATACCCGTTTGCATGTTTCTGTCTGGGGCATGCCTTACAGTGAAAGCTACTGTTTTCGTCCGGAGGAAATCCCGCGTCCGGTTATTCCCGGCACCCTCCCGGCCCGTGTTGAGGGGCAGCAAAAAAATGATATCTACGCCTGTCTTGACGAGCAGGGGCGATATCGGGTGAAGCTTGATTTTGACCGGGAGGGAACGAAACAGGGGGAGGGCTATTTGTGGCTTCGCATGGCGAAACCGACGGCTGGCGAAACGCTGGGATGGCATACGCCTCTTATTGACGGGACGGAAGTGGCGATTGCCTGGAGCAATGGCGACATCGATCTGCCGTACATCGCTTATGCTCTGCATGACTCTGAGCATCCGGACCTTGTGAACCGCGATAACCACACCCGAAACATTCTCAGAACACCTGCCGATTCAACATTGCAGATGGAAGACAAATGTGGTGAGGAGCATATCAGACTCACTACAGAATACGGTAAAACGCAGCTCAACATTGGGCATGTCGTGGACAGTCAGGAAACACCTCGTGGTACAGGCCTGGAGTTGCGCACTGATGAATGGGGCACAATACGAGCGGGTAAAGGTCTCTTTGTCAGTGCAGATGGACAAGCTAAAGCCCAGGGAGATGCGCAGGCTATGGAGGAGGCGCTGAAAGAAATCGGCGGGCTCAATGAACATTTGCGACAGCTAGAAATGGCGGCAGAGCAAGCGCAGGCGTTAAAGACACATGTCAATGACCAGGTGATACTGCTCGAACAGCGCCTGAAACCACTTAATGAATCCGTTCTTTTCTCAGCACCGGAAGGGGTGGCACTGACCAGCGGCGAAAACATGCAACTGGCTGCAACCGGAAACATCTCATTAAACGCCGGAGAGGATATCAGTGCCGGAGTGATGGGCAATATGACGGCACTGGCTGGAGAAAAGCTGGGACTGTTTGCCCGAACGGGGCAACTGAGTCTGAAATCCGCAGAAGGGCCTGTAGACATACAGGCTCAGAGTGACAGCATGGCGCTTTTTGCAGAGAAGAAGCTTACTCTGGCTTCAGCCAGCGATATTGCTGTTACCGGGAAAAAACGTGTCACGCTGACTGGTGGAGGGAGTTACCTGAAACTTGAAGCAGGAAAGGTAGAATATGGAACAACAGCGACATGCACGCGTAAAGTCAAAAAAACGATGCTGGCAGCCAGCAGTTCCCTGGATCAACAATTCGTACAACCACCTTCAGGGATATCGGAAATCAAAATCACCAGCGACATGTTGTTGCGAATAAAAGGAGAAACCGATACTGAATGGGCTGAACGCCTGGTGGAAAACAAACTTTCTGCCAGGTTCATCGAGCAAAAAACGGGTATTCCACGTTCTCGTATTGCAAAGTGGCCATCATACCGGGCAATCAGAGATCAGGAAAATCAGATAAAAGCGAATAAAATACTGGGCAGACAAAAAGCGGTTCAACTTTTTAGCGAAAAAGAGATAATAAAGCATAAAGACCTTATTGTGATATCGAAAAATACCGGGATACCAACAGGGACTTTACGCCGAATGGATGAATATAAAGCGCGAAGGCCTGAAAAACAGAAAAAAGCAGCTTTGCAGGATAAAGAAAAAGCCAAACAACTTCTGAAAGAAGGTCAATCAGTAAGAAAAATTGCTAAAGAGACAAATGTTGCCGAGCGTACCTTACATCAATGGAAGGGAAACTGGAAGAAAATAAAAGTCAGTAGCGATGCGTCTTCGTCATCAACAACCGAACAAACACTCATCACACAGATTTCTGATATGAAGAAAAAGAGAAGGACAGAAGAAAATATCGCACCAGTAATTCAGAAAAAAATGAAGAAGATGTTATCTGCCGCTACTGATGAACTTGATCCCTACACGCGTGATTGCACAACAACAGCCATTGGAGTTGACGGAAATGAAAAATATTACATTTCATCCAGTAGTTATCCTTTCCCGTTGAAATTACAGCGCTGGGCGAAAAAAAACAACATCAACATTATTGATGCACAAGGGCATGCGGAAGAGTCAATGATAAATAACGTCGGCAACATCAAACATATTGAACCTTCCCGTAATGTTTGTCTGGAATGTGAACATAAAATGTTGAAGCATCATGTGACAACGTCAACATCTTTTTCACATAAATTAAGTCGCGCCAGACGTATCGAAAACAATCCAACAGAAGAGATGATTGTATTAAGTAAGAAATTAAATGCAGCAGAGGAGTTAAAAGAAAAAAATAAATGTGAAGCTAAGCGTCTTTTAACTGAAGGAAAGTTGTCGCTTGCGGAAATTGAGAGAGACACAGGAGTGCGAAAGAGTACGATGGTGGGATGGCAGGAGCATAAAACCTGGCTTTCATCTCGTAAGCAACTCAAAGCCGACGATCCAAGAAAAGCAGAAGCAGTACAAATGTCCCGTAAAGGAATCAGTCAAAATGAGATTGCCAAAAAGCTAAAAACATCAAAGACTAAGGTTAGTTTGTGGATAAAGGAATTTAAACAGGATGAAACTCGGCAGGCCCCAACGAAACCTTCGACTTCCGGGAAAAAAACGTCTTCTCACGCAGGTGGAAAGCCCAGTAATACAATGCATATGCAGCTCTCGCTCAGAAGTGAAATCCGGGCCGAGTCAGGGGTGATTAGTCAACGCGGGCTGACACGATGGATTCAGGAGCCAGGGATGAACAATTGCTCCTATCAGGAAGTGCTGAGTGTACTGGAAGATGAAGAAATTGATTTTGATGTGAATGATTTTATTAAGGCCTGGACTGCTGCAGGGCGAACTCTGCCGGGTGAGTAAAACCTGTCGATATAACAACATTAATATACCAGTAGGTTTTATTACAATTAATGAGAAGGTGAAATGAACACAGACGAGTATTTAGAGAAATTGACTGAGGGGTTAACTGGGCTTACTTTTCAACAGAAACTTACAGTCGGTATTTTTTTCTTGCGCAAGCAAATTTCTGCTGTTGCCGGATTCGATAAAATTTATAGCGAACAACTTCTGCCATTTTATGAAGAAATTATCAATATGTTAACTGTCTGTGCTAATGTGGGTTGTGATACGTCTGTACTGAGAAATAAACTTCAACACTGCAGCGAGAAAATTCCTGACACGGAAGAATTTACGTCTGAAGTCGGGAGTTTTGCACAGCATGCAATGATTAGCGCCTGTTACCTGTTGTCATTTTGTCTTGACCAGAACCCGGCTGATTTTCATAAAACGCTGGAAATGGCTGTTGAGAATTTTTATATTCAGAATAAATTGTCAGATGTTTTGCTCAGTAATGACCTGCCTCATGAATTAATATTGAATGTATGACTTAAGCTAATTTTCAAGTTTATATTCTCACTCTCAATGATTTATACCTGAAATGATATTGTCAATGAATGCTAACTTTCCATCTTTATACGAGGTTTTAACAGGTCACTTCACGGGAGGGATATCGATAGAAATAACCACAGAAAGCGATCAGGTTATTTTATCCGTTATGGATAATATCCAGCGGATCCTGAACTCCCGGGCTGCTGGCCTGCTTCATTTACCTGATTACGGTTTGCCCGATATGGCCACGATTCTGCAAGGAATGCCGGGTACCGCTAATCAACAGGTCAATGCAATTACCGGTGTCCTGCTGAAGTATGAGCCCCGATTACAGTCACTCAATGTCACGCTACTTGAACAGAAAGTACCTGGTGAGTTGCGTTATGCCATTGATGCCGAACTGAAAGAAATTGGTCTGGTACGGTATAGCACTGAGTTTATTGCCGGAGGAAAAGTGATGCTCAGACATCTGAAATCACAGTAACTCTGGATAAACACCTGCTTATTAGCGCATCAATTTCCCTTCCCGAAACGGATTACACCATGTTTGACACAACAGATCGCCACCTTAAAACCGGGGGAGATCCCCGAACGATATCTGATTTTTTCGCATTACGGGATGAGCTCGCAAAGCTGTTTCATCCTGCTCGTCCGGATGTGAACTGGAAGTATGTTGAGAAGCTTGCGTTAAAACTTTTCGATATCAATGGGGTCGAGCTTCAGACGGCGGCATGGTATACCCTGGCAAGAACGCACCTGGCGGGTATTCATGGGTTCAATGAAGGTATGGCAATTCTGAATGCACTGATCTGTTATCAGTGGCCTGCGATGTGGCCGTCATCTGTACATGCCCGAATGGAGATACTCAGCAGTCTGAACAAACGTCTTCAGCAGATTTTTCGGACGCTATCATTTCACCACGGGGACTTATCAGCCTTGTACGAAAGCGTAAAATTGCTGGTCTCAACCGGAGATGCCCTGCAACGTCTTGAACTTAGAAGCGCAGGCGGGACCGACGCTCTACATTACATGCTCCAGAACGCGATATTCAGACTCGAAAACAGCAACCTTGTAGAAGGCTCCATGACGGATGTCAGGCTGCCTGTAAAGGCCGAACATGTCGTAAAAGGCGAGAATCGTCAGCGCTGGGTATTCGTTGTTAATTCGAAATCTCCGGCGAGTGTCGAAGTAGGGGAAAGGTTAACCGCACGAATGACACCGCGTACTGCCTTTTTCTGCGGCGCGTTAACAGCGGCAATAGTGAGCATTGCCTTGATGAAAATTATACCGGAAGCATTCAGTAACCCAGAGCAGGACGCGATGTTTGCTTCACTTGCAGCCTTACCGACCAGCGTGCCACTGCCGGTAGTGGATCAGTTACGCCAGGGTGCAACATCGTGGCGTGACACCAGTAATGTTTATGCGCAGAAATTAAATACCCGCCTGGAGGAACTTGTCTCGCTTCCGCCTTACTGGCCTTTGCAATATGGAACGCAACTGGTGGAACAAACCCGTCATCTTTATCCTGATTCCGAACTGTCAAAAAAGATTTCAGCGCGCTGGCAATCAAAGCTGATTGCAAATTCTCTACCTGATACCAGCCTGACCGGGTGGCATAAGGGATTTACTGAACTTCAAAAACTGCAGGACAGACTTAATCAGCTTGACGAACAGAAGGGGAAATACCTCACAGTGAGTGAACTCAAAACGACGGTATTTTCAATATCAAAGGCATTCAACGACGGTGTTCCGGCTGAAGAATTGATACGACAATTGCAAACGACCTCTCAAAACCTGCCTCTGTCACAGGATTTACTCAACCGCACTGCGCTTAAACTCAGACAGTTGAATAATTCCTATATGATGGTCACATCAGACAGACCTGCAATGACTCAACAACAGTAGACATCATCACGTTAGTATCCGCGCGTTCATTTGAAACAGCACAGAAAGAAAAATCCACGCAATTGCGTGGATTTAATAGTTTTTTGCGATTCTCAAAAGTTTCAACGAAACCTCATGAGACAACAAAACTTAGACGTTAAACAGGAAGTTCATCACATCGCCATCTTTGACGATGTAGTCTTTGCCTTCTGCACGCATCTTACCGGCTTCTTTCGCGCCTTGTTCACCCTTATAGGTAATGAAATCTTCATAAGAGATGGTCTGTGCGCGGATAAAACCTTTTTCGAAGTCGGTGTGGATTTTACCTGCCGCCTGCGGCGCGGTGGCGCCAACCGGGATGGTCCAGGCACGAACTTCTTTCACACCTGCGGTGAAGTAGGTCTGCAGGTTCAGCAGGGCATAACCGGCGCGGATCACGCGGTTCAGACCTGGCTCTTCAAGACCCAGCTCTGCCATAAACTCGTCACGCTCTTCGTCGTCGAGTTCAGCGATGTCTGATTCCACTGCAGCACACACTGGCACCACGACAGAACCTTCCTGCTCAGCGATTTCGCGTACTTTGTCCAGGTATGGGTTGTTCTCGAAACCGTCTTCGTTGACGTTTGCGATGTACATGGTCGGCTTCAGCGTCAGGAAGCTCAGGTAGCGAATGGTTTCTTTCTCTTCTTTGCTCAGATCCAGCGCGCGCAGCATCCCGGCGTTTTCCAGTTGCGGCAGGCATTTTTCCAGCACAGCCAGTTCGGCTTTGGCGTCTTTATCGCCGCCTTTGGCTTTTTTGGAGATGCGGTGAATGGCGCGTTCGCAGGCCTCGAGGTCAGAGAGCGCCAGCTCGGTGTTGATCACGTCGATGTCTTCTGCGGGATCAACTTTGCCGGAAACGTGAATGATGTTGTCGTTTTCAAAGCAACGCACCACGTGACCGATCGCTTCGGTTTCACGGATGTTGGTCAGGAACTGGTTGCCCAGACCTTCACCTTTGGAGGCGCCTTTCACCAGACCAGCGATGTCAACGAATTCCATGGTGGTCGGCAGAATGCGCTGGGGCTGAACGATTTCAGCCAGCTTGTCCAGACGCGGATCGGGCATCGGCACGACACCGGTGTTCGGCTCAATAGTACAGAAGGGGAAGTTTGCCGCTTCAATACCCGCTTTTGTGAGCGCATTGAACAGGGTGGATTTGCCAACGTTTGGCAAACCGACGATACCGCATTTGAATCCCATGTTTAAATCACCTTAATCTTTGGGTAATCAATCTGTTACAGCGAACAGATTGCAGAAAAATAAATAACTTCGCCTATTATACACGGCAGTCGGGTAAATTGCCGCCCCTGAGACGCTTATTGCGCCTTAAAGGCATGCAGGCGATTGGTGGCTTTGGTCAGGCCTTCTTTCAGCCAGATCTCGGTGCAGCGTGCCGCTTCGTCAACCGCATCGTCAATCAGCTTCTGCTCTGCTGCTTGTGGTTTGCCCAGCACAAAGCCGACAACTTTATTTTTATCGCCCGGATGGCCGATTCCGACGCGTAAGCGATAAAAGTTCGGGTTATTGCCGAGCTTGCTGATGATGTCTTTCAGACCATTATGACCGCCATGACCCCCGCCGAGTTTAAATTTCGCCACGCCGGGAGGAAGATCCAGTTCATCATGCGCCACCAGGATTTCATCGGCGTTGATGCGATAAAACGTCGCCAGCGCGGCAACCGCCTTACCGCTCAAATTCATAAACGTGGTGGGCACCAGCAGGCGCACATCTTCACCGGCAAGGTTGATTCGTGAGGTGTAGCCAAAGAATTTAGGCTCTTCACGCAGCGGGGCACGACAGCGTTCCGCCAGTAAGTCTACATACCAGGCGCCTGCATTATGGCGCGTTGCCGCGTATTCGGCACCGGGGTTTGCCAGGCCGACAATCAGCTTAATGGTCACGTCTCTTTTCCTGAATGGGTCGAAATCTGGCGCGTAGTTTACTGGTTGCAGCGCCGGTTGACAAAACGAAGCGCAAGATGACGAGATAATTGCGCGACTGAACCATTAGAATTTCAATTAGTTCAGCGAGTTAATTGTAAAGATTTGTTGACTATATCTTCGTTATTGTGATCCTTAACGCAATCCCTGTTTCGTATGTTGCCTATACTTTAGACACATGGATAAGAGGGACTTTCCCTCTCAGCCCAAGTTCCGGAGGTGACATATGAAACGCAAAAACGCTTCGCTGCTCGGTAACGTGCTTATGGGTCTGGGGTTAGTGGTCATGGTAGTGGGAGTAGGGTACTCCATTTTGAACCAGCTTCCGCAACTTAATTTGCCACAGTTTTTTGCCCACGGCGCCGTGCTGAGCATCTTCCTGGGTGCAGTTCTCTGGCTGGCGGGCGCTCGTGTCGGCGGGCATGAAAGGGTCACCGACAAATACTGGTGGGTCCGGCACTACGATAAACGCTGCCGCCGTGATCAGCACCCACACAGCTAACGAATGAAAGAACGGCTCCCGAGGGAGCCGTTCTGCTTTCTGCTTACAGGATATCGGCGAGTGCCGCATCCCGGTTCGGGTAGAAACTCAGGCGACCCGGAATCGGATGGATCCCTGCGCGCGCCATCGTGCGCAACGGCTGGAACTCCACGTTAGACACCCGCAGTTCACACCCTTCAGGCAGCTTATCAACAAAGCGCTGGAAAGCGTTCAGACCGCCAGCGTCCAGTACCGGCACGGCATCCCACTTCAGTACCACAATGCGTTTGCCGACAATCCGTGATTCCAGATCGGTAAACAACCCTTCCGCCGCCGCAAAGAATAGCGGGCCGATCACGCGCAGCACCAGCACATCGTCCGGTACGGAGACATTGACCGGCGCCAGGCGCGTCATACGGGCAATACGACGCATGAACAGCAGCGAAGCGAGCACAATACCGACGCTAATCGCGATGACCATATCAAACAGCACGGTCAGCGACATACAGATCAGCATGACGATAATGTCATCTTTAGGCGCGCGGCGCAGCAGATTGACGACCTTGTGCGCCTCGCTCATGTTCCAGGCCACCATCAGCAGCAGCGCGGCCATGGCGGACAGCGGCAACCAGGAGAGCAGCGGGGCGAGCGCCAGCAGCGCCAGAATCACCAGCACCGCATGGATAACGGCAGCGACCGGTGACGTTGCGCCAGCGCGCACGTTGGCAGCGGAACGGGCAATCGCCGCAGTCGCGGTGATCCCGCCAAAGAACGGCGCGACGATATTGCCCATCCCCTGACCGATAAGCTCGCTGTTGGCCTTGTGCTTCGTGCCGGTCATACCATCGAGCACCACGGCGCACAGCAGCGATTCGATAGCGCCCAGCATCGCCATGGAAAAGGCGGCGGGGAGCAGGGCCTGCAACGAGTTCCAGCTCAGCGTAAATTCAGAGCCCGGTAAATTCCACGGCAGCACCAGTTGCGGCAGCAGTTGCGGAATACCGTTACCCTGCGAGCCATCGGCGAGAACATAGTGGAACTGGGAGCCGATGGTCGCGACCTGGCCACCCATCATATTGACCACCGCCATCACCGCACAGCCTGCCAGCAGCGCCGGAAGGTGTCCTGGCAGACGAATACCCATCCGCGGCCAGAAAATGAGCGTGGCGAGCGTGACGACGCCAATCGCCGCGTCGCCGATATTGATACTCGGCAGCGCCATCACCAGCGCACCGAGTTTTTGTAAATAGTGCTCCGGCATATGCGGGATCTGCAAACCGAGAAAATCTTTGATTTGCATGGTCCCGATGGTGATCCCAATCCCCGACGTAAAGCCCAGCGTCACTGACAGCGGAATGTATTCGATCAACCGACCGAAACGGGCGAGGCCAAAGAGGATGAGAAAAACCCCTGACATCAGCGTCGCCACCAGCAGACCGGCGAGGCCAAACTGCTGAGACACCGGATAGAGGATCACCACGAACGCCGCCGTAGGGCCGGAAACGCTGAAGCGGGAACCGCCTGCAAGGGCGATGACAATCCCGGCCACTGCAGAGGTATACAGACCGTATTGCGGCGCCACGCCACTACCAATTGCCAGCGCCATTGCCAGCGGGATCGCGATAATACCGACGGTCACCCCGGCGATCAGGTCGCGCGTGAAGCGTGGCAGGGTGTATTTCTCTTTCCAGCACGCATCGATGAGGGCCTGGAAAGGCATTACATGTGAAGTCAGTTTGTTCACTATATGTTTCATCCGTGAGCGCATCACCTGTTATGTCAATGGCAGGTGAAGGAGGCAATAACAGTTAATTAATAAGTCATACAAATGTTCAACACGGACAAAAAAACCCGCCGCAGCGGGTTTTATCAGGCCGGTTCGATTAATGCTCGAACATGGCAGAAATCGATTCTTCGTTGCTGATACGACGAATCGCTTCGGCCAGCATGCCGGACAGCGTCAGGGTACGCACGTTCGGCAGGGCTTTGATTTCATCCGTTAGCGGGATGGTATCACAAACCACCACTTCGTCGATGACCGAGTTACGCAGGTTATTTGCCGCATTTCCAGAGAAGATGGGGTGTGTAGCGTAGGCGAACACGCGTTTTGCACCTCGCTCTTTCAGAGCTTCTGCCGCTTTACACAGCGTACCGCCGGTGTCGATCATATCGTCAACCAGCACGCAGTCGCGACCGGCAACGTCACCGATGATATGCATCACCTGAGAAACGTTAGCGCGCGGACGGCGTTTGTCGATGATCGCCATGTCGGTATCGTTCAGCAGCTTGGCGATAGCACGGGCGCGAACCACGCCGCCGATATCCGGGGAAACCACAATCGGGTTATCCAGATTCAGTTGCAGCATATCTTCGAGCAGGATCGGGCTACCAAATACGTTATCAACCGGGACATCAAAGAAGCCCTGGATCTGTTCAGCATGCAGGTCAACGGTCAGTACGCGGTCAACGCCAACGCTCGACAGGAAGTCAGCGACAACTTTAGCGGTGATCGGCACACGCGCGGAACGCACACGGCGATCCTGACGAGCATAACCAAAGTAAGGGATTACGGCTGTGATACGGCCTGCGGAAGCACGACGCAGGGCATCGACCATAACAACCAATTCCATCAGGTTGTCGTTGGTAGGAGCACAAGTGGACTGGATGATGAAAATATCACCACCGCGTACGTTTTCGTTAATTTGTACGCTGACTTCGCCGTCGCTAAAACGACCTACAGCGGCGTCGCCAAGAGAAGTGTACAGGCGGTTGGCAATACGTTGTGCTAGTTCCGGGGTGGCGTTACCAGCAAAAAGCTTCATATCAGGCACGAGAAGAACCTCAGGCATGCGTCCAGTGGTGGATGAAAGGGGCCAAAAAAACTGTGCGGGCCGGGCGCCATTTCATCCAGGCGGTGTATTTAAAGAGCGCGATGCAACGTCTGGAACAAGAGTGACGTTGTCACCGTGACTCAGTTTGCTCCAAAATGGCGTACTGCAGCGGAGAGGTGTTCATCCCTCGCGCGACAAAGCCGTGCAGCCATTCCGGGGCTTGCTCTAGCACCTGACGAGCGGCGGATTCGGTGTCAAATTCAGCAAAGACACAGGCTCCTGTGCCAGTCAGGCGCGACGGCGCGTATTCTAACAGCCAGGAAAGCGCCGCATCAACCTCGCGAAAACGTTTTCTTGCGATAACCTCGCAATCGTTGGCAAATTCACATTTTAATAACGTTTCTATTGACCGTACCGGAGTATTTCGCGGCAGCGCCGGATCTTTAAAAATGAGCGGAGTAGGAATACTCACGCCAGGATGCGCGACAAGATACCATTTTTCAGGCACCTCCACCGGGGTGAGCAACTCGCCGACACCCTCCGCAAAGGCCGCATGCCCGCGCACGAAAACCGGGACATCCGCGCCAAGCGTCAGACCCAGCGCCGCCAGTTCGTCAACAGACAACCCGCAGCCCCAGAGATGATTCAGGGCGACCAGCACCGTCGCCGCGTTGGATGAGCCGCCGCCAAGACCGCCGCCCATCGGCAGGCGTTTTTCGATACTGATGTCCGCGCCGCTGCCAGCCGGGGCCGCATCGATCAGCAGACGCGCCGCACGGGAAATGAGATTCTCCGCTTCTGGCACGCCCTCGACCGGCGTCAGTAGCCGAAGCTGGCCGTCCTGACGCGGTTCGATGGTGATGGTGTCGCCGTAATCGAGAAACTGAAACAGCGTCTGCAGGGTATGGTAACCGTCCGGACGTTGCCCGGTGATGTACAAAAACAGGTTCAGCTTCGCAGGGGAAGGCCAGCGGCTCATCATTTGACGATCCAGTTATCCATCTTCAGCTTGATGCGCTGGCTGCCGTCAGTCAGTTCCATGTTGGAAGGCAATGCCGGCTGCGTTTTACTGTCGTAGCTGCTGTAAGTGACTTTCCAGTTTTTGCCGTTCTGGCGATAGTTGAGCGTGCTCAGGCGATACTGCTCATCCAGCGTATAATCGGTGGCGTCACCGGGCAGGCCAAGGATCCACTGGCGCAGGCTGTTGAGCGGAATCGGCATGCCGGTCAGTTTAGCAATCATCTCTTCGGCGTTGGTGTCGGTGTAATGCTGGCCTTTGTTATCCACTAACTCCACGCTGCCGGGCTGCGCGTTCAGCTCAAGCTCGGTGCTGCCAAGCGGGTTGGTCAGCAGCAGGCGATAGCGTTCCTGGCCGGTTTGCTGCCAGAAAAAGCGGGCATAGACTTTTTGTTCGTCGGAAAGGTAGGCAAACGCGCCGCGCGTCTGGTACTGGTTAAGCTGACGGACTTGCTGCTCATGCTGACGCCACTGCGGCGCGTCAGGGCTTTTCCCCGGGCCTTTCGGCGCATTGATGGAGCAGGCGGTAAGAACCAGGGCTGCCAGCGGCAGCAGGCGAATCAGTCGGGGCGTGCGCATCATTGTGACAAATCCTTGAGGTGCGTTGCATAACGTCGTTAAGCCTTTATGCTAGCGTTGTGCAGGAATAGCGTCTACGTTCATGTTGTCTTAATTCAAAAAATTCGCGGCCCGGGCCGGTACGCCAAAAGGGGCAGTCTCTTTTATTGGAACCGTGCATCCTGTATGATGCATACAGACTAACCTTATCAACGCTGGTACTACTCCCGCTCTATGACCCTGTTAGCTCTCGGCATCAACCACAAAACAGCTCCGGTCGCGTTGCGAGAACGTGTTTCGTTTTCGCCGGATACGCTCGACCAGGCGCTGGAGAGCCTGCTGGCACAGCCGATGGTGCAGGGCGGTGTTGTGCTCTCGACCTGTAACCGCACCGAGCTTTATCTCAGCGTGGAGGAAGAGGGGAATTTACAGGAAGCGTTGATCCGCTGGCTGTGTGATTACCACAACCTCAATGAAACCGATCTGCGTACCAGCCTCTACTGGCATCAGGATAACGATGCCGTTCGCCATCTCATGCGCGTGGCCAGCGGCCTGGATTCGCTGGTGCTTGGCGAACCACAAATCCTCGGTCAGGTAAAGAAGGCGTTCGCGGATTCCAGTCGCGGGCATTTACACGCCAGCGACCTGGAGCGTATGTTCCAGAAATCCTTCTCCGTCGCCAAACGCGTTCGCACCGAAACTGACATCGGCGCCAGTGCGGTGTCGGTGGCGTTTGCGGCCTGTACGCTGGCGCGGCAGATCTTCGAGTCGCTCTCAACCGTAACGGTGCTGCTGGTGGGTGCCGGGGAAACCATCGAGCTGGTGGCGCGCCATCTGCGTGAGCATCGGGTGCATAAGATGGTCATCGCCAACCGGACGCGGGAACGCGCGCAGGTGCTGGCGGATGAAGTCGGCGCGGAAGTGATTGCGCTGAGCGATGTCGATGAGCGCCTGAAAGACGCCGATATTATTATCAGTTCCACCGCCAGCCCGCTGCCGATCATCGGTAAAGGGATGGTTGAACGCGCCCTGAAAGCACGCCGCAATCAGCCCATGCTGCTGGTGGATATCGCTGTTCCACGCGACGTCGAGCCTGAGGTCGGCAAGCTTGCCAACGCCTATCTCTACAGCGTGGATGATTTACAGAATATTATTCAGCACAACCTGGCACAACGACAGGCCGCCGCCGTGCAGGCGGAGAGCATCGTTGCGCAGGAAACCAGCGAGTTTATGGCCTGGCTGCGCGCGCAAAGCGCCAGTGAGACCATCCGTGATTTCCGCAGCCAGGCCGATCAGGTTCGTGATGAGCTGACCGCGAAAGCGCTGAGCGCGCTGGAGCAGGGCGGCGATCCACAAGCCATCATTCAGGATCTGTCGAGAAAACTGACTAACCGCTTAATTCACTCCCCGACCAAATCTCTTCAGCAGGCCGCCCGCGATGGCGATGAAGAACGCCTGCATATTCTGCGCAACAGCCTCGGGCTGGAATAGCGCACCTCACTTTATATTTGATGACAAGGTGCATTTACGCCTATGAAGCCTTCTATCGTTGCTAAACTGGAAGCTCTGCATGAGCGCCATGAAGAAGTTCAGGCGCTGCTGGGTGATGCGGATACCATCGCCGACCAGGAGCGGTTCCGGGCACTGTCGCGTGAGTACGCGCAGCTTAGCGATGTTTCACGTTGTTTTACTGACTGGCGTCAGGTTCAGGATGACATTGACGCGGCTCAGATGATGCTCGACGACCCGGAAATGCGCGAAATGGCGCAGGACGAGTTGCGCGACGCGAAAGAAAAAAGCGAAGCGCTGGAACAACAGCTGCAGGTGCTGCTGCTGCCTAAAGATCCTGATGATGAACGTAACGCGTACCTCGAAGTGCGCGCCGGTACCGGCGGTGACGAAGCGGCGCTGTTTGCCGGTGACCTGTTCCGTATGTATTCACGCTACGCCGAAGCACGACGCTGGCGCGTGGAAATCATGAGCGCCAGCGATGGCGAGCACGGCGGTTACAAAGAGGTGATCGCCAAAATTAGCGGCGACGGTGTGTATGGTCGTCTGAAATTCGAGTCCGGCGGCCATCGTGTTCAGCGCGTTCCGGCGACGGAATCGCAGGGGCGTATTCATACCTCCGCCTGCACGGTTGCCGTGATGCCGGAACTGCCGGAAGCGGAAATGCCGGAGATCAACCCGGGCGATCTGCGTATCGATACCTTCCGCTCCTCGGGCGCGGGCGGTCAGCACGTTAACACCACCGACTCCGCCATTCGTATTACTCACCTGCCAACCGGCATTGTGGTGGAGTGTCAGGACGAGCGTTCTCAGCACAAAAACAAAGCCAAAGCGCTGTCCGTGCTCGGCTCACGTATTCGCGCGGCAGAAGCCGCCAAACGCCATCAGGCCGAAGCCTCTGAGCGCCGTAACCTGCTCGGCAGCGGCGATCGCAGCGATCGTAACCGCACCTACAACTTCCCGCAGGGCCGTGTCACCGATCACCGCATCAACCTGACGTTATACCGCCTGGATGAAGCGATGGAAGGTAAACTGGACATGCTGATTGAGCCGATCGTGCAGGAATATCAGGCCGATCAGCTGGCGGCACTGTCAGAGCAGGAATGATGACCTATCAACAGTGGCTGGCCCGGGCGATAGCGCGTCTTGCCGCCAGCGAAAGCCCGCGCCGCGACGCAGAAATCCTGCTGGGTCATGTGACCGGCAAGGCGCGAACCTACATTCTGGCGTTTGATGAAACCCTGCTCAGCGCGGAGCAACTCGAGCCGCTGGAAGCGCTGCTGGCCCGCCGTGAACGTGGTGAGCCGGTGGCATATCTGACCGGGCAGCGTGAGTTCTGGTCATTGCCGCTGTATGTTTCCCCTGCCACGCTGATCCCGCGGCCGGACACCGAGTGTCTGGTCGAACAGGCGCTGGCGCGGCTTCCCGCGACTGGCTGTCGCATCCTCGATTCAGGCACCGGTACCGGCGCGATTGCGCTGGCGCTGGCGAGTGAGCGCCCCGATTGCCAGGTGACGGCGGTGGATGTGATCCCGGAAGCCGTCGCGCTGGCGCAACGCAATGCGGATAACCTCGGCATCACCAACGTCACGCTGTTGCAGAGTAACTGGTTTGATGCGCTGACCGATCAACAATTTGCGATGATCGTCAGCAACCCGCCGTACATTGATGAGCAGGATCCTCATCTGGCGCAGGGCGACGTGCGTTTTGAGCCAAAAACCGCGCTGGTGGCGGCCGATCACGGTCTGGCCGATCTGGCCCATATCATCCGCGAAGGGCGTAACTTCCTTGTGAATGATGGCATGATGCTGCTGGAGCATGGCTGGACGCAGGGCGCGGCGGTACGGGCGCTGTTCACCGACGCCGGTTATGTGGCAGTAGAAACCTGCCGTGACTACGGCGGCAATGAACGTCTGACGCTGGGGAGAAAAGCGTGAATATTTTCACGATAGTGCTGGCCATTCATATTCTGACCGCGGGGTTGTCAGTGAGCCTGTTTGTGCTGCGTTACTGGTGGAAGTATCAGCACAGCCCGCGGCTGACGGCGCGTTGGGTGAAAGTGTTGCCCCATGCTGTCGATACGCTGCTGTTACTCAGCGGCGCCGGGCTTATCGCAATAACGCACTATCTGCCCTTCACCGAAGACGGGGCATGGCTGACTGAAAAGCTGTTTGGCGTTATCATTTACATCGTTTTGGGTTTTGTCGCGCTGGGCCGTCGGTTTCAGCGCAGCCAGCAGGTCGGTTTTATCGCTTTCCTGCTGGGGCTGGTGGTGCTGTTCATCATCATTAAACTCGCCATCACTAAAGTACCGTTACTGGGGTAGGTCATGAGGTCATTAGCCGATTTTGAATTTAACAACGCACCCTTATGCGATGGGATGATCCTCATTTCTGAATTGATCCGCGATGATTTTCATGCGCAGCGCGTCAGCCACGAGCTGGAACAGTTGGTGAGTCTGGCGCAGGAAGAAATCAGCGCCGCCTGGACGCAAAACCGGCAGATGGAACGGTTGCTGGAACTGTTTTACGGTGACTGGGGATTCAGCGACTCCCGTGGTGTCTACCGGCTTTCCGATGCCTTATGGCTGGATCAGGTGCTGAAGAACCGTCAGGGGAGCGCGGTATCGCTGGGCGCGATTTTCCTGTGGGTTGCGCAGCGCCTGTCGCTGCCGGTTGTGCCGGTGATTTTCCCGACCCAGCTGATTTTGCGCGCCGACACCGATCCCGACGAAATGTGGCTGATTAACCCGTTCAATGGCGACACGCTGGACGAGCACACGCTGGAAGTGTGGCTGAAAGGCAACATCGGCCCGGTGGCGGAGCTGTACAACGAAGATCTCGATGAAGCGGATAACGCCGAAGTGATCCGCAAATTGCTCGACACGTTAAAATCCGCGCTGATGGAAGAGCAGCAGATGGAACTGGCGCTGCGGGCCAGTGAGGTGTTGTTGCAGTTTAATCCTGAAGATCCGTATGAAATCCGCGACCGCGGACTGATTTACGCCCAGCTGGAGTGCGAACACGTCGCGCTGCTGGACTTAAGCTATTTTGTGGAACAGTGCCCGGAAGATCCGATTAGCGAGATGATCCGCGCACAAATCAACACGATTTCGCATAAACAAATTACTTTGCATTAATCTGGAATGAATCCGGTTAAACCCTGATAAGGCGATCCTATGAAACAAAAAGTGGTAAGCATTGGCGATATCAACGTAGCAAATGACCTGCCGTTCGTGCTGTTTGGTGGTATGAACGTGCTGGAATCACGCGATCTCGCCATGCGCATTTGCGAACACTATGTGACCGTCACCCAGAAGCTGGGCATCCCGTACGTGTTCAAAGCCTCTTTTGATA
This sequence comes from Trabulsiella odontotermitis, assembly GCF_001297775.1. Taxonomy (GTDB): domain Bacteria; phylum Pseudomonadota; class Gammaproteobacteria; order Enterobacterales; family Enterobacteriaceae; genus Trabulsiella; species Trabulsiella odontotermitis. The sequence goes on along the minus strand of NZ_LIFX01000014.1, from coordinate 135,658 downwards.
AGGCGAACCGTTCCTCCATTCACTCCTACCGTGGCCCGGGCCTCGAAGAGGGGATGAAGATTTTCCAGGAACTGAAACAGACCTTCGGCGTGAAAGTCATCACTGACGTTCATGAAGCATCGCAGGCGCAGCCGGTGGCGGATGTCGTTGATGTTATCCAGTTACCGGCATTCCTCGCCCGCCAGACCGACCTGGTCGAAGCGATGGCGAAAACCGGTGCCGTTATCAACGTGAAAAAACCGCAGTTCGTCAGCCCCGGGCAGATGGGCAATATCGTGGATAAATTCCGTGAAGGCGGCAACGAGCAGGTGATCCTCTGCGATCGCGGCGCGAACTTCGGTTACGACAACCTGGTGGTTGACATGCTGGGCTTCAGCGTGATGAAGAAAGTTTCTGGCAATGCGCCGGTGATTTTCGACGTCACCCACGCGCTGCAGTGCCGCGACCCGTTTGGCGCGGCGTCCAGCGGTCGTCGTGCTCAGGTCACTGAACTGGCGCGCGCCGGGATGGCGACCGGTCTGGCCGGTCTGTTTATTGAAGCGCATCCGGATCCGGAACACGCGAAATGCGATGGCCCGTCTGCACTGCCGCTCGACAAGCTCGAACCGTTCCTGAAGCAGATCAAAGCGATTGACGATCTGGTGAAGAGTTTCGACGAGCTGGACACCAGCCACTAATGAAAAACCCCGCTTCGGCGGGGTTTTTTGTCTCTGCGTTCGTTACGCAAATATCGTCATCAGGTAAGCGATAAACAGCGCCAGATGCGCCGCGCCGTTCAGCACATTGGTGCGGCCGGTGGAAAACGATATCTGGCACAACACCAGCGACGCCACCATCACAATCATCTCCGGCGCGCCCAGCGCAAAGTGGAGGTCGTTGCCGGTCATGAAAGCGATGATCGTCACCACCGGCACCGTCAGCGAAATGGTCGCCAGCACAGAGCCGAAGAAAAGATTCATTGCCCGCTGTACCTGATTGTTCAGCACCGCTTTCAGCGCCCCCAACCCTTCCGGGGAGAGGATCAACAGCGCCACCAGGAAGCCAGTAAAAGCCACAGGCGCGTTCATGCTGGTCAGCAGCGCTTCCAGAGGACTGGCATTCATTTTAGTGACCGCAATGACCGCGACCAGATGGACAATCAGCCAGGCGGTATGCCACAGATTGCCGTGGGCCGACGGTTTACCGTGATGCGGATCGTCGTCGTCGCTGTCGTCTTCATGCTCATAAACAAACAGGTTCTGATGCGTTTTGGTCTGGATGAGCAGGAAAACGCCATACATCCCGGCAGATATCGCGGCGACCAGCAGGGACTGGCCAATGCTGAAATCGCCACCCGGCAGCGCCATCGGAAACACCAGCACAATAATGGCCAGCGGGAAAAGGGCAATCAGATACTGTTTGATGCCAAACAGATTCATATATTGCGTGGCGAATTTACGCCCGCCGAGCAGCAGTGAAAAACCGACCAGACCGCCGGTAACAATCATAATGATGGAATAGAGTGTGTCGCGCATCAGGGTTGGCGCGGCATCGCCGGTCGCCATTAATGCGGAAATCAGGCTGACTTCCAGAATCACGACGGAAAGGCTTAAAATCAGTGAACCATAAGGTTCGCCAAGGCGGTGTGCCAGAACGTCGGCATGGCGCACGACGCTGAATGCGCTGCTTAAGATACCGACCAGCGCCAGAAGGTTAATCCCGATGATCACTGGCAGTGACTGACTGCTTCCGAGAAACAGCAGCACTACCAGCGCCAGCACCGGGAAAATGAGCGACGTCTCCTTGTGGCGGGTCTTTACCGCCTCATGTGCATGGGTCATGAACCATCTCCATTAATGCAGGTGTTTTGCTAAATTGATCTAATTATAGATGACGTAAGCCGCTAAAATAACAGACTTTCTTTCAGATTCATTGCGATTTTACTCAAATTTACCCGTCATCGTTTATTAAACGTCACGCACAGCATATTTTCTTATTCTGTTTAATTTAGGTTTAGATTACAGAGAATTATCTCAATCTTAAATTTAGCAACCTTTCTCCCTGGAAATGAAAGGGAATTTGTCCCAGGCTTAATATTCCCTTATCACACCTGGAGATGACCATGCCATATAAAAGCAAAAGCGCTTTGCCGGACAGCGTAAAACATGTTCTGCCGTCTCACGCGCAGGATATTTATAAAGAGGCGTTCAATAGCGCCTGGGAACAGTACAAGGACAAGTCCGAACGGCGGGACGACGCCAGCCGCGAGGAAACCGCGCACAAGGTGGCGTGGGCCGCGGTGAAGCATGACTATCAAAAAGGGGATGACGATAAATGGCATAAAAAGAAATAAATATCACAAAATCTTATTTTATCTTTTATTGCCTTGCCACCGTACCGTTAATTGTTTATCTTCATCAAATGCTGGATAATAATTCAGCAACACGCCGGGATGGCGAAATAAAGATGTTGCAGGGAAGCAGGCAGTGGTGGAGGTTAAAATTGTTAACACGTGATTTCTTAATGAAAGCCGATTGTAAAACGGCTTTTGGTTCTATTGAGGAATCGCTACTCTGGTCATCAGAACAACGTGCAGCGTCATTAGCTGCAACGTTGGCCTGTCGACCAGATGATGGCCCGGTATGGATATTTGGTTACGGTTCATTAATGTGGAACCCGGCGCTGGATTTTACGGAATCCTGTACCGGCACGCTGGTGGGCTGGCACCGTGCATTTTGTCTGCGTCTGACCGCCGGGCGGGGTACCGCCTGTCAGCCTGGTCGGATGCTGGCGCTGAAAGAGGGCGGGCGCACCACCGGTGTGGCTTATCGCCTGCCTGAAGCTACCCTCGAAGACGAACTCACGCTGCTGTGGAAGCGTGAGATGATCACCGGCTGCTATTTACCCAGCTGGTGCAAGCTGACGCTTGATGATGGTCGTACGGTTAACGCGCTGGTGTTCATTATGGATCCCCGCCATCCGCTGTATGAATCAGACACCAGCGTGCAGGTGATCGCGCCGTTGATTGCCGCCGCCAGCGGTCCGCTCGGCACCAACGCGCAGTATCTTTTCTCACTCGATCAGGAACTGCGTAAACTCGGGATGTGCGATAACAGCCTGGATGAACTGGTGGAAAGAGTGCGGAATCTGTTGGGTGGCGAAACGCTGCCACAGTTTGTCTGACGTGTATAGCAGGGCGGGCATGAAACCCGCCCCGATCATTATGCCGGAACGTAGCTAATGGAGTGTTCCAGCGACTGGCTGTGGCTGTCGATCAGCACGTTCCATGTACCGCTGTAGGGTACTGTCAGGAAAGCATTCTCGCGGTTTTGCACGCTCAGAATGTCTGTTTGTGTTTCACTGGCGCGATTTTTTGCGCTCATCAAATGAATATGGCAACGCTCCGAGCAGCGTACCACCACTGTATCCCCACCAAATAACGTCAAACTTGCTTTTACCAGCGCCATTATTCTACCCCGTTGAATGAAGCTTAGTGCTCCCTGCCACCGACTCCTGAGCGTGATGTTGTTCACATTTCGCTCTCTGCATAACACCAAAGGGGGAGGTCTGAGATGATGATTTTGATCAAATAATGCCGTAAAGATTAAACATTAATGACAATCCACCTGAAAGCATTCAGCTGACGTCTGCTTTCGTCGAAAAAAGCGCGTCAGCTGAAAATATAATGCGGGAAATACGCCAGCACGCAGCAAAAATTAAAACGTCAGCACCTTGTCAGCGGCCAGTGTCCACTGCGCCAGTTCAACCAGCGTGCCGATCTCAACGCCGTCAATCAGCGGCAACGTGGTGATGCCGCGCCCGTCGGTGCAGGTCTTGCACAGTTTGACCGGTACGTTCTGCGCGGTGAGGATCTCCAGCATCTGCTGAATGTTATAGCCTTCGGCGGGTTTCTGACCGCGCAGCCCGGCGGTGACAGCATCCGACATCAGAAACAGTTTCAGATCCAGCGCCTCCTGTTCGCGTAACGCGATAGCCAGACGCAGGCTGTTGAAAAGCGATTCGCTACCGTAAGCGGCGCCGTTAGCGATAATCACAATACGTTGCATGATGACTCCTGTTCAACACGGTGTGTGGTCCCGCAATGCTACAGCGCCGCCAGGCTGATGCCAAACGGTAAGAGGCCACACCATGATCTGCGACAGAGACTATTGCCCGAAGCGGCCAATCAGCCCGGTCGCCGCCAGCGTGTTCCCTTTCACTTTGTCAAACAGTTGTTCGCGCGTCAGCCCCGCTGGCAGGGAGGGCGGCAGAGAGGTGGCGATCAGCGTAAAGGTGTAGTGGTGTGCGCCGCTGCCTGGCGGCGGGCAGGGACCATACCAGCGATCGGTACCGGGAGTGTTTTTGCCGCCAGTAAACCCTTTGCCGTCGCGCAGGGCATTTTCGGCAAACCCGGCGGCGGAGGGGACGATGTTATAGGCCACCAGATGGGTCACGCCGAGGCCTTTCGCGCCTTCGGGATCGTGAACCACTAACACCAGACTTTGCGTTTGCGCGGGCAGATTACTCCACACCAGCGCGGGAGAGATATTTTCCCCGGTACAGTTCGCGTTCTGGCTGTTGTTCCCAGCGAACTTTTTGTCCATCAGGCCGTTATCGGCAAAGGCGGGGGATTGCAGCTGAAAGAGTTCACTGGCCTGTGATGCAACGCTCCACAGCAGCGTGCTCGCCAGCGCGGTGTAAAGGATGGGTTTCATCATGCAGTCTCATTAAGGAAGTTATGGATTAACTGTAGTTGCCGCATCGCCAGAAAGGTGGAAAAAATCCTGGAATTTGGCCGGTGGTCGAATCCGGGTGAGGATCACGCTACACTAACCTTTCAGTTTTGTCCGATAACACCGTCCCATTGCTTTTTATTAACTAACGTGATGCCTCTTTTATTCCGCCGTGCCACCCCGCTGTTGTTATCACTCTTGCTGCTGGCAGGAGGTGTTGCGGGTGCGCCATCGTCCTTTATGCAGCAGGCGGAAAACCCGTTCGATAATAACCAGGATAACCTCCCCGATCTCGGTCTTACCCCCGTGCAGGATGACAGCGCCCGACATCTGGCGGAAATGGCCAAAGACTTTGGCGAGGCCAGCATGGAAGATAACGGCCTGAAGACCGACGAGCAGGCGAAAGTGTTTGCCCTCGACAAGTTGCGCACCGAAGTGAGCGGCCAGGTGAATCAGCAACTGGAAACGCTGCTGTCGCCGTGGGGGAATGCCAGCGTGGCCCTGACGGTGGATGACGACGGCGGTTTTAGCGGCAGTCGTGGTAACTGGTTTGTGCCGTTGCAGGACACTAACCGTTATCTGACCTGGAGCCAGGTCGGCGTCGCACAGCAGGATGATGGGCTGGTCAGCAACGCGGGGATCGGCCAACGCTGGATAGCGGGCGACTGGCTACTGGGCTACAACACGTTTTATGACCGTCAGCTTGATGAAAACCTGGCGCGCGGCGGTTTTGGCGCCGAGGCGTGGGGCGAGTATTTGCGACTGTCGGCCAACTATTATCAACCGTTCAACGACTGGAGCGTACGTAGTGACACCCAGTCGGAGCGGATGGCGCGCGGGTATGATCTCACCGCTCAGGCGCGTCTGCCGTTTTATCAGCACATCAACACCAGCGTCAGTCTTGAGCAATATTACGGCGACAGCGTCGATCTCTTCCATAGTGGTACCGGCTACCACAACCCGATGGCCGTGTCGCTGGGCGTCAATTATACGCCTGTGCCGCTGGTGACCATTAGCGCGCTGCACAAGCAGGGCGAGAGCGGTGTCAGTCAGAACAACCTGGGCATGAAGCTCAATTACCGCTTTGGCGTGCCGTTAAAAAAACAGCTGCAGGCCAGCGAAGTGGCGGCGGCGACCTCGCTGCGCGGCAGTCGGTATGACAGCCCGGAGCGCAGCGATTTGCCGGTAATGGAGTATCGTCAGCGGAAAACGTTGTCGGTATTTCTGGCGACGCCGCCGTGGGATTTGCAGCCGGGAGAAGCGGTGCAACTGAAACTACAGGTGCGCAGCCTGCATGGCATCAGGGCGCTGCACTGGCAGGGTGATACGCAGGCGCTAAGCCTGACGCCGCCAATTGACAGCGGAAGCGCCGACGGCTGGACGGTGATTATTCCTGCCTGGGACTACAGCGAAGGGGCAAGCAATAAGTGGCATCTGTCAGTGGTGGTGGAAGACAAGAAAGGTCAGCGAGTCTCATCCAATGAGATCACGCTGTCATCGACCGAACCGCTGACGGTATTTCCCGACAGCAGCAGTCCGCCCGCCTGGCAATCACAGCCGCTGGAATGATCAGAAGATGCGCTCCTGGTGAACCCAGACTGCGGCTTCCACGCGAGATTTCAGTTTCATTTTTTTCAGCATATGCTTAACGTGGACTTTCACTGTGCTCTCGGTGATATCGAGGCGGCGGGCGATCATCTTGTTGGGCAGCCCCTGGGCGATAAGCTTGAGGATATCGCGCTCGCGCGGGGTCAACTGGCTGACGTCGCGATCAGACGTCGCGCGATTGGCGCGCAGACTGGCAGCCAGAACCGGCGTCAGCGCTTCGCTTAACACCATCTCACCGGCAGCGGCCTGTTGCAGCGCTTTCAGCAGATCTTCCGGCTCCATATCTTTCAGCAGATAACCGTCTGCGCCGCGCTTCAGGGCGGTCACCACATCTTCTTCATGATTCGACACGCTGAACACCACCACGCGGCCGGATAACGTTCTTTCACGCAGTTTGTCGAGGGTTTCCAGACCGTTCATGCCGGGCATATTGAGGTCGAGAAGGATCAGATCAGGATCGAGCGACTCAGCAAGCTCAATGCCCTGATCTCCGTTGCTGGCTTCGCCAACAACCTGAATATCCGGCGCCATGCTGATGAGTTGTTTTACGCCGGTGCGTAGCATCGGGTGATCGTCTATTAACAGGATGGTTGCCCGTTCCTGATTACTCATAGGTATCTCCTTGTTGTAACGAGAGAGATTTTTCGGGAATAAAGGTCACGACAACTTCTGTTCCACCGTTGTCGCGTCGACGCACCTGGCAATCGCCTCGCAGGCTTTGCGCGCGATCCCGCATGATGATTAAACCGTAATGGTTGCTGCGTTCGGCGTGATCCGGTACGCCGCAGCCGTTATCTTCCACGATCAGTTTTACCTGATGTTCTTGCTGATAGACGGTCACTTTTACTTCGGTTGCCTGCGCATGTTTCAGGGCGTTGCTCAACGCCTCGCGCACGATTTGCAGTACGTGGATCGCCTGATGCGACGGCACATAACGCGGCGGTAGCTGGTAATCCAGCTGTACATTGAAACCAAAATGCGCACTGTACTCAATGCAGCTGGCTTCCAGCGCAGGGCGAAGCCCCGGCTCGGTCAACTGCAGGCGGAAGGTGGTCAGCAGCTCGCGTAACTGCGCCCAGGAGGTGTTCAGTTCATTGCGGATCTGCGCCAGCAGATCACGGCTCTCGGGCGGCAGCGCTTCGCCCCGCATCTGCAGGCAGCTCACCTGCATTTTCATACAGGATAACGACTGGGCGATCGAATCATGCAGTTCGCGGGCGATGGTGGCGCGCTCTTCCATGACGATCAGTTGTTGCTGTTTCTCCTGATGCCAGTCCAGCGCCAGCGTTGAGGTCAGTTGTTCAACCAGTGTATCGACCAGTTGCTGCTGATCGTGACTCATGTGGCAGCCCGTCGGCAGCGTCGCCAGCAGAATGCCGTACTGATTATGCGCATCGGCCAGCCGCCATTTCAGCGTGCTGCCTCCCCGGGAGACCGACGGCAGGTCGCGAGGGCAGAGATAGCAGCCTTTTTCATCGCAGCTGTTTTCAGAGTGGCAGGTAAATTCCTGATGATTCTCTTCGTCTTCGGTGTCGTACACGCGAACTTCGATGTCCTGCAGCAGCGTTAGCCCCTGAAGATCGCTCAGCACTGGCGAGATACGTTCGCAGAGCGGAATGCCAGAGTGAAGGCGGCGGTTGGACTGCCAGAGGAATGCCAGAATTTCGTTTTTCTGCTCCAGCCGCGCGGTTTTTTCCTGTACGCGTTGCTCAAGCACCGCATAGCTTTCCGCCAGCTCTTCGGACATGTTATTCAGCGCCATGCCGAGCGTCGCCATTTCGTTACGCCCGCTGATGCGCGCGCGTTGGGTAAAATCGCGCTGACTTACCGCCCGCGCCATGCGCAGCAGCTGTTGCCAGGGATGCATCAGCCGGGCACGCAGCCAGACGATGGTGAAAATCAGCAGCAGCACCATGACCAGCACCATCCAGCGCATGGTTGATACGACGCTGGTGATCCGCTCTTCGGTGGTATGGTCAAAGGCATACACCAGTTGGTCGATGCGGTTGACAAAGCTGGCGACATCGCCCGCGACGGTCGCCTGGTTCTCCGCTTTTTTCATGCCGGGGGCCAGCTCGCCCTGCCAATATTTTTGCAGGGCAGTCAGTTGCGGTACCTGCCCGTCGCGGATGGCAGCCTGTTCCAGCTCAGGGCTAAAAACAGTGGCTTCCATGTTATCCAGTAAGATCTGATCTTCGGCGGTCAGCGGAATGGATGCCAGCAGGCGATAGCTCTGCATGCGCAGCGATCCCGCTTTGTTGATGGCATGTGCGCTGCCCTGGACGCCGTGGACCAGACGGGCGGAAATCGTCATGCCTGTCACCCCAATCAGGGTGGACAGCAGGACGATCAGCACCAGTTGATTCACCAGCGTGAGCGGTGTAAAACGACGTTTATGCATTGGGCGGTCTGGCTCCTGAGCCGGGGTGTTATCCCGGACTTGTGCTATTGTCCGGTATCCCCCGGAGTATACCCACACCCAAAAAGGATTACCTCTTAATTGCCGCCAGTGGGTGATTCGGAGGGAGAAAGATGTCCGCTGGCATCAGTCGCGTGAAAAACCACACTTTTTTAAGAGTATTTTACTACTCACTAAGGATAACAGGCATTTTCTGCCGCTCCTGGCGCCCACTTTTCCTTTGATTTATATCAACTTACCAGCCCCTGGAAAAACTCAATGTTGCACCGTTGATATTCATAATCAGAGGTGTCTATGAGTCACTCTTCCGTTGAGGAGAAGGCAAGCAGTGCGGTCATTACTGACTGGCGTCCTGAAGATCCTGCATTCTGGCAGCAGAAAGGGCATCGCATTGCGAGTCGAAATCTGTGGATTTCCGTACCCTGCCTGTTACTGGCGTTTTGTGTATGGATGTTGTTCAGCGCTGTGGCAGTTAATCTCAATAAAGTCGGCTTCCGGTTTACGACCGATCAGCTGTTTATGCTGACAGCACTACCGGCGCTCTCCGGTGCGCTGTTGCGTGTGCCTTACGCCTTTATGGTTCCGGTATTTGGCGGTCGTCGCTGGACGGCGTTCAGTACCGGCATCATGATCGTTCCCTGCGTGTGGTTAGGTTTTGCGGTGCAGGATCCCTCAACGCCGTTCAGCACCTTTGTCATTATCTCTTTGCTGTGTGGTTTTGCTGGCGCCAATTTCGCCTCCAGCATGGCCAACATCAGCTTCTTCTTTCCGAAGCAGAAACAGGGCGGGGCGCTGGGGATTAACGGCGGTCTCGGCAACATGGGCGTGAGCGTGATGCAACTGGTTGCGCCGCTGGTGGTCTCTCTTTCGGTGTTTGCCTTCTTTGGCAGCAGCGGGGCGGCACAACCGGACGGCTCCATGTTGTATCTCGAAAATGCTGCCTGGATCTGGGTGCCGTTGCTGGTGATTTTCACCCTCGCGGCCTGGTTTGGCATGAACGATCTGGCGGCGTCGAAAGCGTCGCTGAGCGAACAACTGCCGGTACTTAAACGGGGTCATCTGTGGATCATGAGCCTGTTATATCTGGCAACGTTCGGCTCGTTTATCGGCTTCTCCGCAGGCTTTGCGATGCTGGCGAAAACGCAGTTCCCGGATGTACAGATCCTGCATTATGCCTTCTTCGGTCCGTTTATTGGCGCGCTGGCGCGTTCAACTGGCGGCGCCATCTCTGATCGCCTCGGGGGGACCCGCGTCACACTGGTGAACTTTGTGGTGATGGCCATCTTCTGTGCGCTGTTGTTCCTGACGCTGCCGACGCACGGAGAGGGCGGTAACTTCCTCGCCTTCTTCGCGGTCTTTATGGTGCTGTTCCTGACGGCCGGTCTGGGGAGTGCGTCCACCTTCCAGATGATCTCGCTGATTTTCCGCAAGATAACCATGGAGCGTGTGAAAGCGCAGGGCGGTACCGAAGAAAGAGCGATGCGTGAAGCCGCGACCGACACCGCCGCCGCGCTGGGCTTTATCTCGGCCATTGGCGCTATCGGCGGCTTTTTTATTCCGAAAGCCTTCGGTGCCTCGCTGGATCTCACTGGTTCTCCGGCGGGCGCCATGAAAGTGTTCCTCGTGTTCTATATTGCCTGTGTGGTGATCACCTGGGCGGTATACGGGCGTAAAACAAAAAAATAAAGTGACTTCTTGATTATCCTGGCGCGGGCAACCGCGCCTTTTTTTATACCCTATTTAGTTACAACATACTAATGAACTGGCGATGCTGTCAGATCTGTGACATCGGTAACACAATGTTCTGACAGGGACGCGATCTACCCCTTAATACCCAGGAGAAGATCAGGAAAAGCAAACAGCAAGCACTTATTACATAAACTCTTTATAAATCAGTGCATTGAAAAATAAAAATGCCTACCACTCAGGGAGTATCTGTCATTTTCAGGCCCTTTGTTAACGCAAACCGCCTTGATCGTTATCAATTCCTCCCATCTTTCAGGACGTTACTTTCGCTGCAATTTAAGCAATGTCGATTGACCAGAGAGCCACCAGGCTCCTTACAGGAGAAACCCGATGAGTAAATTCCTGGACCGGTTTCGCTACTTCAAGCAGAAGGGCGAAATCTTTGCCGACGGGCACGGCCAGCTTCTTAACACCAACCGGGACTGGGAGGATGGATACCGTCAGCGCTGGCAGCATGACAAAGTGGTTCGCTCCACGCACGGCGTAAACTGCACCGGCTCCTGTAGCTGGAAGATTTTCGTTAAAAACGGTCTGGTGACCTGGGAAATGCAGCAGACTGACTATCCGCGTACCCGTCCGGATATGCCAAACCACGAGCCGCGTGGCTGCCCTCGTGGTGCCAGTTACTCCTGGTATCTGTACAGCGCCAATCGCCTGAAATATCCCCTGATGCGTAAACGCCTGATGAAGATGTGGCGTGAAGCAAAAGCGCAACACAGTGATCCGGTGAATGCCTGGGCTTCTATCATCGAAGACGCGGACAAAGCCAAAAGCTTCAAGCAGGCGCGTGGCCGCGGTGGTTTCGTGCGTTCCTCCTGGCAGGAAGTCAATGAACTGATTGCCGCGTCTAACGTCTATACCGTGAAAACCTACGGCCCGGATCGTGTCGCGGGCTTCTCGCCGATCCCGGCGATGTCGATGGTTTCTTACGCCTCCGGTGCGCGCTACCTGTCGCTGATTGGCGGCACCTGCCTGAGCTTCTATGACTGGTACTGCGACCTGCCGCCAGCGTCGCCGCAGACCTGGGGCGAACAGACCGACGTGCCGGAATCGGCCGACTGGTACAACTCCAGCTACATCATTGCCTGGGGCTCTAACGTTCCGCAGACCCGTACCCCGGATGCGCACTTCTTTACCGAAGTTCGCTACAAAGGCACCAAAACCGTAGCGATTACCCCGGACTACGCGGAAATCGCCAAGCTCTGCGATCTGTGGCTGGCACCGAAGCAGGGTACCGATGCAGCAATGGCAATGGCGATGGGTCACGTCATGCTGCGCGAATTCCATCTCGATAAACCCAGCCAGTATTTCACCGACTACGTGCGTCGCTATACCGATATGCCGATGCTGGTAATGCTCGAAGAACGTGACGGTTTCTATGCGCCGGGTCGCACGCTGCGTGCCGCTGACCTCGTCGATGCGCTGGGTCAGGAGAAAAATCCGCAGTGGAAAACAGTCGCTTTTGATGAATCCGGCAGTCTGACCGCGCCGAACGGCTCTATTGGTTTCCGTTGGGGCGATAAAGGCAAATGGAACCTCGAACAGCGTGACGGTAACACCGGTGAAGACATCCAGTTGCGCTTAAGCCTGCTCGGCAGCCATGATGATATCGCCAGCGTCGGTTTCCCGTATTTCGGCGGTGACGGCACTGAGCACTTCAACAGTGTCGAGCTGGAAAACATCCTGCTGCATAAACTGCCGGTGAAACGCGTACCACTAGCTGACGGCTCTACCGCGCTGGTGACCACCGTTTACGATCTGACGATGGCAAATTACGGTCTTGATCGCGGTCTGGACGACGAAAACTGCGCTAGCGGTTATGACGATATCAAAGCGTATACGCCAGCGTGGGCCGAGCAGATCACCGGCGTGCCGCGCGCGCATATCATCCGCACCGCCCGCGAATTTGCTGATAACGCCGATAAGACACACGGTCGCTCGATGATCATCGTTGGCGCCGGTCTGAATCACTGGTATCACCTCGATATGAACTATCGCGGGCTTATCAATATGCTGATCTTCTGCGGCTGCGTAGGTCAGAGTGGTGGCGGCTGGGCGCATTACGTGGGTCAGGAAAAACTGCGTCCGCAGACCGGCTGGCAGCCGCTGGCCTTTGCCCTCGACTGGCAGCGTCCGGCACGTCACATGAACAGTACCTCCTACTTTTATAACCACTCCAGCCAGTGGCGTTATGAAACGTTAACCGCGCAGGAATTGCTGTCGCCGCTGGCGGATAAATCCCGTTACAGCGGTAACCTGATCGACTTCAACGTGCGTGCCGAACGCATGGGCTGGCTGCCGTCGGCGCCGCAGCTCGGGACTAACCCGCTGCGCATCGCCGCTGAGGCGGAAAAAGCGGGCATGACGCCGGTGGATTACACCGTGAAATCCCTGAAAGAAGGCACTATCCGTTTTGCTGCTGAGCAACCGGAAAACGGCAAAAACCATCCGCGCAACCTGTTTATCTGGCGTTCGAACCTGCTGGGCTCATCCGGCAAGGGCCACGAATATATGCTGAAATACCTGCTCGGCACTGAGAACGGTATTCAGGGTGTCGATCTCGGTCAGCAGGGCGCTGCGAAGCCGGAAGAGGTGGAGTGGGTGGATAACGGGCTCGACGGCAAGCTGGATCTGGTGGTGACGCTGGACTTCCGCCTGTCGAGCACTTGCCTCTATTCCGACATCGTGCTGCCGACTGCGACCTGGTACGAAAAAGACGACATGAATACCTCGGACATGCATCCGTTTATTCATCCGCTCTCCGCAGCCGTCGATCCGGCGTGGGAGTCGAAGAGCGACTGGGAGATCTACAAAGACATCGCGAAAGCATTCTCAACAGTTTGCGTCGGGCATCTGGGTAAAGAAACTGACGTAGTGACGCTGCCGATTCAGCACGATTCTGCCGCTGAACTGGCGCAACCGCTGGATGTGAAAGACTGGAAGAAGGGTGAGTGCGACCTGATCCCGGGCAAAACTGCACCGCATATCATGGTCGTTGAGCGTGATTACCCGGCGACCTGGGAGCGCTTTACCTCAATCGGCCCGTTGATGGAGAAAATCGGCAACGGCGGTAAAGGGATTGCGTGGAACACCCAGAGTGAAATGGATCTGCTTCGTAAGCTTAATTACACCAAAGCCGACGGCCCGGCTAAAGGCCAGCCGATGCTCAATACGGCGATTGACGCGGCGGAAATGATCCTCACCCTGGCGCCGGAAACCAACGGTCACGTGGCAGTGAAAGCCTGGGCGGCGCTGAGTGAATTTACCGGTCGCGACCATACTCATCTGGCAACGAATAAAGAAGAAGAGAAAATTCGCTTCCGCGATATTCAGGCACAGCCGCGCAAAATCATCTCCAGCCCGACCTGGTCAGGGCTGGAAGACGAGCACGTCTCCTATAACGCCGGTTACACCAACGTTCACGAACTGATCCCATGGCGTACGCTGTCTGGCCGCCAGCAGTTGTATCAGGATCACCAGTGGATGCGTGACTTTGGCGAAAGCCTGCTGGTGTACCGTCCGCCGATCGACACCCGCTCGGTGAAAGTGGTGATGGGTCAGAAATCCAACGGCAATCCTGAGAAAGCACTGAACTTCCTGACGCCGCACCAGAAGTGGGGGATCCACTCCACCTACAGCGACAACCTGTTGATGCTGACGTTGTCACGCGGCGGCCCGATCGTCTGGATGAGTGAAGCTGACGCTAAAGATCTGGGAATTGAGGATAACGACTGGATCGAAGTGTTCAACAGCAACGGCGCATTAACCGCCCGTGCGGTGGTCAGTCAGCGTGTTCCGGCCGGGATGACCATGATGTATCACGCACAGGAACGCATCGTGAACCTGCCGGGATCAGAAATCACCGGTCAGCGTGGCGGGATCCACAACTCCGTCACCCGCATCAGTCCGAAACCGACGCATATGATCGGCGGCTATGCCCAACTGGCTTACGGCTTTAACTACTACGGCACCGTAGGATCTAACCGCGATGAGTTCGTGGTGGTACGTAAGATGAAGAACATTAACTGGTTAGACGGCGAAGGTAATGACCAGGTACAGGAGAGCGTAAAATGAAAATTCGTTCACAAGTCGGCATGGTGCTGAATCTCGACAAATGCATCGGTTGCCACACCTGCTCAGTCACCTGTAAAAACGTCTGGACCAGCCGTGAAGGCATGGAATACGCCTGGTTCAACAACGTAGAAAGTAAGCCGGGCACCGGCTTCCCGAACGACTGGGAAAATCAGGAGAAATGGAAGGGTGGCTGGATCCGTAAAATCAACGGCAAGCTACAGCCGCGAATGGGTAACCGGGCGATGCTGCTGGGTAAAATCTTCGCCAACCCCCATCTGCCGGGCATTGAAGATTATTACGAACCGTTTGATTACGACTACCAGAACCTGCATACCGCACCGGAAAGCAAGCACCAGCCGATTGCCCGTCCTCGTTCACTGATCACCGGTCAACGCATGGACAAGATCACCAGTGGTCCGAACTGGGAAGAGATCCTGGGCGGCGAGTTCGAAAAACGCGCCAAAGACCAGAACTTCGAAAACATGCAGAAGGCGATGTACGGCCAGTTCGAAAACACTTTCATGATGTACCTGCCGCGCCTGTGCGAACACTGCCTTAACCCGGCCTGTGTCGCCACCTGCCCGAGCGGTGCCATCTACAAGCGTGAAGAAGATGGCATTGTGCTGATCGACCAGGACAAGTGCCGCGGCTGGCGCATGTGTATTACCGGCTGCCCGTACAAAAAAATCTACTTCAACTGGAAGAGCGGTAAATCGGAGAAGTGCATTTTCTGCTATCCGCGCATCGAAGCGGGTATGCCGACCGTGTGTTCCGAGAGCTGTGTCGGGCGTATCCGTTACCTCGGCGTGCTGCTCTACGACGCGGACGCGATTGAAAATGCGGCCAGCACCGAAAACGAGAAAGACCTGTATCAGCGCCAGCTGGAGGTGTTCCTCGACCCGAACGATCCGCTGGTGATTGCGCAGGCACTGGAAGACGGCATCCCGCAGAGCGTGATCGACGCGGCGCAACAGTCGCCTGTTTACAAAATGGCGATGGACTGGAAGCTGGCGTTACCGCTGCACCCGGAATACCGCACGTTGCCGATGGTCTGGTACGTGCCGCCATTGTCACCGATTCAGTCTGCCGCCGATGCGGGTGAACTGAGCAGCAACGGCATTCTGCCGGATGTTGAAAGCCTGCGTATTCCGGTGCAATACCTGGCGAATCTGTTGACTGCGGGTGACACTCAGCCGGTACTGCGGGCGCTGAAACGCATGCTGGCAATGCGTCATTTCAAACGTGCAGAAACCGTTGACGGTATCAGCGATACCCGCGCGCTGGAAGAGGTCGGCCTGAGTGAAGCGCAGGCGCAGGAAATGTACCGTTACCTGGCGATCGCCAATTACGAAGATCGCTTTGTGGTACCGAGCAGCCATCGTGAACTGGCGCGTGACGCCTTCCCGGAAAAAAGCGGTTGTGGGTTCAGCTTTGGCGATGGTTGCCACGGATCTGATACCAAATTCAACCTGTTCAACAGCCGCCGCATTGATGCCATCGATGTGACCAGCAAAACGGAGTCGCACCAATGATTGAACTCGTCATTGTCGCACGACTGCTCGAATACCCGGATGCTGCCCTGTGGCAGCATCAGCAGGAGCTTTTCGAAGCACTTGCGTCGTCAGAAAAACTGCAAAAAGCGGAATCGCAAAAACTGGCTGTTTTCCTGCGCGATCTGACCACTCAGGATTTACTGGATGCACAGGCAGCCTACAGCGAGTTGTTTGATCGCGGTCGCGCCACCTCGTTGCTGCTGTTTGAACACGTTCACGGCGAATCCCGCGATCGGGGCCAGGCGATGGTTGACCTGATGGCGCAGTACGAGCAGCACGGTCTGCAACTTGACAGCCGCGAACTGCCGGACCATCTGCCGCTTTATCTGGAATATCTGGGGCAACTGCCTGAGCGTGAGGCTATTGGCGGTCTGCAGGATATTGCGCCGATTCTGGCGCTGCTGAGTGCGCGGCTGACTCAGCGTGACAGCCGCTATGCAGTGTTGTTCGACGTACTGCTGACGCTGGCCAGTACCGACATCGACAGCGATAAAGTGGCAGAGAAAATCGCCACGGAAGCGCGTGACGATACCCCGCAGGCGTTAGATGCCGTCTGGGAAGAAGAGCAGGTGAAATTCTTCGCCGATCAGGGTTGTGGCGAGTCTGAAATCTCTGCACATCAGCGTCGTTTTGCTGGCGCCGTCGCCCCGCAATATCTGGAAATCTCTAACGGAGGGCAGCACTAATGTCATTCCTTAATATGTTCTTTTTCGACATTTATCCCTACATCGCGGGCACGGTTTTCCTGGTGGGGAGCTGGCTGCGCTATGACTATGGGCAGTACAGCTGGCGCGCGTCCTCCAGCCAGATGCTGGATCGCAAGGGCATGAATATGGCGTCCAACCTGTTTCACTTCGGGATCCTGGGGATTTTCGCCGGACACTTCCTGGGGATGCTGACGCCACACTGGATGTATGAAGCGTTCTTACCCATCGATGTAAAACAGAAAATGGCGATGATCGCGGGCGGCGCCTGCGGCGTGATGACGCTGGTTGGCGGTCTGATGCTACTGAAACGCCGATTGTTCAGCCCGCGAGTTCGCGCTACCACAACAACGGCGGATATCCTGATCCTCTCTCTGCTGATGATACAGTGCGCGCTGGGCCTGCTGACAATCCCGTTCTCGGCGCAGCATATGGATGGCAGTGAGATGATGAAGCTGGTTGGTTGGGCGCAATCCGTAGTGACCTTCCACGGCGGTGCGTCTGCCCATCTCGAAGGGGTGGCGTTTGTGTTCCGTGTACATCTGGTGCTGGGAATGACGCTGTTTGTACTGTTCCCGTTCTCGCGCCTGGTGCATATCTGGAGTGCGCCAGTGGAATATCTGACGCGCAAATACCAGATTGTTCGCGCGCGACGCTAACACGCCTCGAGTGCCACTGAACCCTGCTTCGGCAGGGTTTTTTTATGGCTGTTTGCCGGGTGGCGGCTACGCCTTACCCGGCCTACAATTCGTGGCGGTGTGTTTGTAGCTCGTAGGCCCGGTAAGTGAAACGCCACCAGGGAAAACAGGGCCGCAAAAGCCGGATAAGAATTTATTGAGAAGTGATGGTGGTGGGGGAAGGATTATTCGGAGCTAAAGCTCCTCACCCTTCGGGTCGTTGCCGTTGGCAACGCTCTCTCGCTTTCGCTCGAGTCGAACCTCAGTCGAAGCTTCTCATCCTTCCCCGCAATGGCGGAACATAAAGCAACAGTGCTATTCGTGGAGATGATGCTACAGAAGAGTGATGGTGGTGGGGGAAGGATTCGAACCTTCGAAGTCGATGACGGCAGATTTACAGTCTGCTCCCTTTGGCCGCTCGGGAACCCCACCAGGGGTAATTCATATTGTAGGAATGGCGTTTGGAGATGGTGGTGGGGGAAGGATTCGAACCTTCGAAGTCGATGACGGCAGATTTACAGTCTGCTCCCTTTGGCCGCTCGGGAACCCCACCACGGGGTAATTCATTGTATGGTATTTCGATATCGGGAAGGATTATTCGGAGCTAAAGCTCCTCACCCTTCGGGCCGTTGCCTGGGGCAACGTTCTCTCGCTATCGCTCGAGTCGAACCTTGAAGTCGATGACGACAAATTTACCGTCAACTCCCTCTGGCCGCTCGGGAACCCCACCACGGGGTATTGCTTAATACTGGCCCGCTCCCGTTTCGGGAAGCGGGGCGCATCATATCAAATGATGCGCCGCTGTAAAGCCTTCCTTCGATAAAAACGAACTGTTTGCCTGCTTTTTATGCGTAACGATGCAAAGCTAATCAGTTCATTTCGCAGAGGATTACAGAATGATCGTCCGGTTACCGTAAACGAATACGCGTTGTGCCAGTACCTGATACAACGCACGGCTGAGAACGTTCTTCTCTACATCGCGTCCGGCGCGCATCATATCGTCGCCCGTGTAGGTGTGATCCACATGAATCACGTCCTGCATAATGATCGGGCCTTCGTCCAGATTATCGTTAACGTAATGGGCGGTCGCGCCGATAATCTTAACACCACGCTCGTATGCCTGATGATAAGGACGCGCGCCGATAAAGGCGGGTAAGAACGAATGGTGAATATTGATGATTTTGTTCGGGAAGCGCGCCACGAAATCAGGCGTCAGAACGCGCATATATTTCGCCAGCACGACGTAGTCAGGTTGGTGCGCTTCGATGGCGGTCGCCATCAGATTGTCGTGATCTTCGCGCGACAGTCCTTCGTGGCTGACCAGCTCAAACGGAACGTCAAAACGTTCGACCAGCGGACGCAGCGTGTCGTGGTTACCAATGACGGCGGCGATTTCCACATCCAGACCGCCATAGTTGGCTTTCATTAACAGATCGCCAAGGCAGTGAGCCTCTTTGGTCACCAGAATCACAATACGACGGCGACCGGCCGGGTTCAGTTCGCGCACGGAGCCTTCCGGTAAGGCGCTGTCGAGATCAGCAAGCAGCGTGACGTCGTTAAAAATGCCTTCCAGCTCGGTACGCATGAAAAAGCGCCCCGTACGGTGATCAACAAACTCATTGTTCTGCACGATGTTCAGCTCGTGCTTGTAGCAAATGTTGGTGATGCGAGCGATAAGCCCTTTCTGATCGGGGCAAATGGTACGGAGAACTTTACGTTGTAATGAATGCATTGCCGGGGAAATCCTGTTGACGGTGTTTGCTGTATGTTGACGGCGGCGTTACTGGCCGCAGCACTTTTTAAATTTTTTACCCGAACCGCAAGGGCAGGGATCGTTACGGCCAATCAATGGACGAGTACCATCAATATAATACCATTGACCGTTTTCTTTTAAGAATCTTGAACGCTCGATAATGGCTCCCGTCTTATTGTGTTCACGAAAGCGGGCGACGAAACTGACAAAGCCTTCATTTTCATGGTTTCCCGGCTCTGTCGCGAAAACAGTAAGACCCAGCCATTCGGTGCCGGTGAATCCGTGTTCGATGTCGCCGCGGAAATGGGCCGCCTGACAGGAGGGATGCCAGGTTTTTAGCAAATAATCGACATCTTTCATGACAAAAGCAGTGTAACGGGATCGCATAAGTTGTGACGGATCTGGCGCAAGCTGAGCACCAGACAGATAACGCTGGCAACATAGGCTATACTCGAGAGCGCTGCCGCAGGGGCATAGTGGTGACAAAGTTGCCTCCCTGGAACACCAAAAAAGAACGGCGCAGTTGCGCCAGGTAGCACTATGTTAACTGAGCAGTGGCAATGTGGCTACGCCTGAGACAGGAGGATGACCACCGGTAACAATGAGAAAGGTGAAAATTGGTCTGGCGCTGGGATCGGGCGCCGCACGAGGTTGGTCGCATATCGG
Organism: Trabulsiella odontotermitis; assembly: GCF_001297775.1. Classification (GTDB taxonomy): domain Bacteria; phylum Pseudomonadota; class Gammaproteobacteria; order Enterobacterales; family Enterobacteriaceae; genus Trabulsiella; species Trabulsiella odontotermitis. The sequence continues at coordinate 115,746 of NZ_LIFX01000014.1, read as the reverse complement.
TGTGATTAAAGCCCTGCAAAAAATGGGCATTGAAATAGACATTGTCGCAGGCTGCTCTATCGGTTCTCTGGTGGGCGCAGCTTTTGCCTGTAACCGCCTGGACTCGCTGGAAAAGTGGGTCTGTTCATTCAGCTACTGGGATGTGCTGCGTCTGATGGATCTCTCCTGGCGACGCGGCGGTCTGCTCCGTGGCGAGCGCGTATTTTCCCAGTACCGTCAAGTGATGCCCTGTGAGCGAATTGACGATTGCGAACGTCGTTTTGCTGCGGTGGCGACCAATCTGAGCACCGGACGTGAACTCTGGTTTACGGAAGGTGACCTGCATCTTGCTGTTCGTGCCTCCTGCAGTATTCCCGGGTTGATGTCGCCGGTGATGCATAACGGCTACTGGCTGGTGGACGGCGGCGTGGTTAATCCGGTTCCGGTATCGCTGACGCGCGCGCTGGGGGCGGATATCGTTATTGCGGTCGACCTTCAGCATGACGCGCATCTGATGCAACAGGATTTGCTGTCGGTCAGTGCGCCGGATGATATCAGTGATGATGACGATCTCACGTGGCACGGGCGCCTCCGGGCGCGGATGGGCCGAATGAACTCCCGACGTTCCGTTCCGACACCGACGGCGATGGAGATCATGACGACCTCGATACAAGTTCTGGAAAACCGGTTAAAACGAAATCGAATGGCGGGCGATCCGCCAGATATCTTGTTGCAACCTCTATGTCCGCAAATCTCCACACTCGATTTTCATCGGGCCGCATCGGCTATTGCCGCCGGGCAGCTCGCTGTCGAGAAAAAGATGGATGAACTGCTGCCGCTCGTGCGCACGGACACGCAACAACGAATTTTTTGACTACTTCAGCAAAATCTGACAGGCGATACTGCGGATAGCATGCCACTATTTACGTATCGTCAGCCAGGGGAGATACCATGACGCAGCCATTGGCGGGAAAACAGATTCTGATTGTCGAAGACGAACCCGTTTTCCGCACTCTATTAAATTCATGGCTTTCGTCTCTGGGCGCTTCGACGGTCCTGGCAGAGGATGGCGTGGATGCACTGGAGAAGATGGCACACCATAAGCCTGATCTGATGATCTGTGATATCGCCATGCCGCGGATGAATGGTCTGGCACTGATCGAGCATCTGCGCAACGAAGGCGACCAGATGCCCATTCTGGTTATCTCGGCGACCGAAAATATGGCGGATATCGCCAGAGCGTTACGGCTGGGCGTTCAGGACGTTCTGCTCAAGCCGGTCAAAGATTTTGACCGGTTAAAGGAGACCGTCTTTGCCTGCCTTTATCCGAATATGTTTAATTCCCGGGTCGAAGAGGAAGAGCGGCTTTTTGATGACTGGGACGCATTAACCAGTAATCCCCATGCGGCCGCTAAATTGCTGCAGGAATTGCAGCCGCCGGTTCAGCAGGAAATATCTCATTGTCGCATAAATTACCGCCAGCTCGTTTCGGCGGATAAACCAGGACTGGTGCTTGATATTGCACCTTTATCTGACCATGATCTCGCCTTTTATTGTCTTGACGTTACGCGAGCGGGTGATAATGGCGTCCTTGCCGCTTTATTATTACGCGCGCTTTTTAATGGATTGTTGCAGGAGCAACTCTCACATCAACGACAGCGTTTACCTGAAATGGGAAGTTTACTAAAACAGGTCAACCAGTTGCTCCGTCAGGCCAATTTACCCGGCCAGTTTCCTTTGCTGGTGGGCTATTATCATAGTGGACTGAAAAATTTGATCCTCGTGTCAGCCGGACTGAATGGAACATTGAATACCGGCGAGCATCAAATACAGATCAGTAACGGTGTTCCGCTTGGCACTTTAGGTAATGCTTACCTTAACCAAATTAGTCAGCGCTGTGTTTCGTGGCAATGTCAAATTTGGGGGGCCGGTGGTCGATTACGCTTAATGTTGACTGCGGAATGAGCAATCAGCGCGCAAACGACAGATAGCTTTTCCCGCTTATCTGGCGCGGTGATACTATCCATGCAGTTATGCGTATAAATCCTAATTCAAGGTTAGCGCGTCCTTTTCAGACCCGGCTTGCATGACGGTACTGATATACTCAACGCGTTATTAATAACGAGCACGTTCAAAGTTTGAACAGTTCAGGAGATTTCAATGGCTGCCCTAAATTCAAAAGTCAGAAAAGCCGTCATCCCGGTTGCGGGGTTAGGTACCAGGATGCTACCAGCGACCAAGGCTATTCCGAAGGAAATGCTGCCACTGGTGGATAAACCATTAATTCAGTACGTTGTTAATGAATGCATTGCAGCTGGTATTACTGAAATTGTACTGGTTACGCACTCGTCCAAAAACTCTATCGAAAACCATTTTGATACCAGTTTTGAACTTGAAGCGATGCTGGAAAAACGCGTTAAACGCCAGCTGCTTGAAGAAGTTCAGTCTATTTGCCCACCGCACGTCACTATTATGCAGGTTCGTCAGGGGCTGGCGAAAGGCCTGGGCCACGCCGTGCTGTGTGCGCATCCGGTTGTCGGCGATGAGCCGGTTGCTGTGATTCTGCCGGACGTTATTCTCGATGAATATGAATCCGATCTTTCCCGCGACAACCTCGCTGAGATGATTGCCCGCTTTAACGAAACGGGTGCCAGCCAGATCATGGTAGAGCCGGTTGACGATGTTACCGCATACGGCGTTGTGGACTGCAAAGGGCAGGCGCTGGCCCCGGGTGAGAGCGTACCGATGGTCGGTGTGGTTGAAAAGCCGAAAGCCGATGTCGCGCCGTCTAACCTTGCTGTTGTTGGCCGTTATGTCCTGAGCGCAGAGATTTGGCCGCTGCTGGCAAAAACCCCGCCGGGAGCAGGTGATGAAATTCAGCTGACCGACGCCATTGATATGCTTATCGAGAAAGAAACCGTTGAAGCCTATCATATGAAAGGGAAAAGCCACGACTGCGGTAATAAACTCGGATATATGCAGGCATTCGTGGAATATGGCATTCGCCACCATGACTTCGGCGACGAGTTTAAACAATGGCTGGGCAAGGCTATTAGCTAACTGAGCGATAGCTTCACCCGCTAAAACCGGGGGTAAACGCCAGAGACTGTGCGGTTATCCCCGGTTTTTTTATTGCCTGTCAGTCATCAATACGACGCTTTTTTTACTGGCTGAAAAAGATTCAGGCAAAAAAAATCCCGCCGGGGCGGGATTTATTAAGAATGAGAAAATCAGTCTTTGATCAGGAAATCGTCCAGAGATTTACCCTGCTCATCCATGGCTTTTTTGATAACTGCCGGGGTACGACCCTGGCCAGTCCATGTTTTGGTTTCGCCGTTTTCGTCAACGTAGCTATATTTAGCCGGACGAGCTGCGCGTTTTGCTTTAGTTCCAGATTTAGCTGCTGCCATGCTGTTCAGCAGTTCGTTTGGATCAATACCGTCAGCAATCAGCATTTCACGATATTGTTGCAACTTACGAGTGCGCTCTTCGATTTCTGCCGCAGCAGCGCTTTCTTCTTCACGGCGCTCATTAACGACAACTTCTAATTTTTCCAGCATCTCTTCCAGCGTTTCAAGGGTGCATTCTCTTGCCTGCGCACGAAGAGTACGGATGTTGTTCAGAATTTTAAGTGCTTCGCTCATTGTAGTAATCTCAAACTTATATTGTGGGGTGGTTTGTTGAGCTAATAATAGAGCGATAAATTCAGATGTGCAATAGGGGACAATGTAAGGAATTCAAAATTACCTGATATTTTTCTCTGTTATTAATTAACGGAAGATAAATTTACGCGTTGGCTCACAACATTCGCTGTTATTGCTATCAGGGGAAAGGTGAGGGCTCCCACAGGCAAACTCTGATGTTTACGCACTGAAACCCGGCGGAATTAGCGGGGTGCGGATAAATATCAGCCTTAAGTATTAGAGAAATGACTTATCGATAACCCGCTTATGCTTATTAGAATCCGAATCATCACCGTATGAAACCAGCGTTAAATGCTTTTCTGGATTGTAGTGGGATGCTATCGACTATAACGCCAGGTTAAATCCCTTGTAGATAGAGTGTTATTAGTGATTAGTGTTACAGAATGTTTGTTAAAACCAGTCACTTACCCTGATAAAGAACCGTTTGACGCATTGGCGCTGTCACCTGAGTGGAATATGATACAATTTGCAGCGTGATATAACACTTTGATCGGGGTTACGGCGCCAATGGCACAACTTTATTTTTACTATTCGGCAATGAATGCCGGTAAATCGACCGCGTTGCTACAGTCTTCCTACAATTACCAGGAGCGTGGGATGCGGACGCTGGTATATACAGCGGAAATTGATGACCGTTTTGGCGCGGGCAAAGTCAGTTCGAGAATAGGGCTGTCGTCTCCGGCAAAGCTCTTTAATCAGCAGTCCGCGCTGTTTACTGAGATCAGCGAAGAGCATGCGCGTGAGCGAATCAACTGCGTATTAGTCGATGAAAGCCAGTTTCTGACGCGTCAGCAGGTCTATGAGCTCTCCGAGGTGGTGGATACGCTGGATATCCCGGTATTGTGCTACGGTCTGCGTACGGACTTCCGTGGCGAGCTATTTACCGGCAGCCAGTATTTGCTCGCCTGGTCAGATAAGCTGGTTGAACTGAAAACCATCTGTTTCTGCGGCCGTAAGGCCAGCATGGTATTGCGCCTCGATCAGGCAGGGCGTCCGTTTAATGAGGGCGAGCAGGTGGTCATTGGCGGCAATGAACGCTATGTCTCCGTCTGCCGCAAACACTATAAAGAAGCGCTTGCTGAAGGCTCTCTGACCCGTATTCAGGAACAGCACCGGTTATCCCGCCCGGGTATGGAACAGGGCGACTGAGGCGTTCAGGGCGTTATTTGCAACATAAAAAAAGCCCCGTCAGATGACGGGGCTTTTTGTGACTTACGGGTTGCGTCTAATTAAGCGGTTTTTTTCGCTTTCTTATCTGCTTTAACCGGAGCGGCTTCTTTCTTCTCTACAGCCACTTCGCCTTCAGTGTAAGCACGTCCGTAGTAGGTATCCAGCAGGATCTGTTTCAGCTCGGAGATCAGCGGGTAGCGCGGGTTAGCGCCAGTACACTGGTCATCGAACGCATCTTCAGACAGCTTATCAACGTGTGCCAGGAAGTCAGCTTCCTGAACGCCCGCTTCGCGGATTGATTTCGGAATACCCAGTTCGGCTTTCATGCTTTCCAGCCATGCCAGCAGTTTCTCGATCTTCGCAGCAGTACGGTCACCCGGTGCGCTCAGACCCAGATGGTCAGCGATTTCAGCGTAACGACGACGAGCCTGCGGACGGTCGTACTGGCTGAATGCAGTCTGCTTGGTCGGGTTATCGTTCGCGTTGTAACGGATAACGTTGCTGATCAGCAGGGCGTTGGCCAGACCGTGCGGAATATGGAACTGTGAGCCCAGTTTGTGTGCCATGGAGTGACATACACCGAGGAAGGCGTTCGCAAACGCGATACCGGCGATAGTCGCTGCACTGTGAACGCGTTCACGGGCAACCGGGTTTTTGGCACCTTCGTTATAAGACGCTGGCAGGTTTTCTTTCAGCAGTTTCAGTGCCTGCAGAGCCTGACCATCGGAGAACTCGGACGCCAGCACGGAAACGTAAGCTTCCAGCGCGTGGGTCACGGCATCCAGACCACCGAAGGCACACAGTGATTTCGGCATATCCATCACGAGGTTGGCGTCAACAATTGCCATATCCGGGGTCAGCGCATAGTCAGCCAGCGGATATTTCTGACCGGTAGAGTCGTCGGTGACAACCGCAAACGGTGTCACTTCTGAACCGGTACCGGAAGTTGTCGTGACGGCGATCATTTTCGCTTTCACGCCCATTTTCGGGAACTTGTAGATACGTTTACGGATATCCATAAAGCGCAGCGCCAGTTCTTTGAAGTGAGTTTCCGGGTGTTCGTACATAACCCACATGATTTTCGCGGCGTCCATCGGGGAACCACCACCCAGCGCGATGATCACGTCTGGTTTGAAGGAGTTCGCCAGTTCGGCACCTTTACGTACGATAGTCAGCGTCGGGTCAGCTTCTACTTCAAAGAACACTTCAGTTTCAACGCCAGCGGCTTTCAGAACAGAGGTGATCTGGTCAGCGTAACCGTTGTTGAACAGGAAGCGGTCAGTCACGATCAGCGCGCGTTTGTGACCATCAGTAATCACTTCATCCAGTGCGATTGGCAGTGAGCCACGACGGAAGTAGATAGATTTCGGAAGTTTGTGCCACAACATGTTTTCAGCTCGCTTAGCAACGGTTTTCTTGTTGATCAGGTGTTTCGGACCAACGTTTTCAGAGATGGAGTTACCACCCCAGGAACCACAACCCAGAGTCAGGGAAGGTGCGAGTTTGAAGTTGTACAGGTCGCCGATACCACCCTGAGAAGCCGGGGTGTTGATCAGGATACGCGCGGTTTTCATCATCTGACCGAAGTAGTTCACGCGTTCTGGCTGGTTATCCTGGTCGGTGTACAGGCAGGAGGTATGACCGATACCGCCCATTGCCACCAGTTTCTCAGCTTTATCAACCGCGTCTTCGAAGTCTTTCGCACGATACATCGCCAGGGTCGGAGACAGTTTTTCGTGAGCGAACGGTTCGCTTTCGTCGACAACTTTTACTTCACCAATCAGGATCTTGGTGGTGACCGGTACAGAGAAGCCTGCCAGTTCAGCGATTTTGTACGCTGGCTGACCGACGATAGCCGCGTTCAGCGCGCCATTTTTCAGGATGATGTCCTGAACCGCTTTCAGCTCTTTGCCCTGCAGCAGGTAGCCGCCGTGGCTGGCGAAACGTTCGCGGACCGCATCATAAACAGAGTCAACAACCACAACGGACTGTTCAGAAGCACAGATAACGCCGTTATCGAAGGTTTTAGACATCAGAACGGAAGCCACAGCACGTTTGATATCAGCGGTTTCGTCGATAACCACAGGCGTGTTGCCTGCGCCTACGCCGATTGCCGGTTTACCGGAGCTGTAAGCGGCCTTAACCATGCCCGGGCCACCGGTCGCAAGAATAAGGTTGATATCCGGGTGATGCATCAGCGCGTTGGACAATTCAACAGACGGTTGATCGATCCAGCCAATCAGGTCTTTCGGTGCACCAGCAGCGATAGCTGCCTGCAGAACGATGTCAGCCGCTTTGTTGGTGGCATCTTTAGCACGCGGGTGTGGAGAGAAGATGATGGCGTTACGGGTTTTCAGGCTGATCAGCGATTTGAAGATAGCCGTTGAAGTCGGGTTAGTGGTCGGAACGATACCGCAGATAATGCCGATAGGTTCAGCAATGGTGATAGTCCCGAAGGTGTCGTCTTCAGACAGCACGCCACAGGTCTTTTCATCTTTGTATGCGTTATAGATATATTCGGAAGCGAAGTGGTTTTTAATCACTTTATCTTCGATGATACCCATGCCGGATTCGGCAACGGCCATTTTAGCGAGAGGGATTCGAGCATCTGCAGCGGCCAGGGCGGCAGCGCGGAAGATTTTATCTACTTGCTCTTGAGTGAAACTGGCATATTCACGCTGGGCTTTTTTGACGCGTTCAACGAGCGCGTTAAGTTCAGCGACATTAGTAACAGCCATAATGCTCTCCTGATAATGTTAAACTTTTTTAGTAAATCAGCTGCACGCTAAACCAGTATAGACACCGTGTTTGCTGCTTGCGTAAGGGTCAGCAAAACAACTGATTACTTACGATTCCGATTCACAGATTTACTAAAAGAGCCTCACCTCAGGCACCACTAACGAATGACGCTGTACTCCCTGGTGGCGTAAGCAAGGTTACTCACTTCTGAGTACAAATTACGTGATCTGGATCAAGTTAACACCAAGCTGACACCTTTCAGCAGCCCATTTCACGGCATTTGTAGCAATTGTGACGGAATCGTTTTTAAAGGCAGGATGACATTAACATAATCTAAATGAATATATAACACCCTGTATTGGAGCCATTTTTTAAGAAGAATTGAGGTGAACTATACTCATAAAAAGCGTATCTTCAGCGCGGATAACAGGCTGTGTCCCGCTTTACACGCGAGAGGCTCAGCATCGCGATTGTGATCGTTAACCGGTCACAGCCTTGCTTTATATTACGTCAACGACCCATTTTGATGAGCTTGCGGAGCTGAGCGTGATTCAAACCTTGTTTGATTTTCCCACGTACACCAAATTTTTTATCGGGCTATTTGCTCTGGTTAACCCGGTTGGGATTATCCCTGTCTTTATTAGTATGACCAGCTACCAGACGGCGCCGGTCAGAAACAAAACTAACCTTACCGCCACGCTGTCCGTTGCCATTATTCTCTGGACGTCACTGTTTTTAGGTGACGGCATTCTGCAGTTATTTGGTATTTCTATCGATTCATTCCGCATCGCCGGTGGCATTCTGGTCGTCACTATTGCGATGTCGATGATTAGCGGAAAACTGGGTGAAGATAAACAGAACAAGCAGGAAAAATCAGAAACGGCGATCCGCGAGAATGTCGGCGTTGTGCCGCTGGCGTTGCCGCTCATGGCGGGGCCGGGGGCCATCAGTTCCACCATCGTCTGGGGAACCCGTTACCATAACCTGGCGCACCTGATCGGCTTTTCTATTGCCATCGCGCTGTTTGCGTTCTGTTGTTGGGGTGTTTTTCGTCTCGCGCCCTGGCTGGTGCGTTTGCTGGGGCAAACCGGCATTAACGTCGTCACCCGTATTATGGGGCTGCTGCTGATGGCGTTAGGCATCGAGTTTATCGTCACCGGGATTAAAGCGATTTTCCCCGGTCTTCTGAGCTAGTCTGCCTGCGGCGAAACGGGGCGTTCCGCGCCGTTTCCGCTGCAATATTCGCAAATCATATCAATATATTTGAAAAATGTATTTAGCATAATCTTTGCTGATATTTAATTAAAATATTATATATCAGCAGGTTAGCGCATTATTCTGCGTTGTAATGCACACAAAACCCCCCTCCGCGATGTTATTTCTTTCACACCATACTCTTGGGCTTGCTGTCGGATAATTGAAATGATATTAGTAATTTCAGCTAACGGGCAGTTGAATGTGCTAAATAATAATCAATTGTTAAGTTTTTGTACAAAAAACAAACAGGCCTGGTTTCGACTGAAAGCCATCTTTTGGCTATTCGTCTAACTTACTGATTACATTGTCATTAGAGGGCAATAAGAAAAAGCCCCGACAGGTTGCGACAGGGCAACTTATTCAGTAAAAGAGAATTGCTTAACAAATTTGCAAATTGTATTGGCAGCGCCGTAAGCCATTTGCTACTTTCCGGCCTGATGTGCGGATTAATTTGCATGTAGATGAGAACGGTTTTCATATAACCGCTGGTTACGAATAAAAAGATCAGACGCGTCCCGACAGGGGGGGCGTATAACGAATCGACGTAAGGTTGCCATCCGAGCGACCGTAATAAAAAAGTCGGTGATAGCAAGCAGTAGAAAACGACCTGACAGTTGCTAAAGCTCCTGCGCTGTACAGGAACCCGAACGGGAACAGACAAGCTGGTAAACCAGCAATTATAAAGAGAGGAGTCACAACACAATGTCCATCATTACAAAAAAAAGTCTAATTGCAGCAGGTGTCTTCACTGCACTCATCGCTGGCAATGCGGCGATGGCAGCCGATGTGCCTGCGGGTGTTCAGTTGGCGGAAAAACAAACGCTGGTACGTAATAACGGTACAGAAGTTCAGTCGCTCGATGCGCACAAAATTGAAGGTGTACCGGAATCCAACATCAACCGCGATCTGTTTGAAGGGTTAGTGGAAACCGGTGTTGATGGCCAGCCAGTACCTGGCGTGGCAGAATCGTGGGATAACAAAGATTTCCAGGTCTGGACATTCCATCTGCGTAAAGATGCGAAATGGTCAGACGGTTCGCCGGTAACGGCACAGGATTTCGTCTACAGCTGGCAACGCCTGGCTGATCCGAAAACCGCTTCTCCTTATGAAAGTTATTTGCAGTATGGTCATATCGCCAATATCGATGACATTATTGCGGGTAAAAAACCAGCGACCGACCTCGGCGTGAAAGCCGTTGATGATCATACGCTGGAAGTGACCTTATCTGAGCCTGTTCCTTATTTCTACAAACTGCTTGTTCACTCCTCCATGACGCCGGTTCCTAAAGCCGCCATTGAAAAATATGGTGAGAAGTGGACCCAGCCTGCGAATATTGTTTCCAACGGCGCTTATAAACTGAAAGAGTGGGTGGTCAACGAACGTATTGTTCTGGAGCGTAACCCAAATTACTGGGATAACGCCAAAACAGTGATCAACCAGGTCACTTATCTGCCTATTTCCTCTGAAGTCACCGACGTTAACCGCTACCGCAGCGGTGAAATCGACATGACCTATAACAACATGCCGATCGAATTATTCCAGAAGCTGAAAAAAGAGATTCCGAATGAAGTGCACGTAGATCCGTATCTCTGCACTTATTATTACGAAATTAACAACCAGAAAGCCCCGTTCACCGATGTGCGTGTCCGTACCGCACTGAAACTGGGTCTGGATCGCGACATCATCGTCAATAAAGTGAAAAACCAGGGCGACCTGCCTGCTTACGGTTTCACTCCGCCGTATACCGATGGCGCAAAACTGACCGAACCGGAATGGTTTAAGTGGTCACAGGAAAAACGTAACGCAGAAGCGAAAAAACTGCTGGCCGAAGCAGGCTACACGGCGGACAAACCGCTGACCTTCAGCCTGCTTTACAACACTTCTGATCTGCACAAAAAACTGGCTATCGCTGTGGCGTCTATCTGGAAGAAAAACCTCGGCGTTAACGTGAAGCTGGAAAACCAGGAATGGAAAACCTTCCTCGATACCCGTCATCAGGGCAACTATGATGTGGCGCGTGCGGCCTGGTGTGCGGATTACAACGAACCGACATCCTTCCTGAACATGCTGCTGTCAAACAGCTCTAACAACACCGCGCACTATAAGAGCGAAGCCTTTGATACTATCCTGGCGGATGCGCTGAAAGTGACGGATGAAGCGCAGCGTACCGCGCTGTATGACAAAGCAGAAATGCAGCTGGATAAAGATTCTGCAATTGCCCCGGTCTATTACTACGTTAACGCCCGTCTCGTGAAACCATGGGTCGGCGGTTATACCGGTAAAGATCCGATGGATAATATCCACGTCAAGAACTTGTATATTATCAAGCATTAATGGCAATGCGTGGAGCGAGGGATTTTTCCTCGCTCCACTGTGTCTTATTTGAGAGCAGTGCAAAGGCACACGCCAGAAGGTACGGGCAATGTTAAAATTTATATTACGTCGTTGTCTGGAAGCGATTCCGACACTTTTTGTTCTTATTACTATTTCCTTCTTTATGATGCGCCTCGCGCCGGGAAGTCCATTTACCGGTGAACGTACGTTGCCGCCAGAAGTGATGGCCAACATTGAGGCGAAATACCATCTCAACGATCCGATCTCCACGCAATATTTCAGCTATCTGAAGCAACTGGCGCACGGCGATTTCGGACCGTCTTTTAAATATAAGGATTATTCGGTCAACGATCTGGTGGCGGCCAGTTTCCCGGTTTCTGCAAAACTGGGGATGGCGGCGTTTTTGCTCGCCGTGATCGTTGGCGTTAGCGCGGGGGTGATTGCCGCACTCAGGCAAAATACCGCGTGGGATTATACCGTCATGGGGTTTGCGATGACCGGGGTGGTTATCCCGAGCTTTGTTGTCGCGCCGCTGCTGGTGATGGTTTTCGCGATCACCCTGCACTGGTTGCCAGGCGGCGGCTGGAACGGCGGGGCGCTGAAATTTATGATCCTGCCGATGGTGGCGCTGTCGCTGGCTTATATCGCCAGTATCGCGCGTATTACCCGTGGCTCAATGATTGAAGTGCTGCACTCTAACTTTATTCGTACCGCGCGTGCAAAAGGGTTGCCGATGCGGCGGATTATCTTCCGCCATGCGCTGAAACCCGCGTTGCTGCCGGTGCTCTCCTATATGGGGCCTGCTTTCGTCGGTATTATCACCGGCTCGATGGTTATTGAAACTATCTATGGTTTGCCGGGCATCGGCCAGTTGTTCGTGAACGGGGCGCTTAACCGTGACTACTCGCTGGTACTGAGTCTCACGATTCTGGTCGGCGCGCTGACGATCCTGTTCAACGCGGTGGTTGACGTGCTGTATGCCGTCATCGATCCGAAAATCCGTTACTGACACTGGAGTACGCCATGATGTTAAGTAAGAAAAACAGCGAGGCGCTGGAACACTTCAGTGAAAAACTGGACGTAGAAGGCCGCAGTTTATGGCAGGATGCCCGTCGACGCTTTATGCATAACCGCGCCGCGGTCGCGAGCCTGGTGGTGCTGATCCTGATTGCGCTTTTTGTTACCCTGGCGCCGATACTGTCGCAGTTTACCTATTTCGATACCGACTGGGGCATGATGTCCAGCGCGCCGGATACTGAATCCGGGCACTATTTCGGCACCGACTCTTCCGGGCGTGATCTGCTGGTGCGTGTGGCGATTGGCGGGCGTATTTCGCTGATGGTCGGCATCGCCGCGGCGCTGGTGGCGGTGATTGTCGGCACGTTGTACGGGTCGCTGTCCGGCTATCTCGGCGGCAAAGTCGACTCCTTCATGATGCGTGTGCTGGAAATCCTCAACTCCTTCCCCTTCATGTTCTTCGTTATCCTGCTGGTCACCTTCTTCGGGCAAAACATCCTGCTGATCTTCGTTGCCATCGGGATGGTTTCGTGGCTGGATATGGCGCGTATCGTTCGCGGCCAGACGCTGAGTCTGAAGCGCAAAGAGTTTATCGAAGCGGCGCAGGTCGGCGGTGTCTCGACCGGCAATATCGTTGTTCGTCATATCGTACCGAACGTGCTGGGCGTGGTGGTGGTTTACGCCTCGCTGCTGGTTCCCAGCATGATCCTGTTTGAATCGTTCCTGAGCTTCCTTGGTCTGGGTACGCAGGAGCCGCTCAGCAGTTGGGGGGCCTTACTGAGTGATGGCGCCAACTCCATGGAAGTGTCTCCATGGCTGCTGCTGTTCCCGGCAGGTTTCCTGGTGGTTACCCTGTTTTGTTTTAACTTTATCGGCGATGGCCTGCGTGATGCCCTCGATCCGAAAGACCGCTAAGGAGCCCCGCCATGAGTACGATTGACATGGTAAAAAACCACCAGCAACAGCAGTCGTCGCTGCTGCTGGATGTGAAAGATTTACGCGTGACGTTTAAAACGCCGGATGGCGACGTCACGGCGGTCAACGATCTTAACTTCAGCCTGAAAGCGGGTGAGACGCTGGGTATCGTGGGTGAATCCGGCTCCGGTAAATCCCAGACTGCCTTTGCGCTGATGGGGCTGCTGGCGCAGAACGGCCGTATCGGCGGCTCCGCAACGTTCAACGGACGGCAAATCCTCAACCTGCCTGAGCGCGAGTTGAATAAGCTGCGTGCCGAGCAGATCTCGATGATTTTCCAGGATCCGATGACCTCTCTGAACCCGTATATGCGCGTCGGCGAGCAACTGATGGAAGTGCTGATGCTGCACAAAAACATGGGCAAAGCAGAAGCGTTTGAAGAGTCAGTCAAAATGCTGGATGCGGTCAAAATGCCGGAAGCGCGTAAGCGTATGCGCATGTTCCCGCATGAATTTTCCGGCGGTATGCGCCAGCGCGTGATGATTGCCATGGCGTTGATGTGCCGACCGAAACTGCTGATTGCCGATGAGCCGACAACCGCGCTCGACGTGACCGTGCAGGCGCAAATCATGACGCTGCTGAATGAACTCAAACGTGAGTTCAATACCGCCATTATCATGATTACCCACGATCTCGGCGTGGTTGCCGGTATCTGTGACAAAGTGCTGGTGATGTATGCCGGGCGCACCATGGAATATGGTCAGGCGCGCGATGTGTTCTACCAACCCGCGCATCCTTATTCTATTGGCCTGCTCAATGCAGTACCGCGTCTGGATGCGGAAGGCGAATCACTGCTGACGATCCCGGGCAACCCGCCAAACCTGTTGCGTTTGCCGAAAGGCTGCCCGTTCCAGCCGCGCTGCCCGCACGCGATGGATATCTGCCATAGTGCTCCGCCGCTGGAGGAGTTTGCGCCAGGGCGTTTACGCGCCTGCTTTAAACCGGTGGGGGATCTGCTATGAACGCCGTAATCGAAAATCGTAAAGTGCTGCTCGAAATTGCCGATCTGAAAGTGCATTTTGATATCAAAGACGGCAAACAGTGGTTCTGGCAACCGGCGAAAACGCTGAAGGCCGTGGATGGCGTCACCCTGCGTCTGTATGAAGGGGAAACCCTGGGCGTGGTGGGTGAGTCCGGCTGCGGTAAATCTACCTTTGCGCGTGCGATCATCGGTCTGGTGCAGGCGACAGACGGCAAGGTGGCGTGGCTGGGGAAAGATCTGCTGGGCATGAAACCGGACGAGTGGCGTGCTGTGCGTAGTGATATCCAGATGATTTTCCAGGATCCGCTGGCCTCACTGAACCCGCGCATGACCATCGGTGAAATTATCGCTGAGCCGCTGCGGACTTATCATCCGAAAATGCCGCGCCAGGAAGTTCGCGATCGCGTCAAAGCGATGATGATGAAAGTGGGCCTGCTGCCCAACCTGATTAACCGTTACCCGCATGAATTCTCTGGTGGACAATGTCAGCGTATCGGCATCGCCCGTGCGCTGATCCTTGAGCCGAAACTGATTATTTGTGATGAACCGGTTTCCGCGCTGGATGTGTCCATTCAGGCGCAGGTGGTTAACCTGTTGCAGCAACTGCAGCGTGAGATGGGGCTTTCGCTGATCTTCATCGCGCACGATCTGGCGGTGGTGAAACATATCTCCGATCGCGTGCTGGTGATGTATCTGGGTCATGCCGTTGAGCTCGGCACTTACGATGAGGTGTATCACAATCCGCTGCACCCATACACCCGGGCGCTGATGTCGGCAGTGCCCATCCCGGACCCCGATCTGGAAAAAGCGAAGGAGATCCAGTTGCTGGAAGGGGAACTTCCGTCACCGATCAACCCGCCTTCCGGATGCGTATTCCGTACGCGCTGCCCGATTGCCGGGCCGGAGTGCGCTAAGACGCGACCGGTTCTGGAAGGGAGTTTCCGCCACGCGGTCTCCTGTCTGAAGGTAGATCCGTTATAATGAAAAAGGCCGACATCACGTCGGCCTTTTTTCTACTCACGCCACAGGATATGGCAGAATTTGTGGTCTTTTTCGCGACAGAGCAGTATGCGGGCGAAAATATCATTAAGCTCGCCGCCATCGGTCTCCGCAAGACCGATGACCACCTCGGCGAAGAAATCCGGATCGAGGTCGAAATCGACATGCTCCTGCCAGTCTTCTGAAGGGTCGAATAGTTCCGCGCCGCCACGCTCCTCAAACTGTAAATTAAACAGAATGATGTCGGCGGGATCGAGATTATCGACCGCCAGTTCGAGGAATATATCGTAGGCCTGCTCGAGCGTTTCGTCTTCGGTCAGGCGATTGTTCAAATCCATATCCATGATGACTACCTGTTAAACATCTGATTGGCACGTTTTACAGCAACGGGCTGAAGAAGTAAAACAGTCGCTCGGCCATTCGCTGCCAGAGTGGTCGTTTTACCCATTCAAGGGCGTCGAGCAGGCGGGAGCGTGAGATGTAATCGTCCTGCACCGCCGCCAGATCGCCACCGAAGCCAACGTCATCAATCGCCAGCGTAATTTCAAAGTTCAGCCACAGGCTGCGCATGTCGAGATTGACGGTGCCGACCAGGCTTAACTCGCCATCGACCAGCACGCTCTTGGTGTGCAGCAGCCCGCCTTCAAACTGATAAATTTTGACGCCCGCGGCCAGTAGCTCGGTGAAAAAGGCGCGGCTCGCCCAGCCCACCAGCATCGAATCGTTTTTCAGCGGCAGAATAATGCTGACATCGACACCGCGCTGAGCGGCGGTACAGATGGCATGCAGCAGGTCGTCGCTGGGCACGAAGTAGGGCGTGGTCATTATCAGATATTCACGGGCCGAATACGCAGCCGTCAGCAGCGCCTGGTGGATCAGATCTTCCGGGAAGCCCGGGCCTGAGGCGATAGTGTGAATGGTGTGCCCGCTGGCGGCTTCAAACGGCATGATATTGGCGTCTGGCGGCGGCGGGAGAATGCGTTTACCGGTCTCAATTTCCCAGTCGCAGGAGTAAATAATGCCCATCGCCGTGGCAACCGGGCCTTCCATGCGCGCCATCAGATCTATCCACTGGCCCACGCCGGCATCCTGCTTAAAGAAGCGCGGATCGACCATATTCATACTGCCGGTGTAGGCAATATAGTTGTCGATCAGCACCATTTTGCGGTGCTGACGCAGATCCATACGGCGCAGAAAGACACGCATCAGATTCACTTTCAGCGCCTCAACGACTTCAATACCGGCGTTGCGCATCATCGTCGCCCACGGGCTGCGAAAAAACGCCACGCTGCCTGCGGAGTCCAGCATCAGGCGGCAGTGAACGCCGCGTCGCGCGGCGGCCATCAGCGACTCCGCCACTTGATCGGCCATTCCGCCCGGCTGCCAGATATAAAAGACTATCTCGATATTGTGACGGGCGAGCTGGATATCGCGGATCAGCGCCTGCATGACATCATCCGTTTCGGTCATCAGTTGCAACTGATTGCCTTTCACCCCGGCGATGCCCTGACGGCGCTCACAGAGCTTAAACAGCGACGAGGCGACCGGGCTGTTTTCCTCGGCAAAGATATGGTTAAAAGCTTTAAGATCATGCAGCCACTTTGCTGTCGAGGGCCACATGGCTCTGGCGCGCTCGGCCCGGCGTTTTCCGAGATGCAGTTCTCCGACCGACAAATAGGCGATGATCCCGACGAGGGGCAGAATATAGATAATCAGCAGCCATGCCATCGCCGAAGGCACCGCGCGTCGCTTCATCAAAATACGTAATGTCACACCGGCAATGAGCAACCAGTAACCCAGAACCACCAGCCAACTCACCACGGTGTAGAAGGTTGTCATATCAATAAAAATCCTTTTGTATGCCAGATGTTAAGAGTTTACGCATAAGCACTGATCTGGCAAATAAAATGCGCTGTAAAACCGCTGGTCAGTCAGGGGGGAGCGGATATAATAAAGGCTCTTTCATTCTGAGAGCTGTAGAAATGAAGCATAGCAGAACGGAAGTGGGGCGCTGGCGCATGCAGCGGCAGGCAAGTCGCCGTAAAACCCGCTGGCTGGAAGCTCAGTCGCGTCGCAATATGCGCATCCACTCCATCAGAAAATGTCTTGTCAAACGGCAACACCACGCACTGGTCTTCGCCTTCTACGACATCTGAGCACAAAAAGGGCACCGCTTGCGGTGCCCATCGTTTTTCTGGCGTTGCGTTAAAACGTTTTTTTGTACGGTTTAACTGCAACGTTGCCATACACACCGGCCGCGACGTACGGATCATCGTTCGCCCATGCCTGTGCTGTTTCCAGCGATTCAAATTCGGCAATAATAATGGAGCCGGTAAAGCCTGCGGCGCCAGGATCGTTGCTGTCAACCGCAGGCAGTGGACCCGCAGTCAGCAGACGGCCGTCATCCTGCAGCAGTTGCAGGCGGGCGAGGTGGGCAGGGCGAACGGATAAGCGTTTTTCGAGTGAGTCAGCGACATCTTCGGCGTAAATCACGTAAAGCACGGGCAGAACTCCTTCCTGATGAAATTTGCGTTTTACGTTAAGTGAAAGTGTCATTAACTGCAATGTAAAGATGTGTGGCCTGTGCGACAGTTTGTTCGACACGCGGGATTTTTGGGCAACAACGGACAAAAGTTGATTCAGAATAAGATGTCTTATTGAATATGATTGCTATTTGCATTTAAAATCGGGACTTCATTTGGCAACTGACACGATTATGACTTCAATGACCCTTGATATGCCTCGCCGCTTTCCGTGGCCGACCCTGCTCTCAGTGGCTATCCACGGCGCAGTCGTTGCGGGATTGCTTTATACCTCGGTACATCATCAGGTTATTGAACTGCCAGCGCCGGGTCAGCCGATTACGGTCACCATGGTGACGCCCGCCGATCTGGAGCCGCCGCAGGCTGTTCAGCCACCGCCGCAACCGGTTGTGGAGCCGGAGCCAGAACCCGAGCCGGTTCCCGAGCCGCCAAAAGAGGCGCCGGTGGTGATCCACAAACCGGAACCGAAACCTAAGCCAAAGCCGAAACCCAAACCGGAGAAAAAGGTCGAGCAGCCAAAACGGGAAGTGAAACCCGCAGAGCCGCGTCCGGCATCGCCGTTTGAAAACACGACACCATCGCGCCCGGTGACCAGTACCGCACCCGCTGCCACCAGCAAACCGACGGTGAGCGCCCCCACAGGCCCTCGCGCGCTGAGCCGCAACCAGCCGGGGTATCCGGCGCGGGCGCAGGCGCTGCGCATCGAAGGGAAAGTGCGCGTCCGGTTTGACGTCACGGCAGATGGCCGCGTGGATAACGTCGAAATTCTCTCCGCGCAGCCGAGCAATATGTTTGAACGTGAAGTTAAAAGCGCCATGCGAAAATGGCGCTATGAGAGTGGCAAGCCAGGTAACGGGCTTATCATGAACATCGAATTCCGCCTGAAAGGCGTCTCAATGAACTGACCGGTGTGCCTGAGCGAAGGCTCAGGCCGCCAGCACCCGCTCCAGCGCTTTCTGCGCGGTCACCAGATGTTCCCCGCCAAACAAAATCGCTCGGTTCAGTAAGGTATAAAGCTGATAAACCGGCTGGCGATCGAGGAAGCCGGAAGGTAACGGTGAGACCGACTGATAGCCATCGTAAATCTGCGGTGGCTGATCGGGATGCAACGGCAGCATCGCCAGGTCACACTCCCTGTCACCCCAGTAGCAGGCCGGATCGAAAATATACGGACCGTCAGGCCCCAGCGCGCAGTTGCCGGACCACAGATCACCGTGCAGAAGCGAAGGCTGTGGCTGATGGTTGCTCAGGCGCTGCTGAATATGGCCGACAATCGCATCGATATTACCAAACGCCATGCCTTTTTCCGCCGCCAGCTCCAGTTGCCAGCCAATACGCTGTTCAGCGAAGAAGGTTGACCAGCGACGTTGCCAGGCGTTGGGTTGTGGCGTGGTGGAGAGGTCGTTGTCGAAGTCGAGACCAAACTGCGGCTGGTCGCTCCATTCGTGGAGATGGGCAAGCTGTTGGCCCAGCAGAAACGCGCTATGGGCGTCGAGCGGGCGGGGAGGCAGAAATTCCATCACCAGAAAGCTGTAGTCGCGGTCGCTGCCGACGGCAAACACTTCCGGGACGCGAACCGTTTTACTGCGTGAAAGTAGTTCCAGTTGATCGGCTTCCGCCGTGAAAATGGGCAGAAGCTCCCGCTCATCGCACTTGACGAAAAAGTCCTTACCGCGATAGCGCAGATGCCATGCAGCGTGGATTTCTCCTCCAGGTAATTCATTACGCAACTCGATGTCGCCGCTTCCAAATTGCTCGCTTAACAGGCCACTGATAGCTTGCCACATGATGCTTCTCCCATGTTTACTGCCATTTCAGAAGGTTAGCGTATAAATGCGGTGAAAAAACTCGAACTAACGCACAACTGAGTACTTTTAGGCGGCAAATGTTATGGATTTATGCTTGCCTGCCATGCATCGAACGTGGTGATGTCGATATCGGGCTTGCGATGAAGTGCGGCTTCAGCAAGCCCGGTGGCGAGCTCGCGAACCTCTTCTTCGCTGAGTGGGCTGATAAAGCCAAAGGTATTGGTGCCAAGATCGTGAACTTTGCCGTCGTCATCGGTCAGCGTGAGCAAAAAGCCACCACGCGACAGGTGATTATTAAGCTCGTTAATCTGGGTTAACGCCTCTTCTTTGAAGCTGAACGTCACCACATAACGGGTAATTTCTCCACTCACGGTTCACCTCTTTGTAATTCATAGATTTATCCAGCATAGTCCAAAGTGCCGGGCTGACCCCATTACTGACGGAGATAATCGTAAATTTTGCGGGTGTTCTCCAGCGAGCACAGGCGTGTCCCCTGGTTGACTGTCGCCGCGCTGCCCGCCGCCACGCCAAAGCGCACCATATCTTCCAGACTGGCATTTTCGGCAAGTTTAAGCGTCATTGCGCCCACCATGCTGTCGCCCGCGCCAACGGTGCTCTGGCTTTTCACCGGTGGCGGAACCACCTGTACGCAGCCACTGGCATCAACGCCAAGCGCACCCTGCGGACCGAGTGAGACGATGACCCGCAGCGCTTTTCCGGACTGGACGATTTCCTGCGCCGCCTTGCGAACATCGTCAGGTTGCGTCAGTTCACGTTGCACCAGCGCGCTGAGCTCTTTCTGGTTCGGCTTAACCAGTTCGATATGACCAATGTCCAGCGCTGCGGCGAGGGCTTCACCGGAGCTGTCCATCACGCAGCGAATGCCGTTGTGCTGTGCGGCTTTGATTAACTGCACCAGCCGCCCGGTTTTAACGCCAGGTGGCAGGCTGCCGCTGATCACCAGAATGGCGCCTTCCTCTATTTGCAGCACTTTTTCTTCGAGCTGACGAAACTCATCTTCACTTAATGCGGCGCCGGGCATCACGAAACGGTACTGTTCGCCGCTGGACTCCACATACACATGCAGGTTCTGCCGCGTCCAGTCGCGAGCGTCGACCGTATTGACCGGGACATTTTCATCGGCTAACAAAGAGACCAGATGTTCGCCGGTCGCGCCGCCTGCCGGGAAGATGGCGGTAGCGCGACCGCCGAGGAAAGTAATCGCGCGGGCGACGTTAATGCCACCACCACCAGGCTCAAATACCGGCGCGCTGCAGCGTAATTTACCTTCTGGGTATATCTGAGGCGTCAGCGTTGCGCAGTCAAGAGAAGGCGCCAGGGTGAGTGTATAAATATTCGCCATTATTATTACCTCCTGAAATGTCCCATAAGTTAAATCGCTTTAAGCCTGGCACTGAATATCCAGGAAAGGAAGAAACAACAGCATGATTTACAAGTGTTTAAACTCAAAAATGGTTTTTTACCATTATGAATTAAAAAGAGTTTTGAGATCGTTCTTATTCAAAAAATGAAATAAGAAGTCATTGCTATGTTATTCGGGCCTTTTTATAATTTCTTACCTTTCTCTGGAACTTCCCGCGTTGATCCTCATGAAAGTTTCCGGGACCGTATAGGTCTCTTTTTTTGTTGTACGGACTCTTAATAAATGAAGCTTTTAAAGACAGTACCCGTGGCAGCGTTGCTGGCGGGGGGCTTGTTTGCGTCGATGCACGCGACAGCAGATGATACCGTTTTTACTGTCATGGATGACCCTTCTACTGCAAAGAAACCTTTTGAAGGTAACGTCAACGGCGGCTATCTCGCTCAGTCTGGCAATACCAAAAGTTCTTCCCTGACTGCAGACTCCACACTGACCTGGTACGGTGAATCCACCGCGTGGTCATTATGGGGAAATGCGAGCAATACCTCATCCAATGATGAACGCTCTTCTGAGAAATATGCGGTAGGCGGCCGTTCGCGCTATAACGTGACCGATACAGATTACCTGTTTGGTCAGGCGAGCTGGTTAACTGACCGTTACAACGGCTATCATGAACGCGATGTCCTGACCGCTGGTTATGGTCGTCAGTTTATGAATGGCCCGGTTCACAGCCTGCGTTTTGAATTTGGTCCGGGTGTGCGTTACGACGAATATACTGACGGCGATACTGAAACCCAGCCGTTGGGTTATGCGTCCGGTACGTACGCCTGGCAAATGACAGATACCACCAAATTCACGCAAGGTGTTTCCGTTTATGGTTCTGATGACACGACGGTAAACTCTGAAACTGCGCTCAACGTGGCGATTAACGATCACTTCGGTCTGAAAGTCGCTTATAACCTGAGCTGGAATTCCGAGCCGCCATCAACAGCGCCAAGCCATACCGATCGCCGTACCACGGTATCACTGGGATACAGAATGTAATCTATCGGGCCGGCTCCCGGCCTGATGGCAGCTTATCCCCAAATCATTGCGGCCCAGCGCAGCAGAAGCATGGCGCCGCAAATTGCTATCAGCACGACCACCACTTTCCAGTGTTTGCTGGCAAATCGTTTTGTTGGCATTGACTCCCCTCGCAGTCGTTTCCTTTAAAATAGTCTATTACAGACAAGGTCAATGAGAGATGAACCGGAATCAGGGTTTTATCCCATAGAAATCATGTGTAGACTAGGGGCTGGTTTTATCAAAAGACGGATGTAGGAGGCGTGACGCGATAAATGTCATTTCTCATATTTCGCAGAGTGAAGCGGGAATCAATCCACCCCCTTTTGATAATGTTCATCATATTATTTTGTATGTGCTCTTTCGTGTGGGGCACCACTGCAAATAAGGATATATAATGCCTGTAATTACTCTTCCTGATGGCAGTCAACGCCATTACGACCACGCAGTAAGCCCAATGGATGTTGCTCTTGATATCGGACCGGGACTGGCGAAAGCCTGCATCGCGGGCCGTGTTAATGGCGAACTGGTTGATGCTTCCGATCTCATCGACACCGATGCCCAACTGGCAATCATCACCGCGAAAGATGATGACGGTCTGGAGATCATTCGTCACTCCTGCGCGCACCTGCTTGGTCACGCCATTAAACAACTGTGGCCGACCACGAAAATGGCGATTGGTCCGGTAGTGGACAACGGTTTTTATTACGATGTGGATATTGACCGAACCCTGACCCAGGAAGATCTCGACGTGCTCGAAAAACGTATGCATGAGCTTGCCGAGAAAAACTACGACGTCATTAAGAAGAAAGTCAGCTGGCACGACGCGCGTGAAACGTTTGTGAAACGCAACGAGCCGTATAAAGTCTCCATTCTTGATGAAAACATTGCCCATGATGACAAGCCTGGCTTATATCATCATGAAGAATATGTCGACATGTGCCGCGGCCCGCACGTGCCCAATATGCGTTTCTGCCATCACTTCAAATTGATGAAAACCGCAGGGGCTTACTGGCGTGGCGACAGCGACAACAAAATGCTGCAGCGTATTTACGGCACCGCGTGGGCAGATAAAAAAGCGCTGAATGCGTATCTGCAACGTCTGGAAGAAGCCGCGAAGCGCGACCACCGTAAAATCGGCAAGCAACTCGACCTGTATCATATGCAGGAAGAAGCGCCGGGTATGGTGTTCTGGCACAACGACGGCTGGACCATCTTCCGTGAACTGGAAACGTTTGTTCGCAGTAAACTGAAAGAGTACCAGTATCAGGAAGTCAAAGGTCCGTTCATGATGGACCGTGTGCTGTGGGAAAAAACCGGTCACTGGGACAACTACAAAGATGCGATGTTCACCACCTCGTCTGAGAACCGTGAATACTGCATCAAGCCGATGAACTGCCCGGGGCACGTTCAGATCTTCAATCAGGGTCTGAAATCCTACCGTGATCTGCCACTGCGTATGGCGGAATTCGGTAGCTGCCACCGTAACGAACCATCAGGCGCGCTGCACGGTTTGATGCGTGTCCGTGGCTTCACCCAGGATGACGCGCACATCTTCTGTACTGAAGATCAGATCCGTGATGAAGTGAACGCCTGTATTCGTATGGTCTACGATATGTACAGCACCTTTGGCTTCGACAAAATCGTCGTCAAACTTTCCACTCGCCCCGAAAAACGTATCGGCAGCGATGAAATGTGGGATCGTGCTGAGGCGGACTTAGCCGTCGCGCTCGAAGAAAACAACATCCCGTTTGAATATCAACTGGGTGAGGGCGCGTTCTACGGTCCGAAAATTGAATTTACCCTATATGACTGCCTCGATCGTGCATGGCAGTGCGGTACTGTACAGCTGGACTTCTCTCTGCCGTCTCGTCTGAGCGCCTCTTATGTTGGCGAAAACAACGAGCGTCAGGTCCCGGTCATGATTCACCGCGCGATTCTTGGGTCGATTGAACGCTTCATCGGCATTCTGACCGAAGAATTCGCTGGCTTCTTCCCAACCTGGCTTGCGCCAGTGCAGGTCGTGGTCATGAACATTACCGATTCACAGTCTGATTACGTTAACGAATTGACCCGTAAACTGCAAAATGCGGGTATTCGGGTAAAAGCAGACTTGAGAAATGAGAAGATTGGCTTTAAAATCCGCGAGCACACTTTACGTCGTGTCCCGTATATGCTGGTCTGTGGTGATAAAGAGGTGGAAGCTGGCACTGTGGCCGTTCGCACCCGCCGCGGTAAAGACCTTGGCGTCATGGGCGTAGAGGAAGTGATTGAGAAGCTGCAACAAGAGATTCGCAGCCGCAGTCTTCAACAACTGGAGGAATAAGGTATTAAAGGCGGAAAACGAGTTCAAACGGCACGTCCGAATCGTATTAATGGCGAGATTCGCGCCCAGGAAGTTCGCTTAACAGGTCTGGAAGGTGAGCAACTGGGGATTGTGAGTCTGAGAGAAGCAATCGAAAAGGCTGAAGAAGCTGGAGTAGATTTAGTTGAAATCAGCCCTAACGCCGAACCGCCAGTTTGTCGTATCATGGACTACGGCAAGTTCCTTTATGAAAAAAGTAAATCTTCTAAGGAACAGAAGAAAAAGCAAAAAGTTATCCAGGTTAAGGAAATTAAATTCCGTCCTGGTACAGATGAAGGCGACTATCAGGTAAAACTCCGCAGCCTGATTCGCTTTCTGGAAGAGGGTGATAAAGCCAAGATCACACTGCGTTTCCGCGGTCGTGAGATGGCGCACCAGCAGATCGGTATGGAAGTGCTTAATCGCGTGAAAGACGATCTGACAGAACTGGCAGTGGTCGAATCCTTCCCAACGAAGATCGAAGGCCGCCAGATGATCATGGTGCTCGCTCCTAAGAAGAAACAGTAGGCCTTCAAGTAGCAAGGGCTGTGAGGCTTTCGGGTCCCACAGCTTTTGTTCGCCTGGGTTTCGTTTATTAACAATGCGAAGTGGAAGTTATTAAAATGCCAAAAATTAAGACCGTACGCGGTGCTGCTAAGCGCTTCAAAAAAACCGGTAAAGGTGGTTTTAAGCACAAGCACGCTAACCTGCGTCATATTCTGACCAAAAAAGCAACCAAGCGTAAACGTCACCTGCGCCCGAAAGCCATGGTTTCCAAAGGCGATCTGGGTCTGGTAATCGCGTGCCTGCCGTACGCATAAGCCGTTAACGTTTATTAACTTTTTTATTTAGAATATACAGGAGAGCACTATGGCTCGCGTAAAACGTGGTGTAATTGCACGCGCACGTCACAAGAAAATTTTGAAACAAGCTAAAGGTTACTACGGTGCGCGTTCACGCGTATACCGCGTTGCCTTCCAGGCTGTTATCAAAGCTGGTCAGTACGCTTATCGTGACCGTCGTCAGAAAAAGCGTCAGTTCCGTCAACTGTGGATTGCGCGTATCAACGCAGCAGCACGTCAGAACGGTATTTCTTACAGCAAATTCATCAATGGCCTGAAAAAAGCCTCTGTTGAAATCGACCGTAAGATCCTGGCTGACATCGCAGTATTCGACAAAGTGGCATTCACTGCCCTGGTTGAAAAAGCGAAATCAGCACTGGCGTAAGCCAGTTGAAAGAGGGAGCTTGTCTCCCTCTTTTCATTTCAACGGCACGGCCCATTGACATTTGATCGGTAAGACTTTTCAATAAGGTTTACCCCATTACCACTAAGGTAACGCAAGCATGAATGCTGCTCTTTTCCGCTTCTTTTTTTACTTTAGCACCTGAATCCAGGGGGCTAGCGCGTGAAAGAAGAAACGAAAAACAGCGCCAGAAAGCCTCCACTATGGAGGCTTTTTTGCTTTTGGATAGAGCGAAATAATTACCATAGACGGTGTCTGCACCGACACAACGAGGAAACCCATGTCACATCTCGCAGAGCTGGTTGCCAGTGCGAAGGCAGCCATTAATCAGGCTTCAGATGTTGCCGCGTTAGATAACGTACGCGTCGAATATCTGGGCAAGAAAGGGCATCTGACCCTCCAGATGACAACCCTGCGCGAACTGCCGCCTGAGGAACGTCCGGCGGCAGGTGCGGTCATCAACGAAGCGAAAGAGCAGGTTCAGCAGGCGCTGAACGCGCGTAAAGCGGATCTGGAAGGCGCTGCGCTGAATGCCCGCCTGGCGGCCGAAACCATCGACGTTTCGCTGCCGGGTCGCCGTATTGAAAACGGTGGCCTGCACCCGGTCACCCGTACCATCGACCGTATTGAAAGTTTCTTCGGTGAACTCGGTTTTACCGTCGCGACCGGCCCGGAAATCGAAGACGATTACCACAACTTTGATGCGCTGAATATTCCGGGTCACCATCCGGCCCGTGCCGACCATGATACCTTCTGGTTTGACGCGAAGCGTCTGCTGCGTACCCAGACTTCTGGCGTGCAGATCCGCACCATGGAACATCAGCAGCCGCCGATTCGTATCATCGCGCCGGGTCGCGTCTACCGTAACGATTACGACCAGACTCACACCCCGATGTTCCATCAGATGGAAGGGCTGATCGTTGATAAGAACATCAGCTTTACTAACCTGAAAGGCACGCTGCACGACTTCCTGCGTAACTTCTTTGAAGAAGACCTGCAGATTCGTTTCCGTCCGTCCTATTTCCCGTTCACCGAACCGTCTGCAGAAGTTGACGTGATGGGTAAAAACGGCAAATGGCTGGAAGTGCTGGGCTGCGGCATGGTGCATCCGAACGTGCTGCGTAATGTGGGCATCGATCCGGAAATCTACTCAGGTTTCGCCTTCGGGATGGGCATGGAGCGCTTGACCATGTTGCGTTACGGTGTCACCGATTTACGTGCATTCTTCGAAAACGATCTGCGTTTCCTCAAACAGTTTAAATAAGGGCAGGATATAACAATGAAATTCAGTGAACTGTGGTTACGCGAATGGGTCAATCCGGCCATCGACAGCGATGCGCTCTCCGACCAGATCACCATGGCGGGTCTGGAAGTGGACGGCGTTGAGCCGGTCGCGGGCGCATTTAACGGCGTGGTGGTGGGTGAAGTGGTTGAGTGCGGTCAGCACCCGAACGCTGACAAACTGCGCGTGACGAAAGTGAATGTCGGCGGTGAACGCCTGCTGGATATCGTCTGCGGCGCGCCAAACTGCCGTCAGGGACTGAAAGTCGCTGTGGCGACCATCGGTGCCGTACTGCCGGGCGATTTCAAAATCAAAGCGGCAAAACTGCGTGGCGAGCCGTCTGAAGGGATGCTGTGCTCGTTCTCCGAACTGGGGATTTCCGATGATCACAGCGGCATTATCGAACTGCCCGCGGATGCGCCGATCGGCACCGATATCCGTGACTATCTGAAGCTCGACGACACGGCCATCGAAATCAGCGTGACGCCGAACCGTGCAGACTGCCTCGGTATTATCGGTGTTGCCCGTGACGTCGCGGTGCTGAACCAGCTACCGCTGGTCGAGCCGGAAATGGCGCCGGTCGCGGCAACCATCAACGACACGCTGCCTATCCGCGTGGACGCGACCGATGCCTGCCCGCGCTATCTGGGCCGTGTCGTCAAAGGTATCAACGTAAAAGCGCCAACGCCGCTGTGGATGAAAGAAAAGCTGCGTCGCTGCGGCATTCGCTCCATTGATGCGGTGGTTGACGTCACTAACTATGTGCTGCTCGAACTGGGCCAGCCGATGCACGCCTTCGACCGCGACCGCATTGATGGCGGGATCGTGGTGCGCATGGCGAAGCCGGGCGAAACACTGGTACTGCTGGACGGCAGCGAAGCGAAACTGGATACCGACACGCTGGTGATTGCTGATCACAGTAAAGCGCTGGCGATGGGCGGTATCTTTGGCGGCGAGCATTCTGGCGTAAACGGCGACACGCAAAACGTCCTGCTGGAATGTGCATTCTTCAGCCCGCTGTCGATTACCGGTCGTGCGCGCCGTCATGGCCTGCATACCGATGCCTCTCACCGCTATGAGCGCGGGGTTGATCCGGCGCTGCAATACAAAGCGATGGAGCGCGCCACCCGTCTGCTGATCGACATCTGCGGCGGTGAAGCGGGTCCGGTGATTGACGTTACCGATGAATCCACGCTGCCGAAACCGGCGACTATCCTGCTGCGTCGCAGCAAACTGGATCGCCTTATCGGTCATCACATCGCCGATGCGCAGGTCAGCGATATCCTGCGTCGTCTGGGCTGCGACGTGATCGAAGGTCAGGATCAGTGGCAGGCGGTGGCACCGAACTGGCGCTTCGATATTTCAATCGAAGAAGATCTGGTGGAAGAAGTGGCGCGTGTTTACGGCTACAACAACATCCCGGATGAGCCGGTTCAGGCGGGTTTAATCATGGGAACCCACAAAGAAGCGAATTTGTCGCTCAAGCGCGTGAAAACGTTGCTGAACGATAAAGGCTACCAGGAAGTGATCACCTACAGCTTCGTTGACCCGAAAATTCAGCAACTGATCCACCCGGGTGAAGAGGCGCTGATCCTGCCAAGTCCGATCTCCAGCGAAATGTCCGCGATGCGTTTGTCGCTGTGGACAGGCCTGCTGAGCACCGTGGTCTATAACCAGAACCGCCAGCAGAGCCGCGTGCGTATCTTCGAAACCGGTCTGCGTTTCGTGCCGGATACCCAGGCAAACCTCGGTATTCGTCAGGATGTGATGCTGGCGGGTGTGATTTGCGGGAATCGTCATGAAGAGCACTGGAACCTGGCAAAAGAGACCGTTGATTTCTATGATGTAAAAGGCGATCTCGAATCTGTGCTGGATCTGACCGGTAAACTGGCTGACGTCCAGTTCAAAGCGGAAGCGAATCCGGCACTGCATCCGGGACAGTCTGCGACGATTTATCTGAAAGGCGAACGTATTGGTTTCATTGGGGTTGTTCATCCGGAACTTGAACGTAAACTGGATCTGAACGGTCGCACTCTGGTGTTCGAACTGGAGTGGAACAAGCTCGCAGACCGCGTGGTGCCTCAGGCTCAGGAGATTTCTCGCTTCCCGGCGAACCGTCGCGACATCGCTGTTGTGGTCGCTGAAAACGTTCCGGCAGCGGATATTCTCGCCGAGTGTAAGAAAGTTGGCGCAAATCAGGTAGTTGGCGTAAACTTATTTGACGTGTACCGTGGTAAGGGTGTAGCGGAGGGTTATAAGAGCCTTGCTATCAGCCTGATCCTTCAGGATACCAGCCGTACACTCGAAGAAGAGGAGATTGCCACTACCGTTGCCAGATGTGTAGAGGCATTAAAAGAGCGATTCCAGGCATCATTGAGGGATTGAACCTATGGCGCTTACAAAAGCTGAAATGTCAGAATATCTGTTTGATAAGCTTGGGCTTAGCAAGCGGGATGCCAAAGAACTGGTAGAACTGTTTTTCGAGGAGATCCGTCGCGCTCTGGAAAATGGTGAGCAGGTGAAACTCTCCGGTTTTGGTAACTTTGACTTGCGTGATAAAAATCAACGCCCGGGGCGCAACCCGAAGACGGGCGAAGATATTCCCATTACAGCCCGGCGTGTGGTGACCTTCAGACCCGGTCAGAAGTTAAAGAGCCGTGTCGAAAACGCTTCGCCCAAGGCAGAGTGATCTGAACTAACTAAAAAGGCCGCTTCGCGGCCTTTTTTCTTTTCTGCAACGGACAGGCACCGTAAAATCAAACACCTTGCTGCCTGATTAATGGAAATTATGCTCTCCTGGGTTCGACTTCAACAACAACGAAACCGACGCTGGCTTCTCGCGTTGCTGCTGATACTGGTGGCCGCGACGATGCTCAGCCTGTGCGCGGGCGAACAGTGGATTGCGCCTGCAGACTGGTTCAGCGCGAAAGGGCAACTGTTCATCTGGCAGATCCGCCTGCCGCGCACGCTGGCGGTCTTGCTGGTCGGCGCGGCGCTGGCGCTGTCCGGCGCCATTATGCAGGCGCTGTTTGAAAACCCGCTTGCCGAGCCAGGCCTGTTGGGTGTATCCAATGGAGCTGGCGTCGGCCTGATTGCCGCTGTGCTGCTCGGGCGCGGCCTGTTGCCCGGCTGGGCGCTGGGACTGTGCGCCATCGCCGGTGCGTTGCTCATCACCTTTATTTTACTGCGTTTTGCCCGTCGCCATCTCTCAACCAGCCGTCTGTTGCTGGCAGGGGTTGCGCTCGGGATCATCTGCAGCGCCATCATGACCTGGGCGGTTTATTTCTCAACCTCCTTCGATCTGCGCCAGTTAATGTACTGGATGATGGGCGGCTTTGGTGGTGTAGACTGGCAGCAACTGTGGTTGATGATTGCGCTGATCCCGGTCATGGTATGGGTCAGCGCACAGTCACAGCCGCTGAATTTACTGGCGCTGGGCGAGGTCTCCGCGCGTCAACTGGGGCTGCCGCTGTGGCTGTGGCGCAAACTGCTGGTCATCGCCACAGGCTGGCTGGTGGGCGTCAGCGTCGCGCTGGCGGGCGCCATTGGCTTTATCGGTCTGGTTATCCCGCACATCCTGCGACTGTGTGGCCTGACCGACCACCGCGTACTATTACCGGCCTGCGTACTGGCCGGGGGAAGCGCGTTACTGCTGGCGGATGTGATTGCGCGTCTGGCGCTTTCCGCCGCTGAGCTGCCCATCGGCGTCGTCACCGCCACGCTGGGCGCGCCGGTCTTTATCTGGTTACTCCTGAAATCGGGTCGTTAAGAACCACAGACAATGAGGATGCTATGCAAAACGATATTCTGAACACCGAAGTTACGACCATCGACGGCGAAAAAACCACGCTGGAAAACTGGCGCGGAAAGGTTCTGCTGATCGTCAATGTCGCGTCAAAATGTGGTTTAACGCCGCAATATGAGCAGCTTGAAGCTATTCAGAAACACTGGCAGGATGAAGGTTTCAGCGTGCTGGGTTTCCCCTGCAATCAGTTTCTTGGTCAGGAGCCGGGCAGTGAAGAGGAGATCAAAACCTTCTGTTCGACCACTTACGGCGTGACATTCCCGATGCTGAGCAAAGGCGACGTCAACGGTGAACATCGTCATCCGCTGTACCAGAAACTGGTTAAGGCCGCGCCCACTGCGGTCGCCCCGGCGGGGAGTGGCTTCTACGAGCGGATGGTCAGCAAAGGGCGCGCGCCGCTCTACCCGGATGATATCCTGTGGAATTTCGAAAAATTCCTCGTGGGTCGCGACGGGCAGGTGATCCAGCGTTTCTCGCCGGATATGACCCCGGACGATCCTACCGTAACAAACGCCATCAAACAGGCGCTGGCGAGCTAATGACGCTCCTGATGCAACTGCATCATGTTGAGGAAATGGCCCGTCTGGGGCCGTTTTCTGCTGACGTGCAGGGTGGGGAGATCCTGCATCTCGTCGGGCCAAACGGTGCAGGGAAAAGCACGCTGCTGACACGCATGGCAGGCCTGAGCGCAGGCAAAGGCCAGGTAGCCTTTAATGGCAGAGATCTCACGAGCTGGTCCGAAACTGAACTGGCGCACCATCGCGCATATCTCACGCAGCAGCAGACACCGCCTTTTGCGATTCCGGTCTGGCAGTATCTGATGCTTCATCAGCATGACAAATCGCAAAGTGTCTTACTGAATAAAATGGCCAATGCGCTGGGGCTGACATCGAAACTCGGGCGTCAGACTAACCAGCTTTCTGGTGGCGAATGGCAACGCGTACGCCTGGCGGCGGTGATGCTGCAAATCCATCCTGAAGGCAATCCGCTGGGGCAACTATTACTGCTTGATGAGCCGATGAACAGCCTTGATGTGGCGCAGCAGGCGGCGCTGGATGCCATGTTGAATCAGCTTTGTGCGGCGGGTATTACAGTGGTGATGAGCAGTCACGATCTCAATTATTCCCTGCGCACTGCGCATCGCGTCTGGTTAATGCGCGACGGTAAATTGATCGCCAGCGGGAAAAAAGAAGAGGTATTAACGCCGGAACATCTTTATCAGGCCTGGCAAATGCATTTCCAGCGGCTGGATATTTCCGGACATCAGATTCTGATTTCTACGCTGCCAGACGAAAGGCCGCTTGCCAGTTAATCATTAACCACGCTAAATTATTATTAAAATAAAAGACAGAGGAACCGCGGACATGCGTTTCTGGTTTATTTTGCTGGTGGCATTCATTCTTGCAGGATGCAGCAGTCACCGCGCGCCACCCCCAAATCCACGGCTTTCTGATTCGATTGCCGTCATTGCGGGCCTGAATGATCAGTTACAGAACTGGCGGGGAACCCCTTATCGTTATGGCGGCATGAACCGTCGGGGCGTTGATTGCTCCGGATTTGTGGTCATGACCTTTCGCGATCAATTTGAAATGCAGCTACCGCGGGAAACCCGGCAACAGGCCAATGTGGGGACGGAAATAGACAAAGATCAGCTGTTACCCGGCGATCTGGTCTTTTTCAAAACCGGCTCGGGCGCCAATGGCCTGCATGTCGGCATTTATGATACGGATAACACCTTTATTCATGCCTCGACAAGTCAGGGCGTCACTCGCTCCTCACTGGATAACGTTTACTGGCGGAAAAACTTCTGGCAGGCCCGACGAATTTGATCATGGCAAAAAGGGACTTCAGGTCCCTTTTTTGTTATCGGCAGAAAACAAGAATATAACATTTTCGCTTAATTACGTTTAGCCGTGATTTGCATTAGGTAAAACAGTTGATTGTCTAAATATACGGGTATGCATTACAATATAACGGATGCTTTTTCCGCAGGGATATCGTTATTTTCAAAAGGACCGGATGAAATTATTTATAATAAAATCAATTAGCTCGCGTTGTTTTCGTCGCTACATCAGGTCGTCGGGAATCATCCTTGTTGAGGGGCAGATACAATGATTGTCTCGCTGGATAACGCCTATCGTCCGGAATGTTTATTTCTGCCGGCCAGAAACAACACCGACAAACTTATCGGACTGGAAATCATTGCCAACTTTGTCGGCGTGGGCTCGGGCGTCCGTACGCCAACGGAACTCATCACCAGGTACATGACCCCGGAGGAAGAGTTATCATTATTTAAAGAAAAACTCGCCTTGCTGGAAACCTGTCAGCTTTTTTTTATTCAGCATCATTTACTGGCCTGGATAAATATATCCTCCGTCATTGTGCAGGCGCTGTTAACGGAAACCGCGTTAATCGAAAGCGTTAAACGATTTCCGTTTCTCGAATTTACCATTAATGAGAATTACCCTGGTCTAAATACGCTTAATGAACATCATGCATTAGTGATCCTCGCGAAACGGTTTAATCTGGTACTGGCTAATTTTGGCGCGGGCGACGCGTCAACAAAAGCCATTTTCGCGGGTATTTTTTCGCGTATTGCGATTGATAAAACCTTCGTTCAGCGTCGTGTTCTTTCTCCGTCCTTTGAACCCTTTATGCGCGCGATTGTGGCTCAGGTGCTGCCGCATTGCGCTACCATGATGATTGCGGGCGTTGACAACGAAGAGACACGGCGGCGCGTCGAGCCATTCGGTTTCAGCGCCATGCAAGGCGCGCTGTGGCCTGCCGTCACGGTGAGTCGCATCACCACGCTGGTGCAGGGATAACCCTGCAAACCGCCCGTGTTTGTCCGGCGAAGAAGACACTACACTTAAGACAGGAGGAACCATGACCCTGTCTTTTACATCTCACTGGCGCGATGAGCTGCCGGGATTTTACACCGCACTGCAACCCACACCGTTAGAAAATGCCCGGTTGATCTGGCATAACGCACCGCTGGCGGAAACGCTGGGCGTTGAGGCGTCTGTGTTCCAGCCGGAACAGGGTGCTGGCGTCTGGGGCGGCGAAGCGTTGCTGCCAGGTATGTCGCCGCTGGCACAGGTTTACAGCGGACACCAGTTTGGCGTCTGGGCCGGGCAACTTGGCGACGGTCGCGGCATCCTGCTGGGCGAGCAGCAACTGCCTGACGGCCAGCGCTATGACTGGCACCTGAAAGGCGCCGGACTGACGCCTTACTCCCGTATGGGCGATGGCCGTGCGGTGCTGCGGTCTACGATCCGCGAAAGTCTGGCGTCTGAAGCGATGCACGGCCTCGGTATTCCCACAACACGCGCACTGGCGATAGTAACCAGCGATACACCTGTTCGTCGCGAGACGATGGAACAGGGCGCGATGCTGATGCGCATCGCGGAAAGCCACGTGCGATTCGGTCACTTTGAACACTTTTACTACCGTCGCGAGCCGGAAAAGGTGCGCCAACTGGCGGATTATGTGATTCGTCATCACTGGCCACACCTGGAAAATGAGAGTGAGAAATATATCCTCTGGTTTCGTGACATTGTCACGCGAACGGCATCCCTGATTGCGCGCTGGCAGACGGTCGGTTTTGCGCATGGGGTAATGAATACTGACAACATGTCGATCCTCGGTCTGACGCTGGATTACGGTCCATACGGTTTCCTCGATGACTATCAGCCGGGTTTTATCTGCAACCACTCTGACCATCAGGGGCGCTACAGCTTTGATAATCAGCCGGCTGTCGGGTTGTGGAATCTGCAACGGCTGGCGCAGACGCTGTCGCCATTCATCACCGCAGACGCCCTTAACGAGGCGCTGGACACGTATCAGCTTGCGCTGTTTCGCGAGTACGGACTGCGGATGCGCCGCAAGCTCGGTTTTTATACCGAACAACAGGGCGATAATGACATGCTGAATGCGTTGTTTGCGCTGATGGCGCGGGAAGGCAGCGATTTCACCCGCACTTTCCGCATGCTCAGCCAGACGGAACAGCACAGTGCGGCGTCGCCGCTGCGGGATGAGTTTATCGATCGTGGTGCGTTTGACCGCTGGTTTCAGACCTATCGCCAGCGCCTGCAGCAGGAGCAGATCACTGACGACGAACGCCAGCAACGGATGCAGGCGGTTAATCCGGCAATGGTATTACGTAACTGGCTGGCGCAGCGGGCCATTGAACAGGCGGAACGCGGCGATATGCAGGAGCTGGCGCGTCTGCATGAGGCGTTACGTTACCCGTTTGTCGACAGAGATGATGATTATGTCAGCCGTCCTCCGGACTGGGGAAAACGACTGGAGGTGAGCTGTTCCAGTTAAACGGTTATTTTGTCAGGATCAGTTTCCCGGCGTGGGTCTGACGAAGCAGGTATTCATGGCCGTTGTGTTCGATCAACACGCGACCTTCCTGACCTAACAGCGTCTGGCTGCTGATGCGGCGATCGGTGGGCACAGGATAAGGGGTGTTCTCTTTCGGTTTATCCTGTTCGCTGGAGCTGTCCATAGGCATAGTACGGTTTTTAAACAACTATCAATGTAACAATGATAATCATTATCAATAATACATTCACCCGCAGCAAGCGTTATTTATGAAAAAGAGGTAAAGATACCCGCCGCAGTGATAGCGGCGGGTGTTTTATCAGAAACGGGTGGCGACAGCGGCAGCCAGTTTTTCCAGCAACACTTCGCTATCTTCCCAGTTAAGGCAGGGGTCGGTGATCGACTGACCATACGCCAGAGGCTGTCCGGCGACGATTTTCTGAGTGCCTTCACGCAAGAAGCTCTCCGCCATCACGCCCGCAATCGCCGTTGAACCATTGCGAATTTGCGCGCAGACATCATCACAGACATCCAGCTGACGCCGGTGCTGTTTCTGGCAGTTCCCGTGGCTGAAATCGACCACCAGATGTTCCGGCAGATCAAACTCATGCAGCGTGTCGCAGGCGGCAACGATATCTTCAGCATAATAGTTCGGCTTTTTCCCGCCGCGCATGATGATGTGCCCGTACGGGTTACCGCTGGTCTGGTAGATGGTCATCTGGCCGTTTTTATCCGGTGACAGGAACATATGGCTGGCGCGTGACGCGCGAATGGCGTCCACCGCAATGCGGGTGTTGCCATCTGTCCCGTTTTTAAAACCGACCGGGCAGGAGAGCGCTGAGGCCATTTCACGGTGGATCTGGCTTTCCGTCGTACGCGCGCCAATCGCCCCCCAACTGATGAGATCGGCGATAAACTGCCCGGTCACCATATCGAGAAATTCGGTGGCCGTCGGTACGCCCAGTTCATTCACCTGCAACAGCAGCTTGCGCGCCAGTTCGATACCATGATTCACGCGATAGCTGCCGTTAAGGTCCGGATCGGAAATCAGTCCTTTCCAGCCAACAACGGTACGCGGTTTCTCAAAATAAGTGCGCATGACGATCTCAAGATGCGCCTGATGTTTACTGCGCAGCGCTGCAAGGCGGCGCGCATAATCCATGGCAGCATCCAGATCATGAATAGAACAAGGGCCAATCACCACCAGCAGGCGGCTGTCTTCACCATTAAGGATTTTCTCAATACGACGGCGCGACTGGATCACGTGATCCGCGACGGCAGGCGAAACGGGGTATTGCTGCGCAAGTTGCGCGGGTGTGACCAGACTGTCCATCCGCGCGGTACGCAATTCATCAGTTTTATTCATTGGGTGTCTCAGAAATTGTTTGCTTCATCGGCAGAAATACCGGAAGTGATGCCCATCACGATAAACCAATCCTGACTGAATTCAAGCCTGGCCGTGAGGTGCATGCAATCACGGTATGTATCTTACACGATGATGCTACATTGTACTAGTTTATTAGTACATTCTGCGACTGAGTCCCATCAGATCCATTATTTTGGTGGCAATCTCTTCCACCGAGTAGTTGGTACTGTTGAGGTAAGGGATCTGATTTTTACGGTACAGCGCCTCGACTTCTGACACTTCCATGCGGCACTGACGCAGCGACGCGTAACGGCTGTTTTCCCGCCGTTCTTCACGGATAGCTGCCAGGCGTTCCGGATTAATCGTCAGGCCAAACATTTTATGTTGTAAGGGTTTCAGCGTGGCAGGCAGAACCAGATTGTCCATATCATCGGCGATAAACGGGTAGTTTGCCGCCCGAATACCAAACTGCATTGCCAGGTAGAGGCTGGTGGGCGTTTTGCCACAGCGCGATACGCCTAACAGGATCACCTGCGCCTGATCGAGATTGCGCAGCGAAATGCCGTCATCATGCGCCAGCGTGTAGTCAATGGCGGCGATACGCGCATCATATTTAGTCAGGTTGCCTGGCGTCAGCCCGTGGGTTCGGTGGGCAACCGGAGTCGGGTCCAGCTTCATCTCTTCCTGCAGCGGAGCGACTAATGCCTGAACAATGTCCTGACAGAATCCCTCGCTTTGCAGAATAATGTGGCGAATTTCCGGAATAACGATGGAATAAAAGACCAGTGGCCGGACACCGGTTTGCTGATAAATGGCGTCGATCTGCTCTTTGACTGCTCTGGCGCGGCTTTCGCTCTCAACAAACGGCAGGGTGATGCTATTGATAGAGACAGGAAACTGGGACATCACTGCATGACCAAGCACTTCCGCCGTAATGGCTGTTCCATCAGAAATATAAAATACGTGGCGATCTACTGCATTTTCCATTTTGACCATCCGGTTTACTCTGCTTAATTATCTGAAAGAGTAAATTAAATTTAATCATAACGCAGCGTCATTTGTCTCATTTAAGAGTGAAACGCTATTTTTATTTTTAATGAAAAGACCAGTTCATTTTCAAAATAGTTTTTCTTATACCGAGGGTTTGTAGGGGATTGCTGGTAAATCAGCAGGTTACCTCATTTCGCGGAGTTGTCTGAAAATCAAAAAAATTAAATTGCTTGAACGATTCACCGTTTTTATCAGCGGCGTAATTATGCGAGGATAATTCGTGTCGCCAGTGCATGACTGGCACCCGTTCTTAAATCACAAAAGGATTGTTTCGATGTCCAACAATGGCTCGTCACCGCTGGTGCTTTGGTACAACCAACTCGGCATGAATGATGTAGACAGAGTTGGGGGCAAAAATGCCTCCCTGGGTGAAATGATTACAAATCTGTCCGGTCTGGGCGTTTCAGTTCCCAACGGATTTGCGACCACTGCAGATGCATTTAATCAGTTTCTCGACCAGAGCGGTGTCAACCAGCGCATTTATCAGTTGCTGGATGAGACCGATATTGATGACGTAACCGCGCTGGCGAAAGCCGGAGCGCAGATCCGCCAGTGGATCATCGACACACCTTTCCAGAGCGAACTGGAAACTGCCATCCGCGAAGCCTACGAGCAACTTTCTGCCGATGATGCAGACGCCTCCTTCGCGGTCCGCTCTTCCGCCACGGCAGAAGATATGCCGGATGCCTCCTTCGCCGGTCAGCAAGAAACGTTCCTCAACGTACAGGGCTTTGATGCCGTTCTGGTGGCGGTGAAGCACGTTTTTGCTTCGCTGTTTAACGACCGCGCCATCTCCTATCGTGTGCATCAGGGCTACGATCACCGCGGCGTCGCGCTCTCTGCGGGCGTACAGCGCATGGTTCGTTCCGATCTCGCGTCATCTGGCGTGATGTTCTCCATCGATACCGAATCCGGTTTCGATCAGGTTGTGTTCATCACCTCCGCCTGGGGTCTGGGCGAAATGGTGGTGCAGGGCGCGGTGAACCCGGATGAGTTTTACGTCCACAAACCGACGCTGGCGGCCAGTCGCCCGGCTATCGTGCGCCGCACCATGGGCTCCAAAAAGATCCGCATGGTCTATGCGCCGACGCAGGAACACGGCAAGCAGGTGCGCATTGAAGATGTTCCGCAGGAGCAGCGCGATGTTTTCTCGCTGACCAACGAGGAAGTGCAGGCGCTGGCGAAACAAGCTATCCAGATTGAAAAACATTATGGCCGCCCGATGGATATCGAGTGGGCAAAAGATGGTCACACCGGCAAGCTGTTTATTGTTCAGGCACGTCCTGAAACGGTGCGTTCACGCGGTCAGGTGATGGAGCGCTACACGCTTCACGCACAGGGTAAAATTATCGCTGAAGGCCGCGCTATCGGGCACCGCATCGGCGCTGGCGAAGTGAAGGTGATTCACGATATCAGTGAAATGAACCGCATCCAGCCGGGCGACGTACTGGTCACCGACATGACCGACCCGGACTGGGAACCGATCATGAAAAAAGCGGCAGCGATTGTTACCAACCGTGGCGGTCGTACTTGCCACGCGGCGATTATCGCCCGTGAACTGGGCATTCCGGCGGTTGTCGGTTGTGGCGATGCCACCGAACGCATGAAAGATGGCGAAAAGGTCACGGTTTCCTGTGCGGAAGGCGACACCGGCTACGTCTATGCTGAACTGCTCGATTTCAGCGTGAAAAGCTCCAGCGTGGATACCATGCCGGATCTGCCGCTGAAGATCATGATGAACGTCGGTAACCCGGATCGCGCGTTTGATTTCGCCTGCCTGCCGAATGAAGGCGTAGGGCTGGCGCGTCTCGAATTTATTATCAACCGGATGATTGGCGTTCACCCGCGTGCACTGCTGGAATTCGATGACCAGGAGCCTGCGCTGCAGAACGAAATCCGCGAGATGATGAAAGGCTACGATTCACCGAAAGAGTTTTACGTCGGGCGTCTGACGGAAGGGATTGCCACGCTGGGTGCGGCGTTTTATCCGAAGCGCGTTATCGTTCGCCTCTCTGACTTTAAATCCAACGAATACGCTAACCTGGTGGGTGGCGAGCGTTACGAGCCAGACGAAGAAAACCCGATGCTGGGCTTCCGCGGCGCCGGACGTTATGTCTCTGACAGTTTTCGCGATTGCTTTGCGCTGGAGTGCGAGGCAGTGAAACGCGTTCGCAACGACATGGGCTTAACCAACGTCGAAATTATGATCCCGTTCGTGCGTACCGTGGCGCAGGCAAAAGCGGTAGTTGATGAACTGGCACGTCAGGGACTGAAGCGTGGCGAGAACGGCCTGAAAGTCATTATGATGTGCGAAATCCCATCCAACGCACTGCTAGCGGAACAGTTCCTCGAGCACTTCGACGGCTTCTCCATCGGCTCTAACGATATGACGCAGCTGACGCTGGGTCTGGATCGTGATTCCGGCGTGGTCTCTGAGCTGTTTGATGAGCGTAACGATGCGGTGAAAGCGCTGTTGTCAATGGCGATACGCACAGCGAAACAGCAGGGCAAATACGTTGGTATCTGCGGTCAGGGTCCGTCCGACCACGAAGACTTCGCCGCCTGGCTGATGGAAGAGGGGATCGACAGCCTGTCGCTCAACCCGGACACCGTCGTGCAGACCTGGCTGAGCCTGGCAGAACTCAATAAATAGCAGTCTTGTTGAAATAAAAAATCCCTGGTTGAGAGACCGGGGATTTTTTTTTGACTTACTCGCTGCGTTATTTCTAAAAAAAAAGCCCATCGTGGGAGATGGGCAAAGACTACACACAGCAATTCGTTGTTTCACTCAGGGGATTTCCATGATTTATAAATCAATATCTTGATTTATAACCGTGCCCTAATAGTAGGCACAGGGGATTTTTGCGTCGATCAGATTCGTCTCAATAGTTAAAGAGAGATGAATGATTTGCGAGATAAATACTGGCAGTGGGAACAGGTATAAGCATAAGTGGCAGTGTGAACGAAACGAATGATTAATATATCTTATAGATAAGGCGAGTTTCCCCGCCTTGCTCGCTTACAGTTTTGCGGCCTGCTCGCTGTCGTCTTCAATCTCTTCCAGCTCCGCAAGCACCTGATCCGGGTTATCAGGCGGTGGCGGAACTTCGTGAACCCAGGCGTCGTACAGCCGCCAGGAGACGGCAAGCAGCACCGGACCAATAAACAGGCCGATCATGCCGAACGCGACCAGACCGCCGATAACGCCGGAGAGGATCAAAATCATCGGCAGGTCGGCGCCCATGCGAATGAGCACCGGGCGGATAACGTT
Organism: Trabulsiella odontotermitis; assembly: GCF_001297775.1. Classification (GTDB taxonomy): domain Bacteria; phylum Pseudomonadota; class Gammaproteobacteria; order Enterobacterales; family Enterobacteriaceae; genus Trabulsiella; species Trabulsiella odontotermitis. The sequence continues at coordinate 75,104 of NZ_LIFX01000014.1, read as the reverse complement.
ATCCATCGTACCGACCACACAACTCCAGACCAGCAGCACGGTGCCCCAGGTAGTATCGCCACTCCAGTACAGCCAGATGATTGACGGGATCAGGACCGGCAATGGCCCGAGTTGTACCAGGCAGGTAAAGACCATCACCACGGTCAACAGTGTCGCGTAAGGGACACCTGAAATTGCCAGCCCGAATCCGCCGAGAACCGCCTGCACCAGCGCAGTCACCACCACGCCCAGCGCGACGGCGCGGATGGCCTGTCCAGCCAGCAGGACCGCGGCATCACCCCGGCGTCCGGCGAGACGCGTGGCGAAGTAGCGAATGCCATACGCCACTTTTTCACCGCGCCAGTAGAGCAATGCGCTGAAGAGCAGCATCAGGCCGCAGTGCAGCAGGAAGCGCCCGATGTGCGCGGCCTGACCAACAAACCAGGTGGTGGTCGCGCCGATATACGGGCGTACCTTCGCCATGATCGCCGTGCCGCCCATATCGAGCAGGCTGTGCCAGGCGCCATAAAGTTTTGCACCAATAAACGGAATGCTGTTCAGCCACGCGAAGTCCGGCAGTGTGAAACTGCCGCTGGTGATGTCATGGATCAGCGGACCGCTACCGTCCACCAGGCTGTTGACCAGCAGCGCAACCGGGATGACAAACAGCAAAAACAACAGCAGGGTCATCACCAGCACGGCCAGTGAACGGCGGCCAAAAAGGAGGCGTTGCAGACGAAGCAGCACCGGCCAGGTGGCGATAACAATCGTCCCCGCCCAGGCGAAGCCAAGAATAAACGGCTGGATTATCCATAAACAGGCAGTAATGATGAGGGCCAGGAACAGCACCGACAACAGTATTTGCGGAATGTCTTTTGGCTGACGAAGACTTACCATAGATGTTTTTCCCTTAAACAATCGTGTCTGACAAATAATAATATCAATAAATTTGAGCACATAATTCTGATGGGCGCATAAGAAAAAAATGTGATACAACGATAAATGCGCAACGCAACCGATTAATTACTCACAACACAACATTATCAGGCAGGGTCAAGCGTAATGATCCCACAGATTTCTCAGGCGCCAGGTGTCGTCCAACTGGTGCTGACTTTTTTGCAGGTACTGGAACAGCAAGGTTTCACCGGCGACACCGCCACCGGCTATGCCGACCGACTGACGATGTCCACCGATAACAGCATCTATCAACTGTTGCCGGATGCCGTGGTATTTCCCCGTTCTACCGCCGATGTCGCGTTGCTGGCGCGTCTGGCCGCTGAAGAACGGTTTACGTCGCTGACGTTTACCCCGCGTGGCGGCGGTACTGGCACCAACGGGCAGGCGCTCAATCAGGGCATTATTATCGATCTGTCCCGTTACATGAACCGCATCATTGAAATCAACCCGGAAGAGGGTTGGGTGCGGGTGGAAGCCGGTGTCATCAAAGATCAGTTGAATCAGTTCCTCAAGCCCTACGGCTATTTTTTCGCCCCTGAACTCTCCACCAGTAACCGCGCCACGCTGGGCGGGATGATCAATACCGATGCGTCGGGTCAGGGATCGCTGGTGTATGGCAAAACGTCGGACCACGTGCTCGGCGTCAGGGCGGTGTTAATGGGGGGCGACATCCTTGATACTCAGCCAATGCCAGTGCAACTGGCAGAAACACTGGCGAAAGAGCAGTCGGCCATTGGCCGTATTTACCGCACCGTGTATCAGCGCTGCCGCGACAACCGGCAGCTGATTATCGACAAATTCCCCAAACTGAACCGTTTTCTGACCGGCTACGATCTGCGTCATGTCTTTAATGATGATATGACTGAGTTCGATTTAACCCGCGTGCTGACTGGCTCCGAGGGCACGCTGGCGTTTATCACCGAGGCGCGTCTGGATATCACCCGCCTGCCGAAGGTGCGGCGGTTGGTGAACGTTAAATACGATTCGTTTGATTCCGCACTGCGTAATGCGCCGTTCATGGTCGAAGCCAACGCCCTCTCAGTAGAAACGGTGGATTCAAAGGTGCTGGATCTGGCGCGGGAAGATATCGTCTGGCATTCCGTAAGTGAATTAATCACTGACGTGGCAGATAAAGTGATGCTGGGGCTGAATATCGTCGAATTCGCGGGCGACGACCAGCAACTGATTGACGATCGGGTTAAAACGCTGTGTCAGCGCCTGGATGCGCTGATGGCACAAAACGCCGGTGGTGTTATCGGCTGGCAGGTCTGTGAGGAACTGGCGGGTATTGAGCGCATCTATGCGATGCGTAAGAAAGCGGTGGGGCTGCTGGGAAATGCGAAAGGGGCGGCGAAGCCCATTCCTTTTGCCGAAGATACCTGCGTGCCGCCTGAACATCTCGCTGACTATATCACCGAGTTCCGCGCGCTGCTGGACAGCCACGGCCTGAGCTACGGCATGTTTGGTCATGTCGATGCCGGTGTGTTGCACGTGCGCCCGGCGCTGGATATGTGCGATCCGCAACAGGAGATCCTGATGAAGCAGATCTCCGATGAGGTGGTGGCGCTGACGGCAAAATATGGCGGCCTGTTGTGGGGCGAGCACGGCAAAGGCTTCCGCGCAGAATACAGCCCGGCATTCTTTGGTGACGAACTGTATGGCGAACTGCGCAAGGTTAAAGCGGCGTTCGACCCGGCCAACCGGCTTAACCCCGGCAAGATTTGCCCGCCGGAAGGCATTGACGCGCCAATGAGGAAGGTTGATGCGGTGAAGCGCGGTACATATGATCGGCAGATCCCTGGCATCGTGCGTACCGCCTGGCGTGGCGCGATGGAGTGTAACGGTAACGGGCTGTGCTTTAACTTCGATGTCAGAAGCCCGATGTGTCCGTCGATGAAAATCACCAGCAACCGCATTCATTCGCCGAAAGGGCGCGCGACGCTGGTGCGCGAATGGCTGCGCCTGCTGGCTGACCGGGGCGTTGATCCGCTGAAACTGGAAAAAGAGCTGCCGGAAAAACGCGTCAGCCTGCGCTCGCTCATTGAACGCACACGTAACAGCTGGCATGCGCGTAAAGGCGAATACGATTTCTCCCATGAGGTGAAGGAGGCGATGTCAGGCTGTCTTGCCTGTAAAGCCTGCACGACCCAGTGTCCGATCAAAATCGACGTGCCGGAGTTCCGCTCACGCTTCCTGCAACTTTATCATTCCCGCTATTTGCGTCCGGTGCGCGATCATCTGGTCGCCACCGTTGAAAGCTATGCGCCGCTGATGGCGCGCGCGCCTAAAACGTTTAACTTCTTTATCAACCAGCCCTGGGTGCGCCGTCTGTCCGAAAAACATATCGGCATGATTGATCTGCCGCTGCTTTCGGTGCCATCGCTGCAACAAAGGATGGTGGGTCACCGCTCGGCGAACATGACGCTGGAGCAGCTTGAGGCCCTGAGTGCTGAGCAAAAAGCGAAAACGGTGCTGGTGGTCCAGGATCCGTTTACCAGCTATTACGACGCACAGGTGGTGGCGGATTTTGTCCGGCTGGTGGAAAAGGTCGGTTATCAGCCCGTACTGCTGCCGTTCTCGCCCAACGGTAAAGCGCAGCATATCAAAGGGTTCCTTGCCCGCTTCGCCAGAACCGCGAAAAAAACATCGGATTTTCTCAGCCGCATTGCGCAGCTTGGCATGCCGATGGTGGGCGTTGATCCGGCGCTGGTGCTCTGTTATCGCGATGAGTACAAGCAGGTGCTCGGCGCCGGGCGCGGCGATTTCCACGTCATGCTGGTGCATGAATGGCTACCACTGGCGCTGGAGAATGTCGTGGCGCGAGAAGTGAGCGGTGAATCGTGGTATCTCTTTGGTCACTGCACAGAGGTCACGGCGCTACCCGCCGCGCCACAACAGTGGGCTGCGCTGTTTGCGCGTCTCGGCGCAAAACTGGAAAATATCAACGTGGGTTGCTGCGGAATGGCGGGCACGTATGGTCATGAAGTCAAAAATCATGCGAATTCGCTGGGGATCTACGCGCTCTCCTGGCAGCCGTCCATGCAGACACTGCCGAAAAATCGCTGTCTGGCAACGGGCTATTCATGCCGGAGTCAGGTGAAACGTATTGAAGGGAATGGCGTTCGCCATCCGCTACAGGCATTACTGGAGATCCTTGGATGATCTGGAAACGCACCGCGACGCTTAACGACCTCAACGCCATGGGTAAAAACAACATGGTGGGGCTGCTGGATATTCAGTTTGACCGCTTTACTGACAACACCATCGAAGCGACGATGCCGGTAGATAACCGTACTCAACAGCCGTTTGGTCTGTTGCACGGCGGCGCGTCCGTGGTGCTGGCGGAAACGCTGGGATCGGTGGCCGGTTATCTCTGTACCGAGGGTGATCAGAAAGTGGTCGGGCTGGAAGTTAACGCCAATCATATTCGCGCAGTGAGCAGCGGTCGCGTTCGCGGCGTCTGTTCTGCGCTCCATGCGGGCAGTCGACATCAGGTCTGGCAGATTGAGATTTTTGATGAGCAGGGAAGATTGTGTTGCTCATCGCGGCTGACAACGGCGGTCGTCTGAAAGAGCCCTCTCCCGGAGCAGGGAGAGGGGCTTCGGCTATACGGTCTCGTCCTTTATCGTGGAGGTCGGACCGTTTTTCTGTACAGACGCAATTCCTTTCTTTGCTGCGTCTTTTGAAGAATACATCTCGCTTACAGCAATAATTTCGTGGTTATCTGCTTTCAACTGAAAATAATACGGTTGCGAAGTATTTTTATCCGATTTCTTAATGACGTAATAGCCCATCTAAATCTCCTTATTTATCCATAATGGACAGTTATTATTTACGCCAGATTTTCGGAACCATCAAGCCGAACATATAATTCTGTGACGGACTATTTCTGAATCAAATAACGGATGGTTGGCCCGTCCTGCTGGATGTCCAGCACGGTATAACCATGGTTCTTCGCATCCAGTGGAATATTGTTGATTGACTGCGGGCAATCGCTGACCACTTCGAGGATTTCCCCCTTCTGAAGTTGCGGCATCGCTTCCAGCGTGGCGACGGCCGGATACGGGCACGGTTCGCCCACCATATCCAGACGATAATCAGGAACAATCGTTTTCATGCTGCCTCCTTAGCGGTCACCGATGCGCCACGCGCGCGACGGAAAAAATGTTTCTCCCAACCTATTATCAGTATCAATGCGATAAACAGCAGCGCATAGGTGACCAGCAGGCCGCCGAGTGGGCCAAAGGTATTGAGCAGGTTGACTTTGTCCCAACTGGTGGCGAGAGAGGGGGATAAATCGTCCCAGTAATACGCGAGCAGCGTTGAGCCAATGACGTTGCCGAGGCCGACCCACCAGTAATGCACCTGGCCTTCGACCGCACGGTACATCCAGCCGGTTTCACAACCGCCCGCCAGCACGATACCAAAGCCGAACAGCAGCCCGCCCAGCACCGCGTTCGGGCCTGCCCACATGATTTTGGGCTCCACGCCGAGTTGCACATAACTGAAAATACCGATTGCGCTGACTGCCATCCCGAACACGATGGCTTTCGCCATGTGGGTACGCCCGGTGATCCACAGATCACGGAAGGCGGAGGTAAAGCAGATTTGCGCGCGTTCAATCAGCAACCCGAAGCCGACGCCGAACAACATCGCCAGTCCGAGTTTGGGTTGGTTCATGGCGGTCAGCAGCGCCCAGCCAATCATCCCGATAAACACCAGCATCCCCAGACGGAAACGGCGACGCGCCTGCTCTGGTTTCTGTGTGAGCGGCGATGCGGCGGAGACTTTCTGCATTTTCACCGGAATACGGAACATGGGCAGCAGCGTGAAACGTGCGCCGAACCAGGAGCCGATGGCGGTGGCAATCGCGAAAAACCACGCATGCAGAGAAAACTGCGGAATGCCGGTAAAGAACGCGGCGAGGTTACAGCCCATCGCCAGACGGGCGCCAAAACCCGCGATGATGCCGCCAGCGATAGCCTGCGCGATGCGAATCCGGCTGCGCGGAAGACGTAGTTTTACGTTGTTCGCCCACAGCGCGGCCGCGAAACAGCCGCCGAACATACCGATAATCATCATGCCATCGATGCGGCTTAATGGCGTACCGTCGAGATGAATGAGTTTATAGTAGCCCCAGGTTTCCGTATGGACGCCTGCCAGTTGCAACAATTGCCCGCCCCAGCGCGTGAATTCGCCGGTGACGGCCCAGAAGGTGCCGGTGATGCCGAAATAATAGGTGGAGAGAATACCTGCAGCGATGACCGCAGGGGCTGGCGCCCAGAATTTAATCAGGTAAGCCTGTTTGAAGTGTTGCCAGGTCATGAATGTTTGCCTCTTGAACTCAAGAAGGTTGTAACGCCCCGAACGGGGAAGGGAGTGACGATAATACGCCAGCAAATCCGGGGTGCCAGCAAAAAATGCGCAAAATCTCGTTGCGATCAATTTGTGCGGTGGGCACACACCATACAGGGTCTCTGTGACGAAAAAATGACTGATAATTCAGGGTGAAAAGCCCGTTAGATATTTTTGAGCGATGTGCTACGCTTTATCCCGGTAAATGAAGTTACGTACTAACTGAGGATATAAAACACATGGGTATTATTTCGTGGATCATTTTCGGGCTAATTGCAGGGATTCTGGCGAAGTGGATCATGCCGGGTAAAGACGGCGGCGGATTCTTCGTCACGGTTATTCTCGGTATCATCGGTGCGGTCGTTGGCGGCTGGATTAGCACATTCTTCGGTTTTGGTAAAGTGGACGGGTTCAACTTCGGCAGCTTTGTTGTCGCTGTTATTGGTGCATTGGTCGTACTGTTCATTTACAGAAAAATAAAAAGTTAAACCACATCGCTGAAACGATGTCACAAATGACAAGCCCGCTTTGCGGGCTTATTTTTATAAAATGCGCCGCTCGATTTTCCCGTCTGAAATATAGTCCTGATAATCCGTCATGTATTCCCATTGCATTTGCCTCAGACAGATATTCTCCTATTTGTCCCTGCCTTTTCTGGTAAACTCTTATGCGCAGGTCAATACCTTAGCAATCTGAACAAACCTCGCACAATGATGACGAATGGTGCGTTAGAACACTTAAGGAACTAACAGACAATAAAGGGAATTCAATGAAAAGAAACATGACGTCATGGCTGTTTTTGCCGCTTATGCTGCTGTCTGGCTATGGCCTGGCCAGCCCAACTCAGGTTGAGATTCTGAGCGCTGTGGTGAAAGACGCAAAAATCCCGGACGCACAGGTCACGTTGCAACGAAACGGCGAAAGTGCGGTTCGGGCGACAACGAACACACAGGGACAGGCTACGCTGGAAAGTGCGTTCCCCGATACCAGCGACACGCTGCTGATCGTCAAGAAAAGCGGCTTCTCGAATCTGGTGGTGAAATGCCCCTGCAATGGCATGTCCTATGCGCTAAGTCCGGTACTCACCGGTCTGGACAGCATGCGCGTGGTATTAACCTGGGGAGCGCAGCCTGACGATTTAGACTCGCATATCGTTTATCAGGGCAACCATATCTATTTCGAGCAGAAAGAAGGGGATAACGGTAATCTTGACGTTGACGATACGGACAGTTACGGTCCCGAGACTATCACCCTGACGGCACGGCAACAGGGTCAGTCGTATGTTTACGCTATCCATGATTTCACCGACCGTGAAAGACCAAACAGCTCACGTTTATCAGAGAGCCAGGCGAAAGTGTTTGTCTACGTCGGTGAATCGCTGGTGCGAACCTATTATGTCCCGCAACAGAAGATCGGAAATCTGTGGACGGTATTCAAAATCACCCCATCAGGCGATTTTGTTGATATCAACCAGATTGAAGGCGTGAATATGGAGTCTGCGCGTATCGGGTCACACCTCTCTCCCGCACTGACCGATGCCTGGACTGCCTCGCACAATGCTGGTTGGTCGCAACAGGACATCAGCGCGTCGCGCAGCCTGAACCTGCAAGGGGAAGCAGCCTACCAGCGAAATGACTACGATCAGGCAATCAGTCTGTTCACGGCAGCGGTCAATGCGTGGGCGGATAACGGTAAAGCGTATGGCAACCTGGGGCTGGTGTATCAGAAAGCCGGTCGTACGGCGGAAGCGCTGTGGGCCAACCGTAAGGCACTGGCATTAGCCAGTGGTGCAGGGGCGCCGACGGTTCGTGCGGGTGCAAACTATAACATCGGCAAAATTTACGAAACAGCGGGTGATTATCAGCAGGCGCTGACCTATTACCAGGCTGCCCGTCAGGAAAAAGCCAGTACGGTCTACGACAACGCGATTGCCCGTGTTCAGGCGCGGATTCACTAAAACGTTTGATATGCCCCTGCAGAAATGCAGGGGTTTTCTATTTACAGATTAGAAAAGTCGACAGTGATGCGCGGGGCATCATCCGGAGACAGCAGTATTTCAATGATAACCTCGAGGAGGAGCAAATTAAGGAGTCGACGGTGAGGTGAGCGCGTATACAGGGGGCGGGTTAACAGGTCGAAATTCAGCGCCGGGTCCGTTTTCAGCATCCTGGCCGCAAGATCCTTCGCCGCGTTGAGATGCTTAAAGTTGTCATTGAAATTTACTTTGCCTTGTCTTGCGTCTTCTACATTCCACGAAACGCCAATCCCTCTGTTTTTCCGCCATATATGAATGAGCCGCTGCGTACGGGCGCCTTGTTTCGCTTTGTCAATTCGATAGAACAACCCCGTCTGATTGTCTTGTAAGGACAAGGACTGCAATACATCATCAGGAATAGATGGCAAGGTGATTACAGCCTTCTTAATGTAGTCCTCTTCATTAAACTGAAATTCATTCTCAGTCATCACGGTTTCCCTTTGTTGGATTGATTTAGCAGTTATCGGCAACAAAATCTGTAACATTACAATGAGAATGAGAGTTCTGTTAGATTTTTTGAAAGTGCCAGTAAACTCGCGGTACGCGCAGTACACATGCACGGTCATCGTTTTTTAACGCCTTGTTTTAAAAAGCAACTTTGTGAATTTGTGCCATTCACGCTGACTATTCTATAAATAGGCATTACCTATACATCTTTTGATGATGACCTGCGAGACCGATAAACCCCGCCAAAGCTTTTAATTATCAATAGATTGAACAATAACTCCCTTGCCTGATAAGCCATTCAACAGGGTCTATGCTTAATAAATGCACGAAAGTCCCTGTGGAACATGGGTTGAAGTGAGAATTGTTATCACTACCATAGGATAATACGCAGGTGATTTGACAACATGAGGGGGATCTATGGATGTGCATTCTGGAACCTTTGACCCGAACGAGGTGAGCTGGCAGGGATTGACGTTGACGCCAGCGGCGGCGGCACATGTCCGCGAACTGGTGAGCCGGCAGCCCGAAATGCAGGGGCTACGGCTGGGCGTCAAACAGACCGGTTGTGCGGGCTTTGGTTACGTGCTCGATACGGTCACGCAACCGGAGAAAGAGGATCTGCTGTTTGAAACGGATGGCGCAAAGCTCTATGTCTCGCGAAAAGCGATGCCGTTCATTGATGGTACTGTCGTGGATTATGTTCGCGACGGGTTAAATCAAATCTTCAAGTTTCATAACCCAAAAGCGCAGCATGAATGCGGCTGCGGTGAAAGTTTTGGGGTCCAGGCGGAGTAATTATGTCTCGTAATACTGAAGCAACTGACGATGTCAAAACCTGGACGGGGGGGCAGCTCAACTATAAAGAGGGCTTCTTCACTCTGCTCCAGACCGATGAGCTGGCGAAAGGCATCAACGAAGACGTGGTGCGCGCCATCTCTGCCCGCCGTAACGAACCCGACTGGATGCTCGAGTTCCGCCTCAACGCGTTTCGCGCCTGGCTGGAAATGGAAGAGCCGCACTGGTTGAAAGCCCATTACAACCCGCTCAATTATCAGGATTACAGCTACTATTCCGCGCCGTCGTGCGGCAATTGCGATGACAACTGCGTCTCGCAGCCGGGCGCGGTCCAGCAGACCGGCTCCAGCGCGTTCCTGACTCAGGAAGTGGAAGACGCCTTTAATCAGCTCGGTGTTCCGGTACGTGAAGGTAAAGAGGTGGCGGTGGACGCCATTTTTGACTCCGTGTCGGTTGCCACCACGTACCGTGAAAAGCTGTCAGAGCAGGGGATTATCTTCTGTTCATTCGGCGAAGCGATCCACGACCACCCGGAACTGATGAAAAAATACCTCGGCACTGTGGTGCCGGGTAACGATAACTTCTTTGCCGCGCTGAATGCCGCGGTGGCCTCAGACGGTACGTTCATTTATGTGCCGAAAGGCGTGCGCTGCCCGATGGAGCTTTCCACCTATTTCCGCATCAATGCAGAAAAAACCGGGCAGTTCGAACGCACGATCTTAATCGCCGATGAAGGCAGCTACGTCAGTTACATCGAAGGCTGTTCCGCGCCGGTTCGCGACAGCTACCAGCTGCATGCCGCGGTGGTGGAAGTCATCATCCACAAAGACGCCGAAGTGAAATACTCGACGGTGCAGAACTGGTTCCCTGGCGACAACAACACGGGCGGGATCCTTAACTTCGTCACCAAACGCGCGCTGTGCGAAGGTGACAACAGCAAAATGTCATGGACGCAGTCGGAAACCGGCTCGGCGATCACCTGGAAATACCCGAGCTGCATTCTGCGCGGCGATAACTCCATCGGCGAGTTCTTCTCTGTAGCGCTGACCAGCGGCCATCAGCAGGCCGATACCGGCACCAAAATGATCCACATCGGCAAGAACACCAAATCGACCATCATTTCGAAGGGGATCTCCGCCGGGCACAGCCAGAACAGCTACCGCGGGCTGGTTAAAATCATGCCGACTGCCACCAACGCGCGTAACTACACCCAGTGCGACTCAATGCTGATCGGGCCTGACAGCGGCGCGCATACCTTCCCGTACGTTGAATGCCGGAACAACAGCGCGCAACTGGAGCACGAAGCGACGACATCGCGCATCGGTGAAGATCAGCTCTTTTATTGCCTGCAGCGCGGGATCTCGGAAGACGATGCCATCTCCATGATTGTGAATGGTTTCTGTAAAGACGTCTTCTCGGAGTTGCCACTGGAATTTGCCGTCGAAGCACAGAAATTACTGGCGATTAGCCTTGAACACAGCGTCGGCTAAGCACAAAGGAACACACATGTTAAGCATCAAAGATTTACAGGTTGCGGTTGAAGATAAAGCGATCCTGCGCGGGCTGAGCCTTGACGTGCGCCCGGGTGAAGTGCACGCCATCATGGGGCCGAACGGCTCAGGGAAAAGTACGCTCTCCGCCACGCTCGCCGGACGTGAAGATTATGAAGTGACCGGTGGCGCCGTGCAGTTTAAAGGCAAAGATCTGCTTGAGTTGTCACCGGAAGATCGCGCGGGTGAGGGCATTTTCATGGCCTTCCAGTATCCGGTGGAAATCCCCGGCGTCAGCAACCAGTTTTTCCTGCAGACCGCGCTCAATGCCGTGCGTGGCTACCGCGGTCAGGAAGCGCTGGACCGTTTTGATTTTCAGGATCTGATGGAAGAGAAAATCAAGCTGCTGAAGATGCCGGAAGATTTACTGACGCGCTCGGTTAACGTCGGCTTCTCCGGCGGCGAGAAAAAGCGTAACGACATCCTGCAGATGGCGGTGCTGGAGCCTGAGTTGTGCATTCTGGATGAATCAGACTCCGGGCTGGACATCGACGCGCTGAAAATTGTCGCTGACGGCGTTAACGCCCTGCGCGACGGCAAGCGCGCGTTTATCATTGTGACGCACTACCAGCGCATCCTGGATTACATCAAGCCGGATTTCGTGCATGTGTTATATCAGGGCCGCATCGTAAAATCCGGCGATTTCACTCTGGTCAAACAACTGGAGGAGCAGGGCTATGGCTGGCTTACAGAACAACAGTAACGCGTTGCAACAGTGGCATCATCTTTTTGAAGCCGAAGGCGACGCGCGTTCTCCGCAGGCACAACAGCATTTACAGCAGATGCTGCGTCTCGGCCTGCCGACGCGCAAGCATGAGAACTGGAAATACACGCCGCTGGACGGCCTGCTGAACAGCCAGTTTGTGGCGCATACCGCGAAAGCAGATGCCGCGACCCGTGACGCGCTGGCGCTGACTGTCGATGCTTTTCGCCTGGTGTTTGTCGACGGGCGCTTTGACGCGCAACTGAGCGACGATCTTACCGACAGCGGTTTTACCGTGAGCGTTAATGATGAGCGTCAGACGCTGCCTGCGGCGGTACAGCCGGAAGTCTTTCTGCATCTGACGGAAAGCCTGGCGGCGACGGTGACGCACATCCGCGTGGCGCGAAACCAGCGTCCGGCGAAACCATTGCTGTTAATGCACCTGACTCAGGGGCTGGACGGTGAAGGGATGAACACGGCGCATTATCGCCACCATCTTGAACTGGCGGAAGGGGCGGAAGCGACGGTGATCGAACATTACGCGAGCCTCGACAATCACCGGCATTTCACCGGGGCGCGCCTGACGATGCAGGTGGCGGCTAACGCGCAGTTGCAGCACATCAAACTGGCGTTTGAAAATCCGCTCAGCTACCACTTTGCCCATAACGACATCGCGCTCGGTCAGGACGCCGCCGCCTGGAGCAACAGCTTCCTGCTCGGCAGCGCGGTACTGCGCCATAACACCAGCACTCAGCTCAACGGCGAAAATACCACGTTGCGAATGAACAGCCTGGCGATGCCGGTGAAATCGGAAGTGTGCGATACCCGGACGTGGCTTGAGCATAACAAAGGCTACTGCAACAGCCGTCAGCTGCATAAAACCATCGTCAGTGATAAAGGGCGTGCGGTATTTAACGGCCTGATTAACGTCGCGCCACATGCGATTAAAACCGACGGCCAGATGACCAATAACAATCTGCTGCTCGGACGGCTGGCGGAAGTCGACACCAAACCGCAACTGGAAATTTACGCCGACGACGTGAAGTGCAGCCACGGCGCGACGGTGGGCCGGATTGACGATGAGCAGCTGTTTTACCTGCGCTCGCGCGGGATCGATCAGCAGGCGGCGCAACAAATGATCATCTACGCGTTTGCGGCGGAACTGACCGAGACTCTGCGTGACGAGGCGCTGAAACAGCAGGTGCTGGCCCGCATCGGTCAGCGCTTGCCGGGAGGTGAAGCATGACATTTTCCGTTGAGCGGGTCCGGGCTGATTTCCCGGTGTTGTCCCGTGAGGTGAACGGACAACCGCTGGTCTATCTCGACAGCGCGGCCAGCGCGCAGAAACCAGAACGGGTGATTGCTGCCGAGGCGGAGTTTTATCGCCACGGCTATGCAGCGGTGCATCGCGGGATCCACACCCTTAGCGCCGAAGCGACGACGCGCATGGAACAGGTTCGCCAGCAGGTCGCAACTTTCATTCATGCCCACTCTGCCGAAGAGCTGGTGTTTGTCCGTGGCACCACGGAAGGGATCAACCTGGTGGCCAACAGCTGGGGCAACAAGAACGTGAAGGCGGGCGATAACATCGTCATCAGCCAGATGGAGCACCACGCGAATATCGTGCCGTGGCAGATGCTTTGCACGCGTACCGGCGCGGAACTGCGGGTGATCCCGTTGAACGATGACGGCACGCTGAAACTCGACGTATTGCCCTCGCTGCTGGATGAGCGCACCCGTCTGCTGGCGATCACCCAGGTGTCCAATGTGCTGGGTACGGAAAACCCTGTACAAGAAATGGCCGCGCTGGCGCATCAGCATGGCGCGAAAGTGCTGGTGGATGGCGCGCAGGCGGTCATGCACCATGCGGTAGATGTGCAGGCGCTGGACTGCGACTTCTACGTATTCTCCGGTCACAAGTTATATGGTCCGACCGGCATTGGCATTCTCTACGCCAGAGAGGAGATTTTGCAGGCGATGCCGCCGTGGGAAGGGGGCGGTTCGATGATCGCCACCGTCAGCCTGACCGAAGGCACCACCTGGGCAAAAGCCCCGTGGCGCTTCGAGGCGGGCACGCCAAACACTGGCGGGATCATCGGTTTCGGCGCGGCGCTCGACTACATCAGCGAGCTGGGACTGGAGCACATCGCTGACTACGAACACATGCTGATGCACTACGCGTTAACAGAACTGGCTAAGGTGCCGGATCTCACCCTGTATGGTCCCAATGATCGCCGTGGGGTGATTGCGTTTAACCTCGGCAAACACCACGCCTACGACGTCGGCAGTTTCCTTGATAACTATGGCATTGCCGTACGGACAGGGCATCACTGCGCCATGCCGCTGATGAGCTTCTATCAGGTTCCCGCCATGTGCCGGGCATCGCTGGCGATGTACAACACACATGAAGAGGTGGATCGTCTGGTGGCAGGGCTTCAGCGCATTCACCGTTTATTAGGCTGACAGGGAGGAATAATGGCCGCGTTACCGGACAGAGATAAGCTGCTGCGCAATTTTTCGCGCTGTGCGAACTGGGAAGAAAAGTATCTCTATATTATTGAACTGGGGCAGCGCTTACCGGCGCTCAGCGCTGCGGATCATAACCCGCAGAACATCATTCAGGGTTGCCAGAGCCAGGTCTGGATCGTGATGACCCGCAACGACAACGGCGTTATCGAACTGCAGGGTGACAGCGATGCGGCGATTGTTAAAGGGCTCATCGCGATTGTCTTCATTCTTTATCAGCAGATGACCGCGCAGGACATCGTCGCGTTTGACGTAAGGCCGTGGTTTGAAAAAATGGCACTGACCCAACACCTTACGCCATCCCGCTCGCAGGGACTTGAGGCAATGATCCGGGCAATTCGCACCAAAGCCGGTGATTGCAGCTAAACTAAATCATACCTATTATCCTGTTTTATGAGGTCGTTTTTTATCCTCATGGGTCATTTCTTACTCCGACCCTATACTCGTGACTACAGGGAATAAAAGTATGAAACGCGCGTTTTTTATGACACTGATTCTGACTGGCGTTCTGGGCGCCATACAGACTGCTCGTGCGTTGGATTATCCGTTACCACCACAGGGCAGTCGTCTTATTGGTCAAAACCAGACTTATACGGTGCAGGAGGGCGACCGTAATTTACAGGCTATCGCCAGGCGTTTTGATACCGCCGCGATGCTGATTCTGGAAGCAAATCACACTATCGCACCGGTACCGAAAGCCGGAACGCTCATTACCATCCCGACGCAACTGCTGTTACCGGATGTCCCACGCGAGGGCATCGTGGTTAACCTTGCGGAACTGCGACTCTATTACTTCCCGGCAGGCGAAAACATTGTTCAGGTTTATCCTATCGGCATTGGTTTGCAGGGACTGGAAACGCCGGTGATGGAAACCCGTGTTGGGCAGAAAATCCCCAATCCGACCTGGACGCCCACAGTCGGTATCCGTCAGCGCTCCCTTGAGCGTGGCGTGACGCTGCCGCCGGTGGTGCCTGCCGGGCCAAATAACCCGCTGGGACGCTTTGCACTGCGTTTAGCGTATGGACATGGTGAATATCTCATTCATGGCACCAACGCGCCTGACAGCGTCGGTCTGCGCGTCAGTTCGGGATGTATCCGTATGAATGCGCCGGATATTCAGGCGTTGTTTGCCCGCGTGAAGAGTGGAACGCCGGTGCGGATCATCAACGAGCCGGTCAAATACAGCACAGAGCCGAACGGTGAGCGTTATGTTGAAGTGCATCGGCCGTTGTCGCAGGAAGAGGAGCAAAACGTGCAGACGATGCCGTACGTGCTGCCTGCTGGCTTTACATCATTCCGCGAGAACAAAGCGGTGAACAGCAATACGGTACAACAGGCGTTGTATCGCCGTGCCGGATACCCGATCAAGGTCACCGCAGGGCAGGCGTCTGTCGCGGCTGACGCGCCAGCGGTAGAGTCGGCACAGAATGGTTCGCCAGTAAATGGAGAGGCGTCACGCATGACGCAATAATCAGGAAGGGAAACGAAGGGCAAAAAAAATGGCGCACAATGTGCGCCATTCTATTACACAGGCACTATTACTTACGGTATTTAGTAGCCTGGTTGTCCAGACGCTGGTTAGCGCGCGCTGCGTCATCTTTAGCAGCCTGAACGTCGGAACGCATTGCGTTCACGTCGTTGCTCAGCTGGTCAACTTTAGCGTTCAGAGTCTGAACGTCAGAAGACAGCTGATCGATTTTAGCATTGCTGGAGCAACCAGCCAGCAGAGTAGAACCCAGGATTACCGCGCCCAGTACCAGTTTAGTACGATTCATTATTAATACCCTCTAGATTGAGTTAATCTCCATGTAGCGTTACAAGTATTACACAAACTTTTTTATGTTGAGAATATTTTTTTTATGGGAATGCACTTATTTTTGATCGTTCGCTCAAAGAAGCATCGACTTTGCGATAAGCGCTGAAAAAACTGTGTCAAAACAGGCGCGTTCCATCGGATTCGTCTTAGATAATCTTATCTTAAATAGTAAAATCCGATTTGATTTTTTATTGAATGTGGCTATCGAAGGGAATAAAAAAAGCGCTCCGGGGAGCGCTTTTTAAACAAATTAATTCGTCTGTGAATTATTACAGTACGTGAACAGAGGCAGTATTAGTTGTGCCGCTCGGTACCAGCGCACCGGAAACCATAACAACCACGTCGCCTTTCTGCGCCAGACCACTCTGCAGCGCCACTTCTTTGCCCAGACGGTAGAAATCATCCGTAGAAGAAATTTCTTTGACCAGCTGCGCGGTAACGCCTTTGCTCAGCACCAGCTGGCGGGCAGTCACTTCGTTAGTGGTCAGCGCGAGGATCGTCGCATCCGGGAAGTATTTACGTACTGCGCGTGCAGATTTACCGCCCTGGGTGGCGACCACGATCAGCGGCGCGTCCAGTTTTTCTGCGGTTTCAACAGCGCCACGGCACACCGCTTCGGTGATGCGCAGTTTGCGGCTGTCGTTATTGAAGTCCAGACGGCTGGTCATCACGCGGTCGGTACGCTCGCAGATGGTCGCCATGATGGTCACCGCTTCCAGCGGGTATTTGCCTTTCGCGGATTCACCAGACAGCATTACCGCATCGGTGCCGTCGAGGATGGCGTTCGCCACGTCACCAGCTTCTGCGCGGGTCGGACGCGGGTTTTTGATCATCGAATCCAGCATCTGGGTGGCGGTGATAACCACTTTACGGGCGCGGATACATTTTTCGATCATCATTTTCTGCGCGAAAATAACTTCTTCAACCGGGATTTCAACACCCAGGTCGCCGCGCGCTACCATGATGCCGTCAGACGCTTCGAGGATTTCGTCGAAGTTGTTCAGGCCTTCCTGGTTTTCAATTTTGGAAATGATCTGGATATTTTCGCCGCCGTGCGCTTTCAGGTGTTCACGAATTTCGACAACGTCAGAACGTTTACGGATAAAAGAGGCTGCAACGAAGTCAACGCCTTGCTCGCAACCAAAGATCAGATCCTGTTTATCTTTTTCCGCCAGCGCTGGCAGGGCAATGGAAACGCCCGGCAGGTTAACACCTTTGTTCTCGCCCAGGTCGCCGTTGTTCAGCACCTTACAAACGACTTTGTTGCCATCGATGGCGGTCACTTCCATGCCGATCAAACCATCGTCGACCAGCACGGTGTTACCGACTTTCAGATCGCTGGTGAGACCTTCATAGGTCACGGCCACGATCTCGCTGTTACCGACAACTGAACGGTCGGTGGTGAAGGTGAAGGTCTGGCCGGCTTTCAGAGAAACGTCATTACCGCCTTCCAGCTTAATGGTGCGGATTTCCGGACCTTTGGTGTCCAGCAGAATCGCCGCTTTTTTACCGGTTTTGCTCATCACGTTACGCAAATTCTGAATGCGCTGACCGTGTTCAGCATAGTCACCGTGAGAGAAGTTCAGACGCATAACGTTCATGCCTGCGTCCAGCATTTTGGTCAACATCTCTTCGGATTCGGTTTTCGGACCGATGGTGCAAACAATTTTGGTCTTTTTCATGACAGTCTTAGTCTTTAAGTTGAGAAGAATGGGGAAATCTCGCTCTCCGGGCTCTCTGCCAGGGAGACAAACCTGTGTTACGAAAGTTGTAATGCCACGCTGTAAGGATAGGTGACATCAAAAAAGCGTGCTGAGGAATGTGTGCTCGTGTTTCAGCCCACTGCTGGAGGCGTTTTTTTAGTTGTTGAAATAGGCAGTCCAAGTTGCTGAAACCTTTCAATCAAGAAACGGCGGGCATTATACGATGTTACGTTGCAAAAGAAAAATGAAAACGCTGTTTCAAAACAGGCATCGGAAAAGTTTGCCCGGAAAATGAATAAACCTCACTCTTTGCCGATTATGCAACAAAATCCGAGGCAAAACAGCGCAGGAAGCCGTGACTGGCGCGATCTTTCCAGCAATAAATATTGCATAGATGCCGGGATAAATGTATTTTTATGCAAACAACATGCATAAAAAGGAGTTGGGTATGATAAGTAAGTTGATGAAAGCGTGCTTCCTGATGGCGACTCTCGCCGGAAGTGCTTATGCGGCACAGGAAACCTATGTCGTTGGGGCGGGTGGCACCTATCGTCCTTTCGAGTTTGAAAACAGCCAGAAACAGCTGGAAGGCTTTGATATCGATATCATTAAAGCCATCGCTAAAGTGGAAAATTTTGACATCAAGCTGATAAACACCCCGTGGGAAGGTATTTTCGCCACCTTAGGGTCCGGCGATCGCGATATCATCATTTCCGGTATTACGATCACCGACAAGCGTAAGCAGATGGTGGATTTCTCCGCGCCATACTTCCCGGCCGAACAGTCCATCGTGGTGCCTGCGGATTCCAAAGTCACCTCGCTTGATTCGCTGAAAAGCGAGAAGGTCGGGGTGGTGAACTCCAGCACCGGCGACATCGTGGTTTCTGATGTTCTGGGTAAAAACAGCACGGCGATCAAGCGTTTCGACAACACCCCGTTAATGCTGCAGGAGCTGTTTGAAGACGGCGTCAGCGCAGCGGTGGGTGACGTTGGCGTGGTCAAGTACTACATCAAACAGCACCCGGAAAAACAGTTCAAACTGGTACCGGACGCCAAATTTGAGCGCCAGTATTTTGGTATCGCGGTGGCGAAAGGGAACACCGAACTGCAGGCGAAAATCAACGACGGTCTGAAGAAAATCGTCGCCGATGGTACCTACGCTAAAATCTATAAAACCTGGTTTGACGATAACGTACCGACACTGCCGGCTGAGTAAGTTTTTGCTTTTTCTTCGTGCGGCTGTCGCAGGTGATGCGCCAGCCGCTTTTTACAGGGAAATTTTATGACGGGATTCCGTTGGGAAATCATTCAGGAATATGCGCCGCTGTTTATGGAAGGCGCCTGGATGACCATCAAATGTACCATCATCTGCGTGATCCTCGGGACGTTGTGGGGGTTAACCCTCGGCCTCGGGCGGATGGCGAAAGCCGAACACGGGCCGTGGAAGTATATCCTGCGCTATCTGGTGCAGTTCCCGGTGCGTTTTTACGTCAGCGCTTTTCGTGGTACGCCGCTGTTCGTACAGATCATGGTGGTGCACTTTGCACTGGTGCCGCTGTTTATTAATCCGCGCGACGGCCTGCTGGTCACCAGCGGCATCATGAGCGCCGATCTGGCGCGTGAGCTGCGCTCCAGCTATGGCGCTTTCCTGTCATGTATTGTGGCAATCACCCTCAACGCGGGGGCATACGTTTCTGAAATCTTCCGCGCCGGGATCCAGTCGATCGACAAAGGTCAGATGGAAGCCTCGCGCGCGCTGGGGATGCCGTGGTGGAAGACCATGCGCAAAGTGATCCTGCCGCAGGCGTTTCGCCGCATTCTGCCGCCACTGGGTAATAACGCGATTGCCATTGTTAAGGATTCGTCTCTCGCGTCGGCCATCGGTCTTGCGGATCTGGCCTACGCGGCGCGCACCGTGTCGGGTGCGTACGCGACCTACTGGGAACCCTACCTGACCATCTCGCTGGTCTACTGGGTGATCACCTTCCTGCTGGCGCAGCTGGTTAACCGTCTGGAAATGAGGTTTGGCAAAAGTGATTAATATTAAGAATCTGCATAAACACTTTGGCGACGCCCACGTTCTGCGCGGGATCGACTGCGAGATCAAACCGCAGGAAGTGGTCTGTATTATCGGCCCGTCAGGCTCCGGGAAAAGTACCTTTCTGCGTTGCATGAATGCGCTGGAATCGGTAACGGAAGGCGAGGTGATGGTGAACGGTTTTGCCGTACACGATCGCAAAACCGATCTCAACAAAATGCGGGAAAGCGTCGGCATGGTCTTTCAGCGCTTTAACTTGTTCCCGCACATGACCGTACTGGAAAACCTGATCATGGCACCGGTGATGCTGCAGGGTATGACGCGTGCAGCAGCGGTCGGGCGCGCCGAAGCGCTACTGCAAAAAGTCGGGCTGAGCGAGAAGCGTGACGCCTGGCCTTCCAGCCTGTCCGGCGGGCAGCAACAGCGGGTGGCGATTGCCCGCGCGCTGGCGATGGAGCCGTCCATCATGCTGTTTGATGAACCGACTTCCGCGCTGGATCCCGAACTGGTCGGTGACGTACTGGAAGTCATGAAAAACCTCGCCAACGATGGCATGACGATGGTGATCGTGACGCATGAAATGGGCTTTGCCCGGGAAGTGGCCGATCGGGTGATTTTCATCGATAACGGTATTATTCAGGAGCAGGGCACGCCTGAACACATCTTTACTTCACCATCGAACCCTCGCACTGCCAGTTTCCTCAGTAAAGTGCTGTAGCCGTAAGATCCCAACGGGTGATGAAAATATCACCCGTTGGGGTGCAAAAGCTGAGCAACGCCGTCGTTACTGCACAAAAACGGCGGTTAATTCTTTTGGCGTCCTCCTTTTTTATGTAATGTTTTAGTGCGTCGTAAGAATTGCCTTAGATGAAAAGACGCGCCAGGGGCGGCTACCGCCATGAACGGGAGCCGCAGACGTTTCTCACAGGATGTGGGGTCAACAATGACAAAATTACGCATGTTTGCTGCGGCGCTGGCCGCTCTCTCTCTTTCCACCGCTGTTGTTGCGGCGGGCAACGGCCTGTCAGGGGTCATCCATTTCCGCGGAAAAATTGTTGAAGGTGCCTGCAGCGTGGCGCGTGATGGCGCAGTACAGGCGACGTTTTCCTGTCTGCGGGCAGGTGTCAATCATGTCCGGGCGGTGGATCTCAGTCAGGACGACGTCACGCATTTGCCGAAGGCAATTGCCACGGTGCAGTCGCTCCCGGTGAACAAACACCCGGAATTGCAGTTGCTGGTGGTTTCGTATCGCTGACGAGGAATTAAGGGAGGCGATGAATCGGGTGATGTGCTATTAACAATGTCATGAATTACAGACCGTTTATCTGGCGGTGCCTAGTAATCTGGCTGGTGGGATGTCTGCTCGGTTGTGCCTTGTTGTACGCTGAGCAGATCCGCCGCCAGTACTGGCGCCTTGACAGGGATTTCAGCACGTTGTTTTCCGGTATCAGCGCCGCATTGACGCAGAACGAGTCAGTGATCCCGCTGCTGAACGGCGATGAATCTCTCAGCGAATTGCAGAAGAAATTTCCGCAGATCCGCCTGCTTGAAACCACGCAGCACCGCGCGCTGGACGCCGCCCGCGTCGAGCCGGTAAGTGCGTTTCGTTACTGGCTGTACAACCCGTACCGGCAAATTCGGGTGATGGTTGATCTCGAGCCTTACTTTGGCCCGGTATCGCGATTCACCCGGCTTTATCTGCGACTGAGCCCGGCGGAGACACCGGTGAAAATCGACGCTTTCTGGCACTGGCAGCGTACCTTCCCGCAACATTTTCAACCATTTTCGCTGGAGGCTGAGGCGCGTCCGGCGTGGCTGCAGGTACCGCTCCTGCCGTTTGTCGCGCTGTCTGTGGGCTGGGCGCTGCTGGTGGCGGCAGGCGGTTTGCTGGTATGGCAGAGGCGACAGCAACGCAATGCGGTGCAGCGTGCCGATTATTATCAGCATGCCCGGCTGAATACGCTTGGTGAGATCACCGCGGGTATTGTCCATGAGATCAATCAGCCGCTGACCGCCGTTCAGACGTGGATCCAGGGCGCGGAGCGGCAGCTTAAAAATCAGCAGCCCGATGCGGCGATGCAGGCGTTAAGCGCTGCACGGGTGCAGACTCAACGCATCAGCGATCTGTTAACCCGCTTCCGCGCCCATGTGGTGCAGGAGCCGGTGACGCTGACAACGGTTGATCTCGCGCAGAGCTGGCAGCGGGTCGGGAATTTGCTCGAACATGAGCACACGGCAGAGCATGTCGTCATCACCAGTCGCTTTGCCGACGATGCCCGCACGGTGCTGGCCGATAAACTGTGGCTGGAGCAGGTGCTGCATAATCTGCTCAGCAACGCTATTCAGGCGCAACAGGAGCGGCAGAACGCCTGGGTGCATATTCACAGCCATGCCGTCGGAGAAACCGTTGAGGTGGTGATCACCGACGGCGGGCCAGGATTCACGGCGGAGGCGCTGCAACAGGCACTAATGCCGTTTTACAGCGGCAGAGCTGGCGGCATTGGTCTCGGCATGACGCTGACGGAATCGCTGATGCTGCGCATGAATGGCAGCATCACACTGCATAACGCGCCCACAGGCGGGGCGGAAATCTGTCTGACACTGGCAAACGGGAGAACGACACGCCATGGATAACCGCATTTATCTGATTGATGACGATGAATCCATCCGGGAGTCGTTGACGTTTCTGTTTTCGACCCTGAACTGGCCAGTGGAGCCCTTCGCCAGCATTGAGGCGTTCACTCAACAGTATGACCGCGAGACCGCGCTGACCGGCTGTCTGCTGCTCGACATGCGGATGCCAGGAAAAGGGGGCCTGAGCTGGCTGGAAGAGGGCGTCTGGCCGTGGCCACTGTTGCCGGTGGTGATGATGACCGGACACGGCACTATCGACGCCTGTCGCCGGGCGTTTCATCATGGCGTGTTTGAGTTTTTCACCAAGCCGCTGGATGCCGATCGGCTGATTGAAACCGTGCAAAACGCCTTTGCGGAAAGTGAAACGCGCGCGGCGGGCTGGCTGGAGTTTGTTCGCGTCAGAACCTTGTTCAGCACGCTTTCTGTTCGGGAAACCGAAGTCTTACACGAACTGATGGCCGGGCTCAGCAACAAAGAGGTGGCGCAGCGGCTGAACCTGTCGCCGCGGACGGTAGAAGCACACCGGGCGGCGATTTTCAGCAAACTCGGCGTGACCAGCCTGGTGCAGGCCATTCGCGAACACGACAAACTGCAATACGTATAATTACCAGGTCAGTTGCGTAATGCACCGAATAACGTTTTCTCGCGCCGCCGGTTAGCATCATAACGTCAACAACGAAACGAGGACGTGCGATGAAAAAATTACTGGTATTAACGGCGCTGCTGGCAGGTACTGGCATGGCGCAGGCGGCGACGCTGACACAGAAAAACATCTCCCTGGAGCAGGCAAATCAGCTTGCCAGCGCCGCCGTGCAGGCCTGTATGGCGAAAAACTACCAGGTCAGCGTGACCGTTGTCGATCGTGCCGGGGTGGTGAAAGCGCTGCAGCGTACCGATAACGCCGGTCCGCATACGGTTAAAGCCAGCGAAATGAAAGCCTTCACCGCACTCAGCACCAAAAATGCCTCCGGCAAAGTAATGGACGCGGCGCAAAACAATGCCGGTGCGCAGAACATGCGTGATGTCCCGGGCTTCCTGCTGCTGGCGGGTGGTCTGCCGCTGAAAGCGGGTGATGAGGTCATCGGTGCGATTGGTATCGGCGGTGCGCCGGGCGGTAATCTGGACGAAGCCTGTGCGCAGCAGGCGATTGATAGCGTCAAACTGTAACCCGATTCCAGGTGCCTCTGCTGAGGCACCATATTGAAGAATATATCCTTTTCGTAAACTGGCAGAATAATCAATCGTGTCTGATAGTTATCATGCGTAATCATGCTAACAAGTTGAGGCACGAATGAAATTGAATAAGATAGTCTACGCATTTTTGTGTGCTGGATTATTCACCAGCATCTCTTTTCAATCACTCGCGCAAACGGAACCGAAAGACGCGACCTCTGCCACCAAAACGGCAAATGATGCTTTACTCAATCAACTGCCTTTCAATGACAATACCGATTTCACTAACGCCCATAAGGGATTTATTGCCGCACTGCCGCCGGACGTGATTCACGATGCGCAGGGCAAACTGGTCTGGGATCCGCAAAGATATGCTTTCATTAAAGAGGGCGAAAAAGCGCCGGACTCGGTTAACCCCAGTCTCTGGCGTCAGGCGCAGCTGATCAACATCAGCGGTCTGTTTGAAATTACCGACGGTGTTTACCAGATCCGCAACCTCGACCTGTCGAATATGACGATTATTGAGGGGAAAGAAGGCGTGACGGTGGTCGATCCGCTGGTGTCGGCGGAAACCGCCAAAGTCGGGATGGATCTTTATTTCAAACATCGGGGTAAAAAACCGGTCGTAGCGGTGATTTATACCCACAGCCATGTGGATCACTATGGCGGCGTACGCGGCGTAGTTGATGAAGCCGAGGTGAAAGCCGGGAAAGTAAAAATTTACGCGCCTGCCGGATTTATGGAAGAGGCGGTGTCCGAGAATATTATGGCGGGCAATGTGATGAGCCGTCGCGCCAGCTATATGTATGGCAACCTGCTGAAACCGGATGTTAAAGGGCAGGTCGGTGCCGGGCTGGGGACCACTACCTCCGCAGGGACCGTCACGCTGATTGCGCCGACCGACTACATCACCAGAACCGGGCAGAAAGAGACCATCGATGGTCTGACCTACGATTTCCTGATGGCGCCAGGCTCTGAAGCACCATCGGAAATGCTCTGGTACGTCGAAGAGAAGAAGATGATCGAAGCGTCCGAGGATGTGACGCATACGCTGCATAACACTTACTCGTTGCGCGGCGCGAAGATCCGTGATCCGCTGGCGTGGTCGAAATACATTAACGAAGCCGTACAGCGCTGGGGCGATAAAGCCGAGATTATTATGGCGCAGCACCACTGGCCCACCTGGGGCAACGATAATGTGGTTAAGCTGATGAAGAGCCAGCGCGATCTCTATCGTTATATCAACGATCAGACGCTGCGGATGGCGAATCAGGGGCAGACGCGTGATGAAATCGCCGCTGACTTCAAACTGCCGCCGACGCTGGCGAACACCTGGGCTAACCGCGGCTATTACGGCTCTGTGAGCCACGACGTGAAAGCGACTTACGTACTTTATCTCGGCTGGTTTGATGGTAACCCGGCCACGCTCGACGAGCTGCCGCCGGTGGAAGCCGCGAAGAAATATGTCGATTACATGGGTGGCGCGGATGCCATCATGACGAAGGCCAAAGAGGATTTCGCGCAAGGGAACTACCGCTGGGTGGCGCAGGTGGTGAGCAAAGTGGTCTTTGCCAACCCGGACAACAAAGCGGCAAGGGAGCTGGAAGCTGATGCGCTGGAACAGCTGGGTTATCAGGCGGAATCCGGGCCGTGGCGTAACTTCTACCTGACCGGTGCGCAGGAACTACGCAATGGCGTACAGAAGTTGCCAACACCAAACACCGCCAGCGGCGATACCGTGCGGGCGATGTCGCCGGAAATGTTCTTCGACTATCTCGCCGTGCATATCAACGGCGAAAAAGCGGCTGAGGCGAAAGCGGTCTTTAATGTCGATTTAGGCAACGATGGCGGGAAGTATCTGCTGGAACTGGAAAACGGTGTGCTAAATCACACAGCGAATGCGGAGGCGAAAAATGCTGATGCGACGATCACACTCAATCGTGCGACGCTGAATAAGATTATCCTGGGAGAAGAGACGCTGAAACAGGCGGAAGAGAAGGGCGAGGTGAAAATCACAGGCAATAGCGCGAAACTGAACGAAATGCTGAGCTATATGGACACGTTCGGGTTCTGGTTTAACATCGTCACGCCGTAATACGGCTAAAAACAACAAACCGGCATGGCAGCCGGTTTGTTGTTTCATCAGATTTTGCAGGCATCGCCACAGTCGTCGTCAGCGATGATCTCCTGAGCCTTTTTATCGGCATCTTCCAGTCGTTCAGCGTTACGTTCTTCGGCTTCTTCCAGCCCGCTAAATACCAGTTTATCGAGATCAATTTCCATCATTCACCCATTGTAGTTCAGAGTTGCGTTGCATCAGTATAGGGCAAAACAGCGGCTGGAGGTATTACCCGTCTGTGCTAGCGTTACTGTTATCCCTCGCTTTCAGAAGGAGTCACAATGACTATTTTGTGTAAAACCTGCGGCACCTCGTATGACGACAGCGACGAGATCATCGCACGCTGCAAAATCTGTGAAGACGAGCGGCAGTTCGTGCCCGCCAGCGGGCAGGCGTGGATAACCCCTGAGGCGGTCACTGCCACGCACAGCAATAAATGGCAACAGCATGAAGAAAATCTGTTAAGCATCAAAACGGTACCTGCGTTTGCTATCAACCAGCGGGCGTTTTTGCTGCGAACGCCACACGGCAACGTATTGTGGGACTGCATTGCCAGCCTTGATGCAGCTACAGAGTTGCTGATTAACGCCCTGGGCGGTCTTCGCGCCATCGCGATTTCGCATCCTCATTATTACACCACCATGCAGGACTGGGCGGAGACCTTCAGCGCACCCGTCTGGCTGCATGCCAGCGACAGGGAATGGATTATGCGCGACAGCACGGCGATTCGGTTGTGGGAGGGCGACAGTATGGAACTGCTGCCGTCGGTCCGGCTGTTACGACTGGGCGGTCATTTTGCCGGGGGGACGGTACTGCACTGGACGGAAGGCGACGGCGTGCTTCTCGCCGGAGATATTTTACAGGTTACCCCTGGGAAAGATGCGGTCTCGTTTATGTGGAGCTACCCGAACATGTTGCCGCTTCCGGCAGCGACGGTTGAAAACATTCTGCACCGACTGGCTGACGTCAATTTTGAACGACTGTACGGCGCGTTTGAAGGACAGAATATGACAAAACAGGCTCACGACGCGGTAATGCGATCAGGGCGAAAATATGTCGATTGTCTGAAACAGGAACGAGCGTGAGACGAAGAAGGGCACCATATCTCATTGAGAATATGGTGCGTCCGAGTGGACTCGAACCACCGACCCCCACCATGTCAAGGTGGTGCTCTAACCAACTGAGCTACGGACGCAGAATGGTGCGTTTAATTGGACTCGAACCAACGACCCCCACCATGTCAAGGTGGTGCTCTAACCAACTGAGCTATAAACGCAGAATGGTGCGTTCAATTGGACTCGAACCAACGACCCCCACCATGTCAAGGTGGTGCTCTAACCAACTGAGCTATGAACGCACAACGGGGACGAATATTAGCGGCAGGGATGGGCGGTTGCAAGAAGAAAGTCGCACATTTCGTTCTGTTATCACGCGATTGCGGAACAACTGTGCAAAATGGAGAGAAAGCAACCGCCTGCTGGCGGTTGCTTCGTCGTTACCGCGCGGCGCGGTGCAAAATCACACTCGACGGCTGGTGCTGCAGGAACCGCATACGCAGCATGATCATGATGGCCGCTGACGTCAGGCCGATGATAAAACCCCACCAGAATCCTGCTGGCCCCATGCGCGGCACCACCAGGTCGGTCAGCCCGAGAATATAGCCGCCCGGCAGCCCAAGCACCCAGTAAGCGGTAAAAGTAATAAAGAAAATGGAACGGGTGTCTTTATAACCACGCAGAATACCGCTGCCGATAACCTGAATAGAATCGGAAATCTGATACAGCGCCGCCAGCATCATCAATTGCGAGGCGAGCAGGACGACCGCCGGGTTATCGTTATAGAGCAGAGCGATGTGCGTGCGCAGGGTGACGGTAAAAATCGCCGTCAGCACCGCCATACACACCCCGACGCCGAGGCCCGTCCACGCCGAGACCTGCGCATCGAGCGTTGAGCCCTGGCCGAGACGAAAACCGACGCGAATGGTCACTGCCGCCGCGAGCGACATCGGCAATACGAACATCAGCGAACTGAAATTCAGGGCGATCTGGTGCCCGGCGACGTCAACAATCCCCAACGGCGAGACCAGCAGCGCCACCACGGCAAACAGCGTCACTTCGAAGAACAGCGCCAGCGCAATCGGCAGACCCAGTTGAATCAGGCGTTTCAGGACTTCGCTGTCCGGTTTCGCACTACCTTCCACAAGACGGATATCGCGCAGGGAACGGGCATTTCTGACAAAGGTCAGCATACAGAAGAACATGACCCAGTACACCGCCGCCGTCGCGACGCCACAGCCCACGCCGCCCAGTTCCGGCATGCCGAAATGACCATAAATAAAGATGTAGTTGACCGGAATGTTGACCAGCAAGCCGATAAACCCCATCACCATGCCGGGTTTGGTTTTTGCCAGCCCTTCGCACTGATTACGCGCCACCTGAAAACACAAATAACCCGGCGCACCCCACAGCAGGGCACGCAGATAACCGACGGCTTTGTCCGCCAGCGCCGGATCGATGTTATGCATGGAACGAATGATATAACCCGCATTCCACAACACGATCATAATCAAAATGGATACACCGCCCGCCAGCCAGAACCCCTGACGAACCTGATGCGCAATGCGATCACGGCGGCCAGAGCCGTTGAGCTGCGCGATAACCGGCGTCAGTGCCAGCAGCAACCCGTGGCCGAACAGAATGGCCGGTAACCAGATGGAGGTGCCGATGGCGACGGCGGCCATGTCGGTTGCGCTGTATCCACCGGCCATCACGGTATCAACAAACCCCATCGCGGTCTGGGCGATCTGCGCAAGGATTACGGGTATTGCCAGTGCTAATAACTGACGCGCTTCACTAACATACTTCTGCACGTGAACACCTATATATTGTTGTTATTTGAGGAACTAAAAAAAGCCGCCTTAACTGGCAGCAAGAAGAAATACTGGGGAAATAGTCAGTCTATTGTAGCGGGGAATCGCTATTAAGCCAGTCAAAATATAGCAGGGAGCACGTCGGGAGTGGCAACCTGTTTTTTCAACTGTTATTGTGCGTAGTATATCGCGCGGAAACCGAAGCGCCACGATGTAATACAGGAGCTTACTGCATGTTTACTGGTATTGTGCAGGGCACGGCGAAAGTTGTGTCTGTTGATGAAAAACCGAATTTTCGTACCCACGTTATTGAAATGCCTGAGTATATGCTTGAGGGTCTCGAAACCGGGGCATCCGTCGCGCACAACGGCTGCTGCCTGACCGTCACCGACATCGACGGTAATCGCATCAGTTTTGATTTAATGAAAGAGACGCTGCGCATCACCAACCTGGGACAGGTGAAAGAGGGCGATGTGGTGAACGTCGAGCGCGCCGCAAAATTCAGCGACGAAATTGGCGGTCATTTGATGTCCGGCCATATTATGACCACCGCTGATATCACCAAAATCCTCACCTCGGAAAATAACCGCCAGATTTGGTTTAAGCCGCAGGATCCGTCGCTGATGAAATATATCCTGTACAAAGGATTTATCGGCATTGACGGTATCAGCCTGACGGTAGGTGAAGTGACTGCCACGCGTTTTTGCGTGCATTTAATCCCGGAAACGCTGCAGCGCACCACGCTTGGCAAGAAAAAGATCGGCGGGCAGGTCAATATTGAGATAGATCCGCAGACGCAGGCGGTGGTGGATACCGTTGAACGCGTCCTCGCCGCCAAAGAGGCGGCGCTACAGATAGCGGCAGACGAATAAAAAAATCCCCGGCTTGCCGGGGATTTTTCTTTTAGCGGGCGACGCGCAGACCGTGGTCGATACCGCGTGAGAAAACCACCTGCCAGAGGTGAATATCACGGGCGCGGAACGCACCGGCGCAGGCATTCAGATAATAACTGAACATCCGCTTGAAGCGATCAGAGTAGTTATCGGCAATTTCTGGCCAGCTGGCAAGGAAACGCTCGTGCCAGGCCATCAGCGTGGTGTCGTAGTCGGCGCCAAAATTGTGCCAGTCTTCCATAATGAAATGCCGCTCGCTGGCGTCAGCAATCTGGCGGACGGAGGGCAGGCAACCGTTAGGGAAGATGTATTTGTTGATCCACGGGTCAACGTTATGATCCGTTTTCTTCGAGCCAATCGTGTGCAGCAGGAAAATACCGTCAGGCTTGAGGTTGCGGTCAGCCACCTCGAAGTAGGTGTCATAGTTTTTCGGACCGACGTGCTCAAACATGCCGACGGAAACAATGCGGTCAAACTGATCGTTCAGGTCGCGATAATCCTGCAGACGAATATCAACATCCAGCCCTTCGCAGCGCTGTTGTGCCAGTTTTTGCTGTTCCGCGGAGATCGTCACACCCACGACGCTGACGCCATAATTCTTCGCCATGTAATACGCCAGACCACCCCAGCCACAGCCGATATCCAGCACGCGCATGCCCGGTTTCAGTTGCAGTTTCTGGCAGATCAAATCGAGTTTGTCCTGCTGGGCTTCTTCCAGGGTGGTGGCTTTTTTCCAGTATGCACACGAGTACTGCATCAGCGGGTCGAGCATCCGGCTGAACAGATCGTTACCGAGATCGTAATGTTCTTTGCCGACTATCCAGGCTCTTTTTTTACTTTGCAGATTGAACAGGCGGGCGCTGGCGATACGCAGCGTATCTTTGAAATGGTGGGGGAGCTGGTTTTCCAGCCCGGCACGCAGCACTTTCTGGAAGAAAATATCCAGACGCTCGCAATCCCACCAGCCGTCCATATAACTCTCGCCTAATCCGAGCGAACCTTCCTGTAGAACGCGCTTAAAGAAGAGCGGGTTTTTGACCTGCACATCGGAGGGGGCAGACCCGTTAACTTCAATGCCAGCACGGCTTAACAACTCACTGGCGATGCGATACCACTCATCATTGGGTACGCTAACTTCTTCTATACACGATGAACTCATAGCTTCTCCATCACGCGCATGTGACCAGAACCTTAAAACAGCGTAGTCGCTTTTTTGGGTTTGTGAGAAATCTCACGGAACATTCCGTGAGCCTGCTATCCGACGTAGAAAAAGAGGAAGGGAGGTAACCCTTGCCGAAAGGCCTTCCGTGGTGAAACGGGCAACGTCCTGCGCCCGTTACTGCATAATATTAATCGTAATTATGTGATGCCTGACTCAGTATAGGCCGCTAAATCAGGTGATTCAATAAAAAGATGTTAGCAGGCTAATTACTGTTCTGTTACATAATTCTCCACGGTATTACGCGTGGCGTGGCTGCCCTGAAACTGCATGAAATAGCCAATAGCAGCAAGCACGACTGTCGCCAGCATCACGCTGGTGGTCGCCTGCAGCGGGGAGGCGATAAACGTCGATACCACCAGGCTTGCAAGAAAACACAGCCCCAGTTGCAGCGTGTTCTGCATGGCGGCGGCACGACCAGTCGCTTGCGGGAACGGACGCAGTGCCTGTGCCACGACGATCGGGTAAATCATGCCGTTAGCCATCGCCATAATGCAAAACGGAATCAGCAGCGCCGTCAGTGTGGCACTGGCAAACAGGCCCACTGCCCAGGTGGCAATCGTGCTCAGCGCGAAAACGATCATCGCCCACGGCAGCAACTGTTTTCCTTCCCACTTTTGCAGCGCGGCACGGCAACCATAGCCACCAATCAGAAAAGCGATAGTCTGCGGCACATAGCTCAGGCCGATGGCGCCGGGGCCATAACCCATCTCATGCAGCAGGAACGGCGAACCGGTTAACCAGGCGAAGAAACAGGCGGAGCAGGCGGCATACACCAGCACGTTACCGCAGTAAATGCGCGAACGCAGCAGAGTCAAAAAGGTCAGCGGTTTACCACGTTGTTGCTGCGGTTTTGGCGCCGGTTTCAGGCGCAGCGCCGGGATCATCAGCACCAGCGTGATAGCAAACAGCACGGCGAAAATCGCCTGCCATTCCAGATGCACCAGGATCCAGCTGCCGAGCAGCGGCGCCAGTGCCGGAGAGAGCGCCACCAGCGGCATAATGGTGGCAAAAATACGGTTGGTGCGATGTGTCGGATAGTAGTCCGTCACCATCGCCTGCCAGGTGACGGTCGCCGCACAAACGCCGACAGCCTGCACAAAACGCAGTACCAGTAACAGCATGCCGTCGCGCACCCACAACATCCCAAGGCAGCCCAGGGCAAAAATCGCCAGACCGCTAAGCAGGACGCCCTTACGGCCGTAGCGATCGGAAAGCGGACCCCACAGCAGTTGCGCCACGGCGAAGCCTGCCAGAAACAGGCTCAGGCTGGCGCTGACGGTGGACGCCGGGGTTTGCAGATCACTCTGAATGGCCGCGAAAGCGGGCAAATACATGTCGGTTGCCAGAAAGCCGAGCACGCTCAGTCCGGCCAGCCAGGCAAGAAATAATTTTCCAGGTTGCATATCTCTTTCTCTTTATGAGTGCAGGTGTACGACAGGCGCAAAGTGTAGGGAGTGCAAAGCCGCTTGTGAAACGCTAATATTTGTCGGGTGAATTCAAAATTTTTGCAGGCAGAAGATGTGGTCGGAATATTCTCTCGAAGTTGTTGATGCGGTGGCAAGAAATGGCAGCTTCAGCGCGGCGGCGCAGGAGCTGCACCGGGTGCCGTCAGCAGTGAGCTATACGGTGCGTCAGCTGGAAGAGTGGCTGGCGGTTCCGCTGTTCGAGCGCCGTCATCGTGACGTCGAACTGACCCCCGCAGGCGTCTGGTTTCTTAAAGAAGGGCGGTCTGTTATCAAAAAAATGCAGATCACCCGCCAGCAGTGTCAGCAAATCGCCAATGGCTGGCGCGGGCAACTGTCGATTGCCGTCGATATTATTGTCAGGCCGGAACGAACCCGAAAACTGATCGTCGATTTTTACCGCCATTTCCCGGACGTCGAGTTGATTGTCTTTGAAGAGGTGTTCAACGGTGTCTGGGATGCGCTCGCCGATGGTCGTGTTGAACTGGCTATTGGCGCCACGCGGGCGATCCCGGTCGGCGGACGTTACGCCTTTCGCGATATGGGGATGCTGAGCTGGCAATGTGTGGTGGCGGCAAATCATCCGCTGGCGACAATGCCGGGACCGCTCAGCGACGACACGTTGCGCAACTGGCCGTCGCTGGTGCGCGAAGATACCTCACGCTCACTCCCCAAACGCACCACCTGGCTGCTGGATAACCAGAAACGCGTAGTGGTACCGGACTGGGAATCATCTGCCACCTGTCTCTCTGCGGGGCTGTGTGTCGGCATGGTTCCGGCGCATTTTGCGCGTCCGTGGACAGACCGTGGCGACTGGGTGGCACTGGAACTGGAAAATCCGTTTCCGGACGCGGCCTGCTGCCTGACATGGCAACAGCAGGATGTGTCACCGGCGCTGGCGTGGTTACTGGAGTATCTGGGCGACAGCGAAACGCTGAATCGGGAATGGCTGCGGGTGCCGGAAACACCGGCACCCGGAAGAGATTAACGACGGTAGTCGCGGAACGGACCGTCAGCGACGGAGCGGCGCTCGATAAGGCGCGGATGCACTTCAATCGACTGCGATTCTTCGCGTTTGTTAACGATGCGATCGAGCAACATATTGAACGCCGTCTCGCCCAGCGAATCCTTCGGCTGGTGAATGGTCGTCAGCGCCGGAGAGAAGAAGCGGGCGTTGCGCACGTTGTCGTAACCGATAATGGAAATGTCCTGCGGGACGCGCAACCCCATCTCATCGGCGGCGCAAATCGCGCCCATCGCCATGATGTCGCCGCCGCAGAAAATCGCCGTCGGGCGAGGAGACTGGGAGAGGATCTGCTGCATGGCACGATAACCGGATTCCGGTTCGAAATCCCCCTGTACAACCCAGTTTTCCGGGACGTGGACCTGCGCTTCCTGCATCGCTTTCATAAAGCCCGCCAGACGACCAGCGCCGGTGTTGCGCTCCAGCGGTCCTGGGATCACGCCAATCTCGCGATGACCACGATCCAGCAGATAACGTCCCGCCATATAGCCGCCCTGGAAGGCGTTATCAACTACAGCATCGGTAAAGTCGGCACGCGCTTCGCCCCAGTCCATCACCACCATTGGAATATGGCGATACTCTTCCAGCATCGAGATCAGGGAGTCCGGGTATTCAGAGCACATCACCAGCAGGCCGTCGACGCGCTTTTGCGCCATCATCGACAGATAAGCCTGCTGCTTCTCGAGGCTGTTCCAGGCGTTACCCAGAATCAGGGTATAACCTTTCTGGAAGCAGTTTTTCTCAACCGCTTCAATAATTTCCGCAAAGTAGGCGGCTTCGCTGCTGGTGGCCAGCAGACCAATGGATTTGGTGTGGTTGACCTTCAGGCTGCGAGCCACGGCGCTGGGCGAGTAGTGCAGCTCTTTGATTGCTGCCCAAACGGCATTGCGCGTTTCTTCAGCGACGAAACGGGTCTTGTTAATTACGTGTGATACGGTTGTAGTGGAAACGTTTGCGCGTTTCGCTACATCTTTAATCGTTGCCATAACTCTCACTCCAGACCATATTCTGTACTCCTGAATAACAGGCACGTAAACGTTTGCCTTAAAACACCCTGTCGCAATCAATATTGATTGCAGTACGCCGGGAAAACGACACAGGACGTCAGGAGGGGGTCAGTGGCCGGTACGCTTTTAATTTAGCGTGGGATTTTGTCCTATCCGCGCGAAAAGGGGAAGAGAAAATTCAATAACGCGACAAAAGCGTGAAGATTTTCGCGTAATTATGTGTAAAATGATCAAGCTCACTATCGGTGTGGGAATAACAAGGAGAGAAAATTGATGAGTGCCGAATTAAAGCTTTCGTTATCCACAACAGTTGTTACCCTGGGCCTGATTGTTATTACTGGTCTGATCGCCGTTCTGAACTAAGTTTGTCGGGGGAGAGTCTTCTCCCTCGCGTCCTCCTCCCCGCATTATTATCATTTCCGCAATAATCTTTTGTCTTTTTTATGACTTCTGTTTTTTGTGATTGCTGTCATACTTTCTGCATCTTACAGGGTACCGCGCTGACGTCGCGGCCAACCGGAGCTGCAAAATGAAAGTTAATTATCCGTTAATTGCCCTCGCCGTAGGGGCATTTGGTATCGGGACCACCGAATTCTCACCGATGGGCCTGCTGCCTGTCATCGCGGAAGGGGTGGATGTCTCCATTCCTGCCGCCGGTATGCTGATCAGCGCCTATGCGGTCGGCGTAATGATTGGCGCACCGCTGATGACGCTGCTGCTGTCACACCGCGCACGCCGTAGCGCACTGATTTTTCTGATGGCGATTTTTACCCTCGGCAACGTGCTGTCCGCCATCGCCCCGGATTACACCACGCTGATGCTGTCCCGCATCATTACCAGCCTTAACCATGGCGCGTTCTTTGGTCTGGGGTCGGTGGTGGCGGCAAGTGTCGTGCCGAAACATAAACAGGCCAGCGCCGTGGCTACCATGTTTATGGGGCTGACTATCGCCAATATCGGCGGGGTACCGGCGGCAACCTGGCTTGGTGAAACCATCGGCTGGCGTATGTCGTTCCTCGCGACCGCAGGGCTTGGCGTGATCGCCATGCTGGGTCTGTGGTTCTCGCTGCCAAAAGGAAGTGCCGGTGAACGTCCTGACGTGAAGCGCGAGCTGTCGGTACTGGTTCGCCCGCAGGTGTTGTCCGCGCTGCTGACGACGGTGCTGGGCGCAGGGGCGATGTTTACGCTTTACACCTACATCGCACCGGTGCTGCACAGCATCACCCACGCCACACCGCTGTTCGTGACCGCGATGCTGGTGCTGATTGGTGTTGGCTTCTCCATCGGCAACTACCTCGGCGGTAAGTTCGCTGACCGTTCGGTAAGTGCGACGCTGAAAGGCTTCCTGTTGTTGCTGATGGCAATCATGCTGGCGATCCCGTTCCTTGCGCAGAGCCAGATCGGTGCGGCAATCAGTATGGTGGTCTGGGGTGCGGCAACGTTCGCCGTCGTACCACCGCTGCAGATGCGTGTGATGCGTGTCGCCAGTGAAGCGCCGGGTCTGTCTTCATCAGTGAACATCGGTGCGTTTAACCTGGGGAATGCCCTGGGGGCGGCAGCGGGTGGTGCGGTGATTTCCGGTGGCCTGGGTTACAGCTTCGTCCCGGTGATGGGTGCCATCATTGCTGCGCTGGCGCTGTTTGTGGTGCTGTTTAGCGGAACCCGCCAGACTGAAGAAGTGTGTGCCAGTAACTGATTGAATAAAATACGCAGAAGGGATTGCCCCTTCTGCGTTCTGGTTTATGCTGCCAGATTCTTAGCAACAAATCCCCAGTTTACCAGCGCCCAGAAGTGCTCGAGATAGTTCGGGCGGGCGTTACGGTAGTCAATATAATACGCATGTTCCCACACATCGACGGTCAGCAACGGCGTTGCGTCTGTCGTCAGTGGCGTACCGGCGTTAGAAGTGGAAACAATCGCCAGGCTGCCATCGGCATTTTTAACAAGCCAGGTCCAGCCAGAGCCAAAGTTTTTCACTGCGGCGTCGGTAAACTTCGCTTTAAACTCGGCGAAGCTACCAAAGGCCTTGTTGATGGCGGCTGCAACATCACCGGTCGGTTCGCCGCCCGCGTTCGGCGCCAGGCAGTGCCAGTAGAACGTGTGGTTCCAGACCTGAGCGGCGTTGTTGAACACGCCACCTTCAGAAGAACGTACAATCTCTTCCAGCGTTTTACCTTCAAACGCCGTCCCTTTGATCAGGTTGTTGAGATTAGTGACGTAGGTCTGGTGGTGTTTTCCGTAATGATATTCCAGCGTTTCTGCGGAAATATGCGGCGCCAGGGCGTCTTTTGCATACGGTAATGCAGGTAATTCGAACGACATTGCTACTCTCCTTTTTATAGTTAATTGTCCCAACAGACAGGAATAACCCTGTAGTGGGTAAGGGTAGGGTAACAAATTGAAAGGGGTGACAAAAGAGGAACTTACCCTGACACGTTTGCGTCAGGGCAAGGATCAGCGGATCGTCTTAGGTGTCATCACGCGGCGGGCGCCGACGTAGTGGCGGGTCCAGTAATCTTCACTCAGCGAGGTGACCTGGATGTCACGGCCGGAGCGCGGTGACTGGATAAACTTGCCATTACCGACATACACGCCGACGTGATCAGCAGTACCGCGACCGCGAGTGCGGAAAAACACCAGATCGCCGCTTTCCAGCTCGCTACGGTTTACCGGGCGGGCGTCGCGCAGGTGGTACATTTCATTCGCCGTGCGAGGAATGCGGATATTGACCAGATCTTTATACGCGTAGTAAATCAAACCGCTGCAATCAAAACCGGTACGCGGGGAGGTGCCGCCCCAGCGATACGGCTTGCCAATCTGGCCCATCAGTTTGTTCATTGCCGTTTTTTGCGCTTTCTGCACGCGGGCTTTATGCACATCCGCCAGCTTCATCGGCTTTTTATCACTCATGCTGACGCATTTCTTTTTCTTGTTGCGGGTGGTGGTACATTTCTGCGTCACTTTCGCCGCAGTACGTTTATCTGCGGAAGCGGTGGTTTTACGTGAAACAGTGGCGGATGCGGCGTTTTTCTTCTTGCTCTTGCTGGTTGATGCGATGGTTTTTTTGCTGGTTTTTTTGGCGGTGGTTTTGCTTTTGTTTTTCTGGCTGGTGGTTTTTTTCTTAGGTTCGGTGGTTTTCGCCAGTTGCGTTTTTTGTGTCGCCGAGGCGCGCGCCTGCTGAGACGCATGCGACAATGGTGTAAATGAGAGCGATGTAAACAGTAAAGCACAGAGCGTGATCGAGATTTTATTTATCCGCGCCACTGAGCAGTCCTCTGATTATGGCAGGCAGCAATCATGCCTGCGTATGATTTTCAAAACGCCTCGATTCTAATGCATAAAATCACAAAATGTTAATAGCCTTTTTGCATCTAAAATAACGTTTCGTAAGCGAGTGCAAAAAAAATCATCAGCGCAGTGACATCTGGAAACATAACGCTCAACTTTTCGTCACAGATGCCGATAAAGGGATATTTTTAAGGCAACTTATCGCGACAGACGATAAAATAATGAAGAGTGAACAAAATGTTATTTTCTGTCGCAAGCCAGAGACGATACAATGTCTGACTACGGCCGTAAAAGAAGTTAAAGGAAGCAAAGACAATGAGCACTACTGTTGAAAAAATCCAACGCCAGATCGCTGAAAACCCGATCCTTCTCTACATGAAAGGCTCGCCGAAACTGCCAAGCTGCGGTTTTTCTGCCCAGGCTGTACAGGCGCTCTCTGCCTGTGGCGAACGTTTTGCCTACGTTGACATCCTGCAGAACCCGGATATCCGCGCGGAACTGCCGAAGTACGCAAACTGGCCGACCTTCCCGCAACTGTGGGTTGACGGCGAACTGGTTGGCGGCTGCGATATCGTGATTGAAATGTATCAGCGCGGCGAACTGCAGCAGCTGATCAAAGAGACCGCGGCGAAGTACAAAGAAGACGAGCCGAAAGCGGAGTAAGCTTTCCGGCAATAAAAAAGCGAACTGAAACGTTCGCTTTTTTATTGCCTGTTATTCAGCAGGCGCCGCCAGAGGCCAGCCGCC
Organism: Trabulsiella odontotermitis; assembly: GCF_001297775.1. Lineage (GTDB taxonomy): Bacteria > Pseudomonadota > Gammaproteobacteria > Enterobacterales > Enterobacteriaceae > Trabulsiella > Trabulsiella odontotermitis. The sequence goes on along the minus strand of NZ_LIFX01000014.1, from coordinate 36,761 downwards.
CAGACGCTTCCAGCGGTTAACGATTTCGCAAAACAGGATGGCGGTCTGTTCGGTATCATACAGGGCAGAGTGCGCCTGCGCGCTGTCAAATTCCATTCCGGCGGCGGTACAGGCTTTTGACAGAACGGTCTGCCCGAGCGCCAGCCCGCTCAGCGCGGCGGTATCAAAGGTGACAAACGGGTGGAACGGGTTACGCTTGAGCGATGCGCGACCTGCGGCAGCCATCATAAAGCTGTGGTCGAAAGTCGCATTGTGCGCCACCATGATCGCCCGGTTACAGCCGCTCTCTTTGATGCCCTTGCGCACCGCTTTGAAAATCGCATGCAACGCATCATGTTCGCTCACCGCGCCACGCAGCGGGTTGCTCGGGTCAATGCCGTTGAACGCCAGCGCTTCCGGCTGAAGGTTGGCGCCTTCGAACGGCTCGACGTGGAAATGCAGTGTATTGTCCGGCATCAGCCAACCATGCTCATCCATTTTTAACGTCACGGCGGCGATTTCAAGCAGCGCATCCGTACTGGCGTTAAAACCGGCCGTTTCCACATCAATCACGACGGGATAAAAACCACGGAAACGGTCGCACAGACCATTAAGTTGAGCGTTGTCGGACATCAGAATCTCTTAGACGTAAAAAAAGTAGCGCGCATTATGGCAAATTTTGCCTGATCTTTGTAGCGGGGGATAAAAGAGCGGGCGCCGCAGCGCCCGTGGAGACGAGGGATCAATTGCCGAGGCCTTTGCCGGCATCTTTCTCTTCGATCAGCTCAATTTTATAGCCATCCGGATCTTCAACAAAAGCGATCACGGTGGTGCCGCCTTTTACCGGGCCCGCTTCGCGTGTGACGTTGCCGCCGTTGCTGCGGATACGTTCGCAGGCTTCCGCCGCGTTCTCAACGCTCAGGGCAATATGACCAAACGCAGTGCCCATGTCGTAGCTGTCAACACCCCAGTTGTAGGTCAGTTCAATGACGGCTTCATCGCTTTCCGCGCCGTAGCCGACGAAGGCGAGAGAATATTTATATTCCGGGTTTTCGCTGGTACGCAGCAATTGCATGCCGAGGACGTTCGTGTAGAACTCGATGGAACGCTGCAGGTCGCCTACACGGAGCATGGTGTGAAGTAAGCGCATAAAATCCCCTTATCATTGATATCAATACATTCAGAACAATGCAGTAGTATAGCGGCGGATGACCGCCGCTATCAATGAAGGGATCACAGCGTAGGGTAATCAGTGTAGCCTTCGGCGCCGCCGCCATAGAAACTTTCCGGGCGCTGCGGGTTCAGTTCCGCTTTGCGCTGCAGGCGGGCCACCAGATCCGGGTTGGCGATCCAGTCGCGACCAAACGCCACGGCATCAATCAGCCCTTTGTTGAGCAGATCGTCGGCTTTTTCCATCGTGTACGCACCCGCACCCACAATCGGGCCGTGGAAACGTTCGCGCACGCTGCGGCGGAATGCTTCACTGTAAGGCTGACCACCGGCCCAGTCAGGCTCAGACATGTGCAGATAAGCAATTCCGCGTTTGCCGAGCTGTTCAATCAGATACAGCGCATCGGCTTCTTCGTTCGGACCGTTATCGAGGTTCTGGAACGAGCCCACGGGGGAGACGCGGATCCCGATACGATCGGCACCCCATTCTTTAATCCCCGCATCCACCACTTCCAGCACCAGACGGGCGCGGTTTTCGATGCTGCCGCCGTATTGATCGGTACGATGGTTGGAGGTCGGCGACAGGAACTGGTGCAATAAATAGCCGTGGGCGGAGTGCAGTTCAACCATATCAAACCCGGCTTCGCGGGCGTTGGCGATCGCCTGACGGAAATCGTTCACAATCCCCGGGATCTCGTCCAGTTCCAGTGCGCGCGGCATTGAGGTATCAACGCGAATTGCGCTGCCGTTTTCGTCACGCAGCGAGGTACGCGTACCGCCACTGATGGCAGAAGGCGCTACCGGCGCTTTCCCGCCCGGCTGAATGCTGGCGTGCGAAATACGGCCGGTGTGCCACAGCTGAACAGCCATGTGACCGTTTTCTGCATGCACGCCGTCGGTGATTTTTTTCCATGCCGCGATCTGTTCCGGGCTGTGCAGCCCCGGTGCGCCCGCATAGCCTTTCGCCTGGGCGGAGATCTGCGTGGCTTCGGAGATGATTAACCCGGCGCTGGCGCGCTGGCGATAATATTCGCCCATCAGCGGCGTCGGAATATCACCCGGCTCAATGCTGCGCAGACGCGTTAACGGCGCCATAAACACACGGTTCGGAACGGTTATCGCGCCCACTTTCAGCGGGGTAAACACTTTTTGTTGTGACATGGTGACTCCTGAGTAGACCGGTCGTCTGGTGATGTTGTAAATTTAAGCACCTGTTAAAGGGCAGGTGCGGTAATCAGAGTTCTTACGTGAGCCAGCGCGCTTTCCAGCGCTGAGGCACTACGGGACATCTTGGCCTGCAAATTGGCACCCAGCCACAGCGAGTAAAGCACCTGTGCCAGTTCAGCGGCCTCGCCGTTAAACGCCAGGCTGCCATCGTCACGGCCTTTTTCCAGCGCCTGTGCGAGCAGGGCGGTGATCCTCTGCGCACCTCTGTTCATTTCGGCACGCATCACTTCTGACAGGTCGCACACTTCGGCGCTCAGTTTGACTGTCAGGCAGCCGCCGATCACCCCTTGCTCGATAAACTGCGTCAGGGTGTGCTGATAATACGCCAGCAGACGATCGCGATAATTGCCTTCGCCCTGGGTAAAATGCACCGTCAGGCGTCGGTAATAATCCTCAAAATAGCGCTCCAGCATGGCAACGCCAAAGGCTTCTTTTGAGCGAAAATAATGGTAGAACGATCCCTTCGGGACTTCGGCGGTTTTCAGCAGCTCGCTGAGCCCCATCCCGGTAAAACCCCGGTGCATGCAAAGCTGCTCACCGATGGTAAGGATGTGTTCACGCGTATCACAATCAGTATGTCTGTTCATGGAGGCTAATGTAGTAGACCGATCGGTCTAATGCAAGCTGAATTTGCCCACGCTTTTTTGGAATAAAGGTTGCGCAAGGCGGATGAAGCGTCTTCAATGAGAAGAATGATCAACCAACTGAGGGCGGGATGTGGCTGAACAGCTGGAATTCTTTCCGGTACAAAGTCCGTGCCGGGGAATTTGTCAGTCAGACGAGCGCGGTTACTGCCGTGGTTGCATGCGCAGCCGCGATGAGCGTTTCCACTGGCAAACACTGAGCGATGCCCAAAAGCAGGAGGTGATCCGCCTCTGCCGTCAGCGTTTGCTGCGCAAATTACGCGCAGCCAAAGCAGTTCCTCCTGAAGATCCTGAGCAGCCCTCACTGTTTTAGCGATAATTTTGCGTATACTCTCCCCAGGTCTTTATTGAGGAAGCTGTTATGGTTCAGCGAATTACCCTGGCACCGCAAGGGCCGGAATTTACCCGTTTCGTGATGGGATACTGGCGGCTGATGGACTGGAACATGTCCCCACGCCAGTTGGTCAGTTTTATTGAGGAACATCTCGATCTCGGTATTACCACGGTCGATCACGCCGATATCTACGGCGGCTACCAGTGCGAAGCGGCCTTTGGTGAGGCGCTGAAGCTGGCGCCACATCTGCGTCAGCGGATGGAAATTGTCAGCAAATGCGGTATCGCCACCACGGCGCGGGCGGAAAACGTCATTGGCCATTACATTACCGATCGCGACCATATCGTGCGCAGTGCCGAGCAGTCGCTGAAGAATCTGGCAACCGATGCGCTTGATCTGCTGCTGATCCACCGCCCTGATCCTCTCATGGATGCCGACGAGGTCGCCGAAGCTTTCCTGACGCTGCATCAGAGCGGCAAAGTGCGCCATTTCGGCGTGTCAAACTTTACCCCGGCGCAGTTCGCGCTGTTGCAGTCCCGCCTGCCGTTTACGCTGGCGACTAACCAGGTGGAGATTTCCCCGGTTCACCAGCCGCTGCTGCTCGACGGTACGCTGGATCAACTGCAACAGTTGCGTATCCGCCCGATGGCGTGGTCCTGCCTCGGTGGCGGCCGTCTGTTTAACGATGCGGCTTTCCAGCCGTTGCGTGATGAACTGACGACGATCGCTCAGGAGCTGAATGCGGGAAGTATCGAACAGGTGGTTTATGCCTGGGTAATGCGTCTGCCGTCGCAGCCGCTGCCGATTATCGGCTCCGGCAAGATTGAGCGTGTGCGCTCGGCGATTGTCGCTGCCGACCTGAAGATGACCCGCCAGCAATGGTTCCGCATCCGTAAGGCCGCGTTAGGCTACGACGTTCCGTAATCGCGTTACCGTGCGGAGTGAGCGTATTTCACTCCGCAATGGCCCCATCCGGCGGTGCCTGTTCGAGCTGTGAAAGAGAGCAGTACAGCCGCCAGATCAGCGACGCCAGTTCCCGCGCCGCTGGCTGGTGATGTTTCGCCAGCGTATCGCAAATCCGTTGCAATTCCTGTAACGATGACGCCAGTGGCCGGTGCTGGACACCGCGCTCGCTCATCACATCCCGCAACAGCGAAATACAGAGGTCACGCACCTGTGACAGCGGGTCTGACCGCGCTTCCCATTCGCGTAACTGCCAGACCACATGCGAGCAGTTGAGCAACACCACACCCCAGCGCAGCAGCCAGCGGCGCGCCAGCGCGTCTTTACTGTTACTCAACTGGCTGATGTGATGATAAACCAGCGATTCAAATTCATGTTCTGAATGGGCGGGGCGGCGACTGAGTTGGTCAACAAAGTGACGCCGTAACGCATGAATATGGCGACGACTTTTCCGTGCATCCGAGCCAGGGCGCAGAATCGCAAAGGCCGTCCATGCCAGCCCCACACCAAGAATTTTGGCCAGATTGTCATTGAGGAAATCGCCAAAATCATACACTGGTGGGTTAGTCACCGCGATGAACGAACCCATAAAGACAATCAGTTGCCCCCATAAGCCCGCCAGTTTTGGCATCTGCAGTTTGAGTAGTTGCATGGTAGTGAGCAGCGGAAACAGAAACAGCAGAAACTGCCACAGCTCGGTGATCTGCACCATCAGGCCAAATTTGACGATAAAGCTGAACAGCGACAGCAGGATAAGCGTGCGCATCAGCAGAGTCAGCGAATTGAACGGTGACGGCGAGGCGGAATAGAGCACGCAACAGATAGACGCCAGCGTCAGGGCGGAAGCGCCGGAATCCCATTGCGTCGTGATGCTCCAGGCGCCAACGGCCACCAGTGCGCAAAAGGTGCGGACCCCGTTCCACAGCGCTTCGGCATGATCGGTATGCCGCGCCAGCGCGGGTGCCTGTGGTACGTCAAACTCGGTGATGGCAGTGGCGTTTCCCAGCCGGTTAAGCCAGTCGCTGTTTTTCAGATACAGGCGGCAGAAATAACGCAACCGGTGCCAGAATGCATGATGGCGGTAATCCTGTGGGCTGGTCGGCGCCAGCGGCGCGATGATGCGGGAAACGCTGTAAAAATCGCTTCCGGGCCGGGCAAGTTCCAGCAATAACGCGTCGATCACCGGACGGACATTGTCCGGCGGCGTCGGCCAGTTCAGCAGCAGCCGTCGCAGGCTGGAAATGACGCTGATCAGCCGCAGTTGCTGGTGCAGCAGGTAGTTGAGCAGACTGTTCTGGCGGCGGAAACGGTAATGACTCCAGAACGCCTGAATGCGCAGCAGGTTGGTGGTCAGGATCTGGCTGATAATGCTTTGATGAGCGATACGGATGGCGTCGGTGGTGTCGGGCTGCCACAGCAGACTGGCATGCTCCAGCAGCCGGGTGTGCATATTTTTTAGCGCGGTCAGCAGTGCGGTGCCGTCGGAGGTGCTGGGCATGATCATCATCATCGTGCCACCACACAGGATCCCGACAATCACTTCGCAGACACGTGCCTGGGCGATGTCCCACAGTTCGGTCGGGTCCACCACGTTGATCACCGGGAAGGCGATAATCGCGCAGGTGTAACCGGCCAGCTGGAAGGCGTAGGCGACGTTGTTGGTGAACATCGCGCAGGCCCAGGTGCAGAGCGCAATCCACGCCGACATGCTGAAAAGAAAAAACCAGGGATCAGTCAGTGTATGACCGGCAATGATCAGTGCGGCTGTCGCGCCGAACAGACTCCCGGCGATACGGCCAAAACTTTTGCTGATCACCCCGCCGACCGTGGGAAAACTGACGACCGCCGCCGAGGTCATCGCCCAGTACGGCTCGTCGAGGTTCAGGTAATAAGCAATGCTGAGCGCAAGACACATGGCGATGCCGTTACGCAGAGCGTATCGCCATTGCGGCCGCGAGGCTTTAATCCACGGCAGTGAGTGACACGTCAGGGCAGGAAAGGTCATTCGTTCCTGCCGACCGCAACGGTACAGGTGGTGCCTGAGACCAGGGTGATATCTGGCGGCAGTTTTTCAAATTCAATGCGTACCGGGACGCGCTGCGCCAGCCGTACCCAGGGAATGTTGGGTTTGATGTCGGCCACCAGGCCGCTGTCGCTCTCTACGCTCTGATCATAAATGGCGCGCCCGATGCTGGAAACGTGACCGTGTAACGTTTGATTGTTGCTGTACAGGATAATATCAGCGCGGTCGCCCGCGCGGATATGCCGCAGTTTTGTCTCTTCAAAATAGCCAATGACATAAAACGAGTGGCTGTCGACCAGTGCAAAAACCGGTTGGCCTTCAGTGGCATAGCTGCCGACGCGGGTGGAGAGGTTCGTCACCCAGCCGTCGACCGGCGCTTTGACGACCGTCTGCGCCAGTTGCCAGCGGGCGTGTTCCAGTGAAGCCTGCGCCGCATCGACAGAGGCTTTCGCCGCTTTCACCGTGACGTTTGCCGTATCGAGATCTTCAGCGGAAATGTAGTTTTGTGGCAGGTTGCGACGGCGGGTGGCCTCGTGGTTGGCTTTCACCAGATCGGTCTGCGCCTTTGCCAGCTCCGCCTGGGCATTCAGCACCGCAATGTTGTATGGCGTATCGTCAATGCGAAACAGCACGTCGCCGGCTTTCACCAGCTGGTTATCTTTTACATTTATCGCCTGAATACTTCCTGAAACCTGCGGCGTGATGCTGACCTGTTCGGCACGCACTTTGCCGTCGCGCGTCCAGGGCGATTGCATGTAGTAATTCCACACCAGCCAGACAATCACCAGGGCGATGGCGGCGATGAGTAAGGTCGAGAAATATTTGAGTTTTTTTATCATCAGGCATCACCACGACACAATAAGTACCAGCGCCAGACATACGGACAGCGCGAATAAAGAGAGATCCATCAGCATGGGATGCCAGATATCGCCCGCGTACATCCAGTCGCGTAACTGGCGGTGGGCGACAAGCCAGATCAGAAAGCCCAACAGGACAGCTTTGAACAATGGGGGAAAGTAGATTGATGCGCCAAGCACCAGATCCTGAAGGGGCAATCCTGACGCAGTGAATGTTAACATCACGAGCAGAAATCCTTTGCCTGGACGAAGTAAGAGGCCAATTGTGGGATCCACATCGGCAAAACGCATTTATAACTATTGAGAGTATAAATCATTGCTTTGGTTTGCGTTAAGAAGGCAATACATTGTTTTGGTATGTTAAATGCTGCACACTATCTTAAAATCAGTATAATAACTTAGCAAGCTAATTATAAGGAGATGAAATTGGAATCGCCATTAGGTTCTGATCTGGCTCGGTTAGTGCGCATCTGGCGTGCTCTGATTGACCATCGCCTGAAACCTCTGGAATTGACGCAAACGCATTGGGTGACGCTGCACAATATTCATCAGCTTCCCCCGGAGCAGTCGCAAATTCAACTGGCTAAAGCGATTGGCATCGAGCAACCGTCACTGGTGAGAACGCTTGACCAACTGGAGGAGAAAGGACTCATCTCTCGCCAGACATGTGCAAGCGATCGTCGTGCTAAGCGCATTAAGCTCACTGAGAAAGCTGAGCCGCTGATTGAAGAGATGGAGGCGGTGATCAGGAAAACGCGCGGTGAAATTCTGTCTGGAATTACCGCGGATGAACTGAACATGCTGCTCAATCTGATTTCACGTATTGAGCAAAACATTCTCGAGCTGCAGGCAAGAGACTGAGCAACGCCGTACCCGGAATAACTAAAAGGCCTTGCACTCGCAGGGCCTTTCTTTTTCTGCTTTACTGCCAGACCACCACACGATTGCGTCCCGCCTCTTTGGCGGCGTACATCGCCTGATCGGCGCGCTGCACGCACTCTTCGGCGGATAAATCATATTCCGTCGCGGTAAAGACCCCCATGCTGATGGTGACCGGCTCCGGAAGCTGGCCGCCGCTGTTTTGCGGATCCTGCTGGCAAATGGTCTGGCGGATGCGTTCGGCGACATTCAGCGCTTCATCGGCGGAGGTATTGGTCAGCAGCAGGGCAAATTCCTCGCCGCCGATCCTCGCGGCAACGTCCTCTTCGCGCACGGCGTTCTGCAACACGCCAGAGACAAACTGGATCACCTTATCACCCTGTAAATGCCCGTACTGGTCGTTAATGCGTTTAAAGCGGTCAAGATCGCTGACGATGACCGACAGTTGACGGGCAGGGGTTGTGCCAGGCAGTTGTTGCGTCAACGTATCGTAAAAGTAGCTGCGGTTGTAGAGTCGGGTCAGCGGCTCGCGAATCGAATTTTGATAGGAATCGAGGTATTTATCGTGAGATTCGCGGTAGAGATTGAACACATCGCACAGCAGGACAAAAATCAGGAATAGCGTGGTGACGGTTTCAATAAAACGCGCCTGATACCAGGTATAACCCGCGCTGTGATCGGATGACAGTAACACCGTGAGCGTGACGATAAAACAGACGCAAAAGAAACCGCCGCTGTACCAGAATATATTTCGCAGCCGTGAAATATGGACCAATATTACGAGGGTGACGCACCACATCGCCACCAGACACCAGCCAATAATATCTCTCCACAACGGCGTGAAGGTATAGGTTAAATTATCAATGAAATTCACGCTGACTAATGAGGATTTACTGGAGTAAAACCAGGAGAGCAAAATCATTGATGCGGTGAATATGATAGTGGCAAATAATATGCATGCATGAATGTGTCGTGCATGCATATTATGCTTACGAAATCTGAATAATATGGCCGCGGCGACAAACAATGTTGCCATCATAATGTTACGGAAAAAGTAAAAAATAATCGCATCATTGTAATTAATTGAGCGCCCCGCGGTGCAAAGATACCACTGTGGATAGCTGCTGAGTGTGCCCAGCATCAGCAGGGCGGAGCCAGCGAAGGCGCAGGCGATGGGCATCAGATACAGTCGCTGCTTTTCACAGATATACTTCATAAGCATGAAGCCTGCGACCATTGTATGAAACACTAACAGAAATATCGTCATCGTCGGAAATACGACAGTGCTGATACCAGGCGTATGTCTTAGGGTTAACATTGACAGGTAAAAGAAGATAAAAACAGCGGCAATACAAATAGTAATGAATAAAAAGACGTGGCGTAAACAATGTCGCGTGGTGTTAAGCATAATAGACATTCTCAATGTAAGCGGACTGCAATATACAGCCCAAATTGTGCAGGTATCCTTCCCGCGTCAAAGAGAGTTTATCTTTTTATTTATCAGAAAATATTGCGCCTGAACAAATAAAGCATTCGCGAAAATTCCGAACGCCATTTTTAGAGTAATCATTTGTTTGTAAGATTAAGCAACAATAAAAAATTGTCAGGGCAGGTAAAACCGGGAAAGCGTGGCGCAGGGCGCGCCACGCGGGAAGAGATTAACGCGGGGAAACAGTTACCTGGCTGCCATTGCTGGCCATGGCGACGCGCTGCCCGGCAGAGAAGCGGGTATCACCCTGTTTCTGGACCACCATAATGGTATTGCCGTCATCTTTGCGGATTTCCAGTTCAACGCCCTGGGTTTTGTTCATGGCACCCTGAACGCCCTGGCCTGCAACGCCACCCGCCACGGCACCGGCCGCTGTCGCCAGCGATCGACCTGTACCACCGCCGATAGTATTGCCCAGGAAACCACCCAGAACAGCACCGCCAATGGCACCGATGGCGTTGGTGTCATTACCACCCTGAATCTGGACCGGACGCACGTGGACAATGGTTCCGTAGGTCACGTTCTGAACCTGTTTGGCCTCGGATGCGGTATACACATCTCCGGACAGGCCACTGCTACTGACACAGCCAGCCAGTGATAAACCCACCATAGAAACGGCTAAAATACGTAACATCATTCATGAATCTCCTGTTCACATGTAACGCTCGGTCGAGCATCCATCATCATGCAATTATATGGTATTTGCTCGCAGCAGGGCATCTGATCTGTCTGCAAATCAAAAAATAATAGCGAAAGCACATTTAACCAAAGATAAACGAGCGTGGATATTACCCCGGTGTAAAAATTGACTACAACGCATTCGTGTTTTCCGCGAGGGATTGTTAAAAACTATTATTGCATCGTAGCAATGCGAAACGCTTTATGGTGGAGTGTTAATTCTCAAAACCTTACTAAGGAAGGCATATGAAATCGGGTCGCTATATTGGCGTAATGTCAGGCACCAGCCTTGATGGAGTGGATGTCGTACTTGCCGCCATTGATGAAACGATGGTCGCACAACAGGCCAGTCTGACTTATCCGATCCCCGCGCCGCTGAAAGAAGCCGTGTTGGGCATTTGCCAGGGACAGCAACTGACGCTTTCGCAACTGGGGCGTCTCGACGTACAACTGGGGCGCCTGTTTGCGGATGCCGTGCTGGCGCTGATGAGCCAGGAGCGGTTGCTGGCAGAAGATATCGTCGCCATTGGCTGCCACGGGCAGACGGTCTGGCACGAGCCGGTCGGCCCCGCCGCGCATACCATGCAAATTGGCGATAACAACCAGATTGTAGCGCGCACCGGCGTCACCGTCGTGGGGGATTTTCGCCGTCGCGATATGGCACTTGGCGGACAGGGCGCGCCGCTGGTTCCGGCGTTCCATAACGCGCTGCTGGCCCATCCGGTGGAACGACGCATGGTGCTGAATATCGGTGGTATCGCCAACCTGTCTTTACTCATTCCTGGTCAGCCGGTGCGCGGCTATGACACCGGGCCGGGGAATATGCTGATGGACGCGTGGATCTGGCGTCAGCGCGGCAAACCTTACGATAAAGACGCGGAATGGGCGGGAAGCGGGAAAGTGATCCTGTCGCTGTTACAGGACATGCTGAGCGATCCGTTCTTTGCCTTACCCGCGCCAAAAAGCACGGGCCGCGAGTATTTCAATCTGAGCTGGCTCGAGCGGCATCTGATGCGACATCCGGGTCTGCAACCGCAGGATGTACAGGCGACGCTGGCGGAGCTGACGGCAATTACCATCAGCGAACAGGTACTGCTGAGCGGTGGTTGCGAGCGGTTGTTAGTGTGTGGCGGCGGCAGCCGTAACCCGCTGTTGATGGCGCGGCTGGCAGGCATGCTGCCGGGCACGGAAGTCACCACCACCGACGACGCGGGTATCAGCGGCGATGACATGGAAGCGCTGGCGTTCGCCTGGCTTGCGTGGCGCACGATCGCCGGACTGCCGGGCAATCTGCCGTCGGTCACCGGTGCGGCGGAGGCGTCCGTGCTGGGGGCGATTTACCCGGCGAACCCGCGCAAGAATCAGAGTTAACTGAAATCCTGATGATAATGCTGTGGTTAAAATGGAATTATTCACGGAGGGCATTGCCCTCCAGGACCAGGAAAGTCATCAGGATCGACCATGAAAAAACTACTGATTGCCGTTATTCCCTTCATGCTTGCGGGCTGTAGCTACTATAACCAGTTTGTCGAGCGCATGCAGACAGACAAACTGGAATACCAGTGCGACGAAAAACCGCTCACCGTCAAACTCAATAACACCCGTGAAGAAGTTAGTTTCATTTATGACAACCAGCTGCGTACCCTGAAACAGGGGCTTTCCGCTTCCGGCGCCCGTTACACCGACGGCGTATATGTTTTCTGGTCGAAAGGGGACTCGGCAACCGTCTACAAACGTGACCGCATTGTCCTGAATAACTGCCAGTTACAAAATCCGCAACGTTGAGATTTTCAGGCAGGGAGGGCACAATAATACCTCCCAACGATGATGATTTCGAACGCCATGCCTGATAATGACGAACTGCAACAAATCGCGCATCTGCGCAGAGAATACACCCGTGGCGGCCTTCGTCGCCGCGATCTTCCCGAAGAACCGTTAACCCTTTTCGAACGCTGGTTACGCCAGGCCTGCGACGCAAAACTCGCCGATCCGACGGCAATGGTAGTGGCGACCGTTGATGAACACGGTCAGCCTTATCAGCGTATTGTGTTACTCAAACACTATGATGAAAAAGGGCTGGTGTTCTACACCAACCTCGGCAGCCGCAAAGCGCATCAGATTGAACAGAATCCGCGGATCAGCCTGCTGTTTCCCTGGCATATGCTGGAACGTCAGGTGATGGTCATCGGCAAAGCCGAAAAACTCTCCACGCTGGAAGTGGTGAAATACTTCCACAGCCGTCCGCGCGACAGCCAGATTGGCGCCTGGGTATCCAAACAGTCGAGCCGCATTTCCGCGCGCGGGATCCTTGAAAGCAAATTCCTCGAACTGAAGCAAAAGTTTCAGCAGGGTGAAATCCCGTTGCCGAGTTTCTGGGGCGGTTTCCGCGTCAGCATCGAGCAAATGGAATTCTGGCAGGGAGGTGAACACCGCCTGCACGACCGTTTTTTATATCAGCGAGATAGCGACGCCTGGAAAATCGATCGCCTTGCGCCATAAACCCTAAAAATGTTGCGTTAAGCGCTGGTACAAGAAGGGCTGGCGCTTTATTCTATGGAACTTTCGTATCTGACGAAAAGTCGTGTACCGGCAGAGGTGCAGTCCGTTTATAGATGGAGAATTTGATGGCAAGCAGTAACTTGATTAAACAATTGCAAGAGCGGGGCCTGGTGGCTCAGGTGACGGACGAGGAAGCGTTAGCAGAGCGACTGGCGCAAGGCCCGATCGCGCTCTATTGCGGCTTCGATCCTACCGCTGACAGCTTGCATTTGGGGCATCTTGTTCCTTTGTTATGCCTGAAACGCTTCCAGCTGGCGGGTCACAAGCCGGTTGCGCTGGTGGGCGGCGCGACGGGGCTGATTGGCGATCCAAGCTTCAAAGCGACCGAGCGCAAGCTGAATACCGAAGAGACCGTGCAGGAGTGGGTGGATAAAATCCGCAAGCAGGTGTCGCCGTTCCTCGATTTCGATTGCGGCAGCAACTCCGCTATCGCGGCGAACAACTATGACTGGTTCGGCAACATGAACGTGCTGACCTTCCTGCGTGATATCGGTAAGCACTTCTCTGTTAACCAGATGATCAACAAAGAAGCGGTGAAACAGCGTCTGAATCGCGACGATGTCGGGATTTCTTTCACCGAATTCTCCTACAACCTGCTGCAGGGTTATGACTTTGCCTGCCTGAACAAGCTGCATGGTGTCGTGCTGCAAATTGGCGGTTCCGACCAGTGGGGCAACATCACGTCGGGCATCGATCTGACCCGTCGTCTGCATCAGAACCAGGCATTCGGTCTGACCGTACCGCTGATCACCAAAGCGGATGGCACCAAATTTGGTAAAACCGAAGGTGGCGCGGTGTGGCTGGATCCGAAGAAAACCAGTCCGTACAAGTTCTATCAGTTCTGGATCAACACCGCGGATGCCGACGTTTATCGCTTCCTTAAATTCTTCACCTTTATGGACATTGAAGCGATCAATGCTCTGGAAGAAGAAGATAAAAACAGCGGTAAAGCGCCGCGCGCGCAGTACGTGCTGGCGGATGAAGTCACCCGTCTGGTGCATGGTGAAGAAGGTCTGGCGGCGGCGAAACGCATCACCGAAAGCCTGTTCAACGGTACACTGAGTGATCTCAGCGAAGCGGATTTCGAACAACTGGCGCAGGACGGCGTGCCGATGATTGAAATGACCAAAGACGCCGATCTGCTGCAGGCGCTGGTGGATTCTGAGTTGCAACCGTCACGCGGTCAGGCACGTAAAACAGTGGCTTCCAATGCCGTCACCATCAACGGTGAAAAACAGGCTGATCCGGAATACACCTTTACCGACAATGATCGTCTGTTCGGGCGCTACACGTTATTGCGCCGCGGTAAAAAGAATTACTGTCTGATCAGCTGGAAGTAATCGGTTTTTTTAAATCAGGCCGGGTGACGCTGCGCTTACCCGGCATGCAAAACGTGCAGGCCAGTGCAAGCGCAGCGCCGTCAGGCTAATTGTTAGTTCAACCCTTCCGCTTTCATGGCCGCCGTTACCGCAGGGCGTGCCGCAACACGTTCCATATACGAAGCCACATGGCTTAATCCTTCCATATTCAGCTTCACCCCACGCGCCCAGCGCAGCACGGTAAACAGATAGGCATCGGCGATGGAGAAACGCGGGCCGCAAATCCACTGCTCATCTTTCAGCGATTCGTTAATGTACTGCAGCTTTTTCTCCAGCAGCGCGCGGACGGTCGGTTTGTACTCTTCCGGCGTGTCCGGGCGAAACAGCGGGGTAAAACTTTTATGCAGCTCGGTGGCGACGTAATTCAGCCATTCCAGCGTTTTGTAACGTTTAAGGGTGTCGGTTGCCGCCAGTAGCTGGCGATCGGGCACACGGTCGGCAATGTACTGCATAATCGCCACGCCTTCCGTCAGGAGCGTCTCATCATCAAGCAGCAGAGCCGGTACCTGGCCCTTGGGATTTACCTTCAGATAATCATCGCCGTTTTCCAGCCGTTTTTTCGCCAGATCCACACCTTCCAGCGTGAAGTCCAGACCACTCTCACGCAATACGATGTGTGATGCGAGCGAGCACGCACCGGGTTTATAAAACAACTTCATGGGTAACTCCTTTTGGCTGCGGTTTGCATTATGTTAGTGCCCATTGAGGTAAAAAAAAAGCCGCCAACAAGAGGTTAGCGGCTTAATTTTATTCGTTTCCCGATGACATTACGCAGTCGCAGTTTCGCTCGCTTCTGCTGATTTGTCATTATCCTGCGTCATGCGATTAAGCTTCGGCGCGGTGAGCATCATCAGCACAGTAATGACGGCGGTCGCAATACCAATCTGCAGGAAGACGCGGCCATACACTTCCAGCGACATCAGCGGATCAGTCACGTTTTCCGGTACGGCCATCAGGTTGGCGATTTTACCCGCGATAATCGCGGCACCAGCAGTGGTCAGGAACCAGCTACCCATAATGAAGCCCATCAGACGCTGCGGCACCAGCTGTGCCACCATCGCCAGACCCAGACCGGAGATCATCAGTTCACCGATGGACTGCAGCGCGTAGCTCAGGATCAGCCAATTTACGGAAACAATACCGGCATCAGTCGCGAATTTGGCACCCAGCGGCAGCACCAGGAACGCACCAGAACACAGCATCATGCCGATCGCAAATTTGTGCGGCATCGGCAGACGGTCACCCATCTTGTTATAGATTGCCGCGAGGATCGGGCTACCAATCATGATCCAGAACGGGTTCAGCGCCTGATACTGTTCCGGCTCGAACGCGATACCCAGGATAGAGTGCTCAACGTTACGAATCGCGAAGAAGTTCAGTGAGGTCGGCATCTGGCTGTACAGAACGAAGAAGACAACCGCTTCAAGCATCAGGATGAAGGCAACGATCATCTTACGACGCGCCGCACCCTGCATGGCGAATGCTTCTTTCGCGAAGATGCACACGATACCCAGCGCAATCACGCCCAGCGCGATACGTGCGATACCCTGATTGTGCAGCAGCCAGGTTGCAATCGCCACCAGAACCACAACACCCGCGATTGTTGCCAGCAGTTTGCCCATATTAACTGGCGCAAAGTCTGGTTTAGAACCGTACTGTTTCACCCATTTCTGGCAGAACGCAAAGTTCACTACGGTGATCAGCATACCGACTACGCTCAGTGCGAACGCGACGCTCCAGCCGAATTTTACCGCCAGCCACGGAGTTGCCAGCATAGAGAAGAAAGAACCGATGTTCACGGACATGTAGTACATGGTGAATGCACCGTCCAGACGCGGGTCATTTTTCTCGTAGCAGGTAGAAAGCAGGGAAGACGGGTTGGCTTTGAACAGGCCGTTACCGACGGCGATGGTCGCCATCCCCATATAGACGATCGCGGCGTTGTGACCCGACCACGCGACCAGCGCATAACCAATGGCCAGGACGATAGCGCCCAGCATGATAACGCGTTTTGTACCCAGAACTTTATCGCCCAGCCAGCCGCCGATCGCTACAAGACCGTAAACCAGTGCGCTAAAGGAAGAGAACAATGTAATTGAATCCGCTTCAGACATACCCAGTTGTTTAACCAGGTAAACGGCCATGATCCCTTGCAGGCCGTAGTAACCAAAACGTTCCCATAATTCGATAGAAAAGATGAGATAGAACGCTTTCGGTTGCTTGAAAGCATTCAGACTAACGCTTTCTGCTGGTTTATTGTTTGCAGTTGACACATATACCTCTTTTTTTACGTCCCATATTAAATGGGGAATTCCGGGCGTGATACCGAAAAACGTACCCGCCTTATAGTTATATTTGGAGGAGAAACGCGGGGTAATGTTCACTATCCTGTCCCGCCAGGCAAGTGCTTTGTAATACTCTGTTACACATAAGCGGGGTGGTATAATCGTCCGGTCATCCAAATGTTATTTAGCGTTAAATTTCATTGTTTATGATTTGGTGGTTTTTTCCACTGCGAAAAGCCGCTCACATTGGGGTTGTGGCGATATGTTCTGCTATAAAGGCGAAAAGTTAGTGATATGGGCTGGATTCATAAAAAATGCTGGTGAATTGTCCGGCGGTGAAATGAAAACCAGTTGTTAAGCCAGCCATTTCGCGGCTTTCACGCAACATAAAATTAACACTGTGTTGCACAGGTGATCGACTTCACACTTATATAGAAATTTTTACTTAGAAAAAAACGATTAACCTGACTGCACGTTTAACAGGCAGAGAATGCGTCGGTGTTTTTCGGAAAACCTGGCAGGAAAAGAGGGGATAAGAGGAATAAGCAACGCGGGTGCAGCAGACGCTGCACCATAGGATGCATCGTCAGAGATCAACTTTCTCTTTGTATTCACACAGATCTTCAATAATGCAGGAGCCACAGCGGGGTTTCCGGGCGATACAGGTGTAGCGTCCGTGGAGGATCAACCAGTGATGGCAATCCACCTTATATTCTGCCGGCACCACTTTCAGCAGCTTTTCTTCGACCTGCTCCACGTTTTTACCTGGCGCAAACTGCGTGCGGTTACAGACGCGAAAAATATGCGTATCCACGGCGATGGTGGGCCAGCCGAAGGCCGTGTTCAGCACCACATTGGCGGTTTTGCGGCCGACACCGGGCAGCGCTTCCAGCGCCGCTCTGTCTTCCGGCACCTGACCACCATGCTGCTCAAGCAGAATACGGCTGGTTTTAATCACGTTTTCGGCTTTACTGTTAAACAGACCGATAGTTTTGATGTATGACTTCACGCCCTCGACGCCAAGCTCAAGCATCGCCTGCGGGGTGTTCGCCACCGGGTAGAGCTTTGCCGTCGCTTTATTGACACTGACGTCGGTGGCCTGTGCGGAAAGCAGCACTGCGATCAGCAACTCAAACGGTGAGCCGAAATTCAGTTCAGTGGTCGGGTGAGGGTTGTTTTCCCGCAGCCGGGTGAGGATCTCAAGTCGTTTTGCTTTGTTCATCCGATCTTCCCTGTGGCATCTGTTGAAGGTGCTGTAACAATTGCGTCACGTTTCGCTTTACGCTGCTTCGCACGTTCATCAATCAGGTATTTCAGTGCCAGCAACATGCCGAGCCCGATAAATGCGCCAGGGGGGAGCATCGCCAGCAGGAACGGCGAATCGGTATGGAAGACTTCAATGCGCAACACTTTTGCCCAGTTGCCCAGCAAACCATCGGCACCGTCAAACAGCGTTCCGTTACCAATAATTTCACGCAGCGAGCCGAGAACGAACATGGCGCAGGTCGCGCCCATCCCGATAGAAAACCCATCCAGGGCAGAAAGCGCCGGGCCTTTTTTGGCGGCAAACGCTTCGGCGCGACCGACCACAATACAGTTGGTCACGATCAACGGGATGAAAATCCCCAGCGACTGGTACAGACCGAAAGCGTACGCGTTGATCAGCATCTGCACCGCGCTCACCACCGAGGCGATAATCATCACGTAGATGGGGATGCGGATCTCCGGCGGCGTCCAGTGGCGTAGCAAAGAAATAAACAGGTTGGTCAGGGTCAATACCAGCGTTGTGGCGAGACCTAACCCCAGCGCGTTAGTGGCCGTTGAGGTGACCGCCAGCAGGGGACACAGACCCAGCAACTGCACCAGGGAGGAGTTGTTTTTCCACAGCCCCTGGACGATAACATCTTTTATTTCGCTCATGGTCTTACTCTCCACAGGCGCGCAGTTCAGGAAGTTGCGCAGGCAGCGTCTGCGCATACAAACCGGCTCGTTTCACGGCATTCACCACCGCGCGAGGGGTGATGGTCGCCCCGGTAAACTGGTCGAAATCACCACCATCTTTCTTCACCGCCCAGTGACTGTCATCCGCACCATGAATGACTTTGCCAGAGAAACGGGTGATCCAGTCGGACAGGCGCAGTTCTATCTTGTCGCCGAGGCCCGGTGTTTCATGGTGTTCCGTTACGCGGGTACCCAATACGGTACCTTTGAAATCCGCGCCGACCAGTAACTGGATCGCGCCGGAATAGCCATCCGGCGCTGTCGCTTCAATCACTGCCGCGACCGGGCGATCATCCTTACGGGCAATATAAAGATGATGCACACCTTTGCCCAGTTCCGGCGCCGTCACCTGATAGCAGCTTTTTTGTAAATCGTTGTCATACCATTCTGCAGGGAGCACCTGATCAAACAGCTGCTTTTGCTGCAACGCGGCCTGCTCGTCGATGGTTCCTTTCGTCAACTGGTTGATAGCCGCCGTCAGACCCGTCGAGCCTGCGGCAAACAGCGCCAGAATAAGACCGTGTTTTTGCATTGTCTTAAGCATCAGGGTTCCTCAACGGTGTCCGTAAACACGCGGACGCGTGTAGTAATCAATCAGCGGAACAGTAATGTTCGCCAGCAGCGTGGCGAAGGCAACACCATCAGGATAGCCGCCAAAGCTGCGGATCAGCCACACCAGCAGACCAGCCAGCGCACCGAAAATCAGACGACCGCGATCGGTGGTGGAGGCGGTAACCGGATCGGTCAGAATAAAGAACGCGCCGAGCATGGTCGCGCCGGAAAGCAGGTGCATCTGCGGCGAGGCGAGCGTTTCCGGGGAGAACAGCCAGCCCAGCGTCGAACAGATGGCGAGGCTCAGCAGAAAACTGACCGGAATGTGCCAGCGGATGGTTTTCTTCCACAGCAACAGCAGCCCCCCCGCCAGATACGCGAGGTTCACCCACTGCCAGCCAATGCCCGCCAGGGCGCCGCCGTAAATCGGCATCTGCAGAACCTGCTCAACACTGTGTCCGGCACGCAGAGAGGTTTTAAAGTTGTCGAGCGGTGTGGCCTGGCTGATCCCGTCGATGCCCATCCGCAGACTGTTCATGTCATGCCCGGACGACGTATGGCCGGTGAAAATAATCTGCACCGCGTCCAGCAGATCCGGTGTTGTGGCGGCAATGCTGTGTGGCGGCAGCCATGACGTCATCTGTACCGGGAAGGAAATCAGCAACACCACATAACCAATCATCGCCGGGTTAAACGGGTTATGACCCAGCCCGCCATACAGTTGTTTGGCGATGATGATGGCAAACGCGGTTCCCAGCACGACCATCCACCACGGGGCGAATGGCGGAATACTGATGGCCAGCAGCACGCCGGTCAGCAGGGCGGCGTTATCGGAGAGCGTCGCGCCAATCTGTTGTTTACGTAAACGTAATACCGCCGCTTCAGCAACCAGCGCCGTCACAACAGCGATGAGGAGTTGTATCAGTGTCCCCCAGCCGAAAAACCAGCTCTGTACAGCAATACCAGGAACCGTCGCCAGCAGCACCAGCATCATGATGTGTGAGGTCTGACGCTGGTTATGGGTATACGGGGAGCTTGCGATTCTGAATACCATTTATTCCTCTGTCGCGACTTTCTGAGCAGCTTTCTTTGCCTGCGCGCGCGCAATGGCTGCGGCGATAGCGGCTTTGCGTGGATCTTCACTTTCCGCGGGGGCGGCTGGTGCGTCTTGTTGTTCCGCTTTGCGCGCTTTGGCGCGGGCGATAGCCGCTTCAACCGCGGCTTTGCGTGGATCTACTGGTGCTGACGGGGCGCCGTCACTCTGCACTTTTTCCGCCTGGCGTGCGCGGGCCTGCGCTTTACGCGCTTCGCGGGCAGCAATGACGTCGCTGTTGTCCGGCTGCGTTCCTGCTTTGATCACCAGCGTTTCGGTTGCCTGCTGTTTTTTCTCGCGCACCCGCGCCAGCGCCGCCGCAATGGCGGCCTGATCGGTTTTCGCTGGCTGTGCAGCGGATTCTTTATGCCGTGCCTGACGCGCCAGTTTTTCACGTTCGAGACGCGCCTGACGTGCTTCGAAGCGTGCTTTAGCTTCTGCCGCGCGTTTTTCTTCGTCTGCAATGGCGCGGATTTCCGCTTTTTCCTGACGGAAGTACTGCACCAATGGAATGTTGCTCGGGCACACCCACGCACAGGCACCGCATTCGATACAGTCAGAAAGATGATGCGCGGTGGCTTTATCATGCTGCTGGCCTTTACTGAACCAGTACAGCTGTTGCGGCAGCAGATCCGCCGGGCAGGCGTCCGCGCAGGCGCTGCAGCGGATGCAGCTTTTCTCTTCCTGTGGCTCGCCCATTTCCGTTGCCGACGGGGCCAGCAGACAGTTGGTGATTTTCACCACCGGCACATCGAGCCACGGCAGGGTAAAGCCCATCAGCGGCCCGCCCATGATCACCAGTTGTTCACTGCCAGCGCAAAAACCGGCGTTATCCAGCAGATGACGAACGGGCGTACCGAGACGCGCCCAGACGTTGCCCGGGCGGGAGACCGCTTCACCAGTGAGGGTGACAACGCGTTCTGTCAGTGGTTCGCCGTCAATAATGGCGCGTTTAACAGCATAGGCCGTCCCGACGTTTTGCATCAGCACGCCAATGTCGGAGGAACGACCGCCATGCGGGACCTGTTTACCGGTCAGAATTTGCGTCAGCTGTTTGGCGCCGCCGGACGGGTATTTGGTCGGAACCACGCGCAGACTGATGTCGTGTGAACCTGCCAGCACCGCCCGCATCATCGAAATGGCCTGCGGTTTGTTGTCCTCAATGCCAATCAGGATTTCACGCGGTTGCAGGATATGCGCAAGGATACGCACGCCGTCGATGATTTGCGCTGCGCAATCCTGCATCAGGCGGTCATCGGCGGTGATATAGGGTTCACATTCCGCCGCGTTAATGATCAGCGTTTCGATTTTATCGCCACCGCCCTGCAGTTTATTGCCGGTCGGGAAACCTGCGCCGCCTAACCCGGCGACGCCGAACTGATGAATACGCGTGATCAACTCGCTGCGGGATTTGTTCTGATAGTCACTCCAGCCGTCGCGCTCGATCCAGCGGTCTTCGCCGTCGGCGTCAATGATCACGCTCAGTTCAGCCAGCGCTGACGGGTGCGCGGTTGAGTGCGGGGCAATCGCTGTGACAGTGCCGGAGGTCGGCGCGTGTACCGGCAGCATACGGCCCCGGCCGCGGGTAAGGGGCTGACCGCGCAGAACGTAATCGCCCACGCTGACGCACAGTTCACCTTCAGCGCCGATATGTTGTTTCAGGGGAATGACAAAACGCTGCGCCAGTGGAACCTGTCGCAGTGGCGTCCCGTTGGACTGGGTTTTCATTTCCGGGGGATGAATACCGCCGTTGAAATCCCAGATTCGCTCTTTTCGGAAAGCGGAAAATAACTTAAGCATGTTGTTCCACTGGAATAATCTGTACCGGAATGGTCTGCAGGTTCCATTTCCAGCTCTCCGTGGTGGTCTCGACAGGACGCAGCTCGATGCAGCGCGTCGGGCAGGGATCGACACAGAGATTGCAGCCAGTACAAAGGGAGCTCACCACGGTATGCATGGCTCGCGTCGCGCCAATGATGGCGTCAACCGGGCAAGCCTGAATGCATTTGGTGCACCCGATACAATTGTTTTCATCAATCACCGCCAGCATGCGGACAGGCTCAAGGGCCTGTTCATCGCCATCAATTGGCTGCGGTTCAACGTTCAGCAGGGTAGCGATTTTCAGCATCACCGCTTCGCCACCAGGCGCACAGCGGTTGATTTTCTCTCCCTGAATCCCTACGGCTTCGGCGTAGGGGCGGCATCCCGGGTATCCGCACTGGCCACACTGACTTTGTGGCAAAATTTCTTCAATTTTTTCCACAACAGGATCGTCCTCTACCGCAAAGCGACGCGAGGCATATCCCAGAATGACGCCGAAAATCAGCCCTAACAGGCTAATTGCAGCGACGGCTATCCAGACAGCATTCATTACAACTTCACCAGACCACTAAAGCCCATAAAGGCCAGAGACATTAATCCTGCGGTAATCAGCGCAATGGCGTTACCGCGAAACGGGGCAGGCACGTCCGCGGCGACGAGGCGCTCGCGAATGGCGGCAAACAGCACCATCACCAGCGAAAAGCCGACGGCGGCTGAAAAGCCATACAGCGCGGACTGCAGGAAATTATGCCCAAGGTTGATATTCAGCAGCGCCACACCCAGTACAGCGCAGTTGGTGGTAATCAGCGGCAGGAAAATCCCCAGCAGACGGTACAGTGCCGGGCTGGTCTTGCGCACCACCATTTCCGTGAATTGTACCACCACGGCGATGACCAGAATAAAGGCCAGCGTCCGCAAATAGACAAGATTCAGTGGGATCAGGATCCAGGTATCGATAAGCCAGGCGCACACGGACGCCAGCGTCATCACAAAAGTGGTCGCCAGTCCCATCCCCATGGCCGTTTCCAGTTTTTTAGAAACGCCCATGAATGGACACAGCCCGAGAAACTTCACCAGTACGAAGTTATTTACCAGGACTGTGCCTATAAAAAGCAGCAGATAGTCAGCCATTATTCGACCTGAAAAATACAAAGCCGCCTATTATCCGCTAAACGGCAACAGGCGACAACAGGGAAACTGTACGGTTATTACGGATTAACAAAGGTGCGTTTTACCCGTATGGAGCGCTTAAAATAGGGCACCATCAGGGCAGCCGCCAGTAGCGGGAACAGCAGCTGGCGCAGCGCCAGTGTGTCTGAAACGGGGGAAAACGCAAACGCTTTAACGGCCAGCAGGACCGAAATCAACAACCAGATAATATAATGTTTCGGCACAATCCGACGACGCTTAAAAAAGGCTATCGCCAGCCAGAGGGTGTAATACCACATTCCTGCCGCAAAAGCGCAGGACAGCACCCACAGCCCCAGATTGAGCGAACTTTGTTGTCGCAACACAGTAAACGTCTGCGGAGACAGCAGCGCATTGGCATACAGGACCACCGCCAGCGACGCGCTCAGCAGCGCCAGCAATAGCCAGGCCAGTGGGGCCAGCAGCCATCCACCAATACGTTCAGCATTTTTTTCGGACATGACCTCTCCTGAAAATCAGCGCCAGTTGCCTGCAACAAAGCAGGGGCAGAAGTATAAAGCAACTGGCACCCGGGAGGACAGAGTTTATTGCACGTAACGCCAAACGGATTTCGGCACTTCGCCAATATTATACAGGCGGCCGCCAGAGACCAGTTCCGCGCGACGATGGTCGGCGGCGCGATACATGCTGATGATCTCGTGGTTATCATCCAGAGAATAATTCAGATGATCAAAAAGTTTTTCCAGACTTTCAAGTGAGTTGATTTTACGGAATTTGAGCAAATAATCCTGGACGGTCATAATTTAAAGTATCCCTTTTATAATGCGTTTATTTGCCACAAATAAGTCCGGTCATAACAGACAATATCAGTGGCATCCCTGACGGGGTAACACTCGTTCTGATGATGTTCAATTATTATTTAGGGTACAAAACCCAAAGACAAGCGGCTTAACTGACGGACCTGTCATTACTGGATTTTTAAGATTTTTCTTGAGCGATGATCGGACGCCGGACGGCGCCCTCTCAGGAAGATTAACGCTCTTCACCACGACTGGCAATAACGTTCTGATACCAGAAGAAGCTCTTTTTGCGTTTTCTCACCAGGTCTTGACTATGATCGACATAAACGAAGCCATATTGTTTCTTATAGCCGTTTAACCAACTCAGTAAATCAATAAATGACCATGGAAAATAACCCCGCACATCGGCGCCAAGATCAATCGCTTTTTCCAGCGCGTTAATATGCATTCGCAGATAGTCTATTCGTGGATCATCGACAATATCGCCATTAATAATCGGGTCTTTTGCGCCTAACCCGTTTTCGGTGATATAGATGGGAATATCACCGTACCTTTCTTTGATCAGCATTATGCCGTCGGTTAATCCTTGCGGCCAGATTTCCCAGTCCCAGTCGGTATAAACCCCGCCCGGGTTGCGTACAAACTTAAACAGCCCCTTGAAACCAAACTCGCCGCCGCTACCAGGCTCGCCACTGTTATTACTTTGTTGCCGCGTTTCCTCTTCATTCGCGACCACCGTTTCCCGGCGGTAATAATTGAGCCCGATAAAATCGCAACGGTTCTCACGCAACAGCGCATCGTCACCCGGCGCAAAGCGGGGGACGCCCCACAGCGCCTGAGTCTGCGCCAGCAGTCCGGCAGGATAGGTGCCGAGCAACACCGGATCGTACAGCCAGTGCGTATGAATGGCGTCGGCGAGCGCGGACGCGTCACGATCAGCTTGTTTATCGGTCAGCGGGGTATGCGGCTGTAGCACATTTACAAAACCAATCTCGCCATCAATCGCCATCTCACGGAATGCTTTCACCGCCAGCGCATGGGCAATAAAAACGTGGTGACAGGCCTGAATGGCGCGGGCAGGGTCTTTTACTGACGGGGGATGGTTGCCGGTGATATAGCCGTGACCAATGAAAACAATCGTTTCATTAAAGGTGGCCCAGAGTTTCACCCGTGAGCCAAACCGCGCGTAGCACAGACGGGCATACTCCTCAAACGCGTCGGCGGTGGCACGGGCTTCCCAGCCACCTTCGTCCTGCAACGCCTGCGGGAGATCCCAGTGGTATAGCGTAATCATCGGCACAATGTTGTGGGCCAGCAGGGCGTCGATCAGATCGCTGTAAAACTTAACACCCGCTTCATTCACTTCACCCCGACCCGCAGGCAGCAGGCGCGGCCAGGAGATGGAAAAGCGATAACTTTGCAGCCCCATTTCCGCCATCAGCGCGACATCTTCCCGAAAACGATGATAGTGATCGACCGCAACATCGCCGTTCGTGTTCTGGTAGGTCATTCCCGGAATATGGGAAAAGCGGTCCCAGATGGAAGGGCCTTTACCGTCGGCGTCGTGCGCGCCTTCCACCTGATACGCGGCGGTCGCGGCGCCCCACAGGAAATGTTTGGGAAATGCTGACATGATTTACTCCTTATCGATGAGATAAGGGCAGTGTAGGAAGGATAGTGTTATGAGTGCAACCGGTTTCAGAAACCGGTTACATCCTTGCGATCGCGCTCACGGTCCGCAAGGGTAATCATTTATTTTGCAGCGCGACCGTGGGTTCCGGCGTCTGATAGTTATCGATATGGTGAGCAATAAGGAGCAACAAAACGCAAACCCCCACCGTGATCCAGCCCATGAGTTCTACAATACGAGATAATACTGACGACATGATTTCTAAGGAAAAAGTGAATACAGGCGGCAAATCTTACTCACCCGCGGTAATGATGCAAGCCCTGAAAATATTTCCGTGCGAATTATTCGGTTGTGAGGCAAAGGCAGATGTTGTGAAATAGATCGACGTTATCGATGAGAGGCTGCAACATGAGTGACAACATCCGTGTCGGATTAATAGGTTATGGCTACGCCAGTAAGACATTCCATGCGCCGCTGATCAGCGGAACACCTGGAATGGAACTGGCAGCCGTCTCCAGCAGTGATGAGGCCAAAGTGAAAGCTGACTGGCCTGACGTAAAGGTCGTTGCTGAGCCGAAGCATTTGTTTAACGATCCTGCTATCGATTTGATCGTCATCCCCACGCCGAACGACACCCATTTCCCGCTGGCGAAAGCCGCGCTGGAAGCGGGCAAACATGTGGTTGTTGACAAACCCTTCACCGTGACACTGTCACAGGCGCGTGAGCTAGATGCGCTGGCACGCAGTGTCGGACGTCTGTTGTCAGTGTTTCACAACCGCCGCTGGGACAGCGATTTCCTTACCGTGAAGGCGCTGATTGCCGACGGCTCTCTGGGGGAAGTGGCGTACTTTGAATCGCACTTTGACCGCTATCGTCCGCAGGTACGTAATCGCTGGCGCGAAATGGGCGGCCCGGGTAGCGGCATCTGGTATGACTTAGGCCCGCATCTGCTCGATCAGGCGATTAACCTGTTTGGTCTGCCGGTCAGCCTGACGGTCGATCTGGCGCAACTCCGCCCTGGCGCGCAGTCTACTGACTATTTCCACGCCATTCTGACCTATCCACAGCGCCGCATTGTGCTGCACGGCACCTTGCTGGCGGCGGCCGAAACCGCGCGTTATATCATCCACGGCTCGCGGGCAAGCTATGTAAAATATGGTCTTGATCCGCAGGAAGATCGGCTGAAAAACGGCGAACGTCCGCCGCTGGACGACTGGGGGCATGATACGCGCGATGGCGTACTGACCCGTGTTGACGGTGAGGAACGCATCGAAACAACGTGGTTAACGCAGCCGGGGAATTATCCGGCGTACTATGCGGCAATTCGCGATGCGCTGAACGGCACCGGGGAAAATCCGGTTCCGGCGAGCCAGGCTATCCAGATTATGGAGCTTATCGAGCTGGGAATTGAGTCCGCGAAGCACCGCTCCACGCTGTGTCTGACCTGATAACGCAAAAGCCGCTCAACAGAGCGGCTTTTTTGTCTTAGCGGTTTTTCACCCGATCCCGCAACGCCTGTTTTTCCTGCGCGGACAGGAACGCGCTCTCCAGTCCGTTAATCTGCGCCTGGCGGATTTGCGCCTGACTCAGTCCGGCCGCCGGGGCAGCAACATTATATTCATGAATGATATCGATGCCCTGAACCGCCGGATCGTCGGTGTTAATGCTCGCCAGAATGCCGTGTTCGAGGAAGGTTTTCAGCGGATGACGGGCCAGTGATGGCACCGTGCTGGTCTGAATGTTTGAGGTCAGGCAGGACTCAATGCCAATACGCTGTTCGGCGAGGAAATCCATCAGCGCCGGATCTTCCACCGCTTTCACGCCATGCCCGATGCGCTCGGCACCGAGTTCACGGATCGCCTGCCAGATACTTTCCGGGCCAGCCGCTTCACCGGCATGCACGGTGATCCGCCAGCCAGCATCGCGGGCACGGTTAAAATGACTGAGGAACAGGCTGCCAGGGAAACCTAACTCATCGCCCGCCAGATCCAGCGCTGTAATGCCGTCACGGTGCGCCAGCAGCGCGTCCAGTTCCTGCAGACAGGCAGTTTCGCCAAACGTCCGGCTCATGATGCCAATCAGACGCGCGTCAACGCCGAAATCACGACTGCCTTCACGTACCCCGGCGATCACCGCTTCAACAACCCCGGCGACCGGTAACTGGTGGGTCATCGCCATATAACCAGGTGAAAAGCGCAGCTCAACGTAATGCAGCCCGTTGCGCGCGGCGTCTTCCACGTTTTCATACGCGACGCGGCGGCAGGCTT
Source organism: Trabulsiella odontotermitis (assembly GCF_001297775.1). Classification (GTDB taxonomy): domain Bacteria; phylum Pseudomonadota; class Gammaproteobacteria; order Enterobacterales; family Enterobacteriaceae; genus Trabulsiella; species Trabulsiella odontotermitis. Next base: position 8,981 of record NZ_LIFX01000014.1, on the reverse strand, counting down.
CCAGTGAGGCGAGGACTTTTACGCCCCAGTCGAGTTTGGACAGGAAACTGACCAGATCGGGCTCGTTGCTGGTGACCTGAACGTGCGGACGCAGCGCGTCCAGCGTATCGGCAGGCAGAGCAATATTATGCTGGCGACCAAGATCAAGAATGGTTTGCGCGCGGATGTTGCCATCAAGGTGGCGATGAATGTCGGTCAGGGGAAGGTTAGTATCAATCATGGTCGCACCGTTTTAGTTAAAGTGCGGACTATTATAAAAATAAATGCGGCGAGAAAGCTATTTTGCGCAACAAAAAGTTTTGTTGCGCACATTATCAGCGGAAGGATTGCAGGGCGGCGATGAGGCGTTGCACGCCTTGTTCCAGCTTCACGCGCGGGCACCCGGCGTTGAGGCGGATAAAACCGTTGCCTTCCTCGCCGTAGGTGTAGCCAGGCATGATCGCCACTTTTTGCGTTTCGATAAGTTGCTTCTGTAATGCCCGGTCATCAATATTCAGCGGGCGCAGATCGATCCACGCCAGATAGGTGGATTCCGGCGGCTGCCAGCGAAGTTCCGGGAATGCCTGATTCAGCTCGCGGGCGATATAGCGCATGTTGTCCTGCAGGTATGGGCGCAGGGCGTCGAGCCAGGGTGCGCCATCACGGTAGGCGGCAATGTGCGCGACAATCGCCGGCACAGAAGGCGAAGAGAGCCCGTCGCGACCTTTCAGCGCCAGCAGATACGCATCGCGCGAGGTCGCATCGCCAATCAGCCCGTATGCGCCGGTAAACGCCGGAATGTTGAAGCTCTTTGAGCCGGAGGTAAACAGCGCCCACGGCCCGCGGGCCACGTCACACCAGGGAATGTGCGGATGACTGCTCCACACCATATCCATATGGATTTCATCGCTGATAACGCGAACGTTGTGTTTTTCGCACAGCGTCGCGATGGTATCAAGTTCCTCGCGAGTCCACACTTTGCCGGTCGGGTTATGCGGGCTGCACAATAACAGCAGCGTGTTCTGCGGCTGCGACAGTACCTGCTCCAGTTGATCCATATCGCAGAGCCAGTCGTTGCCGTTTTTTATTAACGGCACGGCGGCCACGCGACGCTGGTTTCCCTCAATCGCTTTATAAAACGCATCGTATGCCGGGGTGTTCACCACCACGCCATCGCCCGGCGCGGACCACTGGCGGATCATCTCGGACACCATATAGATAACCGACGGCCCGTAAACGACGGACTCACGGTCAATCTGGCTGTGAAAACGACTGGCATACCAGTGGGCGATAGCGCCGAGAAATTCGTCGTTCTTCCAGCGGCTGTAGCCGAAAACGCCGTGAGCGAGACGCTGACTGACGGCGTCAATAATGCACGGCGCGGTGGCGAAATCCATGTCGGAAATGGTGAAGGGAAGCAAATCGGCGGCACCGAAGCGGTCGGCGACGTAATCCCATTGCGTGCACCAGGTACCGTGCCTGTCGACGGGAGTGGAGAAATCAAACATCAGAGCGTCCTTAATCGTTGTGCAGATGCGTCAGTTTCCCCCTCCTTGCCGAAGGGGGAAAGGGCGTTTTATGCCTGCACGGTATTCATCAGCATGGCCATTTCATCTTTCACTGACTGCACCTGCGGGCCAATCACCACTTGCAGATTGTGCTGGTTAAGCTGAACCACGCCAATTGCGCGGTTGGCTTTCAGCGCCGCCGCATCCACTTTTGACATGTCGTTGACCGACAGACGCAGGCGGGTAATGCAGTTGTCCAGCGTGACGATGTTTTCCGCACCGCCCAGCGCCGCCAGGATGGCCGGTACATTGTAGCCCGATTTGCCCGTCACGCCCGCAACCGCTTTTTCCACCGGGCTGGTGTCGATGTCGCGACCTGGCGTTTTCAGATTAAAACGGGTGATGGCAAAACGGAAGATACCGTAGTACACCGCAAACCAGACAGCCGCCACTACAGGTACCAGATACCACTTGGTCGACAGCCCATGCAGGATGCCGAAGACCACGAAATCGATCACGTTGCCGTCGGTATTACCGATGGTCACGCCGAGGATCGCCATCATGGTGAAGCCCAGACCGGTCAACAGCGCGTGGATGATATACAGCACCGGCGCCACAAACAGGAACAGGAATTCCAGCGGTTCGGTAGTACCGCCGACGACGCAGGCGATCACGCCAGAAATCAGCAGGCCTTTAATTTTATGGCGATTTTCAGGACGGGCACAGTGGTACATTGCCAGCGCCGCGCCCGGCAGACCGCCGAGGAATGCCGGCATTTTACCCTGAGAGAGGAAGCGAGTGGCGCTTTCCGCAAAACCATGGGTTTCCGGGCAGCTCAGTTGCGCCTGGAAAATCGTCAGCGCGCCGTTAACTGTGTGACCGCACACGTCCATGGTACCGCCCGCTTCGGTAAAGCGGATCAGCGCCACCAGAATATGGTGCAGGCCAAACGGCAGCAGCAGACGCTCGCCGGTACCGAAAATCATCGGGCCAAAATCACCTGCGCTGTTGATCACGTGACCGAGCGCGTTGATGCCCATCGCGAAGACCGGCCAGACCAGCGGGATCACCAGACCGACCAGGCCCATCACCACCGTAGTGACGATCGGAACAAAGCGGGTGCCGCCGAAGAAAGCCAGCGCATCCGGCAGGCGAATGGTGTGAAAACGCTCGTGCAGCATCCAGACCACGATCCCGGCGATAACCGCACCGAGGATGCCGGTGTCGATGGACTGGATCCCCAGTACGTTCTGAATATTGTTGGCTTTCAGAATGGCGGCGTCGGTGGTCGGCAGAATGCCTTTCGCTGTCAGCCAGAAGTTCACCGCAAGGTTCATCACCGCATAACCGACAAATCCGGCAAACGCGGCAACGCCTTTGTTTTCACGTGCCAGCCCAAGCGGGATAGCGATACAGAACATCACCGGCAGAAAGCTGAAGGCAAAAGAGCCGACTTTGCTCATCCAGATGAAAATGGCCTGTAACAATGGCGTGTCCAGCCAGGGTAGCAGGGTGGTGACGTCGTGGCTGCTCAATGAGCTGCCAATCCCTAACATGATGCCGCAGAAGGAGAGCAGCGCCACAGGCAACATGAACGTTTTGCCAAGCTGCTGAAAAAACTCCCACAGAGTGATTTTTGGTGCTGCTTTTGCCGTCATAAAACGACTCCTTGTTATAAAAATAAGCTGTGTGGTGTAACGAAGCGGCAAGATAAAACGTTTTATCAAATTTTAGTGCGAGAGAAATCACATAATCAGTGGATAATAACGTTTATAAAGACCTTCAATAGATAAAACGTTTTATCGCTGCGGCAAAGGGAGTCAGACGCAATACATGGCTATCGCAAAAAAGATCACCATTAACGATGTTGCGCTGGCGGCAGGGGTGTCTGTCAGCACGGTATCGCTGGTATTGAGCGGGAAAGGGCGAATTTCGTCGGCGACCGGGGAACGCGTTAACCAGGCTATCGAACAACTGGGGTTTGTGCGCAACCGTCAGGCGGCGTCGCTGCGCGGCGGGCAGACGGGGGTGATTGGCCTGATTGTTGGTGATCTCTCGGCACCGTTTTATGCGGAGCTGACGGCGGGGCTAACCGAAGCGCTGGAAGCGCAGGGGAAGATGGTGTTCCTCACCCAGAGCGGGCCTGATGGCGAAAATATGCTGCGGCGTTTTGAAACCCTGGTATCGCAGGGCGTCGACGGGGTGATCATCGCCGGTTCTGTCGATCGCGGTGCGGAACTGCGCGATCGCGCCGAAGAAGCAGGTGTGCCGCTGGTGTTTGCTTCCCGCGCCAGTTATCTCGATGAGGTTGATCTTATCCGCCCTGACAACATGCAGGCCGCTCAACTCATCACTGAGCATCTGATTCGTCGCGGCCATCAGCGTATCGCCTGGCTCGGCGGGCAGAGTTCTTCTCTGACCCGCGCCGAACGCGTCGGAGGCTACTGTGCTACGTTGCTGAAATACGGTTTACCGTTCCACAGTGACTGGGTGCTGGAGTGTGAGTCAAGCCAGAAACAGGCCTCCGAGGTGATGACCGGGTTATTGCGCCAGTATCCGACGATCACCGCTGTGCTGTGTTACAACAGCGTGATCGCGATGGGCGCCTGGTTTGGTTTAATGCGGGCGGGGAAACAGAGCGGCGAGGACAGCGTGGAAAGCTACTTTGAGCAGCGCGTCACGCTGGCGGCATTTGCCGAAGTGCCGGATGCCGCGCTGGACGATCTGCCGTTGACCTGGGTGACTATCCCGGCGCGAGAGATGGGGCAGAGTCTTGCGGAACGCATCCTGCAACGCATCGAGACCGGGCAGGTTACGCTGCGCAATCACATCATGCCGCCGCGACTGGTAACCCGAAAATAAAAAGCCCCTCAAGTGAGGGGCCTGGGCATTACTCTTGCGGCGCATCCGGTGCCTGCAAATTCAGCACCCCGCCAAACATGCCGACAAACTCTTCCAGCGACATTTTCTGACCGTTCAGCGTTACCTGTCCCGCCGTGTATTGCAGGCTGGAGGTGATGCTGTTGTTTTCTTCAGTAGTCAGATGGAACATCTGGCCCATCGCCGACAGGCCTTTCACCTGCTGCTGTGCCAGTTTTGCCGCATCTTCCGGTTTATAGCCTTCGAGGCCCGCAGACTGCGTCATGAACTCGGTCGCCATGTCCATCGGGATCACCAGTTTGGTATCGAGATTTTTCACGACCGTATCCACCTGACCGGCCAGCGTTTGCGGCGGCTGAGTGGTTTTCGCCGGATCCCTCAGGAACAGCGACAGATTAAAGGTGGCTTCACCCTTGCTGTTTTTCCAGCTCAACGGGGCGACGGTGATCACCGGCTCGGCTTTCAGCAGGATCGGCAACGAGCTGAGCAGCGCTTCTGCCGCCTGTTGCTGGTACGCTTCCGGATTATTCGCAAGATCTGCCTCCTGCAACACTTTCTGGGCTTTCGCGTTATAGGTCTGGTTAAATTCGTGCCAGATAGCCCCGTCGATATTGCCCACTTTCAGTGTCAGCTTACCGCTACCCATATCCTGATTTTTCAGCTTCAGGCTGTTAAGCGTGTAATCAATCTGGCTGTTTACGGTTTTCCCGTCAGCGGCCAGATCGGCGCGGCCTTCTACCGTCAGACCTTCCAGTTGCCCGAGGTCAACGCCTTCCATCGAGATCGCCAGCTTATCAAGGGCGATTTTCTGGTTACCCACGTACTCGTCGAAACTGGCTACCTTGCTGGCGCCTTCGGTGGTGAGGTTATCCAGCGTCAGCTTAACCCGCATACCGTTTTCGTTAACGGTCTCGATCAAGGCGCTTGGCACAGAGCCGGACAGCGCAAACGCGGTGCCGTCACGATCCGCATCAAACGTAAATTCACCGCCGCTCAGCGACAGTTTTTCCTGACCTGCTTCGCGATTCAGTGGCTTCAGGGAGATCAGGGAACGGGTGTCGCCGTTGTAGCTGATGCGGGTATCTGACTCAACGAAAGACTGACCGTTCGCCAGATCAAACAGCGGTTTGGTCACCGCGTTATTCACCAGCACCGTTTTCACAGAGGCCATCATCGGCATCAGGTTAAACGATTTCAGTGCCGCCAGCGGGAAAGGACCATGATCAATGCTCTCTTTCATGACGATTGTCTGGCCGGGCTTCAGCCAGCCTTGCGTCGCGCCGTCGACAGGTTTGATCACCAGATCGAGCTGGCTTGAAAAGAGACCGCGGTGGTAATTCTGATGAACCAGTTCCAGACCTGCTGCGGACGACGTGCGTTTAATTTGCGCGTTTGCTTTCGCCAGCATGTCGGTCATATGGGTTTCGAGCTGCTTACCGGTATACCAGGCGCCGCCTGTCCATACCACTCCCAAAGCGACAATGACACCTGCCGCGATCAGACTTTTTTTCATAATGAATGTCCATAAGATATGAAAACAGGCGGAACCGTCCGCCTGTGTGAATGAGCTATCTTCAGCAGCTTAGCAATACTGCCACTAAATTTCAGTATTTAGTTTTGCTTGTTAAATACCCGCGCCAGACGCCCGGTACCGCTGATGGCGACCGGCGATTCGGCGGCACTGACAAACGCAGATTCACCGGGTCTCAGTACCAGACGCTGTGAGCCTTTGCTCAGCACGGCTTCGCCTTCAACGCAGAAAAGAATAGCGGCACTTGGCTGGGTTAGCGAGGTTTCCTGCGCGGACAGGTCATGCAGCGAGAAAGCAAAGTCGTCGACCGGGATCGGGAAGTCCAGCTCCGGCCCTTGTTTCTGCGGCTGCGTCAGCAACTCCGTCGCAGGCTTCGCCACGAATTTCACATTCGCGACCAGCTCCGGAATATCAATGTACTTCGGCGTTAACCCGGCACGCAGGACATTATCTGAGTTTGCCATCACCTCCAGCGCCACGCCTTGCAGATAGGCATGCGGTGTTTCGGCAAACAGGAACATGGCGTCGCCCGGATTCAGCTTCACCACATTCAGCAGCAGAGGCGAGAAGAGACCGCTGTCGTCAGGGTAAAACTCTGCGATCAGGCGAATGGTCTGCCAGGGTTCGCCCTGCTGGCTGTTGACTGCCGCTTTCAGCACCGCCAGCGCGCGTGCTTTTTCGTCACCCTGCATTTCCAGCAGACGGGCGAATAACTGACGCAGCCCGTCAGCGTCCGGGGATTGCAGGAAGTGGGCGATCGCCGGATGGGCGCCGGATACCGGCTGCAACAGGGAGACTATCTCAGAAAACTCGCGGAATGCGTTCATGGCGAGGAACGGCGTCAGCGCGAACACCAGCTCCGGCTTATGATTGGGATCTTTATAATTACGCTCGGCGGCGTCGAGGGGGATCCCGGCGGCGTTCTCTTTCGCAAAGCCCAGTTCAGAGGCTTTTTTGTTCGGGTGAACCTGAATCGAGAGGGGCTGTGCGGCGCACAGCACTTTAAACAGGAAAGGCAGTTCACCAAAGCGGGCGGCGACTTTTTCACCGAGCAATCCGGCTTTATCACCATCAATAATCTCACGCAGCGAATGCAATTTACCGTCCGCGCCTTCCACCTGCGAGCTGCTCTTCGGGTGCGCCCCCATCCATAACTCCGCCATCGGCAGGTTATTCGGGTTGGCGATGCCGTAGAGTTCCGTTAACGCAGTTTTACTTCCCCAGGCATAGTTCTGCACTGAGTTGACGAGTTTTTGCATTATCAAGCCCTGTTTTCATATGGTTAATCTGCTTCTATTAAAGCAATAAACCCGGCAGAAGTAACCAGCGTCGACAAAAAGTCGTATTAGTCTCAGTTTTTGTTAAAAAATTGTGTAAAGTATTGGGGCTCGCTTTTTTACAGGGCAAATGGACGATTTGCCTGAATCATAAATAGCCACGGTAGTCAGTGAGAGAACAATGTCGAACAAACCCTTTCATTATCAGGATCCTTTCCCCCTGGCAAAGGATGACACCGAATACTATCTCCTCAGCCCCGATTATGTCTCTGTCGCAGAATTTGAAGGGCAGGAGATCCTCAAAGTAGACCCGCAGGCGCTGACGCTCCTCGCGCAACACGCTTTCCACGATGCCTCTTTTATGTTGCGTCCGGCGCATCAGCAGCAGGTCGCCGATATCCTGAACGACCCGGATGCCAGCGAGAACGACAAATACGTCGCGCTGCAGTTCCTGCGTAACTCGGAAATCGCCGCGAAGGGCATTCTGCCGACCTGTCAGGACACCGGCACCGCCATCATCACCGGTAAAAAAGGCCAGCGCGTCTGGACCGGCGGCGGCGATGAAGCGGCGCTGGCCCGCGGGGTGTACAACACCTATATCGAAGACAATCTGCGTTACTCGCAGAACGCCGCGCTGGACATGTATAAAGAGGTTAACACCGGCACCAACCTGCCGGCGCAGATTGACCTCTACAGCGTGGACGGCGACGAGTACAAATTCCTCTGCATCGCCAAAGGTGGTGGCTCGGCCAACAAAACCTATCTGTATCAGGAAACCAAAGCGCTGCTGACGCCGGGTAAACTGAAAAACTATCTGGTTGAGAAGATGCGCACGCTGGGGACCGCGGCCTGCCCGCCGTACCATATTGCGTTTGTCATTGGCGGCACCTCGGCGGAAGCCACGCTGAAAACCGTCAAACTCGCCTCGACCAAATACTATGACGGTCTGCCGCTGGAAGGTAACGAGCACGGCCAGGCGTTCCGCGACGTACAACTGGAAAAAGAGTTGCTGGAAGAGGCGCAGAACCTCGGCCTCGGCGCGCAGTTTGGCGGTAAATATTTCGCGCATGATATCCGCGTGATCCGTCTGCCGCGCCACGGCGCCTCCTGCCCGGTCGGCATGGGCGTTTCCTGTTCGGCGGACCGCAACATCAAGGCGAAGATTAACCGTCACGGTATCTGGCTGGAAAAACTGGAAGACAATCCGGGCAAATACATCCCGGAAGCGCTGCGTAAGGCGGGCGAGGGTGAAGCAGTACGTGTGGATCTGAACCGCCCGATGAATGAAATCCTCAAACAACTGTCGCAGTACCCGGTATCCACGCGCCTGTCGCTGACCGGCACCATTATCGTCGGGCGCGATATCGCCCACGCGAAGCTGAAAGAGCGGATGGATAAAGGCGAAGGGCTGCCGCAGTACATCAAGGATCACCCTATCTACTACGCCGGTCCGGCCAAAACCCCGGCAGGGTATGCTTCCGGCTCGCTGGGGCCAACCACCGCAGGGCGGATGGATTCCTACGTGAATCAGCTTCAGTCGGAAGGCGGCAGCATGATCATGCTGGCGAAAGGCAACCGCAGCCAGCAGGTGACCGACGCGTGCCATAAGCACGGCGGTTTCTATCTTGGCAGCATCGGTGGTCCGGCAGCGGTACTGGCGCAGGGCAGCATTAAGAGCCTGGAGTGTGTGGAGTACCCGGAACTGGGGATGGAAGCTATCTGGAAAATCGAGGTGGAAGATTTCCCGGCGTTCATCCTGGTGGATGATAAAGGCAACGACTTCTTCCAGCAGATCCAGTCATCGCA
>NZ_LIFX01000013.1 GCF_001297775.1 Trabulsiella odontotermitis | reverse complement strand
GCAGCGGTATCGCTGTAGCCTTTGTCGCCAACCTGCTGACCAACGTTACCCCACAGGGCGACGTTCTTCGTCAGTTGACCTTCAACACCGGCTTTCAGTTCACCAATATTGCGGGCGCCTGCCAGCTCTACCTGCTGACCGTTCAGCGACACACCAAAGTCCTTGCTGTTGTGGATCCAGTTGGCTTCCACGAACGGCTGGAAGGTGCGGCCTTTACCATCGTCCAGTTTGTTGTGGCCGTGGCCGTACAGACGCACGCCAACGCGGGTCTGAATGTTGCCGTCACCATTGCCTTCGACACGGGTGCCGTTGGTTTCTTTATGCGAATCCGCTTTCACGCCCATCCAGGTGACCTGCGCTTTCGGCTGGATGTACAGCGCGTTACGTTCGCTGATGTCTGCCAGTTTCCAGGTATAGCCGGATTCCACAGACGCCGTGAAGCCTTTGGATTTGTACGACTCCGCCGCAACGTCATCACCGGACACGGTGTTATCGAACCAGTTGTACTGCGCCCAGCTGTCAACATATGCGCCTTCCAGCGTGTCGTTATCCTGCAGCCACGTGCCGTAGACGCCGACGCTGTAACCGTCGATGCTGCCGGTGGCGTGGTTGCTGTTACGATGGTTGACCGCTCGGCTCTTCTGGTTGGCATAACCGGCCATCACACCGAGGTGATAACGGTCAGCCTCGTCAGAACTCCACTGCGCGATATCGCCACCCAGTTGCATCACATAGCGGTTGCTCTGCATGTTCACCAGACCACTGCTGTCTTTCTGACGGGTGTGCCCGCCGACGTTGCGCAGCCACATGCTGGTCACCGCAGTTTCACCGGTCAGCGCGTCAACGTAGTGCGTCTCACCGAGACGGTCATGCAGACGGGTGGTAAACAGGTTGTTGGCCGCCTGCAGGTTCATCGCATACAGACCGGCTTCCGGACGTACAGCGTGCTCTGTCGGCTGAGCCGGTTTCTGCGGCACGACAGGGTCGGTCGGGTCTTGTGGATCAACCGGGTCAACGGGATCAATTGGGTCAACCGGATCTTCCGGGGACAGCGCGCTGCTCAGGTACCAGTTCGTCGCGTCCTGACCCGCGCCACGTTGCAGGGTGTAGTCATAGGCCCCGGCCACGATACGCCCGGTCTGCTTGAATTCGCCTGCGGAAGTGCCGTTAACGGTGATCAGTTCAATACCGTCGGTAGTAAGGCCGCCTGTGCCGCCTGCGTTCAGCACCGTCACATTGGTGGTGCCGCTGGTGTTGCCATTAACAATCAGGCGGTCGGTTGGTGAACTGTCATCGCCAAGCTGCGTGTTCATCACCAGATTGCCGTTGTTGCCCGCGTAATCGTTGTCCACCGTCAGCGTCTTAAACGTTGCCGCATTGCGCGTCATTTTCTGGCTCTGAGCCGCGGTATGCAGGAAATTCAGCGTCGATGCAGTTAACGTCAGGTTGGTCAGTTGAGAATCTTTCGTCATATCCCAGACAGAGCTATCCGCCAGCGACAGGTTGCTTTCGGCATCGCTGCTGGTCAAAAAGCCGCCGACAAAACGGGAACCATTGTTAGCGTTCAACTCAATCAGCGCGGAATCTTTCGCTTCAACGGTACCGACGACCTGCATTTTCTGCGCTGTCGTCGTGACGCGCGAATCCGCGTTTTCCGCCAGGATCGCCGTGGCATCCGGATCGTTGTAGTTCGTGCCCAGTTGAATTTCACCGTTCAGCGCAATGTCACCACCGTTATCTGCCTGAATGTAGTGCCAGGTGCCATTGCGGGTAGTATCCGTGGCATCAATGTTCAGTTTGCCATTGATCACCACGCGTCCCGGAGCCTGCGCGTCTTCTTTTGTCGCAAGTAAACCTGTGCCTTCAGTTTGCTGGTGCCCCTGACTGTCCATCACAATGGTCAGATCGTTGGTGGTTAATTCTGACGAACCCATCGATTCTGCCCCATGAAGGACCGTACCATCAGCCCCGGCGTTTAATACCAGAGAGGTTTTACCTTTCGCCGTGAAATGTGAATCTACATCGATGCCGTACTGCCCGTCGGATACCCAGATCCCTGACGTCACACCACCGGTCTGATTAACGGTGACAGTCACCTGCGTATCTCCCAGCGCTTCAATGTCACCACCAGTCGTGTTGATACCATCGGCATACTCATCAGCAGTAGAGTTAACCACGGCATTGTTATAAACAACGAGTGAACGGGCATTTTCCTGCTCGGATTCAGAAGCGATGCCCACGGCATATTCCCGACCTTTGCTGGTCAGATTTAAATCTTCGGCAGTAACCTGCGTACCATTTTTTGCATAAATACCAAACGCTTTGCCTTTTTCAGCGAGTGCGGTGGAATTCACCGTGGTTAAACCGGTAAAATCCAGTGTTGCTGTCGCTTTATCGCCATGAATACCGACGACAAATTTATCAGCACGCTGGTGGCTGATATTCACAGTGAGATCATCTGCGGTAATATTCCCGGCTTTCGCAAAGTAAGCATCACTACTTCCGCCAGCTTCAACGACGCCCACACCAAATACAAACGCATAGTCCTGATCCAGTGCGATGTCTGGCCGTGAAGGGTAAACGCCTTCGATCAGATCCCCATAAACGGTATTCACTGTAGAGCCTGAGCCCAGGTCAATCTTACCGCTGTTACCGACCACAACGGAGCCGCTGGTCAGCAGAAAATCGCCTTCTTCAAGCTCACCAAAGCCATAGACCATCGGTGAGCCACCATTATGATTTACGGTGACGCTGCCATTATTCGCAACAGAAATAGTATTATTTTCACCTATGGTGCCGATAATATTATAAACGCCACCAGCGTCTATAATACCACTCCCGGAAATAACACCATCTTCATTATTAATTTCTGCATTAGCAGTACCTGCAACCAGAATGCTACTAATTAACAATGCTGTAGTACTTAATTTAAAATATTTCATACTTATATCTTTCACAATAAAGTAAGCCATCGAATAGGGATTAATTCTCCATGTTTGAATCATTGAGGCAAATGAAATGACCTTAATCATCCGACCAGATTAATGCTCCAGATATAAGATTCCCGCAGTATAAAATAAATTAAATGATGGCATTTAAAATATTTAGCACCAAAAACCAATAATATTACAAGCCGGATATGCCTGCGTTTCAGAAAAAGAAGAAGGATTTAAGATACCTCTTCGCCGGAGAAAAGGTTTTTTCACATAATAAATAAGAACAGGGGTATGTGTTGACTGGCACGAACCACGTTTTGGGTTGACTTATTCTGTCAAAGGTTTACTTTTCAGGACATGAAGAAAATCCTTATTATTGTCCCTGATGGCGGGATGCTGTTTGAATCTGCCGGGATCGCCGACATTCTGACGCAGGCTAACCAGCTGCAAACGGAAGGGTTAACGCATCCGCGTTATCAGGTCACTCTCGCCACCACGCAGCCGCACCAGGTAATCCACGGCCAGTCCGGGTTGAACCTGCTGGCCGATCACCGTCTCCATGAACTGGACCCGCGCGAGCCGCTCGATACCATCATTATTACCGGCAGAGGCCAGAATGCGCTGGAAGGCACAGCGGTTGTCGACTGGCTGCGCCTCGCCGCTCCGCATGCCCGCCGCATTGCGTCCATCTGCGGCGGCGCACTGCTGCTGGCGCAAACCGGTCTGCTCAACGGCAGGAGCGCCACCACGCACTGGCGGCTGCTGGACACCCTGCAAGCGGCATTTCCTGAAGTGAATGTTGAAGGCGGGCCGCTGTACATTCAGGACGGGAATATCTGGACCTCCGGCGGGGTCAGCTCCGGTTTTGACCTGACGCTGGCGCTGGTGGAAGAAGATTACGGGTTCAGCCTCGCCCGCGACATCGCGCAGGATTTCGTGATGTACCTTCGCCGCCCCGGCGGGCAAATGCAGTTCAGCCGCTTCAATCTTACGCAGACCAGCGGTTCAGGGCCGATTAACGAGTTGCTGACGTGGATCCTCGACAACATCACCGCTGACCTCTGCGTGGAGAAACTGGCGGAGAAAGTCGCCATGAGCCCGCGTAATTTCACCCGTGTGTTTACGCGCGAAACCGGCGCCTCACCCGCGCGTTATGTCGCCGAAACCCGTCTCGCCGCCGCCCGGCAAAGGCTTGAGCAATCCAGCGATACGCTGGATAAAATCGCCGAACAGACCGGTTTTGGCAGTAGCATCAACCTGCGTCGCCTGTTCGAAAAGCAGCTCAACCTGACGCCAGGTGAATACCGCCAGCGCTTTCACATCCGCAAAATGGCGTAAAGTGATCCTTATTTGTCATTTACGCCAAAACCACCGCCCCCTACAGTAAAGCCAGAGACAACACTTGAGGAGTTGATCATGGTTAAGATCGGTATTAATGGTTTCGGCAGGATCGGACGTAACGTGCTGCGCGCGGCGCTGGGTAATGACAATTTGCAGATCGTGGCGATTAACGATCTGACGGACAGCAAAACGCTGGCGCATCTGCTGAAATACGACTCACTGCTCGGCACGCTGAAGGAAGAGGTTTCCGCCGCCGAAGGGCAATTGCGTGTTGGCGGTCAGTCAATTACCGTGTTCAGCGAACGCGACCCGGCAAATATTCCGTGGCGGAATGTCGGCGTGGATATTGTTATCGAAGCGACCGGTTTCTTTACCGAACGTGAGAAAGCGGCAGTGCATATTGAGCATGGTGGTGCGAAACGCGTCATCATCTCCGCGCCGGGCAAAAACGACGACCTGACGATTGTGATGGGTGTCAACGACGGCCTGTACAATCCGCAAAAACACTACGTTGTCAGCAACGGCAGTTGCACCACCAACGGCCTCGCGCCTGCCGCACAGGTTCTTCATCAGCATTTCGGCATTAAGCACGGCCTGATGAACACCACTCACGCCTATACCAACAGCCAGGCGCTGCACGATCAGCCGGAAAAAGATTTACGCGGTGCGCGTGCCGCCGCGCTGTCGATTGTGCCCTACTCCAGCGGTGCCGCTAAAGCGCTGGGGAAAGTGATCCCCGAACTGGATGGCAAAATGACGGGTTACTCGTTGCGTGTGCCGGTGCCGGTGGTGTCGATCGTCGACCTGACCGTGACGCTGGAGCGTGATGTGACGGCAGAAGAAGTCAACAACGCCTTCCGCAATGCCGCCGCTTCCGGGCCGCTGAAAGGGATACTGGGCTACAGTGACGAACCACTGGTTTCCAGCGATTACCAGGGCGATCCGCGTTCGTCGATCATTGATGGTCTGTCGACACTGGTGATTGGCGGCAATATGGTCAAAATCCTCGCCTGGTATGACAACGAATGGGGATTCTCAAATCGCCTGGTGGATCTGGCGCAACTGATGGCCCGACACGACAGTTAAGCGATAAAAAAACCACGCTCCGGCGTGGTTTTTAGCAGGACAGCGGATTACACATACTCAGCCAGTAATAATATCAGCGCCGCCATGGCGTAACTGGTGGCCTGTGCGAGTACCGATTCGCTGTCACCATCAAAACGCCTGACGCTGGTATGGATCTCATCCTGCGCCAGTTGCCAGGCAAACCACACCGTCCCGGCAGGCGTTCCATCCTCTCCCCCGTCCGGCCCGGCATAACCGCTCACCGCCAGACTGACATCCGCCCCTGAACGCTGTTTTGCCCCCACGGCCATCTCTTTGACCGTCTGCTCGCTCACCGCAGTAAACGTCTGTATCGTCTCGCGATTAACGCCCAACATGGTGATTTTGGCGTCATCGGTATAGGTAATAAACCCGCTACCGTAAAACGAAGGGGTATCGTCGGCGGCGCATAACGCCGACGCAATCAGCCCGCCAGTACAGGATTCCGCCGTAGCCAGTTGCAACTGCTTTTCAACCAGTACGCGACCCAGTTCACTGGCGACCGCATGCGAAGGTGTTGGCATAGCGTTGATAACCTCAATGAATGAAAAGACAGCGATCCGGGATGGTAAGGATAGAACAATAATTCGCTTTCAATGAACCCCGCACTGTTTTTCTTCTACTCCTCTGCCGACAGATGTTTCAGCACCAGCGAACAGGTATACCGCCCGGCGGGATGCACGGAAACAGTGGTTTCGAAGGTCTCGCCCTGGCGGTCGATATAACGCCGCACAATGCGCAACGCCGGAGAACCCGTCTCCACGCCCAGCACCTTCGCCATTTTTGCCGGTACGCCGACCGCGGTGATGGTCTGGTGCACTTCCTGACTACGTATGCCGTAGTGCTCTTCGATCAGATCGCTAATCAGCGCATGGGGATCGCTGCGGACCAACTGGCGCAGTTTGCTGTAGGTCGTGCTGGCGTAGCTGTCAGTCCAACAAATCGGCGCATCGCGTTTCTGGGCGTCTTCACGAATACTGGCGATATGCAACCAGCGTGATCCTGGCGGGCAACCGATGACCTGCGCCAGTTCGATGTCTGCCACAATCTCATCGACCTTTTTCACCACCCGCAGGTTGTTGCGGGCCAGTACCAGCAAATCTTCCAGATAGGCCAGCGGATGGTCATGTGAATTCTCATCAGGCTTGTCGGAGACGTGCGTCCCCGCCCCTTTACGTCGCGAAATCAGCCCCTGCTCCGTCAGGCTTCGCAGCGCTTCACGCACGGTGTGACGGCTGACCAGATAGGCTTCGCATAGCTCTTTTTCCGTCGGAAACTGCGAGCCCGCAGGGTATTTGCCGGACGCGATATCTGCCGCCAGCTCACGGGCAATACGTTGGTACAGAGACTCTTTCATCGCCATTGTTCTTCTAAATTACCGATCGTTATCACAAAAGCAGGAATGAGAACTTCCCTTCCAAATGTACGGTCATTATAAAATGTACGTACATTCTAAATGTACGTACATTATAGCAATGTCCAGACATTTAGCGTGCCGCAAGGAGCATGCCGGGTTGTCGTCTGGATATCGGCTGACCGGCAGTCTATCACTATCCCACTCAAAAGGGGGTTTTATGGCATCCACAGTATTAGATTCCGTCCTGTTCAGGGATTCTTTTGGTACCCCGGCAATGCGCGCCATCTTTGACGATCACGAACTTATCCGCAAATACGTTGAGGTAGAAGTGGCGCTGGCGAAAGCCGAAGCGCGCTGCGGCGTTATCCCGCAGGATGCGGCCACAGAAATCGCTGAAAAGTGTAACGCCGATACGCTGGATTTTGACCTGCTGCGTCATGAGACCGAGATCGTCGGTTATCCGATCCTTCCGCTGGTGCATCAGATCTCAAAACAGGCCGGGGCTTCGGGTGGCTACGTCCACTGGGGCGCCACCACACAAGACATCATGGACACCGCCGTCGTCCTGCAAATCCGCGACGCGTTTGATCTCATCGACGCCGACATCCGCGAACTACGCAGCATTCTCGCCGGGCTGGCACAGCGCTACCGTGACACGCCGATGGCGGGTCGTACCCATCTGCAACAGGCACTTCCAATCACCTTCGGCTATAAAGCAGCTATCTGGCTGGACATGTTTGATCGTCACGCCGAACGACTGGAGCAGGCGCGCCCCCGCGTACTGGTAGGGGAATTCGCTGGTGCGGCAGGCACCCTGGCGTCGCTGGGCGATAAAGGCCTCGCCGTGCAAAAAGCAATGATGGAAGAGCTGGGTCTCGGCGTTCCCGCCTCCACCTGGCACGTCGCACGCGACGGTTTTGCAGAAGCGGTGAACCTGCTTGGCGTGATCACCGGCTCGCTCGGCAAAATTGCCTATGACGTGATGCTGCTTGCCGCCAACGAATTTGGCGAACTGTACGAGCCGTTCGTGAAAGGCCGCGGTGCCAGCAGCACCATGCCGCAGAAACGCAACCCGATCTCCAGCGAACTGATGCTGGCCTGCGCGAAAGGGGTTCGCCAGCACGCCGGGCTGATGCTCGACGCGATGGTACAGGATCTCGAACGTGCGACCGGTCCGTGGCATGCCGAATGGATCGCCATCCCGGAGAGCTTTGTGCTCGCCGCCGGGGCGCTGCATCAGGCGAAATTCATGCTTGATGGCTTAATCGTTGATGAGAAAGCGATGGCCAGAAACCTTGATATGACCAAAGGACTTATCGTGGCTGAAGCCGTCATGATGGGACTGGCCCCTTACATTGGTCGTCAGGATGCGCATGACGTGGTGTACGACGCCTGTCGCGTGGTGAATGAAAAAGGCGGTCGCCTGGCGGACGTGCTCAACGCCATGCCTGGCGTCTCAAGCCGTCTGGATCCACAACTGATTGAACGCCTGACTGACCCGGCGAATTATCTGGGGATGGCGCCGCAGATGGTGGATCAGGTGCTCGCGAAATCAGCCGGACGCCACTAATCCAGGTCAATGACCATTTGCACGAGGAGATGATCATGTCATCTGTTTCATCCAGGGGAAAATCCATCATTGCCTTCGGTGTGCCGTTGGCCATCGGTGCCATTATCTGGCTCTGTCCGGTACCGGAAGGTTTAACACCGCAGGCATGGCATATGTTTGCCATTTTTGCCGCCACCATTGCGGCAATTCTGACGCAGCCGTTGCCGTCCGGGGCGGTGATGCTTATCTCGATTTGCGTGGTAATTTTCAGTAAGACCCTGCCGGAAGCAAAGGCGTTGTCGGGGTTTGCTAACGGTACGGTATGGCTGATTTTCTGTGCCTATGTACTGTCGCTGGGATTTGTCACCTCCGGTCTGGGTAAGCGCATCGCGTACAAAATGCTGTCGATGTTTGGCGGAAGCAGTCTGGGGATCGCCTATTCACTCGGTGTGTCGGATTTGATCATGGCGCCTGCCATGCCATCGGTGACGGCGCGTTCCGGGGGAATTATCTTCCCGATCGCCCGTTCGATTAACGATGTACTCGGCTCCGCACCCGGTGAAACCGGCAAACGCATCGGCAACTTTTTAACCATGGTCTGTTTCCAGTTCACGCCAATCACCGGCGCCATCTTCCTGACCGGGATGGCGGCGAACCCACTGGTCGGCAGCCTGGCAAAATCAACGCTGGGGATTGAGATCTCCTGGGGCGGCTGGTTTGTCGCGGCAGTGGTTCCTGCGATGGTTTGCTTCATGTTAGCGCCGCTGCTTATCTATAAGCTGCTGAATCCGGAACTGAAAAAAACACCGGAAGCTAAAGAGATGGGCAAGCGCTCGTTGCAGGCGCTGGGGGCGATGAGCAGTGCAGAGAAGAAAGTCGCCATTGGCTTTATTCTCGCCCTGATTGGCTGGGGAACCAGTCTGATCACTGGCCTGTCGGCGACGGCGGTCGGTCTGGGTCTGGCGGCGTATCTGTTCGCCACCCGCGCCGTGGACTGGAAAGCGTTGCTCGGCGATCACGCCGCCTGGGATACGGTCATCTGGTTCAGCGTGATCATCAGTCTTGCCAGCGGTCTTGAGGGGCTGGGCTTTATCAAATGGATGACGCAGCAGTTAGACGGCGCGATTCAGGGTTTTGGCCCGATGACGGCGTTTGTCATCCTCGGACTGTTGTACATCTACGTTCACTATCTGTTCGCCACCGCCTCCGGGCACGTGGCAGCGCTGTACGCACCATTCGTCGCGACAGCTATCGCCGCAGGCGCACCGCCGATGATGGTTGCGATCTGCTTCGGTATTTTCAGTAACCTGATGTGGGGGAATACGGAATATGGCGGTGGTCCGGGCCCGATTTACTATGGGCAGGGCTATTTCGACCGGGCAACCTTCTACAAAATCAACCTGGCGGTGGTCACCTTTAACGTCGTGCTGACCTTTATTGTCGGCATGCTGTGGTGGAAATTGCTGGGCTATTACTGAGTTAAGAAAGACGCTGCGGGCACAATCACTGTTACAGGTGATTGTGCCTGTCGCACAGCAAGACAAGAGATTATTTCAGCAACCGCACTTTCACCGATTTACCTTTAATCTTGCCCTGTTGTAACTGTTTCCAGGCATGGCGCGCAACCGAACGCTTCACTGCCACAAACGCGTGGATCGGGTGAATATCGATTTTGCCGATGTCTGCGCCATCAAGCCCCATATCACCGGTCAGCGCGCCAAGAATATCGCCGGGGCGCATTTTGGCTTTTTTACCACCATCAATACACAGCGTCTCCATGGTTGCCTCGAGCGGCGCGATGCTGATGCCTGCTGGCACGGGCTGCCAGCGGAGTTTGATATTCAGCATCTCTTCCAGCACGTTAGCACGCTGTGCTTCTTCGGGGGCGCAGAAGCTGATCGCCATCCCGCTTTCCCCTGCCCGCGCGGTGCGGCCGATGCGGTGAACGTGTACTTCCGGATCCCACGACAGCTCATAGTTGATCACCATCTCAAGAGCTTTGATATCCAGACCGCGCGCGGCAACGTCAGTCGCCACCAGCACCCGGCAACTGCCGTTAGCAAAGCGAACCAGCGTCTGATCACGGTCGCGCTGTTCCATGTCGCCATGCAACGCCAGCACGCTCTGCTGGCTCGCGGTCAGCGCATCGTACACGGCCTGACAGTCTTTTTTGGTATTGCAGAACACCACACAGGAGGCGGGCTGATACTGGCTCAGCAGTTTCTGCAACAGGCTGAGCTTGCCGCCGCGCGACACTTCAAAAAACAGTTGCTCGACCGCAGGCAGTTCGTCGACGGTGTCGATTTCAACCGTCAGCGGCTCGTGCTGAATACGTCCGCTGATGGCGGCAATCGCGGCAGGCCAGGTAGCGGAAAAGAGCAGCGTCTGGCGCTTCATCGGCGCGTATGCAATCACGTCGTCAATGGCGTCGGCAAACCCCATGTCGAGCATCCGGTCAGCTTCGTCCAGCACCAGCGTCTGTAATCCCGCCAGGCTCACGGTCTCTTTTTTCAGGTGGTCGAGCAGTCGTCCGGGCGTCGCCACAATAATGTGCGGCGCATGAGTCAGCGAATCGCGCTGCACGCTGAACGGCAGTCCGCCGCATAACGTCAGCACTTTAATATTGGGCATATAGCGCGCCAGACGGCGCAGTTCTTTCGCCACCTGATCGGCCAGTTCGCGGGTCGGGCACAACACCAGCGACTGAGTGAGAAACTGGCTGGCATCAATATGCTGAAGCAGACCAAGCCCGAACGCGGCGGTTTTGCCACTACCGGTTTTCGCCTGCGCCCGGACATCTTTCCCTGCCAGGATCGCCGGAAGCGATGCCGCCTGTACCGGGGTCATGGTCTGGTAACCCAGTTCGTTAAGGTTGGCGAGTTGTTCCGCAGGAAGGGCGTTTAATTCAGCAAAAGAGGTCACGGCAATATTCTCAATAGAGGAAAAGGAGTCCCCGGCGGGTTGCGCCAGCGGGCTGGCGGCAATGATAACATCCTGTTCACTCGTATCCGCAGCGGTTTTGCGTCTTCGCCACGGTAAAGTGTCCGGAAATCCGCAAAATGATAATTAAGCCCGACGCGAAGGCGGAAATTCGTCTAAGGTTTTCAGAGGGTTGATCCCAGCGGTCAGACTATTCAGCCTATGACAGGAGACTAACGATGACGATATCTGCACTGCGCCGCCCGGAGGCTATCGCATTCGCGCTGCGGATGGCGCTCGGTGGTGCGCTTTTGAGCATGACAACTTTCTCAGCACTGGCACAAGACGCGCCTGCAGCACCGACGCCGCCGCCGGATATCCTGCTGGGACCGTTGTTTAACGACATTCAGAGCGCAAAACTGTTCCCCGACCAGAAAACCTTTGCCGACGCTATACCGAAGAGCGATCCACTGATGATCCTCGCGGATTACCGGATGCAAAAAAGCCAGACCAGTTTTGACCTGCGCCATTTTGTTGATGTGAACTTCACCCTGCCACAAGAGAAAGAAACGTATGTGCCGCCGAAGGATCAGACCCTGCGCGAGCACATTGACGGATTATGGCCGGTGCTAACGCGCACCACCGACAGCGCTGAAAAATGGGATTCCCTGCTCCCGCTGCCGAAGCCGTACGTGGTGCCCGGCGGGCGTTTTCGTGAAGTCTATTACTGGGACAGCTACTTCACCATGCTCGGTCTCGCGGAAAGCGAACACTGGGACAAGATCGAAGATATGGTCGATAACTTCGCGTATGAGCTGGATGCCTGGGGGCACATTCCGAACGGTAACCGCAGCTACTATCTGAGCCGCTCACAGCCGCCCTTCTTCTCTCTGATGGTGGAACTGCTGGCGACGCACGACGGCGACGATGCACTGAAGAAATACCTGCCGCAGATGGAAAAAGAGCATGCTTACTGGATGGAAGGCGCCGATACGCTGCAATCGGGTCAGGCCAGTAAACGCGTCGTTAAACTGGAAGATGGCTCGCTGCTCAACCGCTACTGGGACGATCGCGATACACCGCGCCCGGAATCGTGGCTGGATGATGTCAATACGGCGAAAAGCAATCCTAACCGCCCGGCTACCGAGATCTACCGCGATTTGCGTTCGGCTGCCGCTTCCGGCTGGGACTTCAGCTCCCGCTGGATGGACAACCCGCAGCAACTCGGCACCATTCGTACCACCAGCATCGTGCCGGTCGATCTCAACGCCCTGATGTTCAAAATGGAGAAAATGATCGCCGCTGCCAGCAAAGCCGCGGGTGATAACGACAAAGCCGCGCGTTATGAATCCCTCGCCAGCGCCCGCCAGAGCGCCATGGAAAAATACCTGTGGAATGAAAAAGAGGGCTGGTATGCCGATTACGATCTGAAAAGCCACAAGGTGCGTAATCAGCTGACCGCCGCGGCGCTGTACCCGTTGTTCGTTAATGCCGCGTCCCGCGAACGGGCGGCTAAAGTGGCGACCGCCGCCGAGCGCAATCTGCTGAAAGCGGGTGGGATCAGCACCACCACGGTGAACAGCGGTCAGCAATGGGATGCGCCAAACGGCTGGGCGCCGTTGCAGTGGGTGGCGACCGAGGGTTTGCAGAATTACGGCCAGGATAAAATCGCTATGGACGTGACCTGGCGCTTCCTGACCAACGTTCAGCATACCTATGATCGCGAGCAGAAGCTGGTCGAGAAATACGACATCACCTCAACCGGTACAGGTGGTGGTGGCGGAGAATATCCGCTGCAGGACGGTTTCGGCTGGACCAACGGCGTCACACTGAAAATGCTGGATCTGGTCTGTCCGAAAGAAAAACCGTGCGACAGCGTTCCGCAAACGCGCCCTGCTGCACCGGCGGAAAAACCGGCTGCAGCCGCAGCACAGTAGCCATAAAAAACGGGCAGCCACTGGCTGCCCGTTCACATTCATTCTGATTATTCCCGCCGTAGCAGCCGGAACACCAGCAGGACGACGATGGAGCCGACAACGGCCACCAGGAAGCTGTGCAGATTAAAGCCTGTAATGCTGCCTCCGAGACCGAACATAGTGGCTAACCAGCCACCCACCACCGCACCGACGATCCCGAGAATGCAGGTGAGTATAAATCCCCCACCATCCCGCCCCGGCATAATCAGTTTGGCGATAACCCCCGCGATAAGTCCGAACACAATCCAGGTAATAATGCCCATGATAACCACCTCCAGGAAAACCCGGTCAGATGCAGGTCAAAAACGCCTGCCTCAATGGTTCAAGTATAGGTAATTGCACTGGAATATCCCGCCAGCCTCGCATTTTTTTATCGAATTTCACTTTTTCCACTTATTTGTCTTAAGTTCCCCCGACGGGTGCCGATAACGATGCGACAACCTGTCATCTGGAGCGATTTGGTGTGAGTCACTATAACGAGCAATTCCTGAAAGAGAGTCCGCTGGCAGTATTAAACGTCCTTCGCGATCTGCACAGCGATCAGGTCCCGCTTCGCGTCTCCTGGGCCTCCGGTCAGTTCATCAGCCGCATTCTGGCGGTTACGGCAGAACAGTTGATCATCGACTTCGGCAGTCAGGAACAGGAAAACCGGGGCGCACAGCGCGCGGAAAACTTCCTGATTGATGCGGAAACCAAAGGGGCGAAAGTCGAATTCACCCTGCCGAAACTTGACACCATCGACTATCTGTCGCTCCCGGCGTTCACCGCACCGGTGCCATCGTCGCTGTGGTTTGTGCAGCGCAGAGAATTTTTCCGCATCTCAGCGCCTATGCAACCGGTGTATCTCTGCACGGTGCGGCTGCCGGATAACAGCGAACTGCGCTGCCGCCTGTGTGATCTTTCGCTCGGCGGCATGGGGGCGTTACTGGAAGGCAAAACCACGGCGGGTCTGCAGGTCGGCATGCAAATCCCGCAGCTTGAGCTGGATATGGGAGACTGGGGGAAATTTCAGTTTGATGCGCAGTTGATTGCCATCACCGAGCGCAAAGTGGTCGACAGCAAAAACGAAACCATCAGCACCCCGCGCCTGAGTTTTCGCTTTCTGAACGTCAACCCGGCGGCGGAGCGTACGCTCCAGCGCATTATCTTCGCCCTGGAGCGTGAGGCGCGCGAACGCGCCCGTAACGTGCTTTAACTATATCGCAAACTACATCGCATCCATCGCCTGCTGGACTTTCCAGATATAGCGAGGCGCCTGCGGCGCGGGGTGGTTTTTGACAACGTGTTCAAAAAACTCATCCGCGTCGAGGTCGTTAATCTCATCAATCGCGTCTTTACGATCAGACGAGAACGTCCGCAGCAACGCGCCCGCGCCGTTAACATACGACACCACCAGCGCATACTGCATCACTTCAGGATCTTTAATCCCCGCCAGCACGCCATGTTCCAGAATGCTCAGGTACGCGGTCCCCATCGAGATATTGCGTTCCGGGTTTTTCAGCTCGCTGGTCGAGGGTTGCCCTTTCCAGCCCATGTAGCGGTAGACTTCACGCCCGGCGGTGGAGGCTTTTAATTGCATCAGCCCCACCGCGTTGGATTTACTCACCAGTTCCGGGTTGCCGCCCGACTCCACGGCAATGATCGCCGTAATGAGACGCGGGCTGACGCCCCAGGCCGCACCGGCTTTTTCGCTGATCGGCATCCACTGCATCGCCCGTTTCACCGGCGCTTCAGCATTCCAGGGGGGATTGCGGTAATCCTGCTTTGAACTACATCCGGCAAGCAAGACAAATAAAAAAACGACCCATCTCAATTTCACGCATCTATCCTTTTAGCTGAAGTGTGCCGCTGAAGGTGACAACGACTGGTTCAGGCGGCATGATACCTTTTTCATTGTATGCAAGGAATTAGCATGAGTCTGTTTCATCTGATCGCCCCTTCCGGTTACTGCATTAACCAGACGGCTGCCGCGCGTGGCGTAACGCGCCTTGAGCAGGCCGGACACCGGGTGGAGCATCAGCAGGTTATTCCTCGCCGCGACCAGCGTTTTGCCGGTACTGATGCCGAGCGTCTGAACGATATCAACGCCCTCGCCACGCTGACGGGCAACAATCGTATTGTCCTGGCCGTACGTGGCGGCTATGGCGCGAGCCGCCTGCTGGACGCGATCGACTGGCCCGCGCTCATCGCGCGGCAGCAACAGGACCCCTTGCTTATCTGCGGCCACAGCGATTTCACCGTCATTCAGATGGGATTGCTGGCGCTCGGCAATGTCATTACCTTCAGCGGCCCGATGCTGGCGGGCAATTTTGGCGCGGAATCCGTCAATGAATTTACCGAACACCATTTCTGGCAGGCACTGAAAAATCCGTCGTTCACCCTCGAATGGGCCGGTGACGGGCCGCAGTGCCGGGTGGAAGGCACCGTGTGGGGTGGCAATCTGGCGATGTTCAATACGCTTCTCGGCACGCCGTGGATGCCGGACATCCGCGACGGGATCCTGGTGCTGGAAGATATCAACGAACATCCGTTCCGCGTCGAGCGTCTGCTGTTACAACTGCTGCATGCAGGTATTCTGTCCCGCCAGCGCGCGCTGCTCCTCGGCAGCTTCAGCGGCGCAGAGCCGAACGATTACGATAACGGCTACAGTCTGGAAACGATGTATCGCTATCTGCGTTCGCGGCTGGATATTCCGCTGATCACCGGTCTGGATTTCGGTCATGAAGCGCGGACGGTGACGTTACCGCTCGGTGCACATGGCAAACTGGTCAATACCGCGGCGTCCACCACGCTGACACTCTCCGGCCATCCGGTGCTGAAAGAAGAAAAATAAATTCATAGCTCTTATTAGTCCATTGTTCACGTACTAAATATGATAACGTTTTGTAACGTACATCATGCGGTAGAGGAGATCGTGAACATTGGACGCCGGGGCGGTTATTAGTCTGTTTATTCTGGGTTCTGTTTTAGTAACCTGCAGTATTTTATTAAGTTCATTTTCTTCACGTCTTGGTATCCCGATTCTGGTTATCTTCCTTGCGATTGGCATGCTGGCGGGTGTCGATGGCATCGGCGGCATCCCTTTCGACAACTACCCCTTCTCCTACATGATCAGTAACCTCGCGCTGGCGGTGATCCTGCTTGACGGCGGGATGCGCACTCAGGCCAGCTCGTTTCGCGTCGCCCTTGGCCCGGCGTTGTCGCTGGCGACAGTAGGCGTGCTGATCACCTCCGGGCTGACCGGCATGATGGCGGCCTGGCTGTTTCACCTTAATCTGATTGAAGGGTTGCTGATTGGCGCGATAGTCGGCTCCACCGATGCCGCCGCGGTATTTTCCCTGCTCGGCGGCAAGGGGCTTAACGAACGTGTCGGCTCGACGCTGGAAATTGAATCCGGCAGCAACGACCCGATGGCGGTGTTTCTGACCATCACGCTGATTGAGATGATCCAGCAGCATGAAGCCGGGCTGAGCTGGCTGTTTGTCGCGCATCTGTTACAGCAGTTCGGGCTGGGTATTCTGATTGGTCTGGCAGGCGGGTATCTGTTATTGCAGATGATTAACCGCATCGCCCTGCCCGCCGGGCTTTACCCGCTGCTGGCGCTGAGCGGCGGGATCATGATTTTCGCCATTACCACCTCGATTAACGGCAGTGGCATCCTGGCGATTTACCTGTGCGGTTTCCTGCTGGGCAACCGGCCCATTCGTAACCGCCACGCTATCCTGCAAAACTTCGACGGCCTGGCCTGGCTGGCGCAAATCGGCATGTTCCTGGTACTGGGTCTGCTGGTGAACCCGTCTGATCTGCTGCCGATTGCCGTTCCGGCGCTGCTCCTGTCCGCATGGATGATTTTCTTCGCCCGTCCGCTGTCCGTGTTTGCCGGGCTGCTGCCGTTCCGTGGTTTTAACCTGCGCGAGCGGATCTTCATCAGTTGGGTCGGCCTGCGTGGCGCGGTGCCGATCATCCTGGCAGTGTTCCCGATGATGGCAGGGCTGGATAACGCCCGTCTGTTCTTCAACGTGGCATTCTTCGTGGTGCTGGTATCGCTGCTGCTCCAGGGCACATCGCTCTCCTGGGCGGCGAAAAAAGCCAAAGTGGTGGTGCCGCCGGTGGGCTGGCCTATCTCCCGCGTCGGGCTGGATATTCACCCGAACAATCCGTGGGAGCAGTTTGTTTACCAGCTCAGCGCAGACAAATGGTGTGTCGGCGCGGCGCTTCGCGATTTGCATATGCCACCGGAAACCCGCATTGCGGCGCTGTTTCGCGACAATGTTCTGCTGCACCCGACCGGCAGTACGCGGCTGCGGGAAAACGATATTCTCTGCGTGATTGGCCGGGAGCATGATTTACCGGCGCTCGGCAAACTGTTCAGCCAGGCGCCGCCGGTTGCGCTGGATCAGCGTTTCTTCGGTGATTTCATCCTCGAAGCCACGGCGAAGTTTGCTGACGTGGCACTGATTTACGGTCTGGATGGCGGTGAAGAGTTTCGCGATAACCAGCAGTCGCTGGGCGATCTGATCCAGCATTTGCTCGGCGCGGCACCGGTTGTCGGTGACCAGGTGGAGTTCGCCGGGATGATCTGGACGGTGGCGGAGAAAGAAGATAACGAGGTGCGGAAAGTCGGTGTTCGTGTCGCGAATGAAGAAACCGAGTAAAACTAAAAGCCCGGCACGCTTGCGCCACCGGGCTTTCAGTGAAAGTTACACCGTCACAACTGGCACTCTCGGTGCCAGTGCACACATCAGTTCATAGCCGACCGTACCGCAGGCCGCAGCCACATCATCAATCTTAATCTCTTTGCCCCACAGCTCAACCGACGTGCCGATCCCCGCCTGCGGGCATGGCGTTAAATCGACCGCCAGCATATCCATCGAAACGGTGCCAACGATACCGGTGCGCACGCCATCCACCAGCACCGGCGTGCCGTCCGGCGCATGACGCGGATAACCGTCAGCGTAGCCGCAGGCAACGATACCAATGCGCTGCTCTTGTGTCGCAAGGTAGCGCTGGCCGTAGCCCACGCCCTCGCCTGGTTTCAGGTTCTGCACGGCGATAATTTCGCTGCTGAGCGTCATCACCGGTTTCAGGCCGCTGTTGGCGATGTCCTGCCACTGGCCTGACGGTGACGCGCCGTACAACACAATACCCGGGCGAACCCAGTCATAATGCGCTTCCGGGTGCCACATCGTGGCGGCGGAATTTGACAACGAGCGGGGGCATTCCAGCCCTTCCGCCGCCTGCTCGACGCGCGCCATCGCCTCATCAATGCCATCAGGACGTTCAGCGACCGCAAAGTGCGACATCAGCGTCATCTCGCCAACACCCGGTAGCGCGCGCAGTTGCTGCCAGACGGTATGAATACGATCCGGCGCAAAGCCGAGCCGGTTCATGCCGCTGTTCACTTTGACGTAAACATCCAGCGGCGCATTGAGGCGGGCATGCTGAATAGCTTTGATTTGCCAGTTACTGTGAATACTGGTGGTCAGCCGGTATTTGTCGAACAGTTCCAGTTCATCGGCATGGAAAAACCCTTCCAGCAGCAGAATCGGCCCTTTCCAGCCGCGCTCACGCAGCATGATCGCCTCTTCGAGATTCAGTAAGGCAAAACCGTCTGTGCTGTTTAATGCGCTCCAGATACGTTCCAGACCGTGACCATAGGCATTGGCTTTCACCACCGACCACACCCGCGACCGGGGTGCGGCACGGCGGATAATGTTCAGGTTCTGACGCAGCGCCTGCAAATCAATGCTGGCCTGTACAGGACGTGACATGACGGCTCCTTATTGATGTGCACCATGCAGATGTTGCGCGCGGGACGGCGTGAAGCCTGCCTGATAACGGGCCACGCTCAGATCATCAAACGGGATCGCCGGTGTGCGCCCGGAGATCAAATCACTGATGAGCTGACCTGAGCCGCAGGCCATCGTCCAGCCCAGCGTGCCGTGTCCGGTGTTCAGCCACAGATTTTTGTATGGCGTACGACCCACCACCGGCGTACCGTCCGGGGTCATCGGGCGTAAGCCGGTCCAGAAGGTCGCCTCTTCCACTACGCCGCCGCGCGGGAACAGATCACGGACCACCATCTCCAGCGTTTCACGGCGCTGTTGCAGCAGATCAGTATTAAAGCCGACAATCTCCGCCATCCCGCCGACGCGAATGCGCTGGTCAAAACGGGTGATGGCGATTTTGTAGGTTTCATCAAGGATAGTCGAGACTGGCGCGCCGTCGTCATCTTTGACCGGGATGGTCAGCGAATAGCCCTTCAGCGGATAAACCGGAATATCCACCACGCCTTTCAGCATGGACGTCGAGTAAGAGCCCAGCGCCAGCACGAACGCGTCTGCTTTGAACAGTTCGTCGCCGCACTGCACGCCGTGGATCTGGTCGCCGTCGAACAGCAGGCGGTCGATCGGTGTATTAAAGCGGAATTTCACCCCCGCCTGCTCTGCCATTTTCGCCAGCCGTTGCGTGAAGAGCTGGCAATCGCCGGTTTCGTCGTTCGGCAGACGCAAACCGCCGGTCAGCTTATGTGCCACTTCCGCCAGCGCAGGCTCCACATCCGCCAGACGGTTCGCCTCCAGCAGTTGATACGGCACACCGGCATCTTCCAGCACCGCGATATCGCGGGTGGCGTTTTCAAACTGTTGTTCGGTACGGAAGAGTTGTAACGT
The DNA here is from genome assembly GCF_001297775.1 of Trabulsiella odontotermitis. GTDB lineage: Bacteria > Pseudomonadota > Gammaproteobacteria > Enterobacterales > Enterobacteriaceae > Trabulsiella > Trabulsiella odontotermitis. The sequence goes on along the minus strand of NZ_LIFX01000013.1, from coordinate 185,716 downwards.
GCCACCCTGGCGGCCTTCGTACTCGATACCGGTGGATTCACGCAGCGCCTTCAGGCAGTCGCGGCTGTATTCGGCCAGCCGTACCATCCGGCCTTTGTTTTCCATGTAGTGGCGCGTGTCGCAGTTGCGCAGCATCTGCCACATCCACTTGAGCTGGAACTGGGTCCCGTCGAGGCTTATCGCCAGCGGCGCATGGCGCTGGAACATCCATTTGATCGCCTTCAGCGGCACGCCCGGCGCCGCCCAGGGCGCGGCATAGCCCGGGGAAATTTGCCCGGCGTTTGCGGCGCTGGTTTCCAGCGCAGGCCCGGCCTCACGGTCGATAACCGTCACATCATGTCCTGCCTGACTCAAATACCAGGCGCTGGTCACGCCGACAACGCCACTTCCCAGTATGACAACACGCATAGCCACTCCATCTGTGCAAAAGAACAATCATCTAATTACAAATTGATAACGCAGATGAAAATATTATTCAACATATGCTTTTTTTATGGTGACTTGTCTCACACTGCGCCCCGCCAGCCGGGTGATGTGAGATTTAGGATCTCCTGCTGCGCGTCAAATTTAGCCAGCGTAAAATTCTGTGTAACCGATTTTTTCTCGCCATTGTCATGGAAAAATCGCAAAGAAAAAATTTCCCTTGCCCTGTGGTTTATGGCGCGGTGTTCTATGCTTGAAAAGAGGCTCTCCACACAGAGAGGGCCGCCAACAACGAGGGCGCGCTAATGGCTACGATTGACTCCATAAATAAGGACAGCACACGTCTGAGCGATGGACCCGACTGGACCTTCGAACTGCTGGATGTTTATCTGGCAGAGATCGACCGGGTGGCGAAACTCTACCGACTGGAAACCTATCCGCATCAAATCGAAGTCATTACCTCTGAGCAGATGATGGACGCCTATTCGAGCGTCGGGATGCCGATCAACTATCCACACTGGTCGTTTGGCAAGAAATTCATCGAAACGGAGCGAGCCTACAAGCACGGTCAGCAGGGGCTGGCTTATGAGATTGTGATCAACTCCAATCCCTGTATCGCCTATCTGATGGAAGAGAATACCATTACCATGCAGGCGCTGGTGATGGCGCACGCCTGTTACGGGCACAATTCGTTCTTTAAAAACAACTACCTGTTCCGCAGCTGGACGGATGCCAGCTCCATCGTCGACTACCTGATTTTCGCCCGCAAATACATCACCGAATGCGAAGAGCGCTACGGGGTTGATGAGGTCGAAAAACTGCTCGACTCCTGCCACGCGCTGATGAACTACGGCGTGGACCGCTACAAACGTCCGCAAAAAATCTCTCTGCAGGAGGAGAAAGCGCGGCAGAAAAGCCGGGAAGAGTATCTGCAAAGCCAGGTAAATATGTTGTGGCGCACCCTGCCGAAGAAAGAGGAAGAGAAGACGGTGGAATCTGCGCGTCGCTACCCCTCTGAGCCACAGGAAAACCTGCTCTATTTTATGGAGAAAAACGCGCCGTTGCTGGAGTCATGGCAGCGTGAAATCCTGCGCATCGTGCGCAAAGTGAGTCAGTATTTTTATCCGCAGAAACAGACGCAGGTGATGAACGAAGGCTGGGCGACCTTCTGGCACTACACCATCCTCAACCATTTGTATGATGAGGGTAAAGTGACCGAGCGCTTTATGCTGGAATTTCTGCACAGCCACACCAACGTGGTGTTCCAGCCGCCCTACAACAGCCCGTGGTACAGCGGCATTAACCCGTATGCGCTGGGCTTCGCCATGTTCCAGGATATCAAGCGCATCTGCCAGTCGCCGACCGACGAGGACAAATACTGGTTCCCGGATATCGCGGGTTCCGACTGGCTGGAAACGGTGCATTTCGCGATGCGTGACTTTAAAGACGAGAGCTTTATCAGTCAGTTCCTGTCGCCGAAAGTGATGCGTGATTTCCGCCTGTTCACCGTGCTGGATGACGATCGCAATAACTATCTGGAAATTGCCGCCATTCATAACGAGGAAGGCTACCGGGAGATCCGCAACAAGCTGTCTGCCCAGTACAACCTCAGTAATCTTGAGCCGAACATTCAGGTGTGGAACGTGGATCTGCGCGGCGACCGTTCGCTGACGCTGCGCTATGTGCCACACAACCGCGCGCCGCTTGATTTAGGGCGCCGGGAAGTGCTCAAGCACGTGCACCGGTTGTGGGGGTTTGATGTGTTGCTGGAACAGCAGAACGCAGACGGCAGCATCGAACTGCTCGACCGCTGCCCGCCACGGCAGAATCTGGTATAAACAAAAAACCCGGCCTTCTGCGCCGGGTTTCTTTTTTTCGGGACGGGTTAGCGACTGTGGATCGCGAGGTCGCCGGGCAGCGTTTTCTGCATCCGGTGCCAGATCTCACCGCTGTCATGACCGTAGCGGCGCACCACCTCGTACACCTGCTCGTATAATCCCTCTTCGCACACTTTCACCAGCCGGTGATAGAACCCCATCGCCAGATTGCGCGCTTCCGGGTTGGCAAAGTAGTGACGGCCGATGCGGGTATACAACCCTTTCATGCCGTTAATGATAAGCCCGTAGATCGGGTTGCCGGAGGCGAACGCCAGGCCGCGGAAAATGTTGTAATCCAGCTCGGCGAAGGCGTCGGCGTGATCTTCAATTTCACGCGCACTGGCCAGCACTTCCAGGGCTTTTTCCGGGTGCTGACGAAACGCGGTGCGGATGAAGATTGTCGAAATGTTGGTACGCACGGACAACAGATTGTCGATCAGCTGCGGCACGCTTTCGTGATCGAGACGCGCCAGCGTTTCCAGAATATTGAGGCCGGATGTTTCCCAGAAGTTATTCACTTTTGTGGGTTTACCGTGCTGAATGGTTAACCAGCCGTCACGGGCTAAACGCTGCAACACTTCGCGTAAGGTGGTACGCGTAACGCCGATTAATTCAGAGAGTTCACGTTCAGCAGGGAGAATAGAGCCCGGTGGAAAACGGTTATTCCAGATGCTTTCAATGATGTACTCTTCCGCGAAACCCGCCGGGCTCTGCGCCTTAATGACCATAGAGAGATTTCCGTTACACAGTGTTGCAAAAAATTGGACTCATCATACCAGAGCAATACAGGGGCAGATAGCACGCACGGTGAATTAATAAGGGATCCTGGATCGATTTTTTGTATTCCTTCAACAATACCGAAACAGGACTTCGCACTTTTCAGACGATCACCGCAGTTTCGTTTACACTATACTTTTGTTTTTTTTGACGGGATGGATGTTCGTCGTGGAAATCTCTTACAGTCGCGCTCTGTGGCGCAACTTTCTTGGTCAGTCTCCGGACTGGTACAAACTTACCCTGGTACTTTGCTTAATCATCAACCCGATTGTCTTTTACCTCAGTCCCTTTGTCGCGGGCTGGATGCTGGTGATTGAGTTCATTTTTACACTCGCGATGGCGCTGAAGTGTTACCCGCTGCTGCCCGGCGGTCTGCTGGCTATCGAAGCGGTCGCCATCGGCATGACCAGCGCGGAACATGTGCGCGAAGAGATCAGTAATAACCTTGAAGTATTGCTGCTGTTGATCTTCATGGTAGCGGGCATCTACTTTATGAAGCAGTTGCTGCTCTCCATCTTCACGCGCCTGCTGCTGAGTATTCGCAGCAAAACGGTGCTCTCCCTCGCCTTCTGCCTGGCGGCGGCGTTTCTCTCCGCCTTCCTTGACGCGCTGACCGTGGTCGCGGTGATCATCAGCGTTGCCGTCGGTTTTTATGGCATTTACCATCGCGCCGCCTCCAGTCGTACGGAAGACAACGACGTGCGCGACGATCGCGACATCGACAAAAACGACCGTCAGGTGCTGGAGCAGTTCCGTAGCTTCCTGCGCAGCCTGATGATGCATGCGGGGGTCGGCACCGCCCTCGGCGGCGTGATGACCATGGTTGGCGAGCCACAAAACCTGATCATCGCCAAAGCGGCGGGCTGGGATTTTGGCGCGTTTGTCATTCGCATGTCGCCGGTAACGCTGCCGGTGCTGGCGTGCGGGCTGCTCACCTGCGCCCTGCTGGAGAAATTCCGCTGGTTTGGTTATGGCGAAACGCTGCCGGAATCCGTGCGCAAGGTGCTGTACAACTATGACGAGCGCAGCCGTCAGCAACGCAGCCGTCAGGAGACGATGCGTCTTGTTGTGCAGGGTATTATCGGTATCTGGCTGGTGGTCGCGCTGGCGCTGCATCTGGCCGAAGTCGGGCTGATTGGCCTGACGGTGATTATTCTCGCCTCGTCACTCTCCGGCGTGACGGATGAACACGCCATCGGCAAGGCGTTTACCGAAGCACTGCCGTTCGCCGCGCTGCTGACTGTCTTTTTCGCGGTGGTTGCCGTGATTATCGAGCAGCATCTGTTTGCGCCGATCATTGCTTTTGTGCTCAAAGCCTCGCCCCACGCGCAGTTGTCGCTCTTTTATCTCTTCAATGGCTTGCTGTCGTCCATTTCCGATAACGTGTTCGTCGGAACGGTTTATATCAACGAAGCGAAAGCCGCTTTTGAACAGGGGATTATCAGCCTCAAGCAGTTTGAACTGCTGGCAGTGGCGATCAACACCGGCACCAACCTGCCCTCGGTGGCGACACCCAACGGTCAGGCGGCGTTTCTGTTCCTGCTGACTTCGGCGCTGGCGCCGTTGATTCGTCTCTCTTATGGGCGGATGGTGTGGATGGCGCTGCCCTACACGGTGGTGCTGACGCTGGTCGGGTTGTTGTGCATCGAATTTACGCTGATGCCGGTCACTGAATGGTTATCCACTCAGGGGCTCATAACCATGCCGAATGTATCCCCGTAACATCAACATTTTATAAGCCCGAAAGGCGATTTTGGGCTTTTAAGATTCATTTACGCAATAATGTGTTCCATGGTAGTGGCTAAGCGTTTAAATTCGTTTACACTGCGGTGTCTTTGCTCGTTCCAGGGAAATAATTATGTTGCGATATTTAAACCAGTGCTCGCGAGGTCGTGGTGCATGGTTATTGCTGGCGTTGACTGCATTTGCGCTTGAATTGGTTGCGCTCTGGTTCCAGCATGTCATGCTGCTGAAACCCTGCGTACTGTGTATTTATGAACGTTGCGCTTTGTTCGGCGTAATGGGTGCGGGGATCGTGGGAGCCATCGCACCGAAGTCGCCGCTGCGTTACGTGGCGTTAATTATCTGGATTTACAGTGCTTTCAGAGGATTGCAGCTTGCCTGGGAACACACCATGATCCAGTTGCATCCTTCTCCGTTTCTGACCTGTGACTTTGCTGCTCGTTTCCCGGGCTGGTTGCCGCTCGATAAATGGCTGCCGCAGGTGTTTGTGGCGTCTGGCGACTGTGCTGAACGTCAGTGGCAATTCCTGTCACTGGAAATGCCGCAATGGCTGCTGATTATTTTTGCTGCCTACCTGCTGGTGGCATTGCTGGTGTTGATTGGTCAGCCGTTCAAACCGAAAAGACGTGATCTTTTTGGTCGTCTGTAAGAAAAGCGCTCCTTCGGGAGCGTTTTTTTATGGCGCTTTTCGCCAGCACACTCCACCGCTCAGCGCCAGAAAACCTACCGCGAGTACCAGCGCCACGCTGATTAACGCCTGCTCGCTATACCATCCCGACACCAGCGGCACCAGCAGCGCGCTCAGACCGTAACCGAGCGTATGGCTGGTGGCGATCACCCCGGCGCCTTTGCCCGTCGATAAGCGATCATTTAACAGTAACTGATAACCCGGCGTCGCCATCGCCGACCCCAACGAAGCGATGACGATCCCGACGTAAAACGTGACAAGCCCCGGCAGGCTCATCAGCGCCAGCCCACACACCAGCAATACCGCCGCCACGGTCAGTAATCTCCCCGCGCTGAGACGTTGTGGGCGCACCACCAGAAACTGTGCCAGCAGGGTGCTGATCGCCGCGAGGCTCAGCAGCCAGGCGACATGATGGCTGACTTGTGTTGCGTCTTGCGGGAACAGCGGTTTCAGGTGCGGCGACAATCCCAGTTGCATCAGGCTGATACTGGCGGCCAGCAACAGCGCCAGCAGCAGATAAGGCAACATGCTGAGCTGCAACCGCGTGGACTGGTGCGCCACCGGCGGTAATGGTGGATCGTTTGGCTGGCGGACGACAGTCATCAGCGCCAGCAATGGCGCGATCGCCATCAGCCACAGCGGCGCCTGCGGATGCAGGCTCAACGCGGCCGCCGCCAGCGGTGGCCCGAGCAGCCGACCGCAGCTTAAGCCAGAACTGATTGACGCCAGCGCCGCCATGCGGTTTTCCGTTCCGGCGCGTTGCATGGCCCAGGTTTGCGCGGCAGGCACCATACCGGAGACCGTCAGGCCGTACAACGCACGAGACACGATCAGCCCCGCCATCCCGCCGACCACGCCCAGAGAACCGTCCGCCATACTCCACACCACCAGCGCCAGCACGGCAAAACTGGCGAGATAGCCCAGCAATGCCGCCAGCACTACATGCTTACAGCCACGGATCTCCGCCTGACTCCCCCACCATGGCGACGCGGGCAAAAATAACATCGAGCCAAACATCAGCAACCCCGCCCAGACCGACAGCGACAGCCCCGTCATTGATACCAGTTGCGGTAATACCACCAGCAATCCGTTCTGACCGATACCCAGTAAACCGGCGCACAGCGCCAGTGGCCACGTTGATTTGACAGGGGTTTGTTGTGCTATTGCGTCAGGGATTGTGCTCATAGGATTGTGAAAATACTGTCAATAAATGTGAGGAAATTATGGAGTTAATGCAAATAAATATTACAAAAATGGTTGTCAGTGTAAATAGAATGAATATCATAACGAGAATTATTATCAATTCATGGAGTGAGTTTTGTTATGCGTTCCCTGACCCGCCATGCCGGTACAGACGTTGCGGCCCAGTGTTTCCTCAATGCGCTACTGCGCGAGACCGATGACTGGCACTATTCCCCGGCCTCCGCGCCGGGCGAAACTGGCTTCATTCATCTGCCGCTGAACGACCACGAGGCGATTCGCCTGCCACTGCGCTACTTCTCACCCACCCAACATCATCAGTATCTGTTCCCTGCCAGCATTGTCCGTAGCGACTGCGACCAGGGTGATGCCATCGATTTCAACCAACTGGTGGATCGGGTACTGGCAAAACCCACCGTACGCCGCGATCTCAGTGCTGAAACGCTTGCGCGCTTTGCCGGGCGTGTGCGTGAAAGTCATGTCCACACCTGGCAGGCTATCGACCTGCGGCACAACTGGGGCGATCTGCGGGCGAAACCGCTCAATTTTGCCGAAGCGGAACAGGCGCTGCTGGTCGGTCACGCGTTCCACCCGGCACCGAAATCGCACGAGCCGTTTAATGAGCAGGAAGCCCGCCGCTATCTGCCAGATTTCGCCTCCCGGTTTCCGCTGCGCTGGTTCGCGGTTGACCGCACTTTTGTGGCGGGCGACAGCCCCAGCCATACGCTGCGCGACCGCCTGCTACGTTTTGCCGCAGAAAGCGTGCCTGAACTGCTGCACCATTTCACCGACGACAGCTGGCTGGTGCCGATGCACCCGTGGCAGGCAGAGCATTTGCTCCGTCAGCTCTGGTGCCAGCAGCTGGTCACGCAAGGCGCATTGCGGGATCTGGGCGAAGCCGGTGCCCGCTGGCTGCCAACCAGCTCTTCCCGCTCGCTGTACAGCGAAAGCAATCACGACATGATTAAGTTTTCGCTGAGCGTGCGCCTCACCAACTCGGTGCGGACGCTCTCAGTGAAAGAAGTGAAGCGCGGTATGCGGCTCGCACGGCTGGCGCAAACCCCACGCTGGCAGGCGTTGCAGGCGCGTTATCCGACCATGCGCGTGATGCAGGAAGACGGCTGGGTCGGCCTGCGTGACAGCGACGGCACCATTCAGGAAGAGAGCCTGATGGCGCTGCGCGTCAACCTGTTGTTCGGCACCCCGCAGACGCAAACCAACGTGCTGGTGAGCCTCACCCAGGCCGCGCCGGACGGTGGTGACAGCCTGCTGGCCGCTGCGGTGCGCCGTCTGAGTCAGCGCCTCAACCTGCCACTGGACACCGCGGCCCGCTGCTGGGTTCAGGCCTATTGCGACCGCGTACTGTTGCCGCTGTTCAGCGCCGAGGCCGATTACGGTCTGGTGCTGCTCGCCCATCAGCAAAACATTCTGGTGGAGATGCAGGACGATCTGCCTGTCGGGCTGCTGTACCGCGACTGTCAGGGCAGCGCCTTTACCGCAGGCGCCACCGACTGGCTGGCGGAAGAGAACGAGCTGGAGGCGGAAAACCGCTTCAGCGAGGCGCAACTGCTGCGCTACTTCCCGTATTACCTGCTGGTGAATTCGACGCTTGCGGTCACGGCGGCGCTGGGTGCCGCCGGGTTTGCCCGCGAAGAGAGCCTGATGGTGCTGGTACGCGAGGCGCTGGCGCAACTGCGGGCGACGGCGAAAAACACCCGCTGCCTCGATTACGTCCTCGACAGCGCGCACTGGAACTGCAAAGGCAATTTCTTCTGCTATCTCCACGATCACAACGAAAACACCATCGTCGATCCGGCGGTGATCTACTTCGATTTCAGTAATCCGTTCTGTAAGGAGCCTGCCTGATGCCGCTCGCAAATATTATCCATGACGGCTACGGATTCCGCTGTGCCGAATGCGATATGGCACTGCCCCTGACGCTCGGTCTGGACGGTAGCGCCATTCTCCACCCGCTGGATAACCTGCCGGACGGCTGGCTGGTTGCGGCGCTGGATCAGCTGTTCGTCGCCGCGCCGCAACTCACCGGCATTACGCTGCCGTGGGCGCAATGGCATCAACACGGCGAGGCGCAACGTCTGTTCGCCCAGGTGCAAAGTGATTACCTGGCGCGGGAAACTTTCTGGCAACTGCCGCTGTGGCTGCGCGGCGAGCGCCCGCAACCGCGCACAGAGTTGCAGTTTGATGAGTCGCGCCAGCTCTGCTTCCCGGTGCGCCCGCCGCGCCCGTCCGGCGAGGTGTATCGCCGCTATGATGCGCAGATCAAACGCACGTTAAGTTTCCGTGTGGCCGATGTCGAACGTGACGCCGACAGCTTTACCCGTTGGATGAACACGCCACGCGTAAACGCCTTCTGGGAAATGGCTGGTCCGCAGGCCGAGCAGGAAAACTACCTGCGTAAACAGCTCGACTCGTCATACTGCTATCCGCTGATCGGCTGCTTTGACGACCAGCCGTTTGGCTATTTTGAAGTCTACTGGGCCGCCGAAGATCGCATTGGTCGCCACTATCGCTGGCAGTCGTTTGACCGCGGTCTCCATATGCTGGTTGGCGAAGAACAGTGGCGCGGCGCGCACTACATCCGCAGCTGGTTGCGCGGCCTGAGCCACTATCTGTGGCTCGACGAACCGCGCACCACCCGCATCGTTGCTGAACCGCGTTTTGATAATCAGCGTCTGTTCCGCCATTTGCCGGTCGCCGGATTCAGCACGGTCAAGGAATTCGATTTCCCGCATAAACGTTCCCGGCTGGTGATGAGCCAGCGCGACCACTTCTTCCGTGAGGTGGGGCTATGATGGCGGCGTGGGAACAGGTCAACCGCGAGATGGTGGCGAAGATCCTCGCGGAACTGGAATATGAACGCACGCTGACCGCCGAAGAGATAGCCCCGCAGCGCTGGACGATCACCCTCGGTGATGAGCGCTGGCAGTTTACCGCCACGCGTGGCATCTGGGGCTGGCTGCATATCGACACCGCGACGCTCAGCAACCGCAGTGGCAAACCGATTGAAGCCGAAAGCACGCTGCGGCAACTGGCGAACGTGCTGGCGATGAGCGACGCGCAGACTGCCGAACACCTGGAAGATCTTTACGCCACTCTGCGCGGCGATCTCCAGTTGCTCAGTGCCCGGGCGCATCTCGATGCCGACGCGCTTATCGATCTCAGTCCGGACGAGTTGCAGTGTCTGCTCTCCGGCCACCCGAAGTTCATCTTTAACAAAGGCCGCCGTGGCTGGGGTCTGGACGCCCTTCATCAGTATGCGCCGGAATATCGCGGACGTTTTCGTCTGCACTGGATTGCCGTACGCCGCGACTGTCTGGTGTGGAGCAGCGACGCCGACTGCGATATTCGCACGCTGCTGGCAAGCGCCATGGATGACAGCGAGCGTCAGCGTTTTGACGCCTGCTGGCAGGCACAGGGGCTGGATGATACCTGGTTGCCGGTGCCGCTGCATCCGTGGCAATGGCAGCAGAAAATTGCCCTGCACTTTTTACCGCAACTGGCACGCGGTGAGATCACCGAACTGGGTGAGTTTGGCGATGAATACCTGGCGCAGCAGTCCCTGCGTACGCTGACCAACGCCAGCCGCCGTGCGCCGTTTGATATCAAACTGCCGCTGACCATTTACAACACCTCCTGCTATCGCGGTATTCCGGGCAAGTATATTGCTGCAGGGCCACTGGCCTCGCGCTGGCTACAACAGCAGTTTTCACAGGACGCGACGCTGACCGCGCTGGGCGCTCAGGCGCTGGGTGAGCCAGCGGCGGGGTATCTCTCGCACACAGGCTATGCCGCGTTGCCAAAAGCGCCCTACCGTTTCCAGGAAATGCTCGGCGTGATCTGGCGCGAAAATCCGTCCTGCTATTTGCAGGATGGCGAACAGGCCGTACTGATGGCGGCACTGATGGAAACCGACAACGCCGGTCGTCCACTGATTGACGCGTGGATCGCCCGTTCCGGTCTTTCCGCCGACGCGTGGCTGGAAAAGATGTTCACCGCCGTGGTGCTGCCGTTCTATCACCTGCTGTGCCGCTACGGCGTGGCGCTGATTGCTCACGGTCAGAACGTGACGCTGGTGATGAAAGACCACATGCCGCAGCGCATTTTGCTGAAAGATTTTCAGGGCGACATGCGACTGGTGGATCTTGATTTCCCCGAAGCCGCCACACTGCCGGAGGCGGTAAAGGCCGTCACCGCCCGCCTCAGCGCGGATTACATCATTCATGATCTGCAGACCGGCCATTTTGTCACCGTGCTGCGCTTTATTTCCCGTCTGACGCTCCGGTGTGGTGTCAGCGAAACGCGCTTTTATCAGATTCTGGCGGGCGTCCTTGAGCGTTATATGGCGCAACACCCGCAGATGGCCGACCGTTTCACACTGTTCGACCTGTTCAAACCGCAAATCATTCGCGTGGTGCTGAACCCCGTGAAACTCACTTTCTCCGAACACGATGGCGGCAGTCGCATGCTGCCGACGTATTTAACCGATCTCAACAACCCACTTTATCTGGTCACCAGGGAGTCCGCAGAATGAAAACGTATGATTTCATTGGCATAGGTATTGGCCCGTTCAATTTAAGCATCGCCGCACTGGCTGAAGGTCTCGATGGTTTCAGTACGCTGTTTCTGGAGAGCAAGCCGCAGTTTTCGTGGCATCCGGGGATGATGGTGCCGGATTGCTATATGCAGACCAGCTTCCTGAAAGATCTGGTGAGCGCTGTCGAGCCGACCAATCGCCACAGCTTCCTCAATTATCTGGTGCAGCGTAAAAAGTTCTACCGCTTTCTGACCACCGAACAGCGCACGGTGTCCCGCGAAGAATTTGCCGATTACCTGTGCTGGGCGGCGGCGAACCTCAATAACCTCGCCTTCAGCCAGCAGGTGCAGGAAGTGCGCTACGACGAGCAGGCCGGGCTTTTCGACGTCGTGACCCAGCGCGACCATTTCCGCGCGCGCCACGTCTGCCTCGGCATCGGGAAGGCTATCAACCTGCCCGCCTGCGTGAACGAGCAGAGCGATCGCTGCTTCCATGCCAGCGAAATGATGATGCGCACCCCGTCACTGGCCGGTAAGCGCGTGACGGTGGTCGGCGGTGGTCAGAGCGGCGCGGATCTGTTCCTCAACATTTTCCGCGGCGAATGGGGCCAGCCGTCGGCCCTGAACTGGGTTTCGCGTCGCAATAACTACAACGCCCTCGATGAAGCGGCGTTCGCCAACGAATATTTCACGCCGGAGTATCTCGACAGTTTTGCCACGCTGAAGGAAGACGTGCGCGAGAAGATGCTCGCCGAGCAGAAGATGACGTCCGATGGCATCACGACCGAATCGCTGCTGGCAATTTACCGCGCGATGTATCACCGCTTCGAAGTATTGCGCGAACAACCGTGGGCGCACCTGCTCCCTTCCCGTTCCGTCACCCGCGTGGCGGCCCAGGACAATGGCCAGCGCCTGACGCTGCGTCATCACCTGGATGACGGTGAAGAGACGCTCGATACCGACATTGTGATTTTTGCCACCGGTTATCGCCCGGCGCAACCGACGTTCCTCGCTCCGCTGGCGCACCGCCTGCGCCTGACCCGCGATGAAGAATTTCAGGTCAATACCGATTTCTCTGTGCAATGGGATGGCCCACAGAGCAATCAGCTTTTTGCCGTCAATGCCGGAATGCACAGTCTTGGCATTGCCGAACCGCAGCTCAGCCTGATGGCCTGGCGTGCGGCGCGAATTATTAATCGCGCTCACCCGAAGGCACCGTTTGAGCTGTCCACCACCCCTGGCGTGATCCACTGGCGCAGCGAGCCCAGCCGCGATCTTCACCGGGTTTTTCAACCGCTAAAAACTACTGAGTTCTGACAGGAACACAATAACAATGAAACGTTCTTATCTTTGGGTTTTGAATCCTTGCCTGTTGGCTATGCTTTCCGCGTCTGCATGGGCGGAAGATCAAAAGGAAGAATCTCTGGTCGTCACGGCCAGCCGCGCGAATCACAGTGTGGCGGATATGGCGCAAACCACCTGGGTCATTGAACAAGCTGAAATCGAGCAGCAGGTTCAGGGTGGCAAAGAACTGAAAGAGGTGCTGGCGCAGCTGATCCCTGGCATGGATGTCAGCAGCCAGGGCCGCACCAACTACGGCATGAACATGCGCGGACGTTCGATGATGGTGATGGTTGACGGCGTGCGCCTCAACTCTTCGCGCAGCGACAGCCGCCAGCTGGATTCTATTGATCCGTTCAATATTGAGCGCATCGAGGTTATCTCCGGCGCGACGTCACTGTACGGCGGCGGGAGTACCGGCGGCCTGATCAACGTGGTGACCAAAAAAGGCCAGCCGGAAACCCAGGTCGAGTTCCAGACCGGCGCGAAAAGCGGTTTTAACAGTCATAACGATCATGATGAAAACGTGGCGGCGGCGGTCAGCGGCGGCAACGATAACGCCTCCGGGCGTCTCTCTGTGGCGTATCAGCGTTACGGCGGCTGGTATGATGGTAACGGCGACGAAGTGATCATCGATAACACCCAGACCGGTCTGCAGTATTCTGACCGTCTGGACGTCATGGGTACCGGCACCCTGAACATTGACGATCACCAGCAGTTACAGCTCACCACGCAGTACTATAAAAGCCAGTCTGACGGCAAGCACGGACTGTTCCTCGGCGATAACTTCTCGGCGGTGACCGGTGATGCGAAAGCCTACAACAAAGGCAATCTCGATTCCGACCGCCTGCCGGGTACCGAGCGTCATCTGATCAACCTGCAATACTCCAATACCGATTTCTGGGGCCAGGATCTGGCGGCACAGATTTACTATCGCGATGAAAGCCTGACCTTCTATCCGTTCCCGACGCTCTCCAAAGGCGCGGTCACCAGCATTGGCGCATCGCAGCAGAAAACGGACTTCTACGGCGGCAAACTGACGCTCAACAGCAAGCCTGTCGATGATCTGTCGCTGACCTGGGGTATCGATGCTGATCATGAGACTTTCGACGCCAACCAGCAGTTCTTTGATCTGAACAAAGCGGCGGCGAGCGGCGGCATGACGCTGGATAACGCCTATAACGTCGGGCGTTATCCGGGTTACAGCATCACCAACCTCGCGCCGTTCCTGCAGGCCAGCTATGACATCGACGCCATCACCCTGAGCGGCGGCGTGCGTTATCAGTACACCGAAAACAAGGTGGATGATTTTGTTGGTTATGCGCAGCAACAGGCGATCGCCACTGGCAAAGCCACCTCAGCCGACGCGGTACCGGGCGGGAAAACGGACTACAACAACTTCCTGTTCAACGCCGGGATCCTCGGTCACGTCACCGACCGTCAGCAGGTGTGGTTCAACTTCTCGCAGGGCTTTGAAATTCCGGATCTGGCGAAATACTATGGCTCCGGTAACTACACGCTGGTCAACGGCCACTACCGCCTGAACAACAGCGTCAACGTCAACGATTCGAAGCTCGACGGCATTAAAGTCAACGCTTACGAGCTGGGCTGGCGCCTCACCGGCGATAACCTGCGCACGCAAGTGGCGGCGTACTACTCGCTGTCGGACAAAACCATCAACATCAACAAGACCGACATGACCATCACCATGGACGACGACAAACGTCGCATCTACGGGGTGGAAGGTCAGGTGGATTACTTCTTCACCGCCAGCGACTGGAGTCTCGGTTCGAACTTCAACGCCATCAAATCCGAAACCCGCGAAAACGGGAAGTGGGAGAAGCTGACCGTCGACAGCGCCAGCCCGTCAAAAGTCAGCGCCTGGGTCAACTGGGCGCCGGGCGACTGGGCACTGCGCGTACAGAGCACCCAGACGTTTGATCTTTCCGATGCGGACGGCAATAAAATTGACGGCTACAACACCGTTGATTTCCTCGGCAGCTACACCCTGCCGGTGGGCAAAGTCAGCTTCAGCATTGAAAACCTGCTCGACGAAGACTACACCACCGTCTGGGGTCAGCGCGCACCGGGTCTCTACAGCCCGACTTATGGCGCACCTGGCCTGTACACCTATAAAGGCCGTGGTCGCACCTTTGGCCTGAACTATTCAGTGTTGTTCTGATAAAAAAAACGCCACCGGCACTAGCGGGTGGCGTTTTTTTATTTCTTCTGAAATGGGTTGTTTTTTAGCCTATTTCTGTCAAAACGAACATCTCTCCACAAAAATAATGCTTAACCCAAATTGCGGGTATACAATAGGAAAACATCTGAAAAGGATCTTTTAATGTTTCTCTACATTGTATTATTTCTGTGCGCCTGGTATGTCGTCGGGAAGATCGTGCTGACTTTTTTTATCAAGGACAAAGACTCTGATGATGTTGATGAAGAGTGTCCGTATGAATAGCTTCATTGGAAAAGTAAAGTATCTCAACCGAAAAAGAAATCTGGCAACAACCCGCTTAAAAATAAGGCTGCGAATGATTTCTCATGATAATTACATGAGAAAGAAAACGTTGTTACGCCCTTCTGAAATTAAAACGATTATCATTATGATGATAGGCAAAGGCATCGGCGACGCCATCGTAATGACTGGATTAATCAAGGTGTTACATGATTATGGCTATAGAGTTTCAGTCATCGCTGAAGCGCGTAACAGCGTCATTCTGCAACACTTACCGTTTGTAGAACATTTTTACTTATTCAAAAATAACCATGAAGATCAGCTTATGCTTTCCGCTATCAAACAAGAAGAATACGATTTGCTGATCGACATTGAAAATATTGACCATCATAGCCTGACGCGTTTAAATATCATCAAATATTGTTCGCCTGAACACACATTAGGCATTAACCAATTTGCACGAATATATGATACATCACTGAATCATCCAAAATCCCGCCAACATGTATCTGCGCGGCATATTGCTGTCGCTCACGCGTTACAGCTTCCTGTTAATACAATCGATTATTTTGTAGATGTTAATGAGCAGTCGATGCATGACGCGCAAGCGTTTGCAAAACAGCATGGTAACCAAAAAATCATTGTTATTAATCCATACGGCACGGAAGAAACCCGGAACATGAGTTTTGCGCAGATTAATACCTTATGCGCACTCTGTAACGACACGTTTAATGCAAAACCTTTCATCATCGGTTTACAGAGCCAGATCGCACAGATCCCGGATGACGGGAGGCATATCCGATTTAGCCTCCCCGACTTTGAGCAGGCAGCAGCAATAGTCAAACTCGCCGATGTAGTTATCTCGACAGACACATCGATTGTTCATCTCTGCCGGGCTTTCAATAAAAAACTGGTATGTATCTATAACAACAAAATCAGTCTCAATGGCGAGGACAACAACACGTTGTGGGGACCGGACTATGACAATGCAGTTCAGCTACTGTCTCCAGGCAAGCGGGTAGATGAGACTTCCGCAGTGGAGATCTTCAACGCAGCCAGTCACCTGCTGATTTCATAAATTCAGATCCTGTACTGCGAAGAAACAGATAGTGGCGCTGGTAGCTGCACTGCGGCTAAAAAAGCGGCTACCTGCTCAGCTCATTTTGATTTAGCCAACTTCTTTCAGTTGGGCGTATCAGTCAGACAGCACGAGAGGTGCTGAAAGACGTGGCGTGGCGGGTTAGCCGTTAGTCAGCCCATTCGGGCTTATTCAAAATATGATCCTGCCAGTCTCTTACCTCGGATTCTCTCACCGCGATATGGCGGACGGAAATTCGCTCACCGTGCATGGCGGCTTTTGAGCCGGTAAGCAGCGGGTGCCACTTCGGCAGCGGTTTGCCTTCGGCCAGCAGGCGATAAGCGCAGGTGTGCGGCAGCCATTCGAACGTCGGCAGGTTTTCGCGGGTGAGTTTGATGCAGTCCGGCTCATAGTCGAAACGCTTCTCGTAGTTCCGGCACTGGCAGGTTTTGATGTTGAGCTGTTTGCAGGCGACGTTGGTGAAGTAAATTTCATCGGTATCTTCATCCATCAGTTTGTGCAGGCAGCACTGCCCGCAGCCATCGCACAGCGACTCCCACTCGGCGTCTGTCATGTCGTCGAGAGTTTTACGTTGCCAGAAGGGTGTTTCGCTCATCAGGATGTCCGCCATTGAAAACCAGGGTGCACCTTATAACCAGTCTGGCACGTCGATGCAAGTTTTGCCGCCCGAAAGGGCGGCACAGAAAGGTTACAGCACGCGTGTGGTGAGAGACACGCCGTTCAGACTGACTTCCAGTTCATCGCCGCTGGCGAGCGGGCCGACGCCTTCCGGGGTACCGGTCAGAATGACGTCGCCGGGCTTGAGAGTGAAGTAACGGCTCATGTAGGCAATCAGCGGTACGATTTTGTGGATCATATCCGCCGTACTGCCCTGCTGGCGCACCGTGCCATTCACTTTCAGACCGAGCGTGGTATTTTGCGCATCGCCGTTAAATTCTCCCGCCGGAATAAACCCGGAGATCGGGCAGGAATTATCAAAACCTTTGGCTTTTTCCCACGGCTGACCGGCTTTTTTCATTTTGCCCTGCACATCGCGCAGGGTCAGATCCAGCGCCACACCATATCCGGCAATCGCTTTCTGGACGTGCTCTTCCGTGGCCTGACGCAGCGTCGCGCCAATCAGCACCGCCAGCTCCACTTCGTGATGCACTGAACCCAGTCCTTGCGGGATCACCAGCGGCTGGTGAATATCACACAGCGCCGTTTCCGGTTTAATAAACAGCACCGGCTCATCCGGCGTTTCGCTGCCCATTTCTTTAATATGCTTAGCGTAATTACTGCCAACGCAGACAACTTTACTGACCGGGTAATCCAGCAGTGCGCCCTGCCAGTTATGATGTTGATACATTATATTCCCCTGATTATTTTTTCGCGGCCGCGCTCAGGTGTTGCTTGAGGAGATTTTCTGGCGGCGGCGGGAGTTGTAAATAATAGCCTTGATCGACCAGCGCCTGTTTTACTTTATCGAGATCAGCATTGACCAGTTTCTTACGGCCGTCCAGTGGCAGGACCATCGCCAGCTGTGGCTGACCGAACCCGCGCAGCAGTTCTTCCGGTACACGCGAGAAATCGTCCTTTTTTTCGACATATAAATAGGTCTGGTCACGTTTTGAACTTCGGTAGATCACACAAAACATACTTTTACTCTGAATTAATCTGGTGGTTACTTGCCTCAATATATGACTGACTATAACATGCCAGATAGTCTTCGGAATATCACCGCACTTCGGCGGTTGATAATGTGAAAATTGAGTAAGGCCAGGATGTCACAGACGCCACTAGAATTGAAAGGCAGTAGCTTCACCTTATCAGTCCTCCATTTGCATGAAGCAAAACCCGAGGTTATTCGTCAGGCGTTAGAAGACAAAATCGCCCAGGCTCCGGCTTTTCTTCGCCATGCACCGGTGGTCGTTAATATCAGCAACCTCGACGACGCGGTTTCCTGGCAACCGCTTCAACAGGTCATTAGCGAAACTGGCCTGCGCATTATGGGCGTCAGCGGCTGCAAAAACGGCAAGCTGAAAGCGGAAATCGACAGTGCAGGAATTCCCTTACTGACTGAAGGGAAAGAGAAAGTTTCTCGCGCTGCCGCGGCAAAAACACCCCCTGCTCCACCGCCAGATGTTACTCCCGTCACAAAAACACGATTGATTGACGCTCCGGTTCGTTCCGGTCAGCGGATTTATGCACCACAATGTGATCTGATTGTGACGAGCCACGTGAGCGCAGGCGCGGAACTTATTGCCGATGGCAACATCCATGTTTATGGCATGATGCGTGGACGCGCGCTGGCAGGCGCTGGCGGTGACAGAGAAGCACAAATATTCTGTACTCACCTTGCCGCGGAACTGGTTTCCATCGCAGGGCAATACTGGCTGAGCGATAACATCCCGGCCGAATTTTATGGCAAAGCGGCGCGACTGCAACTGGCAGACGACGCTTTGACTGTTCAACCGTTGAATTGATCCCTTTTTAACAAGGAATTTCTATGGCACGCATTATTGTTGTGACTTCGGGTAAAGGAGGCGTTGGCAAGACCACCTCCAGCGCGGCCATCGCTACTGGTTTGGCCCAGAAGGGAAAGAAAACTGTCGTTATCGATTTTGATATCGGGCTGCGTAACCTCGACCTGATCATGGGTTGTGAACGTCGCGTGGTCTATGACTTCGTTAACGTCATTCAGGGCGATGCAACGCTGAACCAGGCGCTGATTAAAGACAAGCGCACTGAGAACCTCTTTATTTTGCCCGCCTCTCAGACGCGTGACAAAGACGCCCTCACCCGCGAAGGGGTGGCGAAAGTGCTGGACGACCTGAAAACGATGGAATTCGATTTCATCGTCTGTGACTCCCCGGCCGGTATCGAAACTGGCGCGCTGATGGCGCTCTACTTCGCCGATGAAGCGATTATCACCACCAACCCGGAAGTCTCTTCCGTGCGTGACTCAGACCGTATTCTTGGCATTCTGGCGTCAAAATCCCGTCGCGCCGAGAACGGCGAAGATCCTATCAAAGAGCACCTGTTGTTGACCCGTTACAATCCGGGTCGCGTTAACCGTGGCGACATGCTGAGCATGGAAGATGTGCTGGAAATTCTGCGCATTAAACTCGTTGGCGTCATCCCGGAAGACCAGTCCGTACTGCGGGCGTCCAACCAGGGTGAGCCGGTTATTCTGGATGATACGTCGGATGCAGGGAAAGCCTATGCCGACGCAGTGGAACGTCTTCTGGGAGAAGAACGTCCTTTCCGCTTCGTAGAAGAAGAGAAGAAAGGTTTCCTCAAACGCCTGTTCGGAGGATAAATTATGGCATTACTCGACTTTTTTCTCTCACGAAAAAAGAACACCGCTAACATCGCGAAAGAGCGGTTACAGATTATCGTGGCGGAACGCCGTCGCAGCGACGCAGAACCGCATTACCTGCCACAGCTGAGAAAAGACATTCTGGAAGTGATTTGCAAGTATGTGCAGATTGATCCGGAAATGGTCACCGTTCAGCTTGAGCAGAAAGATGGGGATATTTCGATTCTGGAGCTCAACGTCACGTTGCCAGAAACGGAAGAGTCAAAATCCTGAGCACGTAGCCCCGGCAAGCGTAGCGCCGCCGGGGGATTCGCCGGGCGGCACCTTGTTTGCCCGGCATATATTAGCGCGGATACGCGTCCAGCAGCGTTTTCAGACGATCGGCCATCAATTCTCCCCGCCAGCCAGACACCATCTCAGGTAACCCGTTTTGCGGTCTCAGCGCCCAGTGCCAGTTCAGCAACTGGTTGATCTGCCGACGCGACGCCAGCATCTCTGCACTGACGCCCTTCTCACTACTGACTACCTGCACCAGCGCTTTGATCTCTTTAAACACTTTGCGGTAACCCGGCATATCGACCAGATTCTGTAACGCCTCCGGCAGTTGATCATCCGGCAGCGCGGCGGCTTTCGCCACCAGGCTCAGCAGCGTCTTGCCGTGGAAACGGATTTCGCTGCCGGAAAGGCCCAGGCTGTCGAGCTCGCCCATGGACGACGGCATATAGCGCGCCACGGCCCACAGGTGCTCTTCGCGCACGACAAAATTGACCGCCAGATTGCGCTCACGCGCTTTACGCAGACGCCAGTCTGCCAGCAGTTGCAGACAGGCGAGCTGACGCGTACGTAATTGCCAGGCGTTGCCAATGTCGCGCCAGGCATCAGCCGGGTCGAGCACCTCCTGACGGCGCTGCATCATCAGCTGGCATTCATCAAGGGCGGCAGGCAACCAGCCGGCGCTGTCGGTTTCCGCCATCAGCTTTTTCGCAATAGGCAGTAAATACCAGACGTCAGCCGCGGCATAATCGCACTGACGTTCCGTCAACGGGCGTGCCAGCCAGTCGGTGCGCGACTCGCTCTTGTCGAGCGTTAAACCGGTGTACTCCTCCACCATCGCCGCAAAACCCCACGACATCGGACGACCACAAAACGCTGCCAGGATCTGCGTGTCGATCAGTGGTTGCGGCAGCAGACCAAACGCATTGAGGAATACTTCCAGGTCTTCGCTACCGGCATGGAGAAATTTGGTGACGTTTTTATCTAACAGCAGCTTGCGCATCGGTGCCCATTCGGTGATGCTCAGGGGATCGATGAGCGCCAGTTGTTCACCGTCGAACAGCTGGATCAGACCCAGTTGCGGGTAATAGGTGCGGGTGCGTACGAATTCGGTATCGAGGGCGACGGACGAGGCGTGGCGCGCTGTTTCACACAGCCGCTGGAGCGCATCGTTGGTGGTGATCATCTGATAGTTCAAATCATTCTCTCTGTGTTGCGCCAAAAAAAACGCCGGCAGAACCGGCGTCAGGGCGACTGTCTCGAAGCTCAGTCTTTATTGTCTACTCTGGCGCGCGCTTCGTCACGTAGTTCTCGTCGTAAAATTTTTCCGACGTTGGATTTCGGCAGCTCTTCGCGGAACTCCACCAGTTTCGGCACTTTGTAACCGGTAAGCTGACGGCGACAGAAAGTCACCAGCGCCTCTTCGGTCAGCGACGCATCCTTTTTGACCACAAAAATCTTGACCGTTTCACCGCTGGAGCCGGACGGCACACCGACAGCGGCCACTTCCTGCACGCCAGGATGCTGCATCACCACGTCTTCAATCTCGTTCGGATAGACATTGAAACCGGAGACCAGAATCATGTCTTTCTTGCGATCGACAATACGCAGGAAACCTTCGTCATCCATCACCGCGATGTCACCGGTATGCAGCCAGCCGTCTTTGACGATTTCGTCGGTGGCATCCGGGCGCTGCCAGTAGCCGAGCATCACCTGAGGCCCTTTGACACACAGTTCGCCAGGCTCGCCGTGCGGCACCTCGTTGTCATCTTCATCCACCAGTTTGGCTTCGGTGGATGGCACCGGCAGACCAATGCTGCCGCTGTGATAGTCGATGTCATGCGGGTTTACGCTCACCAGCGGCGCGCATTCGGTCAGCCCGTACCCTTCCAGCAGATACTGCCCGGTGAGTTTAAACCAGCGCTCAGCCACCACCTGCTGCACCGGCATACCGCCGCCCGCAGAGAGATGCAGCGAAGAAAAATCCAGTTGCTGGAACTCTTTGTTATTCAGCAGCGCGTTAAATAACGTGTTCACACCGGTCATCGCGGTGAACGGATATTTCGCCAACTCTTTCACCAGCCCCGGAATGTCGCGCGGGTTGGTGATCAATAAATTCTGCCCGCCGAGTTCAATAAACAGCAGGCAGTTAATGGTTAACGCAAAGATGTGATACAGCGGCAGCGGCGTGACCACCAGCTCTTTACCACGATGCAGCAACGGGCCGTAGGTGGCATTCACCTGTTCAATGTTTGCCAGCATGTTGCGGTGTGTCAGCATCGCGCCTTTGGCGACGCCCGTGGTACCGCCGGTATATTGCAGGAAAGCCAGATCGTCAGAGACGATTTCCGGTTTCACGTACTGCATGCGGTAGCCCTGCTGCAACGCACGGCGAAAAGAGATCGCGTCCGGCAGATGGTATTTCGGCACCAGGCGCTTCACATACTTGACCACAAAGTTCACGAGGGTGCCTTTGGTGGCAGAAAGCTGGTCGCCCATGCGCGTCAGGATCACGTGCTTTACCTGGGTTTTATCGACCACTTTTTCCAGCGTGTGGGCAAAGTTCGAGACGATGATGATCGCTGCCGCGCCGCTGTCGTTCAGTTGATGCTCAAGTTCACGCGGGGTGTACAGCGGGTTGACGTTCACCACAATCATCCCGGCGCGCAAAATACCGAACAGCGCCACCGGATACTGCAACAGGTTTGGCATCATTAATGCCACCCGGTCGCCCTTCTGTAAGCCCAGTCCTTGCTGGAGATACGCGGCAAATGCGCGGCTGCGCTCTTCCAGCTTGCGGAAAGTCATGACTTCGCCCATGTTGATGAACGCAGGCTGGTCGGCATAGCGGGTGGTTGAATGTTCGAACAGCTCAACCAGGGATTGATAACGATCAGGATTGATTTCCGCCGGAACATCCGCGGGATATCGGTTAAGCCAAACCTTCTTCAATGCATCACCTCTAACTTTTCGAATCGTCGTCATCGCAACCCCAATTAATAAACAACGTGTTAACATAATATTAACTCAGCGTACCAGTTTAGAAATTGTGCAGAATGCAGGTTGCGAAGCGCGTCACTATTTATTTTTCTTATGACTCCGGGAACAAAGAAACAGCGGACCGGCCGCTGTTTCTTTTACTACCAAATACAACAGGTTATTCCGTAACGATGGTCTGCACGCTGGCCGGACCCGGGTTATACCATCCCCAGCCGCCATAACCGTATCGTCCGTGGCGTGGATACGGGCCCCACATCCACGGATCAATGGGTTGCGGCGGCATCACCACCTGCTGTACGACGCGCCAGCGTTTATAGCCGGTCACGTTCATCATCATATATTTGTATGGGGTATCGCCGATTTTTCCGTCTACCGTTCCGGCAATAGGCCCGACAACGGTCACCAGTTGGTCGCGGAAATCAATCGGATCAAGGAAACCGTTCACATCGGCATAGATGCGCCCGCGCGACGCAGCGCCTAATAACGGGCGTGCGCCACTGTCCAGCGGCACCGTGGCGATCTCAAGCCGGGTTTTCCCCTGCTCGTTGCGTACGCTGACCACCTTACCGCCAAACCGCGCCTCCTGCCCCATATACAACGACGGGGCGGCCATCACGCGAGTCAAATCCTGCTGTGGCGTCGGGCTGGTGCCCTGAATGGCATCAGGGACAGTAACACAGCCGCTTAAGGCAATGGCGACCAGTCCGACCAGCAGCCCACGTGAAAAACGCTTTTGACCCACCATGGTGTGGCTCCTTAATCATAACGTCCCGCAAAATCTCGTATTACTAAGATTCATTCACGGCCCGGAAGTTTCTTCCACGCGACTTCATTACGTAAATATTTCGGTTCGGCATTTTCTACCGCCACCGTTTTTTGTTCGCGGTAAAGCTGACAGGCCAGCGGCAGCATATCTTCCGCGGATGGCAGCAGCACGTCGCCATCGGTCAGGGTGAGTTCAGCGCCCTGCGCCATATCAGGATACGCCTGCCAGCCGGTACCGACCGTCGCCCAGTGACCGTCGAGTTGCTTCAGGCGTGCGTTGACAGCGTCCGGTTTCAGCACGGCTTCGCTCGCTTCGCCATGCCAGACGCCCTGCTCGTCACGCTGATATTCCGCCCAGTAGACTTCGCCCATCCGCGCATCAATCGCCGCCAGCACGCGGGTCGCGCCGGTTTTACGCCACGCGCCCTGCGCCATGGTTGCCAGCGTCGAGACGCCGATCATCGGCAACCCGGCACCAAGCGCCAGCCCCTGCGCGATACCAATGCCGATGCGCACGCCGGTAAAGCTGCCGGGCCCGCGACCAAAGGCCAGCGCGTCAAGCTCTGTCAGTGCAATGGTGTTTTCGTCGAGCAGCGCCTGTACCAGCGGCAGGATGCGTTGCGTATGTTCGCGGGGGCACAGCTCAAAGTGTGCAGAGAGAGCACCGTCGTTCCACAGGGCGGCAGAACAGGCCTCTGTAGCGGTATCAATAGCCAGAATTCGCATGGGTTTTCGCGCTCTTGCAATAGCAGGTCTTCAAAATGGCGCGCATC
This sequence comes from Trabulsiella odontotermitis, assembly GCF_001297775.1. Lineage (GTDB taxonomy): Bacteria > Pseudomonadota > Gammaproteobacteria > Enterobacterales > Enterobacteriaceae > Trabulsiella > Trabulsiella odontotermitis. The sequence continues at coordinate 161,441 of NZ_LIFX01000013.1, read as the reverse complement.
TTACCACAGTCCGTATCAAATTACCGCGTTGATGACAGCGCGAGGAAGCGCACCGCCCGGCCGATGTCGCGCGTGCGCGGTGCCGGAGGGAGACTGGCGAGGAACACCGCGCCATACGGGCGCATCACCAGCCGGTTGTCGCAAATCACCAGTACGCCGCGATCGTCAACGTCGCGGATCAGGCGCCCGACGCCCTGCTTGAGGGTAATGACCGCGTCCGGCAACTGGACGTCGTCGAACGGATCGCCGCCGCGCAGACGACAGTCGTCCATACGGGCTTTGAGGAGCGGGTCGTCCGGGGAGGTAAACGGCAGTTTGTCGATGATGACCAGCGACAGCGCATCGCCGCGCACATCCACCCCTTCCCAGAAACTGCTGGTCGCTACCAGTAAGGCGTTACCGGCGCTGACAAACTGCTGCAATAGTTGCGCCTTGCTGGTTTCACCCTGCAACAGAACCGGCAGCGTCATGGTAGCGCGGAACTGTTCGGCGAGATCGCGCATCATGGCGTGCGAAGTACACAGCATAAAGCAGCGCCCGTCGTTGGCTTCAATCAATGGCCGGAGCATTGCCGCCAGTTGCCGCGCGGCGCCCGGTTGATTGGGCGACGGCAGATTACGCGGCACGCACAGCAGCGCCTGTTTTTCGTAGTCGAACGGGCTTGGCAGCAGCAGCGATTCCGCCGCTTCAATGCCGAGCCGGGCGGTAAAATGGTGCAGATCGTCGTTCACCGACAGCGTGGCAGAGGTGAAAATCCAGCTGCCAGGCTTCTGCGCCATCACCTCTTTGAATTTGTCGGCGACGGTCAGTGGTGTCAGCGCGAGGGTGAAATGGCGCGACGTGCATTCATACCAGTAACTGTAACCGGGCTGGTTGATCTCTTTCAGCCGTTTGAGGCGGCTGCGGTACAACGTGGCGCGCTCAAAGGCTGCATCCAGCAGCGCCGAGCGCCCCAGCGACAGTTTCGCCACGTCATAGCAAAGCTCTAGCGCATCGTCGAGCAGCAGCAGCGAGCGCTGAATATTGCTGTCGGCCAGCAGTTCACGCAGATTGCCGCGATAACCAGGCTCGCCAAGTTGCAGGCGAAAATCCTGCGCGCTTTGCGCCAGACGATCGGCGCACTTTTGCAACTGTTGGGTATCTTTCAGTTCCGTGCGATAGGCAATGGTGATGTCTTTCGCCAGATCCAACAACTGGCGGCTGGAGAGCGACTGACCAAAATACTGACTGGCGATATCCGGTAACTGATGCGCTTCGTCGAAGATCATCACGTCCGCTTCCGGGATAAGCTCCGCGAAACCGCTCTCTTTCACTACCATATCGGCGAGAAACAGGTGATGGTTCACCACCACCACATCGGCATCCATCGCTTTTTTTCGTGCTTTAACCACGAAGCAGTCTTTGTAGAGCGGGCAGTCGCTGCCGAGGCAGTTATCGTTGGTGCTGGTGACCAGCGGCCAGGCAGCGGAGTCTTCCGCCACGCTGATGCAGGTGCTGATGTCACCGTCGATGGTTTGATTAGACCAGGAACGCAGGAGGATCACGTCGCTCAGCGTCTGAACGGGTAAATCGCCCCCCGCCAGCGCCTGCTGTTCGAGGCGTTCCAGACAGAGGTAGTTCGAGCGCCCTTTCAGCAGGGCGGTTTTACCGGTGAAGCCCAGCGCCTTCGCCACGGTCGGCAGGTCACGGCTGTAGAGCTGATCCTGCAACGCTTTCGAGCCGGTAGAGATGATGACTTTTTTATTTGCCCGCAACGCAGGCGCCAGGTAGGCGTAGGTTTTGCCCGTCCCGGTACCCGCTTCAACGACCAGCGGTTGCGTCTCTTTAATTGCCTTCGCGACCGCCATCGCCATCTGGCGCTGCGGTTCACGCGGCTTAAAGCCGGGTATCGCGTTAGCTAACTGACCGTCTGTTGCAAAATCGTCTGTCACACTACCCCCTGTATATCTGGACAGTGATTATGTCAGGCCGCAGCGCGTTGCGCCAGTCGAAGTGATGACTCCGGCGGCACATTGTGGCAGTCTTGCGGCACACAGATGGAATACCACAGAGGAACCTGACTATGACGATTACCCGTATCGACGCCGAAGCCCGCTGGTCTGACGTTGTGATCCACAACCAGACGATTTACTACACCGGCGTACCGGAGAATCTTGATGCCGATGCCTTTGAGCAGACCGCCAACACCCTGGCGCAGATTGACGCCATGCTGCAAAAACAGGGCAGCGATAAATCCCGCATTCTGGATGCGACGATTTTTCTCGCCGATAAAGCCGATTTCGCGGCAATGAACAAAGCGTGGGATGCGTGGGTGGTGGCAGGCCATGCGCCGGTACGCTGCACCGTGCAGGCCGGGTTGATGAAGCCGCAATACAAAGTTGAAATTAAGATTATCGCGGCAGCGTAATTACTCGTCGTCTTCGTCTTCAAAGCGCGCCACGATCCGCTCGCCGGTATGGCTGGCGCGCAACTCTTCCGCGACCTGGGCAATCGCCTTACCGCTGCTCATCCCCTGCGACATCAGTTCCTGAATACGCTCTACGGCGTGCTGCTGTTGCTCATGGGAGAGCGAAGGTAAACCTGCAAACATGACTGACTCCTGCTACATTATTGGCTGTAATTATTTCATGTCGCCCCGCCATTCACCAGTGGCTGACTGACTTTATCGATCGAGGAAGATGTTGTCCCCTTCTATTATGACACTGCCCTGGCGTGAAGATGCCGCAGAACACTGGTTTTCTGCGCTCAGCGCGACGCCCTGGGCAATGCTGCTGCATTCCGGCTATGCCGATCATCCCTACAGCCGGTATGACATTGTGGTCGCGGATCCACGCTGTACGCTGGTGACCCGTGGTGATACCACCACGCTGCATCACGGCAGCGACGTGCATACCGCCACAGACGACCCGCTGACCCTGCTGCAACAGGCGCTGGACGACTGCGGTATTCATCCGCCGGCAGATGAGGCGTTGCCGTTTCTCGGCGGTGCGCTGGGGTTGTTCGGCTACGATCTCGGTCGTCGCTTTGAACATCTCCCCTGCGTCGCGGAAAACGACATCGCCATGGCGGATATGGCGGTGGGAATTTACGACTGGGCGCTGATTGTTGATCACCAGCTTGAGCGCGTCACGCTGCTGAGCTATGGCGATCCCGCCGTGCGTCTGCAATGGCTGGAATCGCAAACGCGCCCGGCTGAGGCGGATTTTGCCCTGACATCGCCCTGGCGTTCGAATATGAGCCGGGAAAGCTATGGCGAGAAGTTTCGCCAGGTGCAGGCGTATCTGCACAGTGGCGATTGCTATCAGGTCAATCTGGCGCAGCGTTTTCAGGCCCATTGTATGGGTGACGCCTGGCAGGCGTTTGTGCGCCTGAATCGTCAGAATCGCGCGCCGTTCAGCGCATTTTTACGTCTCGACGATGGCGCGGTGGCGAGCCTCTCCCCGGAGCGCTTTATTCATCTGCAACAGGGCGCGATTCAGACCCGCCCTATCAAAGGCACGCTGCCGCGACTGCGTGACCCTGAGGCCGACAGAAAGCAGGCGCAAACGCTGGCGGCCTCGCCGAAAGATCGGGCGGAAAATCTGATGATTGTCGATCTGATGCGTAATGACATCGGTCGGGTGGCGGTTCCGGGAAGCGTGAAAGTGCCGGAGCTGTTTGTCGTCGAGCCGTTCCCCGCCGTGCATCACCTGGTCAGCACTGTCACCGCGACGCTGCCTGCGCATCTGCATGCCACTGATTTGCTGCGCGCGGCGTTTCCGGGCGGGTCGATTACCGGCGCGCCGAAAGTGCGGGCGATGGAGATCATCGACGAGCTTGAGCCGCAGCGTCGTAACGCGTGGTGCGGCAGCATTGGCTATCTCAGCTTCTGCGGCAATATGGACACCAGCATTACCATCCGCACGCTGACGATAACCGGGGGCAACGTGTACTGCTCCGCTGGTGGCGGCATTGTCGCTGACAGCGAGGAAAGCGCGGAGTACCAGGAAACCTTTGATAAAGTGAATCGTATACTGCGACAACTGGAGCCGTAACTGATGCAATCCCCTGATCTCAGCCTGGATGATTTTATCTCGCGTTTTCAGTTGCTGCGCCCGCAGATGCGGCCTGGTACGCAGAATCAGCGGCAGGCGGCGGTGCTGATCCCGGTGGTGCGTCGTGCGCAGCCGGGGTTGTTGCTGACGCAGCGTTCACCGCTGCTGCGCAAACATGCCGGTCAGGTAGCATTTCCCGGTGGCGCAGTGGACAGCACCGATGCGTCGCTGATCGCCGCCGCGCTGCGTGAAGCGCAGGAAGAGGTCGCTATCCCTCCTGAGACGGTGGAAATTCTCGGCGTGCTGCCGCCGGTCGACAGCGTGACAGGGTTTCAGGTCACGCCGGTGGTGGGGATTATTCCCCCGGATCTGCACTATCACGCCAGCGTTGATGAAGTTTCTGCGGTATTTGAAATGCCGCTCGCCGAGGCGTTGCGCCTTGGCCGCTATCACCCTCTCGATATCCACCGGCGCGGCAATTCGCATCGCGTGTGGCTCTCCTGGTATCAGCACTATTTTGTCTGGGGCATGACCGCGGGGATCATTCGCGAGCTGGCCCTGCAAATCGGTGAAACTCCTTAGCTATACTTATATTGGGATCCCGAAGAGCCCGGCGTTTCAGGATTAGTAAAATCAGTGTCAGACATTAGTTTTATTCATGTGAATAATTGCGCTGATCCCGCCGTTCCCTCTTACACTATGCCCAGTTATTACATCGTTGCCGGAAGGTCCGGCAACCCTGTCAGGAGTGTTATCGTGATTAGTATATTCGACATGTTTAAGGTGGGGATTGGTCCCTCCTCTTCCCACACCGTAGGGCCAATGAAGGCCGGGAAGCAGTTCGTCGATGATCTGGTCGAAAAAGGGCTGATTGATGACGTCACCCGGGTTGCGGTTGATGTTTACGGCTCGCTGTCATTAACCGGTAAAGGTCACCACACCGACATCGCTATCATTATGGGTCTGGCGGGCAACCGGCCGGACACCGTGGATATCGACGCGATACCGACGTTTATTCGCGACGTACAAACCCGTAGTCGTCTGCTGCTGGCGCAGGGGCGTAAAGAGGTGGATTTCCCGGCGGATGACGGCATGCGTTTTCGCAACGACAACCTGCCGCTGCACGAGAATGGCATGACGATTCACGCGTACGCGGGCGACAATGAAATCTACACAAAAACGTATTACTCCGTCGGCGGTGGTTTTATCGTCGATGAAGAGCATTTCGGTAAAGACGTCGTCGGCGCCGTGGACGTGCCTTACCCGTTCAAATCGGCGAAAGAGATGCTCGACTACTGCAAAGAGACCGGCCTGTCACTCTCCGGCATGGTGATGAAAAACGAACTGGCGCTGCACAGCAAAGACGAGATTGATGCGTACTTTGCGAACGTCTGGCAGACCATGCAGGCCTGTATCGATCGCGGAATGAACACCGAAGGCGTACTGCCTGGCCCGTTGCGTGTGCCGCGCCGTGCTTCAGCGCTGCGCCGCTTGCTGGTTTCCAGCGATAAGCTCTCCAGCGACCCGATGGTGGTGGTTGACTGGGTGAACATGTTCGCGCTGGCGGTGAACGAAGAAAACGCCGCCGGTGGTCGCGTGGTCACCGCGCCAACTAACGGTGCCTGCGGCATCGTGCCTGCGGTACTGGCCTATTACGATCACTTTATCGAACCTGTCAGCCCGGAAATCTACACCCGTTATTTCCTCGCCTCCGGCGCCATTGGCACGCTGTATAAGATGAACGCGTCGATCTCCGGTGCGGAAGTCGGTTGTCAGGGTGAAGTGGGCGTAGCCTGTTCGATGGCGGCGGCCGGTCTTGCAGAGCTGCTGGGCGCCAGCCCGGAGCAGGTTTGTGTGGCAGCGGAAATCGGCATGGAGCATAACCTCGGTCTGACCTGCGACCCGGTAGCCGGTCAGGTACAGGTGCCGTGCATTGAACGTAACGCGATTGCTTCAGTGAAAGCGATCAACGCGGCACGGATGGCGATGCGCCGTACCAGCGAGCCGCGCGTCTCTCTCGATAAAGTCATTGAAACCATGTATGAAACCGGCAAGGACATGAACGCAAAATACCGCGAGACCTCGCGTGGTGGCCTGGCCATTAAAGTACAATGTGACTGACCCCGCATCTTTTTAACACCCGTCAACCAGACGGGTGTTTTTTTATCTCCTTCATCCTGCTCTTTTTTCTTTGCGCACTACACTTTCACTGTTGTGGTTGTTAATTCCCTTTACAGCACGATAACAGGCGTAGCAATGCAAAATGCTCAGCGGGCCATTAAACACTACCGAAAAAAGCGCATTCTTATCTGCCTCGCGGTCGCGTTACTATCGCTATTAACCACACTCGCTGTGCGATTTATTTCGCAGCGCAGCCAAAATCAGCACCAATTGCAAATTGCCGCCGTTCATGCTGTCGAAGCGATTGATAAGGTCTTGTTACCGCTAGAAAAAAGACATGCGGAATTGCTTCAGCTTGTCGGCCAACCCTGCGCGACGGTTAACCTGATATTGCGTAAAGAAGCGGCCACCCTGCAAACCCTGCGCTCTATTGCGCTGGTGAAATCCGGCACGCTGTATTGTTCGAGCGTGCTGGGCGACCGCAACGTTGTTATTCACGATATCGTGAGCGAATTGCCCAGTGATTCCCCGCAACTGCTGTTGTTTACCGATAACACCCTGATTAAAGGCCACCCGCTGCTGTTACAGTGGTATCCCGCCGACAATGATGCCGGTAGCGGCGTGCTGATGAGCGTAAATATTGATCTGCTCAGCGCGCTGATGCTGGAGCCGCAAAAGCCACTCATCAACAGCATCAGCCTGACCGTCAAAGACCGCTTTCTGTCGGAGGAGAGCGGTGTCATGGCGATGCTTAACGTGCCCCATTCCGATCAGGTCTTTAGCCTGCCCTCAACGCATTTCCCGTTTACCGTCAATCTGATAAGCCCGGGCACCACCGAGCTGGCACTGAAATCCCTGCCCGCCCAGTTGCCGCTGGCGCTGATCATCAGCCTGTTGCTGGCGGGTATCGCCTGGCTTACCACCGCCAGCCGGATGAGTTTTTCGTGGGAACTCAACATGGGGGTTGCGTCGCGGGAATTTGATGTCTGGTGCCAGCCGCTACTCACGGCCTCCGACCAGCAATGCGTGGGCGTAGAGATCCTGCTGCGCTGGGATAACCCGCGGCTGGGGCCGATCCCGCCGGATGTGTTTATCCCGCTGGCGGAAGAACATCATCTGATTGAAACACTGACACGTTATGTGATTAGCGAGACCGTGCGGCAGATTGACGTCTTTCCCAAAAGCCCGCTGTTTCACGTCGGATTTAACGTGGCAGCAAGCCATTTCATCGACGGTAAACTGCTGCGCGACCTGAATCAGTACTGGTTCAGCGCCCATCCGCATCAACAGTTAATTGTGGAGCTGACGGAGCGGGACGACATTCACGACGTGGATTACCGGCTGATCAGAGAGTTGCATCGCAAGGGTATCAAGCTGGCGATTGACGACTTTGGTACCGGCAACAGTTCGTTTTCCTGGCTGGAAAAACTGCACCCGGACGTGCTTAAAATCGATAAGTCATTTACCCATGCTATCGGTACCGACGCAGTGAATTCGACAGTGACGGACATTATTATCGCCCTGGGTCAGCGGCTGAACATTGAACTGGTGGCGGAAGGGGTGGAAACGCAGGAGCAGGCTCAGTATTTGATCTGGCATGGCGTGCACATCCTGCAGGGGTACTTGTATGCGCGCCCGATGCCGCTGAGCGCGCTTCCGCAATGGCTGGCAGAATACCGGCCACGCCTGCCATCGCAGCATGACGGGCATCTCAGCCCGTCAGGCCGCGACATTGAGGATTACTCTTCGTCGTCGTCGTGATGCGGTTGCTCTTTAACAATACGCACGAGATCAACACGGTAGTCGTTGGCAGCCACAATGGTGATGCGCAGCGGCGGCAGCTCAATCATATCGCCCACTTGTGGGATCTGCCCGTTGACGGCGATCACCAGCCCGGCAACCGTTGCCACTTCCTGATCGTCATCAACCAGCGTGTCCATGCCCAGCATCTGCTGCAACGCGTGGAGATCGGTGGAGCCCTTGACCAGCCAGCCGTCGCCATCGGTAACGATTTCCGGCGTTTCGTCGGCATCCGGGAATTCCCCGGCAATCGCTTCCAGTACGTCCAGCGGCGTCACCAGCCCTTGCACCACGCCAAATTCGTTAGTGACAATCACGAAGCTGCCACGCGCCCGGCGCAACACCCCCAGCAGGTTGATCGGGTCGAGGGTTTCCGGCACCACAATCGCCGGGGAGGCCGACGCGATAGCGGCGACGTCTTCACCCGCTTCCAGTGCCACCAGCATCTCTTTGGCGCGCACGATACCAATGATTTCATCCAGTTCGCCACGGCACACCGGGAACAGGCTGTGCGGCGACGAGAGCAACTGTTCGCGAATTTCACTGACGCTAAGGTTGGCATCCACCCAGCTTATCTCCCCGCGCGGCGTCATGATGCTGCGCAGCGAGCGCGAGGCCAGCGTCAGTACGCCGTTGATCATATAGCGCTCTTCTTCGACGAACGCGCCTTCCGGGACCGGCACCGGCGACGACGGATTGTCAGCATCATGCTGAACGGCAGTTTGCTTGCGACCGCCCATCAGGCGCAGGATCGCATCCGCCGTTCTGGCGCGCAGCGGCAGCGTCGACTGGTGACGAATAAAGTTGCGACGGGCAATCTGGTTAAACAGCTCGATGACTATCGAGAAGCCAATCGCCGCGTACAGGTAGCCTTTCGGTATATGGAAACCAAAGCCTTCCGCCACCAGGCTGAGGCCGATCATCAGCAGGAAGCTCAGACAGAGCACCACGACAGTCGGATGCTGGTTGACGAAGCGGGTCAGCGGTTTAGATGCCAGCAGCATCACCGCCATCGCAATCACCACCGCCGCCATCATGACCGGGAGATGGTTGACCATCCCGACCGCCGTGATGACCGCATCGAGCGAGAACACCGCATCCAGCACCACGATTTGCAGCACGACGACCCAGAAGCTGGCATAGCCTTTGCCGTGACCGCCGTCATGCTGACGATTTTCCAGCCGCTCATGGAGTTCGGTTGTCGCTTTGAACAACAGGAATATCCCCCCGAGCAGCATGATCAGATCGCGGCCGGAGAAACTGTATTCCCAGATGCTGAACAGCGGCCGGGTGAGCGTCACCATCCACGAGATTACGGAGAGCAACGCCAGACGCATCACCAGCGCCAGTGACAGGCCAATCAGACGCGCTTTATCACGCTGTTTTGGCGGCAGTTTGTCGGCCAGGATCGCAATAAACACCAGGTTATCGATGCCGAGAACAATTTCCAGCACGACCAGCGTCATCAGGCCGATCCAGATTGAGGGATCCATTAAGAATTCCATGTCTGACTCCTGTTATGGGCGCAAGTTGTCGTACCGGAGGTTCCGGCAAGCGTGACGAAAACGGGTGAGAAACGAGGCTGGCGCGAGGCGCCGGTTTGCCAGGTGGCGAAGCACCTGAAAGAGATGTGACGTCGGTGACGGTCCATATTGCGGGCTTAACCCTGTACTCCTGTCTGATTAAACTGAAGGTAAACATATCAAAGAATATCGGTTTGACGCAAAGATTTACCTGAATTTGCAAAAAACACGATTTTTTGCACCGCAAAATTATTAATCGTCTATAACTAAATTACGGATCTTCATCACATTAATTATTTTTTCACTATCTAAAATAATTCGCGGAAGTCTTAGTCTTTAATGCTCGAACCCTTGTCTGAATCGATTCGGTTACTGACAAAAATCTCAAGGTGCATCTATAGGCAGTGGTGCATAAATAGATAATAAGAGGAGGTAGCAAGTGACGATTGCTATTGTGATAGGCACACATGGTTGGGCTGCAGAACAACTGCTGAAAACAGCAGAAATGTTACTGGGCGAGCAGGAGAACGTCGGCTGGATTGATTTCGTCCCAGGCGAAAACGCAGAAACGCTCATCGAGAAATACAACGCGAAGTTGGCCAATCTCGACACCAGTAAAGGTGTGCTGTTTCTCGTCGATACATGGGGCGGCAGTCCGTTTAACGCGGCAAGTCGCATTGTCGTCGATAAAGAGCACTACGATGTGGTGGCGGGCGTCAATATTCCGATGCTTGTCGAGACGTTAATGGCCCGTGACGACGATCCGAGTTATGACGATCTGGTCGCGCTGGCCGTCGAAACCGGTCGCGAAGGCGTGAAAGCGCTGAAAGCAAAACCGGTTGAGAAAGCAGCGCCCGTCGCAGCAGCACCGCGTGCGGCCGCGCCTGCGAAGCCTATGGGTCCCAACGATTATATGGTTATTGGCCTCGCGCGTATCGACGACCGCTTAATCCACGGTCAGGTCGCCACCCGCTGGACCAAAGAAACCAACGTCACCCGAATCATTGTCGTCAGCGATGAAGTCGCGGCAGACACCGTGCGTAAAACCCTGCTGACGCAGGTTGCGCCTCCTGGTGTCACTGCGCATGTCGTCGACGTGGAGAAAATGATTCGTGTCTATAACAACCCGAAATATGCAGGTGACCGCGTCATGCTGCTGTTTACCAACCCGACAGATGTAGAGCGTATCGTTGAAGCCGGCGTGAAGATCACGTCCGTCAACATCGGTGGTATGGCTTATCGTCAGGGTAAGACTCAGGTAAACAACGCCGTTTCGGTCGATGAAAAAGATATCGAAGCATTTAACAAACTGAACGCTCGTGGCATTGAGCTGGAAGTGCGTAAAGTGTCCAACGACCCGAGATTGAAAATGATGGATTTGATCAGCAAGGTCGGCAAATAACACCGGCGCTGGTTTTCACACTTAAGGCTTATGTTATAGGAGAAGTACAATGGAGATTACCACTCTTCAGATTGTGCTGGTGTTCATCGTGGCGTGTATTGCAGGTATGGAATCCGTACTTGATGAATTTCAGTTCCACCGTCCGTTGGTGGCCTGTACGTTAATCGGTATCGTTTTAGGTGATATGCAGAAAGGCATCATCATCGGTGGTACCCTGGAAATGATCGCGCTGGGCTGGATGAACATCGGTGCGGCAGTGGCACCGGATGCGGCGCTCGCCTCTATCATTTCTACCGTTCTGGTTATTGCAGGGGGTCAGAGCATCGGCGCCGGTATTGCGCTGGCAATTCCGCTGGCAGCCGCCGGTCAGGTGCTGACCATTATCGTTCGTACCATTACTGTGGCCTTCCAGCACGCTGCGGATAAGGCGGCCGAAACCGGCAACCTGACCGCGCTCTCCTGGATCCACGTCTCTTCCCTCTTCCTGCAGGCAATGCGTATCGCCATCCCGGCGGTTATCGTGGCAATTTCTGTCGGTACGAGTGAAGTTCAGGGCATGCTGAACGCGATTCCGGAAGTGGTGACCAGTGGTCTGAACATCGCCGGTGGCATGATCGTGGTCGTTGGTTATGCGATGGTCATCAACATGATGCGCGCAGGCTACCTGATGCCGTTCTTCTACCTCGGTTTCGTGACCGCAGCATTTACCAACTTCAACCTGGTTGCTCTGGGTGTTATCGGCGCAGTGATGGCGATTCTGTACATCCAGCTGAGCCCGAAATACAACCGCGTCGCGGGTGGGTCAGTGCAGGCCGCTGGTAATAACGATCTCGATAACGAACTGGACTAACAGGTGAGCGAAATGGTTGATATCACTAAAACTACTACCGAGAAAAAACTCACTCCGGGTGATATTCGTGGCGTGTTCATCCGTTCAAACCTGTTCCAGGGTTCATGGAACTTCGAACGTATGCAGGCGCTGGGTTTCTGCTTCTCAATGGTACCGGCGATCAAACGCCTGTATCCGGAGAACAACGATGCGCGTCGTCAGGCGATTAAGCGTCACCTGGAATTCTTCAACACCCATCCTTACGTTGCGGCGCCGGTTCTGGGCGTTACGCTGGCGATGGAAGAGCAACGCGCTAACGGTGCGGAGATCGACGACGGTGCCATCAACGGTATCAAAGTGGGTCTGATGGGACCGCTGGCCGGTGTCGGTGACCCGATTTTCTGGGGTACCGTACGTCCGGTATTTGCGGCACTGGGTGCCGGTATCGCGATGAGTGGCAGCCTGCTGGGTCCGTTGCTGTTCTTCGTCCTGTTCAACCTGGTGCGTCTGCTGACCCGTTATTACGGTGTGGCTTACGGTTACCGCAAAGGCGTGGACATCGTTCAGGATATGGGCGGCGGCTTCCTGCAGAAACTGACAGAGGGGGCGTCAATCCTCGGTCTGTTTGTCATGGGGGCGCTGGTTAACAAGTGGACGCACGTGAACATCCCGCTGGTGGTTTCTACCATCACCGGTCAGGATGGCCAGACGCGTGTTACCACCGTGCAGACTATCCTTGACCAGTTGATGCCGGGTCTGGTGCCGCTGCTGCTGACCTTCGCCTGTATGTGGCTGCTGCGTAAGAAAGTGAACCCGCTGTGGATCATCGTTGGCTTCTTCGTCATCGGTATCGTGGGTTACGCTATCGGCCTGTTGGGTCTGTAATCTGTTCGCTGTATGCCGGGGGCCTGTGCCCCCGGTTTTTTTTATCCGGAGGCTTAATGACAATCACGGACTGGATACTGATTATTTTTATCGTCGCCCTGCTCGCTTACGCCATCTACGATCAGTTCATCATGCCACGCCGCAACGGCCCCCTGCTGCTCTCCATTCCCCTGCTGCGCCGTAATCGCGTGGACGGGATAATCTTTGTCGGTCTGGTTGCCATTCTTATCTACAACAACGTGACGCAACATGGCGCAGTGGTGACCACCTGGCTGCTCAGCGCGCTGGCATTAATGGGGCTGTATCTGTTCTGGATCCGCACCCCGAGGATCGTGTTTAAGCAAACCGGATTTTTCTTCGCCAACGTCTGGATAAATTATAACCGCATTAAAGAGATGAATTTATCCGAGGACGGCGTGCTGGTGATGCAATTAGAACAACGGCGGTTGCTTGTTCGCGTTCGAAATATCGACGATCTGGAGAAAATATATAAACTTCTCGTTTCAACTCAATGAGTTAAAGACATAGCCATCGCTATATTTCACTGAATTTTCAGCGGTGAATAATATAGCAATGGCTATAACCCTCACGTTTTTATCCTCATATTTATTAACGATTTCATTACCAATAAATTTAAATGAAAATCGTTATCAATAAGTAATATAAATAATGATTTCCTGTTATTGTTTTATATTCCAAAAATATGTTAAGGTTGCGCCCGTCGTTGGGGAGTAGCCGATTTCCTTTCCCGGAAATGTACGTATCAACATACTCGTTGCAAAACGTGGTACGTACGGATGACCAGCCCGCTGGTGATCAGGCGAGACCATAGACACATACACTGCTGTACGCCGGTTGTGGCGTATGTTTACTGGGGGCAGTGATGTGTCATATGGAGATACCCCGGTCAGGACACACCCATGAATTTATCTGCCACTATTCTTCTCGCCTTTGGCATGTCGATGGACGCTTTTGCTGCGTCTATCGGGAAAGGCGCGACGCTGCACAAACCCAGATTCTCTGAAGCCCTGCGCACCGGTCTTATCTTTGGCGTCATCGAAACCCTGACTCCGCTGATCGGCTGGGGTCTCGGCATGCTGGCAAACCAGTTTGTGCTGGAGTGGAACCACTGGATCGCCTTCGTGCTGCTGGTCTTTCTCGGCGTACGAATGATTGTGGAAGGGGTTCGTGGTGATGATGACGAAGAAACACTGCCGCCAAACCGTCATGGCTTCTGGTTACTGGTGACCACGGCGATTGCCACCAGTCTGGACGCTATGGCCGTCGGTGTTGGCCTCGCCTTCCTGCAGGTCAGTATTGTGACCACCGCGCTGGCTATCGGCTGCGCCACGCTGATTATGTCGACGCTTGGTATGATGATCGGGCGTTACATCGGCCCGCTGCTCGGCAAACGGGCCGAAATTCTCGGCGGCATTGTGCTGATTGGTATCGGCTCGCAGATCCTCTGGAGCCACTTCGCCGGTTAAGCACCGCGCTGCCAGACGTGGATCGAAAAATCGGTCTGGCAGTGAAATCCCGTCTGCTGTTGCAGTTTTTCCCACACTTCCGGCCTGGCGCGCCAGGCAAACGGCGTCATCTGCAACAACGCCACCGCTTCCTGCCCTGACAATGTCATCGGATACGCCACCTGCTGATGCTGTTGCAGCGTAAAACCGTCCAGTTGTTCGCTGTGCGGCGCATGCAGATGAACCTCATCGTAAATCAGCCCTTTTAATTCCATTAAATGACGCGGCCCCGGGGTGGCGGTGAAAACCCACCCTCCTGGACGTACGACGCGCGCCAGCTCCTGTGGGTTGCAGGGCGCATAAATCCGCACAACCGCATCCATGCTGTTATCGTCAAACGGCAGACGCTGGCTGGAGGCCACACAAAAATTCACCTGCGGATAACGCTTCGCCCCGGCGCGTATCGCCGCCTTTGAGACATCCAGCCCCCAGGTCTGCGGGACAATCGCCGCAAATGCGTGGGTGTAATACCCTTCCCCGCAGCCGATATCCAGCAGTTGCGTCGCGCCGGTCTGAGCCAGTTGCTGGCAGATGGCGTCACGCAGCGGCTGGTAATGCCCGGCATCAAGAAACGCGCGACGCGCGCTCATCATCTCTGCATTATCACCCGGATCGCGCGAGCGTTTATGCTGAACGGGAAGCAGATTCACATAGCCCTCTTTCGCCAGATCGAACTGATGCCGCTGCGGGCAGATATAGCTGTTTTCACGGCGCGTCAGCGGGGCGTGACAAAGAGGACAACTGTAAGACATGGCAACTCCGGGGACATTCAACGAAGGGCGAAGTGTACCGCCATCGCACGGGAATTTCGAGAAGATTACGGCCATGAAAAAGCCCCGCGGATGCGAGGCTTTATGGCTGATGGTGCGCGTGGGACGCGCAACAAGATCAGTGGTGCTGGATTCAGATAGCAGTTACGTTAACTGCAGCCGGGCCTTTCTGGCCGTCCTGAATTTCAAACTCAACGTTCTGGCCTTCGGCCAGAGTTTTAAAACCATTACCCTGAATAGCAGAGAAGTGTACGAATACATCTTTGCTGCCGTCAGCCGGAGTAATGAATCCAAAACCTTTAGATTCGTTGAACCACTTAACTTGACCTTTAATCTTTGCCATTTGCAAAATTCCTTAGAGTGTTTTCTTCGCCCGAAGGCACTTACATAGATAAAACTGAGACATGACTGCATGAGGCACTAATTAAGGTTCGGCAGAGAAGCGGTATTCAACGTCAACGTGTTTACTCAGGACTTCTTTACTGAAAATGCCATACATAAACAGAACTGTACCTCGTTTAACCCAAAACGTGTTATCACACACAACGTTAATAATGGCAAGCCATTTTTAAACGTGTCACGATCGGTCGCACAAAATCGTTGTTCGTCTTTCGATCCTCTGCACATTTATGCGCAATGTTCTCAGTGAAACCCCTGTCAGCAAGTGTTTGAAAAACGCGCGCACGTGCTGATAATCATAGACATTTTCACCATAGACCAACACTCGCGCTTCGTCCAGTTGTGCCTGTTTATATCAGGTCAATTTTTTATATCCTTCACTGATTTGTGCATAGTCATGCGCGCCTGGTTTAACAAAAAATGTTAAAAAAGGCGGAAAGAGCGCAGCTATCGGTTTCGCTTACCGCGGGAGTGAATGCTAAAGAATAAAGGCTATATTGCACCATAATAATGAAATTTTAATGACACTGCTTCATCACGAGGCATATAAAAACGTTTCGCTAAAAAATAGCTTTGAATATTGAAAAAGTGGAAATAAAAGTTTCAGCGGGTGATTTAATGCATAAACAAACAATAATAACCATTAATTTAAACTTAAGCGAAACGGTAAAAGAAAACAGCAACAGGAAGGATGCACCATAACAGTGCGGACAGTGTCTGTCCCGGTAATCGGCAGGATGTCGTTACCGGGAAGAAGTGCAGAGAAGATTAACGCTCGGCAACCAGACGAATCATGTCATCGTCCTGCGGCTTCACGTCCGCCTGAACAGCGGGCTCCTCTTTCTCCGGTTCGTTTGCTTCACAAAGGCGTCTTAACAGCACGGTCTGACGCTTCTGCTGATCCAACAACGCTTCAAGCAGTTCAATCTGCTCGTTTGCGCGTGAGCTGGCCCGGTTGACGAAAAACCACAATACCAGACCAATTACCAGCAACAGCACAGACACCGCCAGCGATGCCAGATTCAAAACCCCGGAATTCAGTAAGTCACTCATTTCACCACCTCAAAAATAACAGTCCATTCTACCACTCGCATTCAGGAAGGAAATCATTCGAGCATAAAATGTCTTACCAGGGGATGAACTTGTTGATGGTACAGATCCCGCTGAAGAACTGTACATCCTGATCGCACATCACATTGATGGTCTGCGTCCAGAGCAGCACGCACAGCACCAGGATGACGACCAGGATAACCCACCGATATTTTTTCACTCCACTCTCCGGGATAATTCATACTGAATTCAGATTATCACTCTCACCTTAAACGGTGGCTCACTGTAATCCGTTCTGATCATTTTAGGAATCATTGACTTGTTTCAGTCAACCGCTACGTTAACCTGTTGTCGCTATGATTCATAAAAAGAGGTCGCAATGCGTCTGATTATTCGTTCAATTATTGTGCTGGCTATCGCGTGGATCGCAATTTTGCTCAGCGGTTATGGCGTGCTCATTGGCAGCAAAGAGAATGTGGGTGGATTAGGTTTACAATGCAAGTATCTTACTGCGCGCGGCATCAGTACCGCACAGTATGTTCATACTGACAGCGGTATCATCGGGCTGACGAACTGCCCGGTACTGCGAAAAAGTTCAACAGTCATCGACGAAGGTTAACAGAAACGCCGCGTTAACGCGGCGTTTCTCATTTCCGGACAATCCTCAGAACGGATAGTCGTTATAGCCCATCTGCTCTGAAATTTTCGCCGCCGCACCATGCAGCATTTTCACGTATTCGTGTAACCGCTCTTCGGAGAAACGCAGCGTCGGGAACGAAATACTCAGGCCCGCAATTACCACGCCAAAACGGTCAAAGACCGGCACGGCGATGCAGCGCAACCCTTCTTCCTGCTCTTCGTTATCTTCACCGTAGCCCTGCTCACGGACCTTATCGAGCACCGGCAGCAGATCCTGCGTGCTGGTGATGGTGCGCTCGGTGCTGCGTTTATATTCCACGCCTTCGAGGATCTGCACCGCTTCGTCTTTATCACGCCACGCCAGCAGGACTTTACCAATCGCGGTGCTGTACAGCGGGTTACGACGCCCTACGCGCGAGTACATGCGCAGGTTGTACATTGAATCGATCTTATGGATGTAAACGATACTGTCTTCATCCAGCGCGCCGAGGTGAATGGTCTCCTTCGTCAGACGCGACAAATCACGCATCTGAATGTCTGCGCTGCGGATCAGATCCACGTTTTGCAGCGCACGGGCGCCCAGTTCAAACAGTTTGAGCGTCAGAGAATACTTTTCAGACTCGCCTTCCTGTGCCACATATCCCAGTGATTTCATGGTCTGCAAAAAGCGGTACACCGTGCTTTTCGACATCATGACGCGCTGCGACAGTTCGGTAATACCAATTTCGCGCTCTTCCCCGAGCGCCTGCAGAATGCCAAAGACTTTCAGAACTGAAGAGACAGAATCTGGCTGCTTATCCAAATCTGCGACTGCCATTTATCACCTCACCGCGAGTGTTTTATAAAAATCAGAACGAGTTTTTAGTATAAATTTGTGAGACCCCGACCGCAATGCATCTTCTTTAATCTGGTTACAAATCTGCGAACTGAGACTGAATAATCAATGCTAAAATCATTATCCGATCAATAATTTCCCTTATTACACATTTTTTCTATGGATAAAAATCCTGCTGATGGCTTGCCCCTGCCTCAACGGTACGGCGCCATCATTACCATTGTGATTGGCCTTTCGATGGCGGTGCTGGATGGCGCTATCGCGAACGTTGCCCTGCCAACGATTGCCAGCGATCTGAACGCATCACCCGCAGCATCTATCTGGGTGGTCAACGCTTACCAGATCGCCATCGTGATTTCGCTGCTGTCACTTTCGTTTCTTGGGGATATGTTCGGCTATCGCCGGATCTACAAAACGGGGCTGGTGGTGTTTACCATCACGTCGCTGGTCTGTGCGCTCTCGCCCTCGCTGGAAATGCTGACGCTGGCGCGCGTCGCGCAAGGGCTGGGCGGTGCTGCGCTGATGAGTGTGAATACGGCGCTCATCCGCCTGATCTACCCGCAGCGCCATCTCGGACGCGGTATGGGCATCAACTCGTTTGTGGTCGCGGTCTCGTCTGCCGCCGGGCCTACCATCGCCGCCGCCATTTTGTCCGTCGCTTCATGGCAATGGCTGTTTCTGATTAACGTACCGCTCGGCATTATTTCGTTGATTCTGGCGATGCGTTTTCTGCCCGCCAACAACGCCCGCAGCCAGGCGTCACGGTTTGATCTCCCCAGCGCGGTGATGAACGCCCTCACCTTCGGGTTGCTCATTACCGCCCTCAGCAGCTTTGCGCAGGGGCAATCGCTACGTCTGGTGCTGGCGGAAGTGGTGGTGATGCTGATCGTCGGGTTCTTCTTTGTTCGTCGTCAGTTGCGTCTGCCGGTGCCGTTGTTGCCGATTGACCTGCTACGTATTCCGCTGTTTTCCCTGTCGATCTGCACCTCCATCTGCTCTTTCTGTGCGCAGATGCTGGCGATGGTCTCCCTGCCCTTCTTTTTGCAGGCGACGATGGGCAGAAGCGAAGTTGAAACCGGGTTGCTGCTCACCCCCTGGCCGTTAGCGACGATGGTGATGGCGCCGCTGGCGGGCTATCTGATCGAAAAAGTCCATGCCGGATTCCTGGGCGCACTCGGCATGCTGGTGATGGCCTGCGGGCTGTTTGCGCTGGCGATGCTGCCAGCCGCCCCTGCCGACTGGGATATCGTCTGGCGGATGGTGCTGTGCGGCGCGGGTTTCGGCCTGTTCCAGTCACCCAACAACCACACCATTATTCTCTCGGCGCCACGCAACCGCAGCGGTGGCGCCAGCGGTATGCTCGGCACGGCGCGCCTGCTCGGGCAAAGCACCGGGGCGGCTCTGGTCGCGCTACTGTTTAACCTTGCCGGGGAACATGGCACTCATGTGTCGTTGCTGCTGGCCGGTACGCTTGCCGTGGTGGCCGCCATCGTCAGTGGTCTGCGCGTCACGCAACCCAGAGTGGAGGCATAAAAAAAGCGCGTCGGTGGACGCGCTTTTTCATTGCTCAGATCTTACTTCAGGTATTCGCCGCTACGCAGCGCTTCAATACGCTTATCCAGCGGCGGGTGCGTCATGAACAGCTCGCTCAGCGACTTCGATTTACCGTTGATGCAGAACGCCATCATGCTGCTGGCTTCCTGCGGCTCGTAGCTGGTTTTCAGACGCTGGAGCGCGGCAATCATCTTCTCGCGCCCGACCAGTTTCGCAGAACCGGCATCGGCATGGAACTCACGATAACGGGAGAACCACATGGTGATGATGCTGGCCAGAATACCAAACACCAGTTCAAGCACCGTTGCCACCGCGAAGTAAATCAGCGGGTTGCCGTTGCTCTCTTCACCGTCGTCACGGTTGCCGCCGAGGAAACCGGCTGCAATCTGTGCGATCACACGAGAGATGAAGATAACGAAGGTGTTCACCACCCCCTGAATCAGCGTCATGGTGACCATATCACCGTTAGCGACGTGGCTGATTTCGTGCGCGATAACCGCTTCCGCTTCATCACGGCTCATGTTCTGCAACAGGCCGGTGCTCACCGCCACCAGGGAGGCGTCACGACGTGCGCCGGTAGCAAAGGCGTTAATGTCCGGGGCGTGATAAATCGCCACCTGCGGCATACCGATACCGGCCTGACGCGCCTGTTGGGCGACAGTGTTCATCAGCCAGTTTTCCGTTTCATTACGCGGCTGCTCAATGACTTCCCCACCGACTGATTTCAGCGCCATCCATTTCGACATCATCAACGAAACGATAGAACCGCCAAAACCAAAAAGCAGAGCCATAATTAACAGCCCTGTCATGCTGCTCGACTGAATTCCTGTCAGACTTAATACCAGCCCGAACACAACCATAACGGCCAGGTTGGTCAACAGGAAGAGCGCGATTCGCATCATAATTTTCTCTTAACCTCGTTATAACAACACGCACTATGCGATTACCCACATCGTATGGGTATTGCGCGTATTTTCAAGCATTGGCGGGCGCTAAGTCACGAGAAAAACACAACTTTACATTTTGTAGTATGTTGTTTACGTGTAAAAAGAGAGGGAAAAAACAGGCACAATTACTTGTGCCTGTTGAGGTTTATTTCGCGGGTGCAGGTTCTTCTGCGGGACGCTCTTTTTCCAGTTTTGCCAGGTCGAGCGCAATATGAACCGTTTCGTCCAGATACGGATCGGGTTCCTGATAATCCTTCGGCAGATCATCCAGTTTTTTCAGCGGCGGTTTCCCTTCACGCTTGAAGCGATCGTTAATCCGCGCCAGACGCGTTGCATCATCTTCTTCGTTCTCTTTTTCACGCTGCGCGTAATTGAGAGAGACGATGTTGCGTTTCGCTTTCATCGCGTTAAAGCGCGCGATGTCTTTCATGATGTACTGGAATTCAGGATCTTTGGCGATGCGTTCGTCATGCTGCTTCAGCAGCTCCGGTCCAAACGGCGTCATGTCGCCTGTTTTGACGTAGGTCGCGGCATTGATGCTGTCCCACGGCAACGCGTTGTCTTCAAACTTCTCGCCCGTTTCCGTCTCTTCATTGCCGGTCGGCATCAGAATGTCAGGCGTCACGCCTTTACGCTGCGTACTGCCGCCGTTGATGCGGTAGAACTTCTGAATGGTGTACTGGACGGAGCCCAGCGCAGGCCAGTCAGGGCGCAGCATCTGATCGTAGATCCGGTTCAGCGAGCGGTACTGCTGCACGGTGCCTTTACCGAAGGTCGGCTCGCCGACAATCAGCGCACGACCGTAGTCCTGCATTGCCGCCGCAAAAATTTCTGAGGCAGAAGCGCTAAAGCGGTCAACCAGCACCACCAGCGGGCCTTTGTAATACACCACGCCGTCAGTGTCGCTGTCTTCGCGCACTTTGCCGTTGTTATCACGCACCTGCACGACCGGGCCGGACGGGAAGAACAGACCAGAGAGCGATACCGCTTCGGTCAGCGCACCGCCGCCGTTGCTGCGCAGATCGATAATCACGCTGCTGACGTTCTGTTTTTCCAGCTTCTGCAACTGCACTTTCACATCATCGGTCAGACCGACGTAGAAACCGGGGATATCCAGCACGCCGACTTTCTGGCTGCCGACAGTTTTGACCGACATTTTGACTGCGCGATCTTCCAGGCGGATACGTTCACGGGTCAGCGTCACGATGCGGGTTTTGGTGCCCTTACCGGCTGGCAGCACTTCCAGGCGCACTTTGCTGCCCTTCGGTCCTTTGATCAGCGCCACAACGTCATCCAGGCGCCAGCCAATCACATCAACCATCCCTTTACCGGTCTGGCCCACGCCGACAATGCGGTCACCGACGCTGATCGCTTTGCTTTTCGCCGCCGGGCCGCCCGCAACCAGTGAGTTGATCACCGTGTAGTCGTCATCCATTTGCAGCACCGCACCAATCCCTTCCAGCGACAGGCTCATTTCGGTGTTGAACTGTTCGGTATTGCGTGGAGAGAGGTAATTGGTGTGCGGATCGATTTCGTGCGCAAAGGCAGTCATCGCCAGGGAGAACACGTCTTCGCTGTTGGTCTGCACCAGACGGCGAATGGCGAATTTGTAACGGCGAGTCAGCGTTTCACGGATCTCTTTTTCATCTTTCCCGGTCAGCTTCAGGCTCA
The DNA here is from genome assembly GCF_001297775.1 of Trabulsiella odontotermitis. GTDB lineage: Bacteria > Pseudomonadota > Gammaproteobacteria > Enterobacterales > Enterobacteriaceae > Trabulsiella > Trabulsiella odontotermitis. Next base: position 139,456 of record NZ_LIFX01000013.1, on the reverse strand, counting down.
GCTCATCATACTTCACCTTGCCATCCCACAGGGCGTTCAGCTCAGCGACATCTTTCGGCCACGGCGCTTTGCTGCGATCGAGGTTGAAGGTGTCGTTGCCGGTGAAGTCCATCGGCTGGGCGAGCACTTTCAGCGCGTACTGATAGCGCTCAAAGCGGCGTTTCTGCGCCAGATTATAGAGATCGTAGAAGACATCGAGCTTGCCCGTCTTCAGCTCTTCACCAACGTCTTTACGGCGGGCGGTAAACTGTTCAACGTCGCTGGCGAGCAATACGTTGTGACTGAAATCCAGCAGGTTCAGGTAGCGATCGAAAATCTTAGCGGAAAATGCCTGATCGAGATCGAACTGGCGGTAGTGCGAACGGGTGAAGCGCGAGGTGACGCGCTCACTCACCGTCGCGTGCTGCGCTTCTTCCTTCAGAACCGGAATCTGATCAGCACGCGTAATGTCGTCCACAGCGAACGCGTGGCCTGTTATTGCCAACAGACCTGCGAGCGCGGTGACCTTAAAAAAAGTGTTCATGCCTGGCGCGGCCTCCGTCTCAGAACACGAGGTGTTCTGCGCGTACAATCATTGACATACCAGAAGTCAGCTGTACACGAACGCCATCTTTGGTGATCTCCAGTACAGTGGCGTCCATTGCGTTGTTGCCTGCTTTCACCTTCAGCGCTTGCCCCACTGTCAACACAGACAGGTCGGATACCGGGGTCAGACGCTCTTCACGCGGCGGGCGCGGGGCGGCTTTTACTGCTGCCGGCTTAGCAGCGCGAGGCTTGCGATCGCCCTCTTCTTTGCGACGAACCGCAGGACGCGGTTTACGCTCGCGGCGCGGCGCTTCTTCGCCCGCTGCCGCAGCAGCTTCGCGTTTTTTCGCCTGCTGTTCTGCACGCTGCGCCTGAACACGCGCTTTGGCTTCTTCAAGCTGCTGACGAGCGTGTGACACGTGCTGCTCATCGAGTTCCCCACACGGGTTACCGTCGAGATCGACACGGGTTGCGCCCGGCTTGATACCGTACAGATAACGCCAGCTTGAAGTATAAAGACGTAATGCGGAACGAAGTTGGGTTTTGCTGAGGTTCATTTCACCCTCAACACGCTCAACAAGATCCTGAAAAATACCAATTTTCAGGGGGCGCGCTTCGCCTTCGGCACTAAAGCAGTGCGGAAAACGTTCGGCCAGATAAGCGATAACTTCTTTACTGCTGTTCAACTTAGGTTGATTTTCCATGAAATTTCCTGATTACAACGGACGTAGCCAACAAGCCGCAGGCATGAACAGGCGTCATTATAATGACGCCATCGTTAATTGCTACGTTATCCGTTGATTATCCTGCGACGGGCGCAAAGAATTTTTGATAATCGGTGGCCTCAAGCAGCGTTTCAAGATGCCCGACCAGTTCGCGCAGCCCCTGCTCATCCTCTTCGGTGAAGCGGGAGAAGGCAATACTGTCGATATCCAGTACACCAATAATCTGATTTTTTACGCTGATGGGCAGTACGATTTCGGCATTGCTTGCCGCGTCACAGGCGATGTGGCCGTCGAACGCGTGAACATCGTCCACACGCTGAACGCGATTTTGCGCCACCGCCGTACCGCAGACACCACGCCCAACGGGAATACGCACGCAGGCGATTTTACCCTGAAATGGCCCCAGCACCAGCGTGTCACCTTCCAGTAAATAAAATCCGGCCCAGTTGACCTCGTCAAGACGCTCATACAGCAACGCGCTCAGGTTAGAGATCATTGCCAGAAAACTGTTTTCACCTGCCATCAACGCCTGAAAATCGCGATTTAAATCTGCGTAAAATTCTGTTTTGGTCATTTTATAATCACTTGGTTATCTTACTTCGATTCCGGTAGTGTGCCCGGAGCATAGCCCTATAAAATAAACATTAAATGCGGCCGGGCTCAAGATGATTCCATTCATGAGTTAAGATAGTTTTACACATCCATCTTCGTACGTGATAAATGGCACTGAAATCACCGCAACTTACGCCAGAAACAAAAATCACCGTTCACTCCATCAGTGAGCCGCTTCCGCGCGCCCATTATCAACGATGTCCGGAATGCGACACGCTGTTTTCGCTGCCGCTGATGCAATCCAACCAGAGCGCATACTGTCCTCAGTGTAATGCTAAAATCCGTGACGGGCGCGACTGGTCGTTAGCGCGTTTAGGCGCGATGGCGATTGCGATGCTGCTGTTGATGCCGTTCGCCTGGCAGGAGCCGCTGTTGCAGTTGCATCTGCTGGGAACGCGTATCGACGCCAATTTGTTACAGGGCATCTGGCAGATGACCCGTCAGGGCGATCCAATCACCGCGTCAATGGTCTTTTTCTGTACTGTCGGCGCGCCAGTGGTGCTGGTGGTGTCCATCGCCTATCTTTGGCTGGGTAACGTGCTGGGGATGAATCTGCGGCCGGTACTGCTGATGCTGGAGAAACTCAAAGAGTGGGTGATGCTGGATATTTACCTGGTCGGCGTTGCGGTAGCCTCCATCAAAGTTCAGGATTACGCCTTCCTGCAACCTGGTAACGGGCTTATCGCTTTTATCAGTCTGGTGGTCCTGAGTCTGCTGACGATGATTCACCTGAACGTTGAGCAACTCTGGGAACGTTTCTACCCGCAGCGCCCCGCCACCCGCGACAACCCGGCGTTGCAGGTCTGTCTCGATTGCCACTATACCGGGTTGCCCGACGAGCGCGGACGCTGCCGCCGTTGCCACACGCCGCTCCACTTTCGCCGTAAGAACAGCCTGCAAAAAAGCTGGGCGGCGCTGGTTGCTTCGCTGATTCTGCTCATTCCTGCCAACGTTCTGCCGATATCTGTTATTTACGTGAATGGCGCGCGGCAGGAAGATACCATCCTTTCAGGGATTATCTCTCTGGCTCACAGCAACGTCGCGGTGGCGGGCGTCGTCTTTTTTGCCAGTATTCTGGTGCCGTTTACCAAAGTGATCGTGCTGATTACGTTGCTCATCAGCATTCACTTTAAATGTGAGCAGGGGTTGCGTACCCGCATTTTGCTGCTGCGCTTCGTGACCTGGATTGGCCGCTGGTCGATGCTGGATCTGTTCGTTATTTCGCTCATGATGTCGCTGATTAACCGCGACCAGCTCCTTTCTTTTACTATGGGTCCCGCTGCGTTTTATTTCGGCTCGGCGGTAATATTGACTATTCTTGCAGTTGAATGGCTGGACAGCCGCTTACTTTGGGATGCACATGAGTCAGGAAACGCCCGCTTCGCCGACTGAAGCGAGAATTAAAACAAAACGTCGCATTTCGCCCTTCTGGCTGCTTCCGGTTATCGCGCTGATGATTGCCGGGTGGCTTATCTGGAGCACCTATGAAGATCGCGGCAACACGATAACCATCGACTTTATGACTGCCGACGGCATCGTCCCCGGTCGTACGCCCATTCGCTATCAGGGCGTTGAAGTTGGCACCGTACAGAACATCAGTCTCAGCAAAGATCTGAATAAAATCGAGGTTCGCGCCAGCATCAAAAGCGATATGAAAGATGCGTTGCGTAAAGAGACGCAGTTCTGGCTGGTCACGCCAAAAGCATCGCTGGCGGGGGTTTCCGGCCTTGATGCGCTGGTCGGTGGTAATTACATCGGCATGATGCCCGGTAAAGGCGAGGAAGAAGATCACTTCGTTGCGCTCGATACGCAGCCCAAATACCGTATTAACAACGGCGAACTGATGATTCACCTGCACGCACCGGATCTGGGCTCGCTGAACAGCGGTTCGCTGGTCTATTTCCGCAAAATTCCGGTCGGTCGTGTGTATGACTACACCATCAATCCCAATAAACAGGGCGTGACCATTGATGTGCTGATTGACCGCCGTTTCACCAGTCTGGTGAAAAAAGGCAGCCGGTTCTGGAACGTCTCCGGCGTGAAAGCGGATGTCGATTTCAGCGGCGCGAAACTGCAGCTTGAAAGTCTGGCCGCGCTGGTCAATGGCGCGATTGCCTTTGATTCGCCGGACGACTCCGCCGCCGCGAAACAAAACGATGAATTTGGTCTCTATGCCGATCTGGCGCACAGTCAGCGCGGGGTGATCGTCAAGCTCGACCTGCCTGACGGCGCAGGACTAAATGCAGGCTCCACACCGCTGATGTATCAGGGGTTGCAGGTCGGGCAACTCACGAAACTGGATCTCAACCCGGGCGGCGCGGTCACCGGCGAGATGACCGTTGACCCCAGCGTGGTGAACCTGCTGCGCGAGAATACGCGCATCGAACTGCGCAATCCGAAGCTGTCGCTGTCGAACGTCAACGTCAGTTCCCTGCTCACCGGCAGCACATTTGAACTGGTGCCAGGCGAAGGCGCGGCACGTAATCATTTTTCCGTGCTCCCCGCCAACAAAACGCTGTTACAGACGCCGAACGTTGCCACGCTGACACTGACCGCTCCGGAAAGCTACGGCATTGATGCCGGGCAGCCGGTCATTCTGCATGGTATTCAGATTGGTCAGGTCGTCGAGCGGACGCTGACGGCGAAGGGTATTACCTTCGCGGTGGCTATCGAACCGCAGTATCGCGAGCTGGTCCCCGGCGACAGCAAATTCGTGGTCAACAGCCGTATTGACGTGAAAGTCGGGCTGGATGGCGTGGAATTTTTAGGTGCCAGCGCCAGTGAATGGGTGAGCGGCGGCATCCGGGTATTGCCGGGTGAAAAAGGGGCGCTTAAAGCCAGCTATCCGCTGTTCGCTAACGTGGAAAAAGCGGTGGAAAACAGCCTCGGCGATCTCCCCACCACCACCCTTTCGTTAACTGCCGATACCCTGCCGGATGTTCAGGCAGGCTCGGTGGTGCTGTACCGCAAATTCCAGGTCGGTGAAGTGATCACCGTGCGTCCGCGCGCTAATGCGTTTGATATCGACCTGCACATCAAACCGGAATACCGCAGCCTGCTCACCAGCAACAGCGTGTTCTGGGCCGAAGGTGGCGCGAAAGTGCAGCTTAACGGCAGCGGACTGACCGTGCAGGCCTCGCCGCTGTCGCGGGCGCTGAAAGGCGCTATCAGCTTCGATAACCTCAATGGCGCAGGCGCCGGGATCAGAAAAGGCGACAAACGCCCGCTCTACCCGACCGAAACCGCGGCACGCGCCGTCGGCGGCCAGATCACCCTGCACACCTTTGATGCCGGGAAACTGGCGGAAGGTATGCCGATTCGCTATCTGGGGATCGACATCGGGCAGATCCAGTCGCTGGAGCTGATCACCGCCCGCAATGAAGTGCAGGCAAAAGCGGTACTTTACCCGGAATATGTCAGGACCTTCGCCCGCGGCGGTACGCGCTTCTCGGTCATCACACCGCAGATTTCCGCAGGCGGTGTTGAGCATCTGGATACGCTGCTGCAGCCCTATGTCAACGTTGAGCCAGGCCGTGGCAATCCGCGTCGTGATTTTGAAATTCAGGAAGCGACCATTACCGATTCCCGCTACCTCGACGGTCTGAGCATTGTGGTGGAAGCGCCGGATGCCGGTTCTCTGAATATTGGTACGCCGGTACTGTTCCGCGGTATTGAAGTGGGTACCGTGACGGCGCTGCGTCTGGGTTCTCTCTCTGACCGTGTGATGATTGAACTGCGCATCAGCAAGCGTTATCAGCATCTGGTGCGTAACAATTCAGTGTTCTGGCAGGCCTCGGGCTACAGTCTGGACTTCGGCCTGGTGGGCGGTGTGGTAAAAACCGGCACCTTCAACCAGTTCATTCGTGGTGGTATTGCTTTCGCGACGCCGCCGGGCATTCCGCTGGCGCCGAAAGCGCAGACAGGCAAACACTTCCTGCTGCTGGAAGCCGAACCGAAAGAGTGGCGCGAATGGGGAACCGCGCTGCCACGCTAACCCCCACGCCCCGGTGTCCTCCGCCGGGGCAATTATGCTAAACTGCGCACCCGTTTTTTTGCTGGTGGTGCGCTTCGTGGCTCAACATTCCGTTTACCTTCCCGATGACTTTCTGGCGCAGATGCGCGCAGCGATGCCTGCAACGCTGTCATTAGATGATTTTATAGCCGCCTGCCATCGCCCGCTGCGCCGCAGCCTTCGCGTCAATACACTGAAAATCAGCGTCGCCGATTTTCTCGCCCTCGTCGCCCCTTACGGCTGGCAGTTAACGCCGGTGCCATGGTGCGAGGAAGGGTTCTGGATCGAACGGGAAGATGAAAACGCCCTGCCGCTCGGCAGTACGGCGGAGCATTTAAGCGGGCTGTTTTATATTCAGGAAGCCAGCTCCATGCTGCCGGTCGCTGCACTGTTCGCCGACGGCAACCAGCCGCAACGGGTGATGGACGTTGCCGCCGCGCCTGGCTCCAAAACCACGCAGATCGCCGCCCGCATGGGCAACCACGGCGCCATTCTGGCGAACGAGTTTTCTGCCAGCCGGGTGAAAGTGCTGCATGCCAATATCAGCCGCTGTGGCATCCGTAATGTGGCGTTAACCCATTTCGATGGTCGCGTGTTTGGCGCAGCCTTACCGGAAGCGTTTGATGCGATCCTGCTGGATGCGCCCTGCTCCGGTGAAGGCGTGGTGCGTAAAGATCCCGACGCGCTGAAAAACTGGTCCGTCGCCAGCAACCGGGAGATTGCCGCTACCCAACAGGAACTTATCGACAGCGCCTTTCATGCGTTGCGCCCCGGCGGGACGCTGATTTACTCCACCTGCACACTGAATCGCGATGAAAACGAGTCGGTGATTGCCTGGCTGCTGGCCCGCTATCCGCAGGCGGTGGAGGTGGTCTCGCTGGAAAGCTTATTCCCGCAGGCACGCGACGTGCTGACGGACGAAGGCTTTCTGCACGTTTTCCCGCAGGTGTTCGACTGTGAAGGGTTCTTCGTCGCGCGGCTACGCAAAACCGCGCACATCGAGCCACTGCCCGCGCCCGGCTATAAAGTGGGTAAATTCCCCTTTACGCCGATGATGGGCCGCGACGCCTCGGCGGTTACCCATGCGGCAGCCGCAGTGGGTCTGCGCTGGGATGATGCGCTAACGCTCTGGCAACGTGACAAAGAAATCTGGCTTTTCCCGACGGAAATCGAACCGTTAGTCGGCAAAGTGCGCTTTTCCCGCATCGGTCTGCGGCTGGCGGAAACGCATAACAAAGGCTATCGCTGGCAGCATGAAGCAGTCATCGCGCTGGCGGAGACGGGTGCCTCTTGTTTTGAGCTCAGCTTAGCGGAAGCTGAGGAGTGGTATCGCGGTCGCGATGTCTACCCGGAAAACACGCCGACAACGGATGACGTCATCGTCACTTTCCAGGGTTTTCCGCTCGGACTGGCGAAAAAAATCGGTTCACGGCTGAAAAACAGCTACCCGCGCGAGCTGGTACGTGATGGTAAGTTATTTGCGGGCAATGCGTAACGACGCGCAAAAAAGCAGCAAATTCTTACTGGTAATCTTCTCTCAGTTGACTAGGATGAAACAGGGACGATCAAACTGGTCGTACCACGCACCGCATTTCAAGGAGAAGATGATGAGCAAAACCAGCGTACGTATCGGGGCCTTTGAGATTGATGATGCCGAACTCCATGGCGAAGAGCACGGTGAGCGAACGTTAAGTATTCCCTGCAAATCCGACCCGGATTTATGCATGCAACTTGATGCCTGGGATGCCGATACCAGTGTGCCTGCCCTGCTGAATGGAGAACACTCCGTCCTTTACCGCAAACATTACGATGAACAGTCCGATGCCTGGGTCATGCGTCTTGCCTGACTCAAAAAGAACCCGTCGCTGAGGCGGGTTATTTATTTGCCGGTTGAAGATGTGTTTCTGGCGCCCGGCCAGTGTGTTCAGTGACGTCTGATTACTGCAACTGCACCATGGTCAGCTCACCGCCAAATACCGCACCCGTGTCAATGTAATGCTGATTCCCCACATCGTAGCGCTCCTGCAGCGGCGTATGGCCAAACCAGAAGTGATCGGCACCGGTAATCGGCACATGACGCCCGGCAAAATGATCGCTCAGTCGCTGGCGATTCCACAACACCTGCTGCGGATCCACCGCTTTTTGCCAGGCATACTCTGCGGAAGGATAATCAGCATGCGCGACAATATTCAGTCCGCTTTCGCAATCCACTTCAATAATATACGGAAGCTGATGGCACTTCTGCAGGAGACGCTTAATATCCGCCTGGATTGCCGGTGCGCTATCTAAAAACCAGGCGCCACCGTTCATATACCACAGCGACATATCGCCGTTATCCACGGCATCCATCGCCATTTGTTCATGGTTTCCCCGGATCGCAGCAAACCATGTTTCATTTAATAATCCCAGACACTGATAACTCGCCGCGCCGCGGTCAATTAAATCCCCGACCGATATCAGTAAATCCTGATAAGGGTTAAATTTCCGCGCCTTAAGCTCCGCCATCAACGGCTGCCAGCAGCCATGCAGATCACCGACCAGCCAGATATGCCGCCATTGTTTACCCGCAATTCGCTGATACATTTTTTTTCCTCCTGCACAAAGTATAGAAAAAACGAAAAATGGCGATAAGTAACAACTCAGGGGGAATTTCCTCAACCATCACTAAACAGAACGGGAATATAGTCTGGATGAGCGTTAATACGGTCGTTCTCAGCCGGTAAAATAACCTCAGAGTAATAATGAGGTATTTTTCCGTGACTGATAACAGCCTGCACACAGAACATAATTTTACGCATCGCACCAGCCTGATTTCCGCACTGGTGTCTGGCGAACTGACGCCAGCGCCCATCTGGAAAAAAAGAAATTACCGGCTCAAATTTTTGCTGCGTACCCTGCTGTTTTATACACCGACACACCATATGTTGAGCAGCCTGTCGCAACGACCCAATTTCGGGCAGTTGCTGAACGCGCAGGTGACGCTGCCGAGCAAACCGCATCGTCAGTATCTCACGCTCGGCATGAACGCCCGCCAGCGCGCCGATGCCGTTGTAAGTCATTATGAATTTATCGACACGCTGACCGGTTCACGGCTCGCGCAGGCGCTGATGTCTGCCGATGAAACGTCGCTTGTCGAACTGGAAGGCAAGGATGCGTCGCGCTTTACACTTTCCGCCTCCTGCGCCAGCAAGGCCGAACGCGAAGGGGAAACCACCCTCTGGCTGCATGATGCCAGCCGCACGCTGCTCGCCAGCGTGACCTTTAGCGTAGTGAATCATCAGGGTGAATGGCAACTGGTGATCGGCGGATTACAGGGACCGCGCCGCACTGTGTCGCACGAGGTAATTAAACAGGCCACACGCGCCTGTCACGGCATTTTCCCCAAACGCCTGCTGATGGAGTTTATCTGGCTGTTTGCCAGCCATAGCGGGATTTCCGCGGTGTATGGCGTCAGCGACAACGGGCATGTGTTCCGGGCGCTGCGTTATCGTCTGAGCAAAGGCCGCCATTTCCACGCCAGTTATGACGAGTTCTGGGCGTCCGTTGACGGAGTGAAAGATAATCGCTGGCGCTGGCGTTTGCCGCGTGAGATGGCGCGTAAACCACTGGAAAGTATTGCCAGTAAAAAACGTGCGGAGTATCGCCGCCGTTTCCAGTTACTGGACAGTCTGGCTGAACAAGTATCAGCACTGACGAAATAGTCGCCCTCACACCTGCTTCTGCGACAGAAGCAGGTTGCTGGTTGCCGTCTTAATACAATGAGGCTTCGCCCACAGGACGCGTTTTGAAGCGGCGATGCACCCACAAATATTGTTCAGGCGCGCGCAAAATTTCCCGTTCGATGACTTTGTTCATATAGCACGCGGCAGCCAGTTCATCGGCCACCGGGTAGTCGTCCATCGCTTTGCTGATATAGAGACGGTAGCCCTGTTTGCCGGGTTTGCGCACCATGGTGATGGTCAGCAGCGCCGAGCCGGACAGTCTCGACAGCACGAACGTACCGTTCGTCGTGGCGGCGTCAGGCACGGAGAAAAACGGCGCGAAGACGCTGCCTTTGCGGCCATAATCCTGATCCGGCGCAAACCAGACGGCTTCACCGGATTTCAGCGCCTGCACCAGGCCGCGCAGATTACGCCGGTCAATCATCGCCTTATTCGAACGCAGGCGCCCTTTTGTCTGCACCCATTCCATTAACGGGCTGTTGTGCTGGCGATAGGTTGCCATCATCGGACGGCAAAGCCCCATCACACGACCACCAAGTTCCAGCGACATAAAATGAATGCCAACCACCATCACCCCGTTCCCGGCGCTGAGCGCGCGGGTCAGGTTGTCGTATCCTTCAACATCGAACCATCTCTTCACCCGGGCATCGCTCCAGAACCAGGCCATCCCGGTTTCAATCAGCCCCATGCCAAGCGAATGGAAGTTCTGCTCCAGCAGACGCGCCCGCACCGCAGCGCTCATTTCCGGAAAGCAAAGCTCGATATTTCTGTCAGCAATATGCGCCCGGCGTTTCAGAAAGCGACGAGATGCCGTTCCCATAGCCGAGCCAAGGAAGGAGAGAACCGGATAAGGAAGCTGGACGAGAAGCCAGAGAATGCCAAGACCAAACCAGGTGAACCAGTAACGGGGATGGAGTAGCGATCGATCAAATGCAGCGGACATAAAAATTTACCGTGAGCGTCAATAATTTGGGTAACGCGTAAGAAAAAAATGAGTCCGCTCATCTGTCTTTTAGGCGATACGTATAGCGCAAGTGACAGTGAACCAGTTGATCATCCCAACGTCCCCATGACAAGGAGGTGACCACACAAAAAAAACCTGCAACGGAGGCTGTAGCTACGCTGCGCACAGCATGCACCTTTTGAGGAGAAAATAACAGAGCGCGATTGTAATTTTCAGAAAACATTACGCATGAATAAGTTGTGTCTTAAAACAAATTTTTTCAGAGCTTTCAAATTCCCTGAAGAATAAAAAACATTTTGTTGCTGAAATATACATGTCACTAAAATGTGATTTTTCCTGGAATATTATGCCCGGACAAAAAGGGGTGGTGAAATATCTGTCATTCATCATGCTGGCATGGTCATGCCCCGCCAGACGGGCGTCGGGGAAACATGCCTTCTCACAAAGAGGGAAAACCCCGTCACTTTGCGATAGAATGAGCGCATCATCACAGTGAATCTCATGCTTAACCGCATGAAAGTTAAGGAGTCATGACGAGTGTTGTTCAAAAAGCTAAGTAAGCAATACCGGCATATCACAGCGCGTCATAACATTGACTGGACGTCTGACACGCCGAATGAAGGCCCCCCCATCAGCAGTATTATCATCCCTACCGTCGGTGAAGATTTTATTGAAGAGGCACTGCTGAGCGCAAAGTTCGCCTCACTGAATGCCGCGACAGCGAAAGAAATCGTCATTGTTACGGATCAACTTGTCGAAAAGTTTCGCGACCTGCCCGCAAAGACACGGGTTGTCCGTTTAGACGTTAGTATTCCGAATCCGGACCACAAATATGCGCAAATCTATAAAAGCAGAATGCTCAAGATTCAGGCGCCATTGCAGGCTTCACCGGACTCTACCGGCGTGTTGATGATTGACTCCGATCTCAACTTATTGCGCGACCCGGCTTACCGGGTCAAAGAAGGCCGTCTTTACTCCTGTTTCAGAAAAGGCAGAATGGGCGCGAAATTCGACAATGACCGCTATAAAAACGTCCCGGCCTATTATTCCTCAACGATTCGACCTTCACTGGAAGATCACGTCAACAGCGCCTTCCTTGCAGCGACATATTCCACCTTCCAGCGACTGTGCCCGCTCTGGCTTACTCTGTTTAACGATACCTGGGAGATGATCCCGGACGACCAACCGCCAACAGACCAACCGCCGCTCGCCGCCACCCTGGATCTGCTGGATTTTATCACCGTAAACCTTGGCGACTGGACGAACTGGCCGGTATCGAAAAAAATCGGCGGAACGCCATCTGTTATCCCGAAAGAAGTGATTGGCGCTCATGGCGGCTTCCCGCTTTCCGAATGGCAGAAATATCTGCAATCCCCGGATGTGCCATTGCTCTTCAAAGGGCAGGATTATACCCGGAAAGTGCGCTATCTGAGCGATGCGGAAAAGCAGGAACAGGCCCGCTAATTGCACACCGCGTCCGGGATAACGCCGGACGCGGTTAACATCAGAATCCTTCCAGTACAATCTTGCCGACGGCGCGATGAGTTTCCAGTAATTCATGGGCGCGGCGCAGGTTGGCAGCGTTTATCGTACCGTAATGCTCGCCGAGCGTGGTCTTTAGTACCCCGTCATCAATAAGCTTCGCCACCCGACTCAACAGGTGATGCTGCTCAATCATGTCGCGGGTTTCGAACATCGATCGGGTGAACATAAATTCCCAGTGCAGAGAGAGACTCTTCGCTTTCAACGGACGGGCGTCCAGCGTATTCGGATCGTCGATGAGCGCCAGCTTGCCCTGTGGGATCAGCGCTTCAATCAGTTGCCCGTAATGCTGGTCGGTATGCGTCAGGCTGGCGACGTGGGTCACGTGTTTCACGCCGATACGCGCCAGTTCCTCTGTGATCGGCTTACGGTGATCGATAACATGGTGCGCGCCCAGTTCGCTGACCCACTTCTGGCTTTCCGGGCGCGATGCCGTGCCAATCACGGTAATTCTGGTCAGTTTGCGTGCCAGTTGCGTCAGTATGGAACCGACGCCGCCTGCCGCGCCAACAATCAGCAGCACGTCATTCTCACTGCCGTTTTCCTGCACGCCGAGGCGGTCGAAGAGCATTTCCCACGCCGTAATAGAGGTTAACGGCAGCGCGGCGGCGGCCGCATTATCCACCGAGACCGGCTTCAGCGCGGCGATGCGCTCATCCACCAGTTGATATTCGCTGTTGCTGCCCGGACGGGTCAGCGAACCGGCGTACCACACCTCATCACCCGGTTTAAACAGCGTGACCGCTTCGCCCGTGGCAACCACCACGCCTGCGGCATCCCAGCCCAGAACGCGTGGCTCGCTGCCGGTGAAACCACCACGAACTTTGGTATCTACCGGGTTCACGGAGATGGCTTTCACCTCCACCAGCAAATCGTGACCGCTGGCGGTGGGTTCTGGCAACGTGATGTCCTGCAACGCAGTGATGTTGTTGCCGGCTTCGGCTGAACGGGTAATAGCAATTGCTTTCATAATGGCTCCGGATACGTTAATGGATTCATCTCACCTGTAAAATCATGGTACAAGGTGCGCTAAACGCGAAAAACGGATGTCAGGAAATAACACTTATCCTCGGGGAGTAAAAATGCTCAGGCTGGAAGATCTCACTCTGTTTGTCAGGGCTGCTGCTTTAAACAGTTTTTCCGATACCGCTCGCGAAGCCGGGCTGCAGCCTGCGCAGGTCAGCACCGCCATCAAGCGGCTGGAGAAAATCCTTAATATCCGCCTGTTCGCCCGCTCCACGCGCAGCCTGCGCCTGACGCCCGAAGGCGAAACCTGGCTGCCCTACGCCGTTCAGATATTACAAACGCTGGAAGCTGGCGTTGAGCAGATCCAGCCGTCGAGCGACGAGGTGCGTGGGCTCCTGCAAATTGCCGTTCCTTCCGACCTCGGGCGCAATATGCTGCTGGACGTGTTTCAGGCATTTCGCCACAATCACCCGGCGCTGAACCTGAAGATCCTGTTTTCCGATCAGGTGACGGACGTGTTTAAAGATCCTGTGGACCTGGCCTTCCGCTACGGTAATAACGACGATGCCTCTTATATTTCGCTGCCGGTGGCGCCGGAAAACCGCCGCGTTGTGGTGGCCTCGCCGGATTATCTGGCGCGCTATGGCGAACCGAAAACCATCAGCGACCTGGCGCAACATAACGCCCTGACATTCGTGCTGCGAGGCCGGGTTTATAACAACTGGACCTTTACCCGCCACGGCAATAAACATCACATCGCGGTAAAAGGGTCGATGATGAGCGACGATGCCGAAGTGATTCATCGGTTAGCGCTCAATGGCGAGGGGATCACCTATAAATCCTGGCTGGATGTCAGTGAAGATGTACTGGCGGGGAGATTAACCGTCGTGCTGCCACAATATGAAGGTGACAGCGTTCCCCTCAATCTGATTTGCCCACACCGCAAGCAGCTTTCAGCCACGGTGCGCTTGTTACATGAAGCGGTAAAGGCGCGCTGCGAGTCAGCATTGCGCCACCTTCCCGCGGTAACGGACTAGTACCACCCAGTCGTGTTCCGCCGCCGCTTGGTTTGTAACATTCCGTCACACATCCCTGCGCTGACCCTTCTTTACATCCAGTTCATCTCCGGAGCATTGTTATAATATAACATTACATTTGGAGTTCGTATGCTTTCTCCGACATTCTTTTCACTCTCCGTTTTCCTGCGACTTGTCGTGGGGATCCTCATTTTAAGTATTTTATGGCTTGCCGTTTTGTGGGCGATTGCGTTGCCATGATTGAACTCCATGCACTCAGAGTGGGTTATGACTACTCGCCCGTAACGCCTGCCATCAGCGGAAGTATTGCAGAAGGAAGCATGACGGCTATCGTCGGTGATAATGGTTGTGGTAAATCGACATTACTCAAAACGCTGGCGGGTTTTCTTCCTCCGGTGAAGGGTAGCGTTCACTGGCCCAACGGGCGCCCGGTCATCGGGTGGCTTGCCCAGCGTAATTCTCTGGAGTCCGACTTCCCGATTGTGGTGCAGGATGTGGTGAATATGGGGCTTTGGCCGACGGTCTCGCTTTTTCGCAGTATGGGTCGTAGTGAGCGATTGCGAATTGCCGCCGCACTCGAACGCGTCGGAATGCTTCATCTCGCCAGAAGCCCTGTCGGGACACTATCGGGCGGGCAATTCCAGCGGATGCTTTTTGCCCGGGTCTGGCTACAGCAGGCGCCCCTGGTCATGCTGGATGAACCCTTGACGGGCGTGGATGAAAACACCAGCCATGTCCTGATGTCATTGATCGGAGAAATGCACCAACGGGGGCAAACGATTCTGGCCGTTCTGCACGATACGCCGCGGGTGAGTCGCTATTTCCCTGCCGTGCTGCGTCTGGGAAGTGCGTGCTGTGAGTGGCAAATGCAGGCGAAAAAGGCGTGTGTGGCATGACGTTACACTTCCTCATCCAGCCGTTTATCGAATATGGGTTTATGCGTCGGGCGCTGGTGGCCTGCCTGGCGCTGTCGTTAAGCACCACCACACTGGGCGTTTTCCTGTTTTTACGGCGGATGAGCCTGATGGGCGATGCACTATCGCACGCCATTTTACCCGGTGTAGCCATTGGTTACCTTCTGAGTGGCATGTCGCTGCTGGCGATGGGAACTGGCGGATTTATTGCAGGGATTCTGGTCGCGCTGGTGGCGGGATGGGTCAGCAGACGAACGCCTTTGAAAGAAGACGCCAGCTTTGCCGGATTCTACCTTGGTTCGCTTGCGCTGGGCGTTACGCTTGTCTCATTACGCGGCTCCAGCGTGGATCTCCTGCATCTCCTGTTCGGCTCGATTCTGGCAGTAGATCGTGAGTCTCTGACTTTCGTGGCGTCTGTGGCCACACTGACACTGCTTTGTCTGGCGGTTTGTTATCGGGGACTGGTGAGCGAGGTGTTTGATAGCACGTGGCTCGAGGTTAATAAGAGACGCCTGCCAACGCTGTTTCATACGCTTTTCCTCGGACTGTTGGTCCTCAATCTTGTCGCAGGCTTCCAGGTGCTCGGCACGCTGATGGTGGTCGGCATGATGATGCTGCCAGCGGTTGCCGCACGCTGCTGGATGCAAACCCTGCCGGGAATGATCCTGCTGGCGGGTATTGTCGGCGCCCTGTGTTCATGGTTCGGGCTCAGTCTTTCCTGGAGCGTCGCATTGCCCGCGGGTCCATCTATCGTGCTATGCGCCAGCGCTTTTTTCTTTTTTTCAATTTTATTCGGCGGGCGTAGCAGGCTGGCTGTTGTTCTGCTGCGCCCATTCTTTGGTAAGGAGAGATAATGAAACGTACAGCACTTTTTCTGGCATTAAGCATGGGGATGATGGCTCACGGTGTCAGTGCCAAAACCTTAAATGTGGTCACCAGTTTTTCTATCCTTGGTGACATTGTTCAACAGGTGGGCGGAGAGCACGTTAAGGTGCAAACCCTTGTTGGGCCAGATGGTGATCCTCATACCTTTGAGCCATCACCGCAGGACAGCGCGGCAATCAGTAAAGCCGATGTTGTGGTTGTCAACGGGCTGGGGCTGGAAGGATGGCTCGACAGGCTGATTAAAGCATCAGGCTTTAAGGGTAAACTGGTGGTGGCTTCCGACGGTGTGGCTACACATACGATAGATGAAGATGGCAAGACTGTCGTCGACCCTCATGCCTGGAACAGCGCGGCTAATGGTGCCCGGTATGCGCAGAACATCGTAAAGGGACTTATCAGCGCGGACCCGGAAGATAAGGCCGCGCTGAGCAAGACAGGCGATGACTATATCGCGCAGTTGCATGAGCTCGATAGCTGGGCGAAAAAACGTTTCAGTGACATCCCGGAATCGAAACGTATTGTTCTGACCAGCCATGATGCGTTTGGTTACTTTAGCCGCGCTTATCATGTCCGTTTCCTGGCTGTGCAAGGACTTTCTTCTGAAAGCGAAGCCAGCGCGAAAGACGTTGCGGCGCTCATTGACCAGATCAAAGCAGACCATGTCACCACCTGGTTTATGGAAAATCAGCTCGATCCTCGTCTGGTAAAACAAATTGCGAGTGCAACCGGGGCGAAGCCCGGCGGTGAGTTATTCCCTGAAGCGCTTTCACCGAAAGGTGGCCCGGCGGAGACCTATACTCAGGCGTTTAAACATAATGTCGATGTCATCGCTGACAGTATGAAATGAAGATAATGCGGTGATAG
Organism: Trabulsiella odontotermitis; assembly: GCF_001297775.1. Taxonomy (GTDB): domain Bacteria; phylum Pseudomonadota; class Gammaproteobacteria; order Enterobacterales; family Enterobacteriaceae; genus Trabulsiella; species Trabulsiella odontotermitis. The sequence continues at coordinate 122,688 of NZ_LIFX01000013.1, read as the reverse complement.
ATCCCAGCTGAGCTTATGCCTTCGAGGGCTCCTGCCTACATACCTGGCTGCGTTCTCATTCGTTTCAGCTACGGTTGCATGGATGCCAGGCATCACCCTGTCAGCGTTATGCTGACAGGGTGTTTTTTATGGAGAAAGCCATCCAGGAAAACGATATGCTAACCGTTTGCGATCCCACCAGACGCGCCCTGGATTATGGCCGCAGGCGTGGGACGTTTTTTTTGAATGTTAAGGTAACCTACGATGTGTGATGCAATATCGGCTGGCTCCGAACAAAATAAACTGGCCACGTTGTCATTAAATATAGGCAATAAAATAAGGCGTCTCAGGCAATCACGAGGAATTTCGTTAAACGAACTCTCTAAATTGTCAGGCGTTTCAAAGGGAGCCTTATCTAAACTGGAGTCAGGATACTCCAATCCAAGGGTGGATACGCTGGATGCTATCGCCGCGGCGTTGCGCCTGCCCATTGGCGATTTACTGAATGGTAACAACAAGCTCTATCCCTATTTTGAGAAATATCGACCTGTATTGGGTGACTATTCTCAAACGATGAAATTCCGTATCAGTCCGGGCAATACCTCCGAGATATGGCTGTTGCAAATGAATCCGCAAGTGACCATTAACAGCCCGGGCCATTCCGATGGGACGCATGAACATATTATGGTTCACAGCGGCACCTTGTTATTACGGTTTGCCCCGAACGAGGTTATCACGTTACAGCCGGGAGACTTCTACGCATTCTCCGGGGAGGTTCCGCATACCTATATCTCTACTGAGACGGCGATTAGCGCAACGGTGGTGATGTCCCATCTGGACCCGGGTTAATGCTGTCCTCGCAATTATCACGCCAGACACCTCAGGTCAGGAACCTGGAGCCTGGGCGTTTGTTCACTTAAGGAAACGAAACGTATACCCTGATAATTGGGCATTAAATTTTTTTATAAATAAAAGATATTGAATTCAGTGAATTGCTTGCGAACACATAGATTTTCTCTACTGTAATTGGGAAACCTATTGTTATGATTTTGAGCGGATTGTATTATTATTTCGAACAGCGAGATCTGCCGTTATGATTATTATTCTGCCGGGAATAGTCATCTGTTAACCCCGGACAATGATCAAGCCGATTCTCCCTAATGTCCACCGGTATATTTTTCACAGTAAAGATAGTCAGGCAGGCTAAGTATTGTGCTGTCATTTTTCTGACTATTGTTTACTCCACATTAAGCTAATTATTGTTATATCACTATAGCTGAGGCGTTACATGCGTAAAGTCAATTTAAAAGAAAGCTTTAATCTATTTAGCGATTTTTGGAGCCCGAAAATTGTCGGAGAGATCAATGATTCTTATGTCAAACTTGCCAAATTCTCCGGGAAATTTAACTGGCATCATCATGAACATGAGGACGAACTTTTTCTTGTTATTAATGGCCGTTTGCGGATGGGATTAAGAACGGGGGATATCGATCTTGAGCCAGGCGAGTTTATTATCGTACCGAAAGGAACCGAACATTGCCCTGAAGCGCTGACCGATGAATGCAGCGTTGTTTTGCTTGAACCAAAATCGACCCTTAATACGGGAAATATCATCAATGAGCGTACCGTACACGACCTGGAAAAGTTATAACCAAAGCGCTTTCAGTATTGCTGTCGGTAATAAATCCGCATTGACAATGAACAGACCCTCGCTAAACAATCAATTTCACTTTCAATCGCGAAGTTTTATTAAGGATACACCTAATGACTGTCGGTCCGCCTCACCCTGGGCGGCGAAGAGTTCGCTCAGAAGCTGCCAGGTCACACCTCAGAAACTACAACCAAAATGTACCTTGATGAACGCGGTGAGAAAGCATATTTGATGCTCTGATTTTCTGTAAAAGAAATGTTAAGGTGCTTTTTGTTGTGATATAAGAGAAAAAGACCGGAATACAGAAATTCGGAAAAATTTCGGAAGATTTCGGATCTTCAATCGTAACCGATTGATAAAGAAGACAAATAAAAAGAGACCGAATACGATTCCTGTATTCGGTCCAGGGAAATGGCTCTTGGGAGAGAGCCGTGCGCTAAAAGTTGGCATTAATGCAGGCTAAGTCGCCTTGCCCTTTAAGAATAGATGACCGTGCCAGGTTTTCCAGTCCACGGCAAAAGTGGTCAGAAAATTGCGTCTGGTAAACGGTCCGGGAAAGAAAAAACCGCATGTTTTCATAACGAAAGCTTGCGGTTTTTTATTGGGAAACAGCCTGATATTTTTTGTTAACTAGCAGAGCGTTTGTGCACGTTCAATAAACGGTGTCAGACTCATTCGCTTACCGGGCTGTCCTGGTTCGTCAACACGAATCACGTCAATCGGCTGTCCGCTGGTTTTGCCTTCCGCCACCTGCTTTTCAGCGGCCTCGTTAAGCGGGTATTGCATCAGCGTGCTGGGATTAATGACAAACAACGCATTGCCAGGACGGCAGGTCAGCATCACCTCTTCCCGGTTGAAAGCCCACTTGTCTTTGCCCATTTCAAAACGGCTGACGGTAATCACCTGCGGCGCGGCAAGCGCTGCTGAGGTGGCCGCCATTAACAGTAAAGAGAGTGCAATTTTCTTCATCATGGTCTTGTTCGTATCAGAAAGGTTCCCAGGTCGCGAACAGGCTGACCGCCAGTAACACCAGCGCGCCAAGCACCACTTCGGCCTGCGTGGTGCGGATAAACCACTGCTGCGCCTGCTCCCCGTTCGTGGAAAGTCGTGGCACCAGAACATACCTGTTCACCAGCGCAATTACCACCATCAGCGCCACCAGCGCACATTTCGCTAACAGCATCTCACCGTAGTCGGAAACTGAAATCAGCGTTCCCTGAATCAGCCAGGCGTTGATGATACCGGTGAAGATCACACCCGCCACAGCAAAGTGCCCGTAGCGGGAGAAACGCATCATGGTGTCAATGGCCGGTTGTCGCCAGTGGCCCTTCGCCAGACGCAGGCAGTAGAGGAACGGCAGCAGACCGCCAGACCAGGCCGCGGCGCAGATCAGATGCACCGCATGATTGAGCCGCTGCACGATACCGGGTAGCCCGACGTGCATTGCCGCATGCCCGACACCCGCCAGCAGGATGAGCTGGAAACCCAGCAGGAACATCAGGAATCGCATGCGGCGCGCAGGTTTCAGCAGGAGGACAATCAGCGAGAGCCACGCCAGGATAATTTGCCACAACCACAGGTTGCCAAAGCGTGTTCCCATCACCGCCAGCCAGACCTCCGGCAGGAAAACATCCGGCCAGCCACCGGCCATCAACCCGCCCTGCACCATCAGCATTAACGTTGTGCTGACAGCACTCACGGTGAGTGTGGTACGCATGACGCTACGAAAACGCCGCGACAGCAAGGGGCGTAAACGGGCTGGCGCCCACCAGCCACTGTACAGCGCACCACCAAATGCCACCATCAAGGTAGCAAAATGGATAAAGCGCAGTGCAACCCAGAAAGACGCCAGCATCATTTATTTCACACTGAAATGGTATTGCCCTTTCGTTTTGTGGCCGTCAACGGAAACGACGTGCCAGTCCACAGTATAGTTACCCGGTGCCAGCGGTTGTTCGAGGGGAACGACCAGCTGAGTATTGTCTTTTGCATTCACGCTGGCCGACCCGGTGGTGATTTTTGCCTGTGCTGGCCCGGTAAGCGTGAGGCCGCTGAAATTCGCTTCCACGCCTTCAGAAAAGGTCAGCGTCAGCTGGCGGGGAGACTCTGTCGCCTGGCTGTCTGCCGCAGGTGACTGGTTTTTCAGATGCGCATGCGCCAGCGCGCCGGTGGCGGTCAACAGGCTGACCAGAAGTGCTGACGTCTGCAGCATTCGCGATGTGGTGAAACCCATATTCTTCATTCCTTTTTGTTATACATGCCGGACAGAGGATAACCTTGTATAATCCGGGAGTCGAGACTCCCCTGCCCGGACTTGTTATTCTTCGCCACTCCGGGTAATTTCTGCGTCGTAAAAAGAGGAGAACGCTGTGTACGCGAATCTGGCAAAACTTCCCCAGGAAGAGATGGACAAAGTCAACGTCGACCTGGCTGCCGCCGGGGTGGTGTTTAAAGAGCGCTATAACATGCCGGTAGTGGCAGAAGTGGTTGAACGTGAACAGCCAGAGCATCTGCGCGGCTGGTTTCGCGAGCGGCTGATTGCCCACCGACTGGCATCGGTGTCGCTGTCCCGCCTGCCCTATGAGCCAAAAATAAAGTAATCCTTACTGATAGTTACGCTTCCTTACACTGTCGCTGCTAGACTACCCGGACTATACTCAGGATAGAGTTCGGGACAGTGTGTTAAGGATGCCACCATGTCTGTATGGACGATAGCTGCTGCTCAATATGAGCCGCGCAACCGGAGCGTTGCAGAAAATATTACCCACCATTTACGCTTTATCGACGCCGCCGCTGCGGCATCGTGTGACGTGCTTTTCTTCCCTGAATTATCACTGACCGGCCCGGTGCGTAACGCGTCTTTGCCGTTGCCGCCTGACGCGGACGAACTGCGCCCGCTTTGTGAAGCCGCCTCCCGCCACAAAATCATGGTGATTGCCGGTTTACCGGTGATGAAAAACGGCAAACCGGTGAAGGGGCTGGCGATTTTTGTTCCCGGCAGGCAGGCGCCGGTCACCTGCGCGCAGGGAAAAGGCGCCTGTCTTGCGCCGTCGCAGACAAACATCAACGTGCTGCCGCTCAATGCTGACCCCGCCGAGCTTGATCCCACCGCGTCAGTGATGGCCACCGGTTACTGCCCTGACGAACCGCTGGAACAGCAATCAACCGCGACGCTACAGCGTTTCGCACACCGCTACGCCATCGCGGTGCTGAAGTCGGATTATGCCAGCGGCACGCTGCTCGGCGGCAGTGCGCTGTGGGATGAACAGGGGCAGTTGATTGTCCGTGCTGATCGGGGCGAGTTACTGCTGACCGGGCAAAAACATGCCGAGGGTTGGCAAGGCGACATCATTCCTTTACGCTAACCCTTTTCAGGCCAGGAGTGAGCCATGCTGCGCGTTATCGATACGGAAACCTGCGGTCTGCAAGGAGGGATTGTCGAAATTGCTTCTGTGGACGTTGTTGATGGTGTCATCACCAACCCGATGAGCCATCTCGTGCGCCCGGACCGCCCCATCAGCCCGCAGGCGATGGCGATCCACCGTATTACCGAAGCAATGGTTGCCGATAAACCGTGGATTGAAGAGATCGTTCCTCACTATCAGGGCAGCACCTGGTATGTGGCGCACAACGCCAGTTTTGACAGCCGGGTATTGCCGGAAATGCACGGCGAGTGGATCTGCACCATGAAGCTGGCACGTCGGCTGTGGCCTGGCATCAAATACAGCAATATGGCGCTGTATAAATCCCGCAAGCTCAACGTGACGCCACCGCCGGGGTTGCATCATCACCGTGCATTGTATGACTGCTATATCACCGCCGCGCTGCTCATCGACATCATGAATGTTTCCGGCTGGACGCCTGACGAGATGGCGGATATTACCGGTCGTCCGGGTCTGATAACCACCTTCAGTTTCGGCAAATACCGCGGTAAACCCATCGCCGAAGTCGCGCAGGACGATCCCGGCTATCTGCGCTGGCTGTTTAATAACCTGGATCGAATGAGCCCGGAGCTGCGCTTAACGCTCCGGCATTATCTGGGTGAATGATTATTCCGCTGCGTGACCCGGCAGCGTCTCCTGCGCCAGCGCGATCAGAAAGGTGTATTCCATCGCCACCCCTTCATAGCTTTTAAAGCGCCCGGATTTCCCGCCGTGGCCGGAATCCATATCCGTGCAGAGCAGCAGCAGGTTATCGTCTGTTTTTAGCTCACGCAGCTTCGCCACCCATTTCGCCGGTTCCCAGTACTGCACCTGCGAATCATGCAGGCCGGTCGTCACCAGTAAATGCGGATAAGCTTTCGCTTCGACGTTATCGTAAGGGCTGTAACTTTTCATGTAGTGATAGTATTCCACACGCTTCGGATCGCCCCACTCTTCAAATTCCCCGGTGGTCAGCGGGATGGATTCATCCAGCATGGTGGTCAGCACATCGACAAACGGTACCTGGGCGATAACGCCGCGAAATAGCGATGGTCGCTGATTAATCACCGCGCCCATCAGCAGACCGCCCGCGCTGCCGCCCATGCCAAAACAGAGATCCGGGTGACCGTACCCCTGCGCCAGCAGCGCATCGCAGACATCCAGATAATCGTTGAAGGTATTTTTCTTGCTGAGGAATTTGCCGTCTTCATACCATTTCTGCCCCAGCTCGCCACCGCCCCGAATATGCGCAATGGCGAAGACAAATCCACGGTCGAGCAGGCTCAGGCGACTGGTGCTGAAATCTGCATCCATGCTTGAGCCGTAGGAGCCATAACCGTACACCAGTAACGGATTGCTACCTTTGTGAAAATGTTCTTTGTGATACACCAGCGACACGGGCACTTCTGCGCCATCGCGCGCCGTCACCCACAGGTGTTCGCTGCGGTAGACGCTGCTGTCAAACCCTTTCACTTGCTGCTGTTTCAGCACCCGCCGTTCGCCGGTGTCCATATCCAGCTCAAACAGTGTGTCGGGGGTGGTCATTGATGAGTAGCCGTAACGCAGGCGTGAGGTTTCAGGTTCCGGGTTATAGGCAAGCCAGGTGACATAAGCGGGATCATCAAAGGCGATACCGGTCACTTCGCGCGTCTTGCGGTTGATTTGCCGCAGGCTGGTTAACCCGTGCTGGCGCTCTTCAACCACCAGCCAGTCGGTGAACAGCGTAAAGCCCTCCAGCATCACCTCGTCACGTGCGGGGATCAGTGTCTCCCACTGCCCTTCATCGCGTACCGTAGAGCGATACAGGCCGAAATTTTTGCCGTCGCGATTAGAGCGTACATAGAAACGGTGCTGGTAGTGGTCGAGGCTGTACTCATGATCTTTGCGCCGCGGGAGAAAAACCGTTGGCTGCGCGTCCGGCAGTTCAGCATCCAGCAGCAGCACTTCGCTGGTCGTGGCGCTGGCTAAATCGATCAGCACAAAATGGCGTGATGTGGTTTTATGCAGGCTGACGTAAAAGGTCTCGTCATGCTCTTCATACACCAGCTCATCGCTCGCCATCGGCGTGCCGACGGTGTGCCGCCACACCTGATACGGCAACAGCGTGACGGGATGTTTGCGGACGTAATAGAGCGTCATGGAGTCATTGCCCCAGACCACATCCGGCGTGACGTTGTCCAGCAGTTCGGGATACCAGTTGCCGTTCTGCAAATTTTTCAGTCGTAGCCCGTACTGACGCCGCGAGAGAAAGTCTTCCGTCAGCGCCATAAGGGTATTATCGGGCGAAACTGCCATGCTGCCGAGGGTGTAAAACTCGCTGTGCGCGGCCCGCTGGTTGGCGTCGAGAAGCGCCTCCCACGCCTCCCATTCCGCTTTGATCACCGACTGGCGCTCATAGATAGCGTACTCACACCCGGGCTCGTAACGATAGCGGTAGCGATAACCGTTGCGGACGTAAGGGGCAGAAATTTCCTGCTGCGGAATGCGGTCGACAATTTCCTTGAGCACCCGATCCTGCAACGCGTGCTGAGAATCCATCACCTGTCGGCCGTAGTCGTTTTCCTGTTTCAGGTACTCAAGCACTTCCGGCTGCGAACGGGCGTCGTCGCGCAGCCAGTAGTAATTATCGATTCGTGTGTCGCCATGTAAGGTCATGGCGTGAGGGCATTTTTTCGCTTTGGGTAACATTGCTTTGTACTTTTTATTCCACATCCCTTAAGGGTGGCAAAAGTCAGCGATGATGCAAGCGAAACATGTCACAGTGCCATTAAAGTGCCTGTTTTTGCTGCTGAAGATCCTGTTCGATGCTGGTCCGGACATCCTGCGGAATGTTTAACGCATCGCCAAGCGCGTTCAGATAGCTGCGCTCCATAAAGTGATCGATGTCGATGGCGGCACAACTGAGGAAGTAAAGTTCCAGCGCTTCCTCTTCATTTTGCACATCGCGCGCCAGCAGTTGTGGGTCGAGCGGTTGTTCGATGGCCTGCGCCACCAGCGCTCTGCCTTGCGCCTCAACGCCCGCTTCACGCATCTGCTGCTCAATAGCCGCACGTTCTTTATCGTCGATATGCCCGTCACTTTTTGCCGCAAAGACCAGCGCCAGAATCAAGCGTCCGGTACGCGCATCCAGCGACGCTGGCTGTGGTTCCGCTGCGGGTGCTGCCTGCGTGGCACCGCCCATACGATCTTTATATTTGTTCCACAACACGGTTCCGGCAATCGCGCCACCACCCGCCAGCAATGCGCTGGTACCATATTTCGCCAGTAGCTTGCGTGATGACTTGCTGGACAGTAAAAGCCCCGCCAGCCCGCCCAGCGCGCCAGGAACCAACAGGTTACTTAACCCCTGATCGCCGCCGGTGGAGGCAGTGCCACTTTTTTGCCCCAGTAACGACTGCAATTGATTTAGCCAGTTAGACATTTTTCACCCCAGAATGGACAAACGTAATCCACAGAATAAACACGGACTTGTCAGGAAATGTCTGTTTCACCTAAAGATGCGCAAATAAGTCATCACGTCGTCAGCAAGACAGACGCAAACGTTTTCGTCTATAATGCGCCATCGCTTTTTACCTCGGATAAACGTTATGACTTTATTAGGAACGGCGCTGCGCCCTTCAGCCACGCGCGTGATGTTGTTAGGTTCTGGAGAACTGGGTAAAGAAGTCGCTATCGAGTGCCAGCGGCTGGGTCTGGAAGTGATCGCGGTTGACCGCTACGCCGATGCCCCGGCGATGCACGTCGCGCATCGTTCGCATGTCATTAATATGCTGGATGGCAACGCGCTGAAGGCGCTGGTTGCGCAGGAAAAACCCGATTTTGTGGTACCTGAAATTGAAGCCATCGCCACCGATATGCTGATCGAGCTGGAGGCCGCCGGGCAGAAAGTCGTTCCCTGCGCCCGCGCGGCGAAACTGACCATGAACCGGGAAGGCATTCGCCGCCTTGCCGCAGAAGAGCTGGCGCTGCCGACCTCCCGCTACCGTTTTGCTGACAGCGAAACCGCGTTCAGAGACGCGGTGGACGCTATCGGCTATCCCTGCATCGTCAAACCAGTGATGAGCTCATCCGGCAAGGGTCAGAGCTTTATCCGTTCCGCGGCGCAGTTGAGCGACGCCTGGCAGTATGCCCAACAGGGCGGCCGCGCTGGCGCCGGGCGCGTTATCGTTGAAGGGGTGGTGAATTTTGATTTTGAAATCACCCTGCTCACCGTCAGCGCCGTCGATGGCGTCCATTTCTGTTCGCCGATCGGTCATCGTCAGGAAGATGGCGACTACCGCGAATCCTGGCAGCCACAGCAGATGAGCCCGCTGGCGCAGGCGCGCGCCGAAGAGATCGCCCGTAAAGTGGTGCTGGCGCTCGGCGGCTACGGCCTGTTTGGCGTTGAGCTGTTTGTCTGCGGCGACGAGGTGATTTTCAGCGAGGTCTCCCCGCGCCCGCACGACACCGGCATGGTGACGATGATTTCTCAGGATCTGTCGGAATTTGCCCTGCACGTTCGCGCGTTTCTTGGGCTGCCCGTTGGCGGTATTCGTCAGTACGGGCCTTCGGCGTCGGCAGTGATCCTGCCACAACTGACCAGCCAGAACGTCACTTTTGATAACGTACAGGCGGCGGTTGGCGCGGGCGTACAGTTGCGTCTGTTTGGTAAACCGGACATTGACGGGTCGCGTCGCTTAGGCGTGGCGCTGGCTGTGGCGGAGGATATTGACCAGGCGGTGACGCGTGCCAAAGCGGCGGCGGCGTCCGTGGTGGTGAAAGGGTAATAAAAAAGCCCGGTAGCGTTCGTTGCGCCACCGGGCTTTTTGCGGAAACTTACTTCGCGCCTTCTACCGCTTCGCGCGCCAGTTTCGTAATACGATCCCAGTCCCCCGCTTCCAGCGCGTCGGCCGGAACCAGCCAGGAGCCACCGATGCACAGCACGCTTTTCAGCGCCAGGTAATCACGGTAGTTCGCCGGAGAGATCCCGCCGGTCGGGCAGAAACGGATGTTGCCGAACGGGCCGGCAATCGCCTGCAGCGCTTTCACACCGCCGTTAGCTTCCGCCGGGAAGAATTTAAACTCTTTCAGACCGTAATCCATGCCCAGCATCAGTTCAGAAACGGTGCTGATGCCCGGGATCAGCGGAATGGTGCCTTCGGTTGCCGCTTTCAGCAGCGGTTCGGTCAGCCCCGGACTGATGGCGAACTGCGCGCCTGCGTCAGTCACTTCTTTCAGTTGCTGGACATTGGTCACGGTACCCGCACCGATGATCGCTTCAGGCACTTCTTTGGCAATGGCGCGGATCGCATCAAGCGCACAATCGGTACGCAGAGTCACTTCCAGTACGCGGACACCACCGGCAACCAGCGCTTTCGCCATCGGCACGGAGTGTTCCAGTTTTTTCACTACGATAACCGGTACTACAGGCCCGTTGGTCAGGATTGCTTCTGCTGTTGTTTTCCAGTTTTTCATCAGAGTTTTTCTCTCGCCAGATCGATAATTCTTGTCGTCTTAAAAAGTGATGCAGGTTGCACCCTGCTCTGCGCCGGACAGTTTTTCACGCAGTGCGCCAAACAGTTCGCGGCCGGTACCTGTGCGCGAGGCGCTCAGGTCAGGGATATGTGGCTGACGGGCAGCCAGTTCGGCGTCATCCACCAGCAGCGTCAGTTCGCCTGTCTGCCCGTTAACACGGATCATGTCGCCGTCGCGGACTTTGGCTAACAGACCGCCATCGTACGCTTCCGGGGTGACGTGGATAGCTGACGGCACTTTGCCTGATGCGCCGGAGAGTCGTCCATCGGTCACTAACGCGATTTTGAAACGGCGGTCCAATAATACACCTAACGGCGGCATAAGTTTATGTAATTCTGGCATGCCGTTCGCTTTTGGCCCCTGATGGCGCACCACAACGACACAATCCTTATCCAGCAACCCGGCGTCAAAAGCAGGCAGCACATCGTGCTGGCTTTCAAAGACCACCGCAGGTGCCTCGATAATCTGGTTTTCCACCGGCACGGCGGAGGTTTTCATCACTGCGCGACCGAGGTTGCCGCTCAGCACTTTGGTACCGCCATGGTGGGAGAATGGTTTGTCGAACGAGGCGATGATGTCGCTGTCGAGCGAGGCGGTTGCCCCTTCACGCCAGTCCAGCTCGCCGTTATTCAGCCACGGCTCCATGGTATAGCGCGACAGACCAAAGCCCGCCACAGTATTGACGTCTTCATGCAGCAGACCGCCCTTCAGCAGCTCACGCACCAGCACCGGCACGCCACCGGCTGCCTGGAAGTGGTTGATATCCGCCGGGCCGTTCGGATAGAGACGCGCCATTAACGGCACCACATCGGAAAGCTCAGAGAAATCATCCCAGTTGATGATGATGCCCGCCGCGCGAGCCATCGCCACCAGGTGCATTGTGTGGTTGGTCGAGCCACCGGTCGCGAGCAGCGCGACGATCCCGTTGACCACCACTTTTTCATCAAACAGTTTACCGAGCGGCATCCATTCGTTGCCATTGCCGGTCAACCGGGTGACCTGGCGCGCGGCAGCCGCCGTTAACGCTTCACGCAGCGGCGCATCCGGGTGAACAAATGACGAACCAGGCAGTTGCATCCCCATAAACTCGATGACCATCTGGTTGGTGTTCGCCGTGCCATAGAAAGTACAGGTACCTGGTGCGTGATACGACGCGGCTTCTGATTCCAGCAGCGCCATACGATCAACTTTGCCTTCCGCGTACAACTGGCGGATGCGCACTTTTTCTTTGTTCGCCAGTCCGCTGGCCATCGGGCCGGACGGAATAAAGATGGACGGCAGGTGACCAAACGACAGCGCCGCCATTGCCAGCCCCGGGACGATTTTGTCACACACGCCGAGATACAGCGCGCCGTCGAACATATTGTGAGAGAGCCCCACCGCCGCTGACATGGCGATCACTTCGCGGCTCAGCAGCGACAGTTCCATGCCATCCTGCCCCTGGGTCACGCCATCGCACATAGCTGGTACGCCACCGGCCACCTGACCCACCGCGTTCGCGCTGTGCAGCGCTTTGCGAATGATATCCGGGTAGTGTTCGTACGGCTGATGCGCCGAGAGCATGTCGTTGTAGGAGGTAATGATGGCGATATTGTTACGCAGCATGCTTTTCAGCGCGGCTTTATCGTCCGGCTGGCAGGCAGCAAAACCGTGCGCCAGGTTGCCGCAGGCCAGTTGCGAACGATGGACCGTCGTCGTCTTTGCCTGGTTAATCCGTTCGAGGTACGCCGTGCGGGTCTCTCGCGAGCGGTCAATAATTCGCTTTGTTACGCGTAACATTATTGGATTCATAGAAGCTCCTCAAATTTATCTGTCCGGCCCGCGGGATTAACAAGATCATCAGTAATGTTTAACAATGCTGAAACGCTTGAATGCCGGAGCTCAGGGGCAAAATCGCTTCAGTCAGTATAATAAAAAAAAACTCCGCGGGGAAATCCACGCGGAGTTTATTAGTGCAAAAAATCACCATTAATGTGTATCAGATCATGTTACCGGTAAAATAACACCTCTGAGGGAGCTTCTCTGGCTTATTCAAACTCATTCCAGGAGCGGCCATCACGGGTGATCATCGCCACGGAAGCGACCGGCCCCCAGGTGCCTGCCTGATACGGTTTCGGCGCATCCTGATCCGCCGCCCACGCGCCAGTAATGGAGTCGACCCATTTCCACGCCTCTTCCACTTCATCACGGCGCACAAACAGTGCCTGAATGCCACGCATGGTTTCCAGCAGCAGGCGCTCATAGGCGTCCGCCAGGTGCGTCTGATTGAAGGTTTCGGAGTAGCTCAGATCAAGCTTGGTGGTCTGCAGATTATGTTTGTGGTCCAGGCCTGGCACTTTGTTCAGTACCTGGATATCCACGCCTTCGTCCGGCTGCAGACGAATCGTCAGCTTGTTCTGCGGCAGATCCTGCCAGGACTCTTTGAACAGGTTCAGCTCAGGCGTTTTGAAGTAGACCACCACTTCTGAACATTTCGTCGGCAGACGCTTACCGGTACGCAGATAGAACGGCACACCCGCCCAGCGCCAGTTGTCGATGTCGACGCGAATGGCCACAAACGTTTCGGTATTGCTGCTCTTATTAGCGCCCTCTTCTTCCAGATAACCCGGCACTTTTTTGCCCTGCGCAAAACCGGTGGTGTACTGACCACGGACGGTTTTTTCACGCACATTGGAGCGATCGATACGGCGCAGCGACTTCAGCACTTTGACTTTTTCGTCACGGATGCTGTCTGCGCTAAGGTCTGACGGCGGCGACATCGCAATCATGCACAGAATTTGCAGCAGGTGGTTCTGAATCATGTCGCGCATCTGACCCGCCTGGTCGAAGTAACCCCAGCGCCCTTCAATGCCCACTTCTTCTGCGACAGTGATTTCCACGTGATCAATGGTGCGGTTATCCCAGTTATTCACAAACAGGGCGTTGGCAAAACGCAGCGCCAGCAGGTTCAGCACCGTTTCTTTACCCAGATAGTGGTCGATGCGGTACACCTGGCATTCGTCGAAATACGTTCCTACCTGATCGTTGATTTCGCGGGACGTTTCCAGCGAGGTGCCAAGCGGTTTTTCCATGACCACGCGTGCCGGTTGGGCGTTCAGTTTCGCCTCGCCGAGACCTTTGCAGATCGCGCCAAAGGTGCTTGGCGGCATGGCGAAATAGTTGATGGTCACGCGCTCTTTTTGATCGAGCATTTTACCCAGGCGGGAAAAGGCTTTGGTGTCATTGACGTCCAGGTTACAAAAATCCAGTCGGCCGCTCAGCGTATCCCATAACCCTTCATCGATTTTTTCCTTCATGAAGGTTTCCAGGGCTTCGCGTACGACCTTGGTGTACGCGTCTTTATCCCAGTCTGCGCGTCCGACCCCAATGATGCGAGTATCAGGGTGGATTTGCCCTGATTTTTCGAGTTGATACAGGGAAGGCAGCAATTTACGACGAGCCAGATCTCCCTTGGCGCCGAAAATGACCAGATCGCATGCCTGGGCTGTTTGCGTTACCGCCATGTCATTCTCCTTAGTTGATTTCCCGGCACTGACGCCAGGACTTCGTTGTAATTTTATTACGATGCACTGTACTGTGTTTACGTATTTCCCGAAACCCCATTCCGCTATTTACGACGCTAAAGCGCATCCTTTGAAAAAGCGCGGCGGCAGATTTCAGGCAACTGGCTAATTTTGTTCGTTCTTTCGCCCTGAATATCGTCACTAAAACACGACTCTGATCATGTAATGAAAAAAAACAACATTTCCGCTCGTTGTTCCTTACCTTTACCATCTTCCGGGGGGTATATTCTTGCTAATTCGCATGACGATTTCACCCATTTCAGAAATCGCTTTAGTTGATGAGCGTTTAATAATGAACATGCTTGAAAAAATCCAGTTCCACCTTGAACACCTTAGCAAATCTGAACGCAAAGTGGCTGAAGTCATTCTCGCCGACCCGGCTCAGGCCATCCATTCAAGTATCGCCACCCTCGCGTTGCAGGCAGGCGTCAGTGAACCCACGGTGAACCGGTTTTGCCGCAGCCTGGAGACCCGCGGTTTCCCGGATTTCAAGCTGCATCTGGCGCAAAGCATCGCCAACGGCACGCCTTATGTTAGTCGCAACGTCGATGAAGATGATAGTGTCGAAGCCTATACCAGCAAAATCTTTGAATCAGCGATGGCAAGCCTGGACCACGTTCGCCAGTCGCTGGATATGGGCGCGGTGAATCGTGCGGTTGACCTGCTCACGCAGGCGAATAAAATCGCTTTTTTCGGTCTCGGCTCTTCCGCTGCTGTCGCACACGATGCGATGAACAAATTTTTCCGCTTCAACGTCCCCGTCATCTATTCCGACGACATCGTTCTGCAACGTATGAGTTGTATGAATTGCAGCGACGATGACGTCGTGGTGCTGATTTCCCACACCGGCAGAACCAAAAGCCAGGTCGAACTGGCGCAACTGGCGAGGGAAAACGATGCCATGGTGATCGCCATTACTTCCGCCGGTACGCCGCTTGCCCGCGAGGCCAGCCTGGCCATTACGCTGGACGTTCCGGAAGATACTGACATTTACATGCCCATGGTTTCGCGCCTGGCACAATTAACTGTTATCGACGTACTGGCAACCGGTTTTACACTACGCCGGGGGGCAAAATTCAGAGATAACTTGAAGCGAGTCAAGGAAGCGCTGAAAGAATCGCGTTTTGATAAGGAATTGCTGTTACGCAGCGATAATCACTAAAAATCGAAAAGCAGGTTGTAACTTATTTGTACATTCGGTTAAGTTCCTCCAGAGTTAACGTGGAGAACGACCCGGATTCCTTTTCACGCAACACCAAAGTTGTATCAGTTAACGGAGTATTACATGTCCAGAAGGCTTCGCAGAACTAAGATTGTCACCACGTTGGGCCCGGCAACTGACCGCGACAATAATCTCGAAAAAATTATTGCGGCTGGCGCTAACGTAGTTCGTATGAATTTCTCTCACGGCACCCCCGAAGACCACAAACTGCGTGCTGACAAAGTGCGTGAAATCGCAGCCAGACTGGGCCGTCATGTCGCTATCCTCGGCGATCTGCAAGGGCCAAAAATCCGTGTTTCGACTTTCAAAGAAGGCAAAGTATTCCTCAATATTGGTGATAAATTCCTGCTCGATGCCAGCCTCGGTAAAGGCGAAGGCGATAAAGAAAAAGTCGGCATCGACTATAAAGGTTTGCCAGCGGACGTGGTGCCTGGCGACATTCTGCTGCTCGACGACGGTCGCGTGCAGTTAAAAGTGCTGGACGTTCAGGGCATGAAAGTATTCACCGAGGTGACTGTCGGTGGCCCGCTCTCCAACAACAAAGGCATTAACAAGCTCGGCGGCGGTCTGTCTGCCGAAGCGCTGACCGAAAAAGACAAGGCTGATATCCTGACCGCGGCACAGATTAGCGTTGACTACCTGGCCGTCTCCTTCCCGCGCTGCGGCGAAGATCTCAACTACGCCCGCCGCCTGGCGCGCGATGCGGGCTGCGATGCCAAAATCGTTGCCAAAGTCGAGCGTGCGGAAGCAGTCTGCACCCAGGATGCGATGGATGACATCATCCTGGCCTCAGACGTGGTGATGGTGGCCCGTGGCGACCTCGGCGTGGAAATCGGCGACCCGGAACTGGTCGGTATTCAGAAAGCCCTGATCCGCCGCGCCCGTAAGCTGAACCGTGCGGTGATCACCGCGACGCAAATGATGGAGTCGATGATCACCAACCCGATGCCGACCCGTGCAGAAGTCATGGACGTGGCGAACGCCGTACTCGACGGTACCGACGCCGTAATGCTTTCTGCTGAAACCGCGGCCGGTCAGTACCCGGCGGAAACCGTTGCCGCGATGGCGCGCGTTTGCCTCGGCGCAGAGAAAATCCCGAGCATTAACGTCTCTAAACACCGTCTCGACGTTGAGTTTGATAATGTCGAAGAAGCGATCGCCATGTCGGCGATGTACGCCGCCAACCACCTGAAAGGCGTGACGGCGATTATCACCATGACCGAATCCGGCCGTACCGCGCTGATGACCTCGCGTATCAGCTCCGGTCTGCCGATTTTCGCCATGTCCCGCCATGAACGTACCCTGAACCTGACCGCCCTTTACCGTGGCGTGACGCCGGTCTTTTTCGACAGCGACAGCGATGGCGTTGCCGCCGCGAACGATGCGGTGAATCTGCTGCGCGACAAAGGGTATCTGATGTCCGGTGATATCGTTATTGTCACCCAGGGCGACGTGATGAGCACCATCGGCTCCACCAATACCACCCGTGTGATGATGGTGGAGTAAACGCCCGCCATCAGAACGAGAAAGCGCCCTGACGGGCGCTTTTTTTATTTCTTCGGGAACAGCTCTTTGCGTTTATAAGGCTCAATTTCACCCGGTTTGCGGGTTTTCAGCAGCTTGAGGATCCAGGTGTACTGTTCAGGATGGGGAGTGACAAAAATCTCCACCTCTTCGTTCATCCGGCGGGCGATGGTATTGTCATCCGCTTTCAGCAGATCGTCCATCGGCGGACGCACTTCCACCGTCAGGCGGTGGGTTTTACCATCGTAGACAGGAAACAGCGGCACCACTCTGGCGCGACACACTTTCATCAGGCGGCCAATCGCCGGTAACGTCGCTTTGTAGGTGCCAAAGAAGTCAACGAATTCGCTGTGCTCCTCACCATGATCCTGATCCGGCAGATAATACCCCCAGTAACCCTGGCGCACTGACTGGATAAACGGTTTGATACCGTCGTTACGCGCGTGCATACGGCCGCCAAAACGGCGCCTGACGGTGTTCCAGACGTAATCAAAGACCGGATTCCCCTGATTGTGAAACATGGCCGCCATCATCTGCCCCTGCGACGCCATTAACATCGCCGGAATATCCACACCCCAGCCGTGCGGCACGAGAAATATCACTTTCTCGTTATTGCGCTGCATCTCATCGATGATCTCTTTACCGCGCCAGTCTACGCGCTGCATGATCTTCTTTGGATCACGCAGGCCCAGCTCGGCCATCATCACCATCGCCTGCGGCGCAGTGGCGTACATTGCGTCGATCATCGCTTCCCGCTCCTGCTCGCTCTTCTCGGGGAAGCAATAAAGCAGGTTAATTTGCGCACGACGGCGTGAACTGCGGGCCAGTCGCCCGACCAGCGTGCCAAGCTTACCCAGTATGGGGTCGCGGAAAGACGGCGGCGTCAGCGCAATGCCCGCGAAAGCGGCAACGCCCAGCCAGGATCCCCAGAAGCGCGGGTGCAAAAAGGATTTTTCAAAGACAGGAATAAACTCACTATTATTTTTTTTCGTTTCCATGCAGGTTCACAGTTGCGCCAGCAAATAAAGATAATGGGATAGTGTAGCGAGGTGTCCGCTATCGCACAAAACAAAAAGCCGGTGCGCGACGGCACCGGCCTCAGAAATGACAGGTTCTAATCGAAACGCAACTGCGGCATCACCTCTTTCGCCTGCGCCAGGTAATCGCGGCGATCGGCGCCGGTCAGCCCTTCGGTGCGCGGCAGTTTCGCCGTCAGCGGGTTGACCGCCTGCTGGTTGATCCACACTTCATAGTGCAGATGCGGCCCCGTCGAACGCCCGGTGTTACCGGACAGCGCGATGCGGTCGCCACGTTTCACTTTCTGACCCGGTTTCACCAGCATTTTACGCAGGTGCATATAGCGCGTGGTGTAGGTGCGGCCGTGACGGATCGCAACGTAATACCCGGCGGCGCCACTGCGTTTTGCCACCACCACTTCACCGTCACCAACAGAAAGCACCGGCGTGCCTTGCGGCATGGCGAAATCAACGCCACGGTGAGGCGCGACGCGGCCCGTTACCGGATTCTGGCGACGCGGATTAAAGTTGGAGGAGACGCGGAACTGGCGCGCGGTCGGGAAACGCAGGAAGCCTTTTGCAAGGCCGGTACCGTTGCGGTCGTAGAACTTGCCGTCTTCGGCGCGGATCGCGTAGTAATCTTTGCCCCCGGAGCGCAGACGCACGCCCAGCAACTGGCTCTGTTCACGTTTGCCGTCCAGCATTTCACGGGACATCAGCACTGAGAACTGGTCACCTTTTTTCAGCTTACGGAAATCCATCTGCCATTGCATGGCTTTGATCACCGCGCTTACTTCACTGCTGGTCAGGCCCGCTGCGCGTGCGCTGGCGACAAAACTGCCGCCAACGGAACCGTTCAGGGTGCTGTTAACCCAGTCGCCCTGCTGCATTTCGCTGCTCATTTTGAAACCGGTCGCGGTACGATCGTAGGTGCGGGTTTCACGGCGGGATATTTCCCAGGTCAGACGCTGCAGATCGCCTTCGGCGGTCAGGGTCCAGGAAAGCTGTTGACCAATTTTCAGGTTACGCAAGTCTTTATCGGCGCTCGCCAGTTGGGCGATATCACCCATATCAATACCATACTGATTCAGAATGCTGCTTAACGTGTCGCCGGTTGATACCACATATTCATGCACACCGGCTTCGCTGGCGATTTTGTCATCCAGCTCATCCTGCGGAATGGCTTCATCTTCCTGTGCTGACTGATCGATAGGTTCACTGGCTTCGGGCAACAGCGAGCGGATTTCGTTTTTTTCCAGCTCAATGGTTCTGACAATCGGTGCGGATTCGGGGTGGTAAACATAGGGTCGCCATACGGCGACCGCTAAAGTAAGAACGGTAAGCGACCCCAGCATTACGCGGTGAGGTCGCGGCAAGTTATTAAATGCCAGGGCGACAGAGCGGGCTATCTGTTGCACGTATTCACTTCCTCATTAATCTCCCTTCAGGCAGCTCGCGTACTGATTCGCCAGTTGGGTGAGAAACTGCGCGTAGCTCGTTTTCCCCAACGTGATATTTGTTCCAAGAGGGTCTAAGGTTCCCATGCGCACGGACGTCCCTCTGGCAACAGCTTCTACGACGGCTGGCCTGAATTGTGGCTCAGCAAAAACGCAAGTCGCTTTTTGCTCAACCAACTGTGTTCTTATTTCATGTAAACGCTGTGCACCAGGCTGTATTTCCGGGTTGACGGTAAAATGACCAAGCGGGGTCAGGCCGTAGTGTTTTTCGTAGTAGCCATAGGCATCATGAAAAACGAAATACCCTTTTCCTTTCAGCGGTGACAGCGCAGCAGTAACCTGTTTATCGGCGTTAACTAAATTATCTTCAAACGCTTTCAGGTTGTCATCGAGCCGGACCCGACTTTGCGGCATAAGTTCCACTAATTTATCGTGGATTGCAACCGCTGAGAGGCGCGCTATCTCTGGCGAGAGCCAAAGATGCATGTTGTAATCGCCATGATGGTGATGCTCGTCACTTTTTTCATCATGTCCCTGGTCGTGTCCATGATCGTCATCGTCGTCATCGACGCCTTTTATGAGCAACGGTTTCACACCCTCGAGGTGCGCAATCGTTACCTTCTTGTTTGCCGCAATGCTTTGCGTTGACTTGTCCATAAACGCTTCCATCTCCGGACCAATCCAGACCACTAAGTCTGCATTTTGTAAGCGTTTTACATCAGATAGACGGAGTGAATAATCATGCTCAGACGCGCCATCAGGCAGCAGCACCTGCGTTTCGGTCACGCCGTCTGCAATGGCGGAGGCGATAAACCCGATTGGCTTAAGGGATGCGACGACGGCAGCATTTACCGGCAGAGCCGCACCAGCCAGCAACGCAGCGGAAATGCCTGCGCAAAGAAGCGTATTTTTATGTAACATAATGCGTCTACTATTCGTATTGTCTGTGGGGAATGTGATATTATAACATTTCCATTCGAGCGCAACCCTTTTATTAAAATGACGAATCTTGTAACGCTGGACAACGTCTCGGTCACTTTTGGTCAACGACGCGTGCTTTCTGACATCTCCCTGACACTGAAGCCGGGGAAGATTTTGACGCTGCTCGGCCCGAACGGTGCTGGCAAATCGACACTGGTGCGTGTGGTGCTAGGGCTTATTACGCCGGATGAAGGCGTAGTGATGCGTGAAGGTAAACTGCGCATCGGTTATGTACCACAGAAGCTGCATCTCGACGCCACGCTGCCGCTGACTGTCAGCCGCTTTTTACGCCTGCGCCCCGGTGCGCGTAAAGCGGATATTCTCCCTGCTCTCAAACGTGTACAGGCTGGTCATCTCATCGATGCGCCGATGCAAAAACTCTCCGGCGGCGAAACGCAACGCGTATTACTGGCGCGGGCTTTGCTGAATCGCCCGCAACTACTGGTGCTCGACGAACCCACACAAGGGGTTGACGTCAACGGTCAGGTGGCACTGTACGATCTCATCAATCAGCTGCGTCAGGAGCTGGACTGCGCCGTGCTGATGGTCTCCCATGATCTGCATTTAGTGATGGCGAAAACCGATGAGGTGCTGTGTCTTAATCATCACATCTGCTGCTCCGGTACGCCGGAAGTGGTCGCCCTGCATCCTGAATTTATGTCTATGTTTGGCCCTCGTGGCGCTGAGCAACTGGGCATCTACCGCCATCATCATAATCATCGTCATGACCTGCAAGGTCACATCATTCTGCGTCGGGGAAATGGTCGTCCATGATTGAATTATTATTTCCCGGCTGGCTGGCCGGGATTATGCTCGCCTGCGCGGCGGGTCCGCTCGGCTCTTTCGTCGTGTGGCGCCGCATGTCGTACTTTGGCGATACCCTCGCGCATGCCTCGTTGCTGGGTGTCGCGTTCGGCTTACTGCTCGATGTAAACCCTTTCTATGCGGTGATTGCCGTCACCCTGCTGCTGGCCGCCGGGCTGGTCTGGCTGGAGCGCCGTCCGCAACTCGCGATTGATACGTTGCTGGGCATTATGGCGCACAGCGCGCTGTCGCTTGGTCTGGTGGTGGTGAGCCTGATGGCCAATGTACGGGTCGATTTAATGGCGTATCTGTTCGGCGATCTGCTGGCCGTGACGCCGGAAGATTTGCTCTCTATCGCGCTGGGGGTTGCGGTGGTGGTAGGTATTTTACTGTGGCAATGGCGCAATCTGCTGTCGATGACCATCAGCCCGGATCTGGCGTTTGTCGACGGCGTGAAACTTCAGCGAGTGAAACTGCTGTTGATGCTGGTGACGGCACTGACCATTGGTGTGGCGATGAAGTTTGTCGGCGCGCTGATCATCACCTCGCTGCTGATTATTCCGGCGGCGACCGCGCGGCGTTTTGCCCGCACGCCAGAACAGATGGCCGCAGTTGCCGTGGGTGTGGGAATGATTGCGGTAACGGGCGGATTAACGTTCTCGGCGATTTATGACACGCCAGCAGGCCCGTCAGTGGTGCTTTGCGCGGCGCTGTTGTTTATTTTCAGCATGATGAAGAAAACCGCGCAGTAACGGGCATTTCCCCGGTGGCGCTGCGCTTACCGGGGCTACAAAGCCATTGCGGCTTATGGCAGTTCTGGTGGTTTAATGCCGAAATGATCCCACGCCCGCACGGTTGCCATTCGCCCGCGCGGCGTACGCTGCAAAAAGCCCTGCTGGATCAGGTACGGCTCCAGGACATCCTCGATGGTTTCACGCTCTTCGCCAATCGCGGCGGCGAGGTTGTCCAGCCCTACCGGCCCACCGAAGAATTTATCAATCACCGCCAGCAGCAGCTTGCGGTCCATATAGTCAAACCCTTCGACATCGACGTTCAGCATGTCCAGCGCCTGGGAGGCGACTTCCAGCGAGATCGTGCCATCATGGCGAACCTCGGCGTAATCGCGCACGCGGCGCAGCAGACGGTTCGCAATACGAGGCGTGCCACGGGAACGACGGGCCACTTCCAGCGCGCCCTCTTCGCTCAGTTCCAGCCCCATATAGCGCGCGCTGCGGCCAACGATGTGCTGCAGATCCGGCACCTGATAAAACTCCAGCCGCTGGACGATGCCGAAGCGGTCACGTAACGGCGACGTCAGCGAACCAGCGCGGGTTGTCGCGCCAATCAGCGTAAACGGTGGCAGATCGATTTTAATAGAGCGTGCCGCAGGCCCTTCGCCAATCATGATATCGAGCTGGTAGTCTTCCATTGCCGGATAGAGCACCTCTTCCACCACCGGTGAAAGGCGGTGAATTTCGTCGATAAACAGTACGTCGTGCGGTTCGAGGTTGGTGAGCATCGCCGCCAGATCACCCGCTTTCTCCAGCACCGGGCCTGAAGTGGTACGCAAATTCACGCCCATCTCATTGGCGACAATATTCGCCAGGGTGGTTTTTCCCAGCCCTGGCGGGCCGAAAATCAGCAGATGATCGAGCGCATCGCCACGCAACTTCGCCGCCTGGATAAAAATCTCCATTTGTGAACGAACCTGCGGCTGGCCGATATACTCTTCAAGCAGCTTAGGACGGATGGCGCGATCCACCACCTCTTCCTCGCTGGTACTGCCTGCTGTGACCAGACGGTCTGCTTCAATCATCCTTTACCTCACAACGCGGCGCGAAGCGCTTCGCGGATCAGGGTTTCACTGTTGGCGTCTGGTTTCGCAATTTTGCTTACCATCCGACTGGCTTCCTGAGGTTTATAGCCCAGCGCAACCAGCGCAGCAACCGCTTCCTGTTCGGCGTCACCATCGGTGGCGCTGGCCGGTGACGTCAGCACCAGATCCGCCGCCGGGGTAAACAGGTCGCCATGCAGACCTTTGAAGCGGTCTTTCATTTCGACGATCAACCGTTCAGCCGTTTTCTTACCAATGCCCGGCAGTTTGACCAGCGCTGCTGCCTCTTCGCGCTCGACAGCGTTGACGAACTGCTGCGCCGACATCCCGGAGAGAATGGCCAGCGCCAGTTTCGGACCGACGCCGTTGGTTTTGATCAGCTCGCGAAACAGCGTGCGCTCTTGCTTGTTGTTAAAACCAAACAGCAATTGCGCATCTTCACGCACCACAAACTGGGTGAAGATCACCGCTTCTTTGCCAACGTCAGGCAGTTCATAAAAACAGGTCATAGGCATATGGACTTCATAGCCCACGCCTCCCGCTTCGAGTAACACCAACGGGGGTTGTTTTTCGAGAATGATGCCTCTGAGTCTGCCTATCACATGACGCTCCTGCACGTTAAAAGAGTAACTGCTGCCATAATAAAAAAAGGCTGGATAGATATCCAGCCTGATTTGTGATTATCGTAACCGCCCTCGTGCCAGATTTAACCGCGTTTCACTCATTTGCACCGCGTTCTGGCTGACGTGACAGTGGGTGATGGCGATGGCCAGCGCATCGGCGGCGTCCGCCTGCGGATTAGCCGGGAGTTTCAACAGCGTACGCACCATATGCTGCACCTGACTCTTCTCCGCCCCGCCGGTACCGACCACCGTTTGCTTCACCTGACGCGCTGCGTATTCGAACACCGGCAGATCCTGATTCACTGCCGCGACGATAGCCACCCCACGCGCCTGCCCGAGCTTCAGCGCCGAGTCGGCGTTTTTCGCCATGAATACCTGTTCGATGGCAAAAATATCTGGCTGAAACTGGGTGATGATTTCCGTCACGCCCGCGTAAATCAGCTTCAGCCGGGACGGTAAATCATCAACTTTGGTACGAATACAACCGCTGCCGAGATAGGTCAACTGGCGACCTACCTGGCGGATCACGCCATAACCCGTGACGCGCGAACCCGGGTCAATGCCGAGAATAATGGCCATCACGCGCCTCCGGTTAGCGGCCTATGCAGCAACATTATAGTGTTGCGGCAACTTCGTCGGAAATTTCACCGTTATGATAAACTTCCTGCACATCATCGCAGTCTTCCAGCATATCGATGAGACGCAGCAGTTTCGGCGCGGTTTCGGCATCCATGTCCGCTTTGGTGGACGGGATCATCGACACTTCCGCGTTGTCTGCTTTCAGACCAGCCGCTTCCAGCGCGTCGCGAACGGCACCCATCTCTTCCCACGCGGTGTAGACGTCGATAGCACCGTCATCAAAAGTAATAACGTCTTCGGCACCCGCTTCCAGCGCCGCTTCCATGATGGTGTCTTCGTCACCCGCTTCGAAGGAGATCACCCCTTTCTTGCTGAACAGGTAAGCCACGGAGCCATCTGTACCGAGGTTGCCGCCGCACTTGCTGAACGCATGACGCACTTCCGCCACGGTACGGTTGCGGTTATCAGACAGGCATTCCACCATCACGGCAGTGCCGCCAGGGCCGTAACCTTCATAAATGATGGTTTCCATGTTCGCGTCTTCGTCACCGCCGACGCCACGCGCGATGGCGCGGTTCAGGGTGTCGCGCGTCATGTTGTTCGCCAGCGCTTTATCGATTGCCGCACGCAGACGCGGATTGGAGCCCGCGTCGCCACCACCCAGACGCGCTGCTGTTACCAGCTCGCGAATGATTTTGGTAAAGATCTTACCGCGCTTGGCATCCTGTGCTGCCTTGCGGTGTTTGGTGTTGGCCCATTTGCTATGACCTGCCATAAGTTTTCCTCAAAGAGCGTGCCTTCTCAGGCAGCGTTAATTACAAATTCTTCAATCGCCTGCCGGTTGCTCCACGACTTGGTCATGGCGGCGGCATCTGCCGCGTCGACCCAGCGGTAAGCCAGATGCTCGCTAAACACGATCGACCGTTCGTGTGGCAGCGCAAGACAGAACCACGATTCCGTATTGCGCTCAATGCCCGGCGCATAGCGATGACGTAAATGCGAAAAAATCTCGAACTCCACCGTGCGCTGACAGTCAATTAAGGCCAGTGGCTCGGACGTCACGTCAATGGCGACCTCTTCCTTTACTTCACGCGCGGCGGCCTGCAACGCGGTTTCGCCCTCTTCCAGACTGCCGGTGACCGACTGCCAGAAATCGGGATCGTCGCGCCGCTGTAGCATCAGCACCCGTTTCGTATCTTGTGCGTAAATCACAACCAGAACAGAAACGGGACGCTTATAGGCCATATCAGTTGTTCTCTGCCTTTTTAATCACTTCAATACCCAGCTCGGCCAGCGCCGTCGGGTTGGCAAAGCTCGGTGCTTCGGTCATCAGACAGGCCGCTGCTGTCGTTTTCGGGAACGCGATAACGTCGCGGATGTTGTCCGTGCCGGTCAGCAACATGGTCAGACGGTCAAGACCGAACGCCAGCCCCGCATGCGGCGGGGTACCAAATTTGAGCGCGTCCAGCAGGAAGCCAAACTTCTCACGCTGTTCCTGCTCGTTGATACCGAGAATGCCAAACACGGTTTGCTGCATTTCACCGTTATAAATACGTACGGAACCGCCACCCACTTCGTAGCCGTTGATGACCATATCGTAAGCATTCGCCACCGCATCTTCCGGCGCAGCTTTCAGCTCAGCGGCGGTCATGTCTTTCGGTGAAGTGAACGGGTGGTGCATCGCAGTCAGACCGCCTTCGCCGTCGTCTTCGAACATCGGGAAGTCGATAACCCACAGCGGCGCCCATTTGCTTTCGTCAGTCAGACCCAGGTCTTTACCCAGTTTCAGACGCAGCGCGCCAAGTGCATCGGCAACCACTTTTTTGTTGTCCGCACCGAAGAAAATCATATCGCCATCCTGCGCGCCAGTACGCTCAAGGATAGTCTCCACGATTTCCGCGTTAAGGAATTTTGCCACCGGGCTGTTGATCCCTTCCAGACCTTTTGCGCGCTCGTTGACTTTAATATAAGCCAGACCTTTCGCGCCGTAGATTTTGATGAAGTTGCCGTAGTCGTCAATCTGCTTACGGCTTAAGCTGGCACCGCCCGGTACGCGCAGTGCCGCAACGCGGCCTTTGGCATCGTTCGCCGGACCGGAGAAGACGGTGAATTCAACGTCTTTCAGCAGATCAGCAACGTCCACCAGTTCCATCGGGTTACGCAGATCCGGTTTATCGGAACCGTAACGACGCTCGGCTTCAGCAAAGGTCATCACCGGGAATGCGCCCAGATCCACACCTTTGATTTCCAGCCACAGTTGATGGATCATCGCTTCCATCACTTCACGCACCTGCGGCGCAGTCATGAAAGAGGTTTCCACATCAATCTGGGTAAATTCTGGCTGACGGTCAGCACGCAGGTCTTCGTCACGGAAGCATTTTACGATCTGATAGTAGCGGTCAAAACCAGACATCATCAGCAGCTGTTTGAACAACTGAGGTGATTGCGGCAGCGCATAGAATTTGCCTTTATGCACACGCGAAGGCACCAGATAGTCACGGGCGCCTTCCGGCGTCGCTTTGGTCAGCATCGGGGTTTCGATATCAAGGAAACCGTGATCGTCCATAAAGCGGCGTACGAAACTGGTGATTTTGGCGCGGGTCTTCAGGCGTTGAGCCATTTCCGGGCGACGCAGATCCAGATAGCGGTATTTCAGACGCGCTTCTTCGGTGTTGACCTGGTTTGAATCCAGCGGCAGCGGTTCGGAACGGTTGATGATGGTGAGTTCAGTCGCAAATACTTCGACTTCACCGGTCGCCATATCGCGATTGATGTTTTTCCCGTCACGGGCACGTACGGTACCGGTGATCTGGATGCAGAACTCGTTACGCAGTTCGGACGCTCGCTTAAATACATCTTCGCGATCCGGATCGAAGAACACCTGAACGATACCTTCGCGGTCACGCATGTCGATAAAAACAAGGCTTCCGAGATCACGACGGCGGTTGACCCAACCACATAGCGTCACCTGCTGCCCGACGTGGGACTGACGCAGCTGTCCGCAATATTCTGTACGCATGAGAGTTCCCTTAACTTAGCCGCAGGCCGATTGTCGCCTGCCTCGCAGGCACTACTGTCGCAGCTTTAGCTGAATGTCACAACTGGATGAAAAAAGGGGGCTATTATACTGGAAATTCTGCCGTACGATAAGTGCATCGCGCACCAGACGCGCGTTTGCTGTACGCTTGTTGCGCGTTCTCACAAAAATTAACAAAATTTGTTGCGCTGACCGCCCGCCTCTCAGCGTAAGGTGAAGCCTTAAAATTCTGAGGTTATGGAGATAACGATGTTGAAACTGAACGCAAAAACCACGGCACTGGTGGTCATTGATCTCCAGGAAGGGATTCTGCCACATGCGGGTGGGCCACACTCCGCCAGCGATGTGGTGGCGAACGCTGCAAAACTGGCGCAAAAATGTCGTCAGCAGGGCTCGCCAGTCGCGCTGGTGCGCGTCGGCTGGTCGGCGGATTACGGCGACGCGCTGAAACAACCGGTTGATGCCCCAGCACCTACCCGCGCCTTGCCCGATAACTGGTGGACTTACCCGCCGGCGCTGGGAAAACAGGACAGTGATATCGAAATCACTAAGCGTCAGTGGGGCGCGTTTTACGGCACCGATCTGGAGTTACAGCTGCGCCGCCGCGGCATTGAAACCATCATCCTCTGTGGGATCTCAACCAGTGTCGGTGTGGAATCCACCGCGCGTAACGCCTGGGAACTGGGTTTCTCGCTGGTCATCGCCGAAGATGCCTGCAGCGCCGCTCAGGCGGAACAGCACCAGCACTCGGTAACACACATCTTCCCGCGGATTTCCCGCTTGCGCAGCACAGAGGAGATTCTCGCAGCGCTATGATTTACATAGGCCTGCCGCAATGGTCGCACCCGAAATGGGTGCGGCTCGGCATTACCAGTCTGGAAGAGTACGCCCGCCATTTTAATTGTGTGGAAGGCAACACGACGCTGTATGCCCTGCCGAAGGCGGATATTGTCGCGCGCTGGTATGAGCAAACCACCGATGATTTTCGCTTCTGCTTTAAATTTCCAGCCACCATTTCCCACCAGGCTTCGCTGCGTCATTGCGACGATCTTACCGCGGAGTTTTTCGATCGCCTCGCTCCGCTGGCGGCGCGCATCGGGCAGTACTGGTTGCAGTTGCCCGCGACCTTTGGCCCGACCGATCTCCCTGCCCTGTGGCGTTTTCTCGACACGCTGCCGAAAACATTCACCTACGGAGTAGAAGTCCGTCATCCGCTCTTTTTCGCCAAAGGCGAGGCGGAGACGGCACTGAATCGAGGCCTGATGCAGCGAGGCGTGAATCGGGTGATTTTAGACAGCCGTCCGGTGCACAGCGCCATTCCACACAGTGAAACGATCATTGCGGCGCAGCGTAAAAAACCGAAAGTGCCTGTCCATGCCATCGTGACGGCGCACAATCCGCTGGTGCGCTTTATCGGCAGCGATGACATGGCGCAAAACCGCGAATTATTTGCTGTGTGGCTGAAAACGCTGCCGCAGTGGGCAAGTAACACGACTCCCTATCTTTTTCTACATACACCGGACATCGCCCAGGCACCGGAACTGGTGGATACGCTATGGCGCGATCTCCGTGCTGCGCTGCCCGATGTCGGCGCCGCTCCTGCGATCCCGCAGCAATCTTCGCTATTCTGATATATGATAGTGACAGCCATCTGTTGGTATTAAAAGGAAGTTTGTATGGTAAGCGCGCTGTATGCCGTGCTGGGTGCGTTGCTGTTAATTAAGTTTTCATTTGATGTTGTTCGCCTGCGTTTTCAGTACCGGGTTTCCTATGGTGACGGCGGCTTTAGCGAGCTGCAAAGCGCCATTCGTATTCATGGTAACGCAGTGGAATACATCCCTGTCGGCCTTATTCTGATGCTGTTCATGGAGATGAACGGTGCTGAAACCTGGATGGTGCACATCTGCGGGCTGTTACTGATTGCCGGGCGCCTGATGCATTATTATGGCTATCATCACCGGCTGATCCGCTGGCGTCGTTCCGGCATGAGTGCCACCTGGTGCGCACTGCTGCTGACCGTTCTGGCAAACCTTTGGTATATGCCGTGGGAGTTGGTTTTCTCCTTACGTTAGCGCACAATACGCCGTTTTTGATTTTTCGGATTACACGTTATGTCCAACCGCGATACGCTTTTTTCTGCGCCGATTGCCAGTCTCGGCGACTGGACCTTCGACGAACGGGTCGCTGAAGTCTTCCCGGATATGATCCAGCGCTCCGTGCCGGGTTACTCCAATATTATCTCGATGATCGGCATGCTGGCCGAGCGCTTCGTGCAGCCGGACACCCGGGTTTATGATCTGGGCTGCTCACTGGGCGCCGCCACGCTGTCGGTACGCCGTAACATTGCCCATCCCGGCTGCAAAATTATCGCGGTAGATAACTCTCCGGCGATGGTGGAACGCTGCCGTCGTCATATCGACGCGTACAAAGCGCCGACCCCGGTTGAGGTGATTGAAGGCGATATTCGCCATATCACCATCGAAAACGCCTCCATGGTGGTGCTGAACTTTACGCTGCAATTCCTCGAGCCTGCTGAACGTCAGTCGCTGCTGGATAACATCTATCGCGGCCTGACTCCGGGCGGCGCGCTGGTGCTGTCGGAAAAATTCAGTTTTGAAGACGCTACTGTCGGCGAGTTGCTGTTCAACATGCATCATGATTTCAAACGTGCCAACGGCTACAGCGAACTGGAAATTAGCCAGAAGCGCAGCATGCTGGAAAACGTCATGCTGACCGATTCCGTGGAAACGCATAAAGCGCGGCTGCATAGCGCCGGGTTTGAACACAGCGAACTGTGGTTCCAGTGCTTTAACTTTGGCTCACTGGTGGCGCTGAAAGCCGGGGACGCGGCATGATCGAGTTCGGCAACTTTTATCAGCGAATCGCCAAAAGCCCGCTTTCTCACTGGCTGGAAACCCTGCCTGCGCAGATTGGCGAGTGGCAGCGCGCGTCGTTGCACGGACAGTTTAAACAGTGGACCAACGCGGTTGAATTTCTGCCGGAAATGAAACCCTATAAGCTCGATCTGCTGCACAGCGTGACGGCAGAGAGTGAAACGCCGCTCAGCGAAGGTCAGCAGTTGCGGATCGAAAAACTGCTGCAAAACCTGATGCCGTGGCGCAAAGGGCCGTTTTCGTTATATGGCGTGAATATTGATACCGAATGGCGTTCCGACTGGAAATGGCAGCGCGTATTGCCGCACCTTTCTGACCTCAGCGGCCGCACAATCCTCGACGTCGGCTGCGGCAGTGGGTATCACCTGTGGCGGATGATTGGCGCGGGCGCGCATCTGGCGGTGGGTATCGACCCCACACAGTTGTTCCTGTGTCAGTTCGAAGCGGTGCGAAAACTGCTCGGCAACGATCAGCGCGCGCACCTGTTGCCGCTGGGCATTGAGCAGCTTCCGGCGCTGAATGCATTTGATACTGTTTTTTCGATGGGCGTGCTCTACCATCGCCGTTCTCCCCTCGAACATCTCTGGCAGCTTAAAGATCAACTGGTCAACGAAGGCGAGTTAGTGCTGGAAACGCTGGTTATTGATGGCGATGAAAACACAGTGCTGGTGCCGGGCGAGCGCTATGCCCAGATGCGCAACGTCTACTTTATTCCGTCCGCCCCGGCGCTGAAAAAATGGCTGGAAAAGTGCGGGTTTGTTGATGTTCGCATCGTGGATATGTGCGTGACCACCACCGAAGAACAGCGCAAAACCGCGTGGATGACCACCGAATCCCTGGCCGATTTCCTCGACCCGAACGACAGTTCAAAAACCGTCGAAGGTTACCCCGCCCCGCTCCGCGCCGTATTGATTGCGAAAAAGCCATAAGCACAGATCCCAACCGTCGGCGGCGACGTCAGTTTGTTCACGGCAAGCGCGCAGGCCCCGGAGCGTACATGAAGTACGTGAGGACGCCGAGCACTTCCCGGGGACAAAATGACGAGTGAGCCAGGTTGGATGACGGAGAAAAAAAGGCCCCTGTTTAAATGGCAGGGGCCTGGTACAAGCAAGCATCATATTGGGCGACATGATGCGCGGTAAAAATCGGTTATTCAGTGTCGTAGCGGGCGACAATCGCCTTCATTTCCGCCACGGTTTCGCCATTGACGGCAAAGCGAGAGTATTCATCGGCATTGGGGTCAGTGGACATCGAAAGACCTGGATTGCGGTAACGCATCACCGACGGCACCCAGTGTCCTGCGGAGCTGTGCACCTCTTTCACGCCTGCGTCCAGAAATAACGCAAGGTTACTCGCCCGCACACCGGCACCCGCCATAATGATTGGAGCATCATCATGGGCAATTAGTTCCCGAATTAATTCGAGACCTTTTTCTGCGGACGATTGCTGACCGGAAGTCAGAATCCGTGCCACGCCTAATTCTCTCAGGTTTTCAAACGTTTGCTTCGGGTTCGAGCACATATCAAAGGCCCGATGAAAAGTGACCGCCAGTGTTCCCGCTGCCGCCATTATTTGCCGCATCCGTGTCATATCAACATTGCCGTGCGCATCAAGCACCCCCGTCACGAAACCGGGGTAACCCAGTTCACGTACCGTACGGATATCTGCCAGCATCACCGCAAACTCGCCGTCGGTGTAGCAGAAATCGCCACCGCGCGGACGGATAATCGGGTGCACCGGGATCGTCACCTTCTGCCGGACCGTTTTCAGCACGCCATACGAAGGGGTTAATCCGCCCTCCTGCGGGGCCGCGCAAAGCTCAATGCGATCGGCTCCTCTTTGCTGTGCCGTTACCGCACATTCCATGCTGTAACAACAAATCTCCAGCAACGCCATGTCGTCTCCTTTTTGCTCATGCAATGCTCAGAAAGCTCATCATCTTGCCACGCTTGTGGCAGGTGGACATCGTGTTACTTCACATTGTCATGACCTCTGCTGCTCACTGGCGACAATCTGTTCAATTGACCACGGATGAAACTTAATGGTGACCCTGCCATCGGTGACAGCGAGCGTCGGATTCGGCAGTCGCTCATGCTCCCCTTTTGGCGAACTGGTTTTCACCACGATCCCCGGCTGGCTGAGACCTTCATCGGCAAGCAGCGCCAGCGCGCGGGCATTCAGCGTGGCCGGGTCGCCCGGCAGGACGATTTCGATATGCTCCCAGCCTTCGTGCGGATAGCGTTTCTCGCCCGGCCACGGTAGTTCCACCACATCGAACTGCCAGTGCGCGACACACACCGGCACCGCCAGTTTAAACAGGCAAATCGGGCGGCCATTAATGATGTTTTCCGAGAGCAGCGTCCCGCACTGCTCGAGCCCCGCGCGCCAGCGTTCCGCCGTGGCGTTCTGGTGACAGCGCAGGGAAATGTGATCGGCATCAAGCGGTGCGATATCCAGCCCAAGCCGGGTGGAAAGTTCTGTTAACGCCTGAGTGAAACGGGGTAAATCTGCGGAAATATCATGCAGTTCCACAATGCTCTGCCATGCGGTCATTTTCGTCTCTGTCATTGGTCGGGAAAGCGCTAATTTACCAGGTTACGACGGGTGAACCAACCGCTGAATGTCACGACCGGCAGATGAATGGTTATTCGTTAAACGTGCAGTGAATTTCCGGGCGCGCAGAGCCCTGCTCAGTGCTGACGGCACAGGTCAAATGCAGTATACTCCCGCCTTAATTTATCCACACCCCGGCGCAGCCCGTCTCAGGGTTTAGCGCGACAAACGTAAGGTATTCCGGTGAATATTCAGGCTCTTCTCTCAGAAAAAGTTAGTCAGGCCCTGATTGCGGCAGGTGCGCCTGCCGATTGCGAACCCCAGGTTCGTCAGTCAGCAAAAGTACAGTTTGGCGACTATCAGGCCAATGGCGTGATGGCAGTTGCGAAAAAACTGGGCATGGCGCCGCGACAACTGGCAGAGCAGGTACTCACCCATCTCGCCCTTGATGGCATCGCCAGCAAAGTAGAAATCGCAGGCCCGGGCTTTATCAATATTTTCCTCGACCCGGCGTTTCTGGCGACGCACGTCAATGAGGCGCTGAAATCCGATCGTCTCGGCGTAACAAAACCTGAACCGCAGACCATTGTCATCGACTACTCAGCACCGAACGTGGCGAAAGAGATGCACGTCGGTCACCTGCGCTCCACCATTATTGGTGATGCGTCCGTCCGTACGCAGGAGTTCCTTGGTCACAAAGTGATCCGCGCGAACCACGTCGGCGACTGGGGTACGCAGTTCGGCATGCTGATTGCGTTCCTCGAAAAACAACAACAGGAAAACGCCGGTGATATGGCGCTGGCAGATCTCGAAGAATTTTATCGTGCCGCTAAAAAGCACTATGACGAAGACGAAGCCTTTGCCGAACGCGCTCGTGGTTATGTGGTGAAACTGCAGGGCGGCGACGAATATTGCCGTGAGATGTGGCGCAAGCTGGTCGACATCACCATGTCGCAAAACCAGATCACCTATCAGCGTCTGAATGTGACCCTGACCCGCGACGACGTGATGGGCGAAAGCCTGTATAACCCGATGCTGCCTGGCATTGTGGCGGATCTGAAAGCCAAAGGTCTGGCGGTGGAAAGCGAAGGCGCGACCGTGGTCTTCCTTGATGAGTACAAGAACAAGGAAGGTGAACCGATGGGCGTCATCATCCAGAAAAAGGATGGCGGCTACCTTTATACCACTACCGACATCGCCTGCGCCAAATACCGCTATGAAACGCTGCATGCCGATCGCGTGCTCTATTACATCGACTCCCGCCAGCACCAGCACCTGATGCAGGCGTGGACTATCGTGCGCAAAGCGGGCTATGTCCCGGATTCAGTACCGCTGGAACACCACATGTTCGGAATGATGCTGGGTAAAGACGGTAAGCCATTCAAAACCCGTGCGGGCGGCACTGTGAAGCTCGCTGATCTGCTGGATGAAGCGCTGGAACGCGCCCGTCGTCTGGTGGCAGAGAAGAACCCGGACATGCCTGCTGACGAGCTGGAAAAACTGGCCAATGCAGTGGGTATCGGCGCAGTGAAATACGCCGACCTGTCGAAAAACCGTACCACCGATTACATTTTCGACTGGGATAATATGCTGGCATTTGAGGGCAATACCGCGCCGTATATGCAGTATGCCTACACCCGCGTGCTGTCGGTCTTCCGCAAGGCAGACATCGAAGAGCGCGCCCTGGTTAACGCCCCGGTGGTGATTAACGAAGATCGTGAAGCTCAACTGGCTGCGCGTCTGCTGCAGTTTGAAGAAACGCTGAACGTGGTGGCCCGTGAAGGCACACCGCATGTGATGTGTTCTTATCTGTACGATCTGGCCGGTCTGTTCTCAGGTTTCTACGAGCATTGCCCGATACTTAGCGCGGAAAATGAAGAGATCCGCAACAGCCGCCTGAAACTGGCGCTGCTGACGGCGAAAACCCTGAAGCTCGGACTGGATACACTCGGTATCGAAACCGTCGAGCGGATGTAAATGACATGAAACCCGGCAGCCGCCGGGTTTTTTATTATCAGAAATACTTCCGCAAATACTCCGTCAGACACAAAATCGCCATCGCCTGGCCGTAAGGCATCGACGTCAGCGGGATCTGGCGATAAAACTCCAGGTCGCTTCCCATGCCGGTGCCAAACGAGGTCTGCATTAACTCCCCTTCTGGCGAAATATGACGCACAATTCCGCGGATCGCGTTTTCCGCCACCTCAGCATATTCCGCCGGGACATAACGTTTACGCACCGCTTTCAGAATACCGTAGGCAAATCCGGCCGTGGCGGAGGCTTCGAGGTACGAATCCGGATCGTCCAGCAGCGTATGCCATAATCCATTGCCATGCTGACAGGTTGCCAGCGCCGCAATCTGCGCGTTCAGCACCTGTATCAGATAGCGGCGCACGGCGCTGTGCTCCGGTAAATCAACCAGTTCGAGGAAATCAGGAATGACGATGGTCAGCCAGCTGTTGCCCCGCGCCCAGCGTGCACGGGCAAAGTTATGCTTCCCGTCGTAATTCCAGCCGTGAAACCAGAGTCCGCTCTCCCTGTCCATCAGATTCTGGACATGTAACAGGAACTGATACACCGCTTCTTCCACGTACGCCGGGCGATTCAGTAACTTGCCGATCTTCGCCAGCGGCAGGACCGTCATCATCAGAGTGTCGTCCCACATCTGCTGGTGATTCTCTTCCGCCAGCGTGATGTGCTGCATGCCGCCAGCGTCGGTGCGCGGCATGTCATGCATCGCCCACTCCGCCCAGCTTTCCAGCCACGGCAGAAATGCCGGATTGCCTGTCTCTTCGTAGCGATAAGCGAGCGTCAGAAACGGCGCCATGGTATTGACGTTTTTGGTGGTTGCGCCTTCAGCGAAACGGTCGGTGAACCAGTTATCAATAATGTCGCGCATCGTGGCATCGCCGGTCTGCTGGTAATACTGGTAGATCCCATACAGCCCGACACCGTGCGTCCACTCCCAGCCCGCCCAGCCTTTAGTGTCAATCACCCGCCCGTCATCCAGCCGCAGTAAAAACGCGCCGGTCTCATCTTTGATGTTAACCAGATTGTGCGTCACCTTGCAGATCAACGCTTTCAACTCATCGCGGGCGATGAAATGCGTCGGCTGACGCAACAGTGGGCTCTGTTTGACAGGCCAGACCTTCATAATATTTACCTCAGTTATAGGACGTATTCATTGGCTTCACCTGCCCGAGAGACGGTGCAGCAGGCTTTTTACGATTCAGATAGCCGATGTTGTTGTTACCCCACAGGCACTCATAAGGCATGCCTGCCAGCATTTCGACCGTGGCGCGCGCCTGCGGTGTGGCGCTTTCCGGTATCGCTCGCCCGGACTGGCGCATTTTCGCCGTCTCGTCGCGCAGCACGCTGTGCGTTTGCAGATTGAGCCTGAATCGCAGTGAAACCAGGAAACCGCAGAGCAGCACAATGATGGTGCCGACGCTCAGGATCAGCAGAATGGTGTGACTCACTTCCGCAGGTTGTGTTTTCTGCCCGCTGACAAAACCGGAGAGTTGCATGATGATCCCCACCAGCATCACGGCACCGGCCTGCGAGGCTTTGCGGGTCAGCGTCATGATGCCGGCAAAAATCCCTTCGCGACGCTGGCCGGTGATCACTTCATCGACATCCGCAATATAGGTGTAGGTGTTCCACGGCACATAGTTGATGCCGCCGCGCCCCAGCCCGGCGACCGCCGATACCAGCAGCAACAGCGAATAGATATCGCTCATTCCGGCATACCAGAGCGCCGCATACGAGAATGAGCTCAGCCCGAACAGCACCACTACCAACCGGTAGGACGGCGCGGGCCCAAAGCGAATACAGAGCGGGATCATGCCGATCACGGCGAGGAACTGGAAGATAGCCATCGTGCCCAGCAGATTCGAGGCGACAGATGCTTCCTGCATCAGCACAAACACCACGTAGTAGGTGAACACCGCGTTGAACACATCCTGCGCGATATAGCCGCCCAGATACATGCCAAGATGCTGGCGGAAAATACGGATGCGCAGCGTCGAGGAAAGCTCGATGATCAGCCGGTTCAGGCTCTGTGCCAGCGTCAGGTTTTTCTTCTCTTCATCCGCCCGTATCGCGGCTTCGGTCCACGCTTCACGCGGGCGTTCCCAGGTAAAGCACCAGACGAACGTCAGCATCAGCGCGCACAACACGGAAAAGACCAGACTGGCATAGAAAAAGGAGATGGCGTTGTCTTTGCCGAGCAGCGTTAACAACACACCGGGCAGGAAGGAGGCCAGAATTGCCGACATCTGCGCCATTGAGATCCGTGCGCCAGAGAATTTGGTTTTCTGCTTAAAGTCATCGGTCATTTCCGGCACCAGGGTTTCGTAAGGCACCAGAATCATGGTGTAAACGATGTCAAACAGCAGATACGTCAGTAAGTAGTACCAGAACCCCATATCCCCCACCCACATCAGCGAATAGCTGAAGACACAGGGAATACCAAGCAGAATAAAGAACTTGCGGCGCCCGAAGCGTTTGCCGAGCCAGGTTGAGCCGAAGTTATCCGTCAGGAAGCCCATCAGCGGGCTGACCACCGCATCCAGCACACGGGCGGTGGCAAAAATGAACGTCGCCTCGATGGGCGAAAGGCCGCAAAAGGTCGTGTAAAAATAGAGCAGCCATGCCGCGGTGAGCGCGGTGGTTCCCGCACCGAGAAAGTCACCCGATCCGTAGGCGAGATAGTTCACTAAACCGATTTTTCGTGTATTCATTGCCGTAAACCCTGTCTCTTTTTGGCGATCCTCCGGTCATCCGGCGGTCCGTAGAGGTACTTACACGGCTACAGTAAAAGCATGAGCAACAGGAAACCTTTTCGATTTTGCCACAACATCTGACGGGGTGGCAGAAATGCAAAGAGTGGGATTACGCGCATCACTGATTTATAAAACAGCGTTTCTTTTACATCAAAAGAAAGGACCAGAAATGAGATCATACCGGCAGATGACACTGCCGGATGGAGGGGAAAACGATGATTAACGGTAGTTGACGATGACCTGATTGCTGCGCACTTTCAGCGCCGGAATGAGTCGCCCCCCGCCAGGCACTTCCCAGATAAAACGCAACGGTTCACCCGCAGAAATCGCGTTAAAGCCGCGGGTGGTACCGCTCTGCCCGTCAAGCTCAACGCAGCGGGTTTGCGTGCATAAGCGCACCCGCAACCCGGCAGGCGTGGGGCCAATGAGCTCATAGCGCCAGGCCACGACGGTCATTAATCCTTCCACGGGTTGCGATGGAGCCAGAACCCTGGACGACGCCGCCTGTCCGCGCCAGGTGAGCGTAATGCCGGTACTGCTGGCCTGCCACGTTCCTTCCCCCGCCGCCTGTACGCACAGCGGGAGCAACAACAGGGCGAAGAGCTTTCGCATTATTTCCCTCCGATGGTGGCGGTCATGCGGATATTGCGGTTATCGGACAGTTCGAGGTTCGACAACACCACCAGTTGCGGCAGACTACGGCGCAGGAAGCGCGCCAGCAGCGGACGCAACGCGTTGTTTACCAGCAATACCGGCGGCGCTCCCAGCATCTCCTGTCGTGCTAAGGCTTCGGAGGTTTGCGTCAGCAGGCGATCCGCCAGCCCCGGCTCCAGCCCGCCGCCACCCTGCAGCGCCTGCAGCAGCAGTCGTTCCAGCGCGGTATCCAGGCCGATGACCTGCACTTCGCCATTACCCGGGAACCACTGCTGAGTGATCGCGCGACCCAGCGCCACACGCACCACGGAGGTCAGCTCATATGCGTCAGTCTGGATCGGCGCATGCTCCGCCAGCGTTTCAAGAATCGAGCGCATATCGCGAATCGGCACTTTTTCATCCAGCAGGTTTTGCAGCACTTTATGCAGTGTGGTCAGGGTGATGACGCCCGGCACCAGATCTTCGGTCAGCTTCGGCATCTCCTGTGTCACGCGATCCAGCAACTGCTGTGCTTCCTGACGGCCAAACAGTTCGGCGGAGTGCTGGCTGATCAGATGGTTAAGATGCGTCGCCACCACGGTACTGGATTCCACTACGGTGTAGCCCTGGATTTGCGCCTGTTCTTTCAGCGCGCTTTCAATCCAGATAGCCGCCAGCCCGAATGCCGGATCAACCGTCGGTTCACCTGGCAACGAACCTGCCGCGGTGCCAGGGTTAATGGCCAGCCAGCGCCCCGGGTAGGCATCTCCGCTACCAATTTCCACCCCTTTCATCAGGATGCGATAGCGTGCCGGTGGCAGATCCATGTTGTCACGAATGTGCACCACCGGCGGCAGGAACCCCATCTCCTGCGCAAATTTCTTACGGATACTGCGGATACGCCCCAGCAATTCGCCGTCCTGCTGAAAATCGACCATCGGGATCAGGCGATAGCCCACTTCCATACCGAGCGTATCTTCCAGTTGGACGTCTTTCCACGATGCTTCAACTGCCTGACCGTTTTCCGGCAGTATGACGGGCTGCGGCTGCGTTGGTGCAACCTGTTCGCGCCCGCGAATCCACCAGGCGAGACCCAGCAGCGCGGCGGTGAACAGCAGGAAAACAAAGTTCGGCATTCCCGGCACCAGGCCGAGCAGACCGAGGACAGCGGCGCTGAGCAGCATGACGCGCGGGTTGTTGAACAACTGCCCGACCATCTGCTCGCCAACGTCCTGTTCGGTGCTGACGCGGGTGACGATAACGCCCGCTGCCGTGGAGATAACCAGCGCCGGGATCTGCGCCACGAGGCCGTCACCAATGGTCAGCAGCGTGTAGGATTCCGCCGCTTTTGCCAGCGGCAGGCCATGCTGCAGAACACCGACCAGCAGACCACCGAGAACGTTGATCACCATGATCAGGATCCCGGCAATCGCATCGCCGCGCACAAATTTACTCGCACCGTCCATCGAGCCGTAGAAGTCCGCTTCCTGACTTACATCCGAACGGCGTTTTTTCGCTTCATCTTCACCAATCAGCCCGGCGTTAAGGTCGGCGTCGATCGCCATCTGTTTACCCGGCATCCCGTCGAGGACAAAGCGCGCCCCCACTTCCGCGATACGCCCGGCACCTTTGGTGATAACCATAAAGTTGATGATGACGAGAATGATAAAGACCACGATACCGATAGCGAAGTTACCGCCGACAAGGAAGTGGCCGAAGGCTTCCACCACTCGCCCCGCCGCCGCCGCACCGGTGTGACCGTCCATCAGAATGATACGGGTCGAGGCCACGTTCAGCGACAGGCGCAACAGGGTGGTAAACAGCAGGATGGTCGGGAACGCCGCAAATTCCAGCGTCCGCTGGGTAAACATCGCCACCAGCAGCACCATAATGGACAGCGCAATGTTGAAGGTAAACAGCAGATCAAGGACGAACGCTGGCAGCGGCAGCACCATCATTGACAGGATCAGCAGAATCAGCACCGGTCCGGCAAGAACCTGCCATTGCGTCGATTTCATATTTACGGGCAGACGCAGCATTGCGACCAGATTAGCCATCAGTTTCCTTCTCATTCAAAAAATCCAGTGCGGCAGGCACCGGCAGGTTTTCAGGTTTTTTCGGCGCCGTTCCGCCAGCCAGACGCCAGCGTTTCAGTTGCCATACCCAGGCCAGCACTTCCGCCACCGCGGCGTATAACTGACCGGGAATTTGTTGTCCGATTTCCGCATGACGAAACAGCGCACGCGCCAGTGGCGGCGCTTCCAGCACCGGAATACGGTTTTCAGCGCCGATCTCGCGAATGCGCAGCGCCACCAATCCAGCGCCTTTCGCCAGCACTTTCGGCGCACTCATTTTGTTTTCGTCATACTGTAACGCGACCGCGTAATGGGTCGGGTTGGTCACGATGACATCCGCCTTCGGCACGTCCGCCATCATTCGGCGGCGCGCAGCGGCACGCTGCATCTGACGAATACGACTCTTCACATGCGGGTCGCCTTCGTTCTGTTTAAATTCGTCGCGGATATCCTGGCGGGACATACGCAGCTTTTTCATATGGCTGTAGATCTGCCAGAAGACGTCAAATCCCACCATCGGGACAATCCCCAGCGCCACCAGCAACGTACACAGCCCGACCAGATTCAGCGCATGCCCCATGGCGTTTATAGGGGATTCACTAACCAGACGCATCATGTCCGGCCAGTTGGTCCAGAGATACAAACCCGTAACGCTGCCGACTAACAGCGACTTCAGGATCGCCTTCAGTAACTCGGCGAAGGTCTGCGCAGAAAATATCCGTTTGATGCCCGGCAGCGGGTTTAATTTATCCAGTTTCAGCGAAAGGGATTTCGGGCTGAACACGATGCCGCCAAGCAGCATCGGCGCGATAATCGCCACCACCACCACCCCGACAATCAGCGGCAGCATGGCCATCATGGCTTGTTTAATCAGCAGAATGATTTGCCCGAGGATAAGATTGGGGTCGTTGACGATACTGTGATCGAAATGCAAACCCGACGACAGCAGCCCCGCCAGACGACGCGCCAGCGACTCGCCGCCGATCCAGATGACGCAAACCCCTACCAGCAGAATCAACATCGAGGTCAGTTCGCGGGATCGGGGGATCTGCCCCTCCTCACGGGCCTTATCCAGCCGTTGGGGTGTGGGGGCCTCTGTTTTGTCCTCGTTATTTTCTGCCACGCCAGCGTTCCGCGCTACTATCCATGATGCACATGATGCCAGAGCGAACCCGGGCCAATGGCCGGAAAAGAGGACAGAAACAGGTTTTAAGCACAGTATTGCCGCGAGAAATGCGCAACAGGAACGCGCCCGTTGATGAACAGGTAAGAAAACTGATCATTTTATTCTATATATTTATATATATTAATAATCCCCATTAATATAATTAGAGCAAATTAAAAGCAACTATCACATATTATTCATTTTTATCCTCACGCGTACTTTTATTTAGACTTCATTTGTGTATACTCGCCAAAAGTTAACCACCTCGATTAATTAATTGCTCTTAAATACAGGAGCGAGTTTTATTCCGGAGCATTCCAATGACACTACTGAAATACATCCCGGCGGCATTTGCCGTTGCATTATCAATCCCTGCAATTGCCGATGAAATGAATGCCGGCACGGTTCATTTTACGGGTGAAATTATTGAACCAAGTTGTATTATTGATGGTAATGATGGAAAAGATAATAATGTCCCTCTCGGTACCTATCCCACCTCGCTGTTTGTTAACCCGGGTGATGAATCCACTCTGGTTCCTTTCGACATTCAACTGAAAAACTGCCCGCTGCAAACGACCGGGTTAACCAGCGTTCAGCTCACTTTTGAAGGCCCGACTGTTGCGACCAGTAACGCAGATTTGCTTTCCGTGAGTGCCATCACCACCGCAGGGAGCGCAGCGGCGACCAATATTGGCATTGCTGTCAGTACACTCGACCGAACTGAAACCCTGCTGAAAATGGATGGCTCCGAAGGTCAGGTTGCTATCGACCTGCCCACCAACTCAGACAGCGTTCGTGGACATTTCGTTGCACGTTACCGGGCTTTCGCCATACCGGTAACCGCGGGGCCAGCTGATGCCGATATGACGGTGAATATTCTTTATCGCTGACAAACATTAATTATCGCTACACACATTATTTAATAAATATTAAAACATGACCTGTCTCTGCGCAGATCATGTTTTAGCATTTTAAAGCAAGGAATAAATTATGCGTCGTATTCCACTGATCGCATTACTCGCTCCATTAAC
The DNA here is from genome assembly GCF_001297775.1 of Trabulsiella odontotermitis. Taxonomy (GTDB): domain Bacteria; phylum Pseudomonadota; class Gammaproteobacteria; order Enterobacterales; family Enterobacteriaceae; genus Trabulsiella; species Trabulsiella odontotermitis. The sequence goes on along the minus strand of NZ_LIFX01000013.1, from coordinate 80,347 downwards.
ACTTTCTCCCATTAATTACAGTCTAGCGGCCGGAATACAGATCGGCAAAACACGGGTTATTTATAATGCGCAAAAAAAAGAGGTTGCGCTGCCCGTGGTAAATAAGGGGACGGAATTGCCATGGTTAATTCAGTCATGGGTGGATAGCGGTGATGGCAAGACCCGGGGGCCGTTTATCGTCACCCCGCCCTTATTTCGCCTCGATGCCGAAACGGAACAGAGTCTGCGCATCGTCTGGTCCGGCGGTGCGCTGCCACAGGATCGCGAATCGCTCTTTTTTATCAACGTTCGAACCATTCCTGCCAGTGATAAAAATGATGAGGATAAAAACGTACTGAGACTGATCTATAAAACGCGCCTCAAGCTGTTTTATCGCCCCGAAGGGTTGCCCGGTACACCGGCAGAAGCCTGTGAGCATCTGCAGTTTTCCCGGAGCGGCGCTATGCTGCAAGTGAATAATCCTTCGGCGTACCATACCGTCTTCGATTCGCTGTACCTCAACGATCGCTTGCTGTCGGAGGCGGATACTGTCGCCCCGAAAAGCACGACGTCGCTGCCTGTCGATACTGCCGTCACATCGCGCAATGTCTCCTGGCGATGCATTACCGATTATGGCAACGCGTCAGAAAAATTTCGTGGCCAGTTGAGTAATGGATAAGTCGCACCAATGATTATTCCTTCGGCCTCATCCTCTCGTCGCCACCGGTGGCGCGTTTCTGCTACCCTTTGCGGCATCATCGCACTGGTCGCAGAAAGCGCGCTGGCGCGTGATTTCTATTTTTCCCCTACAGCGCTGGAAGGCGGAACATCAGCAACCGATTTATCTATTTTTTCCAACCCAAACGCGCAGTTACCCGGCAGCTATCCCACCACCGTGCTGCTGAATGATCAGCGGCTGGAAATGCGTACGCTCAGTTTCCTGAACGGGCCGGACGGCGCACTGGTCGCACAGGTAACACCGCTGATGCTGCGGCAATGGGGAGTAAAAGTGGATGATTACGCAGAACTGGCGGCACTTCCCGCCGACGAACCATTGCCTGAATCATTAGGGCACTACATTCCTGCCGCCAACAGCCGCTACAACTTCACCACGCAGACGCTGAACTTAAGTCTGCCGCAGGCGGCAATTCATGCGCTGAGCGCGGGCTATGTCGATCCTTCACGCTGGGATGACGGCGTACCGGTACTCTTTACCGACTACGCCTGGAGCGGGCGCGAAAACCGTGGCGACACTGACGATAACAGTCAGTACATTAACCTGCGCATCGGCGCTAACCTCAGCGGCTGGAAAATTCGTAATTATTCCGCCTGGAGTCAGACATCAGACGAACGTCACTGGCAAACCATCGGCAGTTGGCTGCAACATGATCTGCGTTTTCTGAAAGCCCAGTTCGTTGCCGGGCAAAGCAGCACGCGCGGCGATGTGTTCGACAGTGTGCAGTTTGAAGGCATCAATATCGCCTCGGACGAAGAGATGCTGCCGGTCAGCGAGCGGGGTTTCGCACCGGTGATCCGCGGGATAGCCAACTCCAATGCGGTCGTCACGGTTAAGCAGAACGGCTACACCATTTATCAGGCGAACGTCGCGCCAGGGGCGTTCGAGATCAGCGATATTTATGCCTCCACCAACAGCGGTGACCTGCAGGTCAGCGTCAAAGAGGCCGACGGTAGCGAGCATAATTTTACCCAGCCCTTTTCCAGCGTTGCGCTGATGCAGCGCCCGCAACACTGGCGCTTTGAAACCACCGTTGGTCGCTATCGTTCGCAGGAAGGCAGCGACGATCGGGAACCGAAATTTCTCCAGGCCAGCGCTATTTATGGCCTGAATAATATCGCAACGTTGTATGGTGGTCTGACAGCCGCTGAAAACTACACGGCGCTGGCGTCGGGGATGGGGATTAACCTCGGGCGTTTCGGCGCGCTATCGCTTGATGTCACCGCCGCGCGTACCGAGTTAGCTCATCACGAAAACAGTGACGGTCAGTCGTGGCGGCTGCTCTACTCTTCAAGTATTGACGCCACAAATACACACCTGACGCTGGCCAGTTACCGTTATTCCACGCGTGGCTATTACGCCTTTGCAGACGCCAACCATGCCCGGGAAGATCAGAATGACTGGCGTGATGATTACAACAAGCGCAACCGCATTCAGTTCAGCATCAGCCAGCCTTTCACCAACGGTAGCCTTTATCTGAACGGCTATCAACAGAATTACTGGGGAACCTCGCGCAAAGAGCGCAGTCTGTCTGGCGGAATGAGCTATCAGTACGCGGGCATCAGTTACCATTTGACCCTCACCCGGGCCGAAACCGACAGCGGTGATGATGATCGGATGATCGCTTTTGGCGTCAGCATTCCTCTTAACCGCTGGCTCGCCAACAGCTGGGCGAGCTACTCAATCAGCAACAGCAAAAATGGCGGTACGCAGCAAAACCTGGGGCTGAGCGGCACGCTACTGGACGATCGCAGTCTCAACTATAGCCTGCAACAGAGCCATAGCGACCAGCAACCTGCCGACAGCAGCAGTCTGTACAGTACCTGGCGGTCGCCCTTTGGTAACCTCAGCGGCGGATATTATTCCGCGTCAGGTGGCGATCGGCAGATAAGCTACGGTATCAGCGGCGCCATTGTGGCACATCCACATGGAGTGACACTGTCACAACCGCTCGGCGATCAGTTTGCGATAGTGGATACTGGCGGGGCGTCAGGTCTGCGGTTTCAGAATCAGTACGGTATTCGTACCGACTGGGCAGGCAATGCCATTATTCCGTCGCTGACCGCTTATCAGGAAAACCGGATAGGTATTGACACCACGACGCTGCCGGACGATGTGGACAGCAACAACACGGCGATAACCGTCGTTCCGGCACGTAATGCCGCCGTTCGCGCACATTTTACTGCGCATATTGGCTACCGCGTGCTGATGACGCTAACCCTCCCGAATGGCCAACCCGTCCCCTTTGGCGCCATCGCCACCGTCGACGGCGCGCAAAGTAGTGGCATAGTCGATGACGGCGGTGTGCTTTATATGGCAGGCATCGCTGAAACCACCACGGTCACCATCAAATGGGGCACAGGCTCACGAATGCAGTGCCACGCCGATATTCGCATCCCCGCCAGTAGTACCCCGGCGCGCATCAAAATGGTCACGGCAGTTTGCCGTCAGGAAGAACAATGATGATCCCCATTCCCCGTATCCTCATCGCCACACTCTTTATATTGAGCAGCGTTTCAGCCCCGGCGGCCACGATCTTACGTAACTGTTTCGCCGCACCTGGTACTTACCAGGCCACGATTGATCGTGAATTCAGCGCGAGTGAAAACAGTACAGGTAAGACAGTTACGCTCGACGGGCATCAGGTCGGTGCTGGTCCGTCCATCACCGCGCAGTGCGACTGCCCCGGAACAATGTCATCATCAAGTACGGTAATGGGATATACCTTTGCCGGTAGCCCGCTCCTGGCGGGCAGTCAGGCCGGGTATGGTTATCTGACGGAGAATATCGATATTCATGTCGATGCCTATACGGATGCGATCCACTCCCCGGACGGCAGCGGCTTGTACCGCATCACTATTGATAATTACCCCACAACCGTTCCGGTCAGATCTAATGAGTCATTAACCTCAAAGGAAAGCAACGAAACCGTCTGTCGCTCCGGTACAGAACCTGTGGCAGGCGTGCCATCCAGACAGTTCAAATGGAATGTGCTTTCCACCCGTTTGTATATTAAATCACCGATCCTCGGGCAGGAGACCATTCCCGCCACTCTGGTTGAGCAGAGCTCCGCCTGTCTCTATTTCGGCAGCGGCATGTGCAACTCCGGCGATGCCCAGCCGGTGGCTAACATCTGGCTTTCCGGTAGCCTGAGCGCGCCGCTAAGCTGTACTATTAACGCGGGCAGCACCATCGATGTGGATTTCGGCGCCATTGCCCGCAGCAACTTTACTGCCGCCGGAGTGCCACCCACCGGGTTTGCCCTGAAGGCCGTCGACATTAATTTCCATTGCGATAACGCGGCAGTCAGTAATTATCAGAAAATAAAACTGACGCTGACTGCCGATCAGGGCGTCAGCGATCCCGGCGACGGGTTGATTGCGAAGATGGTGGGCCGGGACGATATCGGCGTGCGGATGTTTGACGCGAACAGCAACAGCGTGAGTCTGGACGGCTCAGTGGCGTTCCCGGTGGTGCTTGATTCGCAGGGGAATGGATCGATAAAAATGCAGGCCACGCCCGTCGCCACCACCGCAACGCCACCGACAGCAGGACCGTTCGAAGGCAACGTCACCGTCAAACTGGATTTGCGCTAGCAAGGCAGATGGCCCCGGAGGGCCATCCGTCGGTCAGAAGCCGAGGCTATCGAGCAGGTCGTCGACCTGATCCTGGCTTGCCACCACGCCCGCTTTAGTGGTGTCCATTTGCGGACCATTAAGCAGGCTTTCGCTTTCGCGTTTTGTTCGTGCAGGCTGATCAGGCATGTTTTCCAGCAGTACCATCAGGAGCTGACGTTCAATTTCCTGAATCACGTCCATCATGCGCTTGATCACCTGCCCGGTCAGATCCTGGAAATCCTGCGCCATCATGATTTCCAGCAACTGGGCGTTGGTAAAACTGGTGTGTTGCGGGACATCCGCCAGATATTTGCGCGTATCGGTGACCAGTTCGCGTGCGTCAGCCAGCTCAATCGGATTTTCGAACCATTCATCCCAGCGACCGGAAAGGGCTTTGGCGTCCTTTTCCATCTGGTTCTGGTGAGGCTGCGAAAGTTCGACGCAGTTCAGCGCGCGTTCCGCCGCCTGAGCGGTCATCTGGACAACGTAGTCCAGACGGTCGCGGGCATCCGGGATCGCCTCTGCCGCTTCGGCAATGGCCTGATCCAACCCCAGCTCACGCAGGCTATCGCGCAGCATGCGGGTCAGACTCCCGATGCGCGCGATAATATCCGCTGCGGAATGTTCTTCTCCTGGTTTAATCGCGGGTTTCGTCATCGTCATCGTCTCGTCCTCACATGCCGAGTTTCTCGAAGATTTTGCTGAGCTTCTCTTCCAGGGTCGCTGCGGTGAATGGCTTCACAACGTAGCCACTGGCGCCTGCCTGGGCTGCGGCGATGATGTTTTCTTTCTTCGCTTCCGCGGTCACCATCAGCACCGGCATGTTCGCCATTCCGCCGTCGGCACGAATGGTTTTCAGCAAGTCGAGGCCATCCATGTTCGGCATGTTCCAGTCAGAGATGACAAAATCAAAACCACCCGCCTGCAGCTTGTTCAGTGCGTCAACGCCGTCTTCCGCTTCTTCAACGTTGTTGAAACCCAGCTCTTTCAGCAGGTTGCGCACGATCCGACGCATGGTGGAAAAGTCATCCACAACCAGAAACCTAAGCTCTTTATCCGCCATAAAACTCCACTCCTCTTAAATACGTATTGCCTGTCCGGCACTGATTTTCGCCAGCATCTGCTGGCTTACCTGGCTAAGATCGACCACTTCGCTAACGCCACCCATATTGATAGCTTCGCGCGGCATGCCGAACACCACACAACTTGCTTCATTTTGCGCAATTGTCCAGGCGCCAGCCTGGTGCATTGCTGACATGCCAGCAGCGCCATCGTTGCCCATCCCGGTGAGGATCACCCCCACCGCGTTGCGCCCCGCATATTTCGCCACTGAATGAAACAGCACATCGACCGCCGGACGATGCCGGTTCACCGGCGGTCCGTCGTGAATTTTGATTTGATAGTTTGCCCCGCTGCGCGCCAGCTCCATATGTTTGTCGCCCGGCGCAATATACGCATGGCCCGGCAGAACACGTTCGCCGTCTTCCGCTTCTTTCACCGTAATCTGGCACAGCTTGTTGAGCCGTTCCGCAAACGAGCGGGTAAATCCCGGCGGCATGTGCTGAGTTATCAGGATCGCCGGGCTGGTCAGCGGCATCGGTTGCAGAACGTGGCGAATCGCCTCGGTGCCGCCGGTTGACGCGCCAATCGCAATCAGCTTTTCCGAACTCAGCAACGGCCCCGCTTTTAAGGTGGCAGGCGCCGCCATCGATTTATGGGTGATCACCTGCGCCCGCGACGCCGCTCGCACTTTTTCCGCGATCATTTCGCTGTAAGCCAGCATCCCTTCGCGGATACCGAGCTGCGGTTTGGTCACGAAATCAATGGCGCCCAGCTCCAGCGCCCGCAGCGTCACTTCCGACCCTTTGCCGGTCAGTGAGGAGACCATCACCACCGGCATCGGGCGTAAACGCATCAGTTTTTCAAGGAAGTCCAGACCGTCCATGCGTGGCATTTCGACATCCAGCGTCAAAACATCCGGGTTAAATTTTTTAATTAAATCCCGGGCTACCAGCGGGTCCGGCGCGGTCGCAACCATCTCCATGTCACTGTGACTATTGACAATTTCCGTCATGATCTGGCGCATCAGCGCGGAATCATCAACAGACAACACCCTGATTTTACTCATGCTCTATCCTTACTCAGCGCGTAAACCGTCTGCCCACGCAGGCTAAACTCGCGCACGAGGTGGCTGAAGTTCTCCGAGTGCCCGGCAAACAGCAGGCCGTCGGGCTTAAGTAATGGGACAAAACGGTGGAGGATCTCCTGCTGCGTCGTTTTGTCGAAATAAATCATCACGTTGCGACAAAAAATCGCATCGAATGGTCCCGGTACGTTGTAGGTTCTGGAGAGCAAATTCAGCGTGGCAAAATCCACGTAGTTCGCCAGTTCCTGTCGTACCCGCACCAGCCCTGAATGCGGGCCGGTGCCACGCATGAAGTAGTTCTGTAGCTGCTGTTGTGACAGCGTCTTCAGCTCTTCATGGCGGTAAATGCCACTTTGCGCCTTTTGCAGCACTTCGGTGTCGATATCGCTGGCAAACACCCGCCAGCGCCCTGGGGCTGTCCCCAGAGTGTCAGCGAGCGTGATGGCGATGGAATACGGCTCTTCACCGGTTGATGCCGCCGCGCTCCAGACGCGATACTCCCCACCGCGATGGCGGCGAGCATGCTCCGCCAGCGCCGGAAAGTGGTGCGCCTCACGAAAAAACGATGTCAGGTTAGTGGTCAACGAGTTAATAAACGCCTGCCACTCCGCATTCTCCGGGTGCGATTCCAGCATGCTCAGATAGTGGCCAAAGTCATCCAGCCCGAGCGTACGTAAGCGCCGCACCAGGCGGTTGTAAACCATATCGCGCTTGTGATCAGCCAGCACAATACCTGCGCGCTGGTAGATCAGTTGGCATATCCGACGAAACTGCGCGTCGGACAGCGCCAGGCGCTGTGTCATCTGCATAAGTAACGACGATTGCCCTGCGGGCAGAGATGATGTCATAGCGCCTTCTTAATCCCATTCAGGAAACAACAGGTACAGCCTCAGCCGTTACGTCTTGCTGAGTCACTTTCCTTTCTTCAATCTCAAACACGGACACCAGTGAGGTAAGATGGTCGGCCTGACTTGCCAGTTGATCCGTTGCCGCCGCGCCCTCTTCCACCAGCGAGGCGTTCTGCTGCGTCACCTGATCCATCTGACTGACCGCCTGCGCCACCTGCTCAATGCCACGGCGCTGTTCATCAGACGCGGAGGCGATTTCACCCATAATGTCGTTCACCTGAGTGACTGAACGTACAATGTCCTGCATCGTGCTGGCGGCCATATCCACCCGCTCAGATCCTTCCTGCACGCGCGACACTGACTCCTCAATCAGCGTTTTAATTTCTTTTGCTGCCTGAGCGCTTCGGCTGGCCAGGTTACGCACTTCCCCGGCAACGACCGCGAATCCGCGCCCCTGCTCCCCGGCTCGCGCCGCTTCCACCGCTGCGTTCAGCGCCAGAATATTGGTCTGGAAAGCAATGCCATCAATGACGTTGATAATATCGCCAATCTTGCGGGAACTGTTGGCGATATCCTGCATTGTCTCTGCCACGTGTGACGTCTGCTGACCGCCGCGCTTCGCGGTGTCTGCCGCGCTGCTGGCGAGTTTCGACGCCTGGCGAGCGTTGTCGGCGTTCTGTCCGACAGTGGCGGTCAGCTGCTCCATACTGGCCGCCGTTTCCGCCAGCGAGGCCGCCTGTTGTTCGGTACGTGATGACAGGTCGTTGTTACCCGCTGCAATTTCCGAAATACCGGTATGCATCGCGTAACTGCCTTCACGCACCTGACTGACCGTATCGCGCAATGCACCCTGCATCGCTTTCAGTCCGGCAAAAATCGCTGAAATCTCGTTTTTGCCATACACCGCGATCGGCCGCGCCAGATTACCTTTGGCGATACTTTCAAAGTGGCTGCTGATGATGGTCAACGGAACGACGATCATCTTGCGCGCCCACCACAACGAGGCGGTGGTCACCAGTGCCGCCAGCACGACCACCAGCATGAAACCCATGGCGGAGCGATGATAGTTGTTCTCCCCTTCACGTCCGGCCTTCTCCACAAACAGATTGATGTGGTTCTGCCAGGCATTGAAGTTGGCATCAAACGCCGCCTGCGATTTTTCCACCGGCGCGGTCATAAAGTCAGAGAGTTGGTTGTTCTCAAGCCAGGTTACCTGATGCTGAAGATCGTCGCGCCACTGACTGTAGGTGACTTTCGACCCTTCCATCAGTTTCTGGCCTTCCGCGTTTATCGCCGGAACCGCGATAAACGCTTTTAACAATCCGTCAGACTCCTGCAGGGCAGCATGGGCGCTGGCGATCAGCGCCTTAATGTCATCCTGCGGGTAACTCAGCGCCGTCAGCGTTCCGGCTTTATTCAGTGCAGAACTGGCCTGAAGCAGCACCGAACGCATTTGCGCCAGCTGAGTGCGCTGGGTATTGCTATGCGCAACCTGCTGTAAACCGTGAAATCCATCACGAAACGCCCAGAAAGACAGTCCGTTGCTCCCCACCTGTAACAAACCGCAAATTATCAAAATCAAAAACAGCGTGGTCGAGATACGAATACGATTGAACATCCCCACTCCCGATGACGGCAATGTGCCGCGAAGAAATTAAAAGGTTTCCCAGTTTTCGTCGCCGCCCGCCGAAGCGGTACGTTGACGCAAAATTACCGGTGCTGCATCCGGCTGCACCGTTCTGCCGACGGTTTTCTGACTTTTTTCATTGATACGGAAAGCAGAGACAGCCTGCGTTAAGCGGCTGGCCTGATCTTCCAGTGCCGCTGCGGCAGCAGCGGATTCCTGCACCAGCGAGGCGTTCTGCTGAGTGACTCTGTCCATTTCTGATACCGCCAGCGCCACCTGATCGATGCCACGGCTCTGCTCATCGGATGCCGAGGAGATTTCGCCCATGATGTCAGTGACGCGGGTGACGGCGTTGACGACTTCGCGCATGGTTTCGCCCGCGCTTTCCACCAGCACGGAGCCGGTATCGACGCGCGACACAGAGTCGTCGATCAACGTTTTAATTTCTTTTGCCGCCTGCGCGCTGCGGCTGGCGAGGTTACGTACTTCACCCGCCACCACGGCAAAGCCGCGCCCCTGCTCGCCCGCACGGGCGGCTTCAACGGCGGCGTTCAGCGCGAGGATGTTCGTCTGGAAGGCAATGCCATCAATAACGCTGGTAATGTCGGAGATTTTCTGCGAACTGGCGGCAATGTCATGCATCGTGGAGACCACGCCGTCCACCACTTTGCCGCCGCGCTCCGCGGTATCCGACGCGCTTTTCGCCAGATGCGAAGCCTGACGAGCGTTATCGGCGTTCTGTTTCACCGTGGCCGTCAATTGTTCCATGCTGGCGGCCGTCTCTTCCAGCGCAGACGCCTGCTGCTCGGTACGGGACGAAAGATCACTGTTGCCCATCGCGATTTCGCTGGTGCCGGTGTAGATGGCATCGGTCCCTTCGCGTACGCGAGTGACGGTATCAATCAACGAATGCTGCATATGGTTGACGGTGCCTGCCAGTTCGGCAATTTCATTGCGCCCGGCAATGGCCAGCGACGAGGTCAGATTACCCTCGGCTATCTGACGCAGGTGATTCATGACTTTCGCCAGTGGTAACAGCAGGATGTGACGGATCCCAATCCAGACCGCGATCAGCACCACCACCATCGCCACGGCGATGATCGCCAGCTGCCACTGCGCAAAGCGGTAATCTCTTCCGCTGGTGGTAAACGCCTGCTGGTAGAGCGCTTCACTCTGCGCTGCGTACTGGCTCATGGCGTCGCCCAGCGCGTTCTGCATGCCCTGGGTCGGCTGCGCGAAATAGGCGTCCATCTTGCCGTTGTCGAGGAAGCTGATCAGCTCCGTCAGACCGGCGAAATATTTCTGATAGCTGTCGTCGACGCGCTGGGTGACGTCAGTCATTGCCGCTTCCGGCGCCGCCTGTTTAAAGACCTCGTAATGCTTCGCCGCGTCTGCCAGCGTCAGTTTGGCGTTTTTCAGCAGATCGGTTTTGGCGCTGCTCTGCTGATTTGCGGCGTCCATCATCATACGGGCTGATGAACGGCTCAGGTTGATACGGGTTTGCAGCATCAGCTCCCAGGTTTTGCTGAGCTCAGTTTGCTGGGTACGCAGTTCGTTAGACAGCACGAAACTCTGCTGATTTTGCTGTAGGGAAGAAAATAAAAAACCACCAGAAAGCAACTGAAGAAGTGCGAAGACAACCAGCACCAACATCAGCAACGTGACAACGCGGATACGGTTCAACATACAACACCTTCTTAATTATTCATTTACAGGGTTATCGGCATTTGCAGGGAGAACTTTAAAGGGGAGAGGCAGGAAAATTGCGCTTTGGTCGTGTTCCTGTTGATGGACGTGTATAACGCAAAACGCCTCCGTTACCGGAGGCGTTACAGAAGCGAGGGCGTATCAGGCAACGTGCGCTGCCGCGTTATCCAGCAATGACATCTCTTCGCTGTTCAGCAGTTTTTCGATGTTAACCAGAATCAACATCCGATCGCCGAGCGCGCCGAGGCCAGTGAGGTACTCGGTGGAGAGTGTGACGGCGAATTCCGGTGCCGGGCGGATCTGATCCGAGGTCAACGACAATACGTCGGAGACACCATCCACCACGATACCGACCACACGCTGGCTGAGGTTGAGAACGATCACCACCGTGTTTTCGTCATACTCCACTTCCTGCTGGCTGAACTTCACGCGCAGATCGACGATAGGCACGATCACGCCGCGCAGGTTGGTTACGCCTTTGATAAAGGTCGGCGTGTTCGCGATACGCGTGACCTGATCGTAACCACGGATCTCCTGCACTTTCAGGATATCAATGCCGTACTCTTCATCACCCAGTGTGAAGACCAGAAATTCCTGGCCCGTTGGCTCACCCGCCAGTTTTGCTACAGTGCTCATACCGGTCATGTTATTACCTTTTATCTCAATCAGGCGGCAGTGTTCGCCACGCGTTGTTCACGATTTATTCCTTGCAGCGCAGAGACATCAACAATCAGCGCTACGCTGCCATCGCCGAGAATAGTGGCCGCAGAAATGCCCGGCACTTTGCGATAGTTGCTTTCGAGGTTTTTCACCACCACCTGGTGCTGGCCAATCAACTGATCCACCAGCAGCGCATAACGACGACCGGCGCTTTGCAGGATCACCACAATCCCCTGCGTCGGTTCGGTGTTGGCACCATCGACATCAAAGATTTTCCACAATTCGACCAGCGGCAGATACTCGCCACGCACTTCGAGTACGCGTTCGCCGCCCGCCAGCGGGTGCAGATCTTCTTCACGCGGCTGCAGGGACTCCATTACCGCATTCAGCGGCAGAATAAAGACTTCTCCGCTGACTTTGACCGACATCCCGTCGAGGATGGCGAGCGTCAACGGCAGTAAAATACGGATGGTGGTACCGGAACCCTGTTTGGACTGAATCTCGACGTGGCCGCCCATCTCCTGGATGTTACGTTTCACCACGTCCATTCCCACGCCACGGCCCGACACGTCGGTCACCTGTTCGGCGGTTGAGAAGCCCGGCGCAAAAATGAGCATCCCGACTTCTTCATCGGTCATGTTGTCATGCACCGCCATGCCCTGAGAAATCGCTTTCGCCAGAATACGTTCGCGGTTCAACCCGGCACCGTCGTCGGTGACTTCGATACAGATATTGCCGCCCTGATGTTCCGCGGAGAGGATCAGATTGCCGACCGCTGATTTCCCGGCAGCGACACGCGCTTCCGGCAGTTCGATACCGTGGTCAAGGCTGTTACGCACCAGGTGCGTTAACGGGTCGATGATGCGTTCGATCAGGCTCTTGTCGAGTTCAGTCGAGCTACCCAGTTGGGTCAGTTCCACCTGCTTGCCGAGTTTGCCCGCCAGGTCACGCACCAGACGCGGGAAGCGGCTGAAAACGTATTCCATCGGCATCATACGAATCGACATTACCGATTCCTGCAGATCGCGGGCGTTGCGCTGTAATTGCCCCATGCTGGTGATCAGATCACCATGCTGCACCGGGTCAAGTTCGTTGGAGCGCTGCGCCAGCATCGACTGGGTGATCACCAGTTCGCCGACCAGGTTTATCAGCTGATCCACCTTTTCAACCGCCACGCGGATACTGGTGGATTCACTGGCGCGGGCGGCCGGTTTGTCACGACCGGCAGGCGCTGGCGTGGTCTCTTTGGCAACCGGTTTCAACGCCGGTACGGCGGGCGCGACCGGTTCGACAGCGGCAACCGCCGTAGCGGCGCTTTCCTCAGCCGCGACGACCGCCACTTCCGTGGTGACCGTCTCAAAAGCGATTTGATCCGCTTCGATGACGAAGCACAGCACGGCCACGACATCGTCCTGATCGACGCTGCCGTCAAGCGTTGCCGAGAGCGAATCGTCGGTTTTTTCCACCTGGCTGAGCTGCGCCAGGTTGCTCAGTTCTTCCTGCAGCATGTCTGGCTCGCCGGGCTTCAGCCGCGACAGCACGATACGTGTTTTGCCTGCCGGACCGCCTGCCATGGGCGCAACTTCTTCGGTTTCCACGACGGACAGTTTTGCCCCGTTTGCCGCGACGGGGGCACTTTCACCTTTTGCCTCCAGCGCCAGCTGACGTAACGCAGTACAAATGTATTCGAAGCTGGCAGCATCAGGTTCTGATGAGCTTTTATAGGCGTCGAGTTGTTCCTGCATAATATCTTTGGTTTCCAAAAACAGGTTGATAATGTCGGTGTTGAGCTGCATCTCACCACGCCGCGCGTCATCAAGCAGGTTTTCCATCAGGTGCGTGGTCTCCTGCAGAATAGTGAACCCGAAAGTACCTGCGCCCCCCTTGATGGAGTGGGCGGCACGGAAAATGGCGTTCATCTGCTCGGCATCAGGTGCTTCAGGAACTAAATCCAGCAGGTGCTGCTCCATGTCAGCCAACAATTCGTCGGCTTCATCAAAAAACGTCTGATAAAAATCGCTGATATCCATACTCACGGTATCACCTCTGATCGGGTTGTGGCGATGTGGGACTGGCCGCCGACGGCACTGCCGCTGGCTGCTGTAAAACACTTAATGGTTCATTCTGGCTTTCCGCATTTTCATGCAGGATCGCCTCTTCGGCCTGATGGTTCAGCACCAGCAGACTGATACGACGGTTAATGGCGTCATCGCCGCCTCGATCGTTAAGGCGCATGGTGTTAGCCATTCCCACCACGCGTAACACTTTGCCATCGTCCAGACCGCCCGCGACCAGTTCGCGACGCGAGGCGTTCGCGCGGTCGGCGGAGAGTTCCCAGTTGCTGTAGCCGCGTTCGCCAGTGGCATACTGGTAGTCATCGGTATGGCCAGACAGACTGATTTTGTTAGGGATTTCGTTCAGCACCGGCGCGATTTTCCGCAGAATGTCGCGCATGTACGGCTCCACTTCCGCCCGTCCGGTTTCAAACATCGGCCGGTTCTGGCTGTCGATAATCTGGATCCGCAACCCTTCCTGCACCAGGTCGATTTTCAGGTGCGGACGCAGTGCCTTGAGTTTCGGGTCGGACTCAATCAGTTGATCGAGCTCGCCACGAATTTTCTGCAACCGGCTCTGCTCCATGCGCTTTTTCAGATCATCAATGTTCGGCTGTTTGGTCACTTCGCCTTTCTGCTGGGTAAAGTCATCGCCGCCGCCCGGGATCGGGCTTTCACTGTTTGAAATCCGCTGCCCGCCGGTGATCGCGGTCGCCAGCGGCGTGCGGAAATATTCAGCAATCTGGATCAACTCTTTCGGATTCGAGATGGAGATCAGCCACATCACGAGGAAGAACGCCATCATTGCCGTCATAAAATCGGCATAAGCAATCTTCCATGAACCATGAACATGGTGGTGTCCTTTGTGCCTGCGCCGCCTGACAACGACGATGGGGTGCGTCTGATTTTTCATGCGTTCTCGGTCGTGTTCTGCGTTTGAGCGGCGTTAGGATTGCGCACGGCGCGTACATGTTCTTCCAGTTCGATAAACGACGGACGCTCGCTGGAATAAAGCGTTTTACGACCAAACTCAACAGCGATCGGCGGCGCATAACCATTCAGGTTCGACAGCAGCGTGATTTTGACGCACTGCATCATTTTGGTGGTCTCGGCGCTTTTCTGGCGCAGCACACTGGCGAGCGGCGAGATAAACCCATAGGACAGCAGAATACCGAGGAACGTCCCGACCATCGCGTGAGCAATCAGTGAGCCCAGTTCCGCCGCCGGACGGTCAGCGGAGGCCAGCGCGTGAACCACCCCCATGACAGCGGCGACGATACCAAACGCGGGTAACGAGTCACCGACCAGCGCCAGGCTGTTGGCGGGTACTTCCGCTTCGCTTTCGTGGGTCTCGATCTCTTCATCCATCAGCGCTTCGATTTCAAACGTGTTCATGTTGCCGCTGATGATGAGGCGCAGATAGTCAACGATAAAATCGAGCATGATGTTGTCGGCGAGAATGCGTGGGTAACTGGTGAAAATCTCGCTCTCACGCGGATTTTCGATATCACGCTCCAGCGAGAACATCCCCTGCTGGCGCGATTTGGCCATCAGGCGATACAGCAGCGCCAGCAGATCCATGTACATGCTTTTGGTGTACTTTGAACGGCGGAACAGTAACGGCAGTGCCTTCATCGTGCCCCTGATCGCTTTGCCGTTGTTGCCGACGATAAACGCACCAATACCCGCGCCAGCGATAATAACCAGCTCAGCAGGTTGATAGAGTGCCCCAAGGTGTCCGCCGGTCATGACAAAACCGCCGAAAACTGTACCGATAACCACCAGGTATCCTAATAAGATAAGCACGACATCATCCTTCCACTGTTGACTAAGGCGAGGAGGAACAGATAAGCGTTGTCCGTTTTCGTTAGGGCAAAAAAAAGCAGCGGTAATCACTTACCGCTGCTGGAGTGTTTGTCCACACCGATTCGGTTAAACAGCCTGACCTATCTGTTCATCCAGCAGTTGTGAGGTAATATCGGCAGCATCGCTGGAAAGTTTACGTCTTTTTACGGCGCGCGACGGGGGCTGGCACAGACTGCACACGAAGCTCCCCACCGGTTGATGCGCGTGAGTAATAAAATTTCCACCGCAGCAATTGCAATGTGACAATTCGAGCATCCCGCTCTCCACGAAACGCACCAGCGTCCAGGCACGGGTTAACGCCAGTAACGGCCCCGTTTCCTGTTGTGGACATTGTTCCAGATAGAGACGATAGGCTTTGATGACAGCATCCACACCGCTGCACAGACCTGTTTTCAGTAAATACTGCCAGGCATTACAAAACATGGAAGAGTGAATGTTTTGTTCCCAGGTCATAAACCAGTCAGTGGAAAATGGAAGCATGCCTTTCGGAGGAGGACTACCGCGCAATTCTTTGTACAGTTTGATGAGACGACCACGGCTCAGCTGTGTCTCACTTTCCAGCATCTGCAAGCGAGCACCCAACGTAATCAGTTCCATTGCTAACTGAATATCGCGGGCTTCCTGAACAATGCTTTTTTCGCTCATCATCAGGCCCTTTTTTTCTTAGCAGAATCTTCAGCCTGACCGGTTTCTTTCAGTAAGCGGGTAGAGAGGAGGATTCCGGTATGGATCTGTTGAAGGTCGTCAACACGAGATTCTTGTGTCAGCCGCGTGATGGTCTGGTGACTATCGAAGCGGAACTGGCACACCAGTTGGTTTGTTTCCGCCAGTTTGACCATTTGCGGAAGGGTGAGCTCCCCGAGCGTTGTTGCCATCTCTTCGTTAATGCCGAGACGGAACATCGCGGAGGCTTTATCCTGACTAATTAAACGCTGTGCAAGTAGCAAATATGACAAGTTGATGTCATAAACATGTTTTAGCAACTCGGATGTATGCATTTTTCCCATCCCGAATAACCAACCATTATTTTATGCGGTGTGACCGCACCCCGTGATGTCGCCGGTAAAAACCCGGTAAAAAAATAGAAACGGCCAAAATGCATAGTTGTCTTAGGCGATGGTCTGCCTGACTGTTCTGTTTCTTTCTGCAAGGAAAGATAACGCGTCAATTTTAAACATTTCTTACAAATAACTAAGATTTTTCCTAATTCGACGCAACTGTACTCGTCAGTTCTTACACATACAATGTGGCCTTGCTGAAAATTTGAAATTTTTGTGATCAAGATCACATAATCAGGCTCAATATTAGCAGCAAATCCATCAGAATGCGTTGTGAATTGTTGAATATTTAGGCATCCCTTACACTTTTTTATTACTAAACTATGAATAAGCATTTTCTGACACATACTTAAGCGATAATTTGGTTTGAAAATCTGCCGCGCCGGGACATGACGGCCATCTTGTCATATCGATAGCCAATAAATGCATAATAATCATCATAAAAACATAATGTTATACTTTTAGAATTATAAAATTATTTCGATAAGTAATTATTTTAATTTTGTTAGTTAACCCTGGTCATACGTTAAAAATGGATTATTAAAGCTGCTAGTTTTTGTTAAGTTGATCCTTTTCTTTAACATGCTGAACATTCATCTTATTCCTGACATAAGAATAATTAATGAATATTCAGAAGACGCTCACACTTCTGTATTAGCCAGCCCTTGCACGGACTGACGAAACAGAGTAAAGAGGGAAAAGGGGTAGTTTTGCGTATCACAAGGAGGCCAGATGCCGTACTCGCACCTTTTAGTCGCCGTCGCCCCGACGCCCGAAAGCCGTATTCTTGTCGACAAGGCGGTGTCCATCGCCCGTCCTGTGCAGGCAAAAATCAGCCTGATCACCTTTGCCGCTGACCCGGAAATGTACAATCAGCTCGCCGCGCCGATGATGGAAAATCTGCGTGAGTTGATGCAGGAGGAGACAAAGGAATTTCTGGCTGAACTGATTCAGCACATGGATTATCCTGTCGAAGAAGCGGTTATCGCTTCCGGGGAATTAGGCGAACACGTCCGGCATTTTTGCCAGAAGAAAAAGGTCGACCTGGTCCTTTGCGGTAATCACAACAAGAGCTTTTTCTCCCGCGCGACCTGCTCGGCCAAAACGGTGGTTGGCAGCAGCGGCGTTGATGTGCTGCTAATCTCGCTGGAAAAAGAGTAAGCGAAATGATGCGCGCCACAAGGGCGCGCAGGGTGTGATTGCGGTCAGGCCAGTTTCGGGAAGGTCGCCACTTTGTCGCGCAGGCGGCTCTCTTCACTGCGCGGCGTTATCTGCTTTAGGTCGCTGATAAAGCGTTCCTGCCAGTGGTTAATGTCATTTTCTCTGATCACCGCTTCCATCTCAGCATGACGGGCGATACGCTCAGCCAGCGGCATGGATAACGCCCTGTCGAGCGCCGCCGCGACATCATCGCGATCATACGGATTGACGATCAGCGCCGACGTCAGTTCATTCGCTGCGCCAGCAAACTGCGACAGCACCAGCACGCCAGGATTGGCCGGATCCTGCGCCGCGACAAACTCTTTCGCCACCAGGTTCATGCCATCACGCAGCGGCGTCACCAGACCAACGTCGGAGTAGCGGAAGACCTTCATTAACAGCTTGCGGTCAAAATGCTGATTCAGGTAATACAGCGGCGTCCAGCCCAACTGACCATACTGACCGTTGATCCGTCCTGCCGCGGTTTCCAGTTGATGACGAATATCCTGATAGGCCTGCACGTCGCCACGCGAGGTAGGCGCAATCTGCGTATAGCGAATCTTCCCGTGATGCTGCGGATACTTCTCCAGCAGCGTCTCGTAAGCCTGAAAACGCTCAGGCAGCCCTTTTGAGTAATCGAGACGTTCAACCGAGAAGATGTTCTTCAGCCCTTTCAGTTCCGTCTTCAGTTGCGCCAGTTTCGGCGGCAACGGGCCGCTCGCCTGGCGGGCAATCTCCTTCGGCTCAATGCCAATCGGATAGACCTCAGTGCTGAACACTTTCCCCCATGCCCGGTGCGAGTGGCTGTCATGCGTCGTCAGACGGGTCTGCACTTTTATACACTCAAGGAATGCCTGGCGGTCGTTTTCCGTCTGAAAACCGAGCAGGTCGTAATCACAAAGCTGCTCCAGCAGTTCGGCATGTGGCGGCAGCGCGTTAAAGATTTCTGGTGTCGGGAACGGGATATGCAAAAAGAAACCGATACGGTTATTCACGCCACGCTTTCGTAGTTCACTGGCGAAGGGCAGCAGATGGTAATCGTGGATCCACAGAATGTCGTCCGGCTCAATCAGCGGCAACAGCTTGTCCGCTATCAGCGAATTGACCCGCTGATACCCTTCCCAGGCGTCGCGCTGAAAATCGACCAGGTCCAGACGGTAGTGGAACGCAGGCCACAGCACGGCGTTGGAGAACTGGTTGTAATACAGATCGTGGCTCTCCTCACTAAGGTTGAATGACACCCAGGTAATGTTCCCACGCGTGGTTTTTTTTAGTGGCGCGTCTTCATCGCCCGTTTCACCACTCCAGCCAAACCATAATCCCCCGGTAGATTTCAGGGCACCAAGCACGCCGACCGCAAGGCCACCGGCGCTGCCTTTTTTATCGTCCGGCGACGCGACACGATTAGATACTACGACTAAGCGACTCATAGCCATCCCTCCTGTCAGTTAGCGTATGTTGCTGGGTATCCACCACGGTTTTCAGCCATTGATGCACGTGCGGGACGCCCGCCAGGCGACATTTCGCCAGCGTCTCCCCCTCGCCCACTTTCACTGAAACACCCCCCAGTTTATTCACCACCTCGAAACCGCTCTCATCGGTCAGATCATCGCCGACAAACACCGGCTGACGACCGATAAAGGGCGCTTCCTGTAAAAAGGCCGCAATGGCCGCGCCTTTATTAACGCCTTTAGGTTTAATCTCCACCACGCATTTTCCCGGCTGTAACGCCAGTTGCGGGTAACGCGCCACAATGTCCCGCGCGAGGTCGATAATCGCCGCCTCGTGCTGTGGGGCGCGTCGGTAGTGCAGTGCGAATGCCATCCCCTTGCTTTCCAGTTCGCTGCCCTGTAACGACGCCAGCGCCTGCCTGAGGGTCTCCTCAAGCGTACTGACCAGTGAGTCAGGAAGGGTCAGAATATGCCGCTGATCATTGATATCACGACGTTCCGCCCCGTGAACCCCGGCGAGTGGGAAACGGTAAGGTTTGACGAGCGCGTCCAGCTCGTCCATCGAGCGCCCTGAAATCAATGCCACGGCACCATTTTGCTGTTCAGCAAGCTGATGCAGCGAAAGGCGAACGTCGGTGGGAATAGCGACCTGGTCAGGATGGGGTTTAATCTCTGCAAGCGTTCCATCAAGATCAAAGAAAAATGCCAGATTTCCAGTCAGATCAGGCGGTACTGTGAGCAGTTTATCCACCCTTTGTCCTCCTTTTTTTACAGCCAACGGCTTCTTGTTAATAAAAAGTTAGCAGTATAAGTATAGACAGTGTGACCGCTCTCGCCATTTTCAAATGAAAACGCCAGTGGAATTACCCACTGGCGAGACGGAAGAAGTACACTTAAAGGTTGGGGGCAAAAATTACGCCGTACGCTTCGCTTTTTGTTTGTAGCGGTCGAAAATCACCGCGGCCAGCAGTATCAGACCGCGCACCACATACTGCGAGAACGGCGAGATATTCAGCAGGTTCATCGCATTCTCGACGGTCCCCAGAATCAGAATCCCGGCGACGACATACGAGATTTTCCCAATCCCGCCTTTCAGAGAAACGCCACCCAGCACACAGGCCGAAATGACGATCAGCTCATAGCCGATGGACGTCATTGGCTGGCCGCTGGTCATACGCGAGGCGAGGATGATCCCCGCCGCTGCCGACACCAGACCGGAGAGCACAAAGATGATGATCTTGGTGCGCACCACCGGCACCCCGGCGAGCCGCGCCGCTTCTTCATTACCGCCAATCGCCAGCGTATTGCGACCAAAGGTGGTTTTGTTGAGCAGCAACCCGAAGATCACCAGGCACACAACCGTTAACCAGATAGGCGCCGGTAACCCGAACCAGTTGGCATAACCGAGGGTAAAGAAACGCTCGTCTTCGATCCCCACCGCTTTCCCGTCGGAAATAATATAGGCCAGACCACGGACAATTTGCATGGTGGCAAGCGTGGTGATCAGGGCGTTGATTTTCAGTCGGGCGATGACAAAGCCGTTGACCAGGCCGCTCAGCACACCGAGCAACAGCCCGGCAAGAACGCCGATCCACAGGCTCTCGGTGATATTAATCACCACCGCCGTGGTGACCCCGGCGCAGGCAATCACCGAAGCGACAGACAGGTCAAAATCACCGGAAGCGAGGCAAAACAGCATGCCGCACGCCACCATGCCGGACATAGAAATCGCCAGCCCCAACCCTTTCATATTGATGAACGTGGCGAAGTTAGGCACAAAAATCGCGCAGGCGATAAACAGAACGGCGAACACCACCAGCATGCCGTACTGATCCCAGATGCGGCCAAAGCTGAACGATTTCTGGGTTGCGCCGGATGTAGTAACAGATGACATCATAGACTCCTCTCAGGCGACCGCCTGGCTGACTTTAGGCATCGCAAGGCTTAACGCCTGCTGTTCATTGGCGTTTTCATGCAGCAACTCACCGGCGATTTCCCCTTCGCGCATCACCACGATACGGTCGGCGACGCCAATCACTTCCGGCAGATCGCTTGAGGCAAAGAGCACCGCCACGCCGGACGCCGCCAGCGCATAGATAACGTTATAGATTTCGTGTTTGGCCCCGACGTCGATGCCGCGGGTCGGTTCATCGAGCAAAATGACTTTCATCTCTTCAGAGAGCCAGCGGCCCAGGATCGCTTTCTGCTGGTTCCCGCCGGAGAGATTCATGATCAGCTGTTCCGCGCCAGGGGTTTTGATATTCAGCGACTGAATATGGTGATCGGCGTTCTGCTCTTCCCAGCGGTTATTGATCACGCAGCCGCCAAGGATATGTTTGCGTCTGGCGCTGATATTAATGTTGTCGCGCACAGAGTGAACCGGGATGATCCCTTCCGCTTTGCGATCTTCCGGGCAGAGCATCATGCCCGCGCTGATCGCCTGCGCCGGTTTGGTGATGTTGACGGGTTCACCGTCAATCCACACCTGACCGCCGGTGATGCGCGTGCCACCGAACAGCCCTTTCATCAGTTCGCTGCGCCCTGCGCCGACCAGACCAAACAACCCGACGATTTCGCCGCTGCGCACAGAGAGCGAGATCGGCGTACGTACGCCCGGTGCCTGTACCTGCTCCAGCCGCAGTCGTTCCGCGCCATATTCGCGCGGTTGCCAGCCATAAATATCACCGATGTCGCGCCCGACCATCGCCTGCACCAGCACCTCATGGTTGACCTGCTGCATGTCGGTAAACGTGCGCACAAAACGGCCATCTTTGAAGACAGTCACCGCGTCGCTGAGGGCAAAGATCTCTTCCATTCGGTGGGAGACATAAAGGATAACGCGCCCTTCGTTACGCAGTTCGCGGATGACGCGGAACAGATTGTCGATTTCGCGCGCCGATAACGAGCTGGTCGGTTCGTCAAAGGCGATAATTTTAGCGTTGCGCGCCAGCGCCTTCGCGATTTCCACCATCTGCCACTGGCCGATGGAGAGATATTTCAGTGGCGTTTCCGGGTCGATATCGAGCCCAAGATGCTCCAGTTGCAGACGCGATTCGTAATTCAGCAAAGAGCGATTCACAATCCCGCCTTTATGCGGCAACTGTCCGAGATAGATGTTTTCCGCTACGGTCATTTCAGGCACCAGATGCAGTTCCTGATAAATGATCGCCACCCCGGCATTCAGCGCGGCGGTCGTATCAGCAAACGCCATCTCCTGTCCGCGGATCCGCAGAGTACCGGCCGTCGGCGAATAGTTGCCGCTGAGGATTTTAAGCAGTGTGGATTTTCCGGCGCCATTCTCCCCCATCAGCGCGTGAACCTGTCCGGAATAGCAGTCGAAACTGATATCCGACAGTGCCTTCACACCAGGGAATGTTTTGGTGATGCCGTGAAATGAGAGATACGGTGTTGACTGTTGCATAACGACTCCGCCAGTAAGTTCAGCACGCGTCCGGCTGCCCGCGCGTATGCAGGGGCAGCCGGTGTGCGTTTTACAGCCCTTTCTTCGCCAGCTCTTCTTTGAAATTGTCACGCGTGATCAGTACAACGTCGGTCACAGCGGTGAATTTCGGCGGTTCTGCACCTTTGGTCACCCAGTTGTAAAGCAACTGGCTGGTTTTATAGCCATGCACGTCCGGGCTTGGCAGCAACGAGCCGTAGAAACCGGTGGCCTGCGCTTTTGACAGTTCGTTCACCGCATCCACACCGTTAATACCAATACCGATGACGTCGTTGGCTTTAAAGCCCTGCCCTTCGGTGGCGCGAACGCCGCCCAGCACGGTATTGTCATTCATGCCGACCACCAGCCAGTGTTTGACTTGAGGATGCTGAACCAGCAGGGAGTTACCGGCATCGAATGCACCGGGGATATCGTTAGATTTGGTAGGCACTTTGTAGATTTGCGCTGCCGGGAAACCTGCCGCTTTCAGCGCGTCCATGGAGCCGGTGGTGCGGCGACGCGCGGTATCCAGCTCATCGGCAGTAATCGCCATGACGCCGGTTTGTTTGACATCCCAGCCGCGTTTTTGCATCTCTTTATACAGTTCTTGTCCCTGGCGGGCGCCGATTTCACTGGCAGCCATCATCACCAGCGGGACATTTTCCATCGGTTTACCTTTCGCGTTAACGAACTGGTCATCGACGGTAATCACTTTCATATCATAGCTGCGTGCCTTCGCCACGATGGCTGGCCCCAGTTTCGGGTCAGGCGTACAGATAACAAACCCTTTCGCACCGCTGGCGGCAAGGCTGTCGATGGCGTTCAGCGTTTTCTCACCGTCAGGCACGGCGATTTTAATCACATCAAACCCTAAATCTTTACCGGCTTTATCGGCAAAACGCCATTCGGTCTGGAACCAGGGTTCTTCTGGCTGTTTAACTAAAAAACCCAGTTTCATATTCTCTGCGATAGCCGATTGTGACATAACCGCAGCGAGACCGATCGCCGCCAGTGCTTTAGTAAATTTGTGCATGGTAAACTCCAGCTTTAGTGCTCTTTTATGTAGGGAAAAATCTAATTTCTGAATTTATTCGGACATAAAACAACGCATTAGCATCGATCACAGCAACAATGCCCATGTGAGTTTATTAATAGCGGGAAATTAATTATCCATAAGAGAGCGCCATCACACCGCAGAATTACAGTAATTGAGTGCATAGATTTAGCGAGAAATGACATAATTTTTAACGTATTCATCATACAATAGCACCGGGCTATGGCAGAATTATCCATGCCACCAGCCAACTTATCCTCATCGGCCTGCCAGCACGGCATTGGCGGGCATTTTCGCTGTCGGGCGCCGGGACTTTTTCTGAAAGATTTTTACGCTGTGGCAAAAAGATCGCCAGATCTACAGAGAATTAACGAAATGCCTCATTCAGATTTTCTTTTATTTTACCGGTAACAATCATTTTTTTGTCATATTATCAGGCTCGTATTTTACAGATAATATCTTTGTATTAAATATCAGCCAGATACATTATATATATTTTAGAAAATGTCTTAAAAAGGGTTAATTCCGCACTACTGTAACCAAACGTAAAGAGTAAAATTTAGGTATTTTCTTATTCGATATTTCGCGTTATTATCTTGTCCGCGATATAAATCATATTTGGTATCGTCATCTCTCAACGTTATTACGTTTATTATTTATGGTGCACGCGCGCTGTTTACAGCTGCCGTGCGCGTGATTTCTACATGTAATTTAGGATATTAGTATGACTGTCAACGGAATGGCGCAAAAGCTGAATGCTCAGATGAACCTTGAATTCTATGCCTCTAACCTGTGCCTGCGTTTTAGCGAATGGTGCAGTGAGCGTCGTCTGAACGGCACCGCCACTTTCCTGCGTAATCAGGCACAACTGAACGTGACGAAAATGATGCGCATGTTTGATTTTATGAAAACGTCCGGCGCATGTCCGATGATTAAAGCCGTAGATACTTCCGATGCGACCTGTTCCACACTGGAAGACTTGTTTCTGAAATCGCTCGAAGAACATCAGCAGCGCAGCAATACGCTCTCCGCACTGACGGCAGAAGCAAAGGCCATTCAGGATGGTGCAACCCTGAGCTTCCTTCACCTGCTGGAAGAAGAACAGCAGCAGGATGGCCTGTTATTGCAAACGATTCTGGAAGAAGTTCGCAACGCTAAGCAGGCGGGTCTTTGCCCGGAACAAACCGACGAGCATGTGCTGAACGTCGTTAAATTCCAGAAACATTAATTGCCCCTGCGACAAACCTTCCTTTGAGACCGTTAAGTCTGGTGTCCTGCCGCGGCAGGACACCGGATTAATGGGCTTCGCCCTGCGGGGTAAATTTCAGTTCGATCAGCGCAATCGCTTTCTGAATGGCGCGGCGCGTCACCGGATCCACCCCCGCCTGCTGGCCGGAAAAATCAATCGACTTCAGCTGTGACGCCATCTTGTCGCGCACTTCAACCGGTGCAATCACGTCAATCACATCCAGAATTTGCTTAATCACCAGTTGGCAGGCCACGACGTCTGAGACCAGTTCATCATTAGCGGAAAGTTGTTGTGACATTTTTTACTCCTCCTTAGCGGAGCGCCATAGTACCCTAAAACGCGGTTGACGCGGGGCATAAAACTATCAATAAAAAATGGCAGTGGGACACCAACATTGAGCAGCGAAGGCAAACCAGCAGTACGTAACACACTTTCCACACAGGGATCCCGGGGAATTTCACCCGCCGCACTACTGGTTGCGGGGGCCTTTTTTATGGAGTTTCTCGATGGCACCGTTATCGCCACCGCCCTGCCCGATATGGCGAAAACCTTCGCCGTCCAGGCGGTGGATCTGAATATCGGGATCAGCGCCTATCTGATTACCCTCGCCGTGTTGATTCCGGCGAGCGGCTGGATAGCTGACCGTTTTGGCGCGCGCCACGTTTTCAGCCTCGCGCTGGCGATATTCACCCTCGCTTCGGTCTTTTGCGGGCTAGCCACCAGCGTCGACAGCTTCGTCGCGATGCGCATTTTGCAGGGCGTCGGCGGCGCGCTGATGGTGCCCGTCGGGCGACTCGCGGTGCTGCGCACCACGCCGAAACATCAGTTAATCACCGCCATCGCCACCCTCACCTGGCCCGCGCTGGTGGCGCCCATCATCGGCCCGGCGCTCGGCGGGTTCATCACCAGCTACGCCAGCTGGCGCTGGATCTTCTTTATTAATGTTCCCCTGGGTCTGGTGGCGATTGTGCTGGCGTTGCGCATTATCCCGGATATTCGTGAAACGGAGCGCCGCCCGTTCGATCTGCCCGGTTTTCTGGCGACAGCGCTGGCGATGGTTTGTCTGGTGTATGCCATGGAAATGCTGGGATCGACAACATCACAAACCCTGCAGACAGTGGCGTTGTTGCTGACCGGCGGGCTGGCGTTTGCCTTTGCGTTGCGCCATTTTCGCCGCACGCCCTGGCCGATGATCCGTCTGGATTCGCTGAAAATCGCCACCTTTCGCATCACCATGTACGGGGGTTCGCTGTTTCGTGCGTCGATCAGCGCCGTGCCGTTTCTGCTGCCGCTGCTGTTTCAGGTCGGATTCGGACTGGACCCTTTCCACGCCGGGCTGCTGGTGCTGGCGGTTTTCGTCGGCAATCTGACCATCAAGCCCGCCACCACACCGCTGATCCGCTGGCTCGGGTTTCGTAAATTACTGCTGATCAACGGCTCGCTGAACGTGCTGGCGTTGCTGGCCTGCGCGCTGCTGACACCGCAAACGCCCGTCTGGCTGACGTTGCTTATCCTCTACCTCGGCGGCGTGTTCCGCTCCATCCAGTTTACCGGTATCAGCACGCTGGCATTCGCTGATGTCGCCTCACCGCAGATGAGTTACGCCAATACGCTGTTCAGCACCGCGACACAACTGGCAACCGGGCTAGGGATCACACTGGGGGCGATAGGTATTCGTCTGGGGGAAAAGGCGAGTGTCTGGCTGGATCTGGCGACATTACCCGGCATCAGTTTCCGGCTGGCCTTCGTGTTCATTGCCCTGATTTGTCTGGCAGGCATGGCAGATACGCTACAGCTTACCCGCGATGCCGGTAGCGCTGTGTCGCGAAAAAGCCAGTAAAAACCCGGCGGGATGAGACTCGCCGGGTTGCGGTATTTCGCCGGTTACGCCAGTCTCTCGCGCACAAACGCTTCGATGGCGCTGTCCTGGCAGTTATCAAAGAAACACTGCTGGAAGCGCGGCCCGGAAATGGCGGTTTTCACCAGTTCAGGATCGATAGCGCGTAGCGTATCGAGATAATTCTCTTTCACTACCGCCGCTTTCACTTGATTCAGGATCCCGGCATTGCGCACCTGGGGCTCCTTGCGCTCCGGCGGATAGCCTTCGCCATTGCGCCCGGTGAACGCTTTCTCAAAGATAAAGCGCACGTTCAGTTCCGCGCCCCAGCCAAAGCCTTTGGCGAATGGCAGCGACAGCGCATTACCGTTGTTGATCTGGGCGAACAGGAAAGCATCCGCCGGATCGATGCAATAACCGCACACCACGCCCGGGTGGATGTTCAGCGACATCAGCGCCCCCTGCCCGGTACCGCAGCCGGTCACCACGAAATCCACCGCTTTTGAATTCAGCAAGATACTGGCCATAATGCCGAGGTGAATGTAGGTCAGATGATGATCCTGCTCATCGCTCATGCCGACGTTATACACCGGAAACCCTTTTTCACCGGCCACGGTATTCAGTTCTTTCAGGATGATGGCGTTCTTGCTCGCCTGGCTGTTTTCCATCATCAGTGCAATCTTCATGTCTTCACTCCTGATTACGGCGGGGAAACCCGCGATGAATAAGCACACTGGTTCACACCTTACTATCCAGTGAACTCACTTTCAAATTTAATGAAAAATAGTTTTATAAATCAGGAAAAATAAAGGCGAAAAGTTAATAAAAAGATCTACCCGCGTTGTGAACGGTTCGTTAAACTGATGAATACTGCCCGCTTTATTAGGATTGCTTCTGTGAATCGTCGATGGCGCCAGTTGCTAAAAAGGTCACGTTACGCAGTACAGGTTATTCTCTTCCTGTTCTGCGCAGCACCGCTGTTTGCCGCACAAAAACCAGTGCCGGTCTGGCTGTATGACGATGAAAATTTCGAATTCTGGCGTGATGCCAGTGGACATTATCAGGGTTATTACCAGGATCTCTTTCGCGCCATTAACGAGAAGTATGGGTATAACTTCCAGCTTCATCCGGTCGGTGGCGAAGAGATCAACCGCCTCTTTAATGACAACCACTATGGCCTGTATGCCGGTGTATTACGCACCGAAGAACGCGCGACCAGCAAAATCCTCTCCATGCGGTTATTTGATAATGAAGTGGTGGCCGCCAGCCTGATCCGCAATGTCAGTACGTCGGATGACCTGGACCACGCGCGGGTGGCTTTTCGTCGCAATGACGCCACCTTCGACCAGGTCAGAAAACGCTACCCCGAACTGAAATTTCGCAACGTGTTGCTGGTCGATGACAGCCAGTTGGGTTTTGACCTGCTGCGTGACGGTAAGGCCGATTACTATATTAACGATGACTCGGAAATGGATGACACACAGCACTATTACACCATTTCGCGTCCGTTCCCGGATCTCCGCATTCCGGTGACGATCGGCTTCAGCCCCGAATTAAAGAACGTCCGCAGCAATATCAATCAGTTAATCAGCGAATGGCAGCAAAACGGTAAACTGCGGCAACTGGAAGAAAATAGCCGACGCAATTATCTGGTGAGCCGCATTCAGTTGACGCCGCAGGAAAGCGCGTGGATCAAACAGAACACGCTGGATATCTGGCTGCCGAAAAGCGAGAACTTCTCGCCGCTGATCTGGCAGGACCGCAACGGCTATCACGGCACAGCAATCGATATGATCAAGGATATGCGGGACCTGCTGCATATCAACGTGAACGTGCATTACGTGGATAACTACGTCGCGCGCATGCGCGAGGAGAACTGGCCGGTGCGGCTGGTCGATATCCTGAACGACGAGAATCCGCTGCATACCCGCGGGATTATCGGACCATTGCAGTCCTGGCATAACGCCTGGTATACCCGCATCGATGAGCCTTTTATTCGCGACGAAGAACAGATCCGTTTTCAGCGTGTCGGGGTGCTGCGCAACTCCTATGCCAGCCTTTACCTGCGGCAGCGCTTCGGCAACGACATCACGCTGGTACCGGTCGATTCTGTTGATCAGCTGTTCGATGCCATCGATAACCATCGCGTCGACTACATTCTTGGCGATCTCAGCTCGCTGGAGCTGGCACTGCGCGGCAATGAGCTGTTTCGCGGTGTGCTGAAAGTGGCCGGGCTGACGCACTCTGATGACCAAATCGGTGCCTGGGTCGCGCCGGGGCATCCGCTGCATTCACTGTTAACCGAAGTTCATCGCATCTCCAGCCTGCGCGCCCAGTTAGAACGGCATCACGAGCCGCCAGCGACGCTGGACATCAGCAAAAACACGCTCAAAGTGATCAGCGTTATCCTGCTGATTACCGCCCTGTTCAGCCTGTTCCTGGTGCTGCTGTTGCGTCGGCAAATCAGAAAAAATCAGCTGGTAAACCGCAGCATCGTGGAAGCGATGGAAAAAGTGAACCGCGCGCATGACGATGAAACCGGCAGCCATATTCAGCGCGTATCGGCCTATTGCGGGTTGCTGGCGCGGGAACTGAAACTGCCGCATCGCACAGCGAGAGATATTGAGCGCTTTGCCTCGTTGCATGACGTCGGCAAAATCGCCGTACCGGAACGCATTCTGCGTAAAGAAGGGCCGCTGACGGAAGAAGAGTTCAGCGAGATGAAACTTCATACGCTGAAAGGCTGGCGAATTATTCGGGGGCTTGGCCTCGGCGCCATTGCCGAAAACATCATTCACTATCACCATGAAAAATGGGACGGTAGTGGCTACCCGGAAGGCCTGAAAGGCACTGAAATTCCCATCGAAGCACGCATTCTGGCGCTGGCGGATGTCTATGATGCGCTGCGGCAAAAACGCGTTTATAAACCGGGTTTCAGCCACGAGCAGGCCTGCGAGTTGATTTTCCCCGGCGCCGGTAAGCATTTTGACCCGCAGCTGATCGCGCTGTTTCGCCAGCTGCACCCCAAATTCCGCGAGATTTTCGACGCACGCGCCGATTAGCGCCGCCGTTGCGATAACTAAGCACCGATTCATCGGTTATTCTGCGGATTGCCGCCGCATCAGGCGGTTACGATAGGAAGATTTCAGTGCTTCCAGAGCGATACCATGAATAAATTTCTCCTTGCCGCTGCTGTTATTTCGTTGTCTGCCTGTACCATCACACGCCAGGCGGAGGTCAGTAACGTGGATGCGAACAGTGGCGTCGTGCGTCTCTCCTACGGGCAGGCCATATTGCAGTCCGCGCGGACCGATGATTATCTGGCGAACGGAACGGCGACGAAGCAATGTCAGCAGCTCGGTTACGCCACCGCCGTCAGCTACGGCCAGCCGATCGTCACCTGCACCACCACCAGCGGTTCGCTGTGCCTTAACAACAGCGTGACGATTCAGTATCAGTGCCGCGGTATCGCGATCACCCAACCCAAATATAACGGTTACTGGTAATAAAAATGGCCGACAACAGACTGTCGGCTTTTTATTTTAAAGCAGAATCATTCTTATTCTCTTTTTATTATTTACCGGTAATGCGTGTTATTCCCATTCGCATTTTTAATAATTACTTTTCTTATTTTACCTTTTGCAAATAATTAGATAACAATTTATAGTGAGCCGCACAATAATCTGAACAGTTTGTTTTTGCGGAGAAATACGATGCTGAAATCTGAAATGATTGAACAACTCAATGAGCAGATGAACCTTGAG
The DNA here is from genome assembly GCF_001297775.1 of Trabulsiella odontotermitis. Lineage (GTDB taxonomy): Bacteria > Pseudomonadota > Gammaproteobacteria > Enterobacterales > Enterobacteriaceae > Trabulsiella > Trabulsiella odontotermitis. Next base: position 50,055 of record NZ_LIFX01000013.1, on the reverse strand, counting down.
CTCTATTCTTCCCTGCTTTACCAGCAGATGAGCGCCTGGTGCAGCTACCACAGCTTCGAAGGGGCCGCCGCGTTCCTGCGCCGTCACGCGCAGGAAGAGATGACGCACATGCAGCGCCTGTTTGATTACCTGACAGACACCGGCAGTCTGCCGCGTATTTCTGCCATCCAGAGCCCGTTTGAAGAATATTCCTCACTGGCTGAACTGTTCCGTAAAACGTATGAGCACGAGCAGCTCATCACGCAGAAAATTAACGAACTGGCACACGCTGCCATGACCTGTCAGGATTACCCGACCTTTAATTTCCTGCAGTGGTATGTCGCGGAACAGCACGAAGAAGAGAAACTGTTTAAATCGGTTATCGACAAACTGTCGCTGGTCGGTCAAAGCGGCGAAGGTCTTTATTTCATCGACAAAGAACTGTCGACCCTCGATACGCAAAACTAAGTGTGATGGCGGCAGTTTTTACTGCCGCTTTTTTTTGCCCTCCTCTGCAGCCCCGCTAACATCCGTAAACATATCAGTACACTCGCTGTAATTCATATTTGACGAAGCGGTAGATTTCCCCTACGCTGCGCGGCATATTTTGTTGTTATGACGTTCGGTAGCAGAGGAAAGCGTGAAGAACCGCATTCTGGGTAGTATTTTAATCGTTGCGGGCACCACGATTGGCGCAGGGATGCTGGCAATGCCGTTGGCGTCAGCGGGTGTCGGTTTTGGTGTCACTCTGGGGTTACTGGTGTGTTTGTGGGGGCTGATGTGTTACACCGCCCTGCTGTTGCTGGAAGTCTATCAGCACGTTCCTGCTGATACCGGGTTGGGTTCGCTGGCGCTGCGCTATCTCGGGCGCTACGGCCAGTGGGTAACCGGCTTCAGCATGCTGTTTTTGATGTATGCGTTAACCGCTGCGTATATCAGCGGTGCTGGCGAGCTGCTGGCGTCCAGCCTGAGCCAGTGGCTGTCGGTGAGCATGTCGCCTGCCACCGGCGTGTTGCTGTTCACCCTCGTCGGCGGCTGTATTATCTGCGTCGGCACTTCGCTGGTGGATTTCTTTAACCGTTTTCTGTTCAGCGCCAAAATCATCTTTCTGATCATTATGCTGGCGCTGCTGCTGCCGCATATTCACCGGATCAACCTGCTGACGCTGCCCGTTGAGCAAGGTCTGGCGCTGTCGGCCATTCCGGTCATTTTTACCTCGTTCGGCTTTCACGGTAGCGTACCGAGCATTGTCAGCTATCTGAACGGTGATGTGCGTAAACTGCGCCGGGTGTTTATCATTGGCAGTTTTATTCCGCTGGTGGCTTATATCTTCTGGCAGCTCGCGACGCTCGGCAGTATCGACTCGCCAGTGTTTAACGCTTTACTGGCGACGAACAGCGGTCTGAACGGGTTACTGCAGGCGATCCGCGAAGTGGTGGCATCTGCACATGTCGAACTCGCCGTGCATCTGTTTGCCGACCTGGCGCTGGCGACGTCTTTCCTCGGTGTGGCGCTTGGCTTGTTTGATTATCTGGCCGATCTGTTCCAGCGGAAAAACACCGTGCGCGGACGCATGCAAACCGGCGCGATTACCTTTCTGCCGCCGCTGATTTTTGCGCTGTTCTACCCGCGCGGATTCGTGATGGCGCTCGGTTATGCTGGCGTGGCGCTGGCGATACTGGCGCTGGTGATCCCTTCGCTGCTGGTCATGCGCAGCCGTCGGCGTCACCCGGAAGCAGCTTATCGCGTGGCAGGCGGCAACCTCGCCTTATGGCTGGTGTTCGCCTGCGGGATCGCGGTGATTGCCGTGCAGTTTTGTATCGCCACCGGGCTGCTTCCGGCAGTCGGATAACGAAAACGGCCTTTCGGCCGTTTTTTTATTGCTGACAGCAGTTTTTATACTTTTTACCGCTGCCGCACGGGCAGGGATCGTTACGTCCGATTTTCGCTTCGTTACGTACCGGCTGTTTGACGACGGCCGCTTTCGGGTGCGCTGTCCAGTAATCGAAAAGCGACAGCGCCGCAGGGGCAATTTTCTCAATGCTGTCGATAAATTCTTCCGCCGTGAACGTATCCAGACGAGCAAAATTCTCTTCTTTACCGTGCAGGGCGATAGCATCCAGCGCCTGCTGTTCCGCTTCCGGTAAGCCGGACCAGTCCGCCAGTGCCACACCACGCATATAGCCAAAGCACCACTCTTCGACAATCGTCAGGATCTGCCCCTCTTCTTCGCGGGTACCAAACAGCGGTTCGAACTGATCCGGGTATTCGCCAAGGCGCTCGGCGATATCGCTCATGTGTTGCAACGTAAGATTGATAAAACGATCGCGTTCGCGTTCATCCTTCCAGCGCGGAACCGCATCTGCCCCGCCCCACACTGCCAGCAACCAGTCGGCAGGTTCAATGTCATTCGGTGCCGACAGAATGGCAGTCAGCATGCCGTCCAGTTCAGAAACATCAAGGACGGATTTCTCGCTGCCGTGCGTCGCCAGCGTGTCGTCGAGCCACTCGAGTTCGTTTTCGTTCAGGGGGCCGGTTTTCATTACGGGATACTCTTCAGAAAATAGTGATGGGGCATTTTAATCAAAACCGGTAGAAATTTCTCTTTGTCCGGGGGATATTGTTATTACACACTGAACAGGAGACGTCCATGTATTACACGTTCGGCAACACCACCATCCATTTTTACCGTTATCAGAGTACGTTGTATGTCGCCCACTGGGATGGTGGCAATGTGAGCAGTGAGAATTTTAAGCAGTTTATCGAACAGATAACGCAGAAGACGGGCATTGACGAGAAAGAGATTGATGTCGCCGCGCGCGACTACTTCAATAATGTTGATTAGCGTACCCTGCCGCGATGGCAAAAAAAACGGCTCTCTGTAAAGAAAGCCGTTATGAGTGACATTGCTGCTAACGCGGGAATATCGATTTAAAGCAGGTCGAAACGATCCAGGTTCATCACTTTCACCCAGGCCGCGACGAAATCCTTCACAAATTTCTCGCGCGCGTCATTGCTGGCATACACTTCAGCCAGTGCACGCAACACAGAGTTAGAACCAAATACCAGGTCAGCACGGGTCGCGGTGTACTTCACGTCCCCATTCTGACGATCGCGCCCTTCAAACAGTTCGCCCGACTCGTCAGTCGCTTTCCATTCCGTCCCCATATCCAGCAAATTCACGAAGAAATCGGTGCTGAGAACGCCCACCCGATCGGTAAAGACACCGTTCTTACTGCTGTCAAAGTTGGTTCCCAGTACGCGCATCCCGCCGACCAGTGCCGTCATTTCCGGCGCCGTCAGCGTCAATTGCTGCGCTTTATCGATCAACAGTGATTCGGTGGTAGAAACATCCAGTCTTGCGCGATAGTTACGGAAGCCATCGGCAATCGGTTCAAGCAGTTCAAACATCCCGATATCGGTCTGATCCTGACGCGCATCGACGCGACCCGGCGTAAACGGTACGCTGATGCTGACGCCCGCAGCACTGGCTGCCTGTTCAACACCGACAACGCCCGCCAGTACGATAGTATCGGCCAGCGAGACTTTGCCCGTCGATTTCTGCAGATTCTCCAGCACCGGCAACACACGCACCGCGGCGGCGTTAACGTCCCAGTCACGCTGCGGCGCTAATGCCAGACGCGCACCGTTGGCCCCGCCACGCTTGTCACCGCCACGGAACGTAGAAGCAGAGGCCCAGGCAACGGAAACCAGTTCACTGACAGACAACCCGGACGACGCAATCGCCGCTTTCAGGTTGATGATGTCTTCTTCACTGGGGTGGCAGACGGGTTGCGGTAAAGGATCCTGCCAGATCAGATCTTCTTTTGGCACTTCCGGGCCAATGTAACGCGCTTTCGGCCCCATATCCCTGTGCGTCAGTTTGAACCAGGCACGGGCAAACGCTTCGTTAAATGCCTGTGGATCGTTGAGGAAACGACGAGAGATTTTTTCGAATTCCGGATCAAAACGCAGCGTCAGGTCGGTGACCAGCATGGTAGGTTTGCGCTTTTTCGACGGGTCGAACGGATCAGGAATGATTTCTGGCGCATCCACGGCTTCAAACTGGATTGCCCCAGCCGGACTCCGCGTTTGCACCCATTCATATTTGAACAGGTTCTCGAAGAAGTAGTTGCTCCATTGCGTCGGCGTTTGTGACCAGACCACCTCCAGACCTGAGGTAATCGCGTCCGCGCCCACCCCGCTGCCGTGGCTGCTTGCCCAGCCTAGTCCCTGAGCTTCAATAGATGCGGCTTCCGGATCCGGCCCGACGTGAGAAGCTGCCGCCATACCGTGCGTTTTACCGAGCGTGTGCCCACCGCCGATCAACGCTACGGTCTCTTCGTCATTCATTCCCATGTTGCCGAACGTGGCACGAATTGCTGCTGCCGCAGACAGCGGTTCACCGCTATGATCCGGCCCTTCCGGGTTCACGTAAATCAGCCCCATCTCTGTTGCGCCCAGCGGAGCTTTCGCCAGCGCTTCCGGATGACGGTGCGTCAGCCAGGCTTTTTCATCGCCCCAGTTCACATCGAGATCAGGTTCCCAGACGTCTTCGCGCCCCGCACCGAAACCAAAGGTGCGAAAACCTGCGTTTTCCAGCGCCACGTTGCCCGCCAGAATAAACAGATCCGCCCAGGAAATTTTTTGCCCATATTTTTGTTTGACTGGCCACAGCAAACGACGCGCCTTATCCAGACTGACGTTATCCGGCCATGAGTTCAGTGGCGCAAAACGCTGTTGACCGCGACCTGCGCCACCTCGTCCGTCAATGGAACGGTAGGTGCCTGCGCCGTGCCAGGCCATACGAATAAACAGACCCGCGTATGTGCCCCAGTCAGCAGGCCACCACGGTTGCGATTCGGTGAGAAGCGCCCGGAGGTCACCTTTGAGCGCGTGATAATCTAACTTGCTAAATTCTTTGCGGTAGTCGAAGTCCTCACCCAGGGGGTTCGAACGGCTGGAATGCTGGTTTAAGAGATCCACACGGAGTTGCTTCGGCCACCAGTCGCGGCTGGCTGTCCCCGCTCCGGCGCTCTGGTCATGACCGCCCTCATGGAACGGACATTTTCCGGTAGATAAGGTGTTATGGGAATCATCGGTCGTGCTCATATCCTAGCTCCTTCTATTATTTTAGAGTTACGATAAACACCAACAACAATAAAATATAGTCAAATCAGTCCATATATTCGATAGGCCATACCTCTTATATTTCCCGATTAGCCAAACGGCCCGATACAATCGCAAAATTCAGATCGTCCCGGTCGTTGACAGCCAGAATAAGGATTAATAATTCAGGATTAAAATGCGTTAAGTATGTCAGGAGCGCTTATTTCAGGCATAAAAAAACCGCCTGAGAAGGCGGTTACACGACACTGCTTATCATTGATTTTATTCGTCTTTCCCAATGGTACCCGGAGCGGGACTTGAACCCGCACAGCGCGAACGCCGAGGGATTTTAAATCCCTTGTGTCTACCGATTCCACCATCCGGGCTCGGGATGTAAAGTGGAGGCGCGTTCCGGAGTCGAACCGGACTAGACGGATTTGCAATCCGCTACATAACCGCTTTGCTAACGCGCCTGAGTACTGCCACACCCGCAAAATTGCCGATGTCTTAAACTGGAGCGGGAAACGAGACTCGAACTCGCGACCCCGACCTTGGCAAGGTCGTGCTCTACCAACTGAGCTATTCCCGCATCATCAAGCGTGCTTAATCACTTGATTTTATTATCGTCTGGCAATCTGCGCTGCCGTTCGATGCGTTGCATTCTACTTACCTGACGCACTGAGTCAACGATATTTTTCGCATTCAGGATCGTTTGCTGAATTTTGCGGCGAAACGATCACTGTTCAAGCAAATCGCCGCGCGCAGCGTTGAGATACTGCAACATGGACCACAGCGTCAGCACGGCAGCCACGAAGAACAGGCCAATTCCGGCCCATTCCACCCAGTCGTTCGGACGCCATAACATCCAGACCAGCGCGGTCATTTGCGCCGTGGTTTTCACTTTGCCGATCCACGATACTGCCACGCTGCTGCGTTTACCCAGCTCCGCCATCCACTCGCGCAGCGCCGAGATGATGATCTCACGGGCGATCATCGTTGCCGCCGGTAGCGTTACCCACCAGGTATGATAGTGCTCGGCCACCAGCACCATCGCGATCGCCACCATCACTTTATCGGCCACCGGATCGAGAAAAGCGCCAAAGCGCGTGCTCTGGTTCCAGCGACGCGCCAGAAAGCCATCGAACCAGTCAGTTACCGCCGCCACCAGGAAAATCAGCGCACACAGAAACGGCGCCCAGGTGAACGGCAGATAAAATGCCAGTACAAAGAATGGGATAAGGATGACGCGAAACAGAGTGAGCAACGTAGGGATATTAAATTGCATGGTGACGGTAACTATCTGTTGTCAGTAAAATATTAGCCCTATGTTGCTACAGGACCCCTAATGTTTCAACGAGTAGTAGATCTTTTCTGCCAGACCGTGCGATATGCCCGGCACTTTGGCAATGTCCTCGACACTCGCCTTCTGCAAACCTTGCAAACCGCCCATGTACTTCAACAGCATCTGGCGGCGCTTTGGCCCCACGCCTTCGATGGTCTCAAGCGTACTGGTGCTCTTAACCTTAGCGCGTTTTTTCCGGTGCCCGGTGATCGCGTGATCATGCGATTCGTCGCGGATATGCTGGATGACATGCAGCGCGGGCGAATCGGGCGGCAGACTGAACCCCTCGCCTTCCGGTTCGAAGAACAACGTTTCCAGACCGGCTTTACGATCTGACCCTTTTGCCACACCGAGCAAAATCGGGTGATGCTTGTCCCACGTGACATCCAGTTCGGCAAACACCGCTTTCGCCTGCCCTAACTGACCTTTACCGCCATCGATAAGAATGACGTCGGGGATTTTGTTGTCATCAATCGCCTTGCCGTAACGACGACGCAGCACCTGATTCATGGCCGCGTAATCATCACCTGGCGTGATGCCCGTAATATTATAACGGCGATAGTCGGCGCGCAGTGGCCCATTTGTGTCAAACACCACGCAGGAGGCGATGGTCTGTTCGCCCATCGTATGGCTGATGTCAAAACACTCCATGCGTTTAATTTCAGGCAGTTTGAGCACCGTCGCCAGCGCCGTTAAGCGCTGGGTGATGGTCGACTGCTGCGACAGTTTCGTGACCAGCGCGGTCGCCGCATTGGTACGGGCCAGTTTCAGGTAACGCGCCCGATCACCACGCGGCTTCGTCTGCACGTTGATCCGCCGTCCGGCGAATTCAGTGAGGGTATCCGCCAGCAGGGTTTTGTCCGCAAGGGCGAAATCAAGCAGGATCTCACCCGGCAGAGTTCTCGACTGGCTTCCCTGCAAGTAAAACTGGCCGACAAACGTCTCGACGATTTCGCCCGGCTCGGTGCCACCTGGTACTTTCGGGAAATAACTGCGGCTTCCCAGCACTTTCCCCTGCCGGATAAACAGCACATGAACGCAGGCCATACCGGCATCAAACGCGACGCCGATAACGTCGAGATCATCGCCAGTATTGGAGACAAATTGTTTTTCAGTGACCCGACGCACAGCCTGGATCTGGTCGCGAATGCGCGCGGCCTCTTCAAATTCCAGCGACTGGCTGGCTTTTTCCATCCGCGCGATCAACTGCGTCAGCACCTGATCATCTTTCCCGGAAAGGAACAGGCGAACGTAATCCACCTGCCGGGCGTACTCGTCTTCACTCACCAGCCCGGCGACACACGGCCCGAGACAACGGCCAATCTGGTATTGCAGGCAGGGACGAGAGCGGTTGCGATAAACGCTGTTCTCGCACTGGCGGATCGGGAAGATTTTTTGCAACAGCGCCAGGGTTTCACGCACCGCGTAGCCGTTCGGGAACGGCCCGAAATACTCCCCTTTCGCATGCTTCGCGCCACGATGGACAGCCAGACGCGGGTGGGTATCGCCGCTGAGAAAAATGAACGGATAGGATTTGTCATCCCGCAACAGCACGTTATAGCGCGGCTGATACAGCTTGATGTAGTTATGCTCCAGCAACAACGCTTCCGTCTCGGTATGAGTCACGGTCACATCGATCTGGGTGATTTGCGACACCAGCGCTTCGGTTTTGCGGGAGGCGAGATTGCTGCGGAAATAGCTGGAAAGCCGTTTTTTCAGGTCTTTCGCTTTACCGACATAAATAACCGTGCCGCCGGCGTCATACATACGATACACGCCGGGCTGGCTGGTCACTGTTTTCAGGAAGGCTTTCGAATCAAACACATCACTCACTGATTTGCTAACGACTCCGCATTGCACAGGCCATGGCGAATTGCCAGGTGTGTCAGCTCGACATCGCCATGAATGTTAAGTTTACTAAACATTCTGTAGCGGTAGCTGTTCACCGTTTTAGGACTGAGATTCAGTTGTTCTGAGATCTCATTGACCTTCTGACCTTTGGTGATCATCAGCATAATCTGCAATTCGCGTTCAGACAAACTGGCGAAGGGCGATTCTGTTTTGTCCGGCTCAATCTGACTCAACGCCATCTGCTGAGCGATGTCAGAAGCGATATAACGCTGACCGGCGAAGACCGAACGAATGGCATTAACAACTTCCTGCGGCGCGGCCCCTTTGCTCAGGTAACCTGCGGCTCCCGCCTGCATAACCCTGGCGGGGAGTGGGTTTTCAGTATGCACGGTCAGCATAATGACTTTGGTGTCGACACAGGCGCGGGCAATTTTCCGCGTCGCTTCGAGCCCACCAATGCCGGGCATGTTCATATCCATCAACACGACGTCGACAGCATTTGCGCGGCACCATTTAACGGCATCCTCACCGCAGCAGACTTCACCGGCAACTTTAATACCCTTTATATCTTCCAGAATGCGTCGTATCCCTGCGCGCACCAGTTCGTGGTCATCAACAAGAAGGACGTTGATCAAAGGAATAATCTCCAGAATAGGGATAACGCTACTGATTCTATATCACCACCATATTAACGGGTTTTATCTTAACTTTGAAACTTAAAAAATGTCCTGCTCCGCATTTTACTCCTTTTTCTGGAAATCAGACTGTACATCTACTGGAAAGTCACCTGAAACATTGGCTGTGCGTTAACTTTTTTTAAGAAATTTCCATACCCCACTTCCGAAAAACCCAAGAAAAGTCTGAGAGAATAATGGCGGAATTAAATATGTAACAAGAATTAACCAGAGAAGAACCTGATTTAAACAATATTGGCGGCCATATATCGGAGCGGCAGTTTAATGTCATCCACAATTGGATTTTTCATTGATAATTAGAGCAAAAAACAAGCACTCCATTTTTTGACTAATCTTGTGGTATACTTCGCCGCCTTAACTTTACGTAACGCATATATACACAATCATTGCCAACAAGCCGCCACCGGCGGGATGATGTGAGACGTGCGAAAGACCTTAACGAGGAACCAGATGAGCACACCGGATTTTTCCACTGCCGAAAGTAATCAACAACTTGCCCAGGAAGTGACCTGTCTGAAAGCGCTGCTGACGCTGATGCTGCAGGCAATGGGTCAGGCCGACGCGGGCCGGGTGATTATCAAAATGGAAAAGCAAATCACGCAGATGGAAGATGAGGCTCAGGCTGCCGTTTTTTCCAGCACTGTTAAGCAGATTAAACAAGCGTACCGTCAGTAATCACCTTCAGACCGGCTGATCACAACACGTCAGCCGGTTTCCCGTCGCGCATGACACTCAGATGATCCCCGTGGCAGCCGCATAGCAGGCAATCTGCGTTTTATTCGGCGCGTTGAATTTCTTTTGCATATTTTTCTGGTGAAAATTCACCGTATTCTCTGAGATGGAGAGGATCATCGCGATTTCTGCGGAGGTCTTGCCTTCCGCCGTCCATTTCAGAATTTCCAGTTCCCGCTTGCTGAACCGCATTTCCGCCGGAACCACCATCTCGTCTTCCAGTCGCAGCAGCGCCAGCAGGCTCTGTTCGGTCAGGGTCTGCAGCCGAAGCTCCATTTCATCGTCCTCACAGACAGCAACGTCCGGCTCGTTTTCCCGCGACACGGACAAAAAACCCATCGCCCGGTTCGGCAACATCAGACATTGTGTCACGCCGTTGCGTACCCCGTGATCCCGTGCGGAATCCCATAATAATGAAGCGTCGCTAAATAAGTCATCGTCCCAGCGTAAATGCCCGCGATGAAAATTCTCCGCTTTTAATACCGGATCGATAGTATGGAATTTCTCCGCCATATAATGCGACCACCAGCGCGTGGGATAGGTGGTGTGAATAGAAAGCTTCGGGCGGGTAAAAGGAACCGGGTGCCGGACGCACAGTGAAAAATAGTCATATTCCAGCCGTTCGGTTTGCTGCTGCAAAAGCGTATAGATCTGCTCGCTGGTTGTTATTGCCTGGAAATGTTGCAGCATTTCCCGCCGCCATCTGAAAAAATCATTATCCCTCATAGCCAACGAATAAACCTCTAAGTAATAATCATTATTATGAATCTCGAAATTAGCACATATTTCTTATTCGTATGTATGAAATATCCCATACCGTGAAATAAAAGGGTAATTCATTCTGCGGGAAATGTTAATGGCACAGGTGACCGAATGCGCGGACAACGCGCCTGCGGTGATGACCGGGCGCGTTGTCGGCAGCGGAGTCCGTTAGTGGACGAGTTACTTAATGAGAAATTTAGCGAGGAACTGGCGAGTACGCGGCTGCTTCGGATCAGTGAACAAGGTTTTGGCATCGCCCTGCTCCACAATGCGACCCTGATCCATAAAAATCGCTCTGTCCGCAACATCGCGGGCAAAACTCATTTCATGGGTGACGATCACCATGGTGCGTTTTTCCTTCGCCAGCTGGCGGATGGTATTCAGCACTTCGCCCACCAGTTCAGGATCCAGCGCTGACGTCGGCTCATCAAACAAGATCACGTCCGGGCGCATCGCCAGCGCGCGGGCAATCGCCACACGCTGCTGCTGACCGCCGGAAAGACGCCGCGGATAGCTGGTCTCTTTTCCTTTCAGCCCGACTTTTTCGAGCAGATCCAGCGCGCGTTCACTGGCGTTGGCTTTGTTTTCGCCTTTAACAAACACCGGCCCTTCAATGATGTTTTCCAGCACCGTGCGGTGCGGGAAGAGATTAAAGTTCTGGAACACAAAGCCCACATGCTGACGCAGACGGCGGATCAGCCCTTTCTGCTGACTGAGCGCCCGCCCGGTATCAATGGTGATTTCCCCGACTTTGATCGTGCCGCTTTCAGGCTGTTCCAGCAGGTTGATACTGCGCAGCAGCGTGGTTTTTCCCGAGCCACTGGGGCCGATGATCGCGACGACTTCACCCGCATTCACTTGCAGATCGATACCGTGCAGCACCGTCTGCCCATGGAATTTCTTCACCAGGTTTTTGACTTCGATAGCACTCATTTCGGATCACGCTCCTGGCGGTTAAGCTGATTTTCAAAATAGTTCTGCAACGTCGACAGTACCGTCGCCATCACCCAGTAAATCAGCGATGCCGCCAGATACATGGTGAAGACTTCCAGCGTACGCGAGGTGATGAGCTGCGCCTGACGGAACAGTTCCGGCACCTGAATCGTGGCGGCGAGCGAGGTGTCTTTCACCAGGCTGATGAAACTGTTCGACAGCGGCGGCAGCGCCACGCGTGCCGCCTGCGGCAGAATGGCACGACGCAGTGTCTGCCACGGGGTCATACCGATACTGGCAGCCGCTTCCCACTGCCCTTTATCAATCGACGAAATGGCGGCGCGCAGCGTTTCAGACGCGTACGCGGCAGTGTTGAGCGACAGACCAATCATCGCCGCCGGGATCGGATCCAGTTCGATGCCGAACTGCGGCAGACCGTAGTAGATCATAAACAGCTGCGCGATGAGCGGCGTGCCACGAAAGACCGAGATATAAAACCGGGCCAGCCATCTGACCGGCCACAAGGTCGACATGCGCATCAGCGCCAGAATGAACCCCAGCAACAGGCCGAAAATCATGCCACCGACACTGAGCTGAAGCGTAAAAATGGCCCCGTTTAACAGAAACGGCGCCGAATCGAGCACCAGTTGTATACTTTCTTGCATTATCGTTTTTCTGCGTTAGATGTGAGGATGGTAAGCAAACAGCGCTGGCGCCCCGCCCGTATGAACAAACAAAATGGCGCCGTCATCCCTGAAACGCTTCTGAGTAATGCCGTCGATAAGCCCGGCCATCGCTTTACCGGTGTACACCGGATCGAGCAGAATGCCTTCAAGCGAGGCCAGCAGTTTGACTGCCTCCATCCCCGCGTCGTTAGGGGTTCCGTAGCCAGGCGCGAAATAGTCATCCCACAGTTGAATGTCCGCTTTCGCATCAAGTTCGAGGCTGGCGGCAATCGCCTGTTGCAGTGCCACCACTTTCGGCTTCTGTTCCGCCACGGTGCGCGACACGGTGACGCCAATCAGCGAAACGTCCGGCAACAGTTGCTCAAGGCCCACCGCCAGCCCGGCGTGAGTTCCTGCGCTGCCGGAAGCGACCACAATGGCCGACAAATCCACCACATCTTCACACTGTTGCGCAATTTCCAGCGCACTTTCGACGTAGCCAAGTGCGCCCAGCGCGTTCGAGCCGCCCACCGGGATCACATACGGACGAAAGCCCTGCAGTTCCAGACGGGTTGCCAGTTCGTCGAGTTGCGCGGTCGGGTCGGTCAGCGCATCGCACATTTCAACCTGGGTGTTAAACAGATCCAGCAACAGACGGTTGCCGTTGGTGAGGTAGTTTTCTGCACGCGTATTGATCGGGTTTTCCAGCAGCGCGACGCAGTGCAGGCCGAGCTTTGCCGCGACCGCCGCGGTCTGGCGCACGTGGTTGGACTGAATCGCCCCGGCGGTGACCAGCGTATCAGCGCCTTCACGCAGCGCATCGGCGGCGAGAAATTCCAGCTTACGCAGCTTGTTGCCACCCATCGCCATGGGCGTGACGTCATCGCGCTTGATGAAAATTTCGCGGCCAAGGTGATCGGAAAGACGAGGCAAAAACTCCAGTGGTGTCGGTGCGCCAATAAATTCCAGCCGCGGAAAGCGTGTTAAATTTTGCAGTGACATAGCATCTCCTGATTCATCTGTTTTTATTATGCACGCACTTGCCGGGGAAATAAAAAAAGGCGCCAGAATCAGCGCCTTTTTTAACCAATGGTGCTTATTGGGTCACATCAGCACCAAACCATTTCTCAGACAGCGCCTTCAGGCTACCGTCTTTTTGCATATCGGCAATCGCACCGTCAATCGCTTTCAGCAGATCGTCGTTGCCTTTACGCAGCGCGACACCCGCTTCCTGACGGGAGAACGCTTCACCGGTCACGGCCAGTGTGTTGTTGGTTTTCTTCACCAGGTCCAGCGCCGCCAGGCGGTCAACCAGAATGGCGTCGATACGGCCAACGCGCAGATCCTGGTATTTCGTCGGGTCGTCGTCATAGGTACGGATATCCACACCCGGAACATTGCCGCGTAACCACTCTTCGTAATTGGTTCCGAGGCCGACACCCACTTTTTTGCCTTTCAGATCAGCGGCGGTTTTGATAGCGCCTTCATTGCCCTTTTTCACCAGCGCCTGAATACCGGAAACGGTGTACGGCGTGGAGAAATCATATTTTTTCTTACGTTCGTCAGAGATGGTGACCTGGTTGATGACCACATCGATACGTTTAGAATCGAGCGCCGCCAGCATCCCGTCCCATTTGGTCGGTTTGAGATCAGCCTTCACCCCGAGGTGTTTTGCCAGTTCATTAGCGAACTCCACCTCGAAACCGGTCAGCTTGCCATCGTCACCCTGGAAGCTGAACGGAGGATAGGTTCCCTCAAGGCCAACCCGCAGCGAACCGCGCTCTTTGACCTGATTCAACAGATTTTCAGCAGCGAACGTTTTGGCGCTAATTCCCGCCATCAATGCCACCGCCATGACACCCATCAGAGCCTGACGGCCAATTAGAGCTAGCTTCATCGTTTTCCCATCATCCCAATAGTTTTAAATAGTTACTGTAGTGTACGGTGTTTATTGCCAATGGCAAACACGACTACGCTACATCTTATTCAAATTTAATATATATCCGAGGTTGTGGGATAAGCCAGATTTTGCATCTTTACCGGGGAAGTCAGCGCCTGAAACTGGGCGTACTTGCGCAGGGCGATGCGATAGTTATTGGTGCTGGTGGCAGGCAGCCACGGCGCCAGGTTGTCATCCAGATAGCCGTTAGTCAGCAGCTCCCGTGGAACGTTAAGCTCCGTCAGGTGATTGCCGAGGCGACGCAGACGGACAACGTATTCGCGCACCGTGCCGGGGCTCATGTCGGTCTGTTCGAAAAGGTATTGTTTAAAGCCGATAATATCGAAAAAGTCGCTCTGCTCTTTGCAATGCAAATCGCCGCAGAAACGACACAGTGCGACCCAATCCTGGCGCTCCTGTTGCCACTCTTCTTCGTTCATTAAGGTGTCGAGACGGGAAATCGCGATTTTATTGACTATCTCACCGCGCCTGACCAGCGTGATGCGGTCGAGCAACTTATGGCAGTGAGCACAATGCGTTTGGCTATGTTTAAAGTCTTTAAGGTAGCGGCTTAACGGCCGTCTTTTTACTTGCTGCACCGTCATGATAACTCCTGGTTGTCATTGGTTGTGCGGCATTTTTCAGGGGTGATGAACTCATCAACATCCTATAACTTACCCAGCTTAGTACGCAGACGTTTGATGGCCTGGCTGTGCAACTGGCTGACCCGCGATTCGCCCACTTCCAGTACCGCGCCAATCTCTTTGAGATTAAGCTCTTCCTGGTAGTACAGCGTCAGCACCAGCTGTTCGCGTTCTGGCAGCGCTTCGATCGCCTCGATCACACGCTGCCGCAAGTTGCCTTCCATTAACTGGAAGAGCGGGTTTTCCTGTTGATTCTCCTCGGTCACCAATTCAATACTGTCGCCATGCTCTTCTCTCCATTCATCGTAAGAGAAAAGCTGGCTGTTATTGGTATCCAGAAGCATCTGTCGATACTCCTCAACAGGAATTCCGAGTCGTTGAGAGACCTCGGTTTCCGTGGCGTTACGCCCCAGCTCTTGTTCCAGCTGCCCCATCGCCTGCGCCACTTCGCGCGCGTTGCGTCGGACGCTGCGCGGCACCCAGTCCCGGCTGCGCAATTCATCCAGCATCGCACCACGAATGCGTTGCACTGCGTAAGTAGTAAATGCCGTTCCTTGCAGAGCATCGTAACGTTCCACAGCATTCAATAACCCGATGCCGCCCGCCTGAAGCAAATCGTCCAGTTCCACGCTCGCCGGCAACCGCACCTGTAGGCGCAATGCTTCATGGCGCACCAGAGGTACGTAACGTTGCCACAGCGAGTGTTTATCCATTACACCTTCAGCGGTATACAGTGAATTCACGATAAACAGCCCTGCAATAGTTGAGTTATCGGCATGATTATCCGTTCCTGCAGGGGTTTTAATCGGCAGAATAGTGGTCTAAATCGGCGTTTATTTGCAGCTTATGATGCAATTGCCTGAAAATTCAGGTGTTATTTTTAGCCCTAAGCGAAACGCTTTTAGCCTGTTGTGAGAGGGGAATGCATGGATACCGCGGATTGCACGGTATCCTGGGGGACTATTTAAAAACGCGCTTATTACTGTTTGAACGATGAATTTTGGCTGGATTGCCAAAAGCGACAGCATTATCTGCCAAATCCTTTGTGACCACCGAGCCCATGCCGACCACCACATCGTTACCAATCACCGACAGCTCTTTGATAACGCAGTTCATGCCGAGAAACGTGCCCTCGCCAATCGTCGTTTTCCCGCCCAGCGACACCTGGCTGCAGACCACGCTGTGGGCGCCCACATGACAGTCGTGACTGATGTAGGTGTTGGGCTGAATCAATGCGTTATCGTCGAGCGTGACGTTACACGAGATAAACGCTCCCTGCCCGACCAGCACGCCCGCGCCAATGTTGGTATCGTCGGGCACAAACACCCCCGGGTGCACCAGCGTCGCCAGGCGAGCTTTTGCTAACACTTTGTTCGCCAGCGTGCGCCGGTGTGCGGGTTCACCCAGCGCAATGGAAATTTCCAGATCGTGAAAATCCAGCGCCTCAAAGCGATACACCGGCACGCCGGATACCGCCGTTGCGTTGGTGAGATCATCAATAAAAAAGATCTCATCCCAGCGCGCGTCAACCTGATTAATCTGGCGGGCAAGTACCAGCGTTTCGCGTCCCTGCCCGCCTGTTCCGTAGATACCTAATTTCATGCAACCTTATCCACCTGAGTCAGCCCAACCTGTTGGCGAATAATATTCACGACACGGGCCTGATCTTCAAGGGTGAGATCGGGGTAAATCGGTAAACAGAGTATTTTCTCAGCAATGTCGCTGGCGATCGGCAGGCGTTCCGGCGCGGCTGACGGCAGATGACGGTACATTGAGAAAGAACTGATCAGCGGATAAAAATAACGACGCGAATAGATGTTTTGCGCTTTCAGGGCGTCATACAGCCAGTCGCGGCTGACCGGGAACGTGCTTTCCACGCGGATCGGGAAATACGCATGGTTCCACTCCACATCATCGGTGACTGAGAAAGTGCCTATCCCCGGAATATCATTCAGCCACTCACAATAGCGCTGATAAATTTCCGCACGGCGCGCCAGCGCATGATCAATATGCCCCAGTTGCACCAGACCAAATGCCGCCTGCACTTCATTCATTTTGGCGTTAATCCCCGGCGCCACCACAGTGGTTTCCCCGGCAAAACCAAAGTTTTTCAGATAATCGATGCGCTGCTTCATCCGCGCGTCCGGGCAAATAATCGCCCCGCCCTCGAAGGTATTAAACACTTTGGTGGCATGGAAGCTGAGAATAGACAGATCGCCGCAGTTCAGGATGCTGTGGTTATTTTTCTTCACCCCAAATGCATGGGCGGCATCGTAAATGACTTTCAGGCCCCACGCATCGGCGATGGTTTGAATTTTATCGACGTTGCAGGGAATGCCATAACAATGCACCGGTAAAATCGCGGATGTCGCCGGGGTAATTAACGCTTCAATTTTGTCCGGGTCAATATTACAGGTCACCGGGTCGATATCGGCAAAGACCGGCGTTAATCCATTCCACAGCAACGAATGAGACGTCGCCACGAAGGAATAAGGCGTGGTGATCACCTCGCCGGTAATGCGCAGCGCCTGTAACGCGGTGAGCAACGCCAGCGTGCCGTTGGCAAACAGGCACAGGTGCTCAACGCCCAGGTATTCTGCCAGCTCTTTTTCTAACTGTTGATGCCAGGCGCCGCCATTGGTCAGAAATTTTTTCTCCCAGATCTTCTCCAGGTACGGAATAAACTCTTCCAGTGGCGGAAGCAACGGGCTGGTGACATAGATGTCTTTCATCAAAACCTCTGCGAAGCGTATTTTTAGTAAACGGTTCCACCACCGTCTGTCGATAAGCGCGTGGCGTTACCTGCTTCGTCAATAACAAAAGAGTGCGGCGTCTGCCCCTGGCAATACAGCGTCCAGGCATGGCGCAGCGCATATTCCAGATGCTCCGCAGCATTAAAACCGTCTTTCGTCTCAACAGGTATTTGGTTACGCATTCCGAGTCGGATGGCATTGAGTTCATCAAAATGGTCACGCCAGTACAGGGCTTTATTGACGTAGTCATCTTTATCCATCGCAATAAACTGACTCAGCCCATAACTGTTCATATTTTCCACGCCCTGACGGCAGGCGAGTGTGTCGCCGCATAATGTCAGCGTCGGCACGCCCATCCATGCCGCGTGGTTAGTGGTGGTTCCACCGGTATACGGGAAGGTATCGAGCAAAATATCAACGCGGTGATGACAGGCGAGATATTCATGTAGCGGCATGCGCCCCTGGAAAATGAGCCGTTCTTCGCCGATGCCAAGCGCCGCGAGCTGCCGTGTAAGGCTCTGGATCACGGTTGCATCGTTCATAAAACCAATTAACAACCGGGACTGCGGATATTTGATTAATATCTCAGCCCACAGACGCAACACCTCTTCGTTTATTTTTTTCGGTCGGTTGAAGCTGCCGAACGTGATATAGCCGTTGGTCAGCGCGGGCAGCAGATTTATTTCCGGGCTGTTTTTATCCGGCTCGAACAATTTACGCATCGGCACATAGATGATTTTTTCGAGGAACTGTTTCTCAAGGCCTGGCGGGTTCATACAGCCGGTCGAGAGAATGCGGTAGTCCATCGCCGAAAGCCCGGAAGTGCCCGGATAGCCAATCCAGGTCATCTGTACTGGCGCCGGGCGCAGTGCAAACACCGGCAGGCGTGTAAAGGTGGTGTGGCCGGAAAGATCGATCAGGATATCAATCTCATCGGCATTGATCTGTTTCGCCAGTTCAATGTCGCTCATCAGCTCGGCGTCGCGCCACAGTACCGCCCCGGCTTGCAGGTGTTCGGTGATGCGGTCTTTTACCGGCGAAGCGCTGTAGCCCACCAGTTCGAAATGCTGGCGATTAAAACTGTCCCAGAACGGCAGCAGGAAGTTACTCACCGGATGCTGGCGCAGGTCACCGGAGACAAAACCTATGCGCAGTTTTCGCTGCGGATCGGTATTGATACGGCGGTCCGGGGTAAAAGCACAGCGTCGTGCCCACGCCTCGACGCGTCGGCCATACTCCTTGTGTTTCTCCAGTTGTTCTGCCGGACTCAGGCGGTGGTCGTGGGTCACCACAAACAGCAGGCTGGTAAAACTGTCGAAATAATCAGGTGACAGTTCAAGGGATTTCTTGAGGAAATATCTGGCTTCATCCAGCTTCTGGTTATCGCTGAGGATCACGCCGAGCATCGCTACATAGAGGGAACTTTCCGGCTGATAGCGGAACGCCTCACGGCTACACTTTTCCGCCATCGGGTTATCACCCTTTGCGTGATAAAGCGTCGCCAGTGTGTGCCAGAATCCGGCGCTTTTGCCATCCAGACGCAGCAATCCATGGATGATCTTCCGCGCGTAAAAGTGCTGTTCCAGTTTTTGCAGCGCTGTCGCCAGGTCGAAGTAAATATCAAGGCTCGAAAAGTAATAGCCCATCAGCTTGCAGAGCGCGGAAAGTGCGTCCTGCCAGGCGCTGGTCAGAATACAGGCACGGGAATAACAGCGCAGAATGTGCAGATCATCCGGCGATTCCGCCAGCAGGCCTCGCGCGTAGTCGCGAGCTTCCCTGGCTTTGCCAAGTCTAATCAGCCGGTTCACTTCGGCATAGATGGCTTCTACGGCCTGCTTATCATACGCCGCCTTCGGCTCCTGATAGCGCTCGTCAGCCAGTAGTCCTCCGCGCTTCACACTGACACTGAGCAACAGCAGCGTGGCGATGAGCGGTTTCAGTTTCGCCGGATCGCCCTGGCGCAAAAAACGCTGGATCGCTGTTTTCCACGCGTCCGTTGAGCCTGTCAGCATTCCCTTGGCACGCAACGACATAAAGCTGTCCCAGGCGTCATCGTCGGTGGCGGCTAACCCTGACCGGAGATACCGCTGCTCCTGTGCCGTCACCTCAACAACCCCACCCCACAGGTTTGTGGTCGTTGTCGTCTCTTCAGTCAACAAACACAGCGGCTGGAGTTCACTGCCCTGCACGTCGTTATACGGGCCAGCAAAAGCGCTCCAGTGCAGGCCGTCCGGGTGGATCAGGAACAGATCGCGTAACGATTCACGTACCGCATCACGGGTGTCGCCAGGTTTTTCCGGCAAACGGGTATTGAAAACCAGTTGTTCGAAGCTGAGGCTCATCGGCCATGCGCCGCCGAGCAGGTCGAGAATTTGCAGCGTCACCTCGTTGGGCGTACTCACCGGCTGGCCGCTGGCGCTACGGTGACCATTCATGATCCGTCCATCATCCGTCAGCATGCGGGTAAAACTCCCGGCCCAATGGAGTTGCTCCAGAGATTGCAGATCGGGTTTCGCCTGCGGTGCCTGGTTAACCTGCGCCGAAAGCAGCGTTACGCGTTCCGCCCGGCTTACCGCCAGATCCAGATACTGCTGAGAGATCGGTCGTGACGTATTTCCGGAAATCAGACCGTGCAGTTGTTGCAGCGCATCGCTGTAGATCTCCGGCAGCTCAGACTGCGGGATGGCATCGCCCACCGGGCACAACCCGAGTTCCGCCATGTGCTGGTGAAAATCGCTGTACCAGGCGGCAGGCGCGGAATCGATCAGATACGCAAAGGTGAGCGCGGTGTCGTCCAGCGCTTCCGCCTCCAGCACCCGGTTTTTCAGTTCGCCATCAGGCAGCGTCATCGCCATCCAACCCAGAATGCCACGGGCGCTGGTCAGCGGATCGGCGTTTTCATCGCCACGACGCAGATGGAACGCCAGCGCGTCACGCAACTGTTGTGCGCTACTGGCGCCGGGCAGCACCGCATGTTGCAGGCAGATAATGCCCTCGGCGGAGAGATGCTCACGGCACCACGCCAGCAGCGCATCACGCTCTGTCGCGCCTGAGCAGGCAAAAACGCCATGAATAATGATGTAGTCAAACTGCCCCGGATCCACCGCCAGCAGATCGCCCAGCCCGGCGGCAAACGGTTCAATATTGTTTAGCGCCAGCGTGGTGATCTGCGCTCTTGCCTGTGCAATCAGGTTTTCATCAATGTCGACGCCAATACAGACGCTCTGGGGCCACGCGCGCGCATGAGCGATAAGCCCCCCGGCGTTACCGCAGCCTAACTCGAGGATCCGCGCAGTGGCGGGCAAAGCCAGCGCCATGCCGTGCAGCAGTGCGCTGGCATGAAGGGCGACAGGCGTCATATGGCGGTTCAGGTACTGCATATTCACAGGCGACATCCGTAGTGTGTTCAGTAAGCTTCATGCGCTGCGAGGTATTTTTCGCAGAGGGCTGTTTTATATTGCTGGTATGCACCATCACCGTTTTTGTGCGTGGTAATGATCCAACTGAAGGCAGTATTCTGATGATTAATATCGATTAAGCGCGACGTCGGCTCCCGGCCAATTTTCATTTGTTCGACCGCCGGAAGTACATCTACGGCGAAGGAGAGCGCCACCTGATCAAGGAACCAAGCGGCATTTCCGCTCGCCAGATTGCGGTCGATAAAGCGGGCGACAGTGTCCAGATAGCGGAAACCCGGCTCACTGGCGTCGGCATAGAGGAACCCGCCCTGCACCCGCTCCCACAATGGTGCCGCGTCGTTCTGCGTCAGAATCAACCCTTTCGGGTTGATGGTGTCGAGCGTCTCCTGCCAGCGCTGACGCACCAGACAGTCAGCGTCAAGCAGCAGCACCGGGGCAGCGAACTGCTCAAGTGCATAGCGCATGAAAACAAAACGGCGTGAAGCGTAATGGACGTTGATCCCATACACGGCAGGCACCGCTTCGGCACTGAGCGAGACAGCAAGGCCAGGGAAACGCTGCGCCAGTTCACGCACCTGCGCTTCCAGATCGTCGTCGCAGTTATACACATGCAGGTGAATATTTAATTCCGTGCCATTGGTGTCATAGACAGAAGCCACCAGCGCGCGGGCATGTTCGAGGTAATATTTTTTATCGCAGGCCACCAGCACAGTGGTTTTGCCGTTCCCGACATGCGGAATGCGCCACTGGTAGCGGGAATAATCCGGCACTGGCTCGGCTTCCGCCAGCGGGCGGAAATCAATAAACGATTCAGGAACGCCGCCCAGCCGGTAGATGCCGCAGACCACCATCAGCAGAGTAAAGGGATCTTCGCCAATCAGGGCTGAATCCGCCGTCAGATGCTGGATAACGATCTGCGCCTGGTTATCGTCTTCTTCCATCAAACAGATCAGCAGCAGGATTTTCAGCACCGGAGCGGAATTGCTGAGCAGGGAAAGGTTGTTGGAAATCAGGAACAGCGTGGATTCGATTTCATTAATCCGGAACAGAATTTGTACTGCTGCGACAACAAAATTAAGCGATTTCTCTTTTTGCAGCGCCGCAACCACATAGTTGGTCACGGCTTCCGCCATCGTTGCGGGATACGTTTGCTGCTGGCCCTGCTTTTTGTAATCAAAGGCATGGTTCGCCAGTGTAATGGCACACATTAAGGCTTTCAACGCCTCATCTTTCTCTGCCTCAAGCCCGGTGACCGCGGCCATCAGCGTTGGCTTCATGGCGGTAAGATCACTGTTGCTGTAATGCAAAATCTCGGCGACCACGTGCGCGGGCAACACATCCGCTTCCGGCAGATCGATCGTTCGGGTAAAAACATCACGGTAATACTGGTGCATGGCACGCGTGCGAGAAAATTTTGTCATTCTTTTCGGCTCAATAGTTGCGTGACCTGAAGCGCGCTCGTTCAGGCAGAGTGAGGCTAGTTTTTGATAAATTAACATCCGCAATCGCAGAGTGATGGAAGGATAAAAAACACAATTAGCGGCTTATTTTGCACATTGCCTGGCGGCCTGAATCGGCAATAAAAAAGGCTGCTGTTGCCAGCAACCTTTTTTGTGACTCTGCGTAAGAATTAACGCAGCAGGGACAGCATGGTCTGCGGAACCTGGTTTGCCTGAGACAGAACAGAAGTACCAGCCTGCTGCAGGATCTGCGCGCGGGACATGTTGGAAACTTCAGTTGCGTAGTCAGCGTCCTGGATACGGGACTGAGCAGCAGACAGGTTGTTGATAGAGTTGTTCAGGTTGTTGATGGTAGATTCAAAACGGTTCTGAATCGCACCCATGTTAGAACGTGCGGTATCAACTTTCTCAATTGCAGCATCAGCAAGATCGATAACTGCCTGTGCGGTGGTAATATCGTCGGTGATAGCAGTGCTCAGACCTGCACCTAAACTACCAGATGTCGCGTTGATTAACGCAGTGCTGTCAATAGTAATTGTATCGTTATCAGAGGTACCTGCGCCCACCTGAATCTTCAACGATGTATCATCAGCGTTCAACAACGATTTGCCGTTGAAGTTCGCAGAACCTGCGATACGGTCGATTTCTTCAACGCGCTGCTTGATTTCAGTATTGATAGATTTTAAATCAGTATCACCATTTGTACCGTTTGCTGCCTGAACCGCCAGCTCACGGATACGCTGTAAGTTGGTGTTGATTTCGTTCAGGTTACCTTCAGCGGTCTGAACCAGAGAGATACCGTCGTTCGCGTTACGCGCCGCCTGAGTCATCCCTTTCAGCTGGGAAGTCATACGGTTAGTGATCGCCTGGCCAGCAGCGTCATCTTTCGCGCTGTTGATACGCAGACCAGAGGACAGACGCTCAATAGCAGTGCCCAGAGAGGACTGAGATTTGTTCAGGTTGTTCTGAGTGGTCAGGGACAACAGGTTAGTATTGATAACTGCCATAATTCATTTTCCTTCATATTGGATTCTAGGGTCGGTGCCTAACACCCACGGCGTCTCTCACCGTCAACAGGGGTATCGGCGGCAGTTAAAAAGACTTTAGAATCAAATTCAAAAAAATAGTAACTTATTGATATATAACCACTTTTAATTTTATTGTTTTATCTTTGGTTTGTTTTAATCTTTATTTGAGTCAAATTTTCGTCAGCCCGTTTTTATCCCTTATTATTACGTCACGTTCGCCGGGCTATTATCTAAACTCAAACCTGACGCCCCCTTCTCTGTTTAACCAATCCGATTATAAACCGACAAACGCCTGTGCTATTCCGGGGATTATTTTTTCATCTGATGTGTAAACTTTCCTGACACTGCGCCGATAAGAGTCTGAAACGCCCACAGACATCAAGGAAAATTTGTATGGCTTCAATCAGCAACCTCGGTGCAGGAACAAGTCTGGACCTGAACACGCTCTATACCCAGCTGGAAACCGCGGAACAGAGCAAGCTGACCACCATCACTAACCAGCAGAGCACCTACAATGCCCAGCTGAGTGCGTGGGGTAAACTGCAAAGCTCTCTGCAAAGTCTCCAGACCGCTACGGCGGCGCTAGGGAAAACGGATACCTGGAACTCGGCCTCTGTCACCAGCACCAACACGTCGTTTACTGCGACGACGACAAGCGGGGCGGCAGTGGGTTCCTATACGATTAACGTGACGCAAGTTGCCAAAGCGCAGGTGTTAACCACCGCCAGCATGGCCAGCAGCTCTACTCAACTGGGCAGCACGACCGGCGGGACACGGACCCTTACGATTACCCAACCGGGAACCAAAGATCCGATCAAAATTGAGTTGTCTGACTCGGCGGATACTTCGTTGAATGGCATCGCCAAAGCAATCAACAACGCGGGCGGTAACGTTAACGCCAGCGTCATTAAAGCCACTGACGGCGATTATCGCCTGATGCTGACGTCAAAAACGACCGGTACCGATAGCGATATGACGATTACGGTCACCGGCGACGACGCGTTACAGAATGCGATTGGCTACGATTCAACCACCAAAACCGGTGCGATGACCGTTCAGTCTGCTTCGCAGAACGCCAAACTGACCGTCAATAACATTGATATTGAGCGTCAGTCGAACAGCATTACTGATGTTTTGCCGGGTGTAACGCTGTCGCCGAAAAGTCAAAGTACGGCGGACGAAACGCTGGAAGTGTCGCGCGCCACTGATGCCAACAAAAAGGCCATCACCGACTGGGTGAGTGCGTACAACTCGCTGCAGTCCACGATCAACAGCCTGACCAAGTATGTGGCGGTTGATCCGGGCACCACGCAGTCAAGCACCAACGGCCCGCTGATTGGCGACAGCCAGGTGCGTTCTGTGCAGTCTCAATTGCGTGGTCTGCTGACGGAAGTTCAGGGCAGCGGCGCGTATAAGCTGATGTCGCAACTGGGGATTACTCAGGATCCGACCATTGCGGCTGACGGCACGCTCGGCAACCTGAAAATTGACGATACGAAATTAACAAAAGCATTAACCGATAACCCGGAAGCGATTCAGGATTATTTCGTCGGCGACGGTAAAACCACCGGTTTTGCCACCCAGATGAATAACACCCTGACCACGATGCTCAGCACGACGACGGGCAAAGAAGGGATCGTGCAGAATGCGAAAGATGGCATCAACAGCACCCTGAAAACCCTGGATAAGCGTTACGACGATATGCAGGCGTCTATTGATGCCACCATGGCACGTTATAAGACGCAGTTCACTAACCTCAGTACGCTGGTGAACAAACTGACTAACACGTCGAACTACCTGACTCAGCAGTTCAATTCGAGCAGTTAAGGAAAGGATATGTATAACCATTCTGGTGCTCAGGCATACCAGAAAGTGGGGCTGGAGAGCGCGGTGCTCAGCGCCAGCCCCCATCAGCTTGTCGTGATGTTATTCGATGGGGCATTAAGCTCTATGGTACGGGCGCGGCTGTTTCTTGAGCAAGGCAATATCGCCGCCAAGGGCGAAGCGCTGTCCAAAGCGATCAACATCATTGAGAACGGCCTGAAAGCGGGTCTTAACATGGATGTTGGGGGCGATCTGCCCCATAACTTGTCAGCGTTATATGACTATATGGTGCGACGCCTGTTGCATGCCAATCTGCGCAATGATGCCGCAGCAATTGCTGAAGTTGAACAGTTGCTGGACAACATTGCCGATGCCTGGAAACAGATAGGCCCGAACTCACCATCAACCCAGGACTCGTTCTGATGACCGACTTCATCTCATCCCTGCACAACTGGCACGCGCTTTTTGCTTTAAGTAACACGATGCTCAACCTCGCCCGGGCCGGGAGGTGGGATGAGCTGATAGATCATGAAGTCAAATATGTCTCTTTAGTGGAAGAGATTGCCCTGAATCCTTTACCGGCAGGTAACGCGACGCTGCAGGAAAAAGCACGCGCCCTGCTGGTGAAGATCCTCAGCAACGAGTCGGAGCTCAAAACGCTGCTGCAGTCCCGGATGTCGGAACTGCAGACGCTGATTGACCAGACCGGCAAGCAGAAATCGCTGACCACCGCGTACGGAAAACTGTCCGGCAACATTCTTATCCCGAACGAATTTAATCCCTGATTTCCCCCTTCGTCAGGGATACGCCATACTCCAGAGGTCAGTCTGTTGGCCATCTGGAGTGAGGCACATGATAAATCCCACCTTATTACAATGTTTTCATTGGTATTACCCCACCGGCGGCGAGCTATGGCAGGAAGTTGAAGCTCTCGCCCCCAATCTGAACGAAATCGGTATCAATATGATCTGGCTGCCGCCCATCAGCAAAGGCGCGTCCGGCGGCTATTCTGTGGGTTACGACACCTACGATCTGTTTGATATCGGCGAGTTTGACCAGAAAGGTTCCGTGGCGACGAAATACGGTGATAAAGCGCAACTGCTTTCCGCCATCGACGCCCTGCAACGTCACGAGATTGCCGTGCTGATTGATGTGGTGGTCAACCACAAAATGGGCGCGGATGAAAAAGAGCCAGTGCGCGTGCAGCGCGTCAACGAACAGGACCGCACACAAATCGACGATGAGATCATCGAATGCGAAGCCTGGACCCGTTACACCTTCCCTGCCCGCCAGGGAAAATATTCGCAGTTCATCTGGGACTACAAATGCTTCAGCGGCATTGACCACATTGAAAACCCCGATGAAGACGGCCTGTTCAAGATCGTCAACGACTACACCGGCGACGGCTGGAACGATCAGGTCGATGATGAGATGGGTAACTTCGATTACCTGATGGGTGAAAACATCGATTATCGCAACCATGCGGTGACTGAAGAGATTAAATACTGGGCGCGCTGGGTCATGGAACAGACGCATTGCGACGGGTTCCGCCTCGACGCGGTGAAGCATATCCCGGCCTGGTTTTATAAGGAGTGGATCGAGCACGTGCAGGAGGTGGCGCCGAAGCCGCTGTTTATTGTCGCTGAGTACTGGTCCCATGAAGTGGAAAAATTGCAGCAGTACATCGACCAGGTCGGCGGGCAAACGATGCTTTTTGATGCGCCGTTGCAAATGCATTTTCATGAAGCGTCGCTGAAAGGTCGCGATTACGACATCAGCCAGATTTTCACCGGCACGCTGGTGGAAGCCGATCCCTTCCACGCCGTAACGCTGGTCACCAATCACGACACTCAGCCACTTCAGGCACTGGAAGCCCCGGTCGAACCCTGGTTCAAGCCGCTGGCTTACGCACTGATCCTGCTGCGTGAAAACGGCGTACCGTCGGTGTTTTACCCGGATCTGTTTGGCGCCAGCTATGAAGACACCGGCGGTGACGGCAATACGTATCAGATTGACATGCCGGTGATCGAGCAGTTACACGAGCTGATCGACGCCCGCCAGCGGTTTGCTCATGGCGTGCAGACGCTGTATTTCGATCACCCCAACTGCATCGCCTTCAGCCGCAGCGGTACCGACGAGGCGCCCGGCTGCGTGGTGGTGCTTTCCAATGGCGACGATGGCGAGAAAACGCTGACGCTCGGAGATAACTACGGCGGCAAACGCTGGGTGGATTTTCTGGGTAACCGTGAAGAGACGGTTGAAACCGACGAGGAAGGCACCGCAGTCTTTACCTGCAATGCAGGCAGCGTCAGCGTGTGGGTGATGGAAGCGATCCTCTGATAACACGCCCCGGCAGCGTTGCGCCTGCCGGGGAATCATTATTATCAGGGCTTATTCAGCTAAGCCGTTTTTCGCCATCGCGTCCGCACACTCCGGCGTCGGGCGGTCAACGCGCTGTAGCTCAAGGCGATCATACTCAAGAATGCCATCGTCAATATCGAGGCTGTAAGCCGCCAGTTTACTGTTCGCGACCACGTTATAGTAATCATCATCACGCTGCATCAGTTTGCCGCGCACCGCCGTTACGCGCTTCCACTGGCGGCAATCGAGCGTATCGCCCTCTTTGGTAATGATCAGGCTGGCTATCGCTTCCGGGCTGACCATCACGCTTTGCGGCCCTTTCGACTGCCAGTAACCCGCCAGTTGCGCGGGCGCGGGCGCTTTCACCACCGCATTGTAATTATCGACCTGCACACAACCCGCCAGCATCAGCATCGTGCTCGCCATGACTAATTTCTTCATCACTCATCCTGCAAACGGAGAAAAAAATATTGTGGCATTAACGGATGCGCTCCGCCACCCTTTCGCGGTGCAGAAAAATCTGATGCAGAATTGATTTTCATGCTGATATCTTTCGGAATTTTCGAATAAATATTGAGGTAACGCTCATTTTTCAGGCAAAGGCGGGACTAGTGTAAGGGTAATTTCCCGGAGGACCTACCCATGAAAAAGTTACTGATATGCTGTCTGTTCGGCAATACCGCGAATTCGCTGGCGAAAAAAATGCAAAAGGTGGCGGATGAACAGGGTTACCCGGTTCTGATCAGCGCCGTGGGGCTGGAGAATTTTGCCAGTGTCGCCCCTGCTTTTGATGCGTTTCTGCTCGCGCCGCACGTGCAATACAAACTCGAAGAACTGAATACGATTATTGCGGATTCCCGCCCGATTTATGTCATCGAAAGCTTACCCTTCGCCTCACTGGATGGCGAAAAAGTACTGATGTTTGCGTTAGAGCAAATGCCAGAGCTGGCTGAATAACGTCCCAAAACCAGGCGACTCAGGGAGGAGTCGCGGCAACATGTCTCTGTGTCATTACATCTGCATCGACATCATTTCCTGATAGGCCGACACCAGTTTATTACGCACCTGAATCCCCATCTGCAGTAAAACGGACGATTTTTGCAGATCGGTCATGACATCGTTCAGCGCAACTCCCGGTTCGCCGATAGAAAATTTTTCCGCCTGAATGCGTGCGGTGTTCTGTGTGTCGCTGATGCGATCCAGTGCCGCGGTCAGTTGCCCGGCGAAACTGATGCTCTCCTGAGGCGCTTCCACCTGATTTTTCGCGGCGCTCACCGCCATTTGCATCTGATTCAGAACGCCTTCGATCCCCTGAACAGCCATGATAATCCCCTGGTTAGATTTTTCTGGTGATGAGATTACCAGCTTGTCAATAAGATAAAGGCGCTAATTAGCGATAAAAAAACAGGTTATTTAACGCATAGAAAATCCTGAAGCATCAAATAATGAGATGGCTTTCTTTATGCGATTGTCGACCCGGGAGTCTGTTTTGTTTCTGAATCTCTTTTTCGCCACTGGCCAGGATTTACGAGGTGCGCAATGAGCGCGACTGCAACGACCACGCCACATACTAAAATTCCAGAGTGGGTCAATCGCCTGCGTTCCAACCCCCGAATCCCCTTGATGGTGGCAAGTGCCGCTGCGGTCGCAATCGTCGTCGCACTGGTACTGTGGGCAAAAAGCCCGGACTACCGCACCCTGTTTTCGAATCTGTCTGACCAGGATGGCGGCGCGATCGTCACCCAGTTACAGCAGATGAACGTTCCCTATCGCTTCGCCGACAACGGCGGCGCGCTTGAAGTTCCGGCCGATAAAGTGCACGAGCTGCGTCTGCGTCTTGCACAACAAGGGTTGCCGAAAGGCGGCGCGGTCGGTTTTGAACTGCTGGATCAGGAAAAATTCGGCATCAGCCAGTTCAGCGAACAGGTGAACTACCAGCGCGCGCTGGAAGGTGAACTGGCCCGCACTATCGAAACCCTCGGCCCGGTGAAAAGCGCCCGCGTGCACCTCGCGATGCCGAAACCGTCGCTGTTTGTCCGCGAACAAAAGTCCCCTTCCGCTTCCGTCACCCTGAATCTCGAAACCGGGCGTGCGCTGGATGAAGGGCAGATCGCCGCCGTCGTACACCTCGTTTCCAGCGCGGTCGCAGGCTTACCGCCGGGCAACGTGACGCTGGTTGATCAGGGCGGTCATCTGCTGACGCAATCCAACACCGGCGATCGCGATCTGAACGACGCGCAACTGAAGTACGCCGCCGATGTTGAAAGCCGTATTCAGCGCCGCATTGAAGCGATTCTCTCTCCGGTGGTCGGCAACGGTAACGTCCATGCGCAGGTCACCGCGCAGATCGATTTTGATAACAAAGAGCAGACCGAAGAGCAGTATCGTCCGAACGGCGATGCCAGCCAGGCGGTATTGCGTTCACGTCAGGTGAATGAGAGCGAACAGGTCGGCAGCCCGTATCCGGGCGGCGTACCGGGCGCGCTCTCCAACTCGCCTGCCCCGGCGCCCAGCGCACCGCTGTCAACGCCACCGGCGAACCAACAGAACGCGCAGAACACCACGCAGCGGACGGAAAGCAACGGCCCGCGCAATACCCAGCGTAACGAAACCAGCAACTACGAAGTTGACCGCACCATCCGCCATACCAAAAAGAACATTGGCGATATCCAGCGTCTCTCCGTTGCTGTGGTGGTCAACTATCGCAACCTGCCGGACGGCAAACCGCTGCCGTTAACCGCTGAACAACTGAAACAAATTGAAGATCTGACCCGCGAAGCGATGGGCTTTACCGATACGCGCGGCGATACCCTGAACGTGGTGAACTCACCGTTCAATGCGTCAGACGACACCGGTGGCGAACTGCCGTTCTGGAAACAGCAGATGTTTATCGATCAGCTGATGTCCGCAGGTCGCTGGCTACTGGTGGCGCTGGTCGCGTGGCTGCTGTGGCGCAGAGCCATCCGTCCGCAGCTTATTCGTCGTCAGGAAGAGATCAAGCTGGCGCAGGAAGAAGCCCGACTTCGTCAGGAAACGGAAGAGGCGGTGGAAGTTACCCTCAGCAAAGACGAAGTGGTGCAGCAGCGTCGTGCTAACCAGCGTCTCGGCGCTGAGGTGATGAGCCAGCGTATTCGTGAAATGTCAGATAACGATCCGCGCGTTGTGGCGCTGGTCATTCGCCAGTGGATGAGTAACGAACATGAGTAACAACCTTACAGGAATCGATAAAAGCGTCATCCTGCTGATGACCATTGGCGAAGATCGCGCGGCGGAGGTGTTCAAGCACCTCTCCACCCGTGAAGTACAAACACTCAGTTCGGCCATGGCCAACGTGCGTCAGATTTCCAACAAACAGCTCACCGAAGTGCTGGCGGAGTTTGAGCAGGAAGCCGAACAGTTTGCCGCGCTGAACGTCAACGCCAACGAATACCTGCGTTCGGTGCTAGTCAAAGCGCTCGGCGAAGAACGTGCCGCCAGCCTGCTGGAAGATATTCTCGAAACCCGCGAAAGCACCAGCGGCATCGAAACGCTCAACTTTATGGAGCCGCAGAGCGCCGCCGACCTTATTCGCGACGAGCACCCGCAGATTATCGCCACCATCCTTGTGCATCTCAAGCGCGCGCAGGCGGCCGATATTCTGGCCCTGTTCGACGAGCGTATGCGCCATGACGTGATGCTGCGTATCGCCACCTTCGGCGGTGTCCAGCCAGCGGCGCTGGCGGAACTGACCGAAGTGCTCAACAACCTGCTCGACGGTACCAACCTCAAGCGCAGCAAAATGGGCGGCGTGAGAACCGCTGCGGAAATTATCAACCTGATGAAAACGCAGCAGGAAGAAGCGGTTATTACCGCTGTGCGCGAATTCGACGGCGAGCTGGCGCAGAAAATCATCGACGAAATGTTCCTGTTCGAAAACCTGGTCGATGTCGACGACCGCAGCGTCCAGCGCCTGCTGCAGGAAGTGGATTCCGAATCGCTGCTTATCGCGCTCAAAGGCGCCGAGCAGCCGCTGCGCGAGAAATTCCTGCGCAACATGTCGCAGCGTGCTGCCGACATTCTGCGCGACGACCTCGCCAACCGTGGCCCGGTACGCATGTCTCAGGTCGAGAACGAACAGAAGGCAATTCTGCTGATTGTCCGCCGTCTGGCGGAAACCGGCGAGATGGTGATCGGCAGCGGAGACGATACCTATGTCTGATACCACGCCGTGGAAGGTCTGGTTGCCTGACGATCTGGCTTCCCCACTCCATGAATTTGCGCCTGCGATAAATGAGCCGGAGCTGGAGATCGAGGAAGTCGAAGAAGAAGCGTTGAGCGAAGAGCAGATACTTCAGCAACAGCTGGCACATCTTCAGATGCAGGCGCATGAGCAGGGTTATGCCGCCGGTCTGAAAGAAGGGCGCGCCGCCGGTCACGAACAGGGTTATCAGGAAGGGCTGGCGCAGGGGCTTGAACAGGGCCAGAAACAGGCGCAACAGCAACAGGCGCCGATCCACGCGCGGATGCAGCAACTGGTCAGCGAATTCCAGCACACGCTGGACGCGCTTGACAGCGTGATCGCCTCACGCCTGATGCAGATGGCGCTGGAGGCCGCGCGTCAGGTGATTGGCCAGACGCCGACCGTCGATAACTCGGCGTTGATTAAACAGATCCAGTTGCTGCTGCAACAGGAGCCTCTGTTCAGCGGTAAACCGCAACTGCGTGTTCACCCGGATGATTTACAGCGCGTGGAAGAGATGCTTGGTGCCACCCTCAGCCTGCACGGCTGGCGTTTGCGCGGCGATCCAACGTTGCATCACGGCGGCTGCAAAGTCTCGGCGGATGAGGGCGACCTCGATGCCAGCGTGGCGACGCGCTGGCAGGAACTGTGCCGCCTTGCTGCCCCTGGAGCCTGCTGATGACGGCTCGACTGACGCGCTGGCTGAACACGCTGGATAACTTCGAGGCCAAAATCGCCCAGCTTCCGGCGGTGCGTCGCTATGGTCGTCTGACCCGCGCCACCGGTCTGGTGCTGGAAGCAACAGGCCTGCAACTTCCGCTCGGCGCGACCTGCATCATTGAACGGCAGGAGGGCAACGAGACGCAGGAAGTGGAAAGTGAAGTGGTGGGTTTCAACGGTCATCGTCTGTTTCTGATGCCGCTGGAAGAAGTGGAAGGCATTTTACCCGGTGCGCGCGTGTATGCCCGCAGCATGACGGGTGAAGGTTTGCAAAGCGGTAAACAGTTGCCGCTGGGCCCGGCGCTGCTCGGTCGGGTGCTGGATGGCAGTGGCAGACCGCTGGACAGTTTGCCGGCACCGGATACCACGGAAACCGGCGCGTTGATTACGCCGCCGTTTAACCCGTTGCAGCGTACGGCTATCGAACACGTGCTGGACACCGGTGTTCGCCCGATCAACGCCCTGCTCACCGTCGGACGCGGTCAGCGTATGGGGTTGTTTGCCGGTTCCGGGGTCGGGAAAAGTGTCCTGCTCGGCATGATGGCGCGTTACACCCAGGCTGACGTGATTGTCGTGGGGCTTATCGGCGAGCGTGGCCGTGAAGTTAAAGATTTTATTGAAAATATTCTGGGTGCCGATGGCCGTGCCCGTTCCGTGGTGGTCGCTGCACCGGCTGACGTGTCGCCGCTGCTGCGTTTGCAGGGCGCCGCCTATGCCACCCGCATCGCCGAAGATTTTCGCGATCGCGGGCAGCACGTATTGCTGATCATGGACTCCCTCACCCGCTACGCGATGGCGCAGCGTGAAATCGCCCTGGCGATCGGTGAGCCACCCGCCACCAAAGGGTATCCGCCTTCGGTGTTTGCCAAATTGCCCGCGTTGGTGGAACGCGCCGGTAACGGCATCAGCGGCGGGGGTTCGATCACGGCATTTTATACGGTTCTGACTGAAGGGGATGACCAACAGGATCCGATTGCCGACTCGGCGCGCGCCATTCTGGATGGTCACATCGTGCTTTCCCGTCGTCTGGCCGAAGCCGGGCACTACCCGGCCATTGATATTGAAGCGTCGATCAGTCGTGCGATGACCGCGCTGATTACTGAGCAACACTACGCACGGGTTCGACATTTTAAACAGCTGCTCTCCAGTTTCCAGCGCAACCGCGATCTGGTGAGCGTCGGGGCCTATGCCAAAGGCAGCGATCCGATGCTGGACAAAGCCATTGCGCTCTGGCCACAGCTGGAAGCCTTTTTACAACAAGGCATTTTTGAACGCGCAGGATGGGAAGATTCGCTACAGGCGCTGGAATTGATATTCCCGTCGGCGTGATGAAGCAGGAGGACAGCA
This sequence comes from Trabulsiella odontotermitis, assembly GCF_001297775.1. Classification (GTDB taxonomy): domain Bacteria; phylum Pseudomonadota; class Gammaproteobacteria; order Enterobacterales; family Enterobacteriaceae; genus Trabulsiella; species Trabulsiella odontotermitis. Next base: position 16,273 of record NZ_LIFX01000013.1, on the reverse strand, counting down.
GTCATGGCGGAACATGGTGCATTAACAACGCTAAAAGAGCTGGCCGAAAAGGAAGTCGAAAATGCGGCGCAACGCCTGGGTGAGATGCGACGCGGCTGCCAGCAGGCAGAAGAACAACTGAAGATGCTGATGGATTATCAGCTGGAATATCAGCACAACCTCGCCGGGGATATGTCCCGCGGGATGGGCAGTCTGCGCTGGCAAAATTACCAGCAGTTTATCGACACGCTGGAAAAGGCTATCGACCAGCATCGACAGCAGTTGACGCAATGGACGCAGAAAGTGGATCAGGCGCTGAATTTCTGGCGCGAGAAAAAACAGCGTTTGCAGGCATGGCAGACGCTGCAGGACAGACAAACCGCCGCCGCACAAATGGCGGAAAACCGTCTCGATCAGAAGAAAATGGATGAATTCGCTCAACGCGCAACCTTAAGGAAACCCGAATGATTACGTTGCCGAAACTTATCCTTAGCGATACCGATGCCGCCGCGGGTCAAACGGCGAAATTTTCCGGTGATGCGCAGGATTTTCTCTCACTGCTGGCGGGTGCGCTCAGCGGTAAAGGCACTGGCGAAGGCAAAACCGCGCTGACGCTGGCCGATCTACAAAACGTCGCCGCCGGGTTGCCGAAGGGCGATATCAAAACCAGTGCGCAAAAGCTGAGTCAGTTGCTAAATCAGCAGGATGACACAGCGACGCTGACGGACCCGAACGCGCTGTCAGACGCCCAGGCGCTGCTGACCTCCCTCACCTCACGTCTGACGGGGGTTGATACGTCGCAGGCTGTCGCGCAGACCGATAACAGCAAAGACGCCCTGAAAAAACCGGCCGATGATACCGCGCTCAACGACGATGAACTGGCAAGCCTCAGCGCGCTGATGGCGATGTTGCCGCAGCCGCAGACCGTGACGGCACCGCGCACCGTGGCCGCGACTGCGGGCGCGTCAGTGCCGGGGCTGGCGACCGCGACCGCTGCCCGCGCAGGGGCGGATAAAGCATTGCCGGGGATGACAACGAAAGGCGACGCGAAAGCACCTGCACAAGCGGTGAAAGGCGCAGACAACGCCGCCTTCGCGCAGACCACGTCGCTGGCCGCCAGCGCCGCCGTGCATGCCGAGGCCGACAGTACAACGTCCGCAACCGCCTCCACCACCCCACTGGCGCCGGTGATGAGCCACACCACCGCGCAACCTGTGGCGCAGCCGTCTGCCGCCGCGGCGACAGTAAACGCCCCGCTCGGCAGCCCGGACTGGCAGCAGTCGGTGAGCCAGCACATTACGATGTTTACCCGTCAGGGCCAGCAGACCGCCGAACTGCGTCTGCACCCGGAAGAGCTGGGTCAGGTACATATCACCCTCAAGGTGGACGATAACCAGGCGCAGTTGCAGATGGTGTCGCCGCACAGCCACGTTCGCGCCGCGCTGGAAGCCGCATTGCCGGTTCTGCGTACTCAACTGGCCGATAACGGCATTCAACTGGGGCAGAGCAGCATCAGCAGTGAAAGCTCCGGCGGACAACAACAGCAGCAGTCCTTCGCACAGCAACAGCACGCGTCGGGTTCATCCGGCAATGGCGGGCTGCAGGCGGAGAACGACGAGGCCTTACTCGTGCCCGCCAGTCTGCAATCCCTCTCGCGGGGTAACGGCGCTGTCGACATCTTCGCCTAACGCCAGAGGTAGCGTGATTATTCCCGTCTTTTCCGCGCTTTGACCGACGCGCGAGACGGGATAATCAACCGATAAGCTGTAAACAGGATGACCGTAACAGATGACAGACTCTGCTCTCAGTAAAAAACGTAAGCGCTCAATCTGGGTCCCGTTGCTGGTGCTGGTGACGCTCGCCGCCTGCGCTACCGCGGGCTATAGTTACTGGCGTATGCAGCAGCAACCTACCCCGGTAGCCGCTAACCAACCACCGCCGCCACCGGCGCCGGTGTTCTATGCTCTCGATACCTTTACGGTAAACCTGGGGGATGCTGACCGCGTTCTGTATGTCGGTATCACGCTGCGTCTGGGAGACGAAGCGACCCGCTTACGCCTTAGCGAATATTTGCCAGAAGTACGCAGCCGTCTGTTGCTGCTCTTCTCCCGCCAGAACGCCAATGAACTTGCCACCGATGTCGGCAAGCAGAACCTGGTCGAGGCGATTAAGAGCACGCTGTCTCAGCCGCTGGTTGCGGGTCAACCCAAGCAGGAAGTGACTGACGTTCTGTACACAGCATTCATTCTGCGGTAATCACATGGGCGATAGCATTCTTTCTCAGGCCGAAATCGACGCACTGCTCAATGGCGACAGTGATCAGTCCGATGAGCCGCAAGGGGGTCATCTGGGCGATACCGATATTCGTCCTTACGATCCGAATACCCAGCGTCGCGTGGTGCGCGAGCGCCTGCAGGCGCTGGAGATCATTAACGAGCGTTTTGCCCGTCAGTTCCGTATGGGGCTGTTCAACCTGCTGCGCCGTAGCCCGGATATTACTGTCGGGGCCATTCGTATTCAGCCCTATCATGAGTTTGCCCGTAACCTTCCGGTGCCGACCAACCTGAACCTGATCCACCTGAAGCCGCTGCGCGGCACCGGGCTGTTTGTCTTTTCACCAAGTCTGGTGTTCATTGCGGTCGATAACCTGTTTGGCGGCGACGGTCGTTTCCCGACGAAAGTGGAAGGCCGCGAATTTACCCATACCGAACAGCGGGTCATCAACCGCATGCTGAAACTGGCGCTGGAAGCGTACAGCGACGCGTGGAAAGCCATCAACCCGCTGGACGTTGAGTATGTACGTTCCGAAATGCAGGTGAAGTTTACCAATATCACCACCTCCCCGAACGACATCGTGGTGAATACACCGTTCCATGTTGAGATCGGCAACCTGACCGGGGAGTTCAATATCTGCCTGCCGTTCAGCATGATCGAGCCGCTGCGCGAACTGCTGGTCAACCCGCCGCTGGAGAACTCCCGCAGCGAAGACCAGAACTGGCGTGAGAATCTGGTGCGCCAGGTACAGCATTCGGAACTGGAACTGGTCGCTAACTTTGCTGATATCTCCATGCGATTGTCGCAAATTCTGAAGCTCCAACCCGGCGACGTGCTGCCCATTGATAAGCCCGATCGCATTATTGCCCATGTCGACGGTGTACCGGTGTTGACCAGCCATTACGGCACGCTCAACGGTCAATACGCGCTACGCGTAGAGCATTTGATAAACCCGATACTGAATTCGCTGAATGAGGAACAGCCCAAATGAGTGATATTAATAACCCGTCCGACGAAAACAGCGGAGAAGTGGACGATCTGTGGGCTGAGGCGTTAAACGAGCAGAAAACCACGACGGGTAAAAGCGCCGCTGATGCGGTATTCCAGCAACTGGGCGGCGGCGATGCCAGCGGCACATTGCAGGATATCGATTTAATCATGGATATCCCGGTGAAATTAACCGTGGAACTGGGCCGCACCCGGATGACCATTAAAGAGCTGTTGCGCCTGACGCAGGGTTCTGTGGTGTCACTGGACGGTCTGGCGGGTGAACCGCTGGATATTCTGATTAACGGCTATCTGATTGCCCAGGGTGAAGTGGTCGTTGTTGCCGACAAATATGGCGTGCGTATTACCGACATCATTACGCCGTCCGAGCGGATGCGCCGTCTGAGCCGTTAAGATGAAAACCCAGGCTACCGTTACTCAGCCAACCGTTGATAGCACGTCGCCGCTGATACAGGTCAGCGGCGCCCTGCTGGGTGTTATCCTGTTGATCCTCGCCGCCGCCTGGCTGGTGAAACGCGTCGGTTTCGGTGGCATTAAGCCGACCGGTTCGCAGGGTCTGAAAGTCAGCGCCAGCACCTCCCTTGGCCCGCGCGAGCGCGTGGTGATTGTCAATGTGGATGATGCCCGCCTGGTGCTCGGCGTGACGGCAAACCAGGTCACCCTGCTGCACACATTGCCTCCCGCACCCGTTGAGAGTGAAGAACAGAAAGCGGCTGCACCCGATTTCTCCTCGATGATGAAGAACATAATGAAGCGTTCCGGGAGATCCTGATGCGCCGTGTATTACGCCTTTCCCTGCTGGTGCTGTGGCTGTTATCCCCTGCCGCCTTTGCCCAGTTGCCCGGGCTGGTCAGCCAGCCATTACCGAACGGCGGCCAGAGCTGGTCGCTGCCGGTTCAGACGCTGGTTTTCATCACCTCACTGACGTTTATTCCGGCCATTTTGCTGATGATGACCAGCTTTACCCGCATCATCATCGTCTTTGGCCTGCTGCGCAACGCGCTCGGTACGCCGTCCGCGCCGCCAAACCAGGTGCTGCTTGGGCTGGCGCTGTTTCTCACCTTTTTCATTATGTCGCCAGTGATCGACAAAATTTATGTCGACGCGTACCAGCCGTTTAGCGAAAACAAAATTTCAATGGAGCAGGCGCTGGATAAAGGCGCGCAGCCGCTGCGCGAATTCATGCTGCGCCAGACCCGCGAAGCCGATCTGGCGCTGTTCGCCCGCCTGTCCAATACCGCGCCATTGCAGGGACCGGAAGCGGTGCCGATGCGTATTTTGCTGCCTGCATACGTCACCAGCGAGCTGAAAACCGCCTTTCAGATTGGCTTCACCATATTCATTCCGTTCCTGATTATCGACCTGGTGATCGCCAGCGTGTTAATGGCGCTCGGGATGATGATGGTGCCGCCTGCCACCATCGCCCTGCCCTTTAAGCTCATGCTCTTCGTGCTGGTCGACGGCTGGCAGTTGCTGATCGGTTCGCTGGCGCAGAGTTTTTACAGTTAAGGAGCCCGACAATGACACCCGAATCGGTCATGATGATGGGTACGGAAGCGATGAAAATGGCGCTGACGCTGGCGGCGCCGTTACTGCTGGTTTCGCTCATCACCGGTCTGTTGATCAGTATTCTGCAGGCCGCCACGCAGATTAACGAAATGACACTGTCGTTCATTCCGAAAATCATTGCCGTTTTTATCGCTATTATCGTCGCCGGTCCGTGGATGCTGAACCTGCTGATTGATTATGTGCGCACGTTGTTCACCAACCTGCCCTACATCATCGGATAACCCGCCATGTTGCAGGTGAGCAGCGATCAGTGGCTGCACTGGCTGAGTCTTTATTTCTGGCCGATGCTGCGCGTGCTGGCGCTGATTTCTACCGCTCCCATTCTCAGCGAAAGATCGATACCCAAACGGGTGAAGCTGGGGCTGGGGTTAATCATTACGTTTATTATCGCTCCGACGCTACCGCCGACTGACGTCACCCTCTTTTCCCCCAATGCGCTGTGGCTGGCGATGCAACAGGTGATGATTGGCGTGGCGCTGGGGTTCACCATGCAGTTTGCTTTTGCCGCCGTGCGTTATGCGGGGGAAGTGATTGGTCTGCAGATGGGCCTGTCGTTCGCCACCTTCGTCGATCCGAGCAGCAACCTGAACATGCCGGTGCTGGCGCGCATCGTTGATATGCTCGCCATGCTGCTGTTTCTGGTGTTTAACGGCCATCTGTGGCTGTTGTCGCTGTTGGTGGATACCTTCCATACGCTGCCCATCGGCGGCGAGCCTATCAACAGCAACGCGTTTATGGCGCTTTCCCGGGCCGGTGGGCTTATCTTCCTCAATGGTCTGATGCTGGCGATGCCGGTCATTACGCTGCTGCTGACCATCAACTTCGCATTAGGCATGCTTAACCGAATGGCGCCTCAGCTTTCGGTGTTTGTCATCGGCTTTCCGATTACCCTCACCGTCGGGATTTTGTTGATGTCGGCGTTAATGCCATTGATTGCACCTTTCTGCGAACATTTATTTAGTGAGATTTTTGACCTACTTGCAGATATTATCAGTGAGCTGCCGAAAATAAATTCCCCCTGATCGTTGTATTGTTACCCTAAGGAAAATCTTAAAATAAAACTTTAAAAACATCTTCCAGGATATATCTGGTGCGGCTTATTTGTTTTTACGCAGTTCACAGAACATAACATTTACTTTACTTTGAGACGATTCCTGGCAAATTATAAGACACTTTACGGGATAGTTGAGGTCGCCTGATTGCCTTCGCCTGTTTTTTTAAGGATTAAATTCAGGCCGTTTGGCAGTGGTCAAGGCGATGGGTTAATTATCGTTACACATTGAGTGAGGGTATGCCATGTCAACGATTATTATGGATCTATGCAGTTACACCCGGCTGGGATTGACCGGGTACCTGGCAAGTCGGGGGGTGAAAAAACGTGATATCTGCGATGTCGACAACGTCGACTTACTCGCCAAAGTCTGTGATGCACGCCAGCCGTCTGTCGTGTTCATTAATGAAGATTGCTTCATCCACGACCCTGGAAGCAGTCAGCTGATCAAGCAGATCATTAATCAACATCCCAGGACGCTGTTCATTGTATTCATGGCAATAGCGAATATTCATTTCGATGAGTATTTACTGGTCCGGAAAAATTTGCTTATTAGCTCTAAATCAATAAAACCGGAATCATTGGACGATATTTTAGGTGATCTACTGAAAACAGAAGAAGATAGCGTTACGCAGATTAATCTACCGACGTTATCATTAAGCCGTACTGAATCCAGTATGTTAAAAATGTGGATGTCCGGACAGGGAACCATCCAGATTTCAGATCAGATGAATATTAAAGCTAAAACCGTATCATCACATAAAGGTAATATTAAAAAGAAAATAAAAACGCATAATAAACAGGTTATCTATCATGTCGTTCGACTGACTGATAACGTGACTTCAGGCATTTACGTCAATATGCGTTGATCCTGACAAACTGGCGGCACGTGCCGCCGTTTGTCAGATACCTCAATACCCTACTCTACCTTCTCGACAAAAATGCCGTCCGCATGACCGAGTTCATTGAAGAACCAGATGCCCAACGGATAATCTTCCAGTGATACCAGATACATCGTCCCTTCGCTGAACGTTTCAATTGCCAGCACTACGCCTGGACGTCGCGGACCGCCATCCGTCTTTACCGTTACCCGGTCATTCACCTGCATACCTGTCATCTCCTGATTGCTTTTGTGCAGTGTAGAACAAATCAGAATGCCTGACAGCGCCCGCGTGCGCGAATGATGATTTTATCGGCGTCTATACTTACTGGGGTTGCCGCATGTGTTGAGAGGTAAGTTAATGAAAATCGCCAAAGAGTACAGTGACACCGCCAAACGCGAGGTGAACGTTGACGTTGATGCCTTGCTGGCGGCCATTAACGAAATCAGTGAAAGCGAAGTGCACCGCTGTGCCGACGACCCGCATCATGTCAGCATTGACGGACGCGAGTATCACACCTGGCGCGAGCTGGCGGAAGCCTTTGAGCTGGATGTGCATGATTTCAGCGTGTCTGAGGTCAATCGCTAGCCAGCCACGGCTGAAAAAAATCCCGCCGCCAGTGAGGGTCGGGATCAAAACTTGCGACTGCAAGAAGCACTTGAAAATTCGTTACACCAGGAAATCTGATGCGATGGAAACATTATCCGCAATTATTTTGCGAGACAAGGATTATTCTTAAGGGAAATAATTGAAATTGCCTGGTTTTTACTCAGACTCCGCAGCAATCCCGCACGCCGACTGGTATTTAAGAAATCGGTTCCAGGCGCATTATTTTCTCTTCTCGCGAATTTTTAGGATTATTCTTAGGCCATAAAGCAAATCAGGCTAAAACAGGTTATCGTTTATAACGTATCCACATCCGAAGCGCAGACCCGGTTGCGCCCGCCCTGTTTCGCCAGATACAAGCGGCTATCGGCGACAGACTGCAATAGTTCAAAATCGTACTGGCCGTTTTCTTCGCTGCTGCTGACTCCCAGTGAGGCGCTGATGCGCATGGTGGTTCCTTTCCCCACCAGAATTTCACGCATATTGATGCGAGAACGAATACGCTCAGCAATTTCCAGCGCCATCTCGCGGGAGGCCCCCGGCAGCACCACGCAGAACTCTTCACCGCCAACACGCCCGGCGATGTCGGTATCGCGGATTTTACTGCTGATCAGGCTGGCGGCGTGCGAGAGCACCCGGTCACCTGCCTGATGGCCATACTGGTCGTTAATGCGTTTGAAATGGTCGAGGTCAATCTGAATGACCGAGATCGGCAGTTGCTTCAGTTTGCAATCCTGGACGGCATCAAGCGCGCGCTCAAACAGCGCGCCACGGTTATAGAGCCGGGTCAGCGCATCATACCAGGCCCGCCATTGCAGCGATTCCTGCAATCCCGCCATGTTGGCGACCATCCGGCGGATCACCCACCAGGCAATAAGTTGCATGATGGTGAACAACATCCACACCAGCGCCAGCGCGATGGTGATGCTGCCGAAGTCGCCGCGCACTCCTTCGTGCAGGTGATGAATGCGCAGCAGCACGCCGTCGAAATTACGCAGCTTTTCCCAACTGATGTAGCTGGTCACCAGGCGCACTCCGCCACGGTTATCAAAGCTGAATTCATGTGACAGCTGCGCCTCTTCCCGTACGGTCAGGCGTGTGGGATAGTCATTTGTCCCCGCCGAGGTGGCAATCAGGTTCATGCGGCTGTCGTAGAGCTGATACTCCCCCTCTTTTTCCCCTTCCACCGCACTCATCAGAAAAGCCTTCATTTCGCTGACGGAAAAATCCATCGCCAGCACGCCAAACCAGTAATGATCGACGTCGATGGGGACGGAGGCGGTCACCAGTTGGGCTTCTGTCGCGACGCTGTCAGACGCCTGGATCGTATTCCAGCGAATGCCCCGCGCCGGATTGTTGCGCTGTGACTGCATCGCGAACCACGGGCTGGTCACCAGTCCGTAATAGGTGGAAATAATGGCCTGAGCATTCTGGCTCGGGTCGCTGGAGAGAAAAAAGCCCCCACGCGACACATACAACATACGCTCCGCCAGGCGCTGCGAATTGTGCGACAGCCGCAACAAATAGCCCAGTTCCAGCGTGGCGGTGATTTCATTTTCCAGTAGCGCGTTGTCACGGTTGAGGATGGAGGTTTTATTGACGAAATCATCAGATACGCCAAACACCGGCAACGTGCGGCGTTTGTCGATCGTGATGCTCCAGTCGGGCGCCTGGCGTTTCTGTTCGAATTCGCCCCGCGCGTTGTTGAGCACGTCAAAGGCCAGCGGCGTGCTGATCGCGGACTGGACGCCATTGCGGAAAAAAAGCAGACGATCGACGTTGAACTGCAGTTGCGCATCCATTTCATGCGCCACGTTTTCGAGGTTATTGCGCTGGCTTGAGATATAGGCATCTTCAAGCACGACGATCTCGCGCCAGGTCAGCAGCGTTGAGAAAAAGAGTACGATGACGAAACAAAAATTGACCACCCGTCCCGGATTTTTACGGCGGCTGAGCATCTTCAGCCACGACGGTTTCTCCTCGGATGTTTCACCTTGCACACAAGCCCCTGATTGTCCCGCCAGGACACAGTCAGATTAACCAGTAAAACGCCCGGCGAAATCGCCGGGCGTTGTCGTTACGCCTCATCCCGAACCCGCCCGTCGCCGGGCATCAGTTCATCTTCACGGAAAGCTTCCCGCTTCACGCCAAAACCGTCATACCAGCGACACTCCACCATTCCGCTGGAGTAGCCGGTAACGACCATGCGTGGCCCGCCGCTTTTAGGCTTAACTTCATCACTGACCAAAAAGACCATCATTGCCTCCTGTATCAGGGTGAAACTTTTTCACCTTAGACGAAATTTGCCCGTTTTGCATAATGGCAGACCGAACTTTATTCTTATGATGAACGCAACCGGCTCACCACATTCACCACCGCTAACACCACCGCGCCAACGATAAAACCCAGCACGAGATTAAACAGCGTTGGCAGCAGCCATTGCACCGCACTCACCTGTTCAGCGGTGAAGGCTTCAATGGCGTGATGCAACGGCGCCAGGCCGTGAACAATAATCCCGCCACCGACCAGAAACATGGCCAGCGTTCCCACGACAGAAAGCGATTTCATCAGCCACGGCGCGATAAACAACAGACTCTTGCCCAGTGCCTGCGCCAGCACGCTGGATTTTTCCGCCAGCCAGTAACCCATGTCATCCAGTTTGACGATGACACCCACCAGGCCATACACGCCAATGGTCACCAGAATGGCGATCCCCGACAGGATCAACACCTGATTGAGGAGCGGCGCATCGGCGACGATGCCGAGCGTAATCGCCACGATCTCTGCCGAAAGAATAAAATCAGTGCGGATCGCCCCTTTGATTTTATCGCGCTCGACCACGCGCATATCCTGATTTGCCAGCGCCTCCAGACGTTGCTGGCGCGCCTGTTCATCATTCTGATGTTTACGGGCATGCAGGGTATGCACCACTTTCTCCACCCCTTCATAGCAGAGAAACGCCCCGCCAATCATCAGCAGCGGCGTGATCGCCCACGGCAAAAAGGCGCTGATCAACAACGCCAGCGGCACCAGAATCACCTTGTTGACGAACGAACCTTTGGCAACGCCCCAGACCACCGGCAGTTCACGGTTCGCCCGTACGCCGGATACCTGCTGCGCGTTAAGCGACAGGTCATCGCCCAGCACACCCGCCGTTTTCTTTGCCGCCAGTTTGCCCATCATGGAGATGTCATCCAGCAGCGTCGCAATATCATCCAGAAGTGTTAAAAGACTTGAACCCGCCAAAATCGTATTCCTTTGTTTTTTAGTCTGTACAGATAAAGTATGAAGTAAAATTTTGCACCTGCATATAGCGCTTACTGTCAACAAATTTAATACATTGTTGTGATAACTTTAACTCTCGCCAGCCAGGTTGTTTTGACGTTTACTATAAGCGACCTTTCTATTTTGCCGTGAGGAAGTATGCGCGTCCGACAGTTACTGCCGCTCCTGAGTTCACTTTTTGCGCTCTACATCATCTGGGGATCTACTTATTTTGCTATCAGCATCGGCGTGGAAAGCTGGCCACCGTTCATGATGGCGGGCGTTCGTTTTCTCTGTGCCGGTGTTTTACTGTTAGGTTTTCTGCTGGCGACCGGGCATAAGCTTCCGGCGCGTCGCCCGCTGCTGAATGCCGCGCTGATTGGCGTGTTGCTGTTGGCCGTGGGTAATGGCTTCGTGACGGTGGCTGAGCACCAGCACGTGCCGTCAGGGATCGCCGCAGTGATGGTCGCCACCGTGCCGCTGTTCACCCTTTGCTTTAGCCGCTTTTTCGGTATTGCCACCCGCAAGCTGGAATGGCTGGGCATCGCCATCGGTCTCGCCGGGATTGTTCTGCTGAACAGCGGCGGGAATCTGAGCGGCAACCCGTGGGGCGCCATCCTCATTCTGATCGGCTCCGTCAGTTGGGCGTTTGGCTCGGTGTACGGTTCACGCATTGAACTGCCGGTCGGCATGATGGCGGGGGCGATTGAAATGCTGGCGGCGGGGATTGTCCTGATGTGCGCCTCGCTCCTGACTGGCGAGAAACTGACTGTTATGCCGTCGATGTCCGGGTTTCTGGCGGTGGGTTATCTGTCGCTGTTTGGGTCGATTATCGCCATTAATGCCTATATGTACCTGATCCGCAACGTCTCCCCGGCGATTGCCACCAGCTATGCGTACGTAAACCCTGTGGTTGCCGTTCTGCTGGGCACCGGGTTTGGCGGCGAGCATCTTTCTCAGGTCGAGTGGCTGGCGCTGGCCGTGATTATTTTCGCCGTGGTGCTGGTAACGCTGGGCAAATATCTGTTGCCGGGTCGCCCGGAAGTCACGCCCTGCGAAGTGAAGAAGTAATGCCCTGAGTGTCGATTTGTGCGGCGGTGTTACCGCCGCAGATCCACTCTTCCAGCCGTGCGGTTAACGCCTCGCCGCTGAGTTTTTTTCGCCCCCGCAACGCGCATTCCCACACCACCAGCACCCGCCAGCCCTGCTCAATCAACAACGCCATATCACGCTCGTCACGGGTGACGTTTTTGCCGATTTTCTCCAGCCAGAAATCGGTACGCGTTGCAGGTACTTTAAACAAGTAGCAGTCGTGGTGATGCCAGAAACAGCCGTGGGTGAAAATGACGCACTGATAGTCGGCGACCACAAAATCAGGTCGCCCCGGCAGCGACGCATCCTGCACGGTGTACGTAAACCCGGCGGATTCCAGCAGCAGCGCGAGCCGTTTTTCGATAGCCGTATCCCGCGTACCGATGGCGCGCATGTTTTTACTGCGGGTGGCTTTATCGTGAACGTCCGCCACGTTTTGCCTCTTTTTCCCGCATTGCCACGGCCTGCAAAATGCGTGACTCCAGCATTTTCGCCACCGCCGCAAAGGCTGGCACCACCACTGAATTACCGAACTGCCGGTAAGCCTGCGTGTCCGACACTGGAATGCGGAACTGATAACCCTGCGGCGATTCAAAGCCCATCAGGCGGGCGCATTCGCGTGGCGTCAGACGACGCGGGCGACGCTGCTGGTTTTGTGGATCATCAAAATGTTGTTCGCCGAGCGGTTTATCCCAGCCGCGATCGACCAGGATTTCGGCACCATCTTTGTAGTAACGGGCGGACAGCGTTCGCGCCACGCTGTGCGGATTGGTGGGATCCACCATGCCGAAACCAAAACCGTTGCCGCGCGCCTGATGTTTCTTCGCATAACGATAAAGGTATTTCCACAGCACTGGCGTCAGAATGAATTTAGCGTCGACCGTCGGCTCCAGCAATTCGCCAAAAGTGGGACGGCGTGACGGATAAAACGCGGGGATATCGCGCAGGGTGAAGCCCTGTTGCAGGTTTAAATCGCGACGAAAACCCACCAGCACGATGCGCTCCCGGTGCTGCGGTAAGAAGTGCTGCCCGTCGATGATTTTCGGATCGTCCGGCCCCATCTCGGCGGCATCGGCAACGTCATAACCGAGTTCATCGAGCGTCTGCATAATAATGCGGAACGTTTTGCCTTTATCATGGCTCTTCAGGTTCTTGACGTTTTCCAGCACGAATATCGCCGGTCTGCGGGCGTCAATAATGCGTACCACATCGAAAAATAACGTCCCCTGCGTATCGCAAGCGAATCCGTGGGCGCGCCCGAGGGCGTTTTTTTTCGAAACGCCCGCCAGCGAAAACGGCTGACAGGGGAAACCGGCCAGCAACACATCATGTTCGGGGATGACCGCGCGGATATGCTCTGCGGCGGCGGCATCAGTGATATTCGGGCGGTGGCTGAGGGTGACGTCGCGGATGTCCTCATTAAACTGATGCTGGTCGGGATCACAGTACCAGTTCGCTTTGTAAGTACGAACCGCGTGTTTATTCCATTCGCTGGTGAAAATGCACTGCCCGCCAATGGCTTCAAAGCCGTGGCGAATGCCGCCAATACCCGCGAAGAGATCGACGAAGCGAAACGCATACCGCGCATGGTGCTGCGGCGGTTTTGGCAGCAACGCGGAAAGCCGCGCGCATTCGGTTTCACTCAGCCGCTTGTCCGCACGCGCCATCTCCACCACGCGTTTTAGGATCGCGGGGCTCCAGTGTTGCTCCCCCACCGCATTGAGCTGTGCAACCAGGGTTTTGACATCATAAATGCTCAGCAACCGGGTCAGGAGCGCGTTAGGATCCACCGCATTTGCATCAGTAGCTTGCGGTGTCGGGACGTTTAACGAGATGTTTTCCTGCATGGGCGTAACCGGACAAGACAAAGTTGGACTGAGAGTATCACAAAAATACACAGCCAGTCGCCACCCCCCATTTATTATTTCCGTGTATTTATTTTCACTATTGATAGCACAGCCAAATAATTAAAATATCCGATTGCAGACTTTTATTTTCGTCCATTTCATGTCATTATTTTTCCGTTATTAGCCTTAGTTGTTTCACACTGCCCTCGTTATAACTTCCTGATTAATCCTTTACCCAACCCCCCCGTTGGGTATTTTTTTTCCCGGCCACCATACATATCAACAATCGATTATTAATGAGTTTTCATAACCACAATCAATTCATTATAAATCAATGAGATAAATAGTTTCGATCTTGTGCATTCATTATATTTATAACGCCTGATTTAGAAACATTTTGCAATATTACAAATAATTTAATTACATTTTTCTTTTAAATTAAACTGAACTATATGGCTAGTATTTCCCCTGTAATCCATGACGGCATTACAAATATTCACGTCAATTATAATCTGAAGGGAATATATAATGAAAAGAAAAGTTCTGGCAATTATTGTGCCTGCCTTATTACTGGCTGGCGCTGCAAATGCGGCTGAAATGTACAATAAAGACGGCAATAAAGTTGACCTGTACGGCAAAATCGATGCACGCCATACGTTTTCCGATAACCCGGGTGACGACGGCGATGAAACGTACGTGCAGATCGGCTTTAAAGGCGAAACACAGATTACTGACCAACTGACCGGCTACGGCCAGTGGGAATACAAAACCTACGCTAACAATACCGAAGATGCTACTGACAATTCCTTCACCCGTCTGGCGTTCGCCGGCCTGAAGTTCGGCGAATACGGTTCTTTTGATTATGGCCGTAACTATGGCGCGGTGTACGACATTGAAAGTTGGACCGATATGCTGCCAGTGTTCGGTGGCGACTCCTACACCTGGACCGATAACTTCATGGTTGGCCGTGCCAACGGTGTGGCAACCTACCGCAACGCAGACTTCTTCGGTCTGGTGGACGGCCTGAACTTCGCGCTGCAGTACCAGGGCAATAACGAAGGCTCCAATGCCAGTGAAGATCAGGAAGGCACCAAGAACCGTGGCGATTCAGACGTTCGTTACGATAACGGTGACGGCTACGCGATGTCCACCACTTATAACTTTGATTTTGGTCTGAGCCTGGGTGCGGCATACTCCGCTTCTGACCGTACCAATGACCAGGTCGCTTATGGTGCAGGCAGTGGTAACCGCTACGTCAAATACGCGGGTGGTGAAAACGCGGAAGTATGGACGTTTGGCGCGAAATATGACGCGAACGACATCTACCTGGCGATGATGTATGCCGAAACCCGCAATATGACCCCGTACGGTGATGACGGTATTGCCAACAAAACGCAGAACTTTGAAGCAGTCGCGCAGTATCAGTTCGACTTCGGTCTGCGTCCGTCACTGGCGTGGGTTTACTCGAAAGGGAAAGATCTCGGCGGTAACGACTACAACACCAGCAATGGTTACGACTATGTAGACCAGGATCTGGTGAACTATGTTGAAGTGGGTGCGTACTACAACTTCAACAAAAACTTCACCGCGTACGTTGATTACAAAATCAACCTGCTGGATGAAGACGATGACTTCTATTCCGACAACGGTATCTCCACCGATGACGTTGTGGGCGTAGGAATGATCTATCAGTTCTGATGTAAAAAAACCGGGGAAGCCACTTCCCCGGTTTTGTTTTGTCACGTGAACCTGCTACGTCATCAGAACGAGGCTTTAATCCCCACCATCGCAGCGGTATCGCTGTAGCCTTTGTCGCCAACCTGCTGACCAACGTTACCCCACAGGGCGACGTTCTTCGTCAGTTGACCTTCAACACCGGCTTTCAGTTCACCAATATTGCGGGCGCCTGCCAGCTCTACCTGCTGACCGTTCAGCGACACACCAAAGTCCTTGCTGTTGTGGATCCAGTTGGCTTCCACGAACGGCTGGAAGGTGCGGCCTTTACCATCGTCCAGTTTGTTGTGGCCGTGGCCGTACAGACGCACGCCAACGCGGGTCTGAATGTTGCCGTCACCATTGCCTTCGACACGGGTGCCGTTGGTTTCTTTATGCGAATCCGCTTTCACGCCCATCCAGGTGACCTGCGCTTTCGGCTGGATGTACAGCGCGTTACGTTCGCTGATGTCTGCCAGTTTCCAGGTATAGCCGGATTCCACAGACGCCGTGAAGCCTTTGGATTTGTACGACTCCGCCGCAACGTCATCACCGGACACGGTGTTATCGAACCAGTTGTACTGCGCCCAGCTGTCAACATATGCGCCTTCCAGCGTGTCGTTATCCTGCAGCCACGTGCCGTAGACGCCGACGCTGTAACCGTCGATGCTGCCGGTGGCGTGGTTGCTGTTACGATGGTTGACCGCTCGGCTCTTCTGGTTGGCATAACCGGCCATCACACCGAGGTGATAACGGTCAGCCTCGTCAGAACTCCACTGCGCGATATCGCCACCCAGTTGCATCACATAGCGGTTGCTCTGCATGTTCACCAGACCACTGCTGTCTTTCTGACGGGTGTGCCCGCCGACGTTGCGCAGCCACATGCTGGTCACCGCAGTTTCACCGGTCAGCGCGTCAACGTAGTGCGTCTCACCGAGACGGTCATGCAGACGGGTGGTAAACAGGTTGTTGGCCGCCTGCAGGTTCAT
>NZ_LIFX01000012.1:281928-282229 GCF_001297775.1 Trabulsiella odontotermitis | reverse complement strand
TCGGTGGTGTCGCCGTCGGCGATCGGGCCGGTCTTGTCACCCACATCGTCGTTCACCACCACGCTGCTTGAATCCGGCACGGTGGTGTCAACGACGATCGGGAAGCTGCCGCTCTCTTTATGGTTGCCAGCCGGATCGGTGGCAGTGACGGCAAAGTTGTGGTTGCCATCTGCCAGCGCCGTGTCCGGGGTGAAGGTCCACTTACCGTTGCTGTCAGCAGTCACGGAACCCAGGATCTGGCTGCCGTCGCGGATAGTAACAATATCGCCAGCCGCCGCCGTCCCGTTCAGGGTCGGGGTGC